>JBNKEH010000010.1:0-18628 GCA_050288685.1 Paracoccaceae bacterium | reverse complement strand
GGTCACGGCGTCGGTGTGGGCAATAGGGGCTTCGAACTCGACCGCGAATGTGCTGCCGTCGCCGGTGCGGGTGCCGTAGGCGGGCACCATCGGCAGGTCGTATTTCAGCGCCAGTTGCGCGGCCGAAAGCGAGGTCAGCGCCGGTTGGCCCAGAAAGGACAGTCGCTCGCCCTCGGGGTATTTCTCGTCGAGCAGGATGGCGATGATGCCCCCGGCCCGCAGATGCCGCACCAGCGCCTTGGTGCCGGAATGGCCGGTGGGCAGGATCGGCAGGCCCCCCGCCTCGATCCCAGCCAGAAGGCGGCGCTGGTAGTTGCGATTGGTCTGCGGGCGATAGACCGCGCCGCATTCCATGGCCCGCGCCTTCAGCACCGCACGCACCGCTTCCCACTGGCCGAAATGGCCCGAGACGATGATCGCGCCCTTGCCCGCCGCCTGCGCCTGTTCAAGCGCCGCGAGCCCGGGGCCGGACACACTGAACCGGTCCAGCCGGGTGCGAAACTCGGCATTGTGATAGATCTCGAACAGGGTCTGGCCCATATTGCGGCCCATATCGCGGCAGATCGCCATCCGCTCGCGGCGCGGCATTTCGGCTAAACACATCCCAAGCTTATGGCTCGTCAACTTCCAGCACGAAATCGCCTTTGGAGATTGTGTTGCGAATGGCTTGGACGATCTCTGGGCGAAGGGTTGGGTCTTCGGGGCTGAACACTCCGGTCATGCTCAGAGCCTTACGCAAGTTGATATTGGTTCCGAGGAATTCGAGGGCGACGCGTGACGCGCCGGGTTTGCGGCCACGCCGGGTGGGGCCGCCGGTTTGAATACCCATCAGCAGATCAATATGCTGGCGGTAGGTCGGATAGAGCACCAATTGTGTGACGGAATGCATCTGCAGGGTTTCGTATTCCATGATGTATATACGGTCTGCCAGTTGCAGGATTGTACCTTCATATTTGTTCACGACACTTGACTGATCGCCGGAGGCGAGATTTAGCCGCTCAACGTTCTTCCAATAGCCATTCCCGTTTTCCACGGTGATTGTGGCGAGCGAGCGGATGATCAGCCCTTTGAATCCGAAGGAATAGAAATAGCGGAAATAGAAGCCTGCATATTTGTCCATCGGACTGCTGCGCGCATATAATTTGTCCAGGTGGCGAAGCGGCCCCTCCATGGCGGTCTTGTCGAGGGGACTGTCCCGCAAGCCGATGAGCGCTTCAAACCGCTCCGGCGGCAGCAGGATTTCAGATTCACTCACACCAAAGAAAGCACACAACCTTCGCATATTGTGCCGCGAGGGATGCGATTGGCCCGCAAGGTATTTGTTGAATTGCTGGCGATTGATACCAATACGTCGGCAGATTTCGGCGATCGAACGATGACGCGCGCAAAGGCTGGCGAGGTTCAGGGCAAAATCTGACATCACCATTCGTAACCTGACGCTACTAAGCTGTCAAATTGCGCATGTTTCGGAATTTTGCGTGCTGGAAGGGAAAAACCCAGACAAAACCGTACGTCCGGGACCATCCATGGCGAAAAGACTGCTTTTCGAACCGCTATCTCGTCTGGCCGTTTGAGCGCAGGTGCCAAGCTCGACGATACGCGGGCAAGCCTGTGCCATAACCAAGCGAGCGTCGCCGGCTCAAGGCGAAGGGCGCCACAAGCCTCAGGAACCCAAGGAAAACCACATCTGGATCACACCGGATGTCCGCGCAAATTTGCTCCCGACCCGTCTGCCATCCACGAAATCATTCCCCAGAGGGCGGGTAAACGCGACCCGGCTGAACGGCACTTTCACGGTCAAAACTTCGCAATATGACGCGAATTTTGACACGATTCGCGAAAGGTAGCGAAATTGACGGCCTCACAGTGCTGTCGCTAGCCTGAATCACAACAGGAACTTCAAGCGGAGGAGGTACCATGACCAATCTGACACCCACGCGTCGCCACTTTCTGGCTACGACCGGGGCGTTGACGGCAGCCGGACTGGTATCCGGGATGCCGAGGATCTTGTGGGCCGCAGATGGCAAGGTGCTGCGTCTGCGTCTCGACAACGACATCAAGATCCTGGATCCGGGCTATATGGTCGGCGGTCCTTCGGTTGAAGCGCAGAAACAGTGCCTGCCGTTCTTGGCCGAATATGTCCGCGACGGCGATGCGGTGAGCTGGCAGCCCACTGCTTACGTTAAGAAACTTGAGCAGCGTGACCCGACGCATATCGACTTCGAGCTTGTCGATGGTCTGATGTGGTCAGGTGGCTACGGCAAGGTCAAAGCCTCCGACGTGGCCTATTCCTATGCGCGCATGAGGGGCAGCGACTGGGGCGGATACTTCGATGCGCTGGACACGGTCGAAGTCACCGGCGAGCTTACCGGCACGCTGGTGCTCAAGCAGCCCTTCGCGCCGTTCTTCATGGTGACGCTCTGCCATGGCCCGGGCGCCATTGTCTGTGAAAAGGCCGTCGAGGACGCCGGTGGAAAGTTCACCGATACATTCCCGGCAACCTGCGGCCCCTACACGCTGTCGACGGATGGCGGTCAGCGCGTGGTGTTTGAACTCGATCTGGCCTGGACCGGCCCCATCCCCGATTTCGAACGCGTTGAATGCAACATCATCCCCGAAATCAAAGCCTCTGAACTGGCCTTTGAAGCGGGCGAGCTGGATTGCACCGTGCTGGGGTCGGATACGCTGGCACGCTACAAAAAGCAGATACCGCCGAACACCAATCTCATCACGGTGGGTGAGCTTCAATATATGTGGCTGGGCATGAACACCCAGCACGAGAAGCTGCAAGACATCAAGGTTCGCAAGGCGATCCAATATGCGGTTGATGTCGACTCGATCCTTGCCGGGGCCTATTCCGACACCTCCGCCAAATCCAACGGCATCATTTGCCCGGGGCTCGTTGGGCACCGTGAGCAGAGCTCTTACAGCTACGACCCGGCCAAAGCCCGGGAGCTGCTGGCGGAAGCGGGCGTTTCCGGCCTCAGCCTGACGCTGCGCACGCTCAACACCCAGGAACGGATGCTCACCGCGCAGATCATTCAGGCCAACCTCGCCGCGATCGGCATCACCGTCACCGTTCTGCCGGTCGACAACGGTCCGTTCTGGGAAATGGGCGCTGAATCCGCCGGCGACCAGTGGAAAGATCTGGAAATCTGGCTGATGCGCTTCGGCACGGTTCCGGATCCCTACGAGGCGACCCAATGGTTCGTGTCGAGCCAGGTTGGCATCTGGAACTGGGAACGTTGGACCGATCCGGAATTTGATCGGCTCTACGAAGAAGGCGTAGCCGAAACCGATACAGCCAAGCGGGCTGAGATCTATCTGCAAATGCAGCAAATCATGGAGGATACCGGCGCCTATGTCTGGATCAACCATGAGCCCCAGGTCTTTGCCTATCGCGATGGTATAGAAATCAATGCCGCACCGTCGGGTGAGAAAGACTATCATCGGTTCAAAGCCGTATGATACTCGCCCGGCGATATTTCCCGGCGCGGCTTGATCGCGGCCCCCTGAAAAGGGGGCCGCGCCAATGACCGGTTATATCGTCAAACGCCTTGTACTTTCCCTCGCGGTCATTCTGGCAGTCGTGCTGGTGCTGTTTTCACTGCTTCACATGATCCCCGGCGATCCGGCGAGGATTGCCCTTGGGCCACGCGCAACGCCTGAAACAATCGCGCGCTATGCCGCCAAAATGCATCTGGACCAGCCCGTATGGAAACAGTTCATGATCTATGTGGGCGGCGTCGTCAGGGGCGATCTTGGCGTTGATGTGTTCTCCAACCGTCCGGTGACATCGATCATCATGGATCGTCTCGGCTTTTCGCTGGCTCTGGTCTTCGCAAGCATGGGCTGGGCGGTCGTTCTGGGCATTCCGCTCGGCTGTCTTGCGGCCGTAAAACCGAATTCGTGGCTGGATCGCGTGACCGGTGTGCTCTCGGTCGGCACGATTGCCGTGCCTGCCTTTCTGGTTTCGATCTGGATGCTTCTCATCTTCGCCGTGCAGTTGCGCTGGCTGCCAGCCATTGGCGCAGGCGAACCCGGAGATTACCCAGATCAGCTTCGGCATTTGATCATGCCCGCTTTCGCTGTGGGCTTGGGATGGGTCGGCTATCTGGCGCGGATGGTTCGCGCCTCGATGCTGGAAGTGATGGGCGAGCCCTATATTCGTTCCGCCCGCGCCTTTGGCCTGAAACCGAGCAAAGTGGTCTTTGGCTATGCGCTTCGGGTGGCAATTTTGCCCACCATCACTCTGATTGGCATGGGCTTTGGCGGCCTGATCTCGGCCACCGTTTTTGCCGAGATCATTTTCTCCAGACCCGGTATCGGCAAACTGATCTTCGACTCGGTGACAGACCGCAACTTCCCTGTGGTGCAAGGCGCCGTTCTGGTCGCGACGGTGCTCTACATCGTCATCGTCCTTCTTTCCGACCTCCTGATTGCGACGTTAGATGCCCGTGTCCGTGAATCCTTCTGACCCCAAAACCGGTCCCGGCGCGGCGGGCGCATCCATTCCTCCTGTGGAAGAAGACAGCATGCGTGAATCTGCCGGGCGTGAGCGCCGGGAGAAGCTGAAACAGTTTCTCACCAACTGGCAGGCGGTGGTTGGCCTCTTCCTGGTGATCGGTTTTTTTGTAAGCGCAATCTTTGCCCATTGGTTGGCCCCCTATGACCCCAATGCCATGGACATCCCCGCGCGCCTTTCCGGGCCAACGCTGACGCATTTGGCCGGAACGGATCAATTGGGGCGCGATACATTTTCGCGGATCATGTTTGGTGGGCAGGTGGCCCTGAAAATCGCCGCGATCGGCGTTTCGGTTTCGCTGACCGTGGGCCTCATCCTCGGCATGATTTCGGGCTTTGGGCCGCGTTGGCTGGACCATCTGCTGCTTCTGATATTCGATACGGTTCGTGCCTTCCCGACCATCGTTCTCGCGCTGGCAACCGTCGCGCTCACCGGCCCAAGCCTTGGCGTTGTGCTGATCATTGTCATCGTCACCTCGATCCCCAGCTATGCCCGGGTGGCGCGCACGGCGACGCTGGCGCTGCGCCATACGGGTTTCATCGTCGCCGAGCACTCGCTTGGCGCAGGGTTTGCCCGCATCCTCTGGCATCATGTCATGCCCAATGTGGTCGGCCCCTTGCTGATTCTTGCGGCGATGGATGTTCCTGTTGTCGTCACCGTGGAAGCTGGCCTGAGCTTCATTGGCCTTGGTGTTTTGCCGCCGACCGCCAGCTGGGGCACGATTTTGAACGAGGGCTATCTGGTCATCCGTGACACGCCCTGGATGGTCATCGCTGGTGGCATTCCCCTCATCATGACGACGCTTGGCTTCACATTTCTCGGTGAAGCACTGCGCGACCTGTTTGACCCACGCATGGGACGGGGGCGCTGATGGAAACGCTGCTCGACATCCGCGATCTTTCCCTTTCGTTCAGAACGACGCGCGGACGCGTCAACGCCCTGCATCAGGTCAGCTTCCCGGTCCGCAAGGGCCGCATCATCGGCATCGTGGGCGAAAGCGGCTCAGGCAAAAGTACCATATTGTGGTCCATTCTGGGGCTTTTGGCCGGGAATGCCGAAGTCACCGATGGCGAGATCCTTTTTGAGGATCGCGACATGCTGAAATTGTCCGAGGCCGGGCTGCGTGCCGCACGAGGAGAAGAGATCAGCGTCGTTTTTCAGGATCCGATGACCTCTCAGATCCCGGTTTTGACCTATGCGCGGCAGATGTTTGACATCCTCTATCGCCGTCCGAACATGTCGCGCGAGGAAAAGCGCTCTGCGGCCATCGATATGCTGAAGCGCGTCGGGATTCCCGACCCCGAGACGCGGGTCGATCAGTATCCGCACCAGTTTTCAGGCGGCATGCGGCAGCGCGCCGGAATTGGCATGGCCCTGCTGACCGGCCCCAAGCTTCTTCTCGCCGACGAACCGACAACGGCTCTGGACGTCACGATGGAAGAGCAGGTGATCCATCTGCTGAAGGATTTGCAGAGCGAATTTGGCGCAACGATCGTGGTCGTGTCGCATAATCTCGGCCTGATCGCGGAACTCTGCGACGATGTGGTCGTGATGTATGCCGGTGAAGTTGTTGAGGCTGGCGAGGTTCGCGACATTTTCCACAATGCCCGCCATCCCTACACGCGGGCCCTTCTGGAATGCGACCCTGCCCGTGTGGAGCGCGTGACCCGGCGCTTGCCGGTGATCCCCGGCGACATTCCAGACCTGACCCGCCCGCGAAAAGGCTGCATTTATGCGCCGCGTTGCCAGCGTGCATTGCCAATATGCACCACGGTTGAACCCGCGGCCGCAGGCGCGGAGGATAACCGATTTGCCAGGTGCCACCTTGTGGGCGGGCCGCATGCCGACCCGAGCTGGCCACCCCCTGCCGATGAACTGACCGTTGGGGCGGGCGAAGCCTCACTGCATACGCGCCCTGAAAAGGGAACCGCCCCGCTTTTGGATGTTCGCGATCTCAACGTGCGCTTTGCAACGATGGGACCGCTGCGCGCGCGCTTGCGCGGTGTGTCCGCCCCCTTTGTCGATGCCGTGCTCGATGTCAGCCTCTCGGTTCGCCCCGGCGAGACGGTTGGCCTTGTTGGCGAGAGCGGATCCGGCAAGACCACGCTTGGCCGTACCATTCTCAATCTGGTTGCGTCAGACGCCGGGACCATAAGTTTTGAAGGCATGGATATCCGCAATATGCCCGAAAGCCGGTTCAAGCCGCTTCGGCGCGACATGGCGATGATGTTTCAGGATCCGGTCGGCTCTCTCAGCCCGCGCAAATCGGTGCGCGCCCTCATCACCGAACCGCTTCTGATCCATGGTGTGAAAGGTATCGACCTTGATGCCGAGGCCGAGCGTCTGGCCGACATGGTGCGTTTGCCTAAACAGTTTCTCACGCGCTACCCGCATGAATTGTCCGGTGGGCAAGCGCGTCGGGTCGGGGTGGCGCGCGCCCTTGCGCTCAATCCGAAACTGATCATCGCGGACGAGCCGACGGCTGGGCTTGATGTTTCCGTGCAGGGCGAGATTTTGAATCTGATGGCCGAACTTCAGGCCAAATACGGGTTGAGCTATCTGGTGATCACCCACAATTTGCCGGTTATTCGCCATATCGCCGACAGGCTGGCGATCATGTATCTCGGCCGCATTGTCGAGGAAGGCCCGACAGATCAGGTCTTTGCCAAGCCACTTCATCCCTATACGCAAGCGCTGGTTGACGGTGTGCCCAAACCTGATCCGGATCGCCGCCGCAAACATGTTTCCATAACAGGTGAAGTGCCCAGCCTTTTGAACAGGCCGCAAGGGTGCGATTTTGCGACCCGCTGTCCCTATGCGCGGGAAAGCTGTACGCGCATAAAACCATCACATGTTCAGGCCTCGGGTGAACGCATCCATGCGTGTCTGTACCCCCTGACTTCGAATTGAGTTCAACGGAGCGAGAATGAGCTACGCGATCTATATCGGCCGTGATCATACATCCGACGGCATTGCCTGGCTTGCGGGCTACGGCGACGAGCCATCAAGCCATTGGCTGGAGGTTGTTCCACACGGAACCTATGAAAGCGGCGCAACAGTTGAAGTGGGCGTGGGCGGTGACGCCGATATGCCCGGGCACCGGACACGCATACCAGTCTCCGGTGACATCGCCCGCCATCTTCGCGTCAGCTACAGCTATTTCAGAGGGGCGCCCGCCCCCATCACCAATGGCGGCTTGAATGAACATGGCGTAGCGGTGCGTGACATCTGGTCGCCCTCGCGTCGCGATCTCGTTGCCATGACACCGAAAGACCAGACCGGGCCAAACTACTCCGATCTGGCGCGGTTGGTTCTGGAACGCGCGCGCACCGCCCGCGAAGGGGTGGAGGTGATTGCAGAGCTGATCGACAAGCACGGCTATTCCACCTATGGCGGCAATTGCCATATGATCGCCGACCCCGATGAAGCATGGCTGATCATCGAATTTGCCGGTGGCCGCAAGCTTTGGGTGGCTGAAAAACTCGGCCCCTCCGACATACGCGCGGCCCGTCCGGGATATATGGGGAAAATCACCGATACGACCGGTGAAACCTTCCTCTATCCGTCGCATTTTTTCGACACCGCGATTGAACAGGGCTGGTACGATCCGGCGCAAGGCCCTTTTGATGTGGATGCCATTTACGGCGAGGGCAAAGGCCCCTATCCGGCCGTTGTCTGGATTGAGGAACAAATGCGTGCCCGTGCCGCAAGACCGGAAAAAATTCAGCGTGAAGATGTGTTCTGGGCGATTTCCACCGAGCGGCTCACCGGCGATGCCGCAGGCTATGGGCAGGCGGTGCCTTTGGTCCATCCCAGCCACGATGCGCTGCGCGTGATGTGGCACGCGCCGGTTGGTCCCCTGGCCGCGCCCCTGATGCCGGTCTTTCTTGGCATGACGGGTGTCCCGGATGAATACGCCCTGCATCGCTATCTGACCCAGGGCGAGGCCCATCGCTTTCTTGATCTTCGCAAGGAGAAAGAGAACCCCGACACTGTCTCCCATGTCGAACAGGGGATCGAGGTGGCAGATAGCGCGGTCTATCAGTTCAAGCGTTTGATGCATCTGATCTTTCAGGACAACTCCCTCATGGGCGAAGTGTCGGACCATTGGCGCAGAATGGAAGCAGATCTGGCAGATGACCTTCCAAACGCGTTGCGCAGTGCAGAGCTGTTGCTTGAGGCCGGCGAACCTGACCTCGCAGCCAGACTGCTGACCAACGAAAGCCACCGCTGGCTCGATATCGGCCTCGAAGATTGCACTGCCATCGTAAACTCAGCCCACACCCGCCTGCGCCGAGCCGGAAGACTGAACCGAACCAAACGCCCCCACACGCCAGAACAACTCTGAAGGGGATGTGGCACTCATAACGGGCGGCGCTCGACTGAAAGCGCCCCCGTGATTGGGGCAAGCACTGCCAGCCTCAGACCCCATTTGAGCTGCCGTTTCGCGGGGTACCGAATGCTGGGAGTTGGGCAGTGAACGCCGCCTCGTTTGCGCTGCAGGAAGGCATCCGGCCAGAAGCAGGTAACACTTGTTGTCTGGCGGTGGATCTTCAACCTGCCGTTCTTAAGAACACCACCGCCGGGGATCTACCCCTGCGGAACGGTGTTGCTGGGTCTTCCTAGAAACACGTAGCCGATGCCATGCACTGTCACGATCAAACGGGGATCCTTCGGCTCTTCTTCGATCTTGGCGCGCAAACGCCCGACAAGCACATCCACAGACCGGTCGTAGGGATTCCATTCGCGCGAACTCAGGCGGTCCAGCAATTGATCGCGTTCCAACACCTGCCCCGCCCGCTCGGTGAAGTATGACAGCAGCTCGAACTCTCCGCGGGTCAGGTGGACATCGGTTCCATCCGCCGCAAACAATCTGCGTCCGCTGTTATCGAGGGTCCAACCGTTGAATTGCACCTGCGTGGGCTGGGCCGGCTTCGCCCCGGGCTTGGCCTGTGCCCCATAGCGCCGCAGAATGTTGCTGGTGCGCACCAGGAGCTCGCGCAGGTTCACCGGTTTGTCGAGATAATCATCTGCCCCGATCTCAAGCGCGACGATGTGGTCAATATCGTCGGTCCGGGCACTCACAACGATCACAGGCAGATCGGAGGCACTACGCAACTCGCGAAGAAGCGTCAAGCCATCCTTGCCCGGCAGCCGCAGATCAAGAACGATCAGGTCCACGCGGTGACGTGCCAGCGCCCGCTCCATTTCCGTGCTGTCGCTGGCTCGGATCACCCGGTACCCCTCGACCTCGAAATACCCTCCCATCGTCTCCAGACTGGTCGGATCATCTTCGACGATCAGGATTGTCTTGGGTGCCAACATGGGGCGCTCTCCGATCTCATTTGCATCTTGTTTACATTTTATTACGCGCCGTTCAAGCGCGGTGGGAAACGCGTTTACAGCGCATGGCTAATAAAAAGGTGGAAATAGGAGGTCCGCCCATGATCCGTCGACTCTGGAAATTTTTTTGGTCACCAACCGCCATGTTTTCGCTGGGCGTACTTTTGATAGTCGGTTTCGTTGCTGGCATCCTGTTCGGGAACGGGTTTCACTGGGCACTCTCAGCCACCAACACCCAGGAATTCTGCATTTCCTGCCACGAGATGCGCGACAACGTCTACGCGGAGTTCACCGAAACAGTGCACTACTCAAGCGCTTCGGGCGTCGGCCCGGTCTGCGCGGATTGCCATGTGCCGAAAGAATTCCTGCCGAAGATGATCCGCAAGGTGCAGGCCAGCAATGAGCTCTACACCCATTTCGTGACCGGGGCGATCGATACGCCCGAGAAATTCGAGGAACACCGCGCCGAATTGGCGCAGCGGGTCTGGGACACAATGAAGGCGAACGATTCACGCGAATGCCGCAACTGCCACCGCGAAGACCGGTTCGACTATTCGCTGATGGACCCGAAAAACGGTGAGATCATGCGCGCCGGGCTTGCGGCGGGCGATACCTGCATCGACTGCCATAAAGGCATCGCTCACCACCTGCCCGACCTCTCAGGCGGCTACCGCAAGGCCTATGACGGCCTGGTGAGCATGGCTGCGGATCAGCAGGGAGCGGGCGATGCGCTCTATCCGATCACGACCATCTCCTACTACCTTGATGCAGAGGCGGCAAAAGCTGGCTCCGACATGGCAGGCCAGGTGCTGGCCGGCACCAAGCTTTCCGTGCTCGACCGCACAGGCAACGCCATCCACGCGCGGATTGACGGCTGGCAGCAAGAGGGGGTCGACCGGATCATCTACGCCCTGCGTGGCCAACGGATTTTTGAAGCCACGTTGAAGAAGGAAACCGTCGACGCGGTCACCCGCCTTGCCACCGAGACCGACCCCGACACGGAATTGGTCTGGCATCAGGTGAGCCTTGAGGTCTGGATTCAGCCCGGAGATGTGGTCAACGATGTCGAGCCAATCTGGGCGTATACCTCCGAGATGTATTCTGCCACTTGCGCGGTCTGCCATTCGAAACCCGCCCCGACCCAGCACCTCGCCAACCAGTGGATCGGTGTGCTGAAGTCGATGGAACGCTTCGTCGCGCTCGACAAGGAACAAACCCGGCTCCTGCAAAAGTACCTTCAGCTCAATGCGAAAGACACCGGTGGGGCGGTGCAATGAACGACCTACACCCCATCACCTATGCGGCCGGAGAACTTCCGGCCGCCTTTGTCTACCGCTGGATCGCCGGGCTGTTCCTTGCGCCGCCGAATACTGACGCCTTTGCGACTTACCAAAGCGAAGAGGGCCAGAGCCTTTTGGACGCGCTGGCCGCCGTGCCGGGCATGGCCTCACCTGTGGGTGACCTTCGCGAACTAACAGCCGCAGGCAACGACCTGACAGAAGCAGCCAGCCGGTTGGCCAGTGCCTATTCCGCTGCCTTCTTGGTTGGTGGCCGCCGCGCAGCACCGCCCTACGCCTCGGTCTGGCTCAGTCCGCGCGGGCTCATGTATCAGGAACCCGCCCGCGACATGACCCGCCTGTTGGCCGCGCTGGAGCTCAGCCTGCCTGAGAACGTGCCGGAACCGCCCGACCATATCGGCTTCCAGCTTAACCTGCTGGCCGAGCTGGACGAGCGCACACGCACGGGAACGGCGGTGCCCATCGCCCCGGATGATTTCATTCGCAAGCATATGCTGGACTGGGTGCCGCAGTTCGCCACGGCCTGCGCAGGGCTTCGAAATCCGTATTTCTTTGCCAATCTCGCCGCGGGGCTATCAACCCATCTGACTGAAAAGGCTTGATAAAAGCATGACCATGCCACTCGTTTACAAGTCGTTTTCAAAAAATTACAGGCCGTTAAACAAACCCGCCAACGGCATTCACAAGCTTGTGAAATCCACCTTACGAGCGCGGTCCATTCTGGATCGCCCCGGAATTTCGTCAAAAGGGAGAGAACACCATGTCTGACATAAAATCATCGACGATTTCCCGTCGCGGCGTATTGAAAGGCGCAACCGCCTTCGGCGCTTTGGCCGCCTTTGCACCGGCTTTGCTGCGTCCGGGCGCTGCCCAGGCACAGACCGCGGGCGAAATGTTGAGCGGCTCGCACTGGGGCGTGTTCTCGGCCAAGGTCGAAGACGGCGTCTGGACCGCGATCAGCCCATGGGCAAAAGACCCGCATCCGTCGCATCAGCTGCCCGGCATTTTGGACAGCGTCTATTCGCCCTCGCGCATCAAATACCCGATGGTGCGCAAGGCCTATCTTGAAGGCGGCCCGGGGGCGAGCGTCGAAACCCGCGGCAATGATGACTTTGTGCGTGTCAGCTGGGACGAAGCGCTCGACCTCGTCGCGAAAGAACTGAAGCGCGTTTCCGACACCTATGGGCCCGGCGGTGTGTTCGGCGGCTCCTATGGCTGGAAAAGCTCCGGCAAACTGCACAATTGCCAAAGCCTGCTGCGCCGGATGCTGAATGTCGGCCTCGAAGGCAAGTTCGTGAACTCTTCGGGCGACTACTCGACCGGTGCCAGCCAGATCATCATGCCGCACGTTTTGGGCACGCTCGAAGTCTACGAGCAGCAAACCGTTTGGCCGGTGGTGATCGAGTCGACCGACGTGCTGGTGTTCTGGGGTGCCGACCCGGTCAAGACCAACCAGATCGGCTGGACCGTGGGCGACCACGACAACTACCCGTATTTCGAAGAGTTCAAGGCGACCGGCAAGAAGGTCATCGTCATCGATCCGCTGCGCACCGAGACCGTCGACTTCTTCGGCGCCGACTGGATCGCACCGCGCCCGGGCACCGATGTGGCGATGATGCTGGGCGTGGCCTACGCGCTCTATGATGCGGGCCTGCACGATCAGGATTTCCTCGACGAATACACCTCCGGATTCGACCTGTTCCTGCCCTATCTGCTCGGCGAAAGCGACGGCACGCCGAAGACGCCGGAATGGGCGTCGGAAATTTGCGACGTGCCCGCCGAGACCCTTGTTGAGCTTGCCAAGCTGTTCGCAGCCAACCGCACCATGCTGGGTTCCGGCTGGTCGGTGCAACGCCAGCACCACGGCGAGCAAACCCACTGGATGCTGGTCACGCTGGCCTCGATGCTGGGTCAGATCGGACTTCCGGGTGGTGGCTTCGGCCTCAGCTACCACTACGCCAACGGCGGCTCGCCCTCCCACAAGGCGCTGTCGCTTGGCGCAATCCCGGACGGCGGCGCGGCTGTCGAAGGTGCGGCTTGGATGACCGAAGCCGGTGCCTTCACGATCCCGGTAAGCCGCGTCGTCGAGATGCTCGAGAACCCCGGCGGTACGCTTGACTTCAATGGCACCCAGTCCACCTTCCCGGAAGTGAAGATGGCCTATTGGGTCGGCGGCAACCCGTTTGCCCACCACCAAGACCGAAACCGGATGATCAAGGCCTGGCAAACCCTCGAAACGGTCGTCGTGCACGATTTCCAATGGACCGCCACCGCGCGCTTCGCTGATATCGTCCTGCCCGCGACCACGCCTTACGAGCGCAATGACATCGAGAATGTCGGCGATTACTCGGCCAAGGCGCTGCTGGCGATGAAGAAGATCGTCGACCCGGTGTTTGAAGCTCGCAACGATTTCGACATCTTCGCCGATGTCAGCGAGCGGCTTGGGGCGCGCGATGCCTTCACCGAGGGCAAGAGCGAGATGGACTGGCTGCGCAGCTTCTATGAAGACGCCCTGCCGCAGACCAAATCGCTCGGGATCGAAGCGCCCGATTTCGACGGGTTCTGGGAAGCAGGCATTATCGAGTTCGAGCTGCCCGAAGAAGCCAAGCAGTTCGTGCGCTATGCCGACTTCCGCGACGATCCGCTGCTCGAACCGCTCGGCACACCGACCGGCCTGATCGAGATCTACTCGAAAAACATCGAGAAGATGGGCTACGACGATTGCGGACCGCACCCGATGTGGATGGAACCGATCGAACGGCTGGGTGGTGCGGGTAAATACCCGCTGCATGTCGACACCGCCCACCCGCAATCGCGGCTGCACTCGCAGCTGGCCGGTACGGTCCTGCGCGAAGGCTATGCGGTCGCTGGCCGCGAGCCCTGCCTGATCAACCCGGCCGACGCTGGAGCCCGCGGCATTGCCGATGGCGACGTGGTCCGGGTGTTCAACGACCGCGGTCAGGTCCTCGCCGGTGCGATCGTCACCGACGCGGTGCGCCCGAGCGTGGTGCGGGTGTTCGAAGGCGGTTGGTACGACCCGGCCGAAGGCGGCAAGGTCGGTTCGCTGGATGCCTATGGTGATGTCAACGTGCTCACGCCCGACATCGCCACCTCGAAACTCGGCAACGGCAATTCGGGCCATACCTGCCTCGCCGATGTTGAGAAGTTCACCGGCGATCTGCCCGAGGTCAACGTGTTCACCGCACCGGCGAACGGCTGACATCGAAAATAAGAGGGGGCGCTTCGGCGCCCCCCATTTTCTCATGTACACGCGATTTCCGGTTTTCCTTGCTGTTCTGATATTGGCCGGTTCCCCCCTCACCGGCGAAGAACGCGCGTCGTTAAACTTCATCGCGACCACTACAGAATTCTATGCGACCCCGGAGCCGGGGAGCCGACCGATTGGCAAGCTGCTGGTTGCGGCCCCCATCCGGACGATGGAAAAGACCACTTCTGGCTGGCAGCGCGTCGCGGTTCCCGGCTGGACTCAGGCTGGCGCCGAACGTGTGCTGCAGGCCGCACCCGGCCTCCGCGTCACCCGCGCCGCGCTGGCAAAATCCGGGTTGGAGGCGTTGAGCTTCGGCGAAACCCGAGAGGATCCTGATACCGGGCAAAGCTGGCAGCGTACCATTCTTACGGGCTGGATCGCACCGGAGGCAGAGACGGCCCCCGATCTTGAAACACTCTGGGGCCGGGCAGAACCGTTGTTTTCCACCCGCTGCACGGCCTGCCATGTGCGACGGGTTCCCGAGCATTACACGGCCAATCAATGGACCAGTTATATCAAGGTCATGGGCCCGCGCACCGGATTGCCGAAGGGTGATCAGGCACTGATACAGACGTTCCTGCAATACCAATCTGCTGACAGTGAGGCTTTGTTGGCGGCCCTTTCGGAGGATTAGACATGCTCGACAGAACCGCCGCCGAAACCACAGTTGCGCCGATCACTGCCCTGCCGCACAGCAAAGGCGATCAGGTCGATCTTCTGCTTGCCGAGGCCGCACAGGCCCTGCGGGCTGCGGGCCTCAGCGTCGCGGGTGTGATCCAGCATGCGCGCCCGGGCCAAGCGGCCTGTTGCAGCGATTTCTACCTCGAAAACCTCGCCACCGGCGCCGTCCACGAAATCTCGCAACGTCTCGGGCGCGACGCCAGCGGTTGCCGGCTTGACTACGGCCAACTGGCCGAGGCCCATGCCGGGATCGAGCAAAACCTGCGCGACGGGGCCGGGGCGCTGATCCTGAACCGGTTCGGATATAGCGAAGCGAATGGCGGCGGGCTGAGGCCGCTGATCGAACGCGCCGTCAGCGAGCAGGTGCCGGTGTTGATTTCAGTCAACGACACCTACAGCGCCGAATGGCAGGCCTTTAGTGGCGGTTTCGCGCGGGCCATCCCCGGCTGCACGGCCGCGATCCAAGACTGGGTCCGCGCGGTGCTGGATGCCAGATAGGAACAGGGAGTCGCATGCACAGGCTTGGACGGCTCATCAACGAGCATGAAGACTGGCTGATCGAACGGGTTGTGCGCTATGCGCACGACAATGAATACACGCGCTATACCTCGACGCTGCGAGAGGCCTGGCGCGCCTCGATCATCGGGCTGAGCCAACCGCTTGGGGCTGCGCTCGACGAGATGTCTGCAGACGGTCGCCCCGCTGGCGCGCCGATCCGCGCAGCCGTGGCCTTCGGCGTAGAGCAAGCCCAGAAACACCGCGCGCGCGGCATCGACATGGAGTTGTTCCTCGGGCTCATGAAGTTCTACAGGCGGGCCTATTTCGACCTTATTGAGGAAAAGGTTCCAGCCCTCAAAGACCAGAAACGCCTCACCTCGGTGCTGCTCGAAATGTTCGATTCAATCGAGATCGGGTTGGTGCGCGAATGGAGCGGCACCCATGAGGCTGCGGAACTCGACCATTTGCGCGAGAAGAACCGCGAGCTCAGCAACGAAAAGAACAAATACCTTACCGTTTTCGAGAGCATAGCCGAGCCGACCATCCTGCTCGATCTCGATGACAATCCACTATATGTCAACGCGGCAGGGGGCCAAATCCTGTTGGGCGAGACGTCTCCCGGCGTGAGCTATTATGGCCACCCCGACACGGATCGTTTGAGGCAGATCGTTGCCGAAATTCTCCGCCAAGCAGGATGCGACAACGCCCGCAACGACCAGATTTCGCTCGACACCGCAATCGGTCCGCGCACCTTCTCGATTGCCATTCAGGAAATGCTCGACATTTCCGACAAGTTCGCCGGCCGGGTGGTCATTCTCAAGGATGTGACCGACTACCTGGCCGCAATCGCTGCTGCCGAAGATGCCAACCGCGCCAAGTCGTCGTTTCTCGCGACCGTCAGCCACGAAATCAAGACGCCGATCAACAGCATCATCGGTTTGACCGAGCTTCTCGACGATGGGCACCAAACTCTGGACCATCAGCGCCATATCGATGCCATTCGTACCTCCGGCAAACTTCTGTCCGAACTGGTTGAAAACATCCTCGGATTGTCTCGGTCCGAGGCCAATGCGCTGCGGCGCAACAATCAGGATTTCGACCTATACGACCTGATCGAAGGGATCATGCAGGTGGTCAGGCCAGACGCGGACGCCCATGGATTGACGGCTGTGGTCGATTTTCAGGCCGACAGGCCCTGCCGCGTGCATGGGGATGCCCAGAAGGTGCGTCACGTGTTGATGAACCTTCTGTCCAACGCCCTCAAATACACGGCCGAGGGGGGCGTTACATTGCGTGTTTCCCCGCGAACAGAAACGGCCTCCGACCGCCCCGTTTTCAGCTTTGCCGTGGAGGATACCGGCGTTGGGCTGCCGGAGGGGTCTACAGACTGGCTGTTCGATCCTTTCACGCAATATGCCCATCCCGACCTCGAATCCGGCCCAAGGGGAACCGGCCTTGGGCTTGCGATCTGCAAACGGCTGGTTTCGTTTCTGGGAGGTGAGATATCGGCGAGACCAAGGCCAGAGGGCGGAAGCGTGTTCGCCTTCGAATTGCCCTTCGTCGCCGCTGCTTCAAAGCTTGGCACAGAATCCCCGGGCAGGTCGCTCAATGTGCTGGTTGTCGAAGACGATCCCGTCAACGCCTTGGTGGCCGAGGGCTATGTCACGGATCTTGGGCACAAAGCTGTCGTGGTTCATGACTACGCCACGGCCGTTGAGACCCTGCGCGCCAGCCGGTTCGATCTGGTACTGACCGACAACCGGTTGGGTCGAAAAACCGGGCTGGATCTTGCCAGATATCTGCGCAACGCCGAGGACCGCCGGTTGAACGCTCTGCCGATTGTGTTGGTGACCGCGGAATTGCCTTACGTTGATGAAGACATCTCGGAAACCGTGAAGCATTTCATTGAAAAGCCCTATGACCGTCAGGATCTGGCACAAGCGATCCGCCTTGCGGTCAACGCCGGAGACCCCGCTCCGGCGACGGTGGCGGCGCAGGACGAGACAGAGGATCATGATCCCTCCCCACCCTTGCTTGATACGCGTGTTCTCAATCAATTGCTCACTGATCTCGGGGTCGAGCGATGCTGGCGCATTGTCGAGAGCTACCAGAAAACCGCCCCTCGCCTGTTCCGGGCGCTGGCGCAGGGCAGCTCCGCCAATGACCTCGTGGCGATCTCGGAGGCTGCCCACCAGTTGATCAGCGCGGCGGGTTTCGTCGGCCTGACCGAGATCGCAACCCGGGCGCGTGACTTGCATCGTTGTTGCATCGCCCGCGACAAAAAACAGGTCCGCAAACTCAATGCCGATCTACAACGTCTTGGTCAGCCGAGCCTTGAGGCGCTTGCCGAGCATTGGAACCGGGCAACCGAGGGCTACAACGTACCGTCTCGGTCTCCTGACCGCTCGATCCGGCAGGGTCAGGGAACAGGTTTGGCGGCGCGCTGAAGCAAGGAATTCTAACGCACCTGCCGAGCTGAGGGCCCTCCGGCATGTCGTCGGCAACGAAGGCGGCCCATCACGCGTCTGCGCCGAGAGGCGGGAGACATAACCCGATAGCGCCACGCTCGATCTCTGAACGTTTCGACAGCGTCGGTTGCCCCAGCCGAGCTCCGCTTTGTCGCCCCCCACAAATCCCGCTGCGCCGCAGCGAAGACCAGCTCCCGCCCCCAAACACCCGCGCGCCGCCGTCAGTCAGCTCGCTGACTGATCAAACACGCTGTGAGCGGCCACTTACGCCCCCTTCCAGCGTTTCAGCAGCCAATACCACTGCCCCGGTGTGGCGCGGATGCGGGCCGAGAGGCTGTCGTTGAAGGTCTGGGTCATGGTCACGGCGTCGGTGTGGGCAATAGGGGCTTCGAACTCGACCGCGAAGGTGCTGCCGTCGCCGGTGCGGGTGCCGTAGGCGGGCACCATCGGCAGGTCGTATTTCAGCGCCAGTTGCGCGGCCGAAAGCGAGGTCAGCGCTGGTTGGCCCAGAAACGGCAGCCGTTCGCCCTCGGGGTATTTCTCGTCG
>JBNKEH010000009.1:0-652305 GCA_050288685.1 Paracoccaceae bacterium | reverse complement strand
GGTATATATGAATGCTTGAATGATTTAAAATACTAAGTATCAACAACGGTTCTAGAACCGCTGCTGATAAGTGAGATTTATCAGCAGCAGTATATCAACAGCGGTTCTAAAACCGCTTCTGATGGTATTTTAGAATCACTACTGATGACATTATCTGTAATAGTGATATAAGAAGCATTGCTCATCTCTCAAACACGTGGATGATATTTTTTCGCGTTAAGGGGGGCATCAATGTAACCAGGATCATTAGTCCAGGCTAAAATATTGTTAATGCTAAAACGTGCTGTTAAACAGTGTTGTGAATCCTGCTTGCTTAGGGGTCGTATCCATTTCTTTGACCCCAATGAAAGGACCCACTGGAACGGATGATCGTACATCGATTCCGCAGCCAGAGAGTAATGGCCGTAGCGTTCCACCTCGTCACGCATCGGACGGATCATTTGCGAGTGGCAGACATAGCAGCCCTCACGAATGTAGACGTTCCGACCCGCGAGTTCGAGCGGGGTGTAGGGACGCACCCCATCCACCTTCTCGATCGTGTTCTGAAGGTAGAACAACGGTGCGATCTCAACGATACCGCCCACGGTCACAACCAGGAGCGAGAAGATAAGCAGAAGCGTAGCGTTCTTCTCGAGGATGACGTGTTTGTCGATAAGTGCCATCTGTCCGGCCCTCCTTATTCAGCCGGCGCCGCGGCGGGGGTCGGCTCTGCAGCCGGAGCCCGCTTGACGGTCATCCAAAGGTTGTAGGCCATGATCAGTGCGCCGCTGAGATACATCAGCCCGCCAAGACCCCGAACGATGTACATCGGGTGCTTCGCAGCCACGGTGTCGGCGAAGGAGTTCACCAGGAACCCTTGCGCGTCGACTTCGCGCCACATCAGGCCTTCCATGATCCCGGTCACCCACATCGACGAGGCGTAGAGCACGATGCCGATGGTTGCGAGCCAGAAGTGCCAGGACACCAGACGGAGCGAATAGAGGCTCTTCTTGGCCCACAGGCGCGGGAACAGGAAGTAGAGCATCCCGAAGGTGATCATGCCGTTCCAGCCGAGCGCACCGGAGTGCACGTGACCAATCGTCCAGTCGGTGTAGTGGCTGAGCGAGTTCACAGCTTTGATCGACATCATCGGACCTTCGAAGGTCGACATGCCATAGAAGCCGATCGAGATAACCATCATCCGGATGATCGGATCGGTGCGCAGCTTGTCCCAAGCGCCCGAGAGCGTCATCAGACCGTTGATCATGCCGCCCCAGGAGGGCATCCACAGCATCACCGAGAAGACCATGCCAAGGGTCGAGGCCCAGTCAGGCAGCGCGGTGTAGTGCAGGTGGTGCGGACCGGCCCAGATGTACAGGAAGATCAGCGCCCAGAAGTGGATGATCGACAGTTTGTAGCTGAAGATCGGACGTTCGGCTTGTTTCGGTACGAAGTAGTACATCATCCCGAGGAAGCCGGCGGTGAGGAAGAAGCCCACAGCGTTGTGGCCGTACCACCATTGCGTCATGGCGTCTTGCACACCGGCCATGACCTGCACCGATTTCGAGCCGAACAGGCTGACCGGAATGGCGAGGTTGTTGACCACGTGCAGCATGGCGATGGTGATGATGAACGAAAGGTAGAACCAGTTGGCCACATAGATGTGCGGTTCTTTGCGCTTCATCAGCGTGCCGAGATACAGCAGCAGATAGCCGACCCAGGTGATGGTGAGCCACCAATCGGTGTACCATTCGAACTCGGCGTATTCTTTGCCTTGGGTTGCCCCCAGCAGATAGCCCGTCGCAGCCAGCAGGATGGTGATCTGATACCCCCAGAACACGAACCAGGCCAGGCTGGTACTCCAGAGCCGCGCCCCGGTGGTACGTTGCACCACATAGAACGACGATGTGACCAGCCCGGTACCCCCGAAGGCAAAGATCACAGCCGAAGTATGCAACGGACGCAGACGCCCGAAGTTCAAGAAGCCTTCAGCCCACCCGAAGTTGAGTTGGGGGTAGGCCAGCTGGAAGGCGATGACCACGCCGACCAGAAACCCGACAACGCCCCAGAAGGCGGTCAGGGCAGCACCAATCCGGATGGGTGCATCCAGATATCCCGATTTGTCTGTCGGCTTCCCCATACCCCGCAGGATAAAGATGAAAGCGACCACAGAACTAAGAAGCCCGATCAAGGCGGCAACCATATACGCCAGATCTCGGGCTTCACTTGCGAGGTAGAGGGTCAAAACTGCAATCAGACCCAATACCACCAGTTTAAGGTAGTCCCACATTTCACGTCCCTTCGTCTTTTTCAGAAAGTCCCCCCTTTGTCGGCGAAATCGCTTACGCAGATACACCACGATCGCGGGGACAATCGTCGACTTTCGTGGGTTTGAACGGTATCCCCCATACCCGCCTTGATCCATGTCAATTCTACTCAGGCCCCCGCGCCCTGTCGCCGCACCCGACTCTCCGATCCGGCTGGACCCTTGACCCATATCAAAGAAAACAAGCCCATCCGGATGCAGCCTCGTAGGGGAAGAGAGGCCCGGGTTGCGGCCCGGACACAGAGGAAACGAATATGAACATGGCCTATCGGACGATTACGACTGTCGTCACAGATCCCGAAGCCAACGCGACGTCTCTACAGGCTTCGATTGATCTGGCACGGCGTCTCGAAGCACATCTCGATGTGCTCTGCTTGGGGCTCGATCGCACTCAACCCGGGTTCTATTACGCGGGCGCTAACGCCATGGTTGTACAGGATAACCTGACCCAGGCGCGTGAGGATTCGCAGAAACTCGAAGCCCATGTGAAGGGCCTGCTGCGCAATGTCGACTTCAACTGGTCGGCCACGGCGGTTTCGGCGCAGATGGTCGCCCTGAACGGGCTCATCGCGCATCGCACCCGGTTTTCCGATCTGATCGTGCTGCCACGGCCCTATGGCTCCGGGCGCGGCTATGAATGCGAAGCGATCACCGAAGCGGCGATGTTCGACGGCGATGTGCCGGTTCTGATTCAGCCTGACGATGTGCCCTTCCCCAAGGAAGTGCGCAACGTTCTGGTCGCCTGGAACGAAAGCAACGAGGCGCTTCGCGCGGTGCGGGCAGCGATGCCCTTCCTGCAAGCCGCTGATAAGGTGAACATTACCATCGTCGACCCGCCCCAGCACGGGCCCGAACGCTCGGATCCCGGTGGCGCGCTCAGCCAGATGCTCAGCCGCTTCGGCGTGCGGCCCGAGGTTTCGGTTCTGTCGAAAACCATGCCCTCGATCTGCGATATCCTGCTGCGCCACGCCACCGATATCGAAGCCGACATGATCGTGATGGGCGCCTATGGCCATTCGCGCTTCCGCGAATCGATCCTCGGCGGCGCCACCCGCAACATGCTTGAGCGCTCGAAAGTGCCGGTGCTGATGGCCCATTAAAGTTTCACTTCTCCCTGAAGGACTGGCCGGGGCCTCGTGCTCCGGCCTTTTTTCATCATTCAGGGAAATTATTCCGGGAACTGCACCGCGCAGCGCGACAGCGCCGCCTGCAGCCTCTGTTCCTCGCCCAACAGCGCATCGCGCTTGGCAGATTCGGCCACCCGGCTGATCGGTTTGCGGAAATAAAGCTGCGGCAGCTCGTTCTGCAGGCACGCGCCATCGGTCGCGATCATCTGGTCGGGGCAGGGCCGGGCCGGGAAGGCATCATCGACCGGAACCAGCCGATACCCGTTGCGCAGCAGGGTTTCAGTCTCTTTCAGATCCTCCCGCACCGCATTCAGCTCCAGCCCATAACGGGCCTCGCAGCGCTGGCGCGGAGTCACGGCACAGGCCGACAGCACCAGCGGCAGGCCAAGCACGGCAAAAACGATAGGACGCATGATCAAACTCCTTTGCCCGAGCCTAGCCCGGGCCGCGCGCGCTGCCCACGCCCCCTTTGCCGCATCGGCCTTTTCCTGCTAGCCAAGCCGGGCGGCGAACAGGAGAAGATGATGAGCGATATGATGGACAGCCAGAAATCCCGGGCCTCGGCATGGTTCAAAACCCTGCGCGACGACATCGTCGCTGCCTTCGAGGCACTGGAAGACAGCCAGACCACCGGCCCCTTCGCCGAAACCGCCCCCGGTCGATTCGAGGTGAGCGAAACCCGCCGTGATTCGGAGGATGGCTCCGATGCTGGCGGCGGGCTGATGAGCGTGATGCGCGGCGGCCGGGTGTTTGAAAAGGTCGGGGTGAATATCTCCACCGTCTATGGCACTCTGGGCGCAGCCGCGCAAAAAAGCATGGCCGCGCGCGGGGTTGAGGGCATCGAAGCCGATCCGCGCTTCTGGGCCTCGGGCATTTCGCTGGTGGCGCATATGCAAAACCCGCACACCCCTGCGGTTCACATGAACACAAGGATGTTCTGGACGCCGGGCGCCTGGTGGTTCGGCGGCGGCGCCGATCTGAACCCCTGCATCGAATATGATGACGACACGGCGAGCTTTCACGCCGCCCTCAAAACCGCCTGCGACGCGCATGATTCGTCCTACTACGCCCGCTTCAAAGCCTGGGCCGATGAGTATTTCTATGTGCCGCATCGAGGCTGCGCGCGCGGGGTTGGCGGGGTCTTCTATGACGACCACACCACCGGCGATTGGGAGGCCGATTTTGCCTTCACCCAGGATGTGGGCCGCGCCTTCCTGCCCGCTTTCCTGCCGGTCACCGAACGCCGCCGCACCACGCCGTGGACCGAAGCCGACAAAGACATCCAGCTCATCCATCGCGGGCTCTATGCCGAATATAATCTGGTCTATGACCGGGGCACCAAATTCGGCCTCGCCACCGGCCACAACCCCGATGCGGTGCTGATGAGCCTGCCACCGATGGCGAAATGGGTCTGACACCCGGCGATATCATCCATGTGTCCGACCGGATGCAGAGGGGCTATTCCTACCGGCTCGACGCCCCGGAAGGGGCGGATTTCGCCGCCGGGTTCACCCCGCATCTGAGCCCCGCCGAGATGCTCGCCATGGGGGTGTTCGAGGGAAAATATCTCAACGATTGCCGGGATGAATTTCCGGCCCTGTGGTTTGCCGGGGCGAAGCTTTCAAACACGCCCAACCCGGCGCTCAATTCCTTCGGGGTGAAAAGCCGCCAGCCGCTCTCGGTCTGGCGCGAGAAAGGGTGGATCTACGGGCCGGACCCGCGCGGCTGGTTCCAGTGGTATTGCCGCTACTATCTGGGCCGTCGTCTGCCCGAGATCGACGAGATCCAGATCAGGCGCTGGCGGGCATTTTCCCGCCATGCCGGACAGATCCGGGCCAATTGCATGGCGGGCGACATCTCCTGCCGCCCACGCCAACGTCAGGCTCTATTGCAATGGGCCTATGACCCAATGATCTGAGCCCGGCGCGCTGGGGCGATCAGCCCCCCCGCACCGTATCAATCATCAGCTGCACATTTTCCGGGTCGGCATCGGGGGTAATGCCATGGCCGAGGTTGAAGATATGCGGGCCGTTCTTGAACGCCTCCACAACCTTGCGGGTCTCGCGCACCAGCTCATCGCCGCCCGTAACCATATGCTTCGGGTCAAGATTGCCCTGTACGCAGCCATCCACCTGCACATTCGCAGCGGCCCATTCCGGGCTGACCGAATTGTCCACCGCCACGCAATCCACGCCAGTGGCCTTGGCGAAACCGATATAATGCTCGCCCGCCTCACGCGGGAAAGCGATCACCGGCAGGCCGGGATGGCGGGCTTTCAGCTCTGCGGTGATCCGCTTGGTGGGCTCCAGCGCGTAACGCAGGAAGTCTTCGCCTTTCAGCGACCCGGCCCAGCTATCAAACAGCTTCACGCACTCCGCCCCGGCTTTCACCTGCTCGGACAGATATTCAATCGTCGCATCGGTCAGCAGATCAATGATCTTGCCGAACAGCGCCGGATTCTCGTCCTTGAGCTTATGCGCAGGCCCCTGATCCGGCGTGCCGCGCCCGGCGATCATGTAGGTGGCCACCGTCCACGGCGCCCCGGCAAAGCCGATAAACGCGGTCTCAGAGGGCAGCTCGCGCGCCAGAATGCGGGTGGTTTCATAGACCGGCGCCAGCGTATCGTGGATCGCTTCAACAGGTTTCAACGCCGCCAGCTCGGTCTCGCTGGTGATCGTCGACAGACGCGGCCCTTCGCCGGTGACGAACCACAGATCCGCCCCCAGCGCCTGCGGCAGCAGCAGGATATCGGCAAACAGGATCGCCGCATCAAACCCATAGCGCCGGATCGGTTGCAGGGTAACTTCGGCGGCCAGTTCCGGCGTGTAGCAGAGCGACAGGAAATCGCCCGCCTGTTCGCGAGTCGCGCGATATTCCGGCAGATAACGCCCGGCCTGACGCATCATCCAGATCGGCGGCACAGGAAGGGTCTCGCCCGCGAGGGCCCGCAGCAGAAGCTTGGTCATGTCGATCCTTTCGTTGTTGAAGCTGGTTCCCAAGGAAGCGACGAGATGTCAAGCGATGGGGCGTGGACAGGCCCATTTGCCACGGGTAAACGAAGCCTATGAGCATCGTTCTTCCTAGCCCCGCCTCTCCGCTGAAAATTGGCACCCGCGGCTCTCCGCTTGCGCTGGCGCAGGCGCATGAAACGCGCCGACGGCTGATGGCGGCCTTCGATCTGCCGGAAGACGCCTTCGAGATCGTCGTGGTCCACACCACCGGCGACGATTCTGCACTGATCGCGGCGGATCGCCCGTTGAAAGAGATCGGCAATAAGGGCCTCTTCACCAAAGAGATCGAAGAACAGATGCTGGCGGGGCAGATCGACATTGCCGTGCATTCCTCGAAAGACCTGCCTGTCGAGCAGCCCGAGGGGCTGGTGGTCGATTGCTTCCTGCCGCGCGAAAACACCGCCGATGCTTTCGTGTCGCTGAAATACAAAAGCCTTGCCGATCTGCCAGAAGGCGCCGTGGTGGGCAGCTCGTCGCTACGTCGCCGGGCGCAACTGCTGGCCCGCCGCCCCGACCTGAACGTGGTGGATTTTCGCGGCAATGTGCAAACCCGGTTGAAAAAGCTGGGCGATGGCGTGGCCGATGCCACCTTCCTCGCCATGGCCGGGCTGAACCGGATGAATATGACCGAGGTGCCCGCCACCGCCATTGCGCCGGAAGATATGCTGCCCGCCGTGGCACAGGGCGCCATCGGCATTGAGCGGCGCGTAGATGATGCCACCACCGCCCACATGCTCGCCGCGATCCATCACGGCGAAACCGGGCTGCGGCTTGCGGCCGAACGCGCCTTTCTGGCTCAGCTCGACGGCTCCTGCCAGACCCCGATTGCGGCGCTGGCCACCATCGAGAATGGCACGCTGCGCCTGCGCGGCGAAATCCTGCGCCCCGACGGCTCGCAGAGCTTCGCGGATGACGTGACCGGGTCCATCGAAGACGGCGAAGAGATTGGCCGCGCCATGGCCGACCGCCTGCTCGCTGAAGCCGGCCCCGGCTTCTTCGACCACCTGTAACCCCCCGCTCCTCCGCCGTCCGGCGACCTCGCTTCGTCTTTGGTCCCAAAATACCTTGGGGGCGTGGGGGCAATGCCCCCACCCTGGTTCACACGGCCTGACTATGCCCGGTGGCGGACATTTCGTAGGCGTCGAAATGCTTAGCGATCATCCGGGCGACCGGATAGGCGGCTTTTTCGATCGCCAGCACGCCCGCATCCAGCGTGGTGGTGCCGGGCATCGCCTCCTCCAGCCCCTCAACCATCGCCAGCGCCACCTCGGCCGATACGCCCTGTTCGGCGGCCAGCGCGTTGAGGTCGGCACGGAAGGTGCAGAGCAGCTCTTCGATGATCCGGCCGCGCAGGATATCGTCACCTGCATAGACATGGCCCTTGGAAATCGGCAGCTCGCCTGCGCGCACCCGTTCCTGATACTTTCCGGTCGCCGGTTCGTTCTGCGCATAGCCCTGCGGATAGCGGGCAATCGACGAAGCGCCGAGGCCGATCATCGCGGTGGATTTGTCTTCGGTATAGCCTTGGAAATTGCGGTGCATCGTGCCCGCATGCAGGGCCTTGGCCAACCCGTCTTCGGGCAAGGCGAAATGGTCGATGCCGATGGCTTCGAACCCGGCGCCAACAAAGAGATCATGCGCAAGGTTGTTCAGGGCAAAGCGCTCTTCCGGGCTGGGCAGCGCCTCGGTCGGGATCAGCGTCTGGCGCTTCGACATCCACGGCACATGGGCATAGCCAAACAGCGCGATCCGGTCCGGCCCGAGCGACAGCACCTTGTTGACCGAATCAGTCATCCGGGCCTCGGTCTGATGCGGCAGGCCGTAGAGCAGATCGACATTCAGCGAGCGGATGCCACGTTCGCGCAAGCCGTCGACCGCCTCGCGCGTCACCTCATAACTTTGCGGGCGGCCAATGACTTCCTGAATCATCGGATCGAAATCCTGCACCCCGATCGAGGCGCGGTTGAGCCCGGCAGCGGCCAGCGCATCAAGCCGGGGCCCGTCAACTTCCGTGGGGTCAATCTCGACCGAGAACTGCGCGCCGGGGGCCAGCGGGGCCATATCGAAAATCGCCCCGGCGAGATCGGTGATCATCGCAGGCTCAAGCAGGGTTGGCGTTCCGCCGCCCCAATGCAGATGTTCCA
Source organism: Paracoccaceae bacterium (assembly GCA_050288685.1). Lineage (GTDB taxonomy): Bacteria > Pseudomonadota > Alphaproteobacteria > Rhodobacterales > Rhodobacteraceae > Sinisalibacter. The sequence goes on along the minus strand of JBNKEH010000009.1, from coordinate 643,718 downwards.
GCATCACCCCTTCGGGCAGGCGCGCCTTCACCAGCTCGATTTCCAGCTTCAGGGTTTCGACATAGGCGGCAACCGGCTCGGCTGTCGTTGTGCCCTGCGTGCGGCAGGCGCAAAACCAGCACAGCCGCCGGCAAAACGGCACATGGACATAAAGAGAAACCGAACTGCCTGCCGGAATAGCGCTGATCCAATCGGAAACATTTGCTGCTCCGACACTCGTTTTGAAGTGCGGAGCAGTTGGATAGCTCGTATAACGGGGCACCCGGGCGTCAAAAAGTCCGAGTTTACGAAGTTGCGTGAGTGTCTGCATTGGATTACGCTCTACTTGAAATGACGCGCGCGACTTTGATCAGGATCAAACCGGGGTTTCCGGCATGAAGATAAAAATGGACAAAGCTTTCGACACGAAAGAGTGCTGGAACTGCCCGATCAAGCATCAGGCGGTCTGTGCTCGTTGTGAGCCCGATGAACTCGTTCGTCTCGAAGAAATCAAGTATTATCGTAACTACGAAGCGGGCCAGCCGGTTATCTGGGCAGGCGATCACATGGAATTCGTGGCCTCGGTCGTGACCGGCATTGCCAGCCTCAGCCAGACCATGGAAGACGGGCGTACCCAGATGGTTGGGCTGTTGCTGCCGTCGGATTTCATCGGCCGCCCGGGGCGTGAATCCGCGCCGTTTGACGTGGTGGCGGTGTCTGACCTCACGATTTGTTGTTTCCGCAAGAAGCCGTTCGAAGACATGATGATCACGACCCCGCATATCGGCACGCGGCTTCTGGAAATGACGCTGGACGAGCTTGATTCGGCGCGGGAATGGATGCTGCTTCTGGGCCGCAAAACCGCGCGCGAAAAGATCGCGAGCCTTCTGGCGATTATCGCCCGGCGCGATGCGGCACTGAAACGCCACACCCCGAAAGACGGCATGGCCTTCGACCTGCCGCTGACCCGCGAAGCAATGGCCGATTATCTCGGTCTGACGCTGGAAACCGTGAGCCGCCAGATCTCGTCGCTGAAAAAAGGCGGTGTGATCCAGCTCGATGGCAAGCGCCGGGTGCTGATCCCGTCTCTGGAAGCGCTGAACGAAGAAACCGGCGACGATAACGAAGGCGTGCTGGTCTACTGACCCGCCGCCCCGTCTGCGGGCATTCCCCATCTGTCAGCTTTGCACCGACCCGATTGGGCCGGTTTCATTCTGTGTGGGTCAGCCCTGATTGACCCGCTCTATATAGCTGCGCAGCTCTTCGGCTTCGGTGCGGGCATCGCGTAGCCCGTCCATCGCCGCGCGCAGCTCGGCCTCGGTCTGATGCAGCTGGTTGGCCATTTCGGCCTCGCGCTGCTGCAGATAGGTGATCGCCTGATCGCGGGTTTCCTCGGCATCGTGCAGCGATTGCGCCATGCGGTCGATCTCGCTCATATCGCTGGTTGCGATCCGGGCGAAACGATGCACCAGCCAATGCGCAAACCACCCCAGCGCGAATGCGACAAAGAGGATGATGGCGGTGACGATGATGAACTCGGTTCTGTTCATGTGCCTCTCCTGAGCCCGTTAATTCGCCGGGCGGGGTTTGGGGCGCTTGCCCGCGAGATCGGGATCGACGGCCACGGGCGAAGTGTCGGTGGCGGCGTCGGTGGTGTCAGTGCTGTCGGGGGCAGCGGCGGCAGCCGTATCGGTGCCCTCGGCTTCGGGGCTGGCTGCGGCGGCGGCGGCCTCTGGCGTTGCGGCCTCTGGCGCTTCAGCTTCTGGCGCTTCGGCCTCGGCGGGCGTTTCCTCGGCGGCGCGCGCGTCTTCCGGACGGGTCGGGGGCGCCTCGGCGGCGGGGGTATCGGCAGCAGGCTCGGCAGTAGCCGCATCGGTGGCATCGGCGGCACCAGCGGCGGCGGGGCCTTCATCAGAGGCGCTCTGGCCGATCAGATGAAACTCGATGCGCCGGTTGGCTTCGCGCCCGGCATCGGTGCCGTTATCGGCAATCGGGTTTTCCTCGCCATAGCCATGCGCGCTGAGGTTCGAGGTCAGCACCCGGCGAGCCAGAAGCGCGGTCAGCACCGCCTCGGCACGACGCTGGCTCAGCGCCTTGTTCATCTCTTCGCGGCCCTGACTATCGGTATAGCCACCGATCTCCATTGCCACATCGGGGCAGGTTTTCAGGATCTCGGCAATCTGGTCGATGGTCTTGGCCGAAGCCAGCTCGATATTCGACGATCCGGGGGCAAAATTGATCTTCTGCTCCGCCATCGCCGCCTCAATCGAGGCCACGCATTCTTCCGGGCTGGGCAGGGCGGCAACCGGATCAAGCTCTTCACGATATTCCACATTCACATGGAAATCCTGCGCCTCACCCAGTTTCTCTGACAGAACCCGCGAAATTTCGGCAGACGCGTTGGCATCGCCGGTGGCGCCGGTCACATCCACGGTATCGGGTTTCACCACGACCACACCGCTGGCAAGCTGGCTGAGCGCATCGAGCGCCGACAGCATCCGCACCGACCAATCCATCGGCAGTTCCGGATCGAGCCGCATCGCGGAATAGAGGTTATCAACCCCGAAATGCGCCCGGGCAAAGCTTTCGACCACGGTGCGGTCTTCGTCGGTGGCCACCCGACCACGCAATTGCACATGCCCTTCCGGGCTGAGCGTGGCGGTGAATTCCGGCGGACCTTGCGACGCATCGCCGGGCACTTCCGGCTCGGTCTTCACCGCGTGCAGCGAAAACACCTCGGGCAGATCGGCCTCCAGCTCGCCGATCACCCGATCATAGGTGGCCTGTGCAACCACAGGATCGGCAATCAGGGTGATGTCGGCATCCGAGAAGGTCAGCGAGCCGGAACCCAGCTCATGCAGGGCCTGAATGCTGCGCACCACGGCATTGGGCCAGTCGGGCGAGGGCACGCCCAGCGCGACGGTGCAGACCGGCGCGCCGGTCACCCCGGCGGCCGCCCCGGCGGCGACGATCTTGTCGCGGCCTTCCGGGGTGTGGGCGGTGCAGGCGTCAAACCGCGCCCCGGCATCGTCGATCAGAAAGCGCAGGGTGAAGGGCGTGATCACAGGGCGCGGGGCGGTGATGTCGAGCACCAGCTTCACGCCGCCCGGCACCCGCGATTTCAGCCGCTTTTCCCAGTCGGATTTCTGCGCGGCGGAATCCGAAATCGCCTCGATCGCCACCCGATCGGCGTCCATCGAGATTTTCGAACGCGGCAGCAGCTCCAGCGCCATCAGCGCGTAGTTCAGCGCGGGCTGCCAGTTTTCCGGCTGCGGGTAATCGGCGCTTTCCAGAAAGTCGGCCACATCGCCCGTGCCTTCGATCTTCTGCACCCGGGTGCTCAGCTCTGCGCGGTCGGTCGTTGCCGGGATCAGGCCGATCATCGAAATCCCGGCCTCGTTGCGCAGCATCTCGATGGTAAAGCGCGGCGGGGTGATTTCCTGCGGCGGCAGCACTTCCATATGGTCGATCACCCGACCGCTATCGACCACCCTTCCAGCCGCCGACAGCGCCCGGAAACGGGCAGGCTCGTCGGGGGCCGTGCCAGAGAGAACCACCTGCAAACCGTTGGTTTCAACCGAGGCCCATTCGGCCCCTTCCAGAAACAGCGATTTCTCGACGCCGGTTCTGGTCAGGTTTTCGACCGAGACCAAAGCCAGCCATGCCGTCAGAACGGAGAGGGCCGCAGCGGCAACGAATATGCCGGCAATCAAAACAGCGGGGCTGCGACTGGCGGTCAGGACTTGCGGAAAACGCATTGAGTTACGGAGCTTCTGTTCTGGTTATGGTCAGGATCCGGTTTCCCCTCCATAAGACCGAAGGGGACGGGGCGCAATCAGAGCATCGCCGCGACGGCAAGAAACAGCACAGGGATCAGCCCGGCATCCCGGTTCGAGCGAAACAGCCTGAGGCACACCGCGCCGTCGTCGATATCGAGGCGGCTGAGTTGCCAGGCCATATGCCAGCCCATGAACCACGCCCCGCCCAGCGCCACAGTCAGCGCCAGAACCGAGCGCGACGGCCCGATGGCCAGCACGATGGCAAGAGACATCAGCACCACGGTGATCATCAGAAAGGCGCGCAGCCAGGGCACGGTATTTGTGCCGAACAGCCGGGCGGTGGATTTCACCCCAATGAGCGCGTCATCGTCCTTGTCCTGATGGGCATAGATCGTGTCGTAAAACAGCGTCCAGCTCATACCCGCAAGATAAAGCACCACGGCAGGCCAACCCAGATGGCCGGTATGGGCTGTGTAAACCAGCAGCGCGCCCCAGTTGAAAGCGATGCCCAGAAACACCTGCGGCCACCAGGTGAAGCGCTTGGCAAAAGGGTAGATCGCCACCGGGCCAAGCGACACCACGCCAAGCAGGATCGCGGCGGGCGGGAAGGTCAGCAGAATGATCAGCCCCAGCAGCGCCTGCAGTACCAGCCAGACCAGCGCCTGTTTCACGCTCACCTGACCCGACGGGATCGGGCGGCTGCGGGTACGTTCGACCGCGCCGTCAAACTCGCGGTCGGTGATGTCGTTCCAGGTGCAGCCCGCGCCACGCATCAGAAACGCCCCCAGCGCCACCGCCAGAGCAATCCAAAGATCGCGCCAGCCCATGCCGCCGGTTTCGCCAATGCCCAGAAGCAGGCCCCACCAACAGGGCAACAGCAAAAGCCAGGTGCCAATCGGGCGGTCGGCGCGGCTGAGGCGCAGATAGGGGCGGCTCCAGGCCGGTGCGAGCCGGTCGACCCAGTTCCCCGTCACCGCATCGGCCACCTGCCCTGCCCCGGAGGGCATTTCTGCCTCTGGCGTCTTTTGTTCCGCCGCCATATCGTGCCCCCATGCTGACCCGAGAGAAAATCCGCCTCTATGTAGCCGCGCCTTTGGGGGCGGGGCAATCCATTGATCTGAACCGGGATCAAGCCCATTACCTGTTTGGGGTGATGCGCCTTGGTCTGGGCGCACGTTTGGCGCTGTTCAACGGCAGCGATGGCGAATGGAGCGCCGAAGTCGCCGAAGCGGGCAAGCGCGGCGGATCGCTGACCATTCTCGGCCAGTCGGCCCCGCAGCTCAACCCGCCCGACCTCTGGCTGATTTTTGCCCCGATCAAGAAGGCGCGCACCGATTTCATCGTCGAGAAAGCCGCCGAGATGGGGGCCGCGCGCATCCTGCCGGTGCTGACCGACTACACCAACGCCGAACGGGTGCGGGTGGACCGGCTGCAAGCCCATGCGCTGGAGGCTGCCGAGCAATGCGGCGGCACCTTCGTGCCCGAGGTGGCGGAACCGGTGAAGTTCGACAAGCTGCTGGCAGGCTGGCCGGACGACCGCCAGATCATGTTCTGCGACGAAGCGCTGGTCGGCGCGGGCGAAACACTGGGCGCGGCAGGCAAGGGCAAATGGGCGATCCTGATCGGGCCTGAAGGCGGGTTTTCGGCAAGCGAACGCAAGCGGCTGCATGCGATGGACAACGCCCATGCCGTCAGCCTCGGCCCCCGCATCCTGCGCGCCGACACCGCAGCGGTCGCGGCCCTGACCCTCTGGCAGACCGCTTTGGGCGATTGGTGATGCCCCTGTCCTGAATTACATCGGGATTTACGAAGGGTTTCGCCCGTCCTAGCCTCGGGCCATGGATAGCGACGATTTCACCACACGCTTTGAAGCGCTTTACCGCGAGACCTATCTGCGCATGGTGCGCCGGATCGCGGATAAACGCGCGCGCCTGTCGCCGGAAACCACCGGGCTTTTGATGCACCTCACAGCGACCGGGCCGGTGACACTGAGTGAGCTCGCCCGCCATACCGACCGGGCGCAATCGACGATGAGCGAGATGGTGGCGTCGCTGACCCGCAAAGGCCTGCTGGAGGTGGACCCCGACCCGGAAGACCGGCGGCGCCATCTGATCTGGCTGAGCCCCGAGGGGCAGGAGGCGCTCAGCGAAGCGCTGAAAGTGCTCGACAGCGCCAAGCTTTCCCGCGCCGCCAGCGCACTGACCGCCGAGGAACGCGAGATATTCACCGGGCTCTGGGCACGGCTGCTGAGCCCGCCAAGCAAAGGAGATCACGATGACGGATAAATGCCAAAGCTGCGGCATGCCCATCGAACAGGGCATCTATTGCGCGCATTGCACCGATGAGAACGGGCAATTGCAGGATTTCGACACGCGGTTTGAACGGATGATCGCCTGGGCGCTGCGCCGGGGCGGATCGCGCGACGAGGCCGAGCAGAAAACCCTCGATTACATGGCCACGATGCCCGCCTGGGCCAACCACCCGGAATTGGCCAAACGTCGGGGCGCCTGACCTGCCCCCGGTTGGCATCGTCCCGCCGCGCGGCTAGGGTCGTGCGACGGGAGTTCTGACAGGAGACTGGCGTGGCATTCATCCGGGCCGAAGCCCTCGCAACACTGAAACGCTGGCGCGAGGCGCTGGTGATCGGGCTCCTGTTTATTCTGGGCCTGTGGTGGGGGCTAACCGGGCTGGGCTTCATCGCGCTGACGGGCTGGGCCCTGGTGCTGATCAGCGCGGCTCTGCTCTACGTCGCCATCCAGCGAGCGCGGTTTCGCGGCGGCCATGGCGGGCTCGGGGTGGTCGAGATCGACGAGCGCCAGATCGCCTATCTGGCCCCGATTGGCGGCGGCATTCTGTCGCTCGACGCGCTCACCGAAATTTCCGTAGCCCCCGACCGCGCCGGATTGCCGGTCTGGCAGCTGCGCGCCGGAATGGAAATTCTGACCATCCCCGCCTCGGCCGAAGGCACCGACGCCTTGTTTGACATGCTCACCACGCTGCCCGGCGCCAATATCGAAGCGGCGATCCGCGCCAGTCGTGACAGACCGACTGACAGGGTTGTGATCTGGACGGGCCAAACCCGGCGCAGCCTGCATTGACACGCCCCGGCCTTTGACGCACCAAAGCACTTCCAGAAGCAATCAGGCCGGAGGCCCGTCATGTCTATTCCCCAATCCGGCGGTGGGCCGATCGAGCATCCCGACCAGCTTGCAGAATATCTGGCCAGTGGCTGCAAACCCAAGCAGGACTGGCGCATTGGCACCGAGCACGAGAAATTCGGCTATTGCAAAGACACGCTGAAGCCGCTGCCCTATGAGGGGCCGCGCTCGATCAAGGCGATGCTGGAAGGCCTGCGCGACATGTTCGGCTGGAACCCGATCTATGAGGGCGGCCATATCATCGGGCTGGAGCTGAAAGGCGCCAATATCAGCCTTGAGCCGGGCGGGCAGCTTGAGCTCTCGGGCGCGCCGCTGGCGACCATTCACCAGACCTGCGACGAGGTGAACGAGCACCTGCGCGAGGTAAGAGCCGTGGCCGACAAGATCGGTGCGGGCTTCATCGGCCTCGGCGCCGCGCCGGAATGGCGCCAGGAAGAGATGCCGATGATGCCCAAGGGCCGCTATCGGCTGATGACCGATTACATGGACAAGGTCGGCACCCACGGCAAACAGATGATGTATCGCACCTGCACCGTGCAGGTGAATCTCGATTTCGCCTCGGAAGCGGACATGGTGAAGAAGTTCCGCGTCGGGCTGGCCCTGCAGCCGGTGGCCACCGCGCTCTTCGCCAATTCGCCCTTCCTCGATGGCAAACCCAATGGCCACAAATCGTGGCGCTCGCGGATCTGGCGTGATCTCGATCCGGCCCGCACCGGCATGCTGCCCTTCGTGTTTGAAGAGGGGATGGGCTTCCAGCGCTATGTGGATTACGCGCTCGATGTGCCGATGTATTTCGTCTATCGCGACGGCAAATATATCGACGCACGCGGGCAGTCGTTCCGCGATTTCATGCAAGGCAAACTGCCCGCCATGCCCGGCGAGGTGCCGACGCTCAGCGACTGGGCCGACCACCTGACCACGCTATTCCCTGAAGTGCGGATCAAGCAATATATGGAGATGCGCGGCGCCGATGGCGGCCCGTGGCGGCGGATCTGCGCCCTGCCCGCCTTCTGGGTCGGGCTGATGTATGACGACCTCGCGCTCGATGCCGCCTGGGAGCTGGTGAAGGATTGGGACGCCGAAACCCGCGAAGCGCTGCGGGTCGCGGCCAGTGTCGACGGGCTACAGGGTCAGGTCGGCAAGCTGCATCTGCAACAGCTGGCTGAAACCGTGCTGGATATTTCGCGCGGCGGGCTGCGCCGTCGGGCGAAACCCGGCTTTGGCGGCATGGTGCCCGACGAGCGGCATTTCCTCACCGCGCTGGAAGACACCGTGGAAGACGGGATGACCCCGGCCGACGAGCTGCTGGCGCATTTCCACGGCGACTGGAACGGCGATCTGAGCCGGATCTACAGCGAATACAGCTACTGATCAGGGATTGCGGGGATCCTGATCATCCTGCCCCCGACCCAGCACCCGTTGCTTGTAGAGCGCCGCCACCTGCGCGCGGCGCTCTTCTTCTGATATTTTGGTCTGCGATCCTTCCGCCAGAAGCGCATAGGCCTGATAGGGATTGTGTTTCGGTTTGCCCGGCGGGGTTTTGGCAGACATCAGATCGCTCCCGCCAAACATGCCCCTCATGCTATCGACGCCGGGGCGAGTTGGCAGGCACAGAAAGACCAGCCACAAACCGAGAAAAACAAACGGGCCGAATACCAGCAGGGCCAAAACCGCAATGGATGCGGTCGTTCCCCCTGGATCGGCTTTGGCATTCTCGGCGACGATTGCCGGATCCGGCATATGCAGACTGCCCAGAATGCTTGCAACCGCTTCGCCGAGACCATGAAACAACGCCGCAAGGTCCACATTCTGCGCGAAGGCGAACAGGAAGGGCCAGATATCATGTCCTGCCTTGAAAATCAGGCTCGGCCCAAAAGCGGCCAGTCCAACCGCTATCGCGGTCTGCGTTTCCCCCATGACACCGGATGTGATGGCGGCGGTCGTCAGCCCGACGATCAGCCAAAGGAACAGGAGCGCCGCCTGATACGGAGCGAAAGCCCATTTGGGGCTGCGTCCTACATCGTTCAGCCGCCGCATCGTCAGCGACAGACGCGATGGCCAGGAGATCAGAAACAGCAGGGAAAAGCCGTAGTTCAGCGGATTCAGCGATGGGATCTGGCTTGCCTTCAGATCCGCCCAGACGCTCATCACATCCATCACCAGAAACACACCAAGCAACAACCAGATCAGCGGCATGATCAGCCAGAAATCACTGCGCGACGCCGTTCCGAACGGGTTGAACGCTTTAAAAACAAACCCCTCAATCGCCTGTGAAAACTTCTGCATGAATGACTCGCCAACTGCGTGATTAACCAATCTGCGTAAGGTGATCGGGAGTTGGTGCACAATTGTGGCCATAGCTCGGAAATATCGTGATGCACCCCGAAAAATGTAACCGCCGGGGGATCATTGACGGCACGCTTCACACCATCATCGTGGGCAGCGCGCTTTATCTGGCCATTGGCATCTATCACACCACCAAGCGCACGGCCGAAGTGGCGGCGCATCTGGCACAACGCTGCGCCAAAATAGAACGGCCGCGCAAAGGCACGGCCGTTCTGAGAAGGATCAGCGTCCGACGCGAGGGATCGACGAGGCGGTCAGGCCTTCGCCGCTGCTATCGGTCGGGTCGAGCGGATCGGGGCCAAAGCGGTTGGCACCACGAGTACCCTCCAGAATGAACCAGACCAGCAGGATGATCGGGCCGACAAGCGGCACCAGGATAAGCCAATACCACCAGCCCGATTTATCGCGGTCATGCAGGCGGCGCACAGCGACCGAGATGCTGGGCAGCAGGGTGCCCAGAAGAAAGAGGCTGGAGAAGACCGGCATGTCGGTATAGCCCGAAACGCTGCCCACGCCGGTTTCAACGGTGCCGAACAGCGCGATATCGACCCAAGAGAGCACGATGTTCACAACCATGACGAACAGCACCCACCACCAGAATTCCGAACGCGCGGCGCGGCCTGAGAAGGTGACGTAGTTTGAAAAGTTGTTTTTTATCGCTTGTCCGAAAGTCATGGGCCTGTCCCTCCTGAACCCGTTACACAGAAATGCTGCGCCGGGTTTGGGCTAAAATCAATCCGGCTATGTTAGCGATAGCCTGTGCCCGCACGAAAAGCGCGGGGAAAACGGGTTATTTCTTCCCGATCTTCGGCTCTTCGCCTTTTAGAAGCCGGGCGATATTGGCGTGGTGGCGTTGAAAGATCAGCGCGCCGAGCAGAAGCGCGACCAGAAACACGTCGCCCCGGCCCAGAACCAGCGCCCAGATCGGGGTGAGCGCGGCGGCGGATAGCCCGGCGAGCGAGGAAATCCGGAATACCCCCGCCACCACCAGCCAGGTGGCCCCGGCGGCAAGGCCCAGCGGCAGGCTCAGCGCAAACATCGTACCCAGCCAAGTCGCCACGCCCTTGCCACCCTTGAAGCCGATATAGAGGGGGTAGAGATGGCCCAGATAGGCGCCAAGCCCGGCGATCTGCGCCGCATCCTCGCCCAGCAGTGCGCGCGCCACCAGCACCGCAAAGGCACCTTTGCCGACATCGCCCAGCAGCGTGAGGAAGGCCGCGAGCTTATTGCCGGTGCGCAGCACATTGGTGGCACCGATATTGCCCGAGCCGATCTGGCGAATATCGCCAAGGCCAAAGATCCGCGCCATGACGAGACCGAAAGGCACCGAGCCCAGCAGGTAGCCAAGCAGGGCGGTGAGAGCGAGCAGCGGCAGCGAAGTGGTGATCTCGGGCATATCAGTCTCCAAACACGCGGGCGCCGCCGACCCAGGTGCCCAGCACCTTGCCTTGCATCCTTGCGCCGTCAAACGGGGTGTTTTTCGATTTCGATTTCAATGCGAAGCGGTCGAGCACGAAGGGCGCGTCGGGATCGAACAGCACCAGATCGGCAGGTGCCCCTTCGGCCAGAGACCCGCCGGGCAGGCCCAGACGCCGGGCCGGATTGAGCGACAGCGCCCGCCAGAGCGTGGGCAGATCCATCGCGCCCGCATGAACCAGACGCAGCGCGGCGGGCAGCAGGGTTTCCAGCGCCACAGCGCCCGAAGCGGCCTCTTCAAACGGCAGGCGTTTGCTCTCTTCGTCCTGCGGCGTGTGCATCGAGGTGATGATGTCGATCAGCCCCGAGGCCACCGCCTCGACCATCGCCAGCCGGTCACTTTCCGAACGCAGCGGCGGCTTCAGTTTGAAGAAGGTGCGATAATCGCCCACATCCAGCTCGTTCAACGTCAGGTGATGGATATTCACCCCGGCGGTCACATCAAGCCCCGCCGCCTTGGCCCGTTCCAGCACCGGCAGCGCCACGGCAGAGGACAGGCTGTCGGCGTGGTAACGCGCGCCAGTCATCTCGACCAGCGCCAGATCGCGCTCCAACCCCATCCGCTCGGCCATCGGCGACACCGCAGGCAACCCGCGCAAGCTGGCGAATTTGCCCGAGGTCGCAGCCGCCCCGGCCGAGAGCGCCGGGTCCTGCGGATGCGCCATCACCAGCGCGCCCAACTGCCTTGCATAGGTCAGCGCGCGGGAAAACACCTTGGCGTTCTCGACCACATGATCGCAATCGGTAAAGGCCACGGCCCCCGCATCCATCAGAAAGCCGATCTCGACCATCTCGCGCCCGGCCCGGCCCTTGGTCAGCGCGGCCATGGAATGGATGCGCACCGGGGTCACTTCACGCGCCCGACGATTGACGAATTCCAGCACTTCCGGCGTGTCGATCGCGGGCAGCGTATCGGGACGGGTGACCATGGTGGTCACCCCGCCCGCCGCCGCCGCCGCGCCTGCGGTTCGGAAGCTTTCCTTATGCCGTTCGCCCGGCTCGCCGATCTTCACGCCGATATCGACGATCCCCGGCGCCAGACATTTGCCGCCGCAATCGACGATCTCGCCGCGCGCCGCCCCATCGCGCCCGGCAATCACGCCATCCGCAACAGTAAGCGACCCCAGGGCCTCTGCCCCGGTCTCCGGGTTGATAAGGCGGGCATTGGTGAAGGTGAGTATGGTCATGATCCCCCCTGGATCTGGCGCATCAGGATGTCGTGGGCGGCGGGCGCATCGGTCAGGCGGTCGAAGCGCAGGGTATCAGCGCCGCTTTGGATGATCAGCCGGTCGCCGGTCAAGTCAGCCCTCATGTCGGGGCCCAGCGGCAGCTCGGCGGCATAGGGGCCCGAGAGGGTCAGTGCCCGCCGGTCGGTGATCGCATAGGCGGTGCGGGCATCGCGGGCGCGGTCGCGGCGGGTTTTCAGCACCGTAATGCGCAGGGCGAAATAGGTAAGGAAGGACGCGCTGGCGACCAGCAGATAGACCATCAGACGCCAGGCCGGGCTGGGAGTCTGAAACAGCTCGACCCAGCCCGCCATCAGCAACAGAGCAAACGAGCCGAAGACCAGAAGCGCGGCGTAACCGACAACCCGCGGCGGTGCCCGCCGCCCGGGTTTCGGATGGCCCTGCCAGACGAGCACCTCGCCCGCCTCAAGCCGCTCGGTGATATCCGGTCGCTTGCTCACATCGCGCTCCTCGCTCAGCCCTTTGCCGTCATGATGGTGTTGGCCACCGCTTTCGGGTCGGACTGATATTTGAGCATGTATTTATCGCCGGAATTGGTGATCACCTGCGCGGCGGAAATGATCGTGCGCACGGTCTTGATCTCGCTGCGCAGGATGGTCACCCCGGCGGGCGAAATCAGCCGCTTCTGGGTCAGTTTCCAGGTCATCCCGATCTGCTCGGAGGCGACGTAGAAGCCGCGCACCGCAACCGCGCCCAGCGCACCCACCGCGCCGGTCCAGGGATAGGGATTGCCCATGATCATCAGCACCAGCACCCCCAGAACCGCACCAATCGCCGCGATCATCAGATGCTCTTTCACATAGGTCTCGCGGTCGCCGGTGAAGCTGGCGATTACGCTCTCGCCCTCGGCAAGCAGAATATCAGACATAGGTTCCCTCCGGGGCGTTTTGTTCGGCTTTCAGATTGCGGGCCAGTAGGTCCATCGCGGCCATGCGCACCGCCACGCCCATCTCCACCTGTTCCTGGATCACCGAGCGGTTGATGTCATCGGCAATCACCCCGTCGATCTCGACCCCCCGGTTCATCGGGCCGGGATGCATCACGATGGCGTCGGGTTTGGCATGGGCGAGCTTTTCGGCATCGAGCCCCCAACGGTGATAATATTCGCGCTCCGACGGGATGAAGCCGCCATCCATCCGTTCTTTCTGGAGCCGCAGCATCATCACCACATCGGCGTCCTCAAGCCCTTCGCGCATGTCGTCATAGACCTCGACGCCAAACTCACCGATCTGGCTGGGCATCAGCGTGGGCGGGCCGACAAGACGCACGCGGTTTTCCATCTTGCCGAGCAGGATGAGGTTCGAGCGCGCCACGCGGCTATGGGCGATATCGCCGCAAATGGCGATGGTCAGCCGGTGCAGCCGCCCCTTCTCGCGCCGGATCGTCAGCGCATCCAAGAGCGCCTGCGTCGGGTGCTCATGCTTGCCATCGCCCGCATTCAACACCGCGCAATTCACCTTTTCCGCCAGCAGGTTCACCGCGCCCGAATGGGGGTGCCGCACCACCAGCAGGTCGGGATGCATGGCGTTCAGCGTCAGCGCCGTGTCGATCAGGGTTTCGCCCTTTTTGATCGAGCTGGCTTGCATCGACATGTTCATCACATCGGCCCCAAGCCGCTTGCCCGCCAGTTCGAAACTGGACTGGGTGCGGGTGGAGTTTTCGAAAAACATGTTGATCTGCGTCAGCCCGGCCAGCGCATCCGAGCGCTTCACCGGCTGGCGGTTCAGATCGACATATTTATCGGCAAGATCGAGAACGGTGCTGATCTCCTCCGGATGGAGGGGTTCGATCCCGAGCAGGTGGCGGTGGCGGAAGGTCATGGGCAGCGCTCCCCGTTTTCGGCTGAATAGCCTCGCACGGCGTTTCGAGCAAGTGCCGCTAGGCCTCAGAACCGCCAGGTAAGCTGCGCAGAGATGGCGTGATCGGCGGAATTCCCGGAAAACTCGCCGGAATATCCGAGCGAAACCGTCGCACCCGGAGCGATTTCCACGCCGATCCCAACGCCGATCAGCACAGCATCCTGTGCCAGCGACGCGCCGGTCACGGAAAAGGCGCCGCCACTGGCAAAATTGTTGCTGGCATCGGGGGCGGCAGCAAAGGCATGGCGCCAGCCGATCGTCCCCTCAAGCCAGCCCTTGCCGCCATTGTCGAGCGCAAATTCCTGCCGCGCACGCACGCCCAGCGTGGTGAAAAGCGCATCCTGCGAGCCCGCCGCAGAAGACAGCGCCGCCGCCCCGCCGGTTTCGGTGAAAGCGTCATAGCTGGTATGGACGAAGGCAGCCCGGGCAAAGGGCGTGACGGTGGCCTCGCCAAAATCGAAGTCATAGGAAACCTCGCCGAAAACCTGCGTGGTATAGGCCGCATAGTCGGCGGTGAGGGTGTCGGAAAAGCCGGCCATGCTCACCTGACGCTCAGACGTGATCTGATGCCGGGTGAAGTCGCCACCAAAGGCAAAGGTCACACCGTCAAAGCGGGCGCTGCCATAAATGCCCGCGCCAATATCGGTGCTGCGCAGGGTGGTGGTGCGGTCGGGCAGGCTCAGCCGGACTTGTCCGAAATGCGCCGCAGCGCCGAGGGTGAAGTTCTCCACGTCGCGATCATATCCGACCACCAGACCATTGGTGTCAAAATTAGCCGTTGAGGCATTGCCGCTGCCCGCCAGAGTGCTGCGCGCGCTGAACCCCGTAGCCCAGCCGCCGGTGCCGGTGCCCTGCCCGCGCCCCAGCATCGCCTCGCGCGGGTAGCGGCTGGATTGCAGCAAAGCGCTGGCGACCGTGGCAAAGCCTTCGCCGGAGGTCACATCGAAGGCGGCGCGGGCCTGTTGCGTGGTCGGCAGAGCCAGCACCGCGTTATAGAGGCTGTTGCCAAGGCCCAGCGCACTCAGCGCCGCTGCCGCAGCGGACTGGTTGGGCGTGTCGGCCGCACTGGCAAAGCTGTTCACCTGCAGCGAGGACAGAAAGACGTTGTTACTGTCATAGCTCAGCGCAAAATCCAGGAAAGCATAGGTATCGCTGACGCTTGTGAAGGTGCCGGTCACCCCGCCGGCAGCGGTGATGATGGTATAGGTGCCGGGGATATAGGTCGCGCCGGTATCAGTGCCGTTGACCGGCATCACGCTGACCGCACCACCGGCAATGTTGACGGCGCCGGTGGCGTTCAGAAAATCACTGTTGGCCCCCGCAGCAAAGCCGCCATCGTTCAGCTCGACCGCATAGGTCGATCCGGCCGCGAAGCTGGCATTGGCCACATTCAGCGTACCGATGGAATTGCCCGGCGCTACGGTAGTGCCGGAGGCGGCATTCACCCCGCCCACATAGCCCGAGCCGCCCAGCGTTCCGCCCAGAAGCGCGACATTGCCGGTGAGGCTGCCATTCACCGAAAGCGTACCGTTCGAAACCGTGGTTCCGCCGGTATAGGTATTGGCTCCACTCAGAATAAGGTTGCCAGCGCCGCTTTTCGTCAACGTCCCGCTGCCCGAGATGGCCCCAGCGAAGCTGCCAGTGTTGGCCTGACTGAACTCCAGCGCGGCATTGTTCACGATATTGCCGGTCAGGCTGGAACTGTCGCCAATCAGCGTCCCGCCCGTGATCGTCGTACCGCCGCTATAGCTGTTCGCGCCCGAAAGGGTCAGCGCCCCGCTGCCACTCTTCGTCAACGTCCCGCTGCCCGAGATGGCCCCAGCGAAGCTGCCGGTGCTGGCCTGACTGAACTCCAGCGCCGCGTTGTTCACGATGTCGCCGGTCAGACTGGAGCTGTCGCCAATCAGCGTGCCACCTGTGATGGTCGTACCGCCGCTATAGCTGTTCGCACCCGACAGGGTCAGCGCCCCGCTGCCGCTCTTCGTCAGCGTCCCGCTGCCCGAGATGGCCCCAGCGAAGCTGCCAGTGCTGGCTTGGTCAAACTCCAGTGCGGCATTGTTCACGATATTACCCGTCAGGCTGGAGCTGTCGCCAATCAGCGTACCGCCGGAAATCGTCGTGCCGCCAGTATAGCTGTTGGTGCCGGACAGAGTGGTTGCACCGGAATAGAGCGCGACCGATCCCGCGCCGGAAATATCGGCGCTGAACTCGTAGCTCGTGTCGGTATGGTTGAAGACGATCAGCCCGGTGCCATCGCCAAACACCACCGCCCCCGCATTCAAGGTGCCCGCCGCAACCGCCGTGCTGCCCGCCGCCGCGCCGATATTCAGCGTGCCGCTCGAGCCGGTATCGAAGCCAATATTGACCGTTCCGGTCCCGGAATTGACCGTGACCAGGCCGCCATTGGACAGGGTCAGCGTACCGGTCCCGCTGTTCCCGAGGTCCAGACCGGCTACGTTGGTCCATGTCGAGCCAGCCCCATCGACCGTGACCGTGCCTGTGGAACCAGCAACATCGCCAATAAAGCCATAATAGCTACTGACCGATCCGCCGGAGGAGATGGCCAGCGTGCCCGTCCCTTCACTGCCGACAAACAGATAGCCATTATTCGTCCATGTGGCCCCATTGCTGACGGTCACACTGCCCATACCCGTTGAGTAATCACCGATATAGGAAAACCACGAGGACATGCTTGCGTCATCATCAAGCGTCACAGATCCGGCGCCATCGACACCGATCGAAAAGTTGTCGGTTGACGTAAACTGGGTTCCGCTCCCGGTTACTGCGAGCGTGCCGCTGGCGGTAGCATCAAACCCCAAATACACACTGGATGACGTGAGATACGCCCCAGCTTCGAGCGTGAGCGAGCCGGTTCCGCCGGCACCCACGAAGGTTCTGTTGGCGTCCACCGCCGCGCCAGTCACCGTCATGCTGGCGGTGATGCCAACAGCGTCCCCGACACCAAGGTCTTCGACCACGGTCAGCGCGGTGGTGCCACCGGTAACCGTCAGATCCGCAGTGGCATCCGTTCCCAGAGTCAGATAGCGCGCATCAGCATCGGCGCCGATCACGGTCGTCGCAGGTATTCCATTATCGCCAAGAGATGTGAAAGTTAACGAGGTTGGAACAGCCGTGGTCCAGTTGCCGTTGGTGTGCCAGTCGGAGGATATTGCGCCCGTCCAGAACTCCTGCGCCTGCGCAGCCTGCGGAACTCCGCAAAGCGCAGCCATCACGGCCGGAAAAGCAGCCAGCGAGACAATGCGCTTGTGCCGGCTCAACTTCGCCGGACGCGCTGAAATCAGAATATTCGCCAGCATGGAACTGCCCGCCTAAATCTATTCGTCGTATCGCCGGTCGAAGAAGCACACAGACCGGAACGTTTCTTTTTTCGCGCAAAAATTACGCCATCTCTCCCTTTCGTATACCATTTTTTGACCATAAAGTCGAAAAGTATTCGCCAAAGGGGTTAAGGCCCGCTATGGGCGCTGCCGGTGGTGCCTTTCGGGGGCGGCGCGCATGGGGTAGCTTTGCGCATGGAATCGGCACTGGACTGGCATCAGGCGAAAGCGCTTCTGGAGTGGTATGTAGAGCTTGGCGCGGTTGACGCGGTGAGCGACAGCCCGGTGAATCGCTATGAGCTGGCCGATGCCGCGCCGAAGCCTGCACGCCAGCGGGCAGGCGCTCCACAGCCCGTCACCCCTGCCGAACCGACCCGCACCGATCATGCCGCCGAGGCCAAACGGGCCGCAGCTGCAGCGGGCAGTCTTGAGGCTCTGGCCGAGGCGATGCGCGCTTTCGAGGGGCTGGAGCTGAAGAAGGGTGCGCGTAACTTCGTGTTTTCCGACGGGAATCCAGCGGCGCGGGTGATGATCATCGGCGAAGCCCCCGGCGCGGAGGAAGACCGGATCGGCAAGCCTTTCGTGGGCCGGGCTGGGCAATTGCTCGACCGGATGCTGACCGCCATCGGTCTCGACCGCGCCAGCACCGACGCGAAAAGCGCCGCCTATATCACCAATGTTCTGCCCTGGCGCCCGCCCGGCAACCGCACCCCGACGCCGGAAGAAATGGCTATGATGGTGCCGTTTCTGGAACGCCATATCGCACTGGCTAATCCCGACGTACTTATCCTGATGGGCAACACCCCCTGCGGCGCGCTCTTGGGGCGTTCGGGCATCCTGCGGATGCGCGGCACATGGACGCAGGCAGCAGGTAAACCGGCAATGCCAACGACTCACCCGGCCTATCTCCTGCGCAACCCGGCAGCCAAACGCGAAGCCTGGGCTGACCTTTTGGAAATTCAGGCCAAGCTCAAGGAGGGCGCATGAAGATCCTCGCCTTTTCCGATCTGCATCTGGACGAGACCGCCGCGCGCGCCATTCTGGAAGCCGCGCCCGAGGCCGATCTGGTGATCGGGGCGGGGGACTTCGCCCGTCAGCACACGGGGCTTGATGCCTATATGGCCCTGTTCGAGCCGATCGCCGACAAGGCGGTTTTCGTCGCCGGGAACAATGAAAGCGTGGACGAGCTGCGCGCGGCCAGTTCGGCGGTGATCCTGCATGGCGAGGCTGGCAGGGTTGATGGGCTGCAAATCTTTGGCCTTGGCTACGGTGTGCCGGTCACGCCGTTCGGCCCGTGGTCCTGTGACCTCAGCGAAGCCGAGGCGGCAGAGATGCTGCTCGCAGCCGAGGGCGCCGATCTGATCATCAGCCATTCTCCCCCCAAAGGCGTTGCCGACCGCACCTCGACCGGGCTGTCGATAGGCTCCACCGCGCTTCACGCCGCCATCGAAAAGGTACAGCCAAAGCTGGTTTTCTGCGGGCATGTGCATGACAGCTGGGGCACCGAGGGGCGGATCGGCGCAAGCCGGGTGGTGAACCTTGGCCCGACCGTAAATTGGTTCGAGATAGATCCCAAAAGCTGAGGGCGGGCCGGATCGGACCGAAACAGCCCCCGGTCGCTCTGCTGAAAAATGCTGTTGCCAAAGCGCCCTCCCGGGGGGAGGGTCAGGCGCGGCCCGGCGCTGCCCGCCGAGCCAAAACGCTGCAAAGACCGGAGACAGAGATGAACCAGATCACCGACGCAGACAGCCGCGAGTTCATTCCGGTGCGCATTGCCGTTCTTACCGTGTCGGATAGCCGCACGCTGGCCGATGACCGCTCCGGCGATACGCTGGTGGCGCGGATCGAAAAGGCCGGGCATCTACTGGCCGACCGCAAGATCGTGCCCGATGAGCGCGCCCAGATTGCCGATATTCTGCGCAGCTGGAGCCTCGATCCCGAGATCGACGTGGTGATTTCCACCGGCGGCACCGGGTTGACCGGGCGCGATGTCACCGTCGAAGCGCATCGCGATGTCTACGAAAAGGAAATCGACGCCTTTTCGACCCTGTTCACCCTGATCAGCTTTCAGAAAATCGGCACTTCGGCGGTGCAGAGCCGCGCCACCGGCGGCGTGGCCAATGGCACCTATCTCTTTGCCCTGCCCGGCTCGACCGGCGCCTGCAAGGATGGCTGGGACGAAATTCTGGCCCCGCAGCTCGATTACCGCCACCCGCCCTGCAACTTCGTTGAAATTTTCCCCCGGCTGGACGAACACAAGCGACGGAAATAGCCCGCGCCTGCGTTTAACCGCAAAACCACTGGGTCATCTGACCGATTGCGCAAGCCTCTGCGGCCCGCCACTGTGTCCATGACCCCTATTGGAGCGAAGCATCCATGCGTTTCCTGCGCCGTGGCCTGACCGGTCTGTTTCTTCTTGCCATCACCATCGCGCTCTTGGCGCTGGCGGGCCAAACCCTGCGCAACTCGATCAGCGCGCGGCTGGCGCAAGAGGCCCGACAGGCCCCGGTGCGCGAGCGGGTCTATGCGGTCAATCTGGTCACCGTCACCCCGGAAACCGTCGAGCCGGTGCTGGAAGCCTTTGGCGAGGTTCGGGCCCGGCGCACGCTGGATCTGCGTGCCCAGATCGGCGGGCCGATTGTGGCACTGGGCGACGGGTTTGAAGATGGCGGGCGCGTCGAGGCCGGGCAGCTTTTGTTGAAAGTGGATTCCACCAATCTGGAAGACGCGCTGGCGCTGGCGCAAACCGATCTGGCGCAGGCCGAGGCGGAAAAACGCGACGCCGAAGCGGCGCTGGCGATTGCCAAAGACGATCTGGCGGCGGCCCAACGTCAGGCCGAGCTGCGCGCGCAGGCGCTGGCCCGGCAGAAGGATCTGGCTGGTCGCGGCGTCGGCACCGAGGCCGCAGTGGAAACCGCCGCCCTTGCCGATGCCTCGGCCCAGCAAGCGGTGCTGTCGAAACGCTCAGCTCTGGCCAATGCCGAGGCACGGGTGGCGCAGGCGGCAACCGGGCTTGACCGCAAACAAATCGCGGTGGCCGAGGCCCAGCGGCGGCTGGCCGAAACCGAGCTCCGCGCCGCCTTTTCCGGCACCCTCTCGGATGTGACCGCCGCCGAGGGCCGGATCGTGACCGCGAATGAAAAACTGGCAACGCTGGTTGATCCCTCCTCGCTGGAGGTGTCGTTCCGGCTCTCGACCGCGCAACATGCAAGGCTGCTCGACGCCTCCGGCCAGCTCATCCGCGCCGATGTGACGGTGAAACTCGCCGTGTCGGGGATCGAGCTTTCGGTGCCCGGCAAGATCGACCGCGAAAGTGCGGTGGTGGTCAGCGGCCAGACCGGGCGGCTGATCTATGCCCGCCTCGATGCTGCCCCGGGGCTGCGTCCGGGCGATTTCGTCACCGTCGAGATCCGCGAACCGGCGCTCGATGGCGTCGCCACTCTGCCCGCCGCCGCACTGGGCAGTACCGATACGGTGCTGGTGCTGGGCGAGAATGACCGGCTGGAAGAGGTGCCGGTCGAGGTGCTGCGCCGTCAGGGCGACAGCGTGCTGGTGCGCGCCGCCGATCTGACCGGGCGCGAAGTGGTTGCCGAACGTCAGCCGATGCTGGGCGCCGGCATTCAGGTGCGCCCGTTCCGCGACAGCGCCACGCCCGAAGACGGGGCCGCCACTGCCCCGGCCCCCGCGCCCGCCCCCGAAACCATCGCGCTGGACGATGCCCGCCGCGCCAAGCTCATCGAATTTGTTCAGGCCAGCACCCGGATGCCCGATGACGCCAAAGCCCGGCTTCTGGAACAGCTCAATCAGCCCGAAGTCCCCACCAGTGTGGTCGAGCGGCTGGAAAGCCGGATGGGAGGCTAAGCCATGGCCACGCCCAAACCGCCCGCCCCGCATGGCATTCTGAGCTATTTCACCCGCCACGGCACCGCCTCGAACCTGCTTCTGGTGGTGCTCTTCGCCATCGGTCTGGCGATCCTGCCCAAGATGCGGGCGCAGTTCTTTCCCGATGTGATCATCGAGCGGGTCAATGTAACCGTACATTGGACCGGGGCCGGGGCCGATGACATCGACCTTGGCGTTGTGCAGGCGCTGGAACCGGCGCTTCTGTCGGTGGAAGGCGTCACCGCCACCTCCTCGCGCTCGACCCAGGGCAGCACCCGGATCTCGCTGGAATTCGAGCCCGGCTGGGACATGACCCGCGCCCTCAACGATGTGCAGGATGCAGTGGACGGGGTCAGCACCCTGCCCGCCGAAGCCGATGCTCCGGTGGTGTCGCGCACCAATTGGCGCGATCCGGTCACCGATGTGGTGATCTCCGGCCCGGTCGGCATCGACCAGCTTGCCCGCTTCACCGACGAGATGATCTCGCAGCTCTATCTCAAGGGCGTGACCCGCACCACGATCCAGGGCATCGCCGCGCCGCAAACCGTGGTCGAGGTCGCCACCGCCGATCTGATCCGCAACGACATCACCCTGACCGAGATTGCCAATGCCATTGGCGCCGAAGCGGTGGCCGATCCGGCGGGTAACATGGCCTCGAGCGGGGCGCGGGTCAGCACCGGCGTGGCCAAGCGGCGCCCGGAAGAGATTGCTGCGATTGCCCTGCGCTCCAACCCCGACGGATCGACCCTGCGGGTGGGCGACGTGGCCACGATCTATGCCGAAGGGATCGACCGCAACATCGCCTATTTCTCCGTCGGCAAACCCGCCCTGCTGATCAATGTCAGCCGCTCGGCCGAAGGCGACGCCATCGCCATTCAACACAGCGTTGAAGCGGTGGCGAAAGAGATGAAGCGCACCCTGCCCGCTTCGGTGTCGATCGACCTGATCAACACCCGCTCCGAGGTGATCACCGGCCAGCTTGATGTATTGAAGCAAAACGGCGTGATGGGGCTGGGGCTGGTGGTGCTTTTGCTCTTTCTGTTCCTCAACACCCGCACCGCCTTCTGGGTGGCGGCGGGGATTCCGGTGTCGATGCTGGTGGCGGTGTCGATCATGTATCTGCTCGGCCTGACCTTCAACATGATCTCGATCTTCGCGCTGATCATCACGCTGGGAATCGTGGTCGACGACGCCATCGTGGTGGGCGAACACGCCGATTTCCGCTCGAAACACCGGGGCGAGGGACCGATTACCGCTTCTGAGACCGCCGCGCGGCGGATGTTTGCCCCGGTGCTATCCTCAACCCTGACCACGATCATCGCCTTCTATGCCCTCGTCGCCATCGGCGGGCGCTTTGGCGCGATCATCGAGGATATTCCGATCACCGTGATCGCGGTGCTCTCGGCCTCGCTGATGGAATGCTTTCTGGTTCTGCCCAACCACATGGCCCATGCGCTGACCCATTCGAAAGATCACCATTGGTACGATTGGCCCTCGCGGCAGGTGAACAAGGGCTTTCGTGTCGTGCGCGAACGCCTGTTCCGCCCGCTGATGCGCTTCGTGATGTGGGCGCGCTATCCGGTGCTGGCCGGGGCAGTCTTCCTGCTCGCCAGTCAGGTATCGCTCCTGTTCAGCGGCGATGTGCGCTTTCGTTTCTTCAACGCCCCCGAACAGGCCAATGTCACCGCCAACTTCGCCATGGCCCCCGGCGCGACCCGGCAGGATACCGAAGACATGCTGGCGCTGTTGGAAGACACGGTGAACGCTTACGGGCGCGAGATGGAGCAGACATACGGCACCAACCCAGTAATTTACGTGCTCGGTCAGCTGGGCGGCAATGCCGGGCGCGGGCTGGCCTCGGCGGCCGATAAGGAACCCGATCAGCTTGGCTCGATCTCCATCGAGCTGATCAACGCCGATGACCGCCCCTACACTTCGTTCGATTTCGTCAGCGGATTGCAGCAGGAGGTGCCACATCACCCGATGCTGGAAGAGCTGAGCTTTCGCGGTGGCCGCTTCGGCCCCGGTGGGGATTCGCTCAGCGTGAAGCTCTCGGGCGCCAATGCCGATGTGCTGAAAGCCGCAGCGGAAGCGCTGAAGGATACAATGGCGCAATATCCCGAAGTCTCGGCGCTGGAAGACAGTCTGGCCTATGACAAGACCGAGCTGGTGCTGGAGCTGACCCCACAGGGCAAGGCGCTCGGCTTTTCTATCGACGCGCTGGGCGCCGAGCTGCGCAACCGGCTGGGCGGGATCACCGCCGCCACCTATCCCGACGGGATGCGCTCGGCCACGATCAAGGTGCAGCTGCCGCCCGACGAGCTCTCGGCCGACTTCCTTGGCAAAACCATGTTGCGCGCCGCCTCGGGCGTCTATGTGCCGCTGGGCGATATCGTGACGGTCAGCCAGAAACCCGGCTTTGCCTCGGTGAACCGCGAAAACGGGCTGCGGCTGGTGACGGTGACCGGCGATATTGACGAAAGCAACGCCGACCGCGCCGCCGAGATCAACGACACCCTGAAAAACAAGATCCTGCCGACCCTGGCCGAGGATTACGGCATTCAGGTCGAGCTGTCGGGGCTGGCGGAGCAACAGCAAAGCTTCCTGGCCGATGCCCAGTTCGGGTTGGCGATGGCGCTGCTGGGGATCTTCCTGGTGCTGGCCTGGATCTTTTCCAGCTGGACGCGCCCCCTTGTGGTGATGGCAATTATCCCCTTCGGGCTGGTCGGCGCGCTCTGGGGGCATCACGTCTGGAACGTGCCGATGAACCTGTTCTCGGTGGTGGGCATGATCGGCATGGTCGGGATCATCATCAATGACAGCATCGTTCTGGTCTCGACCATCGACGAATATGCTGAGGATCGCAGCCTGCGCCACGCGATTGTCGATGCGGTGGCCGACCGGCTGCGCCCGGTCTTTCTGACCACCGCCACCACGGTGATCGGGCTGGCGCCACTGCTCTTTGAAACCTCCAGCCAAGCGCAGTTTCTCAAGCCCACGGTGATCACCCTGACCTATGGTCTCGGGGTCGGCTTCGTGCTGGTCTTGCTGATCGTGCCGGCGCTTCTGGCGGTGCAGGAAGATCTGAGCCATCAGCTCCGCGCCCTGAAAGCCCTGATCAAAACCCGCCACCGGCTGGCCCGTGCCGCCTCGCGGATCGTGCTTGGCTCAACCGCCGCGCTGATCGCGCTGTTCGGCCTGACGCTGGGCTGGGTGCTGGTCGACGGCGCGCTGCCCTTCGGCCTCTGGGCGGGCAATGCCCAGCCCATCGTGCCTGCGGCGATCCTGTTCGTGGCAGGGGCGGCGCTGATCCTTGGCCTCGCCTGGATCGGAGCGGTGGTCGGCCACCTGATCTATGGCAGACGCGTGCAGCCCTGAATATCAACCGCGCGCCCGTCGGAGATAACGGTGAGACGCAGGGTCTTGGTATCGAGCTCGAAGGGCTGCGCATTGGGCGGCACCAGATCGGCGCTAGCGGTTAGCCTATCGCCCTGCCGCACTTGTTCAGCCTGCGACACCCAGATCGTGCGATCCTCAGGCTCAAACACCATGAGTTCTTCAGGCCCGACCGGTGGCAGGTCAAGCTGAGCCGTCACCCGCAGCCCATCTGAAATCGGCGCAACAGAACAAGAGGCCGTGACCAGCCCGGCACTATCCGCCAGTTGCGGCTGGTCGGCGAGCGCCGCCTCGATGCGCGGATCGGCTGTGGTCTCCGCCTGCAGCAGATCGGCAGAAAGCTGCACCTCGACCGGCACGCAGACATCGTTGCAGATCCCCATCTCGATGGAACCGCTCAGCACGATGTCGGCCCCGGGATCCGTCGGGGTGATCTCGACCGGCAGCACCAGATCGCCGTGATAGCCCAGCGTCGTCATATCGTTGGAGGTGATCACTTCGGGCACCGGCCAGTGCAGCGAAATTGCCGCAACATTGCCCGAGGCCGACCAGTCGAATTTCGGCGGAATGCCCACTTCGCCCGGCGCGCGCCAATAGGTCTTCCAGCCGTCCTCCAGCTGGACATGCAGCGCAGCCATTTGGGTGCCTGCCTCGGTCCGCCAGCCCGGCAACAGCTCAAGGCTGACATGGGGCAGGCTCACCTTTTCGGCAAACAGGGGCGTGGCCAGCACCGTGGCCAGAAGGGAAAGGGCAATCTTGTTCATCCCCCCGATATAGGGCGTGGTTCGATAAGGTGAAGTCACTTTCACGAGACAGCGCCGAGAGGTCGCAACCCCTTGCAAAGCACACGGGCTCGTGCCCATCTTTGGGATATGAGTGCGAACATCACATCCAACGAGCTTTCGGGCCAGCTTCTGATCGCCATGCCCAGCATGGGCGATCCGCGATTCGATCACGCCGTGGTGCTGATCTGCGCCCATTCCGACGACGGCGCGCTGGGGATCATCGTCAACAAGAAGATGCCCGAGCTGATGCTCGACGATCTCCTGGAGCAGCTCAATATCGAAACCAGCCCGGCCAGCCGCGATGTGGCGATTCATTTCGGCGGGCCGGTCGAGGGCGGGCGCGGCTTCGTGCTGCATTCCACCGATTATCCGGGCAATCCCTCGACCCTGAAGGTGGATGAAAGCTTTGGCCTGACCGCCACCAAGGATGTGCTGGAAGACATCGCCCGGGGCAGTGGCCCGCGCGCGGCGCTGACGGTGCTGGGCTATGCGGGCTGGGGGCCGGGGCAGTTGGAAAGCGAGCTGCAACAGAATGCCTGGCTGACGGTGAGCGCCGACGAGGCGATCGTGTTCAACCCCGATGACCGCAGCAAATGGGCAGGCGCGCTGAAAAAGCTGGGGATCGAGCCCCTGATGCTCTCGGCCGAAGGCGGACGGGCCTAATCGCCGCTCTTCCCCGCCAACCCGGCGCGCAGCGCCGTTACCTGTGCCAGAAACTCATCCGCCCCGGCGCCCAGTGCGGCCGTCAGCTCGGCCTGATAGGCTGCAGCCAGCGGCGCCAGCGTGTTGATCATGTCGCGGCCCTTCGGGGTCAGCGACAGCGCCACCAGCCGCCGATCATCGGGATTGGCGAGCTTGGTCACATAGCCCGCCGCCTCTAGCCGGCTGGCCGCGCGGCTGACCTTCGGCTTGTCCATCCCCACCCGCCGGCAAATCTCACGTACCGATACGGCCTCTTGCTGGCTCAGATGCGCCACCACCCGCCATTCGGCCACCGAAATCCCGTAACGCTCGCGGTAATGGCGTGAAAACTGCGCGCTGACCTCGCGCGACAATTCGGCGAGCTGATAGGGCAGAAATGCCTCAAGATCGAAGTCCATAGCGCGAAGTCCTCTGTGACTGGCCAGATATGACCCAAGCCCGCCGCAGCGCGCAAGGGTCGAGGGACACAGACAAGAGGAAAGAAAAAGGCCGGAGCATTGCCCCGGCCTTTTCTATTTCTGATCAGGCGGCCTTGCCGCGCCGGGGGCGACGGCGTTTCTGCCCCTGCCCCGCGCCTTGCCCCTGGCCTTTCGCCGCGCCAAAGCCGCGCGGTTTGGTCGAACCGCCCCGGCCAGCGCCCGAACCGCCACCGCCGCCACCGCGACCTTTGCGCTTCGGCGCCGAAACCTCGACCGGGCGTTCGCCGCCCAGAACCGGGATCTCGATCTTCATCAGCTTTTCGATCTGCTTCAGCAGCCCGATCTCTTCGCCGGTGACAAAGGAAATCGCATCGCCATCGGCCCCGGCGCGGGCGGTACGCCCGATCCGGTGAACGTAGTTCTCGGGCACTTCCGGCAGGTCGAAGTTATACACATGGCTGACGCCCGGAATGTCGATCCCGCGCGCGGCCACATCGGTGGCCACAAGGATACGGGCCTTGCCATCGCGGAAGGCTTTCAGCGCCCGGTCGCGCTGACCTTGCGATTTGTTGCCATGGATCGAGACCGCTTCGAAGCCCTCGGCGACCAGATGAGTCATCAGCCGCTCGGCGCCGTGCTTGGTGCGTCCGAACACCAGCGCCAGCCCATCAGGGGCGGCGTTGAGGTGGTTTTTCAACAGAACCGTCTTGTGGTCCTTGCCCTTGGCCCAATGCACGCCTTGGGTGATTTTGTCAGCGGCCTTGCCGGGGGCAGCAACCTGCACCCGCACCGGATCGGTCAGATAGGCCCCGGCCAGCTCGCTCATCTGTTTCGGCATCGTGGCCGAAAACAGCATGGTCTGACGCGGCGTGCCCAGCTTCGGTGCGATTTTGCGCAGCGCGTGGATGAAGCCGAGATCGAGCATCTGGTCAGCCTCGTCGAGCACCAGGAAGGTGGTGGCATCAAGCCGCACCGCGCCGCGATCCATCAGGTCCATCAACCGCCCCGGCGTCGCCACCAGAATATCGGTGCCGCGCTCCAGCGTGTCGGCTTGCCGTTTGATCGACATCCCGCCCACCACGGTGGCGATCTTCATATGGGTGCCTTTGACGTAAAGGCGCAGCGTGTCGGCGATCTGGTTGACCAGTTCGCGGGTCGGCGCAAGGATCAGGGCGCGGGCTGTTTTCGGCGCGCGCTTGTCGTGGTCGCCCAGCAGTTTGTGGATCAAGGGCAGGCCGAAAGCGGCGGTTTTGCCGGTGCCGGTCTGGGCCAGACCCATCACATCGCGCCCTTCAAGCACGAGCGGGATGGCCTGAAGCTGGATCGGCGTGGGCTTGTCGTAGCCCGCGTCTTTGACAGCAGCGAGCAGTTTCGGGGCAAGCCCGAGCGATTCAAAAGTCGTCATCATTGTCTTTCTGCGGGCACAGGCCCGCCAAACGGGTCCGGGCGCGGAAATGCGCCTCGGCATGAAGGTTCGGGAAAGCCTCACGACTGGACCCCTGCCCTGTCGCCGTCTGGCCCGATGACCCCCCGCGTGAATTGGGAACCTGTGTGGCGCTGCCATATTGGCCCGCGCCTGCTCATCGCTCTGTGCCGCTGCTCTTGTAATCTTCTAAGCGGCGGTGGCTCACGCGGCCACCAGAGCGATGCGCCCTCATCACAGCATGTGGCCTCTGAGTCAACGTAAATCAACGTCCCCCTTTTACCGCAGCCCTGTTTGAGGTATCAGCGCCTCCGGTCTGATCCAGACTCATACAAAGGAGACCCTAATGGGCTACAAGGTCGTCGTCTGCGGCGCCACGGGCAACGTGGGCCGTGAAATGCTGAACATTCTGGCCGAGCGCCAGTTCCCGGTGGATGAAATTGCCGCACTTGCATCGCGCAAGTCGCTGGGCACCGAAGTCAGCTTTGGCGACAAGACTATCAAGACCAAGGATCTCGACACTTTTGATTTCACTGGCTGGGACATCGCGCTGTTCGCCGTGGGCTCGGACGCGACCAAGCAGTATGCACCGAAAGCCGCGAAAGCGGGCTGCGTGGTGATCGACAACTCGTCGCTCTACCGCTACGACCCGGAAATCCCGCTGATCGTGCCGGAAGTGAACCCCGACGCTATTCATGGCTATGCCAAGAAAAACATCATCGCCAACCCGAACTGCTCGACCGCACAGATGGTGGTGGCGCTGAAACCGCTGCATGACCGCGCCAAGATCAAGCGCGTCGTCGTCTCGACCTACCAGGCGGTGTCGGGCGCGGGCAAGGATGCGATGGACGAGCTGTGGGATCAGACCAAAGGCATGTATGTGCCCGGTCAGGAAAAGGCCCCGGCGAAATTCTCCAAGCAGATCGCCTTCAACGTGATCCCGCATATCGACGTCTTCATGGATGACGGCTCGACCAAAGAAGAATGGAAAATGGTCGTGGAGACGAAGAAAATCGTCGATCCGTCGATCAAGGTCACGGCCACCTGCGTGCGGGTGCCGGTCTTTGTCGGCCATTCCGAAGCAGTGAATATCGAGTTCGAGGAATTCCTCGACGAAGACGAAGCGCGCGACATCCTGCGCGAGTCGCCGGGGATTTTGGTGGTCGATAAGCGCGAGCCGGGCGGCTATGTGACCCCGGTGGAATGCGCGGGCGATTACGCCACCTTCATCAGCCGCATCCGTCAGGACTCGACCGTCGAGAACGGGCTGAACCTGTGGTGCGTCTCGGACAACCTGCGCAAGGGCGCTGCCCTGAACGCTGTGCAGATCGCCGAGCTGCTGGGCCGCGAAGTGCTGAAAAAGGGCTAAGCTCCCTTACAAAATTGCAGAAAGGCCGTCGGGACCCCCCGGCGGCCTTTTCATATGCGCTCTTCCGCCGATGCGACATTCTCGGGCTTTGCCGCGCCGGGTCTGCGGGATAGCGTGAGCACGATTGTTTTCAGAAAGGTTTCCCATGTCTCGCCTCAGCATTTCCCTTATTGCCCTCGTCGCCGCCTTCCCCGCCTATGCCGACGATTTTTACACCCAGGCGCCAGTGGCCGCGGTAACGGTCTATCCGCAGGGCGCCGATCTGACCCATCGCGCCGTGCTCGACCTGCCCACAGGCGAACAGCGGGTGTTTCTGCCCTATGCCGGGCTGTCGGGCCTCGATGCCCTCCCGCGCATTTCCACCAGCGAAGGCGTGACCATCGGCGCGCTGAGCTTTCATCCTGCGATGCAGATCGACCGCGAAGCGCTGTTCACCGAAGCGCAGACCGCCGCCTGGGCGCGGGTGAAAGACACCGAAGCCGCCGTAACCACCAAGCAGGACGAGATCGCCAGCGCCAGCGCCGAAGCCCAAGCGCTGAAACTGCGGCTGGAGTTTCTGGGCAAGGCCGAGCCCGGCCCGGACATGAGTGCCGAAGAGCTGTTGGCGCTGGCTGACATGCTGCAAACCGATACCACCGCCACCCGCACCGCGCTGGTCGCCGCACAGGCCAAGCTGCGCCCCCTGAAAGAGGCGCTGGAGGTGCTGAGCAAGGCGCAGGAGGCGGCCCAGGCCGATTTTGACGCGCTGTCGCCGCCCGAAGAGGTGGCCGACATGATCTCGGTCGAGCTGAACGTGGCCGAAGCCGGACCGGTCGCGCTGGAACTGACCGAACTCACCGACAATGCCGGTTGGTCGATGGATTACGATCTTGATCTGAACCGCAAGGCGGGCAAGCTCGCGGTGTCGCGCAAGCTGATCGTCGAGCAGCGAACCGGCGCAAGCTGGAACGATGTGGCGCTGACCCTGTCCACCGCCCGCCCAGGCGAAACCAGCAGCCCCAGCGCGGTGACCCCCAACCAGGCCTGGATCGAAATGCCCATGGAAGAACCGGAGAGCTTCGCGATGGCTCCGCGCATGATGAGCGAGGCGGAACCGGTTCTGGAGCCCTCTCCCATGATGGGCGACATGAAAACTGCATCGCTGCAAATCGACGGGCTGGCGATTTCCTATCTCTATCCCACCCCGGTGACGATTGCCCCCGGCGGCGGCTCTGAGCTGGCGCTGGACGAGCTGGCGCTGGAGGCCACGCCGCTGGTGCTGGCCAGCCCGCGCAGCGACGACACCGCCTTTACCGTGGCCCGCTTCACCAACACCACGCCCGAGCCGATTCTGCCGGGCTGGGCCAATATCCTGCGCGACGGGCATTTCGTCGGACGCGAGCAGATCGACCTGATCCCGGCCGGGGCCAAGGCCGAGCTGGGCTTTGGTCCGATCGAGGGGATTCGGCTCGAGACCATCTTCGACCGCAATGCCGAAGGCGATGCCGGCATCATCAACCGCTCGAATACCCGCGTCCAGACGATCAGCTTCAGCGTCGAGAATCTGACCGGCGACTCGCAGGATGTGCGCGCGCTGTTCCCGCTGCCTTTCTCCGAACAGGAAGACCTGAAGGTGCGGATCAATGCGACTCCAGCCCCGAATGAAACCGATATCGACCATCGTCGCGGGGTTTCGGCCTGGGATCTGGCCCTGGCACCGGGAGAAAAACGCACGGTTTCGATCGAAGTGGAGCTGGATTGGCCTCTGGATCAGGTCCTGCGCTGGTATCCGTAAAATTCGAAACGCCATAAAAAAGACAAGCGAAACTGCACACATGGTTAGTACGGAGTTAGTGCGGTTTCGCTCTCGTCACGCGTGCGCGATTAATAGATCAGTTTATATAGTAAACTTCTTGCCTTTAGACTAAATTTTGCCACATTTCCGCGCATTTACCGCCGAATTCCCCGCCCAGATTTCAATCATCGGCAAGACAAATTGCCACATGGCGAAGCCAGCAATAGCCTCGAAGGCCCCTACCGGAAACCGGTGCTCAAATCCACCAGAACCAAGACGCGCCAAATGCGCATAACAGAGTAGGGAAACACCATGTCGTCGAATGTCATCGCTTTCACCGGTCGCGCCGCCAACACCAACATCCAGCCCGTGCCCAGCAGCTTTGCCAATGCCCGCGACAATGTTGTTTCGCTTGCTCACTGGTTCGGGAAGGCCATTCCGCACCGCACACCGACCGGGGTGTACTTCACCACCCGCGTGCTTGTCGCGCCCGGTAACATCGCCTGAGCTTCGCCAGAACAAAAACAAAAACAAAAAGACAAAGGAACACATCATGACCATTTCCCTTCTTGAAAAAGCCCGTGCAGGTCGCCGCGCCGCTCTCGCTTCGCTGAACGCCCAGGCCGCCATCACCAGCGAAAACGTCGTCTCGCTTTTCGAAGGTCTGCCGCAGCCGCGCAAATCCATGCCGGAATTCCGTTCGGTCCGCCGTCATACCGCCGTTGAAGCTGCCCCGGTTCTGATGCTCACGGAACGCCTCGCGGCCTGATCGCTGCCCCTGACCATATGAATGACCGGCGCGATAAGCCGGACAACAGGAGAGAAATCATGAAGTCCAATGTCATCGCTTTTGATCGCGCCCGCAAAACCACCCGCCGTGAGGCCGTTGCGCGCCCGGCTGCCGAAATGACCGACAAAAATGTCGTCTCGCTCGACGCCTGGAAATCGCAGTCCCATGCGCGCCGCACCGCTTCGGGTGTGTTCTTCACCACCCGCGTTCTCGCCACCTTGGGCAGCGTCGCCTGAGCCACGCTTCAAATCGAAACGATCTCTGTGAAACAGGACTGAAATGATGTCGACTCTCAGCTACCTTGATAAGGCCCGTGAACGCCGCCGCACCGCTCTGGCCCAGCTGGACACCCGTGCCGTGATCCGCAGCCGTGACGAAGCCCAGCCGTTGCACCTGCTGCCCGAAGATCTTTCCGACGAAGACACGCAGCGTCTGGCCGCTTGATCCTGCTCCGATCCCCGGTGTGATGCGCAGCACCGGTCAACCAATGGAGGCTGCAAAGATGCAAATCCTGCTTCTTTCCGCCCTCACCGCAGCGGCATGGCATGCATCGCCTCGCGAGATATGATCGCATGACACACGCTGGCCCATCACATGCCCACCATCCCGCGAGCCGCGCTCAGAGGTCAGACCGGCTGAAAGCTTTCAGTCTGCGAATCGTACCACAACAGATCGCCCTCGCCGATATCGTGCCAGAGCCCGTGCAAGGTCAGCTCTTCAGCCTCAACCGCCGCTTTCACGAAGGGGAAGGTCATCAGGTTGTCCAGCGACACGATCACCGCCTCGCGTTCCAGTGCATGAATGCACTCTTGCCCGGAATGCACCTCTTTCACCCGCTCATAGCCCGGTTTCAACAGGTCCATCCAGCGCCCGACAAAGCTGGTTTCCTCGACCAGCTCCGGCGCGTCCCCCATGACCATATCGTAAAAGCCACGCACCCCGCCGCAGGAGGAATGGCCCATCACGATCACATGCGCCACTTTCAGCGCGCTTACCGCATATTCCAGCGCGGCCGAGGTGCCGTGCTGATGGCCGTCGCTTTCATAGGGCGGCACCAGATTCGCGATGTTGCGGTGAATGAAGAACTCGCCCTGATCGGCCCCGAAGATCGAGGTCACATGGACCCGACTGTCGCAGCAGGAAATCACCATCGCTCTCGGATGCTGACCTTCCGAGGCCAAACGCCGATACCAGGCCTTGTTGTCGGCATAGCCGGTCGCCTTCCAGCCGTGAAACCGGCTGATCAGCGTTGCGGGAAGGGCGCGCGCGTGTTTCATCCTCTACCTCTTCGCTTGGACCGACCCCAAGCTACTGGGAATTTGCATGAAATTCGAGGCACTTTGCACTTGGTCGGAAACCTTTTCTTGAGGCCGCTTTGCGAGATTGGATGCGCTGAGGGAAAATTGGGGTGAGATCGTGACCACTATTCAAAGATTAAAATGTTCTGAAGCCGTTCGGCTCGATCAAAGCCAGCTCGAAGTGCTCTATCAGAGCCTTGGGGCTGTCGGGGCTGACAAGGTTGTCAATCACGCTCTGGAAGAGCTTGCCTCGTCGCTGATGCGCGTCGGAACGCAATACCGCGCCGGTGAAATCGACGAGCTGCGCACCTCGATTCGTGGGGTGATTGCGGCTGCGCAACAGGTGGGGATGACCCTTCTGGCCCGTGTCGGGCGCGATGTTCTGGAACTGTCGCATGGCTATGACGCCACCGCCTTTGCCGCCACCATGGCGCGGCTGGAGCGGATTGGCGAAAGCTCGCTGGTCGCTGTCTGGGAATTGCAGGACATGTCGATCTGATCCGGATGCAGGCGGGGGCGTAACGCCCCCTCTTGCAGGCGGCGCGGCGGCTTGTACTGTGGGGCGAAACCCCTACCGGAGGCATCATGCCCTATCGCTTCGCGCCCGCCGACACCGACTCTCTCCCTCTTCATCTTGTTGATAAAGCAGGGCTTTCGGAATTCATCCAACGTCTTGATGCGCCGCAGAAAGCCTGGGTGGAGGCGAATGGCTTCGCCGCCGCACTTGGCGAGGTTCTTGCCATACCCGGTGCCATACACAATGCCGACGGAAAGCCGACGATGGCATTGGCAGGTCTTGGCGACGAAAAAGCCCGCGCCCGTACCCGCTTCGGACTGGGCAAGGCCCGCGCCGCGCTGCCGAAAGGCACCTATCATCTGGTGACCGCGCTGACCGGCCCGGCACTGGAAGAGGCAACCCTCGGCTGGCTGCTCGCGGGCTATCGTTTCAGCCGCTACAAAGACACGCCCGTGCCCGCCGCCCAATTGGTCGCGCCGCATGGGGTAGATGCAAAACGTCTTGAAATCATTGCCGAAAGCGAAGCGCTCACCCGCGATCTGATCAACATTCCGGCCTCGGATATGGGCCCGGCCGAGCTGGAGCTGGCCGCGAGCAAACTGGCCGAGGAATTCGGCGCCGAGATCACCACCGTCACCGGCGAGGCGCTGTTGCCCGCCGATCTGCCGATGATCCATGCGGTTGGCCGGGCCTCGACGCGCGCGCCCCGGCTGATCGACCTCACCTGGGGCGATCAGGGCCCGCTTCTGACCCTCGTCGGCAAGGGCGTGTGCTTCGATACCGGCGGGCTGAACCTGAAGCCCGGCAGCTCTATGGGCTTGATGAAAAAGGATATGGGCGGTGCCGCCACGGTGCTGGGTCTGGCCCGGATGATCATGGCGCTGGATCTGAAACTGCAGCTTCGGGTGCTGATCCCGGCGGTGGAAAATTCCGTCTCCGGCAACGCGATCCGGCCGGGCGATATTCTGACCAGCCGCAAGACCCTGACCGTTGAAGTGAACAACACCGATGCCGAGGGGCGTCTGGTGCTGGCCGATGCGCTGGCGCTGGCCGATGAGGGCACGCCCGATCTGATCATCTCGATGGCCACGCTGACAGGTGCTGCCCGGGTGGCGGTCGGCCCCGACCTTGCGCCCTTCTATGCCACCCAGCCCGATCTGGCCGCCGCGGTGAAATCCGCCGCTGCCGAGGTGGCCGACCCGGTCTGGGAAATGCCGTTCTGGGCGCCCTATGAGCCTAAAATTGAACCGAAAATCGCCGATCTCGACAATGCCCCCTCGGGCGGCATGGCCGGATCAATCACTGCCGCGCTGTTCCTCAAACGCTTCGTCACCGCCACCCCGCGCTACATGCATTTCGACATCTATGGCTGGCAGCCCGAAGAGGCCCCGGCACGCCCGAAAGGCGGCGTGGGTCAGGGCGCGCGGGCACTGCTCGCAGCTCTGCCGGAGCTTCTGGGCCTATGACCGACCGGCGCATCACCCCCGCGAACACCCGCGTGGCGCATATCTCGCTGCAAGGCACGGTTGAGGCCGAGCGCTTTGTCGAGGGCGAGTGGCGGCAGGTCGCGGGCGATATCCTGCCGCTTCTCTCCGCCCCCGATGGCATCCGCGAGCGCGAATTGCTGATGGGCGAGGGCTTTTGCGTGCTGGAGGAAACCCCCGATGCCTTTGCCTTCGGCTTTGCCCGGCGCGATGGCTATGTCGGCTGGGTCTTTGCCGATTACCTCGCGCCGGATTGGCCGCACACCCACCGCGTCAGCGCCCCGCGCAGCTTCTGGCAAGAAGTGCCGGACATCAAACAGGCGCCCCGGATCTATCCGCTCTCGCTCGGGGTGCGGCTTCAGGTCGTCGAGACGCGCGAATCCTGGGCGCGATTCCGGCTGCCCCACAACCCCGATACGCTCGGCCCCGTCGAAGGCTGGATCCCCCGCGCCCATATCGCCCCGCTCGACGCACCCGCAACCGATCCGGTCGCCGTGGCCGAAACCCTTTTGGGCACGCCCTATGTCTGGGGCGGCAATTCCGGCTTTGGTATTGATTGCTCGGGCCTCGTTCAGGCGTCCCTGCTGGCCTGCGCCATCCCCTGCCCCGGCGACAGCGATTTGCAGATGAGCCTTGGCGACGCGGTGACGGGCGAGCTTGAACGCGGCGATCTGATCTTCTGGAAGGGTCATGTGGCGATGGTGGTGGACGCCACGCGGATCATCCACGCCAATGCCAATGATATGGCCGTGGCCTATGAAGACACCAACGCCGCCATCGCCCGGATCGCAGCGCAGGGCGGCGGCCCGGTTCTGGCCCGGCGGCGCGTGCTCGGGTGAGCGGCTCGAAAGCCCCTTCAGCTCGCGCTCAATGCACCTGCATTTCTTTCATCTCGGCCGGTCTATCTTATTCGTTGCTGATCAATTGCAACTGGGCCGGCAGCCTGATGGGCTCATAGCCAATGCACTCATCGCTCTCAAAGGTCAGCCGAAACCCCTCGCAATAGCCGAATACAGCTCCGTATTGAGCTATGCTCATCGTTCTTGTGGCGGCCAACAAGCCGAGCTCCATGATTACGCCATGAGAAATGATCAAGGTTCTTTGGCTCGTCTGACAGCTCTCAAGAACAGCTTTCCAAATTCGGTATTGCGCGTCGGAGAACCGACGTAAGTTCGGGTTTTTCTCAACGCGCAGAGCTATGGAATCGATATTGTCGGGCCACCCGGATTGCTGAGCCAAGGTCTCGGATATAGCCCCCAGTCCTGAAATTGTCTCGTCTACGGCACATCCCAGCGCTACGGCTGTTTCGGACGATCGTTCCTTGTCGCTGCATGCAACATAGTCAAATCTGCCCAAGTCTTTCGCGACCGTCTTCGCCAGTTCGATTCCAGCTTGAGAAAGATGAACGCCGGGTTTGACGCGCATCGTATGTCTTCGGATCTCAAGGATCCTCGTATTACTGGTCAAACAGGCAATTCCGGTCAGCGAATGATTTGAGGCAGTTTACGGGCCTGCTTTTCAGCAAGATAGGGGATTTGTCACAACCCGGTTTGGAATGGGCCGAGATAGCGCAGGAAACCCAAGCCGCCCCTACTCCACCGCCCGGATCAGTTTGCGGTCGAGCACGCGCAGCACGGTTTTCAGGTCATGTCCGCGTTTCAGAATGCGGCCATCGACGCCGATCACCGCATATTGCCCCTGCCGTCCGCGCAGACGGGGGTGCTTTTCGATCCGGTAGATCGGAAATTCGGCGGTGCGGCGGAACACCGAAAACACCGCCGCATCTTTCAGGAAACTCATCGCATAATCCCGCCACTCGCCGGCCGAGACCATCCGACCGTAGAGCCCGAGAATGATAGCCAGTTCACCGCGATCGAAAGCCACCTTGTCGTCAATCGCGGGAAGCCGGTAGGGGGGCGGTGACTCCATGTTCATGGAAAAAGGATGCGTCCGAGCGGGCTGTGAATCAACATTATTTCAACATCTCAGGCGCCGCTGCCCGATTTTAGCCGCAAAATGACCCCGCTCTTACCCTGTTCCGCCCCCATTGCCGCCCGGTTCGAGGTTCAGAAAATACCTATGTAGCGAGCGAGAAGCTCACCCCGGTGCCGCAATCAACAGCCCCCACCCAGTTCGCGGCACCGGGGGCTACCTACCCTTCCAACCCCGCCCCCCACAGGCGGGGTTTTCTTTTGGCCAGCCCTATTTCCGCTACACCCGGTCGATCCGCCCGGAATAGCAGCCACGCTTGGCGTTATGGGCGTGCAGGAAGGCCGCGTCGGGATTGGCCAGCAGGCGCAGGATCAGCGGCTCGATCCCAGCCCCCTCGGCCAAATCGGCATCCAGCATCATCCCCGCCGCATCGTAAGCGCGCAACGCGATCAGCCGTCGGCTCATCACTTCAGGCACCACGCCAACCGCGTCATAGGCCGCCTCCGCCTCTTCGCGCACGAAAATCGCATGGCGGGCGCGGTAGGGCGAGGCCAGCGGCAGATGCTCGTAATTCAGCAAAAGCGCAGTTTCGCCCGGCTCCAGATCGCGCATTTCAATCCGGCAGGGCACGCCGGGAAACGCCTCGATCGGCACGCGGATCGCCCCTTCTGCGGTAAGCTCGGCGTCGCTGGCGCCAAAGAGGTGTTGAAACGGGGCGGGGTCCAGCCCGGTGATGCGATAGCTCATGTGATCTCCTTCTGTCTGATCCCCGCCGATAGCCCGGCCCAGCCCAGCGCTCAGCCCGAAACCTGCGCTTTCGTCCCCGGCGCGCGGTTCTGCCCGCTTGGGCGGCAGCGGCGTGCAGTCTATGATGGACCATGCGTGATCCTCGTTTCATTGCCGAACACCGGGGCGGGAAGCTCTGCCAGACCGACCATAGGGCGCTGATGCTCTGGGCGATCGCCTGCGCCGAGCATGTCATGCCCCTTGCCCGCGAAGCCCTGCCCGGCCTGCTGGCCGAGGCGCTGAGCGTGGCGCGGGGCTGGGCCGCAGGCGCGCGGCCCACCGGCGACGTGATATCAGCAGCCCGGGCAGTGCATCGGCTGGCGCGCGAGATCGGCGATCCGGCAACCCGGGCGATTGCCCGCGCGGTGGGCCATGCGGTAGCTACCGGGCATATGGCCGACCATTCGGTGGCGGCGGCGGTTTACGCACTGAAGGCGGTGGCGGCATCCGGCGGCGCGGTCGCGGATGAAATCTCCTGGCAGCATGCCGAGCTGCCTGAGAAGTTCCGCCCGCAGGTCGAAGCCCTGCGATCCGCCCGCGATCCGCTCTGGCGCGCACAACATCATTGACCGGTCGGTCGGGTTTGTGCCACGCTCGCGGGAATGGAGGAGGAGCCATGACCCCGGAGGAACGCGCGAGGCTTTCGGCCAAGGCGATGTGGGCGGATGACCGCGCCAGTCAGGCGCTGGGCATTACCCTCAGCAATATCGGCCCGGGCCGGGCCACCGCCGCCATGGTGATCCGCGAGGATATGGCCAATGGCCACGGCATCGCCCATGGCGGCTACATTTTCGCGCTGGCCGATAGCGCCTTTGCCTTTGCCTGCAACAGCTACAACACCCGCGTTGTCGCCCAGCACAATTCGATCACCTATTTCTCGCCCGGGCGGGTCGGCGAACACCTCACGGCGGTGGCGCGTGAAGCCCACCGCGCCGGCCGCTCGGGCATTTATGATGTGCAGGTGACGGGCGAAGATGGGCGGCAAGTGGCGCTGTTTCGCGGCCATTCCCGCCAGATCAGCGGCACGCATTTCGACGAGACCGGCACAGAGGCCGGTCAGGGAGGATATGATGAAAGATCTCACGCCCCATAAGGACGAGCTGGAATATATCGAAACCGCCTCGCGCGATGAAATCATGGCGCTGCAATTGGAGCGGATGAAATGGTCGCTCCGCCATGCCTATGACAACGTGCCGTTCTACAAGGCAAAATTCGATGCCGCCGGGGTGCATCCCGACGATCTGCATCATCTGGAAGATCTCGCCAAATTCCCCTTCACCGTGAAGCAGGACCTGCGCGACAATTACCCGTTCGGTCTCTTTGCCGTGCCGCGCGATCAGATCGCCCGCATCCATGCCAGCTCTGGCACCACCGGCCAGCCCACCGTGGTGGGCTATACCGCGCATGATCTCGACATGTGGGCGGGCGTGGTGGCGCGCAGCTTGCGGGCCGCCGGTCTGCGCCCCGGCGATGTGCTGCACAACGCCTATGGCTACGGCCTCTTCACCGGCGGGCTCGGGGTACATGGCGGGGCTGAAAAGCTGGGGCTCACTGTGGTGCCGGTCTCCGGCGGCATGACCCAGCGCCAGGTGCGGCTGATCGAGGATTTCGGCGCCAAGGGCATCACCGTGACGCCGAGCTACATGCTCTCGATCCTTGATGAATACGCGGCTCAGGGGTTGGACCCGCGCAAATCGCCGCTGGAAGTGGGCATTTTCGGCGCCGAACCCTGGACCAACGCAATGCGCCGCGAGATCGAAGAGGCTTTCGACATGCATGCGGTCGATATCTACGGTCTGTCGGAAGTGATCGGCCCCGGCGTGGCCAATGAATGCGTGGAAACCAAGGATGGGCTGCATATCTGGGAGGACCACTTCTATCCCGAGATCATCGACCCCGTCACCGGCGAAGTCCTGCCCGATGGCTCGCCCGGCGAGCTGGTCTTCACCTCGCTCACCAAGGAAGCCTTCCCGATCATCCGCTACCGCACCCGCGATCTGACCCGGCTTTTGCCCGGCACCGCGCGGTCTATGCGGCGGATGGAAAAGGTCACCGGGCGTTCGGACGACATGATCATCCTGCGCGGCGTCAACGTCTTCCCGACCCAGATCGAAGAGCAGATCATGGCGGTGCCGGAACTCGCGCCGCATTTCCAGATTGAACTTGTGCGCCCCGACAGAATGGACGAAATGCATATCCAC
Organism: Paracoccaceae bacterium; assembly: GCA_050288685.1. Classification (GTDB taxonomy): domain Bacteria; phylum Pseudomonadota; class Alphaproteobacteria; order Rhodobacterales; family Rhodobacteraceae; genus Sinisalibacter. Next base: position 603,778 of record JBNKEH010000009.1, on the reverse strand, counting down.
GTCGAACTGGCCGAAGGGGTCAGCGCCGACCCGGTACATATTTCCCATGTTTTCAAAGGGCTGGTGAAAAGCCATGTGGGTGTGAGTGTAAAGGTCAAGGTGGCCGAGCCCGGCGGCGTCGAACGCTCGCAAGGCAAGGCGGTGCGGATTGTCGATAACAGGCCGAAGGGCTGAGCCATGCCAAGAGGGATCGCGCGCGACCACGACCAGAAACGCGAAGCCATCCGCAAGGGGGCGGCGAGCTATTTCGCGACCCACGGCTTTGACCGCGCCTCGATGACTGGTGCTGCGAAGCAATGCGGCGTGTCGAAGGCGCTGATCTATCACTACTATTCCTCGAAAGAGGCGCTGCTCCACGACATTCTCGACACCCATCTGACCGATCTGGTCGACACCGCCCGCGAGGTGGGCAGCGAGGCCGGGTTGGGCGGGCTGATCCACGCCATTCTGGAAGCCTATGAAGACGCCGACGCCGAGCACAAATTGCAGCTCGATGCGCTAGCGGTGCTGCCGGACGAGATGAAGGCCCCGCTGGTAGCCTTGCAACGCGAGCTGGTCGAGATCATGAGCGCGGCCCTCATGCGCGAGGCCCCGGATCTGGCGGAAAAGGGCGTGCTGAGGCCAGTCACCATGTCGGTGTTCGGCATTCTCAACTGGTTCTACATGTGGCACCGCCCCGGCAAAGGGCTAAGCCGCGATGACTACGCCGAACTTGCCACCGGGCTGGTGCTGAACGGGGTGAGAGGGCTGTAGTCTGTAAGTCGCAACGGGGTCATCTCAACCACTTCGCCCGGCGGCACGACGGGCGACGCCCTCCGGTTCAGCCGGGCGAGCGCCGGTCCGGGGAGTGGCGCCCCAAAGCCTTGCCGCTGCGCCATTTATTCCTGCCACAAACTGCCTGCTTTTCCGCGTGATTGAGAGCCAGCAATAGCGCCAGTCCGCTGGGCCGGACCGGCGCTCACCCGGCGCGTGCCGCGCTGTTCGGGCGCTTACATCCGCGTGCCATTTGAAAGGGACCGCCTCACTCCGGGAGGGCGTTCTGGCGAAGGCGGATAAAGCTGGCCGGTTGTGATGCTTTCGGTCATGGCGCCCCGACCACCTTCAGCACAACGCCCACCCAGGGTCGGGCGTTGCCCGTTTCTCACCGGTAAGAAGTCAGCGCCCCAGCACCTAGGGGCGCATCTTCAGCGGGCACCTGTCCATCCGCTCAGCATTGTCATCGCTGACGCCATATTGCCACCACTCGATCTCGCCCTTCTGATAGCTCCCCAGCTCCGGCGCGTGGGGGATACCGTCATAGGCGGCGGCGCGGTCGCGGATCACCTGCCGCACCCGGTTGCCCTCAGGCGTATTGCCCGCCACCACATCAAACCGCTCGCGCGGGTTCATGATGAACAGGAAATGTTCCCCCAGATTACGGCTGCGGCGCTGCTGATGCGCGGGCGACGAGAAATTCACGAAAATCTGCATGCCCCCGAAGCACATCGACCAATAGGGCGCCATCGGATCGCGGGCGACACCTTCAGGCCAGGGCGCCGGGTCGTGATCGTGCCAGTCCTGCAGCACCTCCCAACCGATGGCGTGATAGCCCTCCACCGTCTCGGCCTGCGCAGCCTCATGCGAGAAGGCCACCACCAGCGGATGAGCCGTATTCACCTGCCCGTCCCAGGTCGCGGCCTCCTCCAGATAGGCCAGCAGATCGGCGCGCAGCTGCGCCAGCCCTTCCGCATCGCGGCGCTCGACAAAGATGAACTGCACCAGCCCGCGCCGGAAAGCGTTGAGCGAATAGGTGCAGGGAAACTCCGATGGGAGCGACAGGCGCGCGGCCAGATCGGCCACCACCTGCCGATGCCAGCCGGGGCCGGGATAATCGGGCGCGGTGAGCGTATCTTGGGCAATCACATTCATGAAACTGAACATGGCACGCCTACCCCCGCCCGCGCCAGAAAAGAATTGCGGCAGCCCTGCCCTCTGTACGACACCCTGCGGCGCTTTTTCGCCTCTCGCGGGGAAGTGACTGGCCTTCCCCCGCTCAGCCGCTAGGGTGCCGCAAACGCTATCAAAACAGGATCACGCATGTTCACGCTCAAAACCACCCTCGCCGCCGGTCTGGTGTTCGCCTCCACCGGCTTTGCCTTGGCCTATTCAACCAATCCCGACGTGCAGAAGCGGCAGGAAACCATGGGGCTGATCAGCGCCAATCTGAAAAAGCTCGCGCCGATGGCGCAGGGCAAGGTGGATTTCGATGCCGCCGCCGCGCAAGCCGCCTTTGCTGCGATTGCCGAACAGGCCGGGACTGTGCCGGTGGTGTTCGAGACCCAAACCCGCGACCCTGAAAGCAAAGCCTCCGACGCGATCTGGGACCACTGGGAAGATTTCACCGCGAAGGCCGCCGCGCTGGAAGCCGCTGCCAAGGCCGGTGCAACGGTCGATAGCCCCGAAGCTCTGCAAGCCGCCTTCGGCCCGCTCGGCGGGGCCTGCAAGGCCTGCCATTCGCAATACAAGAACTAATCCGGGCGCGCGGCGGCCTTATCCGCAGGTCAGCCGCGCGATCCGCCCATCGGCGCCGATCTCGATATTTAGCCGCTCGGGATTATAGTCCATCGTCACCGCCATGCCGGGCCGGATCACGCGCTTGGGTCCGGCATAGGTGATCCCCGCCGCCATGCTCTCGCTTTGCCCCACCAGCGCCGACAGATCGCCCGCCGGGCAACTGCCCGCATAGGCGAAAGGCCCGCCGGAGGGGAAACATCCGGCAAGGGTGAGCGGCAGGGCAAGGGCGAGAACGATCCTCAACATGCGCCGATCAGGCCATAATCGTGGCTCTGAGGCAAGTCTGGCGCGCGCGAACAGCACTTTGCCCTTGTGCCCGGCGCCCCGCACCCCCACGTGACCCGGATGACAAACAAAAATTCTCCGTTGCTTGCCGTCCTCATCGACGCCGACAACATCCCCGCCCGATTTGCCGAAGCCATTCTGAAAGAAATCACCTCATATGGTGAACCGGCCCTGCGCCGCGTCTATGGCGACTGGTCGTCGGCCCGGCTGAAGCCCTGGTCGGAAAAGGTGCACGCGCTCGGCCTTGTCGCGCATCAGGAAACCGCCAACACCAAGGGCAAGAATGCCTCGGATATCGGTCTGGTGATCGACGCGATGGACCTGATGCATACCGGCCGCTTCGATGGCTTTGTGCTGGTCTCCTCCGACAGCGATTTCACCGCCCTCGCCAACCGCATCCGCGAGCAGGGGCTCGACGTGATCGGCATCGGCGAAGGCAAAACGCCCGAGAGCCTGAAAAACGTGTGCTCGCGCTTCGTTATGATCGAGAACATCATCGAAGAGCCCGCCGAAGCCCCAGCCAAGGGCAAGCCCGCCGCACCGAAACCCGGCAAACGCCCGGTGATCGAGGCGGTGCCTCTGATCCTTGCCGCGATGGAAAAGGTCGATCAGGACGGCGAATGGTATCAGCTCGGCCGCATCGGCCAGACCATTCAGGCCGACCGGCGCGATTTCGACACCCGCACCTATGGCAAGGCCAAGCTTTCCGATCTGGTGGCCGACCTCAAACGCTTCGAAACCAAGCGCGAGGGTAACCACGTCTATCTGCGTCGGGTGGACTGAGCAATCAGCCCCTTGCGCCTCCGGTTGGGTCAGCTATTTTAGAACTATTCTAAATAGGAGGCCAGAATGATCCCCGGCATCACCAGCGGAAGGCGCCGCTTTTCCGACCTGTCCGAGCAGGAAATCCTGGCTCTGGCAATTTCGAACGAAGAAGACGATGCCCGCATCTATCGGCAATATGCCGAAAAGCTGCGCGCCGAATATCCCAGCTCGGCCAAAGTGTTCGACGATATGGCGCTGGAGGAAGACGAGCATCGCCGGATGCTGATCGACGCGCATAAGCGGCGCTTTGGCGATGTCATCCCGCTTGTCCGGCGCGAGCATGTTTCGGGCTTCTACGCCCGCAACCCGGTCTGGATGGTCGAGAATCTCGGGCTGGAACGGATGCGCGCCGAAGCCAGCGAGATGGAGCGGCAGGCCGAACTGTTCTACCGCAAGGCCGCCGACCATTCCTCGGATGCCGAAACCCGCAAGCTCTTGGGCGATCTGGCCGCCGTCGAGGCGGGCCACGGCCAACTGGCCGACGATCTGGAAGCCGAGCATCTGGGCGACGACGAACGCAGCGCCGAAGACCGCGAAGCCCATCGCCAGTTCATCCTGACCTGGGTGCAGCCGGGGCTGGCCGGGCTGATGGATGGATCGGTCTCGACGCTGGCGCCGATCTTTGCCACCGCCTTTGCCACCCAGAACACCCACACCACCCTGCTGGTCGGTCTGGCCGCCTCGGTCGGCGCCGGGATCTCGATGGGCTTCACCGAAGCCGCCTCGGATGATGGCGAGCTGTCAGGCCGGGGCAGCCCGATAAAACGCGGCATCGCCGCCGGGGTGATGACCACACTGGGCGGGCTGGGCCACGCCCTGCCCTATCTGATCCCAGAGTTCTGGACCGCCACAATTGTCGCCATGGTGGTGGTGTTTGTCGAGCTCTGGACCATCGCCTGGATCCAGAACCGCTATATGCAAACCCCGTTCCACCGCGCCGCCTTTCAGGTGGTGCTGGGCGGCGCACTGGTCTTCGCCGCCGGGGCGCTGATCGGCGGCGGCTGAGGGGAAAGCCCAGAGCCGCGACCGGGCTTAGCGCACTGCACCTGCGAGCCAGCTCACCGATTGAAGCGCGGCGCTGAAGGCGCCATCGGCGCTTTCGAATTCCTGAGCACCATAGTGGCCGATGCTGTACCAGCCGCGTCCGTCTTCCGGGTCACGCCGGAACTCGTCAAACCCAAAGGTCCCGTTCGGGCGCAGGAAAACGTCGACACAGACGGTCTCGCCATCAAGGTTGATCGAGCGCAGCACTTTGTTGATGTGAGCCATTGTCGCTGTCCGCCTAGACGCTCAGCCGCAGCCCGAAGCTCGCCAGCAGGGTGAAGAAGGCGATGACCAGAACCGCGAGCACGAAATCGGCCCGCGTGCCTTCGTCATCGGCCGCGTGCTTGCTGTCGATCCGGCGCCGCACGATATGCATCCGCACATAGGCCAGCGCCACCACGATGGCCCCGGTGCCCAGCACCAGCGCATCGGCCCAAGGCGCAGAGGTGGCCCCGGCAAAGCGCGCCCCGGCAATGCCGAAACCGACAATCGCTATCGTGGTGCGCACCCAGGCCAGAAAGGTGCGTTCGTTCGAGGCATGTTCGGCGAAATTCTCGATCATGGCCCGATAGAACACCCGGTCCGCGCGCCTGTCCAGCCTCGACCCGCGCCCGATCCCGCGCTATGAGGCGGCATGATCTATGTCGATGCAGATGCCTGCCCGGTGAAAACCGAGGCGGAAGAGGTGGCCACCCGCCACAAGTTGAAAATCGCTTTCGTCTCCAATGGCGGGCTCCGGCCCTCGGCCAATCCGCTGGTCGAGATGGTCTATGTCTCCGAAGGGCCGGACGTGGCCGATATGTGGATCGCCGATCGCGCCGGAAAATCCGATGTTGTGGTCACCGGCGACGTGCCGCTGGCCGCCAAATGCGTCGCCGCCGGGGCGCAGGTGATCCGCCACAATGGCGAAGCCTTCACCCCAGCCAATATCGGCAGCCAGCTGGCCAGCCGCGATCTGATGGCCGATCTGCGCGCAGCAGACCCGTTTCGGCAGGGCGGCGGCCGCGCCTTTTCCAAATCCGACCGCGCCCGCTTTCGCGACGCGCTGGAACGCGCCGTGCGGGCAGCAGCGCAACGCTGAGCCCGGTCTGCCGATTGTTTTATTTGAGAGATTTCCCCGGAGAGAATTTGGAAAAACTTCCCCTCCCCTCCGAAAAGTGATTGCTCTCTAACTGCCCAGACCGGCGCAACGCCGGACCAGACAGGAGAGAACATATGGAAATCCTTCTCGTTGCCATCATCGCCGGGGCCATCGGCGGCAACATCGCCGCGAGGATCCTGCCGACATTCAGCTTCGGCACGCTGGGCAATTCAGTGGCCGGTATTATTGGCGGCGGCATCGGTTCGCAAATCCTCACCGCGCTTGGCGGCGCCAGCCTGATTGCCGCCGCCGGCAGCGGGCTGACCCTCGCCTCGATCACGGCATCGCTAATCACCGGCGTTGTCGGCGGGGCGGTGCTGCTGACGATCTTTGGTCTGATCCGCAGTATTTTCCGCTGATCCGGGCGGCGCCGCGGCCCGGCGGCGCCCATTCCCCTTGCCTCGCCCGGCCTGCCTCTGTAGGCAGAAGCCGATATGCGAGGGGAGTAATATGCCTTCAAGCGACCCGAAAACGCTGGTCAGCTGCGACTGGCTTGCCAAACATCTGAACGACCCTGATCTCAGGCTTTTCGATGCCTCCTGGCACATGCCCGGATCGGAGCGCGATGCGAAAGCCGAATATGCCGAGGCGCATATTCCCGGTGCCCGTTTTTTCGATATCGATGAAATCGCCGATCTGCGCTCGCCGCTGCCGCATATGGTGCCGCCGGTCGAGAAATTCATGAGCCGGATGCGCGCCATGGGCGTGGGCGACGGCCATCAGGTGGTGGTCTATGACAGCGCCGGTATCTTTTCCGCCGCGCGGGTCTGGTGGCTGTTTCGCCTGATGGGCAAAACCGACATTGCCGTGCTCGACGGGGGCTTGCCGAAATGGCGGGCGGGGGGGCATCCGCTCACCGACGCCGCCCCGGTGATCCGCGACCGGCATATGACCGTGACGGTGCAGAACGATCTGGTGAAGGACGTCACACAGGTCGCAGCAGCCGCGAAGCTGCGCGACTGGGAAATCGTCGATGCCCGCGCCGCCGAGCGGTTTCGCGGCGAAGTGGCAGAGCCGCGCGAAGGCCTGCGCTCGGGCCATATCCCGAATTCGAAAAACGTCCCCTTCGCCACGCTCATCAATGACGATGGCACGATGAAAGACCCCGCCGCGCTGAAAGCCGTTTTCGAGGCCGCCGGGGTGGATCTGACCAAGCCGGTCATCTCGTCCTGCGGATCGGGCGTCACCGCCGCGATCCTCGATCTGGCCCTCACCCGGATCGGCCATCCGCGCCATGCCATCTATGATGGCTCATGGTCCGAATGGGGCATGTATAACGATCTGAAAGTCGCAACCGGAGCATAGGAGCTCTTCATGTTCGAACATCTGCACGACCTTCCCGAAGACAAAATCATCGCTCTGATGGGCAAGTTCCGCGCCGATCCGCGCGACAACAAAGTCGATCTCGGCGTCGGTGTCTACAAAACCGCCACCGGCAACACCCCGGTGATGCGCGCCGTAAAAGCGGCTGAAAAGCAGCTCTGGGAAGTCGAAACCACCAAGACCTATACCGCGCTGGCGGGCGATCCGGCCTTCGGGCAGGCGCTGTCGGGGCTGGTTCTGGGCGATACGGTGGCGGCGGATCGTCTGGCCTTTGCCGCCCAGCCCGGCGGCACCGGCGCGATCCATCAGGCGCTGGAACTGATCAAGATGGCCACGCCCGAGGCCACCGTCTGGCTCTCGGCCCCGACCTGGCCCAACCACCCCTCGATCATCAAGCATCTCGGGATGAAAATGACCGAGTACCGCTATTTCGACAACGATACCCGTGCGGTGGATTTTGATGGGATGATGGCAGACCTCGCTGGCGTGAAGCCGGGCGATGTGGTGCTGCTGCACGGCGCCTGCCACAATCCGACCGGCGCCAACCTGACGCTGGTGCAATGGGATGCGGTAGCGACGCTGCTGGAAGAAAAAGCCGCCGTGCCGCTGATCGACATTGCCTATCAGGGCTTTGGCGACGGGCTGGAAGAAGACGCGGCGGGCACCCGCCTGATCGCTTCCCGCCTGCCGGAAACGCTGATCGCCGCGAGCTGCTCGAAAAACTTCGGCCTCTACCGCGAGCGTACCGGCCTGCTGATGGCGGTGGCGCCGAATGCCAAATCGAAAGCGCTGACCCAGCAATCGCTGGCGCATCTCAACCGCCAGAACTTCTCGTTCCCGCCGGATCACGGTGCGCGGCTGGTGCAGATGATCCTCGACGATCCCGCGCTGCGGGCCGACTGGTCGGGCGAGCTGGAAGAGGTGCGCAAAAGCATGCTCGGCCTGCGCGTGAAGCTCGCCGATGCCCTGCGCGCCCGCACCAATTCCGATCGCTTCGGCTTTGTCGCCGAGCATCGCGGCATGTTCTCGCGCATCGGCGCGAGCCCTGAGCAGGTGGAATACATGCGCGACAAACACGCGATCTACATGGTCGGCGACAGCCGCATCAACATCGCGGGCCTCAATGAGAACACCATCGACATTCTCGCCGATGCCATCGTCGACGCGGGCGTCTGATCCGCCCCATCCTCACAAATGACAAAGGGCGCCATCATGGCGCCCTTTCTTTTTTGCCGAAGCCCCGCGCCCTACCCGAGGCCCGGGATCGTGACGCCGAAGACACCGGCCAAGAGCACGAAATTCAGGCTCAGCACAATCGTAGCGCCCAGAATGGCCAGCGCCCGCACCGGCAGCCCGGTTACATGTTCACCCATAAGGTCGCGGCGCGAGGTGAAGATGATCAGGGCCACCATCGGCACCGGCAGGGCGATGGACAGCACCACCTGGCTTAGCACCAGCGCCTCGGTGGCGTTGACGCCCATCGCCACCACCACGAAGGCGGGCAGCATCGTCACCAGACGGCGCAGCCAGATCGGCACATGGAAATGCAGGAAGCCCTGCATGATCATCTGCCCCGCCATCGTGCCCACAACCGAGCTGGAAACCCCCGAGGTGATCAGCGAGACGAGGAACACCGCCGCCGCCGCAGAGCCCAGAAGCGGGGTCAGCAGGTGGAACGCGGTTTCGATCTCAGCCACATCGGAATGGCCCGTATGGAAAGCCGAGGCCGCCATCATCACCATCGCCATATTGACCATGCCGGCAATCGCCAGCGCGACCACCACTTCGATATTGGAATAGCGCACGACTTTGCGGCGGTCTTCATCATGGCGCATATGGGTGCGCATCTGCGTCAGGCCCGAATGCAGATAAACCGCATGGGGCATCACCGTGGCGCCGATGATCCCGACGGCAATGGTCAGGGCCGTCGCATCCGGCATGTTCGGCGTCACCAGCCCGGTGGCCGCAGAGCCCCAGTCAATCGGCGCAATAAACAGTTCGACCAGATAGCACAGGCCGATGATGGCCACCATTGTGCCGATGATCAGCTCCATCGGCCGGAAGCCTTTGCGCTCGAACACCAGAATGCCGTAGGTGACGATGGCGGTCACCACCATCCCCCAGACCAGCGGAATATTGAACAAAAGCGCAAGCCCAATGGCGCCGCCGAGGAACTCCGCCAGATCGGTCGCCATCGCTGCGACCTCGCTGACCGCCCACATCCCCCACACCACCGGGCGCGGGAAGTTATCGCGGCTCAGCTCTGCCAGATTTCTCCCTGAGACAATCCCGAGCCGCGCCGACAGCGCCTGAAACAACATGGCGATCAGATTGGCCAGAAGCACCACCCAAAGCAGCGTATAGCCATAGCCCGCGCCCGCCTGGATATTCGTCGCGTAATTGCCCGGGTCGACATAGGCTATCGAGGCGATGACGGCTGGCCCGACAAAAGCCGAAAGTGCGCGCACGCCTTTGCGTTCGCCCGCCAGCACGGCGGACATCACCGCCCGGGTTCTGTTGGTTAAGCTATGACTCATCACATGATCTCTTCCATCAATCCTGTCGCAGCAACGAAATGTAGCCGAGGCTTCATTTATTGCAAGAGGCAAATTCAGACGAAACAGGCTTTTCAAAATGTAGCCTCGGCTATACTGTCTGAAACCCCGGAGGAAGGACCCGCATGAGCCAGCCAGACGACGCCGAAAGGTTCACCCATGCCCGCAATGCGCAGGCGATGGCGGTGATGGAAGATTACGTCGAGATGATCAGCGATCTGTCGGCAGAGATGGGCGAGGCGCGGATTGCCGATATTGCCAACCGGATGGGGGTGACCCACCCGACCGCCACCAAGGCCGTGGCCCGGCTGAAGCGTGAAGGCCTGGCGGTCAGCCGCCCCTATCGCGGCGTGTTCCTGACCGAAGACGGCGCGACGCTGGCCGACCGCGTGCGCGCCCGTCACCGGGTTGTGGTCGATCTCTTGAAAGCCGTGGGCGTGCCCGAACAAACCGCCGAGCTCGATGCCGAAGGCATGGAGCACCATGTCTCCGACGAAACGCTGGCGGCGTTCCAGGCGTTTCTGGGCAAATAGGCGTGGCCAGCGGGCTCAATCTACAAATCGTCCCGGGCCGCTACGCCATCGCCCGGCTTGCCCCCGATGCGCCGCTTCCCGATTGGGCGGATGGGCCGGGCTTCATGGCGATCAGCCGGGCCAGCGACGAGCTGACGGTGATCTGCCTTGAAGAGCGCATTCCAGAGGGAGTGGAGACCGATGCAGGCTGGTTCTGCCTGCGCACCATCGGCCCCTTCGGCTTTGGCGAGGCCGGGATCGTGCATCGGCTGATCACCCCGCTTTCCGAAAACGGCATCGGCATTTTCGTGGTCTGCACCTTCGATGGCGAGCATCTGCTGCTGGCCGAGGCCGACCGCGAACGGGCGATTGCATTGCTGGGAACCGCCGGACATCGCTTCGTCTGAGCCAACGAAAAAGGCCCGGAGTTTCCTCCGGGCCTGCTCCCTGTCAGCACTCAGGCTCACATATTGTAGGCGCTCTCGCCGTGGCTCGTTGTGTCGAGACCGATGCGCTCTTCTTCTTCGCTGACCCGCAGGCCGGTGATCGCTTTGACCACGTAGAGCAGGACCAGCGACCCAACGCCCGACCAGACCAGCGTGACCAGCACGGCTTCGAATTGAACCAGCACTTGCGACCACATTGCGAAGCCTTCGCCGCCCATGCCACCGAAGACGGGCGACATCAGGAAGCCGGTGCCGATGGCGCCGATGATCCCGCCGATGCCGTGGACACCGAACACATCGAGGCTGTCATCGTAGCCGAACATCGACTTCACCTTGGTGACGAAGAAGTAGGAGACCGGCGAAACCACGAGGCCGAGAAGGATGGCGCCAACCGGACCGGAAGTGCCGCAGGCCGGGGTGATGGCCACGAGACCGGCAACCATGCCCGACGCAGCGCCGAGACCCGACGGACGGCCATGGGCCAGGGTTTCAACCAGCGACCACGAGATCACTGCGGCAGCCGTGGCCACGAAGGTGTTCAGCATGGCAAGCGTTGCGCCCGAGGTGGCTTCGAGGTTGGAACCGGCGTTGAAGCCGAACCAGCCAACCCAGAGCATCGCAGCCCCGACCATGGTCAGCGTCATCGAATGCGGCGCCATGTTGTCTTTGCCGAAGCCAACCCGCGGGCCGATCACGATGGCAGCCACCAGAGCGGCGATACCGGCGTTGATGTGCACAACCGTACCGCCAGCGAAGTCGACAGCACCCCAGCTGAACAGCAGACCAGCACCGTCCCACACCATGTGAGCGATCGGGAAGTAGATGAAGGTCACCCAGAGCACGGTGAACAGGATCGCCGCCGAGAATTTGATACGCTCAGCAAAGGCGCCAATGAACAGCGCGGGCGTGATCGCCGCAAAGGTCATCTGGAAGGCGATGAACACATATTCCGGCAGCGCCACACCATCGGTGAAGGTGGCTGCAAGGCTATCCGGCGTCACACCGGCAAGGAAGACCTTGCCCAAGCCGCCCCAGAACGGGCTGGTGCCACCACCGAAGGCGAAGGAGTAGCCGTAGAGCACCCAGATCACCATCACCACGGCGGTGATCATGGTCGACTGCATCATGATCGACAGCATGTTCTTGGTCCGCACGAGGCCACCGTAGAACAGCGCCAGGCCGGGAATGATCATGAACAGAACGAGCAGCGAGGATGTCATCATCCAGGCGACATCACCCTTATCGACAATCGGCGCGACAGCTTCGGCGACTTCGGCCGTTGCGTCCTGCGCAAAAGCGGCCAGCGGTGCGAGCGCACCGAGAGCGGCCATGGGAAGGAATTTCTTCAGTTGCATTGGTTTTGTCCTCTCTAAGGCCGCGTCTTAAAGCGCGTCGCCGTCGGTCTCGCCGGTCCGCACGCGCAGCGCGCTGTCGACATCCAGTGTGAAGATCTTGCCGTCGCCGATCTTGCCGGTCTGGGCGGTCTTGGCGATCGCCTCGACAACCTGTTCGGCGAGCGAGTCGGCCACAACGATTTCAAGCTTCACTTTCGGCACGAAATTCACCGCATATTCAGCACCGCGGTAGATTTCGGTGTGCCCCGACTGCGTGCCGAAGCCTTTGATTTCAGTCACCATCATGCCGCGCACGCCGATAGCGGTGAGCGCTTCGCGCACCTCTTCGAGCTTGAATGGCTTGATCGCTGCAATGATCAGTTTCACGTTTTTCCCCTTTTGCCAGATACGGAAAGCAGGCTCTCCGCGCGTCATAACGGAACCACCCAATGCAGCTGGGGGGCGTTGCGGCAAGAAAACCGGCAGAGCTTGGAAACCGGAATCGGGTGGGATGTCACATTTTTTGCACAATTGGGCATCGCTGATTAAAAATTAGGCGCACAAAAGATGTGCACATTTCCAAGCAGGCCCGGCGGTGCACCCAACCCCTCGTCTTCTGCGCCCCGAGTCGCTATGGTAAGAAAAAACACGAGCAGGTCCGGTCAAACTCCATGGCACAGAACGGTTCGCGGCGCCCACCGCTGGTCGCAGACAAACGCTATTCGTCCAGCTCTTCCGGCGGGACACCTCCGCGCAAGCCGCCCTCGGGTGGCGGAAAGCCGCCATCTGGCGGCGGCTCTGGCCGGTCGCGCAAGTCGCAGCCACCCCGGCGCCCGACCCCGCCCCGGCGCCGTTTGCCGCTGATCATCGCCCTGCCGCTGATGCTGCTGCGCGGTCTTCTGCGCTTTAGTCTGCGGCTGGCGATTCTGGGCAGCGTGGTGATCGCCCTGCTGATTGGCGGCGGCGTGCTCTATTTCGCCTCGTCCATTCCACCGCTGACCGAGCTGATCGACGGGCGCGCGCGCGGTTCGGTCACGATGCTCGATCGCTACGGCCAGACCTTTGCCTGGCGCGGCGAGCAGTTTGCCGGGATCGTCTCGGCCGACACCGTGTCGCCCGCGCTGAAAAACGCGGTGATCGCCACCGAAGACAAACGCTTCTATCGCCATTTCGGCCTCTCGCCGCGCGGCATTGCCAGCGCGATGATGATCAACCTGCGCGCCGGGCGCGGGCCGCTGTCGGGCAATGGCGGCTCGACCCTGACCCAGCAAACTGCCAAACTTTTGTGCGTGGGCGTGCCCTATGACCCCGCTTCCGGCCAGACCGAAGCCCAATACGAATCCGACTGCCGCGAAGGATCTCTGTGGCGCAAGATCAAGGAAGCCATCTATGCGATGGCGCTGGAAACGCGCTTCAGCAAGGACGAGATCCTGACCATCTACCTCAACCGCGCCTATCTGGGCGCCGGGGCCTATGGGTTCGAAGCCGCCAGCGAGCGCTATTTCGGCAAACATGCCTCTGAGGTCGATGTCGGCGAAGCGGCCATTCTGGCAGGCGCCCTGACCGCCCCCAGCCGCTATGACCCGACCAATAACCTGCAACGCAGCTGGGACCGGGCGCTGACCGTGGTCAAGCTGATGGAGGATCAGGGCTTCATCACCCCCGCCGAGGCCGCCTATACCCGCGCCCATCCCACCGTGCTGTCGCAAGCCGCCGAAGCGCGCGCGGGCGGCTATTTCGCCGATTGGGTGATGTCGACCGCGCCGTCTTTCCTGACCCGCGACACCACCGAAGACGTGATCATCAAGACCACCTTCGACCAGAACATCCAGACCGCCGCCGAAGAGGCGCTGAAATGGGTGTTCGACAACAAGGTCGATCCCACCTCCAAGGCCGAGGCCGCGATCATCGTGATGAGCGCCGATGGCGCGGTGCGCGCAATGGTCGGCGGACGCAGCCGCAATGTGGTCGGCGGTTTCAACCGGGCGACCATGGCCAAGCGCCAGACCGGCTCGTCGTTCAAGCCCTTCGTCTATGCCACCGCGCTCGATCTGGGCTGGCGCTATGACAGCCTGATCGAAGACGCACCTTTCTGCATGAACATTCCCGGCTCCGGCCAGTGGTGCCCGGAAAACTACACCCGCAAGAATTACGGCTGGGTCACCCTGACCGATGCGTTGCGCAATTCGCTGAACATTCCGGCGGTGAAACTGTCCGAAGCCGTGGGGCGCGAGAATGTGCGCACCGTCGCCTCGATGTTCGGCATCCAGTCCGATCTCGCTGCCGGTCCGGCGCTGGCGCTGGGGGCCTCGGATTCGAGCCTGCTGGAAATGTCCGGCGCCTATGCGGGCATCCTGAACGGCGGCTCGTCGGTCACCCCCTATGGGCTGGTCGATCTGCGCCTGCGCGGCGATTCCACCCCGCTGATGGAGCAATCCGGCGGCATCGGCGAGCGGGTGATCTCGCCCGAGGCGGCCAAGCAACTCATCTACATGATGCACCGGGTGGTAACCGATGGCTCGGGCCAGCGGGCCAATCTTGAGGATCGTGAAGTGGCGGGCAAAACCGGCACCACCACCGCCGCCCGCGATGCCTGGTTCATCGGCTTCACCGGCGATTACGTCGCCGGTGTCTGGATGGGCTATGACGACAACACCCCGCTTTCCGGGGTCACCGGCGGCGGGCTGCCCGCAGAAATCTGGCATGAAACCATGGCGCGGGTCGAAAAGGATCTGCCGCCCACGCCGCTACCGATGCTGCGCCCCAATGCACCGCCATCGGTCGAAAACGGCACCGTCATGCCCGGCACCGAAGCCCCGCCGCTCGCCACCGCTCCCAAGGACGATTCCCTGCTCGGCGTATTGCGCTCAATCCTCGGTATCGGGGGATAGCTTAGGGGGTGACGCAACGCCCCCTAGTCGCTATCACATCGATGAAACAACCAAAAAACATGTTGCGAGCAACCATGGCCAGATTGGGCATATCCAATATCCAACGCGATCATGCCCAGAGCGAGCTGCGCGCCGCTCGACGCGAGGTATTAGGACTTTTCTGGGTGGTCGGCCTGTTTTCGGCCTTCGTCAACCTGTTGATGCTGACCGGCCCGCTCTTCATGCTGCAGGTCTATGACCGCGTGTTGGGCTCGCGGTCGGAAGCGACGCTGCTGGCGCTGGCGCTGCTGATGACCTTCCTGTTCGTGATGATGGGGGTTCTGGATTACGCCCGCGGTCGGGTTCTGGCCCGGATCGGGGCGAAGTTTCAGGCCAGCCTTGACCGGCGGGTCTTTGCAGCGGTCCTGCGCCGTCAGGCGGTTGCGACCGGCGGACAACGGCCAACCAACACGCTGCGCGATCTGGAATCGGTGCAGCGCCTGCTCTCGTCGCCGGTCTTCGCCGCTTTGTTCGATTTGCCGTGGACACCGCTCTTTCTGGCCGGCCTCGCGGTCTTTCACCCGTGGCTCAGCTTTATGGCGCTGGGTGGTGGCGGAGTGCTGGTGCTGATCGCCATCCTGAACCAAATGCTCACCTCTGGCCCGGTGCGAAACGCCAACCACGCTGCATCGCAGGCCGATCACATGGCCGAACAGCTGCGCAGCGAGGCCGAGATGGTGCGCGCGCTTGGCATGTCGGACAACGCCTTCGAACGCTGGCATCTCACCCGCAGCCGGGCCCTGAACGATACGATCCTCGCCTCCGACCGGGCCGGGCAATTCTCGGCGCTGTCCAAAACCTTCCGGATGTTTCTGCAATCGGCCATGCTTGCGCTCGGCGCCTGGCTGGTGCTGCGCGGTCAGCTGAGCGGCGGCGCGATGGTTGCGGGGTCGATCCTGATGGGCCGGGCCCTGGCGCCAATTGATCTGTTGATTGGCCAATGGCAGATCGTGCAGCGCGCGCGCCAAGGCTGGCAGGCCCTGACCGAGCTCTTGGGAGAGGTGCCGCCAGAACCGCCGCGCACGCAACTGCCGCGCCCCGCGGCCAATCTCAAAGCCGAAAACCTGACCGTGGTCCCGCCGGGGCAATCGCTCGCCTCGCTGCGCATGGTGAGTTTCGAACTGAAACCCGGACAGGCGCTTGGGGTGATCGGCCAGTCTGGCGCCGGAAAGTCGACGCTGGCGCGGGTCATCACCGGGGTCTGGCGTCCGGCGGGCGGCAAGATCCGCCTCGATGGCGCCTCGCTGGATCAATACGAGCCCGCCGTGCTGGGCGCCCATATCGGCTATCTGCCGCAGCGGGTACAGCTTTTCGACGGCACCATCGCACAAAACATCGCCGGGCTGGCGGTGAACCCCGATGACGAAGCCGTGGTCAGCGCCGCCAGGAAGGCCGCCGCGCATGAGATGATCCTGGCCCTGCCCGAGGGCTATGACACGCTGGTGTCGGGGGGCGGCGGGATGCTGTCGGGCGGACAGATGCAGCGCATCGGTCTGGCCCGCGCGATCTACGGCAACCCGGTGGTGCTGGTGCTCGACGAACCCAATTCCAACCTCGACAATGAGGGCAGCATCGCCCTGAACACCGCGATCCGCGAGATCAAGGCAGATGGCGGTGCGGTGATGATCATGGCGCACCGGCCCTCGGCGATTGCCGAATGCGATCTGCTTTTGGTGCTGGAGCACGGCAATGTCCGCGCCTTCGGGCCGCGGGATCAGGTTCTCGAACGCACAGTGCAAAACGCCCATCAAATCCAGTCGAGCGTGGCCGAAGGCAAAACCGGCGGAGTAAGCTGATGCCCGAACAGGATGTGAAACAGGCATGGACGGCGCGCGGCCCGGTTATTCTGGGGCTTATAGCGGTCTTGGTATTGGTGGGCGGGCTGGGCACCTGGTCGGTGACCACCCGGATCGCCAGCGCCATTGTCGCCCCCGGTCTGATCGAGACCGAGCAGAACCAGCAAGTGGTGCAACACCCTGATGGTGGCAAGGTCGCCTCGATCGAGGTGCATGAGGGCGATGTTGTGAAAGCCGGTCAGGTGCTGATCCGGCTTGATTCACAGCGGCTCGAAAGCGAACTCGCCATCACCAACAGCCAGATCTACGAGCTTGCCGCCCGGCGTGGTCGGCTGGAGGCCGAGCGCGACGGGGCGACTGAAATTACCTTCAGCCCCGAGCTGCTGGCTGAAGCCACGACCAATCCCGACGTCGCCGAGATGCTGGAAACCAACCGAAAGCTGTTTATCCGGCGGCGCGATAATCTGGCCGCCTCGGTGGCGCAGCTGGAAAAACGCAAATCGCAGATCGCCAGCCAGAACGATGGGCTTGCCGCCCAGCTTGCCGCTCAGGAAGAACAGGTGGCGCTGCTCGCCAAGGAACTCGCCAATCAGCAACAGCTGCTCGACAAGGGCCTGACCCAAAGTTCCACCGTGCTGGCGCTGCGGCGGCAGAAGGCCCAGCTTGAGGGCGCGGCGGGCGACATCATCGCCCGCAAGGCACAGAATGGCGAACGGATCACCGAGATCGACCTTCAGATCCTGCAAACCCAGGCCCAGCGCCAGGAAGACGCCAGTACCCAGCTCTCCGATCAGGAGGGCAAAGAGCTGCAATATGCCGAGCACCGCCGTGCATTGATGGAGCAGCTTGACCGGCTGGAAATCCGTGCGCCACTGGCGGGCGCCATCCATTCGCTGCAGGTGTTCAGCGCCGGGGCGGTAATCCGGCCCGCCGAAACCGTGCTGGCCATCGTGCCGCAGGATCAACCGCTGCTGATCGGCGCGCAGGTTCCAACGCTGAATATTGATCAGGTGCATATGGGCCAGAAGGTGCTGTTGCGCTTCCCCTCCTTCTCAACCCGCACCACGCCCGAGATTTACGGCACGGTGATCTCGGTCTCGCCCGACGCGCTGCACGACCAGCACACCGGCGCCAGCTATTACCGGGCGCGGATCGAGATTGACGAAGGCGAAACCGCGAAGCTGCCCGAAGGCTCGGAATTGATTCCGGGCATGCCGGTCGAGGCTTTCCTCAGCACCGGCGAACGCAGCCCCTTCGCCTATCTGATGAAGCCGTTCATGGACTATTTCGACAAGGCCTTCCGCGAGCGCTAAGCCCTGCCGTGCCCAGCCCTGCGTCAGTTCAGCCGGGTAAAGACATAGGTCACCCCCGGCACATCGCGTGCGGTGATGGTCAGCGTGGTGTTGTTCATGTCGATCTCGTAATCGTAGGGCACCACAACCCCATTCGCACTTGGCGCCGGGCGACCGATGCCCAGTGCGGGCAGAACGCCGCTGGAGGCAACCGCAACCTCGGCGCCATCGCAATGCAACTCGGGTTTCTTCGAGGCGGCCTTGTCAATCGAGGCTTCCATCCAGGGTGCCCCGATCGGATAGCCGCCATTAACATCTTCATAGTCGAGATCGACATCGAAGGGCGCAAACAGGTGGCCAACGACCAGCCCGCTAATCGTACCGTTCCCCAGGCAGCCGCCCGGCGCACCCGTCGGGAGCATCGCTGAGGGCGCGGTGGTTGGCATGTCGACGCCATTCACCGCAATCGAGGCTTGGAAGCTGGCGGGGCTGTAATCGAGCCGGTATCCGCCATCCTCGGCCACGGTCAGCACATGCCCGGCAGTTGGCCATTCGATTGTGCCCTGCGGGCTGCTCAGAACCGCGCTTTGCAATTGCCACGAACCGACCCAGCCCTTGTCGATGCCTTCAAACAGAAGGCTGTCCCACAGCGTGCGCAGACTGCCCGGCGGATCGCCGGAATAATCGTCGAGCACCACGGTCACGGACGAGGATTCTGAGAAGGCAGGCCCGGCCATCAGGCACAGGGCAAAGACAGACAAGCGGGCTTTCATCGAAAGCTCCTTTCACTCGGAAACGCGCGTGTCCAACCCTAGCAACAGCAGGGCCGATCAGGCAACGAACCTGTCAGGCATGGTAAATTTCCGATTGACCGGAAAGGGTCTGATCAGGCCGCGAGGCCCTTCGAGCCCATATCGAGGAATTTCTGCCGCCGGTCCTTGCGCAGGGCGTCGGGCTTTTTCTTCAACAGGGCTTTCAGCTCCACCTCGATCGCCACGCCAACCGCGCTGATCGTCTGGTCGATGCCGCGATGGGCGCCGCCCAGCGGCTCGGCGATGATCCGGTCGATCACACCCAGCTGTTTCAGATCCTGCGCGGTCAGGCGCAGCGCCTCGGCGGCTTCGCGCATCTTCTCGGCATCCTTCCACAGGATCGAGGCGCAGCCTTCCGGGCTGATCACCGAATAGATCGAATGCTCCAGCATCATCACGGTGTTGCCGGCCGCAAAGGCCACGGCTCCACCAGAGCCGCCCTCGCCAATGATCAGGCTGATCATCGGCACTTTCAGCGACAGGCACTTTTCCGTAGCGCGCGCGATGGCTTCCGACTGGCCACGCTCTTCCGCGCCCTTGCCGGGATAGGCGCCTTGGGTATCCACCAGCGCAATCACCGGCAGGCCAAAGCGGTCGGCCAGATCCATCAGACGGATCGCCTTGCGATAGCCCTCGGGCCGCGCCATGCCGAAATTGCGATCAATCCGACTTTTCGTATCGTGCCCGCGCTCATGTCCGATCACCACAACCGGCTGATCGCCCAGCCGCGCGAGCCCGCCCATCACCGCGTGATCGTCGGCAAAGTTACGGTCGCCCGCCAGCGGGGTGAACTCGGTGAACAGCGCTTCGATGTAATCCTTGCAATGCGGCCGGTCGGGATGACGCGCCACCTGACATTTCCGCCAGGGGGTGAGGTTCTTGTAGATCTCCTCAAGCATCGACGCGGCCTTGCGGTCGAGCGCCGAGGCCTCTTTCTCGATATCCATTTCCTCGTTACCCGCGGCCATCGCCCGTAGTTCGGCGGCCTTGCCTTCGATTTCCGCCAGCGGCTTTTCGAATTCGAGGTAATTGGTCATCATGCGCTCCCGCAGTTTTCGTGCCCCCGTATATGGCGGGAGGCGCGTCACAATGCAACTCAGCAAGACCTGCATATCGTCTTCATGTGAAACCTCGCCTATGAGGACTGACATGACCAACGCTTACGAGAAACGCCTGATCCGGGTGGTGGAGCATATCCACGATCACCCCGATGGCGACCTGTCGCTGGATGCGCTTGCCGATGTCGCCGCGCTCAGCCGGTTTCACTTTCACCGGATCTGGACGGCGATGACCGGCGAGCCCCTGGCCCAGACCATCCGCCGGGTGCGGCTCTACAAGGCCGCAGCGGAACTGGTGAAAGGCCACGCGCCCTTGGCGCAGGTGGCCGCCGAGTGCGGCTATCGCGATCAGAGCGCCTTCACCCGCGCCTTCCGGCAGGCTTTCGGGCTAACCCCGGGCGACTATCGCAAGCGGGGCCGCGCCATTCCTCCGACATGGCAACAAAGGTTGGAGAGAAGCGATATGAGACAGGTCGAAATCCGCGAAATCGCGCCGCGCCGTCTGGCGGGCATTCCCCATCGGGGCGATTACATGACGGTCGGCGTCGCCTTTGAAAAGGCCGGGGCGGCCTTTGCCGCGCGCGGCGCTTTCGGGCAGGTGCGGGGCATGGCCGGGCTTTATTACGATGCGCCGGGCTCTGTGCCGCTGAAAGACCAGCGCGCTTTGGCGGGGTTTGTAGTCACCGATGAATTCGAGGCCACCCCGCCGCTGGACGGCGCCGAGATTCCCGGCGGGCGCTTTGCGGTGCTCACCGTCACCGGACCCTATACCGGCCTTGCCGCCGCCTATGACTGGCTGTTCGGTCCGTGGCTGGCACAATCGGGCGAGACCCCGCGCGAAGAGCCGGTGCTGGAGCTTTATCTCAACACCCCGATGGAGGTGGCCCCGGACGCGCTGGTGACCGAGATCCAGATCCCGCTCACGCCGCGTTAGGTGCCACACCCGTTCAATGCTATCCTGCCGCCACGCGCGGCAGGAGGCCCAGAAAGGACCCGTTCATGACACGAGAGCTCTTTTCCATCCGCAATCTGGTCTACGGCCTGCTCACATGGGCGGTGCCGTTCTTCGCCGCTTTCGCCTTCTACACCCGCGAAGGCCAGCTCGCGACCGACATCTTTCTGTTCAAGACCGCGATGATCCTGATCGGCGGCGTCACCGGCGCCTGGCTCCTCACCCGCGCCTTCCGGCAGATCACGCCCAGCTTTGCTTCCGGCCTTGCGCTCGGCTTCTGCTGGGCGGCGCTCAACTGGGCACTCGATCTTGTGGTGCTGGTGGGGCTGATGGGTAGCCCATTCGGCTCCTGGCTGGTGGGCGTCGGCCTGCGTTATCTGATGCTACCGATCATGGCCTCGGCGATGGGTGCGGTCGGGGCAGCGGCGCGTGGCTGACCGGATCGCCGATCCAGCAATACAGGCCGCCTTCGACGCCTTCCCAGACCCACAGCGCACAGCGCTTCTGACCCTGCGCGCCCGCATTCTGGATGAGGCTGCTGCCATGGGCGCCGGGCCGGTGGCGGAAAAGCTAAGCTGGGGCGAACCTGCCTACCGCGCGCGTCACGGTGCCACCCTGCGGCTGGGCCTGCCAAAATCCGGCGGCTTCGCGCTCTATGTCACCTGCACAACCAGCCTGCTGGACGACTTCCGAGCGGCGGTAGGCGAGGCGTTTCGCTATGAGGGCACGCGCGCGGTGCTGTTCAATGATCCGGATGAAGCAGAGGCCGAGGCGCTATCGCTCCTCATCCGCGCGGCTCTGACATATCACCGGAAAGATCGGGGCGAGCAGGCAAGAAAACCATATAGGGCTCAGTCAGAGCAACAGATCGTCTGTGTCTGACATTGTCGCCAATTCGAAAACAATCACACCAGATATTTCCCATTGGCGCTCTAACCTGTCGAAACTTGGTTAAATTTTATTAAAATTTGTTGACCAAGACCGCTTTCAGGCTACCCTGCCGATGCATTGGCGGGCGAGGCGCCAAATTGCCAATTTTCTGGTGGGAGAGTAAAATGAAGTCCAAAATTTTTGCAGCCGCTACTATGGCGGCAGGGATGCTGTTTGGCGCAGGCATGGCAAGCGCTGCGTCGGTCAACGGCACCGGTATTCTGACATCAAATGTTATCTATGGGGACGGGAACGCCAATGGGTCGTTTACCGGTGTGACGGTCGACAGACTAGAACTCGCGCTGAGGGCTCACCTACGGTACGACCTAACCGGTCAGCCGCAGGACATCTTCAACTACGACGGCGACCACACCTATACGTTCGACCCGGCCGATAGCAATCTGCCGGGCAATCGCTCGGCTTTCAACTTCGACTGGTCAATCAACACGAATGTGCTGGGCGGGACTGGGCTGACCATCGGCGACTACACCTATCTTCTCTCGGTCGACAACGATCCGACGACAGCTACGAATTTTATCGCATACGACCCCTATGCGGGCCCCTTTGCCGACCACTCCTTCGGCAACAATGCGACCGCCCAAGGCACGGGCGTCGAGGCAACCGACCCGACGGAATTTGCCAACTACAAGGCGGCCTACAACCTGTCGCAACAATCGTGGAACATGGGTTTTGGCTTCATGGTTCCCGCGGATCAGGAAGGGATCTTTACGGTCCAGCTCGAAGCGTTCCAACGCGGCCAGTTGGTGGCAGGAACCTCGATCGACATCAGATATGGCGCCGTGCCGGCAGTACCGCTGCCGGCGAGCCTGCCGCTGCTGCTCGGGGCATTCGGCAGCTTCGCCGCCCTGCGTCGGCGTCGCAAAGCCGCCTGATACCGGTCCGTTGCAATGTCAAAGGGCGGGGATTTCCCCGCCCTTTTCATTTCGGCCCACCTTGGGATTAGCCCTTCGCGATCATCTCGGACTGGCGCACGATCACTTCGGCCTGTTTGATGCTGGCGATATCCACCAAGCGGCCCTTGTAAACCGTCGCACCGCTACCCGACGCTTTGGCCGCTTCCATCGCGGCGAGGATTTCGCGCGCCTCGGTCACTGCCGCCTCGGACGGGGTGAACACCTCATTGGCCAGCGCGATCTGTTTCGGGTGGATCGCCCATTTGCCCACCATGCCGAGCGTCGCCGAGCGCCGAGCCTGCGCACGGTAGCCTTCATCGTCGGAGAAATCGCCAAAGGGGCCATCGACGGGCAACAGCCCATGGGTGCGGCAAGCGGCGACGATGGCGGTCTGCACCCAATGCCACGGATCGGAGTAATGCCGGGTCTCGCCGTGGAGCATGTAGTAGTTTTCCTGCGTCCCGCCGATCCCGGTGGTTTGCATCCCCATCGAGGCGGCATAGTCGGCCGCGCCAAGGCTCATCGCCACCAGCCGGGGCGAGGCGGCCGCGATTTCCTCGACATGGGCAATGCCAGCAGCACTTTCGATGATCACCTCAAAGCTGATCGGCTTGTCCCGCCCCGTCGCGCGCTCAATCGCCGTCACCAGCGCATCGACCGCATAGACATCCGCCGCACAGCCGACTTTCGGGATCATGATCTGGTCAAGTCGCGGCCCGGCCTGCTCCAGCAGGTCCACCACATCGCGATACCAATAGGGCGTATCCAGCCCGTTGATCCGCACGCTCAGGGTCTTGCGGCCCCAGTCGATGCCATTGATCGCCGCAATCACATTGGCCCTCGCCTGCGCCTTGTCATCGGGGGCCACAGAATCTTCCAGGTCGAGATTGATCACATCCGCCGCGCTAGCCGCCATCTTCTCGAACAGCTTCACATTCGAGCCTGGGCCGAAAAGCTGACAACGGTTCGGCCGCGCCGGGGCGGTGGGTTGAATGCGGAAGGACATCGCGCTCTCCGGGTAAGTTTGTTACGTGTCATGTGGCAATGTGGATAGAATATTGCGCACACATCATCAAGACGATTCTCGCAGACGCAGAATATTCCTGCCGCGACGCGGCAAATCCGAAATCACATATTTCAAGATTTACCACTTTCACGCAAAATTCTTCGAATGCAGTCGTTTGCAACGCCCAATCTTGCGATTACTTCCCGCTCTGACTGCGCGATTCTGCCGAAGACAGTGGAGAACGCAACATGATCGAAACACCTTATCTGCTCTTCCTCGGCGATGCGCCGGACCAGCTTGCCGCCAAAGTGGCGCAAGGCATCAAAGACTGGCGCCCCGAAAACGCCGTTGGCCAGTTCCGCATGGACGGCTGCAAAGCCGATCTGGGCCTTGCCGACATGACCCTTGCCGAAGCCAAAGCGGCGGGCGCGAAAACGCTGGTGATCGGCGTTGCCAACCGTGGCGGCGTGATCAGCCAGGACTGGAAAAAAGTGCTGGTGATGGCGCTGGAAGAAGGCTTTGACCTCGCCTCCGGCCTGCACAACCTCCTGCGCGACGAGGCCGATCTGGTCGCCGTCGCCGAGGCCACCGGCCGCGCCCTGCACGATGTGCGGGTGCCGGAAGTGAAATACCCGATCGCCAATGGCGTGAAGCGCAGCGGAAAGCGTTGCCTTGCCGTCGGCACCGATTGCTCGGTCGGCAAGATGTACACCGCCCTTGCCATGGACAAGGAAATGCAGGCGCGCGGGATGAAATCGACCTTCCGCGCCACCGGCCAGACCGGCATTCTGATCACCGGCGACGGTGTGCCGCTCGATGCCGTGATCGCTGATTTCATGGCCGGGTCGATCGAATGGCTGACCCCCGACAACGATGCCGATCACTGGGATCTGATCGAGGGTCAGGGCAGCCTGTTCCACGTCTCCTATTCCGGCGTGACCATGGCGCTGGTGCATGGCGGCCAGCCCGATGCGCTGGTGCTGTGCCACGAGCCGACCCGCGAGCATATGCGCGGCCTGCCGGGCTTCAGCCTGCCGAGCCTCGAAGCCCTGCGCGACACCGCGCTGAACCTTGCCCAGGTGGCCAACCCGGCTTGTCAGGTTGTGGCGATCTCGGTGAACACTCAGCATATGAGCAACAGCGAAGCCGAAGCCTATATCGCTGAAACCGAGGCGCGTCTGGGCCTGCCCACCACCGATCCGTTCCGCTTTGGCGCGGGCAAGCTGGTGGATGCACTGGCCGCGATCAGCTAAACCCGGATCAGTCCGGGGGCGCTGCCCCCGGACCCCCGAGGTATTTTCGGACCAAAGAAGGACAAGCGATGCGCCTGAGTGTCACCGCCGACACCTTTCCGCTTGCGGAAGTGTTCACCATCTCGCGCGGATCGCGCACCGAGGCGAAAGTGCTGACCGTGCGCATCGAAGAGGGCGGGCTGACCGGCTGGGGCGAATGCGTGCCCTATGCCCGCTATAACGAGACGCTGGAAAGTGTGACCGCCGAGATCGAAGCGCTGCCCGCCAGCTTCACCCGGCAGGAACTGCAAAGCCTGCTGCCCGCCGGGGCTGCCCGCAACGCCGTCGATTGCGCGCTCTGGGATCTGGAAGCCAAGCGCGCGGGCAAGCGGGTCTGGGAACTGGCAGGCCTGCCTGCCCCCGGCCCGGAAATCACCGCCTATACGCTCAGCCTCGCCGAGCCCGAGGCGATGCGCGCGCAGGCGGCGAAAAACGCCCACCGGCCGCTTTTGAAAATCAAGCTCGGCACGCCCGACGATATGGCGCGGCTGGAAGCGGTGCGCGCAGGTGCGCCGACATCCCGGATCATCGTCGACGCCAATGAAGGCTGGAGCGCCGAGGTCTATGCCGATCTGGCCCCGCATCTTCTGCGTCTTGGCGTCGAGCTGGTCGAACAGCCGCTGCCTGCCGGTGACGATAGTTCGCTCATCGGTATGAAGCGCCCAATTCCGGTCTGCGCCGATGAAAGCTGCCACGACCGCGCCAGCCTTGCCGGGCTCAAAGGCAAATATGATGTGGTGAACATCAAACTGGATAAAACCGGCGGCTTGACCGAGGCGCTGGCGCTGCGCGAGGCGGCACTGGCCGAGGGCTACAAGGTGATGGTGGGCTGCATGGTTGGCAGCTCGCTGGCCATGGCCCCGGCCGTTCTGGTCGCACAGGGCGCGATGGTGACGGATCTTGACGGGCCGCTGCTTCTCGCCCAAGACCGCGACAATGCACTGAGATTTGATGACCATGGGGTGCACCCGCCTAGCGCGGACCTCTGGGGATAGGAGAGCAACATGAGCCGCATCGTATACGTGAACGGGGAATACCTGCCCGAAGAAGACGCGAAGATCTCGATCTTCGACCGGGGTTTTCTGATGGCCGACGGGGTCTATGAGGTGACGTCGGTGCTCGACGGCAAGCTCGTCGATTTCGACGGCCACGCCGCGCGGCTCGCCCGCTCGCTGTCGGAACTCGATATGGTCAACCCCTTGAGCCATGAAGACTGGCTGGCGGTGCACCGCGAGCTGGTCGCCAGGAACGAGATCGGTGACGGTCTGGTCTACCTGCAGGTGACCCGTGGCAATCCGGGCGACCGCGATTTCGTTTTCCCCGATCCCGAAACCTGCAAACCCACCGTGGTTCTGTTCACCCAGTCCAAGCCCGGCATCACCACCAATGCCGCCTCGAAAACCGGCATCAAGGTGATCTCGGTGCCCGATCAGCGTTGGGCGCGCCGCGACATCAAAACCGTGCAGCTGCTCTACCCCTCGATGGGCAAGATGGCGGCGAAAGCGGCGGGCGTTGATGACGTCTGGCTGGTCGAAGACGGCAAGGTCACCGAAGGCAGCTCGAACAACGCCTATATCGTGAAGGGTGGCAAGATCATCACCCGCGAGCTGTCCACCGACATCCTGCACGGGATCACCCGCGCCGCGGTTCTGCGCTTTGCCGCCGAAGCGCAGATGGAAGTGGAAGAACGCGCCTTCACCATCGAAGAAGCCCAGAGCGCCGACGAGGCTTTCGTGACCTCGGCCACCACCTTCGTGCTCGCGGTTGTCGAGATCGACGGCACCACGCTCGGCGACGGCACCCCCGGCCCGGTGGCCAAGCGCCTGCGCGAAATCTACCTTGATGAAAGCCGCAAAGCCGCGATCTGATCGCTGCCACAGAATTACAAAAGGCCCCGGAGATGATCCGGGGCCTTTTTGCTGAGCGACGTCGCGCGTCGCGCGGAGGAGCGGTCAGTCGAAACGCCAGCTGGAGGCGGTGACGCCGCCGAAGATCATTTTCTGATGATAGATCCGCGTGGCCTTGCCGGTTTCGGCCGCGCCCAGCGCCGCAAATAGCGGCACAAGGTGATCTTCGCGGGCATGGCAGCTGCGGGCATAGGGCGCGCTTTCCCAATTCAGAAGCGCCGCCGTGCGATCCTCGGGCGCTTTCGCCAGCGCCGCATCGAGCCAGGCATCGAACGCCTCTGACGGCACCTTCGCGCCGGGGCCGAACTGGCGCAGGTTGTGATAGCTGAGGCCGGAGCCGATGATCAGCACGCCCTCTTCGCGCAGCGGCGCCAGCGCCCGGCCAAGGCGGAAATGCGCCTCGGGGTCGTAGCTGTGCAACATCGAGACCTGAAACACCGGCACATCGGCCTTGGGATACATCACATAGGTCGGCACGAAATTGCCGTGGTCAAAGCCCTGAACCTCGTCCAGCGCCACCGGCAGCCCAGCCGCCCCGATCAGCGCGGCAGCCCGTTCGGCCAGTTCCGGCGCGCCGGGAGCGGGATAGGTGATGTCATAGGTATGCGGCGGGAAGCCGTAATAGTCATAGACCATCGGCGGCTTGGCGGCGTGCATCACGCGCACCTCATTGGCCTCCCAATGGCCCGAAATCATCAGGATCGCTTTCGGCGGCTCAGGCAGTTGCGCCGGAATATCCGCCAGCGCCTGTTCCAGCGGCGCCAGCGCGGCACGCATATCGGGGATCCACGGCCAGGGGCCGCCGCCATGCGAGATGAAGTAGCTGGGCATAAGGGTCATGTGAGCCTCCGTTTCGGGTTGAGCTTACTCTAAGCCCTTTCCCACCCGCACAGAACAGACCGAAACGAACAGAAATTGTGCGAGATCGCGCAGTCTTGCCGCCTCAGCTCTGGTCTTTCAGCACGTTTTCCTTGAACGCCACTTCAAACGCCGCCTGTTTTTCCGGGCTGGCCGCGGTCTGGTTCTGCGCCCGCCAGTCGTCATAGGGCATCCCGTAGAAAGCCTCGCGGCCCTCCGCCTTGGTCATCGGAATGCCGCGCTCATTGGCGGCCTCTTCGTACCAGCGGCTCAGGCAGTTGCGGCAGAACCCGGCCAGATTCATCATGTCGATATTCTGCACATCGGGGCGGTCTTCCATGAGATGCTGGCGCAGCCGACGAAAGGCAGCGGCCTCGATCTCGATCCGGCTCTGGTCGTCCATGGCGCGTCTCCTACAAGTCTCGTTTGATATATGTGGCGCTCAGCTCGATCACATCAACCGGCCTGCTCCGCACTTACAGCCCGGTTTGAGCGAGCACCTCGGTCAGGATCTGCGCCAGCCGGTTGCCCCAGCTCTGTTGCTGCGCTTCGGTCTGGATCAGGTCGTTGCGCAGCTCGATCAACACATTCACCCGCCCCGGTTTGATCGCGTGACGATCCACGCTGTCGCCTTCCAGATGGCCGCCATAGGGTTCGTTTTCGCCGACACACAGATCAGGCTCTTGCCGCAGCCGATCCAGCAGCGGCAGGGCAAAGCGGGTATCATGCCCGTAGAGCACCCCGATATGCCAAGGCCGTGGATCGCGGCCGCGCAGCTGCGGAGTAAAGGAATGGATGGCGACATAAACCGTATCGTCGCGCCGGGCCGCCAACCGCGCCACCGCGCCATGATAGGGCCGGTAATAGGCGTTCAGCCGGTGTTCGACCTCAACCGCATCCACATGCCGGTTGGCGGGCACGATGGTGCCATCATAAAGCTTCATCACCAGCGTCGGGTCGTCTTCGCCCCGGTTCGGGTCGATCACCAGACGCGAGAAATCCGACAGGATCACCGGCGCCTGCAGCGCCTCGCCCAGCGCCATCGACACCCCTGCCGCGCCGGGGTCATAGGCGATATGGCGGGCCATGTCCTCGTCCGGCAGGCCCAGCGTGCCGCCATTCACGGCATCTGGCACGCGGTTAGACGCATGGTCGCAGGTGATCAGCCAACGCGAGGCGCGCATTTCGCCCGAAATATGGTATGATTGTTCAGTCATGAAAGCTTCATTGGTTTGCAGCATAGGCTTTCTAGGCGAGGCGGCAAGAAAGCGCCAGTTGCGACTGTCCGGGATTTGGGGCATAGAGCGCGTGCCGCCGTTACCGCAAACACGACACCATATTCATGAAGGATGAAGGCATGCATCGCCTCCGCAACGTCAAAATCGTCGCCACGCTCGGCCCCGCTTCGAACGATTATGACACCATCCGCAAACTTGTCGAAGCCGGAGCCGACGTGTTCCGCATCAACATGTCTCATGGCACCCATGCCGAGCATCACGTGCGCCACGAGATCATCCGCACCATCGAGGCCGATCTTGGCCAGCCGATCGCCATTCTCGCCGACCTTCAGGGGCCGAAACTGCGCTGCGGCACCTTTTCCGCTGGCGCCGCCGATCTTGAGGAAGGGCAGATTTTCCGCTTCGACCTCGATCCGACCCCGGGCGAAGGCCACCGCGTGCAACTGCCGCATCCGGAAATCTTTGCCGCTTTGCAGGAGGGCGCGACCCTCTTGGTCAACGACGGCAAGATCCGCCTGAAAGTGAAGGATCACGGCCCCGACTACGCCAATTGCGAAGTCATGGTGGGCGGCACGATTTCCGACCGCAAAGGCGTGAACGTGCCCGATGTGGTGCTGCCGCTAGCCGCCCTCTCCGATAAAGACCGCGAAGATCTGGAATTTGCCTGCGAGCTGGGCGTCGACTGGCTGGCGCTCTCCTTCGTGCAGCGCCCCGAAGACGTGGAAGAAGCCCGCGGTCTGGCCAAGGGCCGCGCTGCGATCCTGTCGAAAATCGAAAAGCCCGCCGCCGTCGATGCGTTTGACGCGATTCTGGCCGTCTCCGACGGGATCATGGTGGCGCGCGGCGATCTGGGCGTTGAACTGCCGGTGCAGAACGTCCCGCCGATCCAGAAACGCCTGATCCTTGCCTGCCGCACCGCCGCCAAGCCGGTGATCGTGGCCACCCAGATGCTGGAAAGCATGATCGAAAGCCCGGTGCCGACCCGCGCCGAAGTCTCGGACGTGGCCAACGCGATCTATGACGGTGCCGATGCGGTGATGCTCTCGGCCGAATCGGCCGCTGGCAACTATCCCTGCGAAGCGGTGAAAACCATGGAAGCGGTGGCCATCGAGGTGGAACGCGATCCGACCTATCGTCACGCCATCGAGGCCAGCCGTCGAGTGGCGCGCCAAAGCGTCGCCGATGGGGTTGTGTCTGCCGCCCGCGAAATCGCCGAAGCCGCCGACATCAAGGCGATCTGCTGCTTCACCCAATCGGGCACGACGGCGCTCCTGACCGCGCGCGAACGGCCCCGCGTGCCGATTCTGGCGCTGACCCCGCTGGAAAGCACCGCACGGCGGCTCTGCCTGTCGTGGGGGGTGTCCTGCTCGCGCACCACTGAGCCGGTTGATCGCTTCCGCATCGCGGTGATTCTGGCGGCCCGGGCCGTGCGCAACGCCGAGATCGCCAGCGAAGAAGATCGCATCGTCGTGGTGGCCGGTGTGCCCTTCAACGTGCCCGGCACCACCAACATTCTGCGGGTGGCACCCTGTGCAGAACGGTTGATTTTCGCTGCCGACCCCGAATAATACGCAAGGGGCCTCGCTAAAATTGCACAGGGCCTCCAAAAAGGGGGCCCTTATGCTTCAGTTCGATCTAATTCTTGTCTTCGGCCTCGCGATTCTGGTTCTGTCACTGCCTGCTATCGTGTCAGCCGTGACCGAACACCGGGCTCCGCGCGTGGCCGCCATCGCCCTGTTGCTGGGGGGCAGCATGATTGCCTACGCCGCCACGCAGAAACCGGGTGGCTACACGCTGGAAGACATACCGAACGCGGTTTTGCGGGTGGTGGCGCAGCTGATCCAATAAGCGCCACCCCAATCAGACCAGCGGGCCAGACCAACCGGCCAGCCCTTCTTGCAAGCGGAAAAGCTGCCATTTTCCCTTGCCTGCCCGTCCGAACCCGCCTATACGGCGCACTCCAACCGCACGGCCGGCCCAAGTGGCATGCCGAGTCGTGCAGATTTAGGTAACCTCGAAGGAGACCGAAATGCCTAAGATGAAGACCAAATCGAGCTGCAAAAAGCGGTTCAAAATGACGGCCTCTGGCCGCATCGTGGCTGCCCAAGCGGGCAAGCGCCATGGCATGATCAAGCGCACCACCAAATTCATCCGCCAAGCTCGCGGAACCACCACCCTGTCGAAGGCTGATGAACAGATCATCAAGCCGATGATGCCCTACGCGCGCTAAGGAGGCCTGACGTATGTCCCGTGTTAAAGGTGGTACCACGACCCACGCCCGTCACAAGAAAGTCCTGAAGGCAGCGAAAGGCTATTATGGCCGCCGCTCCAACGCGTTCCGTACCGCGACTCAGGCTGTCGACAAGGCCAACCAATACGCCACGCGCGACCGCAAGAACCGCAAGCGGAACTTCCGCGCGCTGTGGATCCAGCGGATCAACGCCGCCGTGCGCCTGAACGACGAAGCGATGACCTATTCGCGCTTCATCAACGGTCTCAGCAAAGCTGGCATCGAAGTCGACCGTAAAGTTCTGGCCGATCTGGCCGTGAACGAACCGGATGCCTTCACCGCCATCCTCGACAAGGCGAAAGCCGCGCTGGCCTGATCGCTGACGTAGAATTTTAAGAGCCGCCGCACCTTCCCAGGTCGGCGGCTCTTTTCGTTGAAACGCCCCTTTGCCGCCTCCCGGCATTGCAGCGCGGCACCAGATCGGGCAAGCCTGCCGCCAAACCCCAACTGGGGATTGCCCCGGCGCCGCCCACACGCCAATCTGTGGCGGCAGAGCGAAACAAGGACCCGCAAGCGCCATGAGCTTTACGGTATTCGTCAATGGCGTGGTGATCCTGTTCATGGCCGCGCTGATGGCCATCAACGCGCTGATCTTTCCCGATAGTGCCGATGTGTTCTTTCTGTCCTTCGGGCTGGCGGGCACGTTCGGGCTGCTCCTGACCATCGCCACCGCCCGCCCCTTCACCGGGATGCCCCGGGTCTACACCTTCCTGCTGACCGTCTCGGTCTGGCTATCCGCCGCGCTGGCGGGGGCGCTGCCGCTCTGGCTGTGGAAGCTCGGCCCGGTCGATGCGGTGTTCGAGGCGATCTCGGGCATCACCACCACCGGCTCAACCGTGATGTCCGGGCTCGACACCACCCCGCGCGGCATCCTGATGTGGCGGGCAATCCTGCAAGGCGTCGGTGGCGTCGGCTTCGTGGTAACCGCCATGGCGCTCTTGCCGATCCTGCGCGTTGGCGGGATGCAGCTGTTCCGCACCGAAAGCTCGGACAAGGGCGATAAGGAACTGGCCAGCGCCACCCGCTTCGCCTTTGCCACGCTGCTGGTCTATACCGGCCTGATCCTTCTGTGCGTTCTGGTCTATGTGATTGGTGGCATGTCGATCTTCGACGCCACCGTGCACGCACTCACCACCCTCTCGACCGGGGGCTATTCGAATTACGATGCCTCGTTCGGGCATTTCGACAGCGCCTTCCTGCAATGGTCGGCCACACTGTTCATGCTGGCGGGCGGCCTGCCCTTCGTCTGGTATATCCGCATCTTCACCAAGGGCACCCTGCGCTCGGAACAGGTCTCGGCGATGGTGAAAAGCCTTGCCGTGGTGATCGGTCTGATGACCCTCTGGCTGATGTATCAAACCGGCGACGACGTGTTCACCGCCGCACGGCGGGTGGCGTTCAACGTGGTCTCGGTGGTCACCACCACCGGCTATGCCAGCGAAGACTACATGCTCTGGGGGCCAGTGGCGGCGGTGGCGTTTTTCCTGCTCACCCCGGTCGGCGGCTGCACCGGCTCCACCGCAGGCGGGGCCAAATCCATGCGCTGGATCATCTTCGCCCGCCTCGCCGCCGAACGCATCCGCAGCATTCACAACCCGCACGGGGTCTTCGTCACCCGCTTTGAAGGCCGCCCGGTCTCCGACGACGTTCTGGCCGGTGTGATGAGCTTTTTCTTCTTCTACATCGCCACCATTGCCGGGGTCACATTGGCGCTGGGCCTGTCGGGGCAAGACCTGACCACGGCGATCTCCGGCGCGATGACAGCAGTGGCCAATGTCGGCCCCGGCGTCGGCCCGGTGATCGGCCCAGCAGGCAATTTCGCCTCGCTGCCGGGCTTTGACAAAATCATCCTGTCCTTCGGCATGTTTGCCGGGCGGCTGGAAATGCTCACGCTCTTTGTGCTGTTCACCCCGGCCTTCTGGCGCGAATTCTGACAAAAACAGCGGATTTTCGGGCGCTTTCCGGCCCCGGAACTTGTCGCGCCCCGGAAGCTGCGCTAGCAGGGACGCAACCTGACGAAGGACACCGAGATGGACGATCTGAGACAGAAATATCTCGACGCGATTGCCGCCGCCGAAAGCGAAGCGGCACTGGAAGAGCTGCGTCTTGCCGCGATGGGCAAACAGGGCGAAGTGGCGCTGAAAATGCGCGAGCTGGGCAAGATGACGCCGGAAGAGCGGCAGATCATGGGGCCGAAGCTCAATGCGCTGAAAGACGAGATCACCTCGGCGCTGGCCGCCAAGAAAGAGGCGCTGGGCGATGCGGCGCTGGACCTGCGGCTGAAGGCCGAATGGCTCGACGTGACCCTGCCGGGCCGCCCGCGTGGCCAGGGCACCATTCACCCGGTCAGCCAGGTGACCGAGGAAGTCACCGCGATCTTTGCCGATATGGGCTTTGCCGTGGCCGAGGGCCCGCAGATCGAAACCGACTGGCACAATTTCGACGCGCTCAACATTCCGCCGCACCACCCGGCGCGGCAGGAGTTTGACACCTTCTACATGCACCGTGCCGAGGGCGATAACCGCCCGCCGCATGTGCTGCGCACCCATACCAGCCCGGTGCAGATCCGCTCGATGCTCGAACAGGGCGCGCCGATCCGCATCATCGCGCCGGGCCGGGTCTATCGTTGCGACTACGACCAGACCCATACCCCGATGTTCCACCAGATCGAGGGTCTGGCGATTGGCAAGGATATTTCCATGGCCAATCTGAAATGGGTGCTTGAGGAATTCTTCACCGCCTTCTTCGGCACCTCGGTGAAAACCCGCTTCCGCGCCTCGCATTTCCCCTTCACCGAGCCTTCGGCCGAGGTCGATATCCAGTGCAGCTGGGAAGGCGGCACGGTGAAAGTGGGCGAAGGCGATGACTGGCTGGAAGTGCTGGGCAGCGGCATGGTGCACCCGAACGTTCTGCGCTCGGCGGGCGTCGATCCCGACGAATGGCAGGGCTTTGCCTTCGGCATCGGCATCGACCGTCTGGCCATGCTGAAATACGGCATCCCCGACCTGCGCGCCTTCTTCGACTCAGACCTCCGCTGGCTGCGCCACTACGGCTTCTCCGCGCTGGACGTGCCGACCATGCGAGGTGGGGTGAGCCGGTGAAAACTTTGCTTTTGATCGAGAAAGCTCTTGGCTGGATACTCATTGCTGTAGTGGGGGTGAAAATTATTGCCACCACATACCTTGGCTACCATGCGGGTTTACCATTGGGCGAGGCGGCTCTGGAAACGCTGAAAAACCTTTTGGACTTCAATGAACGGTCGAACACCGTCTACTTCTTGCTCTTTGTGGTCGGCGTAGGCTTGCTGGCTAAATCGCGGCTATTTTCACGGTTTCTCTTGTCTGCGGGCGAAAAACAATGAGCGACATCCCCGAAGACATGGAAGACCTGCAAGTCACCTATCCGGGGGCTGGCACCTTCCAGTTTGGCGACAGTGCCAAGCTGTCGGCGCGGCTTCTTGAGCGGGTGCGCGCAGGGCAGAAGCGGGCAATGTCGGGGGCGCTGGCCGAGTTTGCCGACGATCCGGACTCGATGCCCAAGGTCGGGCGCTGCGATATTGCCGCCAACTGGGATGGCACCCCGGCGCTGGTGATCCGCACCGTGAAGGTCGAGCAGGTCCGCTTTTGCGATGTCACCGAAGAGCTGGCGCAGGCCGAGGGCGAAAGCCTCGAAGGCTGGCAGCGCGGCCACAAGTCCCAGTTCGAGCGTCAGGGCCTGTTTGACCCCGAGATGATGCTCTTGTTCGAACATTTCGAACTGGTCGAGGATCTGGCCACCCGCTGAGCGGCGCCGATAGAGGAAACGAAACGATGAAATTCACACTCTCCTGGCTGAAAGATCATCTTGAGACCACCGCGACGGTGGACGAGATTGCCGAAGCGCTGACCGACCTCGGGCTTGAGGTCGAGGGCATTGAAAATCCGGCGGCGAAGCTCGCGGGCTTTACCATCGCCAAGGTGAAAAGCGCCGAACCGCATCCCGATGCCGACCGGCTGCGGGTCTGTGTGGTGGAAACCGACGAGGGCGACAAACAGATCGTCTGCGGCGCCCCGAATGCGCGCGCCGGCATCACCGTGGTGCTGGCCAAGCCTGGCGATTACGTGCCCGGGATCGACGTGACGCTAAGCGTCGGCAAGATCCGCGGCATCGAAAGCCATGGCATGATGGCCTCCGAGCGCGAGCTGGAACTGTCCGACGAGCATAACGGCATCATCGAGCTCGCTTCCGGCGCGGTGGGCGACAAATTCGTCGACTGGCTGGCCGAGAACGACCCGGTGAAGGTCGATCCGGTGATCGAGATTGCCATCACCCCCAACCGCCCCGATGCGCTGGGTGTGCGCGGCGTCGCCCGCGATCTGGCCGCGCGCGGGTTGGGCGTGCTGAAGCCCATGAAAGAAGCCAAGGTCGAGGGCACATTCGACAGCCCGATCAAGGTCACGATTGATGACGACACCCGGCAAGAGGGCTGCGAGGTCTTCATGGGGCGTCTGATCAAGGGCG
Organism: Paracoccaceae bacterium; assembly: GCA_050288685.1. Taxonomy (GTDB): domain Bacteria; phylum Pseudomonadota; class Alphaproteobacteria; order Rhodobacterales; family Rhodobacteraceae; genus Sinisalibacter. Next base: position 567,985 of record JBNKEH010000009.1, on the reverse strand, counting down.
TGAAGAACGGCCCCTCGCCTGAGTGGCTGCAACAGCGGCTGAAAGCCATCGGTCTGCGCCCGATCTCGGCGCTGGTCGATGTGACGAACTTCTTCACCTATGATATGAACCGCCCGCTGCACGTCTTCGATGCCGACAAGGTAGAGGGCGATCTGCGCGTGCATCGCACCAAAGGCGGCGAGACCCTGCTGGCGCTCGACGACAAGGAATACAGCTTCGAGCCGGGCATGGTGGTGATTTCCGATGAGACCGGCGTCGAAAGCATCGGCGGCATCATGGGCGGCGAGCATACCGGCTGCACCGAGGAAACCGTGAACGTGTTCCTTGAGGCCGCCGTCTGGGACCCGATCCAGATCGCCAAGACCGGCCGTGCGCTGAAGATCAATTCCGATGCCCGCTACCGCAACGAACGCGGCATCGACCCCGCCTTCAACGCCCCGGCGATGGAACTGGCGACGCAGATGATCCTCGATCTCTGCGGCGGCGAGGCTTCGAACGTGGTCACGGCAGGCGAAGTGCCCGATACCGACCGCGCCTTCAAGCTCGACACCGACCGGGTGATCAGCCTTGTCGGGATGGAAATCCCCGCCGAAGAGCAGCGCGCCACCCTCACCGCGCTTGGCTTCCGGCTCGACGGCGACATGGCGCATGTGCCCTCCTGGCGGCCCGACGTGATGGGTCCGGCCGATCTGATCGAAGAGGTCGCCCGCGTGGCCAGCCTGACCAAGCTGGTCGGTCAGCCGATGTCGCGCGGCGCCGTTGGCGTGCCGCAGCCGGTGCTGACCCCGATCCAGAAACGCGAAAGCATCGCGCGCCGCACCATGGCTGCGCTCGGCTATAACGAGGCGGTCACCTATTCCTTCATCGACAAGGCCAGCGCCGAGCTGTTCTCCGGTGGCTCCGACGCGACCATGCTGGAAAACCCGATCTCCAGCGAGATGAGCCATATGCGCCCCGATCTGCTGCCGGGCCTGCTGCAAGCCGCCGCCCGCAATCAGGCGCGCGGCTTCATGGATCTGGCGCTGTTCGAGGTCGGCCCGGCCTTTGAAGGCGGCGAGCCGGAAGAAAGCCATCTGCAAGTAACCGGCCTTCTGGTCGGCGCCACCGCCCCGCGCGACCCGTTTGGCTCGCGTCGTCCGGTCGATGTGTACGACGCCAAGGCCGATGCCGAAGCGGTGCTGGCGGCGATTGGAGCCCCTGCCCGGGTGATGATCCAGCGCAATGCGCCCGCCTGGTGGCATCCGGGCCGCTCCGGTCAGATCAGCCTCGGGCCGAAGAACATCCTCGCGGTGTTTGGCGAGCTGCACCCGAAAGTGCTCGACAAGATGGGCGTCAAAGGCCCCGCCATGGCCTTCACCATCTATCCCGAGCGCGTGCCCTTCCCGAAAGCCAGCTCCACGAGCCGCCCGGCACTGGTCGCCTCCGATCTGCAGCCGGTCGAACGCGATTTCGCCTTCGTGGTCGATAGCACGGTCGAAGCGCTGACGCTGGTCAATGCCGCCGCCGGGGCCGACAAGGCGCTGATCGACAGCGTGCAGGTCTTCGACCAGTTCACCGGCGACAAGGCCGAGGCGCAGATGGGTGCGGGCAAGAAAAGCCTCGCCATCACCGTGCGCCTGCAACCGCGCGAGAAGACCCTCACCGATGCCGAGATCGAGGCGGTCGGCGCCAAGATCATCGAGAAGGTCTCGAAGGCCACAGGCGGCGTTCTGCGGGGCTAAGGCCCCGCCCTCCCGGAGGGATGCGAGCTATAGAGGCGAGGGGCCAGCCCCTCGCGCTCCCCGAGGTATTTATCGACCAAAGAAGGGTTGAGCGTTGAGTCAAGCTCAGTGGCACACTAGCCTTGCCGGAATGACCAGGTGAGGGAAATGTGTCATGCAGACAGAAGATCATTTTGGCGGTGCCATTGCCGCAAATTACGATGATGATGAAGCCCTGGCGGCCCCCGAGACTGTTACACCTGTGATCGATGTTCTGGCTGAGCTGGCCGGAGATGGCCCGGCGCTGGAATTCGCCATTGGCACGGGGCGTATCGCACTGCCTCTGATACAGCGCGGCGTAGCCGTGGCCGGGATCGAGTATTCGCAGGATATGACCGACCGGCTCCATGCCAAACCGGGGGGCGCAGATATCGACGTGACTATCGGAGATATGGCCACCGCTCGGGTGCCGGGCCGGTTTTCACTGGTCTATCTGGTCTTCAATACGATCAGCAATCTGACCTCGCAGGAGGCGCAGACGGCCTGTTTCGAAAACGCCGCCGCGCATCTGGCCCCCGGCGGGTATTTCGTGATCGAATGCGGCATCCCGCCCCTGCAGAAGCTCGCGCCGGGGGAAACCCTGCTGGCATTTGATCGGAGCGAAACCCATTGGGGCATGGATGAGATCGACGTGGTCAGCCAGAATTTTTCTTCGCATCACATGCGGTTGCGGGGTGGTGTCTGGCAGCGCAATTCTGTGCCTTTTCGCTACGTCTGGCCGTCGGAGCTGGACCTGATGGCGCGGATCGCTGGGCTGCGCCTGACGCATCGCTGGGCAGATTGGGCGCGTAATCCATTGACGGCAACCAGCCCGAGCCATGTGTCGGTTTGGCAAAAGCCCGAATAGCATGGTGAAAGGAAGGTCTGGCACAGACTCACGCGCGGTGCCAGACTGACCCCATGTTCCAAGATCGAACCGATGCGGGCGAACAGCTCGCCGACAGGCTCGCCGGAGAGGATTTGACCGATCCGGTGGTGCTGGCCCTGCCGCGTGGCGGGGTGCCGGTGGCACTGCCGATTGCCGCCCGGCTGGGGGCGCCGCTCGATCTTATTCTCGTGCGCAAACTGGGCGTGCCGGGCAATCCGGAACTCGCTGCAGGCGCGCTGGTGGAAGGGGCCGATGCGCCGGTTTTCAACCCTGAAATCATGCGAGGGCTCGGTCTGCAGCCCGCCGATTTTGCGGCTGAGATTGTCGCCAAGCGCCGCGAGATTGCCGCCCGTCGCACGATGTGGCTGCAAGGCCGCGCGCCGGTGCCATTGGCCGGGCGCAGCGTGATCCTGGTCGATGACGGCATCGCCACCGGCGCCACCACCCGCGCCGCGCTGGAGGGGCTTCAGGGCCGTGGCGCGCGCGAGGTGGTGCTGGCAGTGCCCGTTGCCCCAGCCGAGGCCCTTGCCGCCCTCCGCCCGCTCTGTACCCGCATCCTCTGTCTGGAACAGCCCCGGCTTTTCGTTGCCGTCGGCGCGCATTACCGCGACTTTGCGCAGGTCTCCGACGCGGCGGTCACCACCCTGCTCGAACAGACCCGCTAGCGCATTCTGGGGCTGACAGGATCATTAAAATTTGTGCTATCCTGCCGAACAGGACAGAAAAACCAAATGTGGGGACGCAAATGCTTAACGAATTCAAAGCCTTCATTGCCAAGGGCAATGTCATGGATATGGCCGTCGGTATCATCGTCGGCGCCGCCTTCACCGCGATCGTGAAATCCATGGTCGACGACCTGATCAACCCGATCATCGGCGTCTTCACCGGCGGGCTCGATTTTACCGACAAATACGCCGTGCTCTCGGGCGATGTTCCGGCCGGGACCAGCCTGGCCGCAGCCCGCGAAGCAGGTGCCTCGATTTTCGCCTATGGCTCGTTCATCATGGCCGTGATCAACTTCCTGATCATCGCCTTCGTCGTCTTCATGCTGGTGCGCTACGTCAACAAGATCAAGGACATGGCCATCAAGAAAGAAGCCGAAGCTCCCGCCGCTCCGGCGGCCCCCAGCGAGCTCGACCTCCTGGCCGAAATCCGCGACGCGCTGGTCGCCAAGTAAACGTGCAGCAAAACCGCAGGCTCGGGCAGGCATTTGCCAGCCCGGGCAAATTCCTGCACTTTCCGCGTTGACACCGCGCCCGCGCGCGGCTATCTCGCGGCTCGTGTGAATGGCGTGGTAGCTCAGCTGGTTAGAGCACAGCACTCATAATGCTGGGGTCGGCGGTTCAAGTCCGCCCCACGCTACCACACGAAACCTTCCGAAAATTTCATGTGACCTGTGCGGATACTGATTGTAGCCTGCAATCAGGCTCAGGCCCGCGCCTCCCCCCTCCATCGGGGCAGTATTTCCATACAGGGCCTTTATCACATCGCACCCATCCCGGGCCGCGCAGAAGGAGGGCATGCGTATTGGCCCCTGTCGGGAGGGAATGATGAAACTGTCTGCCCCAATTTTCCGCCTCAAATACGAGGCAAAGCGCATGGCCCGCGCCGAGGGCATCAAGCTACACGAAGCCCAAGCCCGGATCGCGCGCCGCGAAGGCTATTCCGCCTGGAGCCTGCTCGTCGCAAGGGCACAGGAGGCGCGGCCTACCCGGGCCGTACTCCGGAAGTTGGAGAATGGCGATCTGGTGCTGGTCGCCGCGCGGCCCGGCGAGGGGAAAACCCTGCTCGCGCTCGGGCTGGCCGCTGAAGCCATCGCGGCAGGGCGGCGAGCCTATGTGTTTTCGCTGGAAGAAACCGAGGAAGCGCTGCGCCACCGTTACGCCCGGATGGGTGGAGGGGACGGGCCGCTGGCGCTCGACACCTCCGATCACATCGACGCCGCCCATATCGTGTCGCGGCTCGAAGGCTCTGCGCCGGGAACCTTGGCCGTAGTGGATTACCTGCAACTCCTCGACCAGCGCCGCAACAGCCCGGAGCTGAACGATCAGGTGGCCCAGCTCTCGGCCTTCGCCCGGCGCTCCGGCACCATCATCGCCTGTATCAGCCAGATTGACCGGCGGTTCGAGGAAAGCCCCCGCCCCCGCCCGGGTCTTGCCGATCTGCGCCTGCCCAATCCGCTCGACCTTGGCCACTTTGCCAAAGCCTGCTTTCTGGCTGGCGGCGAGATCGACCTTGTGCAGCTCTAGTTCACTCGCCCTGACAGGCGCAGCCCGGGCCGACATGGCAGGTATAGTTACGCGAAATACAGGTGTCCCCGCAGGCCAGCCCTTTGTGGCAAACTTTGCAGCACGAGGCATCAATGACCGGCGCGTCATTTCCCAGAAGCTTCATGATCTGCGCCTGCAACGTCATGGCCGCTGGCGCCTTCGTGGCTGAGGATACACTCAGCGCATGAGCCGGAAACGCAAACGAAACCGACAGAGCAAGGATAAAAGCTCGCATAATCACCCCTTCAACACACCTCATAACTTGTTAGGGGCGGCCCGATTTTGGATCAAGCTATCCATAATCGTGCCACAGGCGATTGCCCGGGCTAAACAAACAAAAGGCGCGGGGGGTGTCCCCCGCGCCCTCATCGTGTCGCTTCGGCGTTCCGTACTTAGTTCTTCAGCGCCAGATGCGGGGCCAGAACGTCGAGGCCCTGCGCCTTGCCGACCGGGTAGCAGGTGAGCTGACCGGCATGGGTGTTGAGACCGTTCAGCAGATGCTCGTCATCGGCGCAGGCCTGCCGCCAGCCTTTGTCGGCAAGTGCCAGCATGAAGGGCAGCGTGGCATTGCCAAGCGCCAGCGTCGAGGTGCGGGCGACCGCCCCCGGCATGTTGGCCACGCAGTAATGCATGATGCCGTCGACCTCATAGATCGGGTCTTCATGGGTGGTGGCGCGGGAGGTTTCAAAGCAGCCGCCTTGGTCAATCGCCACGTCCACCAGCACCGCGCCGGGCTTCATCGTGCCCAGCATCTCGCGGCTCACCAGTTTCGGCGCGGCCGCACCGGGCACCAGCACTGCGCCGATCACCATATCGGCCTCGGCCACCTTCTCGGCGGTATAGGCCGCGGTGGCATAGCCGGTGGAGAACTCGCCCCGGAACATGTCGTCAAGCGCGCGCAGACGCGGCAGCGAGCGATCCAGCACCGTGACATCGGCGCCCATCCCGGCAGCCACGCGGGCCGCATGGGTGCCAACCACGCCGCCACCGATCACCAGCACCTTGGCCGGGCCCACCCCGGGCACGCCGCCCAGAAGCACACCACGCCCGCCATTGGCCTTTTGCAGCGTCCAGGCGCCCACCTGCGGGGCAAGCTTGCCCGCCACTTCCGACATCGGCGCGAGCAGCGGCAGCTGGCCGTTGCGGTCGGTCACGGTTTCATAGGCAATCGCGGTCACGCCGCTTTTCAGCAGGTCCTGCGTCTGCTCCGGATCGGGCGCGAGGTGCAGATAGGTGAACAGCAGCTGGCCTTCGCGCAGCCGTTTGCGCTCGATTGCCTGCGGCTCTTTCACCTTCACAATCATCTCGGCGCGGGCAAACACCTCTTCAGCGGTCGCCACGATCTCGGCGCCAATGGCCCGGTAATCGTCATCGGGGAACCCGGCGCCAACCCCGGCCCCGGCCTCGACGATCACCTGATGACCATGCGCGATAGCTTCAGCAGCAGCACGCGGCATCAGGCCAACACGAAACTCCTGCGGTTTAATCTCTTTCGGACATCCGATCAGCATGAAATCCTCCCTGACTGATTTGCCCAGCCTGCACCCCCTCTCGCGCAATTGCTTTGAATTCCCGGGCGCATCCCTATATGGATACACGCCAAAAGCTTCGTATTTTACCCTGATGCCGCAAGGATCTTCGACAGATATGGAAATCGACACACTGGATCGTCGCATTCTGGCCGTTCTACAGAAGAACGGGCGCATCTCGAATGCCGAGCTGTCAGAACGCATTCACCTCTCGCCATCGGCCTGTCACCGGCGGGTGCAGCGGCTTGAGAAAGACGGCTATATCCGCAACTACGTGGCGATGTGCGATCCGCGCAAGATCGGGCTGGCCACAACGGTATTTGTCGAAATCAGCCTGTCCGGGCAGGCCGACGAGATTCTGGATGCCTTCGAGCGGCAAGTCGCGCTGGTGCCCGAAGTGCTGGAATGTCACCTGATGGCGGGTACGGCGGATTACATCCTGAAAGTGGTCGCCGCCGATACCGACGATTTCGCCCGCATCCACCGGCAATATCTGGCCCGGCTACCCGGCGTGCAGGGGATGCAATCAAGCTTTGCCCTGCGCACGGTGTTCAAAACCACCGCCCTGCCGGTCTAGCTTTTCATCCGCCCCCGCCGCCGTTATGCACGCGCCATGACCGAGACTTTGGAAGCGATATATCACGCGCGCAGCGCGGCAGGCCTCTTGCAGCCCGATCCGGCGCAGGCGGCGGTGCTGCCGATGCTGGAAGACATCCGCCATCACCTCGAAGCCACCCGGCTGAAGCGCAAGGGCATTCTGGGCGGGCTGTTTCACAAACCCGAAGAGGTGCCGCAGGGGCTCTATCTCTGGGGCGGGGTCGGGCGCGGCAAGTCGATGCTGATGGATCTGTTCGTGGGCGAGCTATCGATCCAGCGCAAACGCCGGGTGCATTTCCACGCCTTCATGCAGGAGGTGCATGAGGGCATGCACAAGGCCCGGCAAGACGGCGTGCAGGACGCGCTTGGGCCAGTGGCCGACAAGTTGATCCGCGAGCTGCGTCTGCTGGCACTGGACGAGATGCAGATCACCGACATCACCGATGCGATGATCGTCGGGCGCCTGTTCGAAAAGCTGTTCGAGGCCGGGGTGGTGGTGGTGACCACCTCCAACCGCCCGCCGGAAGACCTCTACAAGAACGGCCTCAACCGCCAGCTTTTCCTGCCCTTCATCGAGCTGATCCGCGAACGGCTGGTGGTGCATGAGCTGGCCAGCCCGCAGGATTACCGGCAGAACAAGCTCGCCGGTGCGCAAACCTATTTCGCCCCGCTCAATGCCAAAGCCCATGCCGGGATCGAGGCGATCTGGCAGAGCTTTGCCGCGGGCGAAGCCCCGCGCCCACTCTCGCTTACAGTGAAGGGCCGCGAGGTGATCCTGCCCGCCTTCTGTTCCGGCGTGGCGCGGGCGAGCTTTTACGACCTCTGCGCCAAGCCGCTCGGGGCGGCGGATTATCTGGCCATAGCCGAACAGGTGCGGGTGCTGATCCTCGAAAATATCCCGGCCCTGTCGCGCACCAATTTCAACGAGGCGCGGCGCTTCGTGGTGCTGATTGATGCGCTTTACGAGGCCCATGTACGGCTGGTCGCCTCGGCAGCGGCAGAGCCGGATTATCTCTATCTCGAAGGCGAAGGCAGCTTTGAGTTCGAGCGCACGGCCAGTCGGCTCAGGGAAATGCAAAGCGAGGGCTGGGGGCAATAGCCCGGCGCCAATCGGGTGGATTTTCACCTCATCCGTTCAGGCGGCGTGATCCGCGCCTTGTCCCTCGACGCGGTATCACTTGAGGTCATGTCGCCAAACCGTGGCGCCGCCCATTTACTGCCTGTCCTGCTCGACAGATCTTTTACGCCCGTGTGAAATCTCGAAATCCGATGCCCACATTTAGCGTTATTGCGTCTTTTTCGTCAACATAGACGCCCGAATCAGTCGCGACTCAGCCAAAGCCGCAAAAACTGATTCGCAACAATGGGTTGAGTCGGCAGCGCGCCTTTCGCGGCGATGACGGGGCGAAAAAACTTTTCCGCGCCCCGCCGAAAAAACCGCCGAAAAGGCGCCTCAGCCGTTTTCGCGAAGCACCTGACCGGCCAGATAAAGCGAGCCGCAAATCAGGATGCGGGCATCCGGGTCGCGGGTGGTGATCGCCTGAACCGCGCTCAGAACATTGGGCGCCGTGCTGGCCTCCAGCCCCGCCCCCGTCGCAAAGCCCGCGGTTTCGTCCGCCGAGAGCGTCGCCGCCTCGCCGGGGATCGACACCGCCGTCAAGCTCGCCGCCAGACCGGCCAGCGGGCGCATATAGCCCGCCACATCCTTGGTGTTCAGCATCCCGCAGATCAGATGCGTGGGCCGGTCGCGCAAACTCTCCAGCACCTTCGCCAGCATCTCGCCCGCCGCCGGATTGTGGCCGCCATCAAGCCAGAGCTCGGCTGCCCCTGCCGCGTCAATCAGCGGCCCCGTGCGCAGGCGCTGCATCCGCGCAGGCCAGACCACGTTCAGCATCGCGGCTTCGCATTCCGCCTCGCCATAGCCCAGCGTCCGCAGGGCCGCGATGGCCGCCCCGGCATTCTGGATCTGATGCTCGCCGATCAGCACCGGGCGCGGCAGATCGACGAGGCCGGTTTCATCCTGAAACACCAGCCGCCCGCGTTCTTCCCAGACATGCCAGTGCTGGCCATAGGCGATCACCGGAGCGCCCAGCCGTGCCGCCCGTGCCTCGATCACCTCAAGCGCCTCGTCGGGCTGCGGCCCCACCACAACCGGCACGCCGCGCTTGATGATCCCGGCCTTCTCGCCCGCAATCGCAGCCAGCGTCTCGCCCAGATACTGGGTGTGGTCGATGGAAATCGGGGTGATCACCGATAGCGCCGGGTCCACCACATTGGTCGCATCCAGCCGCCCGCCAAGCCCGACTTCCAACAACGTGTAATCCGCCGGGGTTTCGGCAAAGGCCAGAATCGCGGCAACCGTGGTGATCTCGAAATAGGTGATGCTTTCGCCGCCATTGGCCGCGTAGCACCGATCCAGCACCTCGGTCAGATAATCTTCGCTGATCAGCTCGCCCGCCACCCGGATGCGCTCGTGAAAGCGCGCCAGATGCGGCGAGGTATAGGCGTGTACCCGCTTGCCAGCCGCCTCAAGCCCGGCGCGGATCATCGCCTGGGTCGAGCCTTTGCCATTGGTGCCCGCAACATGGATCACCGGTGGCAGGCGCCGCTCGGGGTGGTCCAGCGCCTCAAGAAGCCGCCAGACGCGATCAAGCGTCAGGTCGATCACCTTCGGGTGCAGCGCCATCATCCTCTCAAGGATGACATCCGAACCGGGTGTGCTCACTTGGCGTCGCCTTCCGCAGCGGGAATGGCGTCGGGCGCGGGCAGATCGCCCTGCACCGCCGGGCCCAGCCCCATCAGCATCCGGATGATCGTCACCAGCTCGGCCTTGATCGCCTTGCGGTGGGTCACCCGGTCCAGCATCCCGTGATCGAGCAGATATTCGGCGCGCTGGAAGCCTTCCGGCAGCTTTTCGCGGATCGTCTGTTCGATCACGCGGGGGCCCGCAAAGCAGATCAGCGCGTTGGGTTCAGCGATATGCACATCGCCCAGCATCGCATAGGAGGCCGTCACCCCGCCGGTGGTCGGGTGGGTCAGCACGACGATGTAGGGCAGCCCCGCCTCTTTCACCATATCCACCGCCACAGTGGTGCGCGGCATCTGCATCAGGCTCAGAATGCCTTCCTGCATCCGCGCGCCCCCGGCGGCCGAAAACAGCACCAGCGGGCGTTTCAGCTTCACCGCACGTTCAGCCGCGGCGATGATCGCGTTGCCGACATACATGCCCATCGAGCCGCCCATGAACGAAAAGTCCTGCGCGGCGGCCACGATCGGGGTGCGGCCCATTTCGCCCTCGGCCACCAGAATCGCTTCTTTCTCGCCGGTCGCCTTCTGCGCGGTCTTCATCCGCTCCGGATAGCGCTTCTGGTCACGGAACTTCAGCGGGTCCTCGATCGGCAGCGGCACCTCGACTTCCGAGAAGATCCCGCCATCGAACAGGGCGTGAAACCGGTCGCGCGGTGTGATCGCCATGTGGTGATCGCAATTGGTGCAGACCCGGAGGTTATCCTCCAGCTCGCGGTGAAACAGCATCTGCCCGCATTCGGGGCACTTGATCCACAGGTTCTCGGGCACTTCGCGGCGCGAGAACAGAGAGTTGATCTTGGGCCGGACGTAGTTGGAAATCCAGTTCATGGGGCTCCCCGTTTGTTCAGCCCTAACTAAGCTGCACCTGCGTCATTTGCAATCCGGCGATGTTGCGCCATCCAACGCCACCAGATCAAAAAGCCAATGATCAGCACCGCACTCTGGGTCAATATCGAATAGGCCGTATAGAAGCTTTGCGGGTCCATTTCAGTCAGAAACAGCGAAAACCCCGATGGGCTTCCGGTGGCGCCGACCAGAACCATCGTGATGTTATTGCCGAAATGCAGCCCCGCCGAAGCGCCCAGATTGCCGGTGCGCAGGGTGATGAAGGCCGCCAGCGTGCCCGCAACGGCAGCGTTCAGCACATAAACCAGCGCATTCACCATGCCATAGGTATCGGGGCTGAAATGCAGGCCGCCAAAGATCAGCGCGGGCAGCACGCCCCAGATCAGCGGCGAGCGAAAGCGCGCGCGTAATTGCTGCAGCAGATAGCCGCGAAACACCAGCTCTTCGCCAAGGCTCTGCACGAAGATGAAGCCAAGCGCAGGCCCCAGCCCCAGCGCCCAGCGCTCAACCGGCAGCGCCTCAACCACCGGCGGATTGCTGCCACGAGGCAGAAACAGCGGCTCCAGCACCGTCAGCGCCGAGAGCAGCGCAAAGATCGCCAGCACTGCCAGCACGCCCCGAAAGAAATGCCGCCAGTCCAGCCGCCGCATCGGGCCGAACAGGCTAAAATAGCTGCGCCGGTGCAGCACCGGCAGCATCAGCGCCAGCCCGAGGTGAAAGGCGGCAAAGGTGGAAAACACGATCCCCGTCGCCACAAAGCTTTCGCCCTGCACGATCTCCCAGATCGGCAGATCGAACCACCGGCTCGCCCCGATCACCACGGCATTGGTGGCAGCAAACCAGAAGGCCATGACCAGCACGAAGCCCAGAACGGTGCGCCAGATCTGCGGGCGCGCTTCGGCCGGTTGCCAGTATGGCACGTCGATCATGCTGCTCTCCTGCCTTTTTCCGGGCCTCTTACCTGGCCCCTTGCCGGGTGCGACCAGATAACCAGCGCCTTGTGCCCCGTCCAGCTTGCGCCGCGCGGGTCTGTCGCCTAGAGGTTTTTATACCACGGACCAACGAGGGGGGGAGACGTGGCGCAGCATTTTTGGCGCAGAACAGCCCTGGCTCTGGCCGGGCTAACGCTTGCAGGATGTTCGGCCTTGGCCGGGCTTGGTTTCGGACCACAGCGCGAACCCGCGCCTGCTTCGGTGCAGGTGCTTGGTCAGGGCTTCACCGTCACCGGCCCGCAGGGCTTCTGTGTGGATGAAAGCGCCACCCGCGACACCGCCGAAGGCGCCTTTGTGATGCTGGCCAGCTGTGCGGCGCTGTCTGGCAATTTCTGGGATCCCCGCCCGCATCGCCCCGCTATCCTCACCGCGTCGATCCTGCCCGCCCGCGCCCCGCTGGGCGAGGCCGAACTCGACCGGATGACCGCGTTTTTCTCAACCGAGGCAGGTCAGGCCGCGCTGGTGCGCCCCGGTGGCGCCGGTCCGGTGACCGTGCTCGATCTGGGCCGTGAGCCCGGGCTTTTGCTGGTGCAGGCGCAGGAACAAACCCCGCCCGCCGAGATGGCGCCGGACTACTGGCGCGGTGTCTATGCCCAGGGCAATTACCTTGTCACCGTCACCGCTGGCGGCTTTCGCCCCTCAGCCCTGTCGGCCAAAGATGGCCAAGCCCTGTTGCAAAACTTCCTGACCAGCCTGCGCGCTGCCAATGGCGGCGATGAAACCGCCCGTATGGCGCAGGATGGCGGAATATTGGCTTCGATTTTCAACTATTTGCGGAATTGAAACGTTTTGGACTAAGTATGGAAACAGTCCATTTGCGAGATTGATTCCCTGACCATGTCAAAACGCGCCTCAGGTCCCCTCAGCCGCATCCTGCATCGCCGTGTCGTGCGCCGCTGGGAGGCTGTTGCGCAAAAGGCGGTCACCATCCAGCTGCCAGAGCTGCGCCATATCCGGGCCAGTGCGCTGCAACTGCGTCAAGCGCTGGACCGGGTGCTGTTCGTAGCCGATTCCCGGCTGACCCTGCCGCTGATCGGCTCGAACGCTTTTCAAAAACCCCTGCATGTGGATTGGGCCTGGCGCCCGCAGCTTTGGCGAGGCCCGATCTTTCCGCCCGGCAAGGCGGCGGCGGAAACCAAGGCCCGTTTTGGCGACGAAGCCACGCTGTTTCACGATTGCCGGATTTCCGAGCTGACCGTGCGCCAGATCCGCAACAGCCGCGAAAGCGATCTGGCCCCCTTCGGCCTCAGGATGGACGTGTTCAAATTCGACGGCTCGTTCCTGTCGCTGGCGGTGCAGATGCCTGACGAGGCGGTGCGCGGGCTGGAACGGCGGCATGTGATCCGCGTCACCACCGTGGTGGAAACCGAAAAGCCGCTGGAGATTTTCGTGCGCCTCAATGTGCGCCACGGCCCCAATACCGAACAGATCGTGCGCGAACTGCCGCTGGGGGCAGACGAGGTAATGGTCGAATTCGACCTCGCCTATACCAAACTCAACGAAAAACGGGTGGATAGCGCCTGGGTCGATCTGATTTTCGAGAGGCCCGAGATGAATCAGATCATCCTGCGCGACATCACCTTCAGCCGCCGCCCGCGCGCCGCGCTGTAACCCGAGGAGAGCAGAATGGCCGAGCTGCAACTGACCAAAACACGCATTCAGGCCGGGATCTGGGAAGGCGTGCTGACCGGCGCCGAAGCCGTGCCCGAGATCGAGGTGACCCATCTGGCCCAGCCGCTCGACGGCGTTCTTCTGCGCGAAGACCCGCATGAGCCGGGGCAGTTTCTGCTGCAGGTGCCCATTCCCGCCGAGCTTCTGTCGGAAGGGGTGCAAACCTTCCTGATCACCGACAAGACCAGCGGCGAAACCCTGTCGAGCTTCACCGTCGTCACCGGCCAGCCGATGGACGAAGACTTCCGCGCCGAAATGGAACTCCTGCGCGCCGAACTCGACATGCTGAAACGCGCCTTCCGGCGGCACTGCGTCGAGACGATGTAAGGGGCCTAGCGGATCAGTAGAGCGATCAGCGCCGCCCCCGGCAGAAAGGCCAGGATCGTCGCTGAAACGGCAAGGCCCCAGCCGCAGCCCTCGCTGCGCTTCAGCCCCATGGCGATGATGGCCAGCGGCCAGACGATCCCGACCACCTGCCGGGAAGTATCCAGCCAGATCGGCAGCACGGCAAAGCCGCCCATCGCGCTGGCCCGCGCCGCAGGAAACAGCACGATCAGAACCGTTTCCGGCAGCCACATGGTCAGCGCCATCGGCAGGGTCAGCGCGATGCCGGTAAGGGCAAACAGCGGCTCGAACCGGCCCGTGCCCCCAAAGGCGCGGCAGATCAGCCGGGCGGTTCCGGCAAACAGAACCGCAACGACAAAGAATACCGCCGGAGCAAAAACCGCCTCCCAAGCGTAATAGCTTTCCGCCGGGATCGCGACGAAAGGCGGGGTCACAGCACCAAAGCCGCGCAAATAGCCGACGGCCAGCGTCAGGCTGTAGGCCAGCCCGAGCATCAGCAGCGCCAGCCCGGCATGAGCAGGGCCCGCCGGATCGCGCAGCAGCCGTTCAAGCCCCCGGCGCGGAGTCCATAGCGGCAGAAAGAGGTTGTGCAGAAATCCCGGCATTCCGGCCCTCCTTGCCCACAGGCTCGCCGGGGCGCGTGCAAAGGTCAAGCAGGCCTGACGCCGCGTTCCGGGTGACAAACCCAACGCCCCCTCTATTCTCCCCGCACCATCTGGGAGGATCACATGGCCGCTTATCCGCATCTGCTTGCCCCGCTCGATCTGGGCTTCACCACCCTGAAAAATCGCGTCCTCATGGGCTCGATGCATACCGGGCTGGAAGAGCGCGGCGATTGGCACCGGGTGGCGGAATATTACGCGGCGCGGGCGCGCGGCGGGGCCGGGCTGATCGTCACCGGCGGCGTGGCTCCGAATGTGGAGGGGGCCGTCGCCCCCGGCGCCACCGGCATGTACGGGCCTGAAGATGTGGCCAACCACAAGATCGTCACCGACCGGGTCCATGCGGAAGGCGGCAAGATCGCCATGCAGATCCTCCATGCGGGCCGCTACGCTTATGGCAAGGATTGCGTCTCGGCCTCGGCGGTGAAATCGCCGATTTCCCCCTTCCCCCCGCGTGAGCTCGACGAGGCAGGGATCGAGAAACAAATCGCCGATTTCGCCCATGCCGCCAAGCTCGCCCGCGAGGCAGGCTATGACGGGGTCGAGGTGATGGGCTCCGAAGGCTATTTCATTAACCAGTTCCTTGTGACCCACACCAACAGGCGCACCGATCGCTGGGGCGGATCGTATGAAAACCGCATGCGGCTGGCCATCGAGGTGGTGAAACGGGTGCGCGCGGCGGTGGGGCCGGATTTCATCCTGATCTATCGCCTGTCGATGATCGACCTCGTGCCCGACGGGTCGAGCTTCGAAGAAGTCGCCCAGCTCGCCGCCGAGATCGAGAAAGCGGGCGCCACCATCATCAATACCGGCATCGGCTGGCACGAGGCGCGGGTGCCCACCATCGCCACTTCCGTGCCGCGCGCGGGCTTCACCTGGGTGACGAAAAAGCTGATGGGCAAAGTCGGCATCCCGCTGATCACCTCGAACCGGATCAACAGCCCCGACGTGGCCGAAGAGGTTCTGGCAGGAGGGGCGGCCGATATGGTCTCGATGGCGCGACCGTTCCTCGCCGATCCCGATTTCGTCGCCAAAGCTGCCGCAGGCCGGGCCGATGAAATTGCCCCCTGCATCGCCTGCAATCAGGCCTGCCTTGACCACACCTTCTCGGGTAAAATCAGCTCGTGCCTGGTCAACCCGCGCGCCTGCCATGAAACCGAAATCGCGCTGACACCGGCCGAAACGCCGAAACGCATCGCCGTGGTCGGCGCTGGCCCCGCCGGGCTCTCAGCCGCCATCACCGCCGCCGAACGCGGCCATCAGGTGGTGCTGTTCGACAAAGCCCCGCGTCTGGGCGGGCAGCTCCACTACGCCGCCGCCGTGCCGGGCAAGGAAGAATTCAAAGGCCTCATCCGCTGGTTCGAAGTCATGGTCGCCAAGACCGGCATCGAAACCCGGCTGAGCACTGAAGCCACCCCCGACGACCTTGCCGGGTTTGACGAGGTGATCATCGCCACCGGCGTCACCCCGCGCGATCCGGCCATTCCCACCGAGCCGGGCGCGCAGGTGCTCTCTTATATCGACGTGCTGACCGGCGCGGACGTGGGCCGCCGCGTGGCGATCATCGGCGCGGGCGGCATCGGCTTCGACGTGGCCGAATACCTCACCCATCAGGGCGAAAGCCCCACCGAAAACCTCGCGCTCTGGCAGGAGGAATGGGGCGTGGGCGATACCGAAGCCCTGCGCGGCGGGCTGGGCCAGCCGCACCCCGCCCCGAGCGCGCGGCAGGTGACCCTGTTGCAACGCAAGGCGCAATCGCTGGGTCGCGGCCTTGGCAAAACCACCGGCTGGATCCACCGCGCCAGCCTGAAGATGAAGCAGGTCGCCATGGTCAGCGGGGTGAATTACGAGCGCATCGGCACAGACGGGCTCCATGTCTCGACCGGCGAAGCCCATGACGACCCGCGCCTGATCGAAGCCGATACCGTGGTGCTCTGCGCCGGCCAGCTGAGCGACCGCCGCCTGGCCGACGCGCTCGCCGCCAAAGGCATCGCCGCCCATGTGATCGGCGGCGCAGATCTGGCCGCCGAACTCGACGCCAAGCGCGCCATAGATCAGGGCGTACGGCTGGCGGCGGGGCTTTAGGTTTCGATCAAAATCCGCGCGGCTGCGGTTTTCATCGCCTCGACATAGCGCGCCTGCGTCCAGCCACAAACGAGGCGGAACTGCTCCCAGCCGCGCATTGAAAGCAGCGTCCAGAGTAGATCGGTTGCCTCGTCCTGAGTGAAGCCGTCCGCGAGGTCACCATCGCGGGCGAGATCGGCAATCACCGCGGCGCAGCCGTGACGCACCGCCCGCATCCGGTCATCCCAGGCGGCGCGGGCCTCGGCATCCGTTTCCCTCATCGCCGTCAGAGCTTTTCCGACGCCGTATATCACAGGGATGTAGTTGCCCCAGAGCTCTATCCAGAGGCCCAGCCGCGCGCGCCCCGTAGCAGCGCTTCGGCTTGGGATCAGCAAGACCTCGACATCATTCAACTCGTCAACCCGGCGCACCGCAGCCACCAGAAGCTCGGCGCGTGTGGGGAAGTGCAGGTAGACCGCCTGGCGGCTGAGCCCGGCGGCCTTGGCAATGTCGGTCATGCGCACGGCACTTCCGGTGCCGCTCTCAAGCAGCTGGAGGGCGGTATCGAGGATTCGGTCACGGGTGGGGTTTTTTGCGCTTGACATGATGTAAAGTTAGCGCCATTTGTCGCGATGTCAACTTTACACAGTGTAAAGTCTGCAAACAGATAGAAAGGAAGAGATCATGAAGGTTATTGTTTTTGGCTCAACCGGTACGATCGGAAAGCTCACCGTCGAACGCCTGCTTGACGCCGGACATCACGTAACGGCATTCGCCCGCTCCCCCGACACGCTCACCCTGAAGCACGATCGCCTCACGCGTATCGCGGGCGACGCAATGCAGGCTGCCCCAGTTGCCCGTGCCATCCAGGGTCACGATGCCGTGGTTGTCACGCTGGGGTCGGGCCTGTCGCGCAAAAGCCTGATCCGCTCGCAAGGCACGGCCAATGTGATCCGCGGCATGCAGAAGCATGGGGTACGTCGGCTGATCTGCCAATCGACCCTCGGCGCGCGAGAGAGCTGGGACAACCTCAACTTTTTCTGGAAGCGCATCATGTTCGGCGCGCTGCTGAAGCCCGTCTTCCTCGATCATGAGCTGCAGGAACGCCTTGTCGAGGTGAGCGGGCTCGATTGGACCATCGTTCGCCCCGGCGCCTTTACCGACAAGGCCCTGTGCATGAACTACAAAGAAGACGTCGCGCCGGACGCGCGCAACCTGCTGCTCAAGATCGCCCGCGCCGATGTGGCCGCCTTTCTTGTGCGCCAGCTTTCGGATCGGCGCTATGAAGGGCGCGCTGTGGGCATCACTTGCTGAACCGGGTGGCTGGCGGCCATGAAGACAGATGAAATCAGGCGCTGCTGTTGCAAAGCATCAGCGCCTGAACCTACCCACGCTCCATAAGACGCTTACCGATTTTGGGCCTCGTCACGATCGGTCAGCCCATAGTCCCGGACCACTTCGGCCACGCGCAGGCGATAATCGGCAAAGAGGCCGGACCGCCCACGCGCCTGCGCCCCGCGATGCTCCGATTGCGCGCGCCATGCGGCCACTGCGGCCTCATCACGAAAGAACGACAGCGACAGGACCTTGCCCGGCGTGGTCAGGCTTTCGAACCGCTCCACCGAAATGAAGCCATCGACCTCTTCGAGCAGCGGTTTCAACCCGGCGGCAATGTCGAGATAGCGCGCCTGTTCCCCTTCGGTGGGGGTCACTTCGAAAATGACCGCAATCATCCCCGCCCCCCATGTGGTGCCGAGACGAGCTTGAGAAAAGTCCGATCTTCGCGCAGCAGGAACTTTTCGCGTTGGGCAAAGTCGTAATTTTCACGCCCAAGCGGATCGGCTGACAACCGAGCACGATAGGCTTCGTATTCCGCCAGGCTTTCGACATGATAGATCCCGTAAGCCAGCGTCGATGAGCCCTCATGCGGGGCGAAATAGCCCACGAGGTCGGCTCCACAACGCGGAATCGCCTCGCCCCAGTTGCGCGCATATTGTTCGAACTGCGCCTTCTTTGTCGGATCGATCTGGTAACGGATGATGCAGGTCAGCATGGTTTCTCCTCTGATTACCAGCCGGGCATAGCGCATGGACCTGCATTCATGCTTCGCTTAGGATCGAACTATGAAAGAAGGACCGGATATTGCAACTATCGCCGCCCTGATCGGCGATCCTGCGCGGGCAAACATGCTCACCGCGCTGATGTCGGGCAAGGCGCTGACGGCCCGCGAACTGGCGGATGAGGCGGGCGTGATGCCGCAAACCGCCTCGTCGCATCTGGCGCGCCTGGCCGAGGGCGGGTTGCTACAGGCACGCAAACAGGGGCGGCACAAGTTTTTCGAACTGGCCAGCGATGACGTGGCGCAGGCGCTTGAAGCGCTGATGGGGCTGGCGCGCGGCACTGGCCAGTTGCGCACCCGTCCCGGCCCGAAGGATGCCGAATTGCGCCATGCGCGCGTGTGCTACAATCACCTCGCGGGCGAGCTTGGCGTGCAGATGTTCCAATCGATGGTGCGTCGTGGCCTTCTCGCGCTTGGGGTCGAAGACGTGACACTAACCCCAACGGGCGAAGCATTTGTGGTAGGGCTTGGGCTCGCCCCATCAGTATTTGCGCAAGGTCGGGCGCCCCTCTGCCGAACCTGCCTGGACTGGTCGGAGCGCCAGAGCCACCTTGCTGGCCGCCTTGGGCGGGAGCTGCTTGCAACATTCGAAGCGCAGGGTTGGGTGAAACGAGACCAAAACTCGCGCGCCCTGCATTTCAGCCCCGAGGGGCAGCGCCGATTCAATGAATTCTTCATATAACGGACGCGCGCCCGTTTCCTCACCATAACCAATTCCCGCAAAAACCGCGTAATCGTCCGCTTCGCTCCACAGTCTTGCCCGATTTAGGCAGGATACAATTTTCCATTGGGGCGACGACTGTAGAAAGAATTACGATGGACCGACTGACCGAAATGGAAGCCTTTGCCACGGTTGTAGACCAGGGCGGCTTTACGGATGCGGCGCGGAAAATGGGGATTTCCAAATCCGCCGTTTCCAAGCATGTGTCGGCGCTCGAAGCCCGTCTTGGCGCGCGGCTGCTCAATCGGACCACGCGGCGGGTCAGTCCCACCGAGATTGGTCTGGCCTATTACGATCGCGCCCGGCGGGTGCTGAACGATGCGGGCGAGGCCGATGCGCTGGTCACCTCGATGCAATCGGCACCTTCGGGCCTGCTGCGCCTGTCGGTGGTCACCGATTTCGGCGTCAATCACCTGTCGCCGGTGCTGGGCGAGTTCCTGTCGGAATTCCCCGATATCACCGTCAACATGGTTCTGAACAATCGCTATGTCGAACTGATCTCGGAAGGCTTCGATATGGCCATTCGTGTGGGCGAGCTGGAAGACAGCACCCTGCGCGCCCGCAAGATCACCGAAACCACGCATCGCATGGTCGGCAGCCCCTCGTATTTCCAGAAATACGGCCGCCCGATGCGGATCGACGATCTGAACGATCACAAGCTTCTGCATTATTCCAGCCAGGCCTCTGGCAATGTCTGGAAAATCCCGGCCTCTTCCGGCGAAGTGCGTCAGGTGCGCACCGCGGGCTGGCTCTCGGTGAATGACGGGCAATCGCTGCTCAACGCCGCCATTGCCGGGCTGGGCATCGCCTATCTGCCCAGCTTCCTCTATGCCGACGCGATGTCCAAAGGTCTGGTCGAGGATGCGATCCCCGAACTGCCGCGCGATGTGCAGGGGATCTACGCCGTCTATCCGCCGGGCCGCTTTACCCAGCCGAAAGTGCGCGCCTTCATCGATTTCCTGGTGAATACCTTCGCCGACAAGGGCCCCGACATCTGGTAAGCCCCGGCCCCGAATAGGTCAGCTCCGACAAAGCGCCGTGTGGTTCGCCATAACGGCGCTTTTTTCTTTGGAAAAGACGGGGCGGACAGATCGTCAGTTGGTCGAAACCAGAATGGCCTCAACCCGGCGGTTCTTCATCCGGCCTTCCTCGGTCTGGTTCGAGGCCAGCGGCGACAGATAGCCCACGCCACTGGCTTCGAGCTGCTCCGAGGCCACGCCGAAACTGTCGACCAGCCGCGCCATCACCGATTGCGCCCGGCGCTTCGACAGCGACATGTTGCCCGCCAGCGAGCCTTCGGCATCGGTATGGCCAATCAGCGCCACGCGCTTTTCGGGATGCGTTTTGAGATAATCAGCCAAAGCCGCCAGCGAGCTGAAATCGCCCGGCCCCAGATCGGCCGAGCCGGTCTCGAACACCAGATCGCCCAGCACATAGCGCCCGACCTGTTCCAGCACCGGACCGATCTCGCCGGTCAGGGCTGCTGGCATGGCACTGCCCGGCTGCGCGCTGGTCGAGGTCACCGGCTCCACCGGCACCGCCGCCATCGCGCCCACTTCGATCAGCTGCACAAAGCCTGCCGAGGGCGAGCGCGACACCAAAAGGCTGACCGCATCGGAATCGCTGCCGGGCTTTACCGCCGACATAAACTGGTAATCGCCCAAATCGACATGCATTTCCGGCTCGCCGATCACATCGGTGCCATAGCGAAAATCAAAACCGCCGCAGCTTTTCGCGTCGCATTCGTAGCGGATTGTGTAGCCCTCATCGGCAATTTGCTTGCGCAGCGCCAAATAGATTTGCGCCGCCGTCAATCCGGTGCCGCCAATCCGCCAGGCCTGTCGGGTGATGCTGCCGGAAATCCGCTCCGACGCCACGCCGGTGGCCTCGGTCCAGGGACCAGTCGGCATCGCATAGCTGCCCGCCGGTTCCACCAATTGCTTGCGAAGCTCGGCACCTGCCGGCAGATCGAGCGCAAGAGACCACCCGGCCGCTGGCACTACGAAGAGTGCCATGCCTATGAGAAGGGGGAAGGCTCTGGTCATCTGCTCTGATTTTGATCTTGTTTCGTTGGTGGCGCGCAACTCATGACAACGTTTCCGCTCTAGCGCAGATGTATCATTTGGGAAAGTCTTGTGCGTGACAACCCTGTTTTTCGGCCGTTGTCAGCCGCCTCAGGGCAGGATTCTGTAATGATAATGGCCAATCAGGTTCATCCCCAACGACGCATAGAGCGGATTTGCCGCATGGTTGCCCTGGGTGACGATGAGCGAAATCACCTCGGCCCCTTCCTCATGTGCCCAATGTGCGGCGGCGCGCAGCAGCACCCGCGCCACGCCCTGACGGCGATGGCGTTCCTGCACATGCAGCGCATGCACCATCGCAATCCCCTCGGACAGGCCCACATAGGCCACCCCCGCCGGGTAATCGCCCAGCCGCGCCAGCACTGCGGTTTTCGCGCAATTGGCGCGCTCCATCACCGCCAGCCGGTCGGCGCCGATCCCGCCTTCCGCCCAGATCTCGCGCAGCAGTTCCAGCGGCGGCCACATGCTGTAGGTCGCGGCGCGCGGCGGCTCTTCGGCGATCATCGAAGCCACCGGTGCGGCCCAGATATTGACCGGGTCTATCACTCGGTAGCCATGGGTTTCCAACAGCGCATCCAGCCGCTCTTCGCCCGCGCGGATCTGAAACAGCGGATTTTGCCCCAGACCGCGCATGGCATTCTCAGCAGTGGGCAGATCGGCATCGGTCACCGGCCAGTCTTCGGTGGCCGCCGACACCCGCTTGCCGCCGCCCTTGCCTTCGCGGATCGTCCAGGCGCCAAGGCGCTGGGTCTTGGCCGGGGGCCAGGTGGCCTCGCAGACCTGCATCAGGGTCTCGGCATCAGGAAGATGGATCGGTTTGGTCATGCAAGTGCCTCCGGAAACAGTTGGCCAAGCTCGACCATTGCCGCGCTGACTTCGGCGCCGTCGCGCCCGCGCACAACGATATTGGAGCCGAATACCCCATCCTGATGGAACGGGTAAGACCCGATCGACAGCTCCGGGTGGCGGGCGGCCAATTCGGCCAGCGGGGTGGCAATATCGCCCTCGGGCCGCTCAACCCGGAAGGTCTGGCTCAGCAGCGGCTGACCACCAGCGATCTTGGTCAGCGCATTGGCAAGCATCGCCTCGAAAATCTTCGGCACCCCCGCCATCACATGCACATTGCAAAGGGTAAAGCCCGGCGCCACCGAGATCGGGTTCTCGATCAGCGTCGCCCCCTCGGGAATGCGCGCCATGCGCATCCGCGCTTCGGTCGGGGCGGCGCCACGCGCCGCGAAAAAGCTCAAAAGCAGCGCCTTGGCGTCGTCGCGCACGTCAATCGCCACACCAAAGGCCTCGGCCACCGCATCGGCGGTAATATCGTCATGGGTCGGGCCGATTCCGCCCGAGGTGAACACATGATCATAGGCCTTCGACAGCGCCCGCACCGCCGCCACAATCGCCGGCGTTTCATCCGGCACCACCCGCACCTCTTTCAGATCCACCCCATGGGCGGCGAGCTGTCCGGCAAGGTGAAACATGTTGCTGTCGCGGGTCCGGCCCGAAAGAATCTCGTCTCCGATCACAAGCATGGCGGCGCTGGGGTTTTGCATGATCTTCCCTCTTCGTTGTGGGTCGAGACTAGTCGAAATTTGCCGCCCCCGGAACTCCCGAATATCGACAACGCGCGCTTTGGTCGCTGATCTGGACATTCGCCCCAGCCCCCCGCATGGTCGCGCCATGCAGTTTCCCACGCCCCTTGTTCCCGCCACCCTGACCCGCCGCTACAAACGCTTTCTGGCCGATTGTCGGCTGGAGGACGGGCGCGAGATCGTGGCCCATTGCGCCAATCCCGGCGCGATGACCGGGCTGGCGGAACCGGGGCTGCGGATCTGGCTCGAACCCAATGACGACCCGAAGAAAAAGCTCGATTACGGCTGGCGGCTGGTCGAGCATGGCAACGGCCACTTCACCGGCGTCGATACCGCCCTGCCCAACCGGATGCTGAAAGCCGCGCTGCAAGCCCGCGACGTGCCTGCTCTTGCACATTATCCAGATCTGCGCGCCGAAGTGCCCTATGGCGAGAAGAGCCGGGTGGATTTCCTGCTCTCCGGCGCAGGCCTGCCCGATTGCTATGTCGAGGTGAAATCGGTCACGCTCTGCCGGAGCCCAGGCCTTGCCGAATTTCCCGACACCGTCACCGCCCGCGGCGCGCGGCATATGGACGAGCTGGCGGCGATGGTGCGCGAAGGCCACCGCGCGGCGGTGCTGTTTCTGGTCCAGCGCACCGATGCAAGCGCGGTGCAGGTTGCCGCCGATATCGACCCCGCCTATGCCCGCGCCCTGAGCGCAGCCCTTGCGGCAGGTGTCGAGGTCATCGCCCATGGCACCGCGATTTCGCCCGATGGCATCACCCTCGGTCCGGCCCTGCCCTTTACCCCGCCAGAAATCTGACCCGCCCCCCACTGGTCCTTCGCGAAATTCTCCCCTATTTAGGGTCCGCAAGCATGAAGGAGAGCCCAGTGGACACGCGCGGACGCATCACAAAAGACGGTATTCGCATCTATGAAGACGCGGATTTCGAGGGGATGCGCAAAGCAGGGAAACTGGCCGCCGAGATCCTTGACCGGATCATCCCGCATGTGAAACCCGGCGTCACCACCGGCGAACTCGACAAGCTGGTCGAGGATATGGTCAACGAAGCGGGCGCGGTCTCGGCCACCATCGGCTACAAGGGCTATCGTCACGCCACCTGCATTTCGATCAACCACGTGGTTTGCCACGGCATTCCCGGATCGAAAATTCCCAAGGGCAAAAACGAAAAAGGCACCCGTCAGCATGACGAGCTGATCGATGGCGATATTCTGAACATCGACGTGACGGTGATCGTCGATGGCTGGTATGGCGACACCTCACGCATGTATAAAGTGGGCGAAATCAAGCCCTTCGCCGACAAGCTGATCTCCATCACCCACGAGGCGCTGATGCGCGGCATCGCCGCCGCCAAGCCCGGCAATACCTTTGGCGATATCGGCCATGCCATTCAAAGCTATGTGGAATCCAACCGGATGAGCGTGGTGCGCGATTTCTGCGGTCACGGGCTGGGCCGCGTCTTCCACGCGCCGCCCAACGTGCTGCATTACGGCCGCCCCGGCACCGGCCCGGTGCTGGAAGAAGGCATGTTCTTCACCATCGAACCGATGGTCAATCTTGGCCGCTCCGACACCAAGGTGCTGGCCGATGATTGGACCGCGATCACCAAAGACAAATCGCTCTCGGCGCAGTTCGAGCATTCCATCGGCATCACCGCCGAGGGGGCCGAGATCTTCACCCTCAGCCCGGCCGGAAAATTCTACCCGACCTGGGGCTGAAGGGGCTAAAGCCCCAGAAGAGCGGGAAGCCGCGCCATATCGGAAAACACTTCGGCCCCGGTCGCGGCCAGCGTGGCATCCTCGCCATGGGCCGCATAGCCCAGCGTGCGAATGCCCGCAGCAACCCCAGCGCGGCAGCCGTTCACGCTGTCTTCCACCACAACGCAGGCTTTGGGTGCTGCGCCAAGCGCCCGTGCCACATGAAGATAAAGCCCCGGATCGGGCTTTGCACAACCCAGCTCCTGTCCGGAATAAAGATGATCCTTCACCCGGGTCCAGATGCCCGGATGCTGGCCCAGCGTGGTCTGCATCTTTTCGGTCGAGCCGTTGGAGCCGACCCCATAGACAATCCCTGCCGCATCGAGCCGGTCGAGCACGGCTTCGATCCCCGCAATCAACGGCGTGCCTTCAGCCAGCCGCGCATAGAGCCGCTTGTAAAACTGCGCCACCCAGTCCTCGGGCAGATCGGCCCCCATGCCACGCGCTTCGTCCGCAACGCCCGCCATGGTGCCGCCGACAAAGGCGTTCATCACCTCGTCCAGCGTCATCTCCAGCCCCGCCGCCGCCAGATCGTCGCGGATCATCGCATTGGTCAGGCGCTCGCTATCGACCAGCACCCCGTCGCAATCGAAAAGCACCGCTGCGGGTCTCATGTCGCCTCCAGAATGCGGATCGTGGTGTCGCCATAGCGCCGCTCATCCAGCAGGCTCAGCCCCTCGGGCGGGATCACCGCCGCACTTTCTTCCCAGACCACCAGCGCCTCTTTGGCAATCCAGCCCCCGGCCAGCGCGGCGGCCAGCGCCTTTTCCCCCAGCGCCTTGCCATAGGGCGGATCGAGGAAAATGAGCGTATAGGGCGCGTCTGGGTTGGGCCCCAACCGGGTCGCGTCACGCGCCGCCAGCACCGCCGCCGCCCCGCATTTGGTGATATTCTCGCGGATCAGCCGCTGCGCCACCCGCCCGTCATCGACAAACAGCGCCGTCTCGGCCCCGCGCGACAGCGCCTCCAGCCCCAGCGCGCCGGTGCCCGCGAAGAGATCAAGCACCCGCGCACCTTCAATCGGATCGCCAAAGCGCCCGCCCGCCAGCATCGAAAACAGGCTTTCGCGCACCCGGTCGGTGGTCGGGCGCAGATGCGCGCCCATATCGCCCTTGCCCAGGCTGGCCAGCGCCCGTCCGCGCCAGGTTCCGGCGATGATCCTCACGCTTTCAACAGCTCCTTGAGGTCGATCTCCATATTGGCCACGGCCGCCTTGTCGGGGCTCTTGCCCGATTCAATCAGCCGTTTGCCTACCATATAGGCGCGCGGATCGTTCATCGCATCGAGCGCCAGCAGCGTATCGCCCCGGTAATACCAGAAGCTCACCGTGGCGCCCTCGCCCCGCGTAACGATCTGATCGTAGCCAGTATTCAGCCCGACGATCTGCAGCTTCACATCGTATTGGTCCGACCAGAACCACGGCTTGGCAATGTAGCTTTTGCCCGCGCCCATGATATTGGCCGCCACCAGCTCGCCCATATCAATGGCATTGCCGACGCTTTCCAGCCGGGCCCGCCCGCCATCTTGCGGGAAGGACGCACAATCGCCCGCCGCCCAGATCGACGGATCGGAGGTGCGGCCTTCCGCATCCACCGCGATCCCATTGTCGATCACCAGCCCGGCCCGTTCGGCCAGCCCGGCACCGGGGCGGATGCCGACGCCGACAATAACGAAATCCACATCGAGGCTGGTGCCATCGGTCAGCTCGGCCCCGCTCACCCGGCCCTCGCCGGTCAGCCGCACCAGCCCGCAGCCCTCGCGCAGGTCAACCCCATGGCTTTTATGCAGCTCGCGGAAATAGCCCGAGGTTTCGGGCGAGGCCACGCGCTGCAGGATGCGATCTGCCGCTTCCACCAGCGTGACTTTCAGCCCCTTCTTCGAGGCCACCGCCGCCGCTTCCAGCCCGATATAGCCGCCGCCGACGATCAGCACGCTTTTGCCTTCGGCGAATTCCGGTGCCATCGCATCGACATCGGCGAGCGTGCGCACGGTGTAAACGCCATCCAGATCGCCGCCGATTGCATTGGGCAGACGGTTCGGCACCGAGCCGGTGGTCAGTGCCAGAATATCGTAGCTCAGGCTGTCGCCGCCATCGAGCCGCAGCACCTTCTCCGCCCGGTCAATCGCCTCAACCCGCGTGCCCAGACGCAGCGTGATGTTGTTTTCCGCGTAGAAATTCTCCGCCCGCAGATAGAGCCGTTCCAGCTCCATCTCGCCCAGCAGATAGGCTTTCGACAGTGGCGGGCGCTGATAGGGGGGCGCGGCTTCTTCACCGATCACGGTGATTTCGCCTTCAAAACCAAGGCTGCGCGCCTTTGCCACCAGAGAGGCCGCCGCCTGCCCTGCGCCGATCACAACCAAATGGCTCATCCGGATCTCCCCCCTTTGTGCTGCTTGGAGCGGCACCCTAAATGTGCTCTACGACTATGGCAACGCGAACAGGAGCAAATTCAATGACTATTTCGACAGGTGACCACCTGCCCGACGCCACGCTGATGCGGCGGGGGGAAAATGGGGTCGAGAAGCTGGAGCTGGCCGCCCTTCTGGCCGGGCGCAAAGTGGTGATCTTCGCCTTGCCCGGCGCCTATACCCCCACCTGCCACACCGCCCATGTGCCCAGCTTCATCCGGGTGATGGCTGATCTGAAAGCCAAAGGCGTGGACGAGGTGATCTGCCTTGCCGGCAACGATCCCTTCGTGATGCAGGCCTGGGGCGAAAGCACCGGCGCCAATGCGGCCGGGATTTCGATGCTGTCCGATGCTGATGGCAGCTTTGCCAAGGCCATCGGCATGGAAATGGAAGCCCCCGCCGCCGGGCTCTACGGCCGCTCCAAACGCTATGCGATGGCGGTGGAAGACGGGGTCATCACGGTCTGGCATCCCGAAACCGGGGCCGGCTGCGAAATCTCCGGCGGCGAAGCCATGCGCGACGCCCTCTGATCGGCGTTCAGAAACGAAGACGCCCGAACCGCGCCGTAAGGCGCCCGGCAAGAGTGCAATAGAAATGCCCCGCGCTGACCTAAAATCGGCGCGGGGCAAACTCTTACTTAGCTCACCTGCTAAGCATCAGATCGCGGCCATCACCGCCGTCATCATCTCGCGCACCTTGCCCGCGACTTCGCTCAGCCCGGCATTGTCGATCCCGACCATCGAGGCCACCGGATCCACCGCCGACACTTCGATCCCGCCATCGACCCCGCGCAGGATCACGTTGCAGGGCAGCATCGACCCCACTTTCGGCTCCAGCCCGATCGCCTGAAAGGCCATTTTCGGATTGCAGGCGCCAAGGATCTTGTAGCCCGGCATATCCTCACCCAGCTTGGCCTTCATCGTCGCCTGCACGTCAATCTCGGTCAGCACCCCAAAGCCGTTCGCGCCCAGCGCGGCACGCACCCGGGCTTCGATCTCTTCCAACGTGGCACCCTCAAAACTGCGATCAATCGTATAGCTCATGCGTCTCTCCTATTCACTTCCTTGAATGTGGTCGCAGCGCACGCCGCCGTCAATCCGACCCACGCCGAAAAGGCCCCATCGAGGTGAGAATTTCGATATCCTCGTCCACCGCCTCGGCCTCATGGGTCACGTAATCCTGCACCGCGCGGCGAAATCCCTCATCGGCGATCCAGTGCAGCGAATGGGTGGCCACCGGCAGATAACCCCGCGCCAGCTTGTGCTCGCCCTGCGCCCCGGCCTCGACCCGGGAAAGCCCTTTTTCGATAGCGAAATCAATCGCCTGATAATAGCACAGCTCGAAATGCAAAAACGGATGCTGTTCGCTCTGGCCCCAATAGCGGCCATAGAGCGTATCGGCCCCGATGAAATTCAGCGCCCCCGCAATCGGCCGCCCCTCGCGCAGCGCCAGAACCAGCAGCACGTCCTCCGCCATGGTCTCATGGACGATGTCGAAAAAGCGCCGGGTCAGATAGGGCGAGCCCCATTTGCGGCTGCCGGTGTCCTGATAGAAATGCCAGAATGCATTCCAATGTTCGGGCCGGATCTCGGCCCCGGTCAGCTGCACGATCTCGCCGCCAAAGCCCTGCGCACCCTCGCGCTCTTTCCGGATCGCCTTGCGTTTGCGCGACGAGAGCGAGGCCAGAAACCCGTCAAAATCCGCATAGCGCGCGTTTTCCCAGTGGTACTGGCTGCCCAGCCGATGGATCAGCCCCATCGCCGCGCCCGCTTCCGCCTCGTCTTCGGTGCAGAAGGTGATGTGGACCGAGGATAGCCCCGCCTCCGCCGCCACCTGCACCGCGCCTTGGGTCAGCGCGGCACGGCCCTTGGCCTCCTGCCCCGGTTTCACCAGAAACCGCCGCCCGGTGGCGGGGGTAAACGGCACCGCGATCTGCAGCTTGGGATAATACCGCCCGCCCGCACGTTCCCAGGCCTCGGCCCAAGCGTGATCGAACACATATTCGCCCTGGCTGTGGAATTTCAGATAGAGCGGCGCGACGGCAAAGATCCCGCCTTCGTCGGCGGCGGTGATATAACGCGGCTCCCAGCCAGTGCCCGGCCCAACCGAGCCGCTTTCCTCCAGCGCCTGCAGAAACCGATAGGTGGTGAAGGGATCATTGGGGCGCAAAGAGCCTTCGGGGCAGGCGCAGCCATCCCACGCCGCCTCGCCAATTTCTGACAGCCGCTCAAAGAGCCGGATTTCGATTTGCGCGTCACTCATACGGGGGCATTGGAGCCCCCGTAGGGTACAAGGTCAAGCGGGCAGCGCCGCCGGATAGGTTTCAAAGGTGATATTCACCGCCACCTCACGCGCCTTCGCCTCTTCTTCAGGCGAACGGATGGTCCAGCACAGCACCGGCACGACCGCCGCTTTCAGCTCGGCCACGCGCGGGCTGCTAAGATCGCGCGCATCATGGCTGATGAAACAGGCCCCAACCCGGTCGAAATCCGGGATCGGCGCGAGTGCCACACCACGGGCTTTCGGCAAAAGCGGCCAATGCGCGGGTTCAAAGGCGCAGGTGGTGAGGCCCCGCGGCACATCCGGCATCAGCTCGGCCATCTTCGCAATCGCGTAAGGGTTGAAGCTCATCACCGCCACCGGCCCCTGATAGCCCCGAAGCGCCTCGGCCAGAGCCTCTTCCAGCGGGCCGATATCCGGCCCCATCGCGCCATCCTGATCCTTGATTTCAATCAGCAGCGGCACCTGTCCGGCCACCAGCTCCAGCACCTCACCCAAGGTAGGGATGCCCTCATCGCCGCCGGTAAGCGTAATCGCCCCCAGCTCGGCCGCCGTTTTCTGCCGCACCGCACCGGGCCTGCCGGTCAGCCGGTCGAGCACATAGTCGTGAAACACCATCGCCTGCCCGTCGGCGCTGAGCTGCACGTCAATCTCGATCCCGTAACCCCGCGCAATCGCGGCCCGAATCGCCGCGCGCGAGTTTTCGGGGCGTCCATCCGTCACATCGTGATAGGCGCGGTGGGCAATCGGCAGGCGTAGAAACGCCTCAGGCAACGTGCTCATTTGATCCGGAAAATCCCTTCGATTTCCACCGCAACGCCGAACGGCAAGGATGCCGCCGACACAGCCGAGCGTGCATGCTGCCCGGCATCGCCCAGCGCTTCGGCGAGGAAATCTGACGCGCCGTTGATCACCTTGGGCTGATCGCCAAAATCTGCGGTGGAATTGACAAAGCCGGTCAGCTTCACCACCCGCACAAGTTGGTCAAGATCGCCGCCACAGGCCGCTTTCACCTGCGCCAGAAGCGAGATCGCGCAGGCTTTCGCCGCTGCAGCGCCTTCTTCCACCGACATATCACCGCCCAGCTTGCCCTTGATCATCTCGCCATTGCTGGCCGAGATCTGACCCGACACGTAAACGGTATCGCCGACTGTCACGTAAGGCACGTAATTGGCGGCAGGGGCCGGGGCATCAGGCAGGGTGACACCAAGCTCGGCAAGGCGGGTTTCGTAGTGGCTCATGACGGGCTCCTTTTCACATTCGCAGCAACGCTATAACGGCAAAGCGCGCGCGTCCACGGGCAGAATGCACAGGCGCGTCACCACATGCGGGATTTGGCAGATTCAGGATAATTCTGGTCATAGCTGACCGCATCAAACCCTGCATCCACTTCCTTGATAAAGTCACCGGCGCTCGGCAGCTGCGCGCTCTCGTCGCCGCGAGTCCAAAGCCCCGCCCGCATCACCGCCTTGGCGCATTGAAAATAGACCTCACCCACAGTCACGACGATAACCGTTTTCGGATGCTTGCCACGCTGCTCAAAGCGCCCGGTCAGCTCAGCGTCTATCGAAATGATCGCCGTGCCATTCACCCGCACCACATTGTTGGATCCGGGGACCAGAAACATCAGGCTGATCCGGCCATCGCGGATGATATTGCGGAGCGTATCCAGCCGGTTATTCCCGCGCCAATCGGGCAGCAGGATGGTCCGTGGATCGGCGATCTGTACCACAGGGCCATCGTCGCCGCGCGGACTACCATCGGTGCCTTCCGCGCCGACGGTCGACACCACGCAAAACCGCGAGGCGTCAATCCAGCGGCGATAAAGCGGCGTGATCGCCCGGGCGACCTTGGTCAGCGAGGCCGGCACCGCCGCGTCATACAGCGCTTCCAGCGCGTCGATGGTCTCAATCTTGGTCATGCGTCTTACCTTTCCGCGCGCCCCACAGGGCGTAGAAAATCAAAAGCCCTGCCACCAGCGCCACGCCGAGGGTCCACGGGATGGTTTCGGAACCGAAGAAATCGCCCAGCCCGGTTTCGCAGGTCTGAGCATTGGAAAAACCGCAGCCCATGCCCACAGCCCATTCCATGAACAGCACATAAAGACCGATCAGCAGCATGGCCATGATCAGCGCGACAACGTGGCGGGCCTTCATGATTTCGCCCCTTCGGACGGCTTCGGCAGATCGGTAAATCCCGCCTCCGCCATCAGCCGGTTCGAGCCGCTTTCCACCGCCTCTTCCAGCCTTGCCATGAACTCTGCGGTGTCCAGCCCCTGCTCAAGCGCGGGCAGAAACTCCACCACCGCCGTGCCGGGCCAGCGCATGATGCCATGGCGCTTCCAGAACACGCCCACATTGGTGGCGGCGGGCACCACGCTTTGCCCGGTTTCCTTGTAAAGCACCCCGGTGCCGATCTTGTAGGGCTTCTCGGCCCCGGCCGCCACGCGGGTGCCTTGCGGGAAAATGATCAGCTGGCCGGGCAGGCTACGGCCCTCGTTCACATCGGCCACCATCTTTTTCACCGCCGCGCCGCGTTTGCCGCGATCCACCGCGATGCAGCCAATGGCCTTGGCGTAATAGCCCACGATCGGGGTCCAGAGGATCTCTTTCTTCATGATGAATTTCGGCCGGGGCACCACCGACACGATCAGGATGATGTCGAAAAAGCTCTGATGCTTCGAGGCGACGATCACCTCGCCCTCGGGCACCGTGCCGCGAATTTCGGATTTCAGCCCAACGATCACCCGCGCCGCCCAGCGCACGAAGTTGGTATAGCTGTGCACGGCGGTGAAGGCCCATTTCCGGTTCATCAGGCTGAGGGGCAAAAAGACCAGCGCCATCACCGCCATGACCAGATACATCACGATGTTGAAGAGCAAAGACCGAAGCCATTGGATCGCGGTTTTCATCAGCTACGTTCCCTCAAGGTCGACAGGGCCGCGCGGCGGGTGGCGACAAAGGCCACCACCGCTGCAAGCGGCGGAATGATCAGCGGCACCAGCCATTCGGCGCCGGAAAAGCCAAGGCTGGTCAGCACCCCGCCCGCTTGGTCAGCGGTGGGCAGCACCGCGATCACCACCATGCTGAGCACGGTGCCCAGCGCCGCGCCGGTCAGCGCCCGCAGAGTATAGCGGCGCACGAAAGCGCGGGCGATATAGCTGTCGCGCGCGCCGACCAGATGCAGCACCCGGATCACCTGCGCATTCGCCGCCAGCGCCGCCGAGGCCGCCAGCGTGATCATCACCGCCGTGGTGGCGGCAATCAGCACGATCGCGGCAAGGCCCAAGAGCCGCAGCCCGCTCGCCGCGCGCACCATCGGCACCCGCCAGCGGGTGTGATCATCCAGCACTGCTCCCGGCGCTTCGCCTGCCAGCCGCGCCCGCAGCCCCGCCGCGTCATAGCCATCGGCACTCTCGGTAATCGCGACCAATCGGGGAATCGGCAGCGTATCGACCGGCAGATCCGGGCCGAACCACGGCTCCAGCAATTTGCGCTGCTCGTCGTCGCCCATCACCCGCGCCTTGGCGATGCCCGGCGTGGTGGCCAACAGATCCATCACCGCCTGCACCTGCGCCTCCATCTGCCCGTCAGGGGCCGAGACGCGAATGGTCGAGCTTTGCGCCAGCGCCGAGCCCCAGCTCGTCGCCAGCCGCCCCGCCGCCAGCGAGAAGGCCAGCACGAACACCGCCAGAAACGCCATCGCCGCCGAGGCAAACAGCGTCAGCCGCGCGGTGAAGCCGGTGGGTGGCACCACCCGGTCGGCCTGCTTGTCGCCCATGATCAGGCTCAGAAAAGTGGCATTGATCTGCATTACAAATCCGCCCCCGCCAGATGCACCCGATGATCGGAAATCCTCAGCACCCGCGCCTGTACCTGCTGTTTGGCGGCGCGGATCAGGTTCAGGTCGTGGGTGGCAATCATCACCGCCTTGCCCATCCGGTTCAGCTCGATCATCAGCTGCAGAATTCTCAGCGACATGTCCCAATCCAGGTTGCCGGTAGGCTCATCGGCCAGGATCACCTCGGGGCTCATGATGATCGCCCGCGCCAGCGCCGCCCGTTGCCGCTCGCCGCCCGAAAGCTGCGGGGGCAGCGCCAGTTTCTGCCCCTCCAGCCCCACCCAGGCAATCAGCTCGTCCAGCTCGTTCTGCGCGGTCGCCCGGCCCGACACCATCAAGGGCAGCGCAATGTTTTCCATCACGCTCAGATGATCGAGAAAGCGCTGATCCTGATGCACCACCCCAACCCGGCGCCGCATCAGCGCCATGTCATCGCGGCTCATCTGCCGTGCATCCTGCCCGAACAGCGTCACCCGGCCCTGTCCGGCGGTCAACTCGCCGTAGCAGAGCTTCAAAAGCGTCGTTTTGCCCGCCCCCGATGGGCCGGTCAGAAAATAAAATGACCCCGGCGCAAGTTTCAGTGAAACCTCGGCCAATAACGGGGTGCCACCATAGCCGTAAGAGACTTTCTCGAATTCGATCACCTGGCTTCCCCCGGTCGTATTGGCGACAGTTTTGCCCCACCGACCGGATTGTTGCAATCATGGGATTGCAAAGGTTTGATTTTCCGGCTTTCCGTGCCCATAGTAGCGGGCGCGGGGGCAGCTACTCCGGTATGCCACACCGGGAATGCAGGGAGCAGAAGATAATGCGACTGGTTTGTCCGAATTGCGGTGCGCAATACGAGGTGGACGATCGGGTGATCCCGGATAGCGGGCGCGACGTGCAGTGCTCGGCCTGTGGGCATGGCTGGTATCAGATGCCCAAAGGGATGACCGCCGAGGAAGAAGAAGAGCCCGGCAGCGACGAGACCGCGTCGCCCGAAGAGGAACCCGCGCCGGTTGCCTCAGCGCCGGAAGAGCCTGCAGAACCTGGCCCAGACCGCGCCGAAGACGAGGCCGCCGAGGAGGAGCCCGCGCCGGAGGAGGTTGAGCCGAAGGCCGAACCGGAACCCGAAGCTGAGGACATCGCCGAAGACACTGAAGCGCCTGCGGAAGATGAACCCGCCCCGGCCCCCGATCTGCCGGAAGTGGCCGAAGACGCCGAGGAAGAAGACAGCATCGCCGCCGCGATTGCCGCGCAGATTGCCACCCGGGCCGATGACTATTTGCCGGAAACGGACACCGAATCGGACACCGAAGCCGAGCCCGATTCTGAGCCGTTTCAGCCGCCGCGCCGCCCGCGCAGCATTGATGAAGGCGTGCGCAGCGTGCTGCGTGAAGAGGCCCAGCGCGAGATTGAAGCCCGTGAGGCCGAGCGCCCGCGCGAGCCGGGAGCGGTGGAAACCCAGCCCGATCTGGGCCTCGACGCCGCCACCTGGCCCGAAGAAGAGCGCCGCCGCGACGCGCGTGCGCGCATGGCCAAGATGCGCGGCTTTGAAGACGAGCCGCCCGAAGCCGATTTCGATCTGGCCGACGAGGCCCCGGAACCGCCCGTCCAAGGGCGCGACCTGTTTCCCGACATCGAGGAAATCAATTCGACCCTCGACAGCCACAACGCCCCCGCCAATGGTGCCGAGCCCAAGACCGAACAGCAGGGGCGCGGCTTCAGCCGGGGCTTTTTCCTGATCATCTTCATCGCCGCGCTGCTGCTCACGCTCTATCTGGTCGCGCCGCAGCTCGCCAACACCGTCCCGGCCCTGAAACCGGCGCTGACCATCTATGTCGATACGCTGAACGGCCTGCGCAGCACGCTCGATGCGCTGTTGCAAGGGGTGATTGCCCAGATCAACGGGTTCACCGGCACTGCCGAATAAGCGCCAGACCGGCCTAGAACAGATCGAGCAGGCGTTTCAGATAATCGCGCTCGATCTGCGGCCGGTCGGTTTCGCCTGAGCGCCGACGCAGCTCTTCGGTCAGATCCTGCGCCCGCCGATACACATCTTCGCCCTCATTCAGCGGCCCGTTGGTGCCGATGCCGCCATCGCCACTGCTGGGGGCACGGCCCAGCGGATCGGCCCCATTGGCCCCGCCCGACTGGCCCACGATCTGGCCTTCCTGGCCGGGATTGCCCGCCTGCCGCATCGCCTCGCCCAGATTGCGCATCCCGTCGCGCAGCGCTTCCATCGCCTGCGCCTGATTGTCGAGCGCACCTGCGGCATCGCCCCCGGCCAGCGCATCGGCCGCATCGCCCATCGCCCGGCCCGCCTGATCCAGCGCCTCGCGCGCGGCGTCACCTTCCTCGGTGCCAGCCCCCGGCAATTGGGCGCGCTGACGCTCCAGCTCATCGGCCAGCGCACGTTGCCGCTCGGCAAGGTTCTGGCCGCTTTCCGCCCCCGGCTGCTCTCCGCTGCCGCCCTCATTTTCCGTACCCGAGGGCCCGCCCTGCCCCGGCGCGCCATTCTGGCCCTGTTGCTGTTGAAAGGTCTCATCCGACAGCGCCTGCTGATCGCGCAGGGTTTGCCCCAGCCCGTTCATCGCCTGCTGGCCCGCGCCCTGCCCGCCTTGCGCCTGTCCGCCACCTTGGGCGACTTGGGCGTTTTCCATCATCTGCTGCAGCTGATCGAGCAATTGCTGCGCCTCGGCCATCCGCCCCTGCTGCATCAGCTCGTCGATCCGGTCCATCAGCGCCTGCAAGTCCTGCTGGCTCATCGACAGGGTATCTTGCCCGCTATCGGGCTGATCGGTGCCATCATTGGGATTCTGCGCCTGTAGCTGACTGGTATAATCGCGCATCGCTTGACGGTATTCGTCCATCAGCTGGCGCAGCTCTTCGGGGCTTGCCCCCTGCCGCATCGCCTCCGACAGCCGCTCGCGGGCGCGGCGCAGGTTTTCCAGCGCATCGGCCAGCGCGCCATCCTCGATCTCCACCGCCACTTTCCACAGCGCCTCTGCCGCCGCATCCCGCGCCTCCGCCGTCAGCCCCCCCGCCGCCAGATCGCGCGCCACCGCCTGCAGGGTGAGATAATGCGCATCCTTGGGAAACAGCCCCTCGGGCCGGTAGGAGAGAGCGCGCAAGATGCGGGTCACGCGCGGGGCATTGTCACGGCTCCACAACAGATCGCGCCGCTGCTCCACAATCGCCGCCGCCACCTGATTGAGAAAGCGCCGCCCGGGCAGCACCAGCTCGCTGGGCGCGGTTTCCCCCGTCAGCCCCGCCCCATCGCTGACGCTGAGCGTGATCACCACCGGTAACCCGGCCCAGGGATGGGC
Organism: Paracoccaceae bacterium; assembly: GCA_050288685.1. Lineage (GTDB taxonomy): Bacteria > Pseudomonadota > Alphaproteobacteria > Rhodobacterales > Rhodobacteraceae > Sinisalibacter. Next base: position 531,459 of record JBNKEH010000009.1, on the reverse strand, counting down.
GGCCAGATTCTCCACCAACTGTTCCGCCACCGCCCGCCGGTCGCCGCGATAGGGCAGCGGCAGATCGACGATGATATCCTCGCGCGGTTCAGGAGGTAATTTGAGGCCGTAACGCCGCGAAACCCGGCTCAGATCAAGGCTGATCCGCGCTTGCCCGGCGCTGATGCCGTAATCGTCTTCCGCACTGAACGGCAGGCGCATCTCGCCCGCCAGCGTGCGGGTCATATCACCCGCCAGCGCCACAACCGGCGCCCGATCCGGGATCGCGGTGATCTGCCAGCTCTCAGTCCCGATCCGTAGCGCGCCGTCATGCTGCACGGTAAAGGCCCGGTTGGTGGCCGTGGCCTCTGGCGCAACCGGCGAAAATCCTTCCTCCACCTGCACCGCGCCCGGTTTGCCGTAAAACCGCAAGGTGATCTGGCTGCCCACCGGCACCGCAAGCGCCCCGCTGGGCTGATCGGCGAGGTAAAGCGTGGGTTTGCCGGTATAGGCGGGCGGGGTGATCCAGCCCTCCCAACTCGCCTCAGCCGCCAGCGGCACCGCCCCCGGCGCCAGTGCAGCGAGCTCGCCCGGCTGGGTGCCTGCCCCGAAGATCAGCGCCGATGCCAGCGCCGTCGCCGCGATCAGCCGCAGCGCATAGGGATCGCGCGATGCCAGCCGGATCTGCGGTTGCGGTGCTTTCAGCCCCTCCAGCGCGGCCATCATCCGTGCCCGATGTGCCGCCCAGATCGCCCGGCTGGCCGGATCCTCGGCGCCAATCGCCTGACTGTCGGTAAGCGCGGCAATCGGGCTGTCGGGCAGATCCGCATCAAGCCGCGCCAGCGCCTCGGCCCGGCGCGGGTGCCGGTAGCGGCTTAGCCCATAGGCCAGACTGCCGATTCCACTCAGCCCCAGACCCACGATCAACGCCTGCCCCAGCCAGAGCGGCACAAAGCCCGCCACGCCGAAACGCCAGAGCGCACCCGCACTCATCGCCACCGTGGCCAGCGGCCAGAAGGCCCGCGCCCCGCGTTCGGCCATAAGCGCCCCGCGCGCCAGCCAAAGCGGCCGGGCGAGGCGTTTCATCAGATCGTCACTGTGCCGGTTGCGTGTCATCAGGGCCTTTCGCGGCCCGGAGGATCAGAGCCACGCGGGGATTGTATCGCGCCCCAGCATCTCTTCATAGCTCGGGCGCGCGCGGATGACTTCAAATCTGTCCCCATGCACCAGAACTTCGGGGATCAGCGGCCGCGAATTGTATTCCGACGACATCACCGCGCCATAAGCTCCCGCCGAGCGGAAGGCGATCAGATCGTCAGGCCCAACGGGCGGCAGGTTCCGTCCTTTCGCAAAGGTATCGCCGCTTTCGCAGACCGGTCCAACGATGTCATAGGGCGCCTGTTCCACCCCCGCTGCGGGCTGCACCACCGGCTCGATATCGTGATGCGCCTCATACATGGCCGGGCGCACCAGATCGTTCATCGCACTGTCAAGAATGACAAAATTGCGCCCCTCGCCCTCTTTCACATAGATCACCCGGCTGACCATCACCCCGGCATTGCCGGCGATGTTGCGCCCCGGTTCAATCTCGATCTCGCAACCCAGATCGCCCAGCGTCTCGCGGATCACCGCGCCATATTCAATCGGCAGCGGCGGCGCGGAATTGGAACGCTCATAGGGAATGCCAAGCCCGCCGCCGAGGTCGAGCCTTGTGATCTCATGGCCTTCGGCACGAAGTTGCCGGGTCAGCTCCGCCACCTTCTCAAACGCCATCCGGAAGGGCTCAAGATCGGTCAGCTGCGAGCCGATATGCACGTCGACCCCCACCACTTTCAGCCCCGGCAGGCTGGCCGCTTCGGCATAGGCGGCCGAGGCTTTGGCAATCGGAATGCCGAACTTGTTCTCACTCTTGCCGGTGGCGATTTTCGCATGGGTCTTGGCGTCAACGTCGGGGTTCACCCGGATCGTCACCGGCACCGTCACACCCATCGCGCTGGCAATCTCGGAAAGCTGCAGCATTTCCGGCTCGCTTTCGAGGTTGATCTGCCGAATGCCGCCCTCCAGCACCAGCCGCATTTCTTCGCGGGTCTTGCCGATACCGGAAAACACGATGCGCTCGCCCGGCACGCCCGCCGCCTTGGCGCGCAGATATTCGCCGCCCGAGACCACATCCATCCCGGCCCCGAGATCGCCCAGAAGCTTCAGCACCGCGAGGTTGGAATTGGCCTTCACCGCGAAGCAGACAAGGTGCTCCATCCCCGCCAGCGCTTCATTAAACAGCTGGAAATGCCGGGTCAGCGTGGCGGCGGAATAGACATAGAACGGCGTGCCAACGCTGGCCGCGATCTCGGTCAGCGGCACATCCTCGGCGTGAAGGATGCCGTTTTTATAGTCGAAATGATCCATGGCGCGCCTCGTGAGATTGGTCGCGCCGTCATAGCATGAAGCGGCGGGGGATCAATTCGGATTCAGGCCGGGGGTTTCGCACCCCCGGACCCCTGCGAGGTATTTGTGGACCAAAGACGGCGAGCTTAGCCCAGCGTTTCCCGCCAGCGCGCTACCTGTGCGCGCACATTGGCGGGGGCAGTGCCCCCGTAAGAGATCCGCGAGGCCACCGATGCCTGCACCGTCAGCACGTCAAACACACCTTCAGTGATCGCCGGGTTCACTGCCTGCATCTCGGCAAGGCTCAGATCGGGCAGATCGCAGCCCTTCTTCTCGGCCAGCGCCACCAGCGCGCCGGTCACATGGTGGGCATCGCGGAACGGCAGCCCGGCCTCGCGCACCAGCCAGTCGGCCAGATCGGTCGCGGTGGAAAAGCCCGAAGCGGCAGCCGCTTCAAGGCTCGCCACATTGGCGCTCATATCGCTGACCATGCCGGTCATCGCCGCCAGTGCCAGCATCAGGCTGTCGGCGGCGTCAAACACCTGTTCCTTGTCTTCCTGCATGTCCTTCGAATAGGCCAGCGGCAGCCCCTTCATCACCGTGAACAGCGCCACGGTCGAGCCGAGAATCCGCCCGATCTTGGCCCGGATCAGCTCGGCGGCGTCGGGGTTTTTCTTCTGCGGCATGATCGACGAGCCGGTCGAGAAGCGATCGCTGAGGGTCACAAACCGGAACTGTGCCGAAGACCAGATCACCAGCTCTTCGGCCATACGGCTCAGATGCACCGCGCAAATCGTCGAGGCCGACAGGAATTCCAGCGCGAAATCGCGATCCGACACCGCATCGAGGCTGTTGGCCATCGGCCGGTCAAAGCCCAGCGCTTCGGCGGTCATGTGGCGGTCGATGTTGAAGCCGGTGCCAGCCAGCGCCGCAGCGCCCAGCGGGCTTTCATTCATCCGGGCGCGCGCATCGCGGAAGCGGCCCAGATCGCGGCTGAACATCTCGACATAGGCCATCATGTGATGGCCCCAAGTCACCGGCTGGGCCACTTGCAGGTGGGTAAAGCCCGGCATCACCCAATCGGCCCCGGCCTCGGCCTGATCCAAGAGCGCCCGGATCAGCGCCCCGAGCCCTTCCATCGCCGCATCGGCCTGATCGCGCACCCAGAGGCGGAAATCCACTGCCACCTGATCGTTGCGGCTGCGCGCGGTATGGAGCCGCCCGGCAGGCTCGCCAATAATCTCTTTCAGCCGCGCTTCCACATTCATGTGGATGTCTTCCAGCGCCGTCGAAAAGGCGAATTCGCCGCTCTCGATCTCTGACAGCACCGTGAGCAGCCCTTCCCTGATCGCCTCGGCATCGCTATCTGTGATGATGCCCTGCGCCGCCAGCATCGCGGCATGGGCGCGCGAGCCACGGATGTCTTGCCCGGCAAGGCGCTTGTCGAACCCGATCGAGGCATTGATCGCCTCCATGATCGCATCCGGTCCGGCAGAAAAGCGTCCGCCCCACATGGCATTCGCGGATTTTTGTTGGTCACTCATGGCGTCCGGCCTCTGGAGAAGAAAATGCTTTTGCGTTCCGCCCTGCTATACGCGGCCCTTCTCGCGGGTGCAAATACCGCCATGGCCGATCAGACCCTGCCCGACAGCCTGCGCGTGGGGGTGATGAAGCGGATGATCCTGACCGCCACGCCGAAACCGGCCAGCACCGCCAGCTTCACCGATCCTCAAGGCGCCACCCACAGCCTGTCAGACTGGCAAGGCAAGGTGGTGCTTCTGAACTTCTGGTCGGTCTCCTGCGTGCCCTGCCGCGAGGAAATGCCTGCCTTAAATGCGCTGGAGAAAGAGCTGGGCGGCGATGACTTCGCCGTGGTGCCCATCGCCTATGGCTACAATCACCCCGCCGGGCTGAAGCGCTTTGTCGAGACCTACCAGATCGACGCGCTGCCGATCCTGCTGGACCCGAAAAGCGCGGTCTCCTCGCAAATGGGGGTGATCGCGCCGCCGGTATCGATGCTGCTCGACCGCGACGGCAACGAGATCGGGCGGCTGATCGGCGGGGCCGACTGGGCCAGCCCCGAGGCCCGCGCCCTGATCGAAGCAGCCATCGCCGCGCGCTAGATCCGCCGCGCCGGACAGCCGATAATGTGATCGTTGACCAGCCCGCAGGCCTCCATCCAGGCATAGACGATGGTGGGGCCGACGAACTTGAATCCAGCCTTCCGCAGATCACGAGAGATTCGCTCGGAAAGCGGTGTCGAGGCGGGAATCACCCCTAGGTTGTCAGGATTATTAACCAAGGGCTGGCCATCGACATAGCTCCAGATCATTTTAGAAAACGTTTCCGGACCGCCCAGCTTCAGATAGGCGCGGGCATTGCCGATGGTGGCTTCGATCTTGCCGCGATGGCGAATGATCCCCGGATCGGCCAGCAACCTCACCACCTCTTCCTCGCCCCAGCCCGCAATAATCTCGGGCTGGAACCCGGCAAAGGCCGCACGGAAATTATCACGCTTTCTCAATATGGTAATCCAGGATAGCCCGGCCTGAAACCCATCCAGAATCAGCTTTTCCCACAGCGCGCGGCCATCATATTCCGGCACGCCCCATTCCTCGTCGTGATAGGCCATGTAGAGCGGATCGTCCCCGCACCAACCGCAGCGTTCGCCCATTTCAACACCCTTCCCCATCATGAAAAAATTTTTTCCGTTAACTTTGTGCCCAGTCTTTTACAGCTTGTTAGCGATTCTTCGGCTTTCATGCATCTACGGAGAAGAGGTGAACATGATCGACAGAGACCCGATAGATCCAATTGTTGCGGACACGCTGGAATACAGCAGCCCGCTTTCATTCGCGATCGCTCAGCGCGATCACGATACCCTGTCCATGGTGCGGCGTGCTGTTGAAACCAAACAGGTTCAGCTCGCATTTCAGCCCGTCGTGCGCGCCTCGAACCCGGAAGTACCGGCCTTCTATGAAGGGCTCATCCGGGTGCAGGATCATACCGGGCGGATCATTCCGGCCGGCGATTTCATCGATTCGGTGGAACGTCACGAACTCGGGCGCCAGATCGATACGCTGGCACTGGAGCTGGGCTTTCAGGCGCTCGCACAGGAGCCGTCCGTGCGCCTGTCGATCAACCTCTCGGCCCGGTCCATCGGCTATCCGCGCTGGATGGAGGTTCTGCGGAACGGGCTGGAAAGCTGCCCGACCGCTGGCGAACGGCTGATCCTAGAGATCACCGAACGCACCGCCATCGTGATGCCGGATCTGGTGCAGGTCTTCATGGGCGAGATGCAGGGCTACGGCATTTCCTTCGCGCTCGATGATTTCGGCGCGGGCTACACCGCCTTCCGCTATCTCAAGGATTTCTACTTCGACATCCTCAAGATCGACGGCGCCTTTATCCGCGATATCGCCAGCAGTCCCGACAATCAGGTCATCACCGAGGCGATGCTGTCTCTGGCCAGCCATTTCGATATGGTCACCGTGGCAGAAAGCGTCGAAACCCTTGAAGATGCAGAGTTTCTGATGAATGCGGGCTGCGATCTGATGCAGGGTTACTTCTTTGGTTCGCCCACTGTGCGGCCCTGGTGGCACCCGGAAGACGAACGCCGTCACGCCTGAGCTCAGACCTCTTCCCTCCTGTCAAATCCGCCTGCGGCTTGATTTATGCTGCGATGCAGAATAGGGATTCTGCAGGCGCGCAGGCGGAAAATCCACGCCAACACCGTTTTATCCGACCGGGAGGAGAGCCGTCGGAGGAACCGGGGCAAGCGCTGGCGCCGACTGACAGGAGAGGAAAAACATGACCAGTGTTGTAATCGTTTCTGCTGCGCGCACAGCGACCGGCAGTTTCAACGGCGCCTTTGCCAGCACCCCCGCCCATGACCTTGGATCGGCCGTGCTTGAGGCCGCCGTCGCCCGTGCGGGCATCGAAAAATCCGACGTGTCCGAGACCATTATGGGTCAGGTTCTGACCGGCGGTCAGGGCCAGAACCCGGCGCGTCAGGCCCATATCAATGCCGGGCTGCCGATTGAAAGCGCCGCCTGGGGCATCAACCAGCTCTGTGGCTCGGGGCTGCGCGCCGTTGCCCTCGCCGCCCAGCATATCCAGCTTGGCGATGCCTCGATCGTGGCAGCGGGCGGGCAGGAAAGCATGAGCCTCAGCCCGCATATGGCGCATCTGCGCGCCGGGCACAAAATGGGCGACATCAAATACATCGATTCGATGATCCGCGACGGGCTCTGGGATGCCTTCAACGGCTACCATATGGGCGTAACCGCCGAGAACGTCGCCAATCAGTTCCAGATTTCCCGCGAAATGCAGGACGAATTTGCCGTGGCTTCGCAGAACAAGGCCGAAGCCGCGCAGAAATCCGGCGCTTTCGCCGATGAAATCGCCCCCTTCACGGTGAAAACCCGCAAGGGCGATATCATCGTCGATCAAGACGAATATATCCGCCACGGCGCCACGCTTGAGGCGATGCAAAAGCTGCGCCCGGCCTTTGATCGTGAAGGCACGGTGACGGCGGGCAATGCCTCGGGCATCAACGATGGCGCTGCGGCGGTGATCCTGATGTCGGCGGACGAGGCCGAAAAGCGCGGGCTCACCCCGCTGGCGCGGATCGCAAGCTGGGCCACGGCGGGAGTTGATCCCTCGATCATGGGCACCGGCCCGATCCCCTCCAGCCGCAAGGCGCTGGAAAAGGCGGGCTGGTCGGTGGCCGATCTCGATCTGATCGAAGCCAACGAAGCCTTCGCCGCCCAAGCCCTCGCGGTGAACAAAGAGCTGGGCTGGGATCCGGCCAAGGTCAACGTGAACGGTGGCGCCATTGCCATCGGCCACCCGATCGGCGCCTCTGGCGCGCGCATCCTGACCACCCTGCTTTACGCGATGAAGGCCCGCGATGCCAAAAAAGGCCTCGCCACCCTCTGCATCGGCGGTGGGATGGGCGTGGCGATGTGCCTCGAACGCCCATAAGGCGCGCAAATCACCGGCTAATTGTTGAAAACGGGCGCTTCGGCGCCCGTTTGATTTTGCAGATGCAGAAATTCGTTGCGCAACAATATTACGTATGATCTATATGTTTGGGTAATAGCATTACCTGCGCGAATCGGATCAGGAGAAGTTTATGTCAAGGGTTGCACTCGTCACGGGCGGCACGCGCGGTATTGGTGCCGCCATTTCCAAGGCGCTGAAATACGCGGGCTATCAGGTGGCCGCCAGCTATGCGGGCAACGATGCCGCCGCGAAGGCCTTCACCGAGGAAACCGGCATTGCCACCTATAAATGGGATGTGGCCAGCTACGAAGCCAGCGCTGCCGGGATCGCACAGGTCGAGGCCGAGCTTGGGCCGATTGACGTGGTCGTCGCCAATGCCGGCATCACCCGCGACGCACCGTTTCACAAGATGACCCCGCAGCAATGGAAAGAGGTGGTCGATACCAACCTCACCGGCGTGTTCAACACCGTCCACCCGGTCTGGCCCGGGATGCGCCAGCGCGAATTCGGCCGGGTGATCGTGATCAGCTCGATCAACGGTCAGAAGGGCCAGTTCGGTCAGGTGAACTATGCCGCCACCAAGGCAGGCGATCTGGGCATCGTGAAATCGCTGGCCCAAGAGGGCGCGCGCTACGGCATCACCGCCAACGCCATCTGCCCGGGCTATATCGCCACCGAAATGGTGATGGCGGTGCCCGAGCAGTTTCTGGAAGCGATCATCGAACAGATCCCCACCGGCCGTCTGGGCGAACCCGACGAGATTGCCCGCTGCGTGCTGTTCCTCGCTGACGACAAGTCAGCCTTCGTGAACGGCTCCACCCTCACCGCCAATGGTGGGCAGTTCTTCGTCTGACCACGCTGACGAAAACCGGCCTTCCGGGGCCAGCCCTTTGCCGTAAATGGCGTACATGAGAACGTGACGGCTCGAAGCGCTATGGCCGCTTCGAGCCCACTTTACCTAATGCCGCATCGTGCGCGTACGTCGACGTTCGCGCCACTGCTCGACCGACTTGCGGCAGACTCAGACCCGTTTGCTCCTCATGGCATTGATCTTCTTCACTGTCTCATCTGCAAATAGTCTCGAGAATTCGCTTCCGTTAGGGTCGAGCAGCGCGACATGGCCGTCTTTGTCGGCATGAATTGCCCACCCGTAGGTCTTGGTCAGAGGCGACGCTCGAAAACAGGCCTGCCCTCTTGAGAAGAATTCCTTCCGAAAATTTCCTATTTCCTTCTCTGCAATACCTTTTCTCTTTGCGGCAACTGCAGAAAGCACATCGTCAGAGGTGAATTCGTAGGGCCTTCCCAACATTTCTTCGTATTGAAGGGCGGCGACCGATCCTGCTTTTTCTGGAACCCTCGCCACGGCCTTGCAGTCTTCGGCAGGGCAAATGAGAGTGTCGGAGTAGTTCGTGGAATGCATTGTTCAGACCTCCCGCGTTCTTTGTTTGTTCGAATGCTACTCGTATCGCATACAAAGTCAAAGCCGACATTCGAACGTCGCCCACAATCGGCAGCTTCGCCCCGCATCAGTAACATCGACCACAGATAGCCCCCGAAGTAATCTTCGGGAGCCGTTGTTCGACACGGTGCTGTGCCGACAAACGTGTTCAGCACCACGCTGCATCATTTTCTGTAACGGGCTGGCTTCCGGGGCCGGTTTTTTTGTGCCATCTGGGCGGGATGACCCGCTCTCTCGCCACCACAATCGGCTTTTCCGCCGTGCTGCTCTGGGCGCTTCTGGCGCTGTTCACCGTCGCCACCGCGCCGGTGCCTCCGTTTCAGCTCAATGCCCTGACCTTCGCCATCGGCGGCACGGTCGGGCTGATCTGGAGCTTTGCCAGCGGCGGCATCGGCCAGCTGCGCCGGGTTAACTGGCGGGTCTACGCTTTCGGTACCGCCGGGCTGTTCGGCTATCACGCCTTCTATTTCACCGCCCTGCGCCTGGCCCCCGCCGCCGAAGCCGGGCTGATCGCCTATCTCTGGCCGCTGCTGATCGTGCTGCTCTCGGGGCTTCTGCCCGGTGAGCGGCTGCGCGCGGGCCATGTGATCGGCGCGCTGGTGGCGTTTTCCGGCGCGGCGCTGATCGTGGCCAGTGGCCTGTCGGGCGTCAGCCCCGGCGCGCTGCCCGGCTATGGCTTTGCCGCGCTCTGCGCGATCACCTGGTCGGGCTATTCGGTGCTGTCGCGCCGCCTTGGCGCCACGCCCACCGCGTCGGTGGCCGTGTTCTGCCTGGCCACGGCCGCGCTCTCGGCGCTGGCGCATGGTCTGTTTGAACAGACGGTCTGGCCCGCCACCCGCATGGGCTGGGCCGCAATTCTGGGTCTTGGCCTCGGCCCGGTGGGTCTGGCCTTCTATACCTGGGATGTTGGCGTCAAGCGCGGTGATATCCAGCTTCTCGGTACGGCCTCCTATGCCGCGCCGCTGCTTTCAACGCTTGCCTTGATCCTCGCGGGCATGGCCGAGCCACGCCGCGAGGTTATTTTGGCCGCGGTTCTGATCACCGCTGGCGCCGCGCTTGCGGCCCGGGCTGGCCATCAGGCCAAGCGCAGGGCCTAGCCTGAGATCAGGCCGCCGAGAAACGCGCGATTTCTTCTTTGAGGCGCAGTTTTTCCTTTTTCAGCGCGATGATCTCAAGATCATCCACAGCCGGACTCTGTTGCATCTTTTCAACCCGATCGGAAAGGACTTCATGCTTCTTGCGAAGTTCGTTGAGATGCGAGTCAACTTTCATGGCCGTCTCCTTGTTGTGTGGGGGCATTCTTTATGTAGTCAGTGCAGCACAGATTATGAGTCGTGTCACGAATTCGTTGCAATCGATCTGAAAGGATCAGCATCAGCTTGCCGAGCGGACACTACCACATCGGCAAATGAGCGCCTTCGCGCAGAATTGCCGAGACTTCGCGCCGATAGCTTTCCTTGTCTCCGACATGTTCGGCGCCATCGTGCAAAATCAGCGGCGTCGCCAATCGGAAGGCACCGCGTCCGCCCTTTCGGGCCTGCACCAGCACCAGAATCGCCGCCCGGCCCTCGCGCGGAGCCAGCGGCTTGACCAGCACCGAGCCAAGCCTGTCGTCCATCGCGGCCAGAATCTCGGGCAGCCGTTCGACCTTTTGAATCATGGTCAGATAGCCACGCGGCTTCAGCCGTCTGGTGGCCACATCAATCCAGTCTTTCAGCGGCGTGTCTTCAAACAGCGCCGCCTCGCGCCCGGCATCCTCTGACGTGGTCGACTGCTCGCGCAAATGATAGGGCGGGTTCATGATGACGTGATCGAAGCTGTCTTCTTTCGCCTCGGCCGGCAGCTCGCGCAGATCGGCGGCGTAAATCTCCATCTCAACATCGTTTTCAAAGGCGTTGATCCGGGCCAGATCGGCATAATCCTTCTGCCGCTCGACCCCGACCAGTTGCAGCCCCTTCACCCGCGTCGCAAGGCACAAAGCCGCAGCGCCAACACCGCAGCCCAGATCGAGCACCCGCTCGCCCTCATGGGCGGCAATCGCGGCGGCCAGAAAAACCGGATCAACCCCGGCGCGGTAGCCATCGCGAGGCTGCTTGAGCATCAACTGCCCGCCCATAAACTTGTCATTCGTCAGGTCAGCACGGGCAAATCCCATATTATCGCTCCTCGCACTCTATTCCATTATCTTTCAATACACGTCGTGCACGCGTGATATCGTCTGGATGAACCATAAGACGACGGGGTAAAATTCCTATTGATCCCTCCAACGCGCTCATATGGACGTCCAAGGCAAAGGTGGTTATACCTTCGCCATCTAAAAGCGCCGTTGCAAAGGCTATGACTGTCGGGTCGTTCGTGCGAATAAGCTCTTTCATATGAGTGACTTACCTTCTTATGAGGGGGCGAGTCGAGCGAAACGGGCCCGGGATGGGGACACAGAGTGGTGATGATGAAAGACGTCGCAGCACATCAGCCGCATGATCGGCTCGCTGAATTTCTTGCAGAAGATCTCGCCGCCGTAAACGACCTGATTCGTTTGCGCATGTCTTCCGAGCACGCCCCGCGCATCCCCGAAGTCACCGCGCATCTGATCGAAGCCGGGGGCAAACGTCTGCGCCCGATGCTCACTTTGGCCGCCGCCCGGCTGATGGGCTATGGCGGCCCCTATCACATCCATCTGGCTGCGACGGTGGAGTTCATCCACACCGCCACGCTGCTGCACGACGATGTGGTCGATGGGTCCGAACAGCGGCGCGGGCGGCCCACGGCCAACCTCCTCTGGGATAACAAATCCTCGGTTCTGGTCGGCGATTACCTCTTTGCCCGCTCGTTCCAGCTGATGACCGAAACCGGCGAAATGCGGGTGCTGCGCATTCTGGCCAACGCCGCCGCCACGATTGCCGAGGGCGAAGTGCTGCAACTGACCGCCGCGCAGGATCTGGGCACCGGCGAAGATGTCTATCTGAAAGTCGTGCGCGGCAAGACCGCCGCCCTGTTTGCCGCCGCCTGCGAAGTCGGCGGGGTGATCGCCGGGTCGGCCGATCCGCAGGTGCAGGCGCTGCACGATTACGGCAACGCCATGGGCATCGCCTTCCAGATCGCCGACGACCTTTTGGATTTCTGGGGCGATGACGGGATCGGCAAGAACCGAGGCGACGATTTCCGCGACCGCAAGCTGACGCTGCCGTTGATCAAGGCGATTGCCAAAGCCGATGCCGGTGAGCGCGCCTTCTGGCAGCGCACCATCGAAAAGGGCCATCAGGCCGAAGGCGATCTCGAAACCGCGCTGGAGCTGATGGAAAAGCACGGCGCGCTGGAGGCCACCCGCAGCGAGGCGCTGGCCTGGTCGGCCAAAGCCAAAGCCGCGCTCGAAGTCCTGCCCGAGCACGATCTGCGCGATCTCCTGTCAGACATCGCCGATTTCGTGGTGGCGCGGCTGAACTGAGCCCGCCGAACTGAACCCCTAGCGCAGCGTCGCCGGTTTCACCCACCAATCGGGCTGGGCGGCTGCAAGGATATCTGCGGCAGCATCGGCCTCGTCGCGGCTTTCGAAGAGGGCAAAGCAGGTCGCACCGGAGCCGGACATGCGCGCCAGCCGCGCATTCGGCAGATCCGCCAGCGCTTTCAGCACCTCGCCAATCACCGGCGCAATCGCAATCGCGGGCGCTTCCAGATCATTGCGCTGCTTCGCCAGCCAGTCGATCGCCGACCAGGTGCCGCGCCAGCGCGGGATGCGCTTGGGCAGGCCCGGATTGGTCTTCTCGCTCAGCGCCTTGAACACCTCGGGCGTGGAAACCGCCACGCCGGGATTGGCCAGCACCGCGTAAAGCTCGGGCATCCCTTCAACCGGGGTCACATCCTCGCCAATGCCGCGCATCCGGGCGGCCTGCCGGATCAGGCAGACCCGCAGATCAGCCCCCAGATCGGCCGCACCCTCGGGCAGGGTGTTGGTGCCCACAAGGTCGGCCATCGCAAACAGCGTGGCCGCCGCATCCGAACTGCCGCCGCCAATCCCCGCCGCCATCGGCAGATGCTTGTCGAGCCGGATCGCAACCGGCAGATCGAACAGCCGCGCGGCTTTCAGCACCAGATTGCTCGCATCCGTGGGCACCCCGGCGGCCATCGGCCCGGTCACCTCCAGCGAGATCTCCTCGGCCCGCATCACCGTGATCCGGTCGCCCAGATCGGCAAAGACCACAAGGCTGTCGAGCAGATGATAGCCATCGGCCCGCTGGCCGGTCACATGCAGGCACAGATTCACTTTCGCCGGGGCAAAGGTTTTCGCCATCATTTCGCGAGCGGCTCCCCGCCTTCTTCCTCGATCACCTTGTCGAGCCCGACCTCAAGCTTGCGCCGGATCCGGTCGGGGTTCAGCTCTTCCAGATCGGTGTCATCAGTGATGAACGACAGCGACCGGCGCCACTGAAACTCGGCCTCACGGATACGCCCGACCGCCCAATAGCTGTCGCCCAGATGGTCGTTCAGCACCGGATCGAGCGGCAAAAGCTCGACCGCGCGTTCCATCTCTTCCACCGCGTCGCTGTAATGGCCCAGCTGGAAATCGACCCAGCCAAGGCTGTCGCGGATATAGCCGTCATAGGGCCGGGCGGCGACGGCACGCTGGATCATGCCCAGCGCCTCGTCCATGTTCTGCCGCTTCACCACATAGGAATAGCCCAGATAGTTCAGCACCGAAGGCTGATCGGGCGACAGCTCCAGCGCCTTGCGAAAATCAGCTTCGGCGGCGGGCCAGTCGCCGGTGCGCTCGTTGCAGACGCCGCGGGCGAAATAGGTCACCCACTGCTGGGGGGCCTCGTCGGGGAACAGAGCAATAGCAGCGTTGTAATAGTCCAACGCCTCGCCAAAGCGTTTTTCAAACCGCAATTCATCGCCCAGCGCCGATTGCAGAGAGGTGCTTTCGGGCAGCGCCTCGGCGGCAGCCGTCAGCACCGCAATCGCCGCTTCAGGATCGCCCAGCTTGCGCAGCGCCGTGGCCTGCCCGATCTGGGCCTGCACATAGATACGCTCGGTCTTCGGAATACGGCTATAGGCTTCCGCCGCCAGCGCGTAATTCTGCATGTCTTCCAGCACCAGCGCCGACAGCATCATCGCGCCGATGTTTTCGGGGTCGAGATATTCGCCCACCCGCGAATAGACCAGCACCAGCCCCGGATCGGTCTGGCCCTGAATCGACTGGCCGAGCTCGTAGAACAATTGCGACAGCGCCTCGCGCGGGCCCTTGACCACATCGAAGGGCACCGGCGCCCCCGCCGCCAGATCCGCGCGCATCTTGGTGATTTCGGGATCGGTGGTGCCCGGATAGGCCTGATCAATCAGCGCCACCGCATCGGGATTGCGCTCCAGCTGGCTCAGCACCTCGGCATAGGCCACGATACCGGGCTGGTTCAGCCGCAGGGTCCGGATATTCCCGCCCAGAATGCTCGCCGCGCCCTCGTAGTCGCCAACCAGCGCCAGCGCCATGGCCTTTTGCAACAGTGCCAGCTCGGCGGTGCCGCTATCGGCGGCAATGCTGTCGAACAGCTCGACCGCCTTGCTCATCTGTCCGTCGCCCACCGCGACCCAGGCGCGCACCAGATCGTCGGTCAAGCCGCCCAGCGAAACGCCCTGATCGAGCATCGCCGTCGCCCCGGCCCAGTCTTCGCGCTGCATCGCATCGGCCAGTTGCACCAGCCCGGCGATCTGGCTGCTACCGTCGAGCGCTTTCAACCGCGCCGCCACCGGCACCGCCTCTCCGATCTGGCCAAGCCCGATCCGGGCGATCAGCACCCCTTCCATCAGCTTGATGTTCTCTGGGTCCAGCGCCAGCGCCTTGGTGCCGTATTCGACTGCGGCCGGATAATCGGCGGCCATATCAGCAGCCTGCGCGGCCAGATAAGGCCCCGCCAATTCCTCCGCCGCCTGCGCGGGCAGGGACAAGGCAAGAAGCACCGCGGAAAAACCAAGCGGGCGAAGGAAACGCAGGTTGGGCAAGGGAAGGCTCCGTCATATAAAACTTGCCCCGACCCTAATGGGCGCGGCCCGGTGGATCAATGCGAGATCCACCGGGCCGGTACTGGGTGACGAAGCTGTGACCGGGATAAAGGCCCCCGATCCACCTCGGCTTACATATTGCCGTAATTCGGGCCGTCGCCGCCCTGCGGCGTGGTCCAGGTGATGTTCTGCGCCGGGTCTTTGATATCGCAGGTTTTGCAATGCACGCAGTTCTGGAAGTTGATCTGGAAGCGCGGACCGTCCTCGCCCTCGATCACCTCATACACCCCCGCCGGGCAATAGCGCTGCGCCGGTTCGTCATATTCCGGCAGGCTCAGCGAAATCGGCAGATCCGGATCTTTCAGATGCAGGTGGCAGGGCTGGCTTTCCTCGTGATTGGTCGCCGCAAAGCTCACATTGGTCAGCCGGTCAAAGCTCAGCACCCCATCCGGTTTCGGATAGTCGATTTTCGGGAAATCCTTGGCCTTGCCAGTGGCGGCGGCATCGGATTTGCCATGCTTCAGCGTGCCGAAGACCGAGAAACCGAACAGCTGGTTGGTCCACATGTCAAAGCCCGACAGCATCAGCCCCAGCCGATCACCAAAGCGGGTGGTCAGCGGCTTCACGTTGCGCACTTTCAGCAGGTCTTTGGCCACCGGCCCCGTGCGCAAATCGGTCTCATAGGCTTCCAGCACATCGCCCGAGCGCCCGTCTGCAATCGCCGCCGCCGCTGCTTCGGCCGCCGCAATGCCCGAGAGCATGGCGTTATGGTTGCCCTTGATCCGCGCGTAGTTCACCAGACCCACGGTGTCGCCCAAGAGAGCGCCGCCCGGGAAGGCCGCTTTCGGCATCGACTGATAGCCGCCGGCGCTGACCGCCCGCGCGCCATAAGACACGCGCTTGCCGCCTTCCAGCATCGCCGCGATCTTCGGATGATGCTTCATCCGCTGGAATTCCATGTAGGGATAGACATGCGGGTTGGCATAATTCAGGTGGGTGATCAGACCGATGAACAACTGGTTGTTCTCGGCATGATAGGCAAAGCCACCGCCATGGGCGTTCTTGCCCAGCGGCCAGCCCATATAGTGCTGCACCATGCCTTCCTGGTGTTTGGCCGGATCGATGTCCCAGATTTCCTTGATCCCGATGCCGAATTTCTGGAAATCGCGATCCTTGCACAGCTCGTAGCGGCTCAGCACATGCTTCGACAGCGAACCGCGCGCGCCTTCGGCGAGGAACACATATTTGCCGATCAACTCCATCCCCGGTTCGTAAGACGGGCCGGGGGTGCCATCGGATTGCTTGCCGAACTCACCGGCCACAACGCCTTTCACCGCGCCATTGTCGTCATAGATCAGCTCAGAGCACGACATGCCGGGATAGATTTCCACCCCCATCGCTTCGGCCTGCTCGGCCATCCAGCGGGTGACCTGCCCCATCGACACGATGTATTTGCCGTGGTTCGACATCAAGGGCGGCATCGGCCAGTTGGGGATTTTCCAACCGCCCTTTTCGGTGAGCATCAGAAACTGGTCGTCCGTCACCTCGGTGGTGACCGGCGCGCCTTTTTCCTTCCAGTCGGGGATCAGCGCATCAAGGCCAATGGGGTCCAGCACCGCGCCCGAGAGAATATGCGCGCCCACTTCCGAGCCCTTCTCAAGCACCACCACCATCAGCTCGTCGTTGAGCTGTTTCAGCCGGATCGCCGCAGACAGCCCCGCAGGGCCAGCCCCCACGATGACCACATCGACTTCCATCGCTTCGCGTTCGATCTCAGACATGGATTCCCTCCTGGCACATTTCGGGCTTCGATAGCGGGCCGTCTTTCTTGGGTCAATCAGAACACAACGTTACAGTTCTGCGCTGCGGCGTTTTCCGGCACCAAACTGCCGTTCGCCCAACAAATCCGTTGCATTGGCGGCGATTTTGCTTTTCTTTTGGCCGGACCTCTGCGCCTAGAGAAAGGGCGCAATTTGAAGTGTTTGCCCACTGATGGGCGCACCACCAAGAACGACCGAAGATCGAGAACACCGGCATATGGAAAAGATCCTACTGACCCGCGCGGGCCACTCTGCGCTGAATGATGAATTGAAGCAGCTGAAATCGGTTGAGCGCCCGGCGGTGATCAAGGCGATTGCAGAGGCGCGTGAGCATGGCGACCTGTCGGAAAACGCCGAGTACCATGCTGCCCGCGAAAAGCAGAGCTTCATCGAAGGTCGGGTCAAGGAACTTGAAGCCGTTCTGGGCCTTGCCGATGTGATCGACACGGCCAAGCTGTCGGGCACGATCAAATTCGGCGCCACGATCACGCTGGTCGACGAAGACACCGACGAAGAAAAGACCTATCAGATCGTTGGCGAGCCCGAGGCCGATCTGGAAAAGGGCAAGCTCAACATCAAATCGCCCCTCGCGCGTGCCCTGATCGGCAAGGACGAGGGCGACTCGGTTGAGGTAAAAACCCCCGGCGGCGAAAAAAGCTACGAGATCCTGTCGATCAGCTTCGTCTAGACCGACAGGCAGGAGAGGCGCATGGCAAACGAGAAATGGCCTATCGACCTCGGCATTTTCGGGCGTCGCACCGGGCAGCCGCTTGGCGGGTCTGAAACCTTTGCCATTGTGCTGTCGGTGGTCTGGCTACTGGCCTGCCTGATTTTCTTTGTCCTGCTCGGCGGTGCCGATACCGGTGCCTCGGCTGGGCTGAGCTTTGTGCTGGTGCTTCTGGCCACGGTGCTGCCAGTGGCGGTGATCTTGCTGGCGGCTTCGGCGGCGCGCTCCGCCCGGATCATGCGCGAGGAAAGCGCCCAGCTTCAGACCGCGCTGAACACCATGCGCCAGAGCTTTGTCGAGTTGCAGCAATCCCATGCGCTGGGGGTGCGGCCCTCGGACCTGACCCGCAAGCTTGAAGAGATTTCGCAAAAGCAAACCCAGACCCAGGATGCGCTGGCCACCTTCGTCTCGGCCCGTCCGCGGATGGAGCACACCCTGCCCCCGGCGCCGAAGCTGATCAGCGAAGCGCTGCCCGAGGTCGAGGAAACCGGCCAGGCCCGCCTTGCCCTTGGCACCCCGGCCGAAGCGCTGGCCGCCCCGCTCGACATCGACGACCTGATCCGCGCGATCAATTTTCCCGAGAGCGCCGATGATGAAGACGGCTTTGCCGCTCTGCGCCGGGCGCTGGCCGACCGCAAGGTCGCAGGTCTGGTGCAGGCCGCGCAGGATGTGCTGACGCTGCTCTCGCAAGACGGGATCTATATGGACGATCTGCGCCCCGATCCGGCCCGGCCCGAGGTCTGGCGTCGTTTTGCCCAGGGCGAGCGCGGGCGTACCGTGGCCGCACTGGGCGGCATCCGCGACCGCTCGTCACTGGCGCTTACCGCCGGACGGATGCGGCAGGATACGATCTTCCGCGACGCCGCCCACCATTTCCTGCGCCGCTTCGACGATGTGTTCTGCGCCTTCGAACCCGCCGCCAGCGATGAAGAAGTGGCCCGTTTCGGCAATACCCGCACCGCCCGCGCCTTCATGCTTCTGGGCCGCGTCACCGGCACCTTCGACTAGGCCGCTACGTCTCTGACAGGATCGCGCGCGCCTTCACCAGATCGTCGGGCGTGTTGATGTTGAAAAACGGATCGGGCGCGATCCCGGCAAATTCCGCCCGCGCCGCGCCCTGCCCCATCGCCCAGGCCGCCACCTTGCGCGTGCCCGCCTCCAGCGCGAGGCGCAGATCGTCGCGCAGGCTCACCGGCCAGAAACCGCAGGTCGGGTGCAGCCCGTCGGAACTGGCGGCAAGCGCGATAGGCTCATGCGCCTCAATCGCCGTGCGCGCCAGCCGGTCGACCAGATCGGGCGGCAGAAACGGCGTATCGGCGGCGGCAGTCACGATGTGGTCCGCCCCGGCCTTGGCCGCCCAATCGAGCCCCGCCAGCACCCCGGCCAGCGGCCCGACAAACCCGGCCACGCTATCGGCCAGCACCGGCACACCGAATTGCCGAAACCGCTCGGGATCGCCATTGGCGCTCAGCGCCAGCCCGCCCACATGCGGGGCCAGCCTCTCGATCACATGCGCGAGCAGTGGCCGCCCGCCGAGATCCAGCAGCGCCTTATCGCCTCCGCCCATCCGCGTGGCCTGCCCACCCGCCAGGATCACTCCCAAAGGCCGCTTCACAGCCGCGTTCCAATCCCGAATTGCATCCCGCCCGAAAGCCTCCTACCGTTCCGCCATCACACCCTAGGACCAGCCATGCCCCGCTCCAAGCTGAAATCGCCCGCGCTCGCCGGGCTGCGCGATAGCCTGCCCTTCGCGCTTGTCGTCTCGCCCTTCGGCCTGCTCTTCGGGGTGGTCGCCTCCGAGGCCGGGCTGAAGATCGTCGAGGTGATGGGGATGTCGGTTCTGGTCATCGCCGGGGCCGCGCAATTTGCCGCCCTGCAACAGATGCTGGCCGATACGCCAACACTGATGGTGATCCTCACCGCGCTTACGGTGAACCTGCGCATGGCGATGTATTCCGCCTCGCTCACCCCGCATCTGGGCGGGGCCGCGCTGTGGAAACGCGCCCTTGCCGCCTATCTGATGGTCGATCAGTCCTATGTGCTGTCGATCGCCAAGTTCGAAGCTGAGCCGGAGCTGACCGCCTCGGACAAGCTGCGCTATTATTTCGGCACGATGATCGTCATCACCCCGATCTGGTATGCGGCCAGCCTTGCCGGAGCGCTGCTGGGCAAGGCGATCCCGCCGGAATTCGCGCTGGATTTCGCCGTGCCGATCACCTTTCTCGCCATGGTCGCGCCGATGGTGAAAAGCCTCGCCCATCTCGCCGCCGCTTTGGTCTCGGTCGCTCTGGCACTGGCGCTCGCCGGCCTGCCCTACGCGCTTGGCCTCGTGGTCGCGGCGCTCGCCGCGATGATCACCGGCGCGCTGGTTGAAACCGCGATGGAGCGCAAATCCGCATGAGCCAATCCCCGTTTGAAATCTGGGTGATCATCTTCGGCATGGCGCTCGGCACCTTCCTCATTCGCTTTTCGTTTCTGGGGATCGTCGGCGACAGGCCGCTGCCGACATGGCTCCTGCGGCTCTTGCGCTATACGCCGGTGGCAGTCATTCCCGGGCTGGTCGCGCCTTTGGTGATCTGGCCCGAAGCCACCCAAGGCCAGCCCGATCCGGCCCGGCTGATCGCGGCGGTGGTGACCATCGCGCTGGGGCTGACCCTACGCAACACCTTGCTGGCCATCCTTGGCGGAGCCGCTACCCTGTTTGCAATGATCGCGCTGATCGGCTGAGCTGCTCAGATCCGGCGCTCGAATCCCGCCTTAAATCCCGTGCGCGACGATGGTGCCGTGATTGTCGGGGTCGTTATCGTGATATTCGCTGGTCACCACGCCGGGCCGGTTGGCAAAGGCTTTTTCCAGCGGCACCGGGAAGAAGGTGGTCCAGATATCCTCAAAGCCCGGCAGTTGATGCAGGATCGAGGAAATCGAATTGGCGCAGAAGGCTTTCGGCACCGCGCCGTTTTCCTTCACCAGCCGCAAGGCCAGTTCGGCCACGGCGGGGCTAACCACAAGATCCTGCTTCACCACCCGCCAGCTTTCGCGCGAATGGTAGTCGATATAGAAATCCACCGCCGGATCGCTCATGCCGAATACAACATCGTTGCGCTCAGGCAGGCGCGGATGGTGAAAGCTGCCCGCCGGATCAAACAGCACCCGTTCCGACGGGGCCGAGACCAGCAGCGCGCTATGCCCGCCATTGCCCGAATTTACGTTCACCACGGTGAACAGGGTCAGGGTCGGCGGGGCACTTGTGGCGAAATGCGCATTGGCAACGGCTTCATCCGGAGCCCATACCGGCTCGGCGCCACAGGCTGACAGCCCGAGCAGGGCCAGAAGAAGAATGAAAATACGTTGCATGGGCGCAATCGTCCCGTTGTGAAATGGCTTAGTTGGCCAAAGCCCTTAGGCGCCGACGATCGCCAGCACAACCAGAATTGCGATAATGACCATTGCCGAACGCGCCGACAGTTTCATGAAACCTTCAAAGGTTTTCTCGTGAACGCGCGTATCCATGCTGCCGTGTTGATGCTCAGCCATTTCTCTATCCTCGTCCCTAAATCGGTTCGGAAGAGAGGATTAGACGATTTGTCGCACCCTGTCACGGGTCGGAATGCACGAGGGCAGCAAAATCAGGCCGGTTTGTCACCATCCTCATCGACAACCTTGCCCAGATCGGCGGCTAGC
The DNA here is from genome assembly GCA_050288685.1 of Paracoccaceae bacterium. Taxonomy (GTDB): domain Bacteria; phylum Pseudomonadota; class Alphaproteobacteria; order Rhodobacterales; family Rhodobacteraceae; genus Sinisalibacter. Next base: position 510,410 of record JBNKEH010000009.1, on the reverse strand, counting down.
CGGAAGCCGATGCGCATTGGCTCTTCGTCTTCGGGATTTTGCCGCGGCAGGGCGCGCAGCATCACGTTCAACTGGCTGACATGCTGGATAAGCTGGGTTTTCGCCCCATCCGGCCCGGTGCCGTAAAAGCTGACAATGTCAGGATCGAAATAGCCGATGCCTTCGATCCGTAGCGTCCCCGCCTCGCCCCCGACAAAGCCCATCGCAACCTCATGCGCATTGTCGAGCTGCTCTTCGAAATTCTGGATATAGAGGATGATCCGCTCATAGGCCCATTCTGCCGGGCTTTTCTGCTCCATCGGCACATCGGCCACGGCCTGCGGCAGCGGCTTCTGCTCGGCGGTCAGCGGCGCGCCCTCATCGCATTTGGCAACCCGAGCCAGCGGGCGGGCAGGCTTTGCATCGATCATCACAGGCTCCTTTGCTGCCAGAGCCAGGCGTCATCCTCGCGCCGCGTGCGCGTGACTTGCCCGGTCTGGTAAAGGTGGTTGAGATGCCCCATCGCCTCGACCAGCGCGAGGCCATAGATCCCCTCGTTGATCTCGCGTTTGTAGAGCACCGGAAAGCAATCGGCGGCGGTTTTCGGCGTGTCGAGATATTTCAACAGCCGCTCCAGCGCCGAATGGTGATTGTCGATCAGCTGGCGCATCCGCGTGGGCAGGCCCCGATAGGGCAGCTTATGCCCCGGCAGCACCAGATGGCTGTCTTCGGCAAAGGCCGAAAGCCGCTCGCAGCTTTCCAGCCAGTCCCCCACCGGATCGGCCTCGGGCTCGGTGGCATAAACGCCCAGATTGGGGCTGATCGTCGCCAGAAGCTGATCGCCGCCCACCACCAGATCGCAATCGCGGCTCCAGAAAGTGGCATGTTCCGGCGCGTGGCCATTGCCGATGCGCACATCCCAGTCGCGCCCGCCAAAGCGGATCACATCGCCCTCTTTCACCCGGCGAAAGCCAAGCGGCATGTCGGCGACGATATCGGCGTAGTTGAACGGCCGCTCTTCCTTGCGCTTGTCATACACATCCTTGTGCATCCCGGCCGAGCGCCAATAGGCCAGCGTTTCATCCACCGGCTCCATCTGCTCATCAAGCAGCAACATCCGCGCAAACAGCCAGGCGGTGCGGGTGGTGATCAGCTCGGCGCCGTGTTCTTTTTGAAACCAACCGGCCAGCCCCACATGGTCGGGGTGGTGATGGGTCACGATCACCCGCGCCACCGGGGCACCGCTCAGCGGCCCCTCCAGCAGCTTGGCCCAGATCGCCCGGGTGCGCTTGCTGTCAAAGCCAGTGTCGATGAGCGTCCAGCCATCCGCATCGCGGAAGGCGAACACATTCACATGATCCAGCGCCATCGGCAGCGGCAACCGCATCCACAGCGCATCCGTGCCGATTTCGATGGCCTCGCCCTCGGCCGGGGGCGTCTCCCATGGAAAGGAGAACGGCGCGCTCACGAGGCCAGCTCTTCGGGGCTGAGGGCATAAAGCCCCGCCGCCCCGGCCTTGGCCTGCGCGATCAGCGCCACATGCTCGGGCAACAGCCGCTCGATGTAATAGCTGGCCAGCGCCGTGCGCGGCCCGTTACCGCCTTCAGCATGGGCGGCTTTCAGATGGTAGAACGCCCCCATCACCCGCGCGCAGGCACTCTGGAACGGCACCGCCCCGGCAAAACGGTCCTGCAGATCCTGTTCCACCAGCCATTCAACGCATTCGCGCAGGGTTTCGGCCGCGGCCCAGACCGCTCCGGCCAGCGCAGGCACGGTGCGGCGAGAGGCTTCGGCAATCGCCTCGCCCTCTTCGAACAGCCTAAAGGCCGCTTCGCCCTGATCCATCATCTTGCGCGCCACAAGGTCCATCGCCTGAATCCCGTTGGTGCCTTCGTAAATCGTCGTCACCCGCACGTCACGCGCATATTGGGCGGCCCCGGTTTCCTCGATAAAGCCCATGCCGCCATGCACTTGCTGGCCGATATAGCTCACTTTCACGCCAATATCGGTGCCATAGCTCTTGGCAATCGGGGTGAGCAGCGCCGCACGGGCGGCCCAATCGGCCTCGCCAGTGGCCTTCTGCATATCAATCGCCACGGCACAGGCCAGCGCGATGGCGCGAGCGGCGAAAATCTCGGCCTTGGCTTCGATCAGCATCCGCCGCACATCGGCGAAATCGACAATCGAGCCGGTGCCGTTCTCAATCGGCGAGCGCCCCTGCTTGCGCTCCAGCGCATATTCCAGCGCGTGCTGATAGGCGCCTTCGGCCACACCAATCCCCTGCACCCCCACTTGCAGGCGGGCATTGTTCATCATCGTGAACATCGCGGCCATCCCGCCCTGTTCCGGCCCAACCAGCCAGCCGGTCGCGCCCTCATAGGACATCACACAGGTCGGCGAGCCATGCAGGCCCATCTTGTGCTCAAGGCTCACTACTTTCAGGCTGTTCGCCACGCCGGGAGTACCGTTTTCATCGGGAATAAGCTTCGGCACCATGAACAGGCTGATCCCCTTGGTGCCCTTCGGCGCATCGGGCAGCCGCGCCAGCACCAGATGGCAGACATTCTCGGCCATGTCGTGATCGCCCCAGGAGATGAAAATCTTCTGCCCGGAAATCGCATAGGTCCCATCGCCATTCGGCACCGCTTTCGTGGCCACCGCGCCCACATCGGTGCCCGCCTGCGGCTCGGTCAGGTTCATCGTACCGGTCCATTCGCCCGAGGTGAGCTTCGGCAGATAGAGCGCCTTGATCTCGTCCGAGGCATGCACTTCCAGCGCTTCGATCTGGCCTTGCGTCAAGAGCGGGTTCAGCCCCAGCGCCAGCGCCGCCCCCGAGCTCATGTCGTTAAAGAGCGCATTGAGGGTGAAGGGCAGGCCCATGCCGCCATGCTCCGGGTCGCCCGCCATGCCAACCCAGCCGCCTTCCGCCATCGCCCGGTAGCCTTCCTTGAAACCCGGCGACGAGCGCACCACGCCATTTTCCAGCACCGCGCCCTGAATATCGCCCGCCCGGTTGAGCGGCGCCAGAACCTCGTCATTCAGCTTCGCCGCTTCGGTCAGGATCGCCGCAACGGTTTCCGGCGTGGCCTCGGCAAAGCGCTCGGTCGCTGCCACTTCGGCAAAGTCGACAACATGGTCGAGCATGAACTGGTATTCGTTCACGGGGGCACGGTAGGACATGGCAGATCTTTCTCTCGGGCTTCACAGGCTTCACAACGGCGCGCGCGCCCTGTAGGCAAGCGCGTCAGGAACCCTAGTCCGGGGCGGGGGCAAAACAAGGGAAACGCAGCGTCATGGCCAAGACGGAACTTCTGCACCCCGATGCGGCGGGGCTTGCCCGAGCGGCAGAGCTGCTGCGCGCCGGCGGGCTGGTCAGCTTTCCTACCGAAACCGTCTACGGCCTCGGCGCCGACGCCACCAACGACAAAGCCGTTGCCCGGATTTTCGAAGCCAAGGGCCGCCCGCATTTCAATCCGCTGATCATCCACCTGCCCTCGCTGGAGGCGGTGGCGCGCTATGCGGTGCTGGAAGGCGAGGCGCTGCGGCTGGCCGAGGCCTTCTGGCCCGGCCCGCTGACGCTGGTCCTGCCGATTCGTGAAGGCTCCGGCCTGTCGCCGCTGGTCTCGGCGGGTCTGCCCACAGTGGCGGTGCGCCTGCCCGATCATCCCTTGGCGCGGGCGCTGCTCTCCGAAACCGACCGCCCGGTCGCCGCCCCCTCCGCCAACCCCTCGGGCCGGATCAGCCCCACCGAGGCGGGCCATGTTCTGGCCGGGCTCTCCGGCAAGATCGACGCGGTGCTCGATGGTGGCTCCTGCGCCGTGGGGGTGGAAAGCACCATTGTCGGCTTCGATCCCACGCCGGTGCTTCTGCGTCCCGGCGGTCTGCCGGTCGAAGCGATTGAGGCCTGTCTGGGCGTGGAGCTGGCGCGCATAGCCGGGGATGCGGCGATCAACGCGCCGGGTCAGCTCGCCTCGCATTACGCCCCCAACGCCACGATGCGCCTGAATGCCGACACCGTAGAGCCCGGCGAGCGCCTGCTGGGCTTCGGCCCGGTCACGGGGGCGGCGCTGAACCTCTCCCCCTCCGGCGATCTGGTCGAAGCCGCCGCCAACCTGTTTCACCACCTGCACCGGCTCGACGCTGAAGGCGACACCCCGATTGCGGTGTCGCCAATCCCCGAAACCGGCCTCGGCCGCGCGATCAACGACCGCCTCCGGCGGGCAGCGGCGCCTCGGTAAGAAAAGCCCTCATGGCCTGAGCCCGGCGCGCGCCTGTCCGCGGGCTGGCGCCCCCTGACGTTTCCGCGACGCCATTTATGCCTGCCAAAAACTGCCTGCATTCCCGCGTGTTTGCGGCTGATCAACAGCGCCAGTCCGACCTGCTGAAAGCACACCTCTGGCGTGACGCGGACAGGCGCTCGCCCGGCGCCTTACGGCGCTATTCGGGCGGGGGAAACGTCGATCACCCTTCGCGAATCTCCCGACCGCTAGCCCCGCGCCAGATGGGCCAGCCGGATCAGGGCGCGCTCCACCAGCGCGGCCTGCGGCGTACGCGACGACGAGCGCAGGGTCAGATCGCTGTCGATCAGCAATTCCAGCGCCGTTTCCAGCCGCGCCACGCCCCATTTCTGCGCCTGCCGGATCATCCGGTCGCGCGATTTGAAATGCACCGGCGGACGGGCGGAAGCGATGCCCTTGGCAGGCCCTTCCGGATGCGAGGCGGCCAGATGCAGGGTGCGGAAATGCCTTGTCGCGGCGATGCACAGCCCCACCGGCTGCACCCCCTGCGCCTCCAGCCGGATCATCAAGGGCCCCAGCTCGCCCGCGCGCCCCTCGGCGGCGGCGTGCAGCACATCGTCCATTTCCGCCTCGGTCGAACCCGGCGCGCAGGCCATCACATCGGCGGGCGTGGTCGGGGTCGGATCGCTGAGCTTGTAAAGCGCGAGCTTTTCGATGGTCTGGCGAAAATCGCCCGGATCGAGCGCCCGCGACAGGGCAGTGATATCGGTCATCGCCTCGGGCGAAACCTGTTTCAGCCCGGCCTTGGCAAATTCCGCCTCAATCTCGGCCCGCGAGGGCGGATCGTCATAAATCGCAACCGCATAGGCGTTGGGGTGGTTCTCGAAATATTTCCGCAACGCAGATCGCGGGGTCAGGCTGCCTGCGGTAATCACCGCCGTGGCATCGCCGTCTGACCAATCATCGAGCGCCGGGGTGATCGCCTTGGCCAGCGTATCGGTAGCGTCTTCCACGAAAGCCACACGCGGCCCCGGGAAAAACCCCTGCGCCTTCAGCGCATCGGATAGCTGCGCCGGATCCTTGCGCAGATCGCCGCCGGGAATGCGGGTGAGCCGCATTTCGGCCTCGCCTTCCGGCCCGACCAGCCCGGCAATCAGCTCCTGCCGCCGAAGCGCCACCCGCATCGCGTCATTGCCATAGATCAGCACCCCGGTCATTCCGGTCCGAGGCTTGGCAAAGAAACCCGCCGTATCGCGGGGCGAGAGTTTCATCGGCAGTCCTGCTGTGGCTGAGGGTGACGCCCGACCCTGGGGGGGCGTAGTGCGGGTGATGTGCGACGCGATGCGCTTAAAAGCATCCAGGCAGCGTGTACGTCACACGGCATTTTCATACGCCCTCCCGGGGGGATAGGAGGACGGACCGTCGCGCCAGTGGCGCGGCGAAAGCCGCCCGGATGCGGGCGTCGCCCGTCCTGAGGACGGGCGAAAAGGTATCAGCTACGCGTGGCACCATGATACCCAGCATCCTACGCATCGTTGCCGATTACGCCACCACGTTGACGATACGGCCCGGCACCACGATCACCTTTTTCGGCGGATTGCCGTCGAGCGCGCGTTTCACCCCGTCGGTGGCCAGCGCCAGCGCTTCGATCTCAGCCTTGTCCATATCCTTCGGCACGGTGATCTCGTCGCGCCGCTTGCCATTCACCTGAATCGGCATCGTCACGCTGTCATCGACCAGAAGCGCCGGATCGGCCACCGGCCAGGGCGCATTCGCCACCAGCCCTTCGCCACCCAAGAGCGCCCAGACCTCTTCGGACAGATGCGGCACCATCGGCGCCAGAAGCTGCGCCATCACCTTCATCGCCTGCTGCCGCGCCCCGGCCCCCGCGCCGGATTTCTGCAGCACATTGGCAAAGGCATAGAGCCGCGCGATCGAGGTGTTGAAGGCAAAGCCCTCAATCCCCTTGGTCACGGCATCAATGGTCTTGTGCAGCTCGCGCATCAGCGCGTCGTCATCGCTGCCCTCGCCGGTTGCCCCGGCAATCTCGTCAGCCATGCGCCAGATCCGCGCGAGGAATTTCGAAGCCGCATCGGCCCCCGACGCGGTCCATTCCACATCGCGTTCCGGCGGGCTGTCCGACATCACGAACCAACGCGCGGTATCGGCCCCGTAACGCTCAACAATATCGACCGGGTCCACCACGTTTTTCTTCGATTTTGACATCTTGGCCGAGGGAATCACCTCAACCGCCGCGCCGCCCTCTTTCAGCACCACGCCCGCATCGGTCACCTCGACCTCTTCCGGGTAGTGATAAACCGCCCGACCATTGGCATCGCGGGTCTGATAGATCGCGTGGGTCACCATGCCTTGGGTGAACAGCGCGTTGAACGGTTCCTTGGCGCTGTCCGGCAGATGGCCGGTCAGGTTCATCGCCCGGGCAAAGAAGCGCGAGTACAAGAGGTGCAGAATCGCGTGTTCGATGCCGCCGATATACTGATCGACATTCATCCAGTAGGCCACGTCTTCCGCCACGGTGGGCGTATCGGCGTGGGGATTGGTGAAGCGCGCGTAATACCACGAGCTGTCCACAAACGTGTCCATCGTGTCGGTCTCGCGCCGCGCGGGCGCGCCACAGGAGGGGCAGGAACAATCGCGCCAGCTCGGATGCCGATCCAGCGGATTACCCGGTACATCAAAGCTCACATCATCGGGCAGGCGAACCGGCAGGTTTTCCTTTTTCTCCGGCACCACGCCGCAGGTGGCGCAATGCACCACCGGAATCGGGCAACCCCAATAGCGCTGACGGCTCAGCCCCCAGTCGCGCAGCCGGTATTGGGTCACACCCGTGCCCCAGCCCGCCTTTTCGGCAAAAGCGATGGTGGCTTCGATGGCTTCGTCGCCCGTGGCCACGTCCAGTCCGGCGAAATGGTTGACCCATTTCACCTTTTCCGATTTCGGCGGCAGGAAGGCTTCGTTTTCCACCGGCTTCGGATCGTTCAGATCAAAGAAGGTATCGATCACCGGCAGCCCGTATTTGCGGGCGAAATCAAGGTCGCGCTGGTCATGCGCCGCCGAGCCGAAAATCGCCCCGGTGCCGTAATCCATCAGGATGAAGTTAGCGATCCAGACCGGCAATTCCCAATTGGGGTCCAGCGGATGCGTCACCCGGATGCCGGTATCCATGCCCAGCTTCTCGGCGGTTTCAATCGCCTCTTCGGTGGTCCCGCCCTTGCGACATTTGGCAACGAAAGCCGCCACGTCGCTGTTTTCAGCTTCCAGCGCCTTGGCAATCGGGTGATCGGGCGAAATCCCGACAAAGCTCGCCCCCAACAGCGTATCGGGCCGGGTGGTGAACACCTCGATGGCCTCGCCGCCATCCTTGCGCTCAAAGCCGAATCGCAGCCCGCGCGATTTGCCGATCCAGTTGGCCTGCATCAGCCGCACTTTTTCCGGCCAGTCTTTCAGCGTGTCGATGGCGTCCAGCAGCTCTTCGGAGAAATCCGAGATCTTGAAGAACCACTGCGTCAGCTCGCGCCGCTCGACATCGGCGCCCGAACGCCAGCCCTTGCCGTCGATTACCTGCTCATTGGCCAGCACGGTCATATCGACCGGGTCCCAGTTCACCACCGCGTTCTTGCGGTAGACCAGACCCTTATCCAGCATGTCGATGAACATCGCCTGCTGCTGGCCGTAATATTCCGGATCGCAGGTGGCGAATTCGCGCGACCAGTCGAGCGACCAGCCCATCGGCTTCATCTGCCCCTTCATGTCGGCGATGTTCTGATAGGTCCAGCCTTTCGGATGGCCTCCGCTCGCCATTGCAGCGTTCTCGGCCGGCATCCCGAACGCATCCCACCCCATCGGGTGCAGCACCGAAAAGCCCTTGGCGAGTTTGTAGCGCGCCACCACATCGCCCATCGTGTAGTTGCGCACATGGCCGATATGGATGCGTCCCGACGGATAGGGGAACATCTCAAGCACGTAGAATTTCGGCTTGGACTCATCGCGTTTCGCCGCGAAGGTTCCGGCCTCTTCCCAGACCTTCTGCCATTTCGGCTCGATAGTGCTCGCGTCGTAGCGGGACATGTATTGCTCTCCGGATATGCAAACGCCGGGCTAAGGGCCCGGCGCTGGTGTAATCTGACGAATCGGTAGGGTCCAGTCCCGGCTCAGAGTTTGCGGTCCTGAATCCGAAGCTGACGGGCACGCGCCAGAATGGCATCTTCCACCGAATGGGCGGTTGCCGCTGAAACCGGGCCGCCACGGGTTTGCAGCGACACTTCGACCGAGCGCGCATCCAGTGCCGGATCGCGCACATAAACGGTGGCTTTATAGGCCTGCCCGCCACCCGGCGGGGTGCCATAGCCAAAGACCATCACCCCGGTGAACGGGTCCGCCGATTGCAGCGGCAGGAAATCGAGCACGCTAAGCGCCGCATTCCACAGGTATTTGTTCACTTCTACGGTCGTGCTGGGGTCGGACTGATTGCCGAACAGATCCCAGATCGTCGAGCGCTGCGGCTGTGCTGGCCGACGCGGAGGCGTCCCGGTCGAGGCGGCTTCCGTGCCGCCACCGAAAAGATTGCCAAGCCCGCCGCTGCAGCCCGGCAGAGTCAAAGCCCCCGCCAGAAGAAGAGCCGTTACCGTGGTCCGCCCGATCTGCATGAGACTGCCCCATCCTCCAAGTTCCGTCTCTAAGTAACCAAGGGCAAAAGTCGCGGCAAGCGTTTTCCCGGTCGCAGGTCGCCAGACCGCCCTCACAGAGCGCTATATATATAGAGTCCCATCATGGCCTTAGCCCGGCCGACACCCGACTGTGGCATTGCTGCACCATCCCCAGCCACAATCGCACATCATTTTGCGGATCGCTTGCAATGACCCGGCGAAAGAGGGAGGAAACAGCATACTCAATTCGGATTCCCCTGAATTGAGGTGCACCTTTTAGAAAAAACGAGGGAAAACGAAATGAAAAAAGTTCTTCTCGCTTCGACGATCCTGGTGGGTACCGCCGGTTTCGCTGCTGCTGACTCTGCCAACTTCTCCTTCTCGGGCGCTGCCGACTTCGGCGTTGCCTACAACACCGCCACTTCGGTTCTCGAGCCGACCGTTGGCGCCAGCTTCACCGCTGGTATGTCGACCTCGACCGACATGGGCCTGGAAGCCGGTGCTTCGATCGAAGTGACCGCCGGTGGCTGGGGTGTTGAAGATGACAACACCGACGCTGCTTTCGGCACCACCTCCCTCACCGCTGCCGGTGTGGGCGATGCGTCGCTCTACCTGTCGGGTGACTTCGGCAAGCTGACCGTTGGCTTCGACGGCGCCGCCGGCGCTTTCGACACCAACTACGGCTACAGCTACACCTTCGGTGACTTCACCATCGAAGCCGGTTACGACTGGAACTCGCTGGCCACCGACGACGCCGCGGACCTCAAAGTGACCTACGCGTTCGGCGACTACAGCGTTTACGTTGGCGGCAACTTCACCGAAGCCGCTGGCTGGGGCAACGGCATCACCGTTGACTTCGGCGGTACCGCTTCCATGTCGGGCTTCGCCCTGGCCGCTGACGCGACCTACGACATCGACGCTTCCACCTTCGAATGGAAACTGGCTGCGAGCTACGCCTCGGGTGCCTACTCGGTCGGCGCCTTCGTGCAAGACGACCTCGGCATCAGCACCAGCTTCGACTACGGTGTGAACGCTGCCTACGACCTCGGCGGCGGTGTGTCGATCAAAGCCGGCTACACCTACGACGACGACACCGCGACTGGCCTGGCCACCGCTGGCGTGTCGATGTCCTTCTAATCCCATCGGGATCAGAGACAGAGAGAGCGGGCTTCGGCCCGCTCTTTTCTTTTGTGGCCCGGTATGATCTTTCGGCAGGAAAGATCCGAGGAGGCCCAAATGCCACTTTCCGACATTCTCGACCGTATCCATGCCGAAGAGGCCCGCACCGGCCGTGCGCCCGGCAGCGCCCGGCTGATTGCCGTCTCAAAAGTGCAGCCGGTTGAACGGGTGGTCGCGGTGCTGGACCAAGGCCATCGTCTGTTTGGCGAAAACAAGGTGCAGGAAGCGGCCGGAAAATGGCCCGCCTTGCGCGACACCTATCCCGGCATCGAACTCCACCTAATTGGCCCGCTGCAAACCAACAAAGCCCGGCAGGCGATGGAGCTCTTCGACGTGATCGAAACCCTCGACCGCCCCAAGCTCGCCCAGACCATCGCCCGGCTGAAAACTGAACTCGGTCATTGCCCCCGGCTGTTCGTGCAGATCAACACCGGCGAGGAAGACCAGAAAGCCGGTATCCTGCCTGCCGATGCCGATGCTTTCATCGCCGACTGCCGCGCGCTGGGGCTCGAGGTTGAAGGGCTGATGTGCATCCCCCCGGTCGAGGAAGAACCCAGCCTGCATTTCGCCCTTCTCGCCAAGATCGCCGCCCGCAACGGTATCAAAGAACTGTCCATGGGCATGTCCGGCGATTTTGAAAGGGCCGTGGCCCAGGGCGCAACCTATGTGCGGGTCGGCTCGGCACTGTTTGGCGACCGCAGCTATAGCTAGGCCGAAACTCCCCACACTTCATGCGAATCGTGGCATCCTGTGCTTATTGGCTACGGAGGCCCCATGCGTCTGCTCAGTCTGATCACCGCCGGTTTTGCCGTGGCCGCCAGCGCTGCGGAGGCCGATATGAAACTCACCTTCCAATGGGGCGATATTCCGCTCTGCACCTCGGGCCAGCCGAATATCGTGCCAAACCCGATCTTTGAGCTCTCCGGCCTGCCCGCCGGAACCACCCATATCGCCTTCAAGCTCACCGATCTCGACGTGCCACAATACAATCACGGCGGCGGCACCGTGGCGATAACCCACGATGGCACCATCGCTCCCGGCGCGTTCACCTATAAAAGCCCCTGCCCGCCCGGTGTTGTGCATCGCTATGAATGGCAGGCCGTGGCGCTGGGGCCGGATGGACCGTTGGAAACAGCAATCGCCAACCGCCGCTACCCGGAATGATCAGCCCCGCAGGATGATCCGGCTATCACGCTGCCAGTGCTCCACGATCCAGCGCAGATGGTCGGGGCGAAACGCCAGACAGCCCGCGGTGGGATAGCGCGGACGGCGCCAGTGATGTACGAAAATCGCCGATCCCCGCCCCGGCAGCGCCACCGGCCAGTTCCAGTCGCTAACCAGAACGATGTCGTATAGCGGATCGGCGCGGCGCAGGCGCTCGTGTGAAAACGGATAATCCGAGCTGCGCAGCCAGCGATTGTAATCCAGATCCTCCGGGTCGTCGGCCCAGATATCCGCCGGGCCAATCGCCCCCAGCGGAATCGCCCCGCGCGGCGGCACCATCCGGTCGGCGCGGTAACCGCCCATCATCAGATGCCAGATGCCCGCCGGGCTGGCCCCGTCGCCTTCGCGCTTGTCTTCTGTAATCCCGCCCCGCCCAATCGACACCGGAAACCGCCGCCCCATGAACCGCGCGCCCCAGCGGGTCACCACCATATCGGCGCGGCGGGCGATCACAGCAGATGCCCCGATTTCGCTGCCTTGGTGGCCAGATAGGCGCGGTTATCCTCGCCCTCGCCCACCTTCAGCGGCACGCGCTCGGTCACCTCGATGCCATGCTCCTGCATCATCGCCACCTTCTTCGGGTTGTTGGTCATCAGCCGAACCGCCGAAAACCCCATCGCCTTCAAGATCTCGCTGCCGATACGGAAATCGCGCTCGTCATCTTCAAAGCCCAGCCGGTGATTGGCCTCGACCGTGTCAAAGCCCTGATCCTGCAGCGAATAGGCGCGCATCTTGTTGGCAAGGCCGATGCCGCGTCCCTCCTGATTGAGGTAAAGCAGCACCCCGGCTCCTTCTTCGCCCATCGCCTCAAGGGCTGCATGCAGCTGCGGGCCGCAATCGCATTTCAAACTGCCCAGCACGTCGCCGGTGAAGCAGGCCGAATGCAGCCGCGCGAGCACCGGCTTTTCGCGGTCAGGCCGCCCGATCTCCACCGCGTAATGCTCTTCGGTGCCATCGCCGGGGCGGTAGATATGCAACCGCCCGGCCTTGCTCACCGCCATCGGCACCCGCGCCGCCGACACTTCTGTGAGCACGCCGATCTCGCCCAGATCCTCAACGCCGGTCAGATCAAGCCAGGTCAGCCCATGCGCCGCCGCCGCCGCCGGGCCGTCATCCACCGCCACCAGAAGCGCCGCTGGCAGCAGATGCGCGGTTTTGGTCAGCGCCACCGCCGCACGCGCAATCCGCTCGTCGCCGCCCCGCTCGGTGCGCAAGGGCCCCTTCATCGGCGCCATCAGATCGTCGGCCGGGTCGGCAATGGTCTGGATCCAATCCGCATCCGCCTCGTCCGGCACCACCACCCGGGCCACATGATCGGAATAGGCACGCGCCTTCAGGGTTTCCGCCCGGCGCGGGGTAATCGCCAGAACCGGCGCCCCGATCGCGCGCAGGGCCGCCAACCGCCCCGCACTCAGCGTTTCCGCCGAGGCCACCAGTGCCGCCGCCCCGTCGAGCCCCAGCACAACGGGCACCCCCACGCGCAGATCGGCACGGGCGCGGGCGGCAAGCTCTTTCGGATCGGGATGAAGCGGCATTCGGACCTCTGTGTTTGCCTTCTAGATACGCCGTTCCACGGAAATGTGAAACATTCCACCTGAATCCGACACGAAGGCGTGAGGTCTTTGCAGCAAAACTTGCCAGCGGTGTGAATGCACCACAGATGATGGGGCACACAGATGGAGGGCCAATGATGAGCACCCAGAAAAACATCCTGCTGGTCGATGACGACGAAGACCTGCGCGAGGCGCTGGCGGAACAGCTGGTAATGACCGAAGAGTTCGACGTGTTCGAAGCCGGGAACGGTTCCGAGGCGATGCAGAAGGCCCGCGAGAATATCTACGATCTGGTGATCCTCGATGTCGGCCTGCCCGATACCGATGGCCGCGAGCTGTGCAAGCTGATGCGCAAACAGGGGGTGAAATGCCCGGTCCTGATGCTCACCGGCCATGATAGCGACGCTGACACAATTCTGGGCCTCGATGCGGGCGCCAATGACTATGTGACCAAGCCGTTCAAGTTCCCGGTCCTCCTCGCCCGGATCCGCGCCCAGCTGCGCCAGCACGAGCAGAGCGAAGACGCGATCTTCCAGCTCGGGCCGTATTCCTTCCGCCCGGCGCAGAAGATGCTGATCACCGACACCGAAAAGAAAATCCGCCTGACCGAGAAAGAAACCAATATTCTCAAATACCTCTACCGTGCCCCCGAAGGCGTGGTGGCGCGCGATGTGCTGCTGCACGAGGTCTGGGGATATAATGCCGGGGTCACCACCCACACGCTGGAAACCCATATCTACCGGCTGCGTCAGAAGATCGAACCCGATCCCACCCATGCCCGTTTGCTGGTGACGGAAAGCGGCGGATACAGGCTTGTGGCATAATCGCCACAGGGCCTTTTAAGAGCCTTATTATCGCCTATATTTTAGGGTATCTTAAACTCAACCTCGAATTGTTTCGATGGGCAGTATTCAAGTTCCCTTGGCCGCGTCGGGGTAATGATGCGGGATCCTCCCTGTTGGACTGGCCCGGGCTCGCCCGGGCCGTTTTTTTGGGGGTCACGCCATTCACCGCACATGTTTCGCCGCTTCAGCCCGGCTGCTCCGGCGTCGGGGCCTCATCCCCCAACAGATAGCGCGGCCCGGCGCCCTTGCTCTGCGCGCTATCGTCAGGGTTGTAGAGCGCACATTTATCCAGCGACAGGCAGCCGCAGCCGATGCAGCCATCCAGCTTGTCGCGCAGGGCGGTCAATTCCGCGATCCGCGCGTCCAGATCGCCCCGGATCTCGGCCGACAACGCCCGCCAATCGCGGGCATTCGGGGTGCGCCGATTGGGCAGCGCTTCCAGCAGGCTGCGGATGCGTGCCAACGGAAAGCCCAGCCTCTGCGCGATCATCACGAAAGACAGCCTGCGGATGTCCGACCGCAAATAGCGCCGCTGCCCCGCCGCCGTCCGCTCGGGATGCACCAGCCCTTCCTCTTCATAATAACGGATCGCCGAATGAGCGAGGCCGGTGCGCACGACCAGCGTGCCGATACTGATTTCATGGGCGCGGCTTGGAGCGCGAACAGGTTTGCGGTCAGGGCTGCGGGATACCATGAGATTTCCTTTGACCTCAAGTGAACTTGAGGAATTATCACCCTCCCATCGACGACGAATCAAGGAGATATTTCGATGGCGAGACTTGAGCATGTGAACATTACCGTGGCCGACCCCGACGCCACCGCCGCCTGGCTGAACCGGGTGTTCGGCTGGCAGCTGCGCTGGAAGGGTCCGGCGATCAACGGCGGCATCACCGCGCATATCGGCACCGATGACGCCTATATCGCCGCCTATGCCCCGCCCGATCAGAGCGAACCGGCGGTGCAAAGCTACAATATCCACGGCGGGCTCAACCATGTCGGCGTTGTGGTCGATGACCTCGACGCCACCGAAACCAGAGTAAAAGCCGCCGGCTTCACCCCGCATTCCCATGCCGATTACGAACCGGGGCGTCGGTTCTACTTCCACGATTCCGACGGCGTGGAATGGGAAGTGGTGAGCTACGCTTGAGGCCCGCCCCCCAAACGCTTAGGGTCTCCTGACAGCGAACAGGAGACCCAAATGAGCTTCACCCTTGCCACCTGGAACATCAATTCCGTGCGTCTGCGCGAGGCGCTGGTCGCCAAACTGATGACCGAAGAAGCCCCCGATGTGCTCTGCCTGCAGGAATGCAAAAGCCCGGTCGACAAGATGCCGCTCGAGGCCTTTGCGGCCCTTGGCTATGGCCACGTCGCCGCGCGCGGGCAGAAGGGCTATAACGGCGTCGCGATCCTGTCGAAACTGCCGCTGGAAGAGGTGGGCAGCGAAGATTTCGCCAGCCTCGGCCACGCCCGCCACATCGCGGCAAAGCTCGAAAACGGCGTGACCATCCACAATTTCTACGTCCCCGCTGGCGGCGACATTCCCGACCGCGAGAAGAACGAGAAATTCGGGCAAAAGCTCGATTACCTCACCGAAATGCGCGACTGGTTCCACAAGGAGCAGTTCAAGAAGTCGATCATGGTCGGCGATCTCAACATCGCCCCGCGCGAAGACGATGTCTGGAGCCACAAGCAGCTTTTGAAAATCGTCAGCCACACCCCCATCGAGGTGGAGCATTTGGCCGCAACGCAGGAAGCGGGCAACTGGGTCGACATCACCCGCGCCAATATCCCCGAGGGGCAGCTCTATTCGTGGTGGTCCTACCGCGCGAAAGATTGGGACGCCGCCGATAAGGGCCGGCGGCTCGATCACATCTGGGCCACCGCCGACATTGCTTCAGCCGGGCATGACAGCCGCGTGCTGCGTGCGGCGCGGGGCTGGGAACAGCCCTCCGATCACGCGCCGGTCTTCGCCAGTTTCGACCTTTAATAGCTCTCGCGCAGGGTCTCGGCCACCGCCTTGCCCAGCGCGATATGCGCCTCGGCCTCGAAATGCACCCCGTCTGTCGGGCTGACCTCGATCACCTTCCCGGCGTCGAAAAAGCCGATGCCGCGTTTGGCAGCGTAGTCACGCAGCACCGGGGCCAGATTACGGCTGACCTCGGCGCTGTCCTGAAACTCGCCTTTCAGCACCCCGACCTCGACCACCGGCGGCGGGCAGATCAGCATCACTTCAAAGCCGTCATGGCGCAGCTGATAGTCGTCGCGCAGCGCCACATCCACCAGCCCCGCCAGCCCGGCGGTGATCAGCTCCGGCGTGGCGGCAAAGCGTTTCTTCGCATCATTGGTGCCCAGCATGATCGCCAGCATGTCAATCGGCCCATGGCTTTCCAGCGCAATCCTCAGCCCCGGCCCCCCATTCATATGCGCACCGTTCAGCGGATCGTCGAATTGTGCCGTGCGTCCCGGCAGCCCCTCAGCCACCACCTCCCAATCGGGCGCCAGCTCGCGCGCCACCACATCGGGCCAGCGCGTCTCGGCGTCATAGCGCCCGGGCGAGCCCAGTTCGGTCATCGGGATCGCCCCATACGTATTGGAATCGCCGAAAATCAGCAGCGAACGGGTCATGGCTTGGCCTTTCAAATATCCACCTGAAGATGTTAGAAAACCGCAACGATGAGGTAAAGCGTCGCGACCGGCCCCGGGGCCTTGGAGCGCGGCAATCCGAGGCCCATATAAGCCTCAACGCGAAATAAGGAGCATTCGATGCTTGGAATGGAACAAAACGGCGCCGCCCCCGCGGCCGATGCGCTGGTCAAGGAAATTTCCGAAGCCACCTTCATGCAAGACGTGGTCGACGCCTCGAAAGAGGTGCCGGTGATCGTCGATTTCTGGGCGCCGTGGTGCGGCCCCTGCAAAACCCTCGGCCCGGCGCTGGAAGCGGCGGTCAATGCTGCGGGCGGCAAGGTGAAGATGGTCAAGGTCAATGTCGACGAAAACCAGCAGATCTCTGCGCAACTGCGCATCCAGTCGATCCCCACGGTCTATGCCTTCTTTGAAGGCCAGCCGGTCGATGGCTTTCAGGGCGCCCTGCCGCCCAGTCAGGTGAACCAGTTCGTCGACAAGATGGTCGCCCTCGCCAGCGAAGGCCCCTTGGCCGCCGCAGTTGCTGCCGCCGAAGAAATGCTGGAAGTGGGCGCGCTGGAAGATGCCGCGCAAACCTTCGCCGCGATCATTGAAGAAGACGCGCAGATGGCCGCCGCCTATGGCGGGCTGGCGCGCTGCCATATCGCCATGGGCGATCTCGATCAGGCCGAAGCGGTGCTGAACGGCGCCCCGGCGGCGATCAGCACTTCGGTCGAGATTGAAGCCGCCTTCGCCAAGATCTCGCTGGCGCGTCAGGCCGCCAAGGCCGGTCCGGTGGACGATCTGCGCGCCAAAGTGGCCGCCGATCCCGCCGATCCTCAGGCGCGCTTCGATCTGGCGCAGGCCCTGCACGCCTCGGGCGATGTCGCCGGTGCGGTGGACGAGCTGCTGGATCTCTTCAAACGCGACCGCGAGTGGAACGATGGCGCCGCCAAGGCCCAGCTTTTCACCATTTTCGACGCGCTCGCGGCCAATGATCCGGTCATGCTCACCGGGCGGCGCAAGCTGTCTTCGCTGATGTTCGCCTAAGATGATCCGGCGGCGCGACCTCCCCGAGCGTCTGGCGCTGTTTCCCCTGCCGGGGGCGCTCTTACTGCCGCGTGCCCGGCTGCCCCTGCACATTTTCGAGCCGCGCTATCTGGCGCTGCTCGACGATGTGCTAAAAACCCCGGAACGGATGATCGGGATGATCCAGCCCGCCGATGAAAGCGGCGACAGGCTGCATGCCATCGGCTGTGCCGGGCGGATCACCTCCTTCACCGAGACCGACGATCATCGCTACATGATCACCCTCACCGGGGTCAGCCGCTTCCGGCTGGGCGAGGTCGAAGAGGGCTTTGCCCCCTACATGACCACGCAGGCGGGCTGGGATACCTTCCACCGCGATCTGGGCGGGGCCGAGCACGATCCCGGCTTCGAGCGCCCGCGCTTTCTCGACATTCTGGCGCGCTTCCTCAACCTGTCGGAAATGCGCACCGATTGGGACAGCCTGAAAGACACCGAAGACGAGCTCCTGATCAACTCGCTCTCGATGCTTCTGCCCTTCGACCCGGAAGATAAACAGGCGCTGCTCGAAGCGCCCTCGCTCAGCACAAGGCGCGAAACGCTGGTGGCGCTGATGCAGTTCACCCTCGCCTCGCAGGGCGGCAATGGCTCAGAGGACAAGATGCAATGACCGACACCCCTTCCTATAACCGTCAGATGCTCGAAGCTCTGGTCTGCCCGCTCACGCAGGCGCGGCTCACCTATGATGCCGAGGCGCAGGAACTGATCTCGGAAGCCGCCAAACTGGCCTTCCCGATCCGCGACGGCATTCCGATCATGCTGGTCGACGAGGCGCGTCGGCTCGACGATTAACCGCCGCGCTTCGCCATCTCGGCATTGATCGAGAAGGTCGCGGTCGGGTAGCGCTTGCCCTCGGTGGTCTTGCCAAGGATCACCGTGGTTTCATCGCCCGCCCCATCGGTAATCACCCATTGCCGCAGCGCCACCGGATCGGCGGTAAAGCTCAGCCGGATATTGCCATATTCCGGGTGCTCGGGGTCTTGCGCCGTCACCACCGTGGCCACGCCGTCAAACGTTTTCCCCACCACCATGCCGTTTTGCGCAAGGTTGATATTGCTGCCCAGGATCAGGTTCAGCGGCGTCTGGCTCAGCGGATATTGCTCGGGGCCGGTATTGGATTTCCCGTCAAACACCGCCAGCTGCTGCCCGCCCGCGATCACCAGAATCTTTTCCGGCGGGTTGTATTCAAACCGCGCCCGTCCCGGCCGCTGGATCATGATCGTGCCGGTCGAGATGCTCTGATCGGCATTCACTTGCGTGAACTCCGCCTCCAGCGAGGTGATCCCGTTGAGATAACGCGAGATTTCGTCAAGCGACAGCTCCCCGGCAAAGCCCGGAAGTGCTGCGAGGGCCACCACAGTGGCGGCAAGGAACGTGCGAATTGCTTTCATGAGCCCTACCTAAGAAAAAGCGCGGGCGATTGCATCCCGCCCACGCTCACTTTCCTCTTTTTCCGCCATGATAAGCGATAACACGCCGGATTATTGTTGCTCCGGCACCAGAATTTCGCGCTTGCCCACATGGTTGGCCGGGCTGACGAGGCGTTCCTCTTCCATCTGCTCAACCAGACGCGCGGCCTTGTTGTAGCCGATGCCCAGTTTGCGCTGGATGTAGGAGGTCGAGCATTTGCGGTCCTGAATGACAATCGCCACCGCCTGATCATAGAGCGCGTCTTCGCCATTGGTGTTGCCGCCGGTATTCAGCCCCAGCACCGCGTCAATATCCGCCGCCTTGTCTTCGTCCGGCCCTTCAACCACGCCCGACACATATTCCGGCGCGCCGAAGCTCTTGAGGTAGTTCACCACCTCTTCGACCTCTTCATCGCTCACGAAGGGGCCGTGCACGCGGGTAATCCGCGCCCCGCCCGCCATGTAGAGCATATCGCCCATGCCCAGCAGTTGCTCGGCGCCCTGCTCGCCCAGAATGGTGCGGCTGTCGATTTTCGAGGTCACCTGGAAACTGATCCGGGTCGGGAAGTTGGCTTTGATCGTGCCGGTGATCACGTCCACCGACGGCCGCTGCGTGGCCATGATCAGGTGGATCCCCGAGGCCCGCGCCATCTGCGCCAGACGCTGGATCGCGGCTTCGATTTCCTTGCCCGCCACCATCATCAGGTCGGCCATCTCGTCGACGATCACCACGATATAGGGCAGCTTGCGCGGCTCGAACTGTTCGGTCTCGAAGATCGGCTCGCCGGTTTCCTCGTCAAACCCGGTCTGCACGGTGCGCGAGAACAGCTCGCCCTTGCTCTGCGCTTCCGACACACGACCGTTATAGCCTTCGATGTTGCGCACACCCATCTTCGACATCTTGCGGTAGCGCTCTTCCATCTCGCCCACGACCCATTTCAGCGCCACGACGGCCTTTTTCGGGTCGGTCACAACCGGGCTCAGCAGATGCGGGATGCCGTCATAAACCGACAGTTCCAGCATTTTCGGGTCGATCATGATCAGCCGGCATTCATCCGGGGTCAGCCGGTAGAGCAGGCTCAGGATCATCGTGTTGATCGCCACCGATTTGCCTGAACCCGTGGTCCCGGCGATCAGCAGGTGGGGCATCTTGGCGAGGTTGGCCACGATCGGGTCGCCGCCAATATCCTTGCCCAGCGCCAGCGGCAGCCGCATGTTGCCATCGCCATAATCGCGCGCCGACAGGATCTCGCGCAGCACCACCTTTTCGCGATGCGCATTCGGCAATTCGATCCCGATCACCGAGCGTCCCGGCACCGTCGAAACCCGCGCACTCAGCGCCGACATCGAACGGGCAATATCGTCGGCCAGGCCGATCACCCGGCTGGCTTTCAGGCCCGGTGCAGGCTCCAGCTCGTACATCGTCACCACCGGACCGGGGCGCACGCTGACGATCTCGCCCTTCACGCCATAATCGTCGAGCACGGTTTCCAGCATCCGCGCATTCTCTTCCAGTGCCTCGTCCGACAGCACATGGCGCTGGATCGATTCCGGGCTGGCCAGCAGGCCAAGCGGCGGCAGCTCGTAATATTGCGAGGGGTCATCGAAATTCAGGGTCGGCTGCGCTTCGGCCACGGCCCGCGTGGAAAGCGCGGTGCGGCGGGTGTTGTGCACCACTTTGCGGGCCTCGGGCACTGGCGTCAGCGTCGCGGCAACGGGGGACGCAGCGGGGGCCATCGCGGGCGGCACAGCGGCCCCGGCGGCAAAGCTCGCCTCGTAATCCGGCTCGTAATCCGCCCCCAGATCGGCACCCCAGTCATAGCCGTGATCGGCTTCCACCAGCGGTTCGTCCAGATCGCGCGCAAAGATGTTGCTGGCTTCCAGCTCCGGCTCGCGCGGCAGATCGTGATGGGCGGCAGGTGTGGCACCGCGCATCACCGGCGGCTCGGCGCGGCGGTCCTGACGCTCACGCGCCCGCGCGGCGGCATTGGCGATGGCTGCGGCCATCGGCGACAGCGGCTCACCCTCAGGCGCACGCGCAACAGCAGGTTCCGGCTCGCCATCGCGCATCCGCAGCGCATGGGCAATCTTGGCGCTGATCCGGTCGGAATCGCCCAGCCCCTCGGCCATCTGGCCCTGCTCAAACTGTTCCGGCTCGACAGTACGGCGCGACAGTCGGGCCAGAAGACCCTGACGCGGTGCCGGTTCCGCGATTGCGCGCTCAGGCGCAACCAGCCGCTCGGTTTTCGGAGCCGCCGCCGGGCGGGCCTGGGCAGCCATCGGCGGCTCGGCCCGGATCACCCGGTGGGTGGAAAAGGGCGGCGGGGCCGAAAAGTCATCTGCCTCGGCCAGCTCATGTTCATGGGCGCAAAACTCTTCCTGCGCCACCCAGGCAGCTTCTTCGGCGCGATGCTCGGCCCGGCGGGCCTGCACGAATTTCACCCCGTTCACTGCCCCCTTGGCACTGCTGCGCAGGCCATAGCGTGTGGCGGCGACCATACCCGCATAGGTGAACACCACCCCGGCCATCAGGAACCGGGCAAAGGCCCTAAGCTCGGGCAGGGTCACGCCAAAGGCAAAACCGCCCACCATCAGCATCGCCAGCCCCACGACCACCGACATGGTTTTCAGCCCCAGCGCCGGATCGACCGGCAACACGCCCAGAACCGCACCCAGCACCGTATCGCCAAACATCCCGCCAAGCCCGAACGTGTGGCTCCAGCCCGGCCCCGGCACCAGCGTCGAGGCATAGGCAGCGGCCAGCGCCACCGCGATCGGCGCGAAGATCGCCCGGCCCATGACCCGCTCATCGCCGCGATGGATGGCAAAACGCAGGCCCCAGGCGGCGAAGGCCAGCACGATGGCCCAGGCGCCTTTGCCCAGGATCACCGCCAGCGGCGAGGCAATTGCAGCCCCCATCCCGCCCAGCAGGTTATGCGAGGCCCCTTGGGTGGCAGCGAGCCAGCCCGGATCATCGGGCGAATACGAGCCAACGGCGAGCGCCAGCAAGACTGCCACCACCAGTAGCCCGAAGCCCAGAAGCTCTTTGCCCCGTTGCTCCAGCAGCGCCTGTGTGGTGCTGTCGAAAATCGGGTCCCGCCCCTTCGCCTGAAATGCCATGCCTCACCTCGTTGTTATTCGTAGAGACAGCGCCGGATCGTTGTCAGCGCCTGTTTCGTCTCGTCGATTGGGGCCACAAGAGCGACCCGGATATAGGGTTTACCGGGGTTCACCCCGTCAACATCGCGCGCCAGATAGGCCCCGGGCAGCACCCGGATCCCCGTCTCACGCCACAGTTTCAGCGCCGCCGCCTCGCCATCCTCGACCGGCAGCCAGAGGAAAAATCCGGCCTCGGGCGGGAAATAGCCCGGCACATCGGCGAAGACCTCGTCGGCAATCGCGTATTTCTGCTGATAAAGCGCGCGCGACGCCTCTACATGCGCCTCGTCAGCCCAGACCCGCTCGGCCACCCGTTGCAGCGGCAAGGGCAGCGGCGCCCCCGCATAGGCGCGCAGTTGCTTCACCCGCGAAATGCTTTCCGGCCCGCCCGCCACAAAGCCAGAGCGCAGCCCCGGCAGGTTCGAGCGTTTCGACAGCGAATGGAACACCAGCACCCGCTCGGGATCGGCGCCACCCTCCTGCGCCACTTCCAGCGCACCGGGCGGCGGCACATCGCGGTAGATCTCGCTGTAGCATTCGTCGGCAAAGATCTGGAACCCGAACTTCTCGGCCTGCGCGATCAGCCCGGCCAGATCGTCGCGCCCCGCCACCGCGCCCTGCGGGTTCGAAGGCGAACACAGATAGGCAATCGCGGCGCGGTTCAGAATGTCGCGCGGCAGCGAAGCGAAATCGGGCAGAAAGCCGGTTTCGGCCGTGGCGGGCACAAACACCGGCTCGGCCCCCATCGCCTGCGCGGCCACCGCATAGACCTGATAAAACGGGTTGGGGATCAGCACCACCGGGCGCAGGCCGTTCCGCTCTTCCGGGCACAGCGCCACGGCAGCATTGAACAGCCCTTCACGGGTGCCGTTCAGCGCCATCACCTGCGTTTCCGGATCAATATCAACGCCATAGCGGCGATGCAGCCAGCCGGAAATCTCTGCGCGCAGCTCCGGCGTGCCTTCATTGGGCGGGTATTTGGCAAAGCCGTCAATATTCTCGGCCAACACCTCGCCGATGAAATCCGGCATCGCGTGGCGCGGCTCGCCAATCGTCATATGCAGCACCGGCCCGCCCGGCGCATGCACGTCGAGAAGCGTCCGCAACCGCGGAAACGCATATTCCGGCAGGCCGGAAAACCGCTCTGGGAACGTCAAACTGCTCATACTGCCTCGGTGTCGGGATCATTTACGCCCCGATTTGCCCCAGATTAGCGCGTCCCGCGGTCAGGGTCCAGAAAAAGGCAGAGAATCCCGCCGCTTGTTCACAGCTTATGTGGTATTTTGATCAACCTGCGGGCGAAAGATCAGGCCAAAGCCGCCTCTGCCGCCGCCCCAATCCTCAGCAAACGCTCTTCGCTCATCGGCGCACCCAGCAGCATGATGCCGGTCGAGGGCAGGCCGGTGGGCAGGGTCAGGGCAGCACCCCCCATCAGGTTGCCGATCCGGGTATTGTCCAGCGCAGCCAGGTTTTCGCTGACATAATAGTCGTGATCCGACAGCAGCCGCGCCGCATTGGGCGGCATGATCGCCGAGGTCGGCAGCAGCACCGCATCATACCCGGCCACCAGCCCATGATACTCGGCCCGCAGCCGCTTCAGCCGCCGCCAGGCCGCGATATAGTCCGAGCCGTTGAACTCTCCGCCCGCCCGGAACCGCACGAGGATTTCGTGAAACATCTTCTCGGGGGCGTCTTCGATGGTGCCACGCCAGATCGCATAGGCTTCGGTCACGAACAGGATCGCCGACATCGAAAGCGCTTCGTCGACCTGCGGAATATGCGCGCGGCGAATATCCGCCCCGGCATCCATCAGCCGCCCCACCGCGCTTTCAAACCCGGCACGCGGCTCGTCGCGCACATGGGAAAGCCCGTTTTCAAGGATCAGAAAGCGCGTGCCTTTCAGCGTCGCATCGCTGAGATCGGGCGATTTCGCATGGCCTTCCAGCGCCGCCAGCATCAGCGCCGCGTCTTCCACGTTGCGGCAGAGCGGCCCGACCGTATCGAAGCTTTCCACCAGCGGCACCACGCCCTTCGTCGACAACCGGCCCGAGGTGGTTTTCAGCCCCACCAGATCGTTCCACGCCGAAGGTATCCGCACCGATCCGCCGGTATCCGACCCGATCCCCACCGGGGCCAGCCCGAAGGCCACCGAAGCCGCCGCGCCCGACGACGATCCGCCCGGCACCGCCTCGGCATCGTTCACGCAAGGCGGGGTTTCGGTGCTGGGGTTCAGCCCCAGCCCGGAAAAGGCCAGTTCCGACATATGGGTCTTGCCCAACCCCACCAACCCCATCGCGGTGGCGTTTTTCACCACCTCGGCATCCTCGCCCGGCACCCGGCCTTTCAGCAGCGCCGAGCCAGCCTCGGTGGCCGTTCCGGCGGTATCGAACAGATCTTTCCAGCTGACTGGTACGCCATCGAGCGGCCCAAGCCGCAGCCCGGCCCTCGCCCGCCCCGCCGCCGCCTTGGCCTCGGCCAATGCGCGCTCTTCGGTCAGCCGGGCATAGATGCGCTCTTGCAGCGGATGCGCGTGGATCGCGTCGAAATAGGCCTCGGTCAGCGCGACCGGGTCAATCTCGCCCGCGCCAATCCCGCGCCCGAGATCGCCCGCGCTCATGCTCA
Source organism: Paracoccaceae bacterium (assembly GCA_050288685.1). Taxonomy (GTDB): domain Bacteria; phylum Pseudomonadota; class Alphaproteobacteria; order Rhodobacterales; family Rhodobacteraceae; genus Sinisalibacter. Next base: position 485,827 of record JBNKEH010000009.1, on the reverse strand, counting down.
GCCATTTTTCCGCCATCCTGCCGCTCCCTCTGCGCTTTGCCCGACGCTAGCCGTGGCGCGCCGTCAGGGCAATGCTCAGAGCCTGCCGCAGAAGCTGAGCTGGGTGTCGTAGATCACCGCCCGCGCCGCCACCTCGTCAGCGATTCGCAAGAGCCAGCTCTTTTTCTTATGGGTGCCGTGCAAAAATCCGGTCCGGCCCTCGTGGTAAGCCAGATACTGATTGCGCGCATCGGCCAGCGAGACGCCGGTTTCTTCCAGTGTCTTGCTCATATACCAGCCGATGAAATCGGTGGCGTGGTAAATGTCGTCGCGCTTGGCCGAGCGTCTGCCCGACACCCGCCGATAATCGTCCCAGGTGCCATCCAGCGCCTGCGCATAGCCATAGGCCGAGCTTTGCCGCCCCATCGGAATGACCCCAAGCGCATATTGCACCGGCGTGCGGTTGTTCCCGATGAATTTCGATTCCTGATAGATAAACGCCATCTGCACCGCCACCGGCACATGCCATTTACGTTCGGTCTCCAGCATGGCCTTCAGATATTTCGGCCGCTCGCGCACGATCACGCAAGCGTCGTCAAGATTACTTGGCGCGCGGAAGTCGTTGTTGCCGCAAGACGCGACAAACAAAAGAATTGCCATTGCGCGAAGAAGTCTGCTCATAGCCCCTCGCAAATCGTCTTATTTTTTTGCGACTATAGCGCAGGCCGTTCACGCGCGAAACAGCTTAGACGAGAAAGGCCAGCGTCAGGGGGATTGTTGCCACAGCGCTCAGCGTCGAGACCACAACAAGCCCCGCCACCGATTGCGCATCGGCCCCGTATTTCTCGGCCAGCATATACGAGGTCACCGCCACCGGGGTGGAAAGCTGCAGCACCAGCACCGCAAAGGGCACCGGCCCCAGCCCGAACAATCGCCCGATGGCCCAGCCCAGCAGCACCGTCACCGCCACCTTGCCCAGCGCCAACACCAGCGCCTGCGTCAGCCCTTTCGGATGCAGCCGGGCCACCGCCACCCCCAGCGTCATCAGCATCAGCGGAATGGCGATCTGGCCAACCAGATCGAGCGTGTTGGTGATCACCTTGGGCGTCTGCCAACCCTGCCACAGAAACAGCGCCCCCAGCAGCGTCGCCCAGACCAAGGGTTCGCGCAGCGCCTTCAAGGGCGATCCGCCCCCGGCCACCACCCAGACCCCGAAGGTGAACGACCACACCGCCATCACCGCGAACACCACCACCGCATAGCTCAGCCCCGCCTCGCCAAAGGCAAACATCGCCAGTGGCAGGCCCAGATTGCCGGTATTGCCAAAGATCAGCGGCGCCAGCCAGGTGCGCAGATCAAGCCGGAACAGCTTCACCGCCACAAAGGCCGCCACCGTGATCGCCCCATAGCCCGCGATGGCTGCCAGCGAGAGGGTGGTCAGCGCAGCCGGGTCGATCCGGGTTTTCATCAGGGCGGTGAAGATCAGCGCCGGCACCGACAGCGTCATCGTCAGCTTGGTGACGAATTCGATTCGGTACTCAAAACCCAGTTTCACCCAGGCAAAGCCGATCGCCGCCAGAAAGAACACCGGCGCGACAATTTCCAGCACTGTTACAACAAGGTTCACAATCTGTTTCCGCGATTTTCCGCCTGCCCGCATAGACAAGCCCCGTTGCGAAGAACTAATAAATGTTTAAGGGCTGAAAAACTATGTTGAAATCTCGCGCAAAATATCACCTGGGTCAGGTCGTGCGCCATCGGAAGCATCCCTTCCGTGGCGTAGTCTTCGACGTCGACGCCATGTTTTCCAACACCGAGGAATGGTATGAAGCCATCCCCGAGGAAAGTCGGCCGCCCAAAGACCAGCCGTATTACCACCTGCTGGCCGAGAACGATCAGAGCTACTACGTGGCCTATGTCTCGGAACAGAACCTGATCGCCGACTATTCCGGCGAGCCGGTCGATCACCCCGATCTGCCCGACCTGTTCGGCGATTTTGAAGATGGGCAATACCCGCTGCACTTCCGCCTGAACTAAGGCCGGGCTGGCCGAAACACCGGCCGCCCTCATCCCGCCAGCCTCAATAGCCGAGCGCCGCCCCATCCTTGCGCGGATCCGAGGCCCCTTCCAGCACGCCCCGCGCATGATCAATGCGAATGGCCTGTGCCCCGCCCAGCGGCTCTTCCGGCACCGCCACCTTGTGACCCAGCACCGCCAGCTCGGCGCGCACCGCGTCGCTATAGCCGCGTTCCACTTCCATCACCCCGGCATCCGAGAAGCTGCGCGGCGCGTCGATGGCCGTTTGCGGATCCATCCCGTAATCCACCACATTGGTCAGCACCCGCGCATGGCCATTGGGCTGATAGGCCCCACCCATCACCCCGAAGGGCATCACCACCCGGCCCGCCTGTTTCAGCATCGCCGGAATGATCGTGTGCATCGGCCGCTTGCCGCCCCCGGCCTCGTTCGGATGGCCTGCCTCCAGCGTGAAGCCCGCCCCGCGGTTCTGATAAAGCAGCCCGAATTTTTCCGAGGCCAGCCCCGAACCGAAGGAATGGTAGACCGAATAGATCAGCGACACCGCCATCAGATTGCGATCCACCACCGTGAGGTAGACCGTATCCTTGTGCACCGCTTCCGTCAGCGGCGCGGCGGCCGCCATGGCGCGGGCCGGATCGATCAGCGCCGCCAGACGGCGCGCGGTTTCCGGCGCCAGCATATGGTCCAGCCGCGTGGTGCGGTCGGCAATGAAGCGATTGCGCGCGTCATAGGCGAGCTTGGCCGCCTCCGCCTCCAGATGCGCCCGCTGCGCTCCGAACGGATCCAGGCTGGCCAGATCGAATTCCTTGAGGATATTCGCCATCAGAATCGCCGTGGCCCCCTGCCCGTTGGGCGGATGCTCCAACAGCTCGATGCCATGATATTCGCCCGAAACCGGCGTGCCCCAAGTGGCTTCGGTCGCAGCGAAATCCGCCAGCGTATGGCTCCCGCCCAGCGCATTCAGCGAGGCCACCAGATCTTCGGCCACCTCGCCCTCGTAAAACCCCTTGCGCCCTTCGGCAGCGATCCGGCGCAAAACCTCCGCCTGCTGCGGTGCCCGAAACAGCGTGCCCTGCCCCGGCGCCACCCCGGCCTGCAAATAGAACCGCCGCGCGGCATCGTTGACCAGATAGCCCTCGCGCGCGCCGATGGCCCAATCAAAGCCTGTGCGCGGCGCAACCGGTACCCCCTCTTCTGCATAGCGGATCGCGGGGGCCAGAACCTCAGAGAGCGGCAGCGCGCCATGTGCTTCCGACAGGCGACACATCGCATCGACAGCCCCGGGCACCGTCACCGCCGCCGCATCGCGGATCGGCATCGCCTTGTGCCCCGCTTCGCGCAGCGCCCCGGCATCCAGCCCGGCCGGCGCGCGGCCCGATCCGTTCAGCGCAATCACCTCTTCGCTGCCCGCAGGCTTCACCAGCGCAAAGCAATCGCCGCCCAGCCCGGTCATCTGCGGCTCGCAGATATTCAGCACCATCGCCGCGCCGATCACCGCATCCACCGCATTGCCCCCCGCCTGCAACAGCGAGATCGCCGTCAGCGAGGCCAGTGGGTGCGAGGCGGCGGCAAGCCCATTGGTGGCGAAAACCGGCGAGCGGCCGGGGAAATGAAAATCACGCATATGTCTACTCTCCCTGTCGGGGCGAGCCTACGAGCGATGTTGGGAATTGCAAGCATAGGAGCCTCGGTACCGCGAACTGGGTAGGGGCTGGAAGACGCGGCACCGAGGGAAGCCTATGCAGCTACAGGCTCAAATTGGCGCAGCATTCTGTCAACTCTAGGGTCGCTATCGGGCGTTTCCGTGGCAGGGCAACGGGCGCGTTGCAGCGGAAAAATTCTAGAAAGGGGGGGTGATACACGGCGCCGCAGCGGGCAGCCGGAGCCCGTCAGGCGTTCGGATCAACCCTGTGGGCCGGGATCGGAACGCGAAAGCACAGCTCGTTGCGGCTCTCGTCAACGCGCCGGTAATGCAGGCCGCGGGTCAGCTCGTGGATCAGAAACCAGCCATAGCCGCCTTCCGGCAGATCTTCGAGCGCCACATTCAGATCCTGCGGATCGCCAGCGGGCACAACCCCCTTTGGCATCGGCAGGCCCTTGTCTTTCACGCAGACATTCAGCTCGCCTCCGGCCTCGGTGATATCCACTTCGATCGGGCCGTCATGATGATCGCCATAGGCATGTTCGACGATATTGTTCAGCACTTCCGCCAGCACCAGCTCGGCGGTTGATTGCAGCTCGGCGCTGTGGCCGAACTCGTTCAGCTCGTCCACCGTGGTGCGCAGCGCATATCGCACCGCCTGTTCATCCCCCGGAAATTGCAGATGAAGGCGCACCAATCCCTGCTTATTTGGTTCCGGTCTGTTTGCCCGTACCCGTTCCATACCCAGCCTGCCCTCAAATGGCATTAGGTGAAGTCACCGTCACGCTGGCCGCATCCGGATGGATGGTGAAAACGGAATCGAGTCGGGTCAGACGGAACACCTTTTCAACCGGCGGCGTCAGCCCGGCCAGCTCCAGCGAACGGTCAGGCCCCGCCTGTTTCTTCGCAGCCACCACGGCCCCGATCCCCGAGGAATCGAGAAAGGTCACATGCGACAGGTCCAAGAGAATGCGGGCCGGGCCGTTTTCAGTGACCTCGCGCATCTTGTCTTTGAACTGAATGGCAACGGCCGCGTCGATCCGCGCCTCAGCCACTTTGATCAGCCTGACGTCATTGAAGTCTTCGCAGACAAGTTCCATTACTCACTCCTGTTACAGCGCATTGCGCCCCTGAACTTAGGCGGGCTTCCTTACAATTCGGTAAGCGCCGGGGCGATTTTCCGCCCCTGACCTTGCCAAGCGGTGAAACGCGGTAAAAACTCGCCCGGATCACAGCGAGGCGCGCATGCGGGCAGATTATCCAACCCTGAAACAAACCATCGGTGCGCTTTGTGCCGGTGAAACCGATATCGTGGCGCTGATGGCCACCATCGCCTGCGAATTGCACCGGGCGGATGACCGCTTTGACTGGACCGGCTTTTACCGTGTCGTCGCACCGGGCCTCTTGAAAATCGGCCCCTATCAGGGCGGCCATGGTTGCCTCACCATCGCGTTCGAGCGCGGCGTTTGCGGCGCGGCGGCGCGCACCGGCGAGGTGCAGCTCGTCGATGATGTCGATGCCTTTCCAGGCCATATCGCCTGCGCCACTTCCACACGGTCAGAGCTTGTTTTGCCGGTGTTCAACGGTGCGGGCGAGCTGATTGGCGTCTGCGATATCGACAGCGACCAGCCCGCCGCCTTCACCGAAACCGATGCGCGCGAGATCGGCGCCATCCTTCACGAGGCGTTTTCGCAATGCTGACCGGCTCCTGCCTCTGCGGCGATATCCGCTACACCGTCACCGCCCCGACCCAAGGCGCCGCCGCCTGCCATTGCAGCCTCTGCCGCAAGCAGTCGGGCCATTATTGGGCGGCGGCCATGGTGCCGCTGTCGGGCATCGAAATCACCGGCAGCCCCGCCTGGTATCAGGCCAGCGACACCGCCCGGCGCGGCTTTTGCCCGCGCTGCGGCTCGTTCCTGTTCTGGCAAAAGCTCGGCGGCGACATGATCGACTTCGCCCTCGGCTCGGTCGACGGTGCCACCGGCCTGCATCTGGCCCGGCATATCTACACCGAAGACAAAGGCGATTATTACGTGATCCCCGAAAGCGAAAGGACGGAGGGCGGCGCATGACGCCCCATCGCGGCACCTGCCTCTGTGGCGCAATTCGCTATGAGGTGACCGGCCCGCTGCGCGACAGCATCGCCTGCCACTGCGCGCAATGTCGCAAAACCTCGGGCCATTACTGGTCGGCCACGCAAGTCCCGCTGGCCCAGTTTCGCCTGATCCATGCCGAAGGGCTGGTCTGGTTTCAAAGCTCCGACAGTGCCCGGCGCGGCTTTTGCAAGCACTGCGGCGCGTCTTTGTTCTGGGAACCCACCGAAGGCGAGGTCATCTCCATCGGCTCCGGCACGCTGGACCTGCCCACCGGCCTCACCACCTCCCAGCATATCTTCACCGAAGACAAGGGCGATTATTACGTGATCCCTGAAAGCGAGCTCGGATGATTGCGGGGCTGGAGCCGGGCGCCGTCGCCGGGTTTCTGGGCGCCGGGTTGCTTCTGAACCTCACCCCCGGGGCGGATGTGATGTTTGCCTCGGCCTCGGGTCTGGCCGGTGGGCCGCGCGCCGGGATTGCCGCGGCGTTTGGCGTGGCTCTGGGCGGGCTGATGCATGCCAGCCTTGCCGCCGCCGGGCTCGCCGCCCTGCTCGCCGCCGCCCCAACCCTCTTCACCGCTCTGCGCTATCTCGGCGCCGCCTATCTGCTCCTGCTGGCGGTCAAAGCTTGGCGGGCGGGCCCTGCCGCGCCCGCAACCGGGGTGGCAAAGCTGAGCCAGGCCATTAGGCGCGGTTTTCTGACCAATGCGCTCAATCCGAAAGTGGCGCTCTTCGTCCTCGCCTTCCTACCGCAATTCACCAACTCAGAAACCGGCCCGGTCTGGCTGCAAATCCTCACCCTCGGCGCGCTCTTTTCCACCACCGGCTTTTTCGTCACCGCAGGCTATGGTGCGCTGGCGGGCCTGGCCGGAGCGGGGCTAGCCCGTGCGGGTGGCTGGCTCAACCGGCTCGCGGCCGTGGTTTTTGGCCTCCTCGCCCTGCGACTGGTCTTTGACTAGCGCCGCCAAGCCTGCCACATGACGCCCATGAGCGATTACAACCCACCCGACACCCCGCTGAACGTCGTCTATCACGATCACGAACTTCTGGTTCTCGACAAGCCCAGCGGTCTGCTGTCCGTGCCCGGCAAGGGCGAGCATCTGGCCGATTGTCTGATCGCGCGGGTGCAGGCGGTGTTTCCCGAAGCGCTTCTGGTGCACCGGCTCGACCGCGACACCTCGGGCATCATCATCTTCGCCCTCACCCCGCACGCCCAGCGCCATCTCGGCCTGCAATTCGAAAACCGTCAGACCAAGAAGGTCTATGTGGCGCGGGTATGGGGCAAGGTCGCGGAAAAGACCGGCACCGTCGATCTGCCGCTGATCGTCGATTGGCCCAACCGGCCGCTCCAGCATGTGGATTTCGAGAACGGCAAACCAGCCGTGACCGATTGGCGGGTGGTGAAATATGAGGGCGAGACCACAAGGATGCGGCTCTTCCCGAAAACCGGGCGCAGCCATCAGCTCCGGGTGCATATGCGCGAGATCGGCCATCCGATCTTGGGCGACCCCTTCTACGCCAGTGGCGAAGCCCGCGACTTCCCCCGCCTGATGCTCCACGCCGAGAGCCTGCGCCTGCGCCACCCCGACGGCGGCAAGGGCATGGAGTTCAAGGCCAAGTGCCCCTTCTAGGGGCGGCTGACCTTTCGCCACTCGTTACAACGCCCCACCTTACAACGCCCCACCTGGCCCGCCTTTTGGAGAGCTTGATTACGGCCGTTTGATCTGATTTCTCACCGCACAACCTATTGATGTCATTCAATTGAAGGAAACGCGCGTGAGTGTATTGAACCTGACCCTGAAATCCCTGTCGATCCTTCGGGGTAATGCCGCCACATTCGCCCGGCTGACAGCGCCGGTCTTTGCGGTCTATGTCGCCCTTCAGGCGGTGATGGTCTCTCAGATGACCGGCCTGAAGCCCAGCCTGATCGGGCAAACGGCGACGCCGGATCTCACACTCTCAGCCGTGGTCACCGGATACGGGGCATTGCTGCTCGCCCTCATCGTCAGCGCGCTGATGGCTATTCGGGTCCATCGCTATGTGCTCATGGAAGATACCAGCTTTGCCCATGCCATAGCGCCCTCGATCTATGGAAAATACCTGCTGCGCGGGCTGGTGCTGGGGCTGGCTCTGATCGGCATGATGATTGTCGTGATGCTCCCCGCTGGAATTATAGCCGGTATCATGGACGCCCGGCCTGGCATCAGTGGTTTAGGACTGATGCTGCTCACAATCTGGGTGCTGGTCATCGTCGGCGGCTCGATTGTCATGGTTCTGTTTCTGCGCATGGCGCTGGTGCTTCCCGCGGCTGCAGTCGGCACGAAAATGACCCTGCGCGAAAGCATTCGCGCCAGTCGCGGGCAAACCGGCGCCATTTTCGTCTCCATTCTGGCAAACTCGGTCAGCGCCGTGGTCTTGGGCCAGATCGTCGGCCGTGCGCTGCCCTTTCCCACCATAGGCTGGGTCACTCAGATGCTGGTGAACTGGCCTTTCATGGTCTGGGCCGTGGTGACCCTGACCACGCTCTACGGCCATTGCGTCGAAGGCCGCTCGCTGGAGGACTAAGGGCATAGAAAAGCCCCGGCGCAGACCGGGGCTTTTACCTGTTCAGAGCAAGGCTCAGTCTTCGTTGATATCACGGTCGAAGGTCTTCACCTGTCCGGCCCTGAGCCCGAAGATCTTGCGCAGCACCACCCAGGACACCACCGAGGCGAGAGCAAACACCACCAGCGCCCAGGCGAGGCTCAGCGCAAGGCCCAGCAGCATCAGCAGCCCCACCAGCACCGCGCCGATGGCAAAGCCGATGAAGATGAAGCCGGGCGCCAGCACTTCAAGGATGGCCAACCCGACCCCGGCCGCAATCCAGGCCCACCAGATCTCCCAGATCATTTGCCCACACCTTTCAGCATCGAGAAGGCATTGGCGAAGGCATCGAGCGCATTGGCAGGCAGCAGCACCGTCTGATTGCCCTCGCCCGCGCCCACTTTCGCCAGCGCCTCAACCTGTTTCAGCGCCACCTGATACTGCGCCGCTTCGATGCCGTTCTTGGCAATCGCTTCGGCCACAACTTCGGTCGCATAGGCTTCCGCCTCGGCCGAGATGCGCCGCGCCTTGGCGGCCTGTTCGGCGGCATAAAGCTCGGCATCCGCATTCAGCTCCACCGCCCGCTTGGCGCCTTCCGCCCGCGTCACCTGCGCGCGGCGTTCGCGCTCGGCATTCAGCTGCTGCAGCATCGCGTCGCGGGTCGCCTGATCGAGGTTCACGTCCAGGATCTCGGCCCGCGTCACCTCGATACCCCAGTCATCGACCGCATCGGCAACCTGCTGCTTAATCTGCGAGATCAGCTCCTGCCGGTTCGATTGCACCTCGTCCAGATCCATCTCGCCGATCCCGGCCCGTACGATCCCGGCCACGGTGGTGGCAATGGCGGCGTCCACATCGCGGATGCGATAGACGGTCTTTTCCGGCTCAAGAATGCGGTAGAACACCGAGGTTTCCACCTGCACCAGCACGTTATCCTTGGTGATCGCGTCCTGTTCGGCGGTGGGCAGCTGGCGTTCGAGGATCGAGATCTTATGCGCCACCCGGTCGAGGAACGGGATGATGAAGTTGATCCCCGGCCCCAGCACCACCTGCAACCGGCCAAACCGCTCGACCACATATTTCTGGCTCTGCGGCACGATACGCACCCCGAGGAAGACCGAAACGATAATGAAGGCTGCAATCAACAGCAGCACGATATTCGAGCCAAGAAACTGGCCGATCAATTGGTCAACAGGCATGATACTCTCCATACGGATGCCGGAATGTGGCCTCTGGAATATGGGCCTTAGCCTCCCGGTACTCAATCAAACACTTGGGGGGAAATTTGGGGGATGGCTCACCCCCTCCCCAACGCCGCCAGCAAGCGTAGGATGACCGCTCGCGCCCATCTTCCTGCCCTGTCCCAAATAGCGCTTGTCATGATCGGTGAAGATCACCCATCCTAAGTTTGCTATTAGAGAGTAAAAATGGCTGAAGATCTGAAGCTAGAGATTTCACGCATTGCATATTGGAAGCAGATCGCGGCAGAACACGATCCGTTGGGTGCTTTGCCTTGGCATCTGCCACGGGTGGGCGCGAGTGCGGAACAGCTATCTGAAATCGAACGTTTGATCGGGATGGAGTTTCCAAAGGACTATCGGCAGTTCCTTGGCCTCGCAAATGGCTGGAAAAACTTTCTTGTGTCGACCGATCTTTTTGGAAGTCAGGAGTTTTCCAAGGGGGCTCATCTTTCCGCCATAAATCGAGACGACATACGGAGCTATGTTTCCAGACTACGGGTGCCAATTGACGATGTACTCGTCATAGGCGCGTCGGAGGAAGACATCGACGTGTTCCTCTTGTTTTCCGAACGATCCCCGGTTCTGCCGACGGGAGTGGTTTGGTTCGCTTCGGAAGAAATTGACCGTTTCTCGTCGTTTTCGGACTTCGTGTCTGAGATCGTAAACCATAATGCCGGTGTTGCTCAGAGTTTAATTTCAAGGAGCGGCGCTGAACACTGAGACCATCAGGAAACCCACATCAGCAAGCGCAGGCTGTTCGCTCACGCCCATCTTCCTGCTCTGCCCCAAATAGCGCTTGTCATGATGGGTGAAGATCACCCATCCTACAGCTCGCTCGACCAGAAGTCTTATGAGCGACGCATATGATCGCAATCCATGCCTTACAGAGGCGGGAGTGGGCAGGTTGATTGATGCATATTCACGATAGAATAGCAGGAAGATTGATAATGTTGGCATGGCTTGCCATCGCCTCTGCCCTTCAAGGGTGCGTGCCTGCACGTTCATCGGGCAAGGGGCCCGACGCCTGCACGATCTGGCCGAAGGGGGCGTCCGACGCACCGAAGGTTGTCGGCGACATTTTTTCGGCAGCCCCAGAAGCCAAAGCGGTCAAGACATGTACCATGTGGGGCAATCTTGATTCAATCGACGCTCTCGTTGGCCCCCGGGTGGTGGCGGGGTGGGTATACTATGAGAATGTGGCGCTCAGTGCCGTTATTCGGGAGACCCCGGCAACGCGAGATCTGACAAGCTGGCCTGAGACAACGATGTTCACGACACGCGTCTATATGGTCTTTCCCTTGCTTGAACAGAGTGCACCGCCGAGCAGCAATAGCCTATATATCGAAGTCGCCGATATGTCTGAAGGAATGATGGAGAGGGCGATAGAATTCTGGAAGGGGTTTAATCCCGCCGAATACTCTCTGCCGTCAGATCTTGCATATGAGGTGTCCGGGCCCGGGGCGCTTGACTCAATCGTGGGTTACCCATCCCCGTCGGAATTCTCGGGAATGCATGTCTATGTTATTGCAAAAGATGGCTTAAGATGGCGTTTCAGCTACAAGTTCGAGGACGGTAAATTTGCGCTTATCAATGCTTCTCCTGAAGGCATATAGCTGGTGACTATGGAGATCCCGCCCTCAACTGCAGCAAGCGTAGGATGGGCGCTCGCGCCCATCGTTGCGGTCCAATAACAACCGAGCCCCAACCTATGGCGCCGATGGCAACCGCCTGAAGTTCATTGAGACCACAGGCACGGCGAGTGAATCCGTCACGCAACCTCACCCCTTCCCCAACGCCGCCAGCCCCGCCTCGACCCGGGGCTTGAAATGCGGGATGGCGCGGGGATGGGCGAGCCAGTCTTCCGGCGGCATCAGCGCCCAGCCTTGCCCTTCATCGCCCAGCACAATCTCATCCGCGACGCGGGCGGGCAGGGTGGCGGCGAACCACCAGGCCTGACGGCCCGGCACGGTGGGGCTGTCAAACCGCGCCTTCCAGCTGAGGTCGGCCGTGCTCAGCCGCAGCCCCAGCTCTTCCTCGAGTTCGCGCAGCAGGCAGGCTTCGGGGCTTTCATCGCCCTCGCGCCCGCCGCCCGGCATGTCCCAGTAATTCGGATAGGAAATCAGCGGGTTGTGATCGCGCAGCAGCGTCACCAACTTGCCCCCGATCAGGCAGACGAGCTTGGCCCCGCTGAAGTCCATATCCAATCCTACCGCCGCAGGGCGCCAGCCAGCGCGATCACCGCCATGGCCAACACTGCCAGCACCAGATAGGCGAAGCGCACCGAGCTGGCCTGCGCCACAAAGCCCAGAAACGGCGGCCCCATCAGAATGCCGCCATAGCCGAGGGTCGAGACGCTGGCGATGGCCGCGCCCGGCGGCATATGCGGATCGTTCGCCGCGCGCGAAAAGGCCAGCGGGATCACCAGTGCATAGCCGATGCCCATCAGCCCGAAGCCGATCAGCGCCGGGGTAAAGGCGGGCATCAGCACCACCAGCACCGCGCCGAGCGTGGCAGAGGCACCGGCAAAGCGCGCCGAGGCCACCGGGCCGAAGCGGGCAATCACCCGCGCCCCGTTCAGCCGCATCGCCACCATCAGCACCGAATAGCTCGCATAGCCCAGCGCCGCCATCGCTTCGGTGGTGCCCGCTTCCCGGATCAGGAAAATCGCGCTCCAATCGGCCATGCCGCCTTCACCGATGGCCGAGCACAGGGCAATCGCCCCGACCGCCAGCAGCGGCCCGCGCGGGAAGGCGAAGATCGGGCCATCATGCGGGGCGGCAAGGTCTGAGCGCCACGGGATCCGCGCCAGCCCAATCACCGGCAGCGCCATGATCAGCCCGGCCACGATGAAATGCGGGGCAATGCCCACGCCCGCCTTCACCGCGATATAGCCGCTGCCCGCGCCCAGCCCGGCGCCAAGGCTCCACATCGCGTGAAACGACGGCATGATCGGCTTGCCGCTGCGCTTTTCAACCTCGCCCGCCCAGACATTCATCGCCACATCCATGGCGCCATGCCCCACGCCGAACAGAAACAGCGCCCCGACCAGCGCGGCCAGATTGGGGGCCAGCGCCAACAGCGCCATCGCCACCAGATATACCGCCGCCATCCACCAGGTCACACGGAAGGCGCCAAAGCGGTCGGCCCCGCGCCCGGCCAGCGGGAAAGACAAGATCGCCCCCGCCGCCATCATCAGCAGCACCAGCCCCAGCGTGCCGGGCTCCAGCCCATGCCGCGCCGCCACCGCAGGCACCCGCGAGGCCCAGATGCCGAACAGCCCGCCATTGAAGGCGAACATCGCCGAAACCGCCCACCAGGCTTTGCGCCCCTCATCCATCTTGCCCCTCCAACCCGGCCGCATGCCGGACCACTGTCTCGTTGTCATCCGCATCTGTCACCGGCAGGTCAAGCGCCAAGATCGCCCCTCCCCCAGCGCACGCTGCCCCCGCGCCGCCTTAACCCCGCCGCGCCATCCTTCCCGCATGACCGACGCCATCCAGCTCATCCCCACCGACCAGATCAACGCCGAGGCCCTGCCGCGCGATCGCTCTGTGCTCGACCCCGCCGCGCTCACCGAATTGCAGCGCTCAATCTCCACCTCCGGCCTGCGCCTGCCGATCGAGCTGTTTCCCACCGAGGGCGGCTACGGCCTCATCTCCGGCTACCGGCGCCTTGCCGCCTTTCGGGCGCTCGAGGCGGCGCGGGGCGACGGGCGCTTTGCCGCCATTCCCGCGGTGCTGCACCCGGCCGAGGCCCTCGCCACCGCCTTTGCCCGTGTGATCGAGGAAAACGACATCCGCGCCGGGCTGAGCGCGTGGGAGCGGGGCCGCACCCTGATCGTGGCGCGCGATCTGGCCGGGCTCACCGGCTTCGATGCCGCGCTCGACGCCCTCTACCCCCATGCCAACCGGCGCAAACGTCTGCGGATCAGGATGCTGGCCGAGGTGGTCGAGGCGTTCGACGGGCAGATCGACGCGCCAGAGCGCTGGTCGGAAAACCGGCTGCTCCGTCTCGGGCAGCTCTTGCGCTATGGCTGGGACGAGCTGATTGCCACCGCCTTGGAGGGGGCCGTGCCCGGGAGCGAATGGCAGGCGATCCTGCCGATCATTGCCGAGGCCGAAAGCCTGTCGCCAAGCGCGCGCAAAAAACCGAACCGCCCCCGCCGTCTGGTCCGCCTGACCCTGCGCCGCGAGCGCACCGCCAAAGGCTACCTCCTCCACATCACCGGCCGTCAGGCCACCGACGCGCTGGTGGGCGAGGTGATCGACGAGATCGAGCGGATCTTTGGCGGGTGAGGGGGGGGGGGAGATTTAACGCAGCGCGACACCGCCCACACCCCAACACCGGGAAAACACTCAGTCCTTCGCCACGTCGCGCGAGGCGCACCGCCTAATTTTAACGGAAACAGTATTTTCGAAACAACTCAGAACGAACAATACGCGCCTTTCTATTATTGGTACCTTGATACATATAAGAATAATATTGACCAAACTCCGTATCTGGCTTGTGCTTATGTTCCATCACTTCCATCTCCAGATAATTCAGTTGATCTCTGAGATCTGATCTTGCTCTGTCAGGGTTAAGAACCAGCTCAGCCACAAGCGTGAAAAAGTTAGACTTCCGAAACCACATTGAGTCAACGGCAAGTGCAAGTTCTTCAACAACCTGAAGAGCGCCAACAACTCGAGCAATGGCTTCATCGCGATTTTGATATTCCTCATTGAATCTCTCAATCATACCCTCAACTTCGCTGTCTTGCGTAAAATAACCACCCGTTTCAAATGTACTCATTATAAGAAGAACAAATTGAAGATCGGCCATTCTTGAAAACTCAGACTCACGAAAAACGCCAAAAATGGATAGATCGGTGGTGTCTAGAACTGACTTCGCAGCCTGTATAAAAGAGCCATCGTAAATTGCGTTGTGTATTTCTACTGCATCGAGCTTAAATTTGGTTAGGTTTATTCTGCGAAAGACTTCACGAACCGTTTGATCATCGATGTTTCCAAGATCGCGAACAACCACCTCATACGACAGAAAGTCCTGCTTTTGACTTCTGTCGAGATCAGCGTAAGGAACCACCGTCGTCCACGGCCTGTCCATCCGACCGTCGATGAAGTTTTTAATTGTAGTTAGCCTCTGCTGACCATCAATGACATGGCGTACAGTTTTCATTGCGTCAATGTCGACCTGACCAGTCGACACATAGATTTCAGGAAATGGAAATCCTTGCAAGATAGTGTCCAAGAACTCTTCTTGGTGAGTTTGTGTCCATACGAACCGACGCTGAAATTCAGGTGCCAGAATCAGGAGACCATTCGAAATTTCGTTGTACAAAGTGGCAATTGTTGGATTGGTCACCGAGGGCCTAATCTGTTTGCTCATCTTTCCGCTTCGACCTCCAAATTGCGACGCATTTGTCTAAGTGAATGTACCGTGTATTTTTCTAAGTGATTTTGGCTGCGATAGAGCCCCGCACTTACCTTATAGTTTCCAACTTCAGATCTATCGAAAGATAGCGATCTGAATAAATCAAACCAACTCTGTTTAAATTCCTCCATTGGATCAACGTTTGGAATTAAATCGGGGCGAACCCATCCGAGCGCAATATATCGCAGATATTTTACGTATCCATCCATCTGATGGCGATGCAGAGAAATCTCGAAAGATCGCATTCTATACTCGAGCTTCAAGCCCAGCTCGAACACTTTCTCCCACAATTCTGTCGATACTATCGCGACATCAATATCAGAATCTAAGGAGAATGATGTTCGTTTCGCAGGGCTGAACCCAAGTTTTCCAGATCCAACAATCGTTACTTCAGTGTGATGAACATTGAGCTGACCGCAAACCCGTTGCTTAAATGCGAAATAGTCGTTTTCCCTTCCTTGGAACACGAATGGGGTACCATGCAGAATTGTCTGTTGGCTGAAACTCTCCAAATCCGCGTCGGACGTCTTGGTTAGTAAAGCTGCTTCAAACTCATCCAGATTCATTGATCTTCAAACCAAATATTTGTTCGCTCGGGGAGCTTGGCCCTAGCGAGTCACCAAACAACGCAAAAATCAGTGTAGGCTTACGGACTTGTTTGGCAACGAAAAACATGTACTCGCAACACTGTCATTGAGTAGGGAATTTTGCAGCCGCTTCATTTAAGTGCGCTCATTTTTTGATGGATTGATTAGCGCTTCATCGTCCGAGTGTTACCTAACACGCCGCACCCTCCCCCCTTCCCCCACCAAAACCAAAACCTCCCCCGCAGGCCGGGCGTCTGCCCGGCCCCGGGGTCGCCCCTCCGGGGGCCGCTCCGCCGCCCTCTCCCTGCCCCCCGAATCCGCCCCTCCCGCACCCCGATTTTCGCCGAAACCAAAACTTCGCACAGTTAGCGGTAACATCATATATTTCATAGACTTATACCACTGGGCGAGTTCGCCCACCCCTGCTATACTGGCCCCATGCCTGCTCTTTGCCGCGATTGTTTTGCCCGGTTTGAAACCGGGGCCCGCTGCCCCGCCTGCCGCAGCCCGCGGGTGGTGGCGCATCCCGAGCTGTTTGAGCTTTCCATTGCCCATATGGATTGCGATGCCTTCTATGCCTCGGTCGAGAAGCGCGACGATCCCAGCCTTGCCGGGCGGCCGGTGATTATTGGCGGCGGGCGGCGCGGGGTGGTCTCCACCGCCTGCTATGTCGCCCGGATCCGGGGCGTCCGCTCCGCCATGCCGATGTTTCAGGCCCTGAAGCTCTGTCCCGACGCCGTGGTGATCCATCCCCGGATGAGCCATTACGTGGCCGTCTCGCGCCAGATCCGCAGTTTCATGGAGGCGTTGACCCCGGCGGTCGAGCCGCTCTCGCTCGACGAGGCCTTCCTCGACATGACCGGCACCGAAAAGCTGCACCGCGCCCCGCCCGCCGAGACCCTCGCCCGTTTGTTGAAGCGGATGGAAGACGAGCTGGGTCTGTCCGGCTCGATCGGGCTCAGCCACAACAAATTCCTCGCCAAGGTCGCCTCCGATCTCGACAAGCCGCGCGGGTTTTCGGTGATCGGCAAGGCCGACAC
The DNA here is from genome assembly GCA_050288685.1 of Paracoccaceae bacterium. GTDB lineage: Bacteria > Pseudomonadota > Alphaproteobacteria > Rhodobacterales > Rhodobacteraceae > Sinisalibacter. The sequence goes on along the minus strand of JBNKEH010000009.1, from coordinate 469,190 downwards.
CGCGGCGTTTCTGGCCGACAAGCCGGTCAGTCTGATCTGGGGAGTCGGTCTCGCCACCAAAACCGCGCTGGAAGCCGCCGGCATCCGCACCTTCACCGACCTCCTGCGCTGGGAAAAAGACGATCTTCACGCCCGCTTCGGCGCGATGGGTGATCGGCTCTGGCATCTCGCCCGCGGCCAAGACACCCGCCGCGTCTCTGCCGACCACCCGATGAAGTCGATCTCCAACGAAACCACATTTTTCGAAGACACCGGCGATCCCGATCTGCTCGACGGCCATCTCTGGCGCCTCGCCGAAAAGGTCTCGGACCGCGCCAAAGCGATGGATCTGGCCGGCCAGGTGGTGACCCTGAAGCTGAAACGCGCCGATTTTCGCGGCCTGACCCGGCGCATCTCGCTGCCCGACCCCACCCAATCCGCCGACCGCATCTACCGCACCGCGCGCGATCTGTTCTCAGCCGTGGCCCAGGAGGCGCCGTTCCGGCTGATCGGGGTGGGCATTTCCGAGCTTACCCCGGGCGACAAGGCCGATCTTGAGGGCGATCTGCTCGACCCGCAGGCCGGAAAACGCCGCGCCGCCGAGCGGGCCTCGGACGCAATCCGCGCCCGCTTCGGCAAGGATGCGATCATTAAAGGTCGATCCATCCGGTAATATTCCGATTTACCTATCTTTAACACCTCTGCGGCAGCGTTCCTTTACACGTTTAACGAGTATGGATTTTTAAAATGCCGAATACAGACCTGTCTCCGCACATCCGCAAAGCTATTGGCGCGCATGGCGCCTGGAAGATGAAATTGAAAACCGCGATCAACACCGGGCGCATCAATGTTTCGCCCGATGAAGTTGCCTGTCACGCCTGCTGCGAATTCGGCCGCTGGCTCGAGAGCTCCGACATTCACCCGCTGGTAAAAGAGCGCAAACCCTATCAGGTCATCCACCGGCTGCACCGCGACTTTCACCAGACCGCAGGCGAGGTTATGCGGCTGGCCGCCATTGGCGACGAAAGCGGTGCGGTTTCTCTGCTTGGCAGCGACTATGTCGAGAAAACCGAAAAGCTCTCGCGCGCCCTGCTGAAATGGCTGCGCGAACAGCCTGGCCACCACCTGCTTCATCTGGACTGATCCCACCGGGGCGAAAGCAAGCGATCCGCGTTTTCCTTCGGATTGCGGCTCGCTTAACGCTTTCTTCGTGCTCCTGTGGCACAGTCGCCCCGCGCGGAACAAGACGGAGAGTGTAATGCAAAAACAGGAATTCGAGCGCGGACTTCGCGACGCGATTGGGGCCCATGGCGCGTGGAAAATGAAACTCTCCACGACCATCAAGTTCGGCCATAGCGAAAAATCTCCAGATGAGATCAGAGATGCGGCGGCCTGCGCTTTCGGGCAATGGCTCAACAGCTCCGCGATGGATGCCAATATTCGTGCGGGCAAACCCTATCAGGTGGTGTCGCGCCTGCATCGTGAATTTCATGAATGCGCGGCCAATGTGGCGCAGCATGCTGTCGACGGCGACCCGAACGGGGCAACGGCTTTGCTCGAGAACGAGTTCAAAGATCGTTCTGACACGCTGAAGCGCGCCCTGATGAAATGGGATGGCGAAATTCGGCGCGGCGTATAAGCCCCGTCAATCGGCCTATTCGGCGGCCAGAGGCAGCTCTGTCGCCGGTCGGCCGAGATCAGCGATCATCTTGATGATGTCCGACAGAACCTTCTGCAAGGGCGCGAAATTGTCGTTCGGCCTGATCCGCGCTTCGTCCATGTAAAGCGATCTGTCGATCTCGATCTGAACCACATGCTGCCGCCGCGACGGGCGGCCATAATGCTGGGTCGTGAAGGCGCCCGCAAAGGGCGCATTGCGCGCCACCTTGAACCCGGCGCCGCGAAAAGCCGCCTCGATGGGCTCGATGATCGCCGCCCCGGCAGAGGCGCCAAACCGATCCCCCAGCACAATCTCGGGCTTCACCGCATTGCGCGCGCAGAGGGTTTCGATGGCCTCATGCGGCATCGAATGGCAATCCATCAGAATCGCCTCGCCATAGAGCTGGTGCGATTGCCCGATCAACTCGTGCAGCGCCCGGTGATAGGGGTGCCAACAGGCCTCCAGCCGCTTCTGAGCTTCAAGCAAGGTCATTTTGCCCCGATAGATCTCGCGCCCACCAGCCACAACACGGGGGATCACCCCAAGACCGGACGAAACGCGCGGGTTCTGCGTGCTGCGCGCAACACCGCGAATCAACGCCGGATCAAGCTCTTCGACCCCCCGGTTCAGATCGACATAGGCGCGCGGAATTTTCGCGGCGATCAGCGGCGCACCATGGCTGGGGGCGTCAGCGAACAGCTCATCGACAAAGGCATCTTCCGAGGAGCGCAACCGAAGCTCATCCAGCATCGTGCGACGAACAAAGCCCGGCGCATAGTGATTGCCCGAATGCGGCGAGGCAAAAACCACGCTCGTCGAACGGGATTCGGGGCTGAAAATCTCGTAGGCCGACTGCGACATGACGGGTTCTCCTCGGACCACTATGAGGCATTTCTTGTGATGCCAAAAGCCCCTTGCTTCCCCCCACGACTCCTTCTATAGACACCCGGACTGGCGCGGGCTTTCCCCGCGTCTGTTTGTTTGAATGGCTCATCCGGGTTGTTCGGGCAGAAATTCAGGGTGATTAGCTCAGCGGTAGAGCACTTCGTTGACATCGAAGGGGTCACTGGTTCGATCCCAGTATCGCCCACCATTCGCCGCCCGGAAACGGGCACAGGTTTCTTAGGCGCTCCCGGCGCCGCGACACAGAGGAGAGGGCCATGAAAGTCCGTAACTCACTCCGCTCGCTGAAGAACCGGCATCGCGACTGCCGCGTCGTGCGCCGGAAGGGCCGCGTCTACGTCATCAATAAGACGCAGCGCCGCTTTAAGGCTCGTCAGGGCTGATCTTCACCAAGCTGGTGCTATGACTGAAAGGCCGTCGGAATTTCCGGCGGCCTTTCTGTTTGTGTCACCACTCTGTCGGCACCCGGTCAGCGCCCGAGCATGAGGCGCACCATGGTGGCCTGGGTCACGTAGCCCGTTACCTCAAGCCCTTGCGCCTGCTGGAAGCGACGGATCGCCCGGCGCGAAGCCTCGTCAAAGCTGCCGTCGATACGGCCCGGATCGAAACCGGCCCCTTTGAGCTGATTCTCGACCAGAAGCCGGGTGATCACATTCCCGGCCACACCGGCCTCTTCGGCCTTGGCCCCTGCAATCGCACCGGATTGATCCGCTGCCGCTGTCAGTTCGGTCAGCCGCGCCTGAGCCTCTTTGGCAAAGGCGCCATTGGGATAGCGATCCAGATAGGAGCGATAGCTGTCGGCCTGATCTTCGGCTCGTACATTGTCCCAGAAATTGCGTTCCTCCGCCGCCGCGCTGTCGCGCTTCACGGCCTCGATCTCGGCCAGCCGCTGGCCCGCGATTTCGGCAAACAGCCCGTCAGGATAGCGATCCAGATAGGCGCGCAATCCGGCCTCGTCGCTGCCGCGCCCGGTTTCGCGCCAATAGTCGGTATCCTTGCGCTCGTCCTCGGCCTTACGCGCGGCGGCTTCGGCTTCCAGCTTGGCAGCCCGGTCGGCGGCGGCGGCGGTGAGGGCATCAAGCTCGTCGCGGGTCAGATAGCCGGTCACCGCATAGCCCTGTTCCTGTTGCCAGTCTGACAAAGCCGCGCGGGTGGCCTTGCCGAAGATGCCGTCGATCCCATGTGGATCGTAGCCCAGCAGCGCCAGACCGCGCTGGATCCCGGCGCGATCGTCCCGGCTGAGACCCAGCCCGTCTTCGATATCGGCCTCGTTCGGTTCGGAAATCGTCACCGAAACCGGCGCGGCATCCGAGGCGGCGGGCAGGAAGGGCAGCGCGTCTGACAGAAAGCCAGAGGCCACCACGCCACGCGGGGCGCGGTCGAGGGCACTGGCGGGCTGTGCGCCGGGCACCAGCACCACTTCATTGGCCACCCGCATCACTCCGGCCAGCGGCCCGGTGACCAGCGTCACCCCCTGCGGGGCGGTGACGGCAACACCCGGCGCAAGACCAGGGCCCGCCACGCCATTATCGGCCGAGACCAGCATCACCACCGCCTGACCGGGATGCCCGTCGGCGATGTCGAGCACCGGCCCCAGGGGCAGCGCCATGCCGCCCACCGACAGATCGGAGGGCGCATCGGCCTTCTGGGTCAGCAACCAGCTTTCGCGCGGGGTCGAGACCATATGCCCGGCCAGAAAGACAAACACCCGGTCAGCCCCGGCAGCCTCTTCGCGGAACCGCGCGACGGCGTTCCAGACTTCTGCGGCGGTCTGATCCAGCGACGCGGTGACGCGAAAGCCCGCGGCATCGAGGCTTTGCGCCAGCGCCGCTGCGGTATTCGCGCCGGCCTGATCGGGCAGGCGGGCATAATTGCTTTCCATGACAATCAGGGCCGCATCTTCGGCGGCGGCGATATTTGGGAATGAACAAACGGCCCCGAGGGCCAAACATTTTGCAAGCAACAGTTTCATCGGATTCCTCCTCTGGCTTTGACAAATCGTGTCAGCCGGATAACGACGATCAACAGATTGCTATGCAATAACAATCGACGCGCGACCGCCAGCCCGGGTGTCGGACTGGCGCTCAGAGTGCTGAAATCCGCCGAAGGCCGCGTGCCTTACCTCCCCCTCATCGGGCGAGGATTAAAGCTCGGCAAGCGCGGCGCTGTGATGTTCGATTTTCTGCGACTTGCGCGGACCAGGGGCGCGGTAGCCGATCTTTTCGCTGTGGTCGAGCAGACGCAGGTAGCACCACAGGCCAACCGCTCCGCCGAGAACGGCCAGAAGCCCGGCAATCAGCATCTGGCCCGGCTGGGTCGCTTCCGCCGTCACCGCCAGATAGCCAAAGGCCCAAAACCCGCCCCAGGCGATCACATTCAGTACTGCAATCCGTTTGCTCATTGCTTCGGCTCCTCCTCAGATACACGACTACCGTTCTGCGAAATCGCAGTTTCGCCCCATCGAATGGGCGGCTTCGTGTTGATTTCCTCCTCCTGCACCGGCGCTGCCGATGCCCTGATCGCGCTAACGGTCAGGTATTTTCGAAGTCTTGCAGAAGAATCTGAGCGCGTCAAAGGTTTCTGTCAAAAGCGTCAAGAGTACAGAATGTCGCAGGTGGTGCGACAGGGCGTCGCGCCTTTGCGCCGTTCAAGACCGCGAAGCGTCGCGCGCGGGGTTTTCTCCTTGGTCCAAGCGCGATAGCAAGCGATTAGCGCGAAGGAACCGACATGACCGAGATCACCCTTATCCGCCACGGACAGGCCAACAATACCGCAACCGATGAACTGGGCTATGACAGCCTCTCGGATCTGGGCCGCCAGCAAATTCGCTGGCTGGGCGACCATATGCGCAGCTCTGGCGAGCGGTTTGATCGGATCTATGCGGGCAGCCTGACCCGGCACCAGCAAAGTGCCGCAGAATGGGGGGCCGAGGCGGGCGCGGTGGAAACCGATCCGCGGCTGAACGAGCTGCGCTATTTCGAGCTGTCGGAACAGATGCATGAACAATTCGGCTTGCCTGCCCCGACCAGCCAAGAGGGATTTCTGGAACATTTGGCACAGACCTTCGCCGCCTGGCAGGCGGACAAGATCGAAGGGGCCTCGGAAAGCTTTCACGATTTTCAGACCCGTGTAAGCGATGTGCTGCATGAGATCGCCGGGCGCGGCGAACGTGCCATCGTCTTTACCTCCGGCGGGCTGATCGGCATGGCCACACGGGTGGCGATGGGGCTGGAGCTTGGCGCCTTTACCCGCGCCATCCTGCCGATCATGAATTCCTCGGTCCACCGCTTCGCGCCGCATTCGGCGGGGCTGATGATGACCCAGTTCAACGCCGTGCCGCATCTGGAACACCCCGATCGCCACCACGCCCAAACCACGATCTGAGGACAAGATGCGCCTTTTCTACGCCCCGCAGACCATTTCAATTGCCACGGCCATCGCGCTGGAAGAAGCCGGGCTGGCCTATGAGCCGGTCAAACTCGACCTAGCCAGCGCGGAACAATTCCAGCCGGACTATCTGCGCATCAATCCCAAGGGGCGGGTGCCTGCTCTGGTGATCGGCGATGAGGTTCTGACCGAAACCGGCGCGCTGCTGGAGTTCATCGCCACCCAGGCGCCGGAAGCGGGGCTGATGCCCGCTGATCCGATGGCGGTCTTTCGGATGCGCGAGGTGATGTTCTACCTCGCCTCGACGATGCATGTGAACCATGCGCATAAACGGCGTGGACTACGCTGGGCGGATCGTGCGGAAAGCTGGCAGGACATGACCGCGAAAGTGCCCGAGACCATGGCCGCCTCCTGCGCATACTTGCAGGAAAGCTGTGCCTTTACGCCCTATGTGCTGGGTGAGGCGATGAGTCTGGCCGACATTTATCTTTACGTGATCTGCTCCTGGCTTCCGGGCGACGGGGTGCAGATTGCCGATTTCCCCTCGATCGAGCGCTTCATGCGCACGATGGAGGCGCGAGCCTCGATCAAGGCGGTGAAAGCCGCCGGCATGCTATGACAGGAGAGACCATGACTCATCTCTGGGTCCGGGCCGAACAGCGCCCGAATGAAGAACGGGTGGGGCTGACGCCCGAAGGGGCGAAGGCGCTGATCGCGGCGGGGCTCAGAGTGAGCGTCGAGGAAAGCTCAGTGCGGGCGATCCCGATTGATGGCTATGTCGAAGCGGGTTGCGAGATCGTGGCGGAAAATTCCTGGCCCGATGCGCCGGAAGACGCGATCATTTTCGGCCTGAAGGAGTTGCCCGAGGATGGCAGCCCCCTGCCCCATCGCCACATCATGTTCGGCCACGCCTTCAAGGGCCAGCATTCCGGGCGCAAGCTGTTGGAGCGGTTCAAGGCCGGGGGCGGCACGCTCTATGATCTCGAATATCTGGTCGATCCCGACGGGCGGCGGGTCGCGGCCTTTGGCTACTGGGCGGGCTATGCCGGGGCGGCGATTTCGCTGAAAAGCTGGGCCGCGCAACAGGATGGCGGCATCTGCCCGGCCGTCGGCACCTATCCCGGTAAAGACGCCCTGCTGGCCGATCTGGGCAAAGACCTTGCCGCCAGCGGCAAACCGGCTCCGCGCGCCATCGTGATTGGCGCCTTGGGCCGGGTTGGCACCGGGGCCTCGGATCTGTGCGAGGCGATGGGCATGGCGGTCACCAAATGGGATATGGCCGAAACCGCGAGCGGTGGGCCCTTCCCGGAAATCCTCGACCACGACATCTTTCTCAACTGCATCTTCGCGCGCCCCGGCACGCCGGTTTTCGTGCCGCGCGAGGCCCTAACGGCAGAGCGCGCCCTCACGGTGATCGGCGACATCGCTTGTGACCCCGACAGCGATTACAACCCGGTGCCGGTGTACGACCGCGCCACCGACTGGCAGGCCCCGGCCCTGCGGGTGCATGACAATCCGCCGCTGGATGTGATGGCAATCGACAATCTGCCCTCGCTTCTGCCGGTTGAAAGTTCGGAAGACTATGCCGCCCAACTGCTGCCTTCGCTCGCCACGCTGGGCGATCTGGAGGCTGGCGTCTGGGGCCGGGCCAAGGCTACATTCGACGAGAATATGAAAGGGATCTGAGATGACGATTCATTGGTGCGGCACCGGGCTTTCCTCGATCCCCGGGCTGAAGAAGCTGATCGAAGACGGGCAGGATGTGCTGGTGTGGAACCGCACGGTCGAGAAAGCCCGCGAAGCCGTGGGGGCGCTGACCGACAAGATCCGCGCCTATACGCCCGAGGCGCTGGCCGAGGCCGTGGCCCCCGGCGATGTGGTGGTGTCGATGCTGCCCGCCGACCAGCATGTGAGCCTGGCCGAGATGTGCATCGAAAAAGGCGCCAATTTCGTCTCGTCGAGCTATATCGCCCCCGAGATGCAGGCGCTGGATGCAAAGGCCAAGGCTGCCGGTGTGGCGCTGGTCAACGAGGTTGGGCTTGATCCCGGCATCGACCATCTGATGGCGCATTATCTGGTCGACGATTACCGCAAATCGCCCGCCTTCGATGCGAAGAACGTGATCAGCTTCATCTCCTATTGCGGCGGTGTGCCGAAACACGCCAACGCCTTTCGCTACAAGTTCAGCTGGTCGCCGCTTGGGGTGCTGAAAGCTCTGCGCTCGCCGTCGCGCTCGATCCGCGCCCATGAGGTGCTTGATGTCGCACGGCCCTGGGATGCGATCAGCCGCTATGACGCGCCGCTGCCCACACCGGAAAGCTTCGAGGTCTACCCGAACCGCGACTCGCTGCCTTTCATGGCGCAGTATCATTTCGATGAGGCCTGGCCGGTGAAACAGTTCGTGCGCGGCACGCTGCGGCTGAACGGTTGGGCCGATGCCTGGGCCGATGTGTTTCACGAGATCGAAACCCTTTCCGGGCCTGAAGGCGATGCGCGGCTGAAAGAGATGTCGGAACAGTTCTGGGCGGAAAATGCCTATGACGAGGGCGAGCCGGATCGGGTGGTGCTCTGCGTTGAGCTGAAGGCCGAGAAGGACGGGCGCGAGGTCTATCACAAGACCTATCTGCTCGATGCCCATGGCGACGCACGCGGCACCGCGATGGCACGGCTGGTTTCGGTGACCGTGGCGCTGGCGGTGACCTCGGTTCTGAACCGCGAAATCGCGCCGGGTGTATCGGCGGCCCCGTCGGACGAACGTCTGGTGGCGCGCTGGATGGAAGAGGTCAACCGGCAGGCGCAGCTGGTGCAGCTGGTCGATAACCTGAGTTGAAGGAGACCGCGATGACCGACACCCGGCCCCGGCCCACCTGGACGAATTTCGAAAATGCCACCCGCGAGGATTTCCTCGCGGTGATGGAATACGATGCGGCGTTCAATGCGGGCCTGGTCGACCGGTTGCTCGATGCCCTGCGCGGGCTCGACGAAGAGTGGACGGCCTACCCGATCAATCGCTACCAGCACTCGCTGCAATCGGCCAGCCGCGCCTATGACGACGGCGCCGAGGAAGAGATCGTGGTCGCCGCCCTGTTGCACGACCTCGGTGACACGCTCTCGCCGTTCAACCACAGCCAGCTCGCCGCCGCGATCCTACGCCCCTATGTCTCGGAGCGGACCTACTGGATCGTGCAGCATCACGGCGTGTTTCAGGGCTATTATTACAACCACTATCTCGGCGGCGACCGCCACGCCCGCGACCGCTACAAAGACAGCCCGCATTACGAGGCGTGCAAGGAATTCTGCCACAAATACGATCAGGCCGCGTTCGATCCGGACTACCCGACGAAGCCGCTGGAGTTTTTCGAGCCGATGCTGCGTCGGGTGTTTTCCCGCACTGCGAGCCATCTCGAACTGGAAGAAACCGCCGATAGCTGAGAGCACCCCATGCCGGGGTGCCCACCCGCACGCGCCTATTTCATGTGCTCGTCGATCAGCTCTTCGGCATTGTAGCCCAGCGCCTCCAGCCCCGAGGCGAGGAAATCCGACAGAAGCGGGATGCCCAGCAGATAATCCTCGGTCGGGGTGACCCGTTCAGATCTGGCGGTTTCAATCGCCTCTTCCAGATCGTCGGCGGTGAAGGTATCGCGCCCGATCCACATCAGCGCCACAAGGCTGGCTTGCTCGTCGCTGTTCAGATCGGAAATGTAAGAGCGCAGCTCGTCTTCAGTCGCATCCGAGCCACGGGTTTCAAGGATCGAGTCCGCGTCGGCATCATCGCCGGGCAGATCCCAGCGCCCGGTCTTGGCGTCGATCTCGCGGGCGCGGATGATGATCCGGGCAACCTTGGAAGGGCGGATTTCTAACATCGTCATTCCTTCACTAACCACCAGACATATATAGGCGCTTCTCGGTGAGTGTGAAACGAGTCTGCTTAAGATTCAGCCAACGGCACCACCACCGGCGTGTCCGCCTCGGGCGCCAGCTCTTCAAAATCGAAATTGTCCAGCCGGGCCGCCCGTTTGCCCGCGCGCTCGGCGGCGGTGCTGATGCCTTCCAGATCGCTGCGCGCCTGGGTGAAATGGGTGTTGAGCTTTGCCACCCGGTCGACCACCAGTTCGACATCGCGGTGCAGTTGTTTCAGCGTCTTGCGGATGGCCCCGGCCTGTTCGCGCATCCGCGCATCTTTCAGGATCGCGCGCATCGTGTTCAGGGTCGCCATGCAGGTGGTGGGCGACACGATCCAGACCCGCGCCTCGAACCCCCGACGCACCACATCGGGCAGATTGGCGTGAAGCTCGGCATAGATCGCCTCTGACGGCAGGAACATCAGCGCGCCATCGGCGGTTTCGCCTTCGATGATGTATTTCTCGGAGATCGCCTTGATATGCACCAGCACCGCGTCTTTCAGCGCTTTCGAGGCTGCTTCGGCTTCGGGCTTGGTCTCGGCCCGACGCAGCGCCTCATAGGCTTCCAGCGGGAATTTGCTGTCGATCACGATCGGCCCCGGCGGGTTGGGCAGATGGATCAGGCAATCGGCGCGCTTGCCGTTCGAGAGCGTGGCTTGCAGCGTGTAGCTGTCAGAGGGCAGCGCTTTTGAGACGATGTCGTGCAGCTGGATCTCGCCAAAGGCGCCACGGGTTTGTTTGTTTGACAAAATATCCTGCAGGCTCAGCACGTCGCCCGAGAGCCGGGTGATGTTTTCCTGCGCCTTGTCGATGGTGGCGAGGCGTTCCTGAAGCTGGGTGAGCGACTGCGTGGTTTTCACCGCGCTGCCTTTCAGGGTTTCGTTCATCCGCTCCTGCATCTCGCTCATCGAGCGGGCGGATTTCATCGCGTTGTTATGGAGCTGCTCCTGCATCTGGCGCTGCACTTCGGCCAACCGTTGCTCCATCGCCCGCACCATCTGGGTTTGCCCATTGGCCTGCGCATCCGACACGGAGCGCAAGCCCCCGGTCAGCTGCTCCTGCCCCTGACCAAGATATTGCACCGCCTGCCCCAGCCCGGTCATCTGTCGGGCCAGATCTTCCGACACACGCGCTGAGCGGCCTGCTCGGGCGATGACGACGATCAAGAGCAGCACGACCAGCGCGCCAAAGCCGAAACCGGCGAGCAGCAGGGGATTGTCGAGGGGAAGCGGCAAATCTGTCATGTGCGGCCAAACAATCTTTCAATATCGGCGAGCTTCAGCTCCACATAGGTGGGGCGCCCGTGGTTGCACTGGCCGGAATGCGGCGTCGCCTCCATCTCGCGCAGGAGGGCGTTCATCTCTTCGGCCTGCAACCGCCGCCCGGAGCGCACCGAGCCATGGCAAGCAACCGTGGCCAGCACCGCCTCAATGCGTTCCTGCACCCGGTTGCTTTCGCCCAGATCCGAGAGCTCGTCGAGCACGTCGCGCAGCATCGCCTCAGCATTCACATTGCCCAGAATCGCCGGGGTTTCGCGCACCGCCACCGCACCGCCGCCGAAGGGCTCGATCACCAGACCAAGCCGGGAAAGGTCTTCGGCCATGCCCAGCAAGACCTGCGCGTCCGCCTCGGACAGTTCGACGATTTCCGGGATCAGAAGCGCCTGCCCGGCCACGCCGTTTTCGGCCATCTGTGCTTTCAGCTTTTCATAGGTCAGCCGCTCATGCGCGGCGTGGCCATCGACGATCACCATCCCGTCATCGGTCTGGGCGATGATGTAATTTTCGTGCAGATGCGCACGGGCGGCCCCAAGCGGGCGGTGCTCATAGGCCGGTTGCGCCTCCACATGCGGAACCGACTCGAACCGGCCAGAGGGCAACGTCGCCTCGGCAAAGCCCATGGGCTGGGTTGGTTGGGGCTGCGGGTAGTCCGGGGCCTGCATCTGGCGGGCAGTGTAAAGCGCGCCGGGCGCGGGGCGATCCATCTGGTAAAGGCGCGGCTGAACAGGTTCCGGCCGCATCGCCCCCAGTGTGGCACCAGCAACGGTGGTCGAGGCCCGATGCCCGGCTTCGGCCAGCGCGTGGCGCAGGCCCGACACGATCAGCCCGCGCGCAATGCCGGGCTCGCGAAACCGCACCTCGGATTTCGCCGGATGCACGTTCACATCGACCAGATGCGGATCGCAGGTGATGAACAAAGCCGCCGCCGGATGCCGGTCGCGGGAGAGGAAATCGAAATAAGCCGCGCGCAGCGCCCCGGTCAGCAGCTTGTCACGCACCGGGCGACCATTGACGAAGAGATACTGCGCCACCGCAGCCCCGCGCGAATAGGTCGGCAAGGCCGCATAGCCGGTGAGCCGCAGCCCCTCGCGCGCGGCATCAATCGCCAGCGCGTTTTCGGCAAATTCGCGCCCCAGCACCTGCCGTAGCCGCCCATGCAGCGCGTCGAACAGATCGCCGGTTTCGGGGCTGGCCTGAAACAGAATGCGCCCTTCGCCACCGCCCGACACATCGCGGAGCGTAAAGCCCACATGCGGCTCGGCCATCGCCAGCCGCTTCAGCACATCGCCAATCGCCTGCGCCTCGGCACGGTCTGAGCGCAGAAATTTCAGCCGCGCAGGCGTGGCGAAAAAGAGATCGCGCAGTTCGACCACAGTACCACCATTCAGCGCGGCGGGCTTCACCGGCTCCAGCGCGCCCCCGGCCACGCGGATGCTCGCGGCCTCATAGCCCGAAGCGCGCGAAGTAATGGTCAGCCGCCCCACCGCGCCCAGCGAGGGAAGCGCCTCGCCACGAAATCCGAAAGTGTGGATGTCGAGCAGATCGGAGCCATCAATCTTGGAGGTGGCATGACGCGACAGCGCCAGCGGCAGCTCGTCGGGCGGCATGCCGATGCCGTCATCGGTGATGCGGATCAGGGTTTTGCCGCCATCGGCATAGGCGACATCTATGCGCGTGGCCCCGGCATCAATCGCGTTTTCAACCAGTTCCTTCACCGCGCTGGCGGGCCGTTCCACCACTTCGCCCGCCGCGATACGGTTGATCGCGGCATCGTCGAGCTGACGGATCACCGGGCGGGGCGTGCTCATATGGGGGGCGGTCTCTGACATACCACAATAGCTAGCATGAACCGGGCCGATTCTGCCAGCGGCAGCGCTCAGCGCACGAAGTCGGATTTGGCGTAGCCCTGCATATAGAGAAGCGCGGTCAGATCGCCGTGATTCACCCGCAAATCGCATTGGGCAGCGACGCTGGGCTTGGCATGAAGCGCCACCCCGGCCCCGGCAAGGCCGAGCATACCCAAATCGTTGGCACCATCGCCCACCGCCAAAATCGCGTCATGGCCGATGCTCAGCCGCGCCGAGATGTCTTCCAACGCCGCCACCTTGGCAGCCCGGCCCAGAATCGGCTCGCCCACCGTGCCGGTGAGTTTGCCATCGGCAATATTGAGCGTGTTGGCGCGGTTCTCGTCAAAGCCCAGATCGGCGGCAACCTTTTGGGTGAAGGCGGTGAAGCCGCCCGAAACCAGCACTGCATAGGCACCATTCGCACGCATCGTGGCCACCAATTCGCGCCCGCCGGGGGCCAGAGTGATCCGCTCGGCCAGCACCTTTTCGATCACCGTGGCGTCCAGCCCGGCCAGCAGACCAACGCGCTCGCGCAGGGCGCCTTCGAAATCCAGCTCGCCATTCATCGCACGGGCGGTGATGTCGGCCACACGCGGGCCAACCCCCGCTTCATCGGCCAGCTCGTCGATGCATTCCTGCCCGATCATGGTCGAATCCATATCCGCCAGCAGCATCTGCTTCTTGCGCCCGTCGCTGGGCTGGATCAGCAGGTCCACCCCCATCGCCTGCAGATCGTCCCAGACCTGCCAGCGATTTTCCGGAATCGCGCCCAGCCCGAACTCCGCCGCCTCGTCGGCCGCCAGCCAGATGGCGGTGCCGCCGCCCCAGGCATTGCGAAGGGTTTCCACCAGCGAGGTATCGAGCCCGCCCGGCTTGGCGATGAGGGTCGTGGTAAACATGGGCCTCTCCCGGATTGCGCGCGGCACGCATAGACCGCGCAGATCAAAAGCGCCAGCCCCGCCCGGCTTTCTGCCAAAAGTTTCCGATTGGCTCCACGGCGTGTCGGAATTGATATCCAATTGGCCGCAACGGGGCTATTTTCCCCATTGCGCGGTTCTTGCAACCCTTCTATCTGCGTCGGTGGGACACGCCTCCCCAACGAGGCGCGACTATCTGGAAGGATACCATAAATGGTCACCGAGACTCCGGCCGCGCGGCCGGCAAACCCGCGTTTTTCGTCTGGCCCCTGCGCCAAAAACCCCACTTACAGCCTTGATAAACTTGCCGACGCGCCGCTGGGCCGTTCGCATCGGGCTGGCGTGGGCAAAGCCAAACTGAAAGCCGCGATCGAGGAAACCCGCGAGCTGCTGGGCATTCCCGCCGACTATCGCATCGGCATCGTGCCCGCCTCTGATACCGGCGCGGTGGAAATGGCGCTCTGGTCGATGCTGGGCGCGCGCGGCGTGGAAATTCTGGCCTGGGAAAGCTTCGGCTCCGGTTGGGCCACCGACGTGGTGAAGCAGCTGAAACTCGATGCCGTGGTGAAAACCGCCGATTACGGCCTGCTGCCCGATCTCGCCTCGGTCGACTTTGCCAATGATGTTGTCTTCACCTGGAACGGCACCACCTCCGGCGTGCGCGTGCCGAATGGCGACTGGATTGCCGACGACCGCGAGGGTCTGACGATCTGCGACGCCACCAGCGCCGCCTTCGCGATGGAGCTGCCCTGGGACAAGCTCGATGTGACCACCTTCAGCTGGCAGAAAGTGCTGGGCGGCGAAGCGGCGCATGGGATGCTGGTGCTCAGCCCCCGCGCGGTGGAACGGCTGGAAAGCTACACCCCCGCCTGGCCGCTGCCGAAGATCTTCCGCATGACCAAGGGCGGCAAGCTGATCGAAGGCATCTTTGTCGGCGAAACCATCAACACCCCGTCGATGCTGGCGGTCGAGGATTACCTTGTGGCGCTGGACTGGGCGCGCGCGGTGGGTGGCCTCAAAGGCCTTATCGCCCGGGCCGATGCCAATGCGCAGGCGATTTTCGATTTCTGCGACGCCAAGCCGTGGATCGCCAACCTCGCCGAGGATGCTGCAACGCGCTCGAATACCAGTGTCTGCCTGAAATTCACCGATGATCGCATCACGGATGGGGCAGCCTTTGCCAAGGCCGTGGCCAAGCGGCTGGAAGGCGAAGGCGTGGCGCTGGATATCGGCGCCTATCGCGACGCGCCTGCCGGTCTGCGGATCTGGTGTGGTGGCACGGTGGAAACGGCTGATGTGGCCGCGCTTCTGCCCTGGCTCGACTGGGCGTTCAACGCCGAGATCGCCGCGCAATAAGCTCTTTGCCCGCCTCATCCGGGGCGGGCCCCTTCCCCATTCCGATATAGGAGCCCATCATGGCCCCCAAAGTTCTCGTATCCGACAAGCTTTCCGAGACCGCCGTTCAGATCTTCCGCGATCGCGGCATTGATGTCGATTTTCTGCCCGATCTGGGCAAAGACAAAGACGCGCTGATCGCCAAGATCGGCGAATATGAAGGGCTGGCAATCCGCTCGGCCACCAAGGTGACGGCCGATGTGCTTGACGCCGCGACCAACCTCAAGGTTGTCGCCCGCGCCGGGATCGGGGTGGATAACGTCGACATTCCTGCCGCCTCGAAAAAGGGCGTGATCGTGATGAACACGCCGTTCGGCAACTCGATCACCACCGCCGAGCATGCCATTGCGATGATGTTCGCCGTGGCCCGCCAGATCCCCGAAGCCGACACCTCGACCCAGGCCGGCAAATGGGAAAAAGCGAAATTCATGGGGGTTGAGCTGACCGCGAAAACCCTTGGTGTGATCGGCGCCGGGAATATCGGCGGCATCGTCTGCGACCGCGCCCGTGGGCTGAAGATGAAGGTGGTCGCCTATGACCCGTTCCTGTCCGAAGAACGCGCCAACAAGCTGGGCGTGGAAAAGCTCGAGCTGGACGAGCTGCTGGCCCGCGCTGATTTCATCACTCTGCACGTGCCACTGACCGACAAGACCCGCAACATCCTTTCGGCCGAGGCGATTGCCAAGACCAAGAAAGGCGTGCGGATCATCAACTGCGCCCGCGGCGGGCTTGTTGACGAGGCCGCGCTGGCCGACGCCATCAAGTCGGGCCACGTCGCGGGCGCGGGTTTTGACGTGTTCACCGTCGAACCCGCGAAAGACAGCCCGCTCTTTGGTCTGCCCAACGTCGTCTGCACCCCGCATCTGGGGGCCTCGACCACCGAGGCCCAAGAAAACGTGGCGCTTCAGGTGGCCGAGCAGATCTCGGATTACCTGCTGACCGGGGCCGTGCAGAACGCGCTGAACATGCCGTCTGTGACCGCCGAAGAAGCCAAAGTGATGGGGCCGTGGATCAAACTCGCCAGCCATCTCGGTGCTTTCGTCGGCCAGATGACCGACGAGCCGACCGAAGAGGTGAACATCCTGCTCGACGGCAGCGCCTCCGAGATGAACACCAAGGCGCTGGATTGCGCGGTGCTGGCCGGGCTGATGAAACCAGCCAACCCCGATGTGAACATGGTTTCGGCGCCGATCATCGTGGCCGATCGCGGTATTCAGACCTCGATCACCACGCAGGCGAAATCGGGCGTGTTTGACGGCTTCATCAAGCTCACCGTCAAGACCCCGACCCGCGAACGCACCATTGCGGGCACGGTGTTCGGCGACGGCAAGCCGCGCTTCATCATGATCAAGGGCATCACCATCGATGCCGAGATCGGGCGGCATATGCTCTACACCACCAACAAAGACGTGCCCGGCATTATCGGTGCGCTGGGGGAAACCACCGGCAGCCACGGCGTGAACATCGCCAACTTTACCCTCGGGCGCACCGCGCCGGGCGGCGATGCCATCGCGCTGCTTTATGTCGATGCGCCAGTGCCGGATGTGGTGCTGGACGCGCTGCGGAAAACCGAGCTGTTCCAGATGGTTCAGCCGCTTGAATTCGAGGTCTGAGCGACCTGAAAAGCCAAACAAAGCCCCGGTAGAAATGCCGGGGCTTTTTGCATAGATAGGAGCAAACAGGAGCGCACCATGCCAATTTACGCCATCGGAGATATCCACGGCTATCGCGACAAGCTGGAACAGGTGCACGCGCTGATCGCAGATGACCGGGCGCGCGAAGGGCTGGCCGAGGCCAAAGTGGTGCATGTGGGCGATCTGTGCGACAGGGGGCCGGATACCAGAGGCGTGATCGACTTTCTGATGGAAGGGCAAGCGCGCGGCGAACCCTGGCTGGTGCTGAAGGGCAATCACGACCGGCTGATGGAGATGTTTCTCGAAGACTATCCGCGCAATGACAGCTATCTGATGATGGGCTGGGACTGGTTTCACGAGGGCATTGGCGGCATCGAAACGCTGGCTTCCTACGGCATTGCCCCCGGCGAGAAAGAGCGGATTTTCGAGTTTCATGCCCGCGCCCGCGAAGCGGTGCCCGAGGCGCATCGGGCCTTTGTGGCGGGGCTGCCCACCCGTTTTGAGACCGACGAACAGATCTTTGTTCACGCCGGGATCCGCCCCGGCATTCCGCTGGCGGAACAGAACGAAACCGATCTTCTGTGGATCCGGCACGAGTTTCACAACGACAAGCGCGACCATGGCAAGCTGGTGGTGCATGGTCATACCCCCGTCAACGCCGTGACCCATTATGGCAACCGGGTGAACCTCGATACCGGTGCGGGCTATGGCAAAGCCGTCAGTGCGGTGGTGATCGAGGGGCGCGACGTCTGGCTGCTGACCGATAGCGGGCGGGTGGCGCTACCCCAGCCCGGTCAGGGCGACGATGAGACTGGCGCGGGCGGGACGACCCGCCTTGGAAGCGTCATCACCGCCCTCAGGCGCCTGAACAAATAGGTTCTGCCAAGGCAGGCAGAGTGCTAACATTGGTCATTCGTTACGATTTTCCGAGGTTATTCAGGGAACGGTGACCATGTTTGGTTTCAAAAGTCTGTTCGCCTTCTTTCTTCTCATCAGCACCGCCGCACAGGCCGACGGGGGCAGCGTGCCCCTTGCGGGGAACAATTACGATTACGCGTTCAGCGTGCCGATGCAGGTGAGGGAAGTTGTCACCGCCGCCTGCGAAATGCCCTGCGCCACCCCCGAGGTGCGCGATATCGAGCTGTTCCTTGATGGCGGCTTCAACATCTCAGGCACGGGCACGATCAGCGGCGCGGGCACGATCTCGATCCATGGCGATCCCATTTGCCGTATCATCTCGCAAGGCGGAGCTGGCGCGGGTGCTGGCTGCCGGGTGGTGGGCAGCAAGGCCGGGCATTTTCTGGTGTCGGGCCAGCAAACCGGGGTCAAAAGCGCCACGGGCACCAGCTTTGCCCCGACGCTGAGCCTGAAACTCGACATCGCCACCCAAGCCGATCTGTTCGTGGATTTCGCCATGGCGGGCATGGCGAACGGGTTCGCGGTCAACCACTATCAAGGCTCGTTCACCAAGCTGATGACCGATAGCGGGCTGGCCGGTGCTGCGATTGAAATTCAGCCGATGCGCGGGCCGGAACAGCACTTTTCGGCCGCCTTCGGCCTGCCCGCCCCCGGTTTTTCGCGCGAGCTCAGTTCCGAGGCGGCGCTGTCCTTCTACAAGTCGCCCTTCTGACGGCCAATAGCCCGGCAGAACCAAGAAAAAAGCCCCGGTGTTTCCACCGGGGCTTCTGTTCGTCAGGCGGGTAGGATTACTCCTCCTCTTCGCCCTTCTTTTTCTTCTCTTCCGGCGGCAGTTCTTCGCCGGTTTCCTGGTTCACCATCTTCATGGCCAGACGCACTTTGCCGCGATCGTCAAAGCCCAGAAGTTTCACGTAAACTTCCTGACCTTCCTTCAGCACATCCGACGGATGGTTCAGGCGGCGGTTTTCGATCTGGCTGACATGGACGAGACCATCGCGCTTGCCGAAGAAGTTCACGAAGGCGCCGAAATCGACGATCTTCACGACCTTGCCTTTGTAGACATGGCCTTCTTCCGGCTCAGCCACGATCGAATAGATCATGTCATAGGCTTTCTGGATGGCTTCACCGTTCGGCGAGGCGATCTTGATGATGCCGTCGTCGTTGATGTCGACCTTGGCACCCGAGACTTCGACGATCTCGCGGATCACTTTGCCGCCCGAGCCGATCACTTCACGGATCTTGTCGGTCGGGATCTGCATGGTCTCGATGCGCGGGGCATGAACCGAGAAGTCCGCAGCGCCCGAAAGCGCCTTGTTCATCTCGCCGAGGATATGCATCCGGCCCTCTTTGGCCTGCGCCAGAGCCTGCTTCATGATCTCGGGGGTGATGCCCTGAACCTTGATGTCCATCTGCAGCGAAGTGATACCGTTTTCGGTACCCGCCACTTTGAAGTCCATATCGCCGAGGTGGTCTTCGTCGCCGAGAATATCGGTGAGCACCGCGAACGAGCCGTCATCTTCCAGCACCAGACCCATGGCCACACCGGCAACCGCCGATTTGAGCGGCACACCGGCATCCATCATCGACAGCGAACCGCCGCAAACGGAAGCCATCGAGGACGAGCCGTTGGATTCGGTGATCTCGGAGACCACGCGGATGGTGTAGGGGAAATCGGTGGCTGCGGGCAGAACCGCTTGCAGCGCACGCCAGGCGAGCTTGCCATGGCCGATTTCACGGCGACCCGGGCTGCCCACGCGGCCAACTTCACCAACCGAATACGGGGGGAAGTTGTAGTGCAGCAGGAAGTTCGACTTGTAGGTGCCGGTCAGGGCGTCGATCATCTGCTCGTCATCACCGGTGCCCAGCGTGGTCACCACGAGACCCTGGGTTTCCCCACGGGTGAACAGCGCCGAACCATGGGTCCGCGGCAGCAGGCCGGTTTCGGCAACGATCGGGCGCACCTGATTGAGCGCACGGCCGTCGATCCGCTTGCCTTCTTTCACCACGGTGCCACGCAGAACCGTCGATTCCAGCTTTTTCAGCGCCGAACCAAGGTTGGCATCTTCCAGCTGGTCTTCGG
Organism: Paracoccaceae bacterium; assembly: GCA_050288685.1. Taxonomy (GTDB): domain Bacteria; phylum Pseudomonadota; class Alphaproteobacteria; order Rhodobacterales; family Rhodobacteraceae; genus Sinisalibacter. The sequence goes on along the minus strand of JBNKEH010000009.1, from coordinate 449,288 downwards.
TCAGCCCGGCTTTCACCTCTTCTTTCACCGCAGCAACAGCGGCGGTGCGCTCCTGCTTGTCGATGATCGCATAAGCGGCGCGCATCTTGTCTTCGCCAGCCGCTTTCACCGCTTCGTAGAGCGCGGAGTAATCCGGCGGGGTGAAGTTGAAGGGCTCTTTCGCCGCATCTTCGGCCAGAGCGATGATGCAGTCGAGAACCGGCTGGATCTGCTCATGCGCAAAGGTCACGGCGCCGAGCATTTCGTCTTCGGTCAGCTCATAGGCTTCCGATTCCACCATCATCACGGCGTCTTTGGTACCGGCAACGATCAGATCAAGGCGTTGATCGGGGTTGTTGCGCAGCTCGTGCATGTCGTCGCAGGTCGGGTTCAGGATGTATTCGCCATCCTCATAGCCCACGCGGCAGCCAGCAATCGGGCCCATGAAGGGCACGCCCGAGATGGTCAGCGCGGCCGAGGCAGCGATCATCGCCACAACATCGGGGTCGTTGACCAGATCGTGCGACAGCACGGTGCACATGACGAGGACTTCGTGTTTGAAGCCCGATGCGAAGAGCGGGCGGATCGGACGGTCGATCAGACGCGCGGTCAGCGTCTCTTTCTCGGTCGGACGCGCTTCGCGCTTGAAGAAGCCGCCCGGAACCTTACCGGCGGCATAGTATTTTTCCTGGTAGTGAACCGTGAGGGGGAAGAAGTCCTGCCCCGGTTTCGGCTCTTTCGCGAAGGTCACGTTGGCCATGACAGAGGTTTCGCCCAGAGTGGCGATGACCGAGCCGTCGGCCTGACGGGCAACTTTACCCGTTTCAAGGGTAAGCGTTTCCTCACCCCATTGGATCGATTTCGTCGTAACGTTGAACATATAGATATCCCTAAGGGAGCACTCCCGGCCCTCCGGGTCTCCCGTTTCCATGGCGGCCCCATTGCCGCCGACCCCTTCATCCTTTTCGAGCGCCGGGGTCAGGGCGCTACGTCTCAGATGCCGGGGCCATACAGGAAAAGGGCGCGCGGGGAAAGAGGTTTGGTGCCACCCGGCTTTTCTGTTGATGCAGATCATGGTTGGCAGCCCAATCCGACACTACACATTCCTCAATTGGAATGTTTAGGGGTTCAACGATGAAACGTATCCTACTTGGTGGCGCCGCCATTACTCTTTTCGCCCTTCAAGCCGCCAGTGCCGGGCCGGTTTCGGATTTCGAAGCCAGCTTCCGGCAGATGTATGGCAGCTACCGGGCTGCGCTGTTCAAAACCAATTCCGGCGACCAGCCGGGTTCAACCGGGGCGATGGGTCAGTTCGCCAGCCAGCTCGCCGCTCTGGACGCCAGCTATGGCGATGCGCCGCCGCCGCACTATGCCGATGATCCGCTTTGGGGCGAGACCATGAGCGAAGCCGAACGGCTGACAGCAGAAGCACAGGCCCAGATCGGGGCCGGAGACCTGGCCACGGCACATACCACGCTGGAAGGGGTGCGCGAGGTCTTTGGCGAATTGCACAGCCGCAATGGGGTCGAAACCTTCTCCGACCGGATGAATGCCTATCACGCCGAGATGGAAGCCGTGCTGGGGCTGGATATGGCCGCACTCGATGAAGCGATGGTCGGCACGCTGCACGAACAGGCTGCCGTACTCGACTACCTCGCGCGCGACCTGCTGGGGGCGCCCCCGGCAGAGGCAGCGAATAACCCTGACTATACGGCCCTTTCCACCGCCTTCGAGGCATCCATCACGGCGCTGCTCGATGCCGTGCGCGCAGGCGATCCCGACCAGATCCGCGCCGCCGTGGCGGGTCTCAAAGTGCCCTATTCGAAGCTGTTCCTGAAATTCGGCTGAACTGGCCGAAAACAAAGCGCCCGCTGATACCAGCGGGCGCTTCCGAATACAGATGCTGACCGGCAGGGCCAGGATTATGCCCGGCGGCGCCGGCGCAGCACGAAACCTGCAATGCCAAGGCCCGACAGGTAGAGCAAACCACCGGCAGGCAGCGGGACCACGGGAAGCGCGTCGGCGATCATCCAGGCTTTGGTAGAGCTGGGCGTCTCAAGGGGAGCGGCATAGTTATGCGCCACCCAGCTTTCGAAGTAATAGCCGTATGCGGCAGGGTCGATTTTCACATAGGGCGCATAACCCCACAGCAGAGTGCCGTTGGTAGCCCGCTGAAGATCTGATGCGTACCCTTTGATATATATGTCGCGCGCTGTGCTGATCAGGGTATGGCCGAAGGCCTGTTCCAGCGCCCAGGCGCCAGCAGCGTTCGTGGCGGGTCTGCCGGAGGTGCCGCCCGTCACATAAGTGCCACTGGCGGCTGCCGGTTGAAATTCACCCCAAAGCGCAGAGATTTCTTTTATCGAGGCAAGATGCCATGAATAGCCATAGGCCGTGATTCCGGCCTGATAATCATAGAAACTGCGCCCACTCAAAGCGGCATCGTCCAGCCTGAGCCAGTTTTGCCCGAGATTGTCCGTCCAGCCAATCGGATTGGCGTTATATTCCAGCACCGCAGCCGAAGCGGGACCGATCTGCGTCAGGGTAAGAAAGAGCGCCGAAAGCGCTGAAAGAAACCATTTCATGAGGGCGACCTATTCTTTTGGATGAGAAAACATGGTTATCAGGTTGGGTCGCCCCCTCCCTGCAAGTCAAGAAATTCAGCATAAACCTATGACCAAAAATACGAAATAAGCCCATGCTTATGGGGCAATCGCGAGATTAATCGGGGTGCCAGGCCCGGTGCTTTCTTCCAGAGATGAGATCAGACATACCCTGAAGAGATGATCTGGCAGGAAGGTTTCCACGCGCACAGCGGGGCTGAAACCGGATCGACAATCTGCCAGCCCCAAACCAAAACGCCCGCCTCTTGCGAGACGGGCGTTTCGAATTCCAAAGCGTCCTGCCTTAGCGGCGGATGCCGAGGCGTTTGATGAGGTCCTGGTAACGGGCTTCGTCTTTGGCCTTGGTGTAGTCCAGCAGCTTACGGCGCTGAGCAACCATCATAAGAAGACCACGACGCGAGTGGTTGTCTTTCTTGTGGGTTTTGAAGTGCTCGGTCAGCGTCGCGATGCGCGAGGTCAGGATGGCCACCTGGACTTCCGGCGAACCGGTATCGCCTTCTTTGGTGGCGAATTCTTTCATCAGGCGGGCTTTTTCTTCCGGCGTAATCGACATCGGGGTCTCCTTCACGGATTAAAGGGTTGATGGCACAAGCCGGGATGTCGTCCAGCAGGGCCCTTGGAGAGGTCCACCCGAAGGCGGATGCGCGCGTATAGGAGATTCCCGCCGCGATGAAAAGCCTATTTTTGTGGGGTCTGGATCTGGTCGATGATCTGATTGGCCCAATCGCCGATCACCGGGATGAAATCGATCGAGCCAAGCACCTTGATCAGGATCGCCACCAGAATGGTTGCCCCCACCACCGATCCGAGGCCGAAGGCCAGTCCACGGGTGAGGTTGAACATAGCGATCCGCCAGAGCGAGCTTTGCAGCTTGAAATAGCGGTGATTGTTCAGCCGGTTCAGCTCGGCATTCAGCACCTGCAATTGCTCGGCGATGGCTGCATTGCTTTCGCTATTCTCCGTCACGCTTTGCCCTTTCATGCTCCGCGCAGAGCCTAACCGGAACCAGGCCAAAGGCAAGGCGTAGCACCGCCGCAGATGCCCCGGATTTGGAAACAAACTCCAATTTTCACTACTATCTTTTTCCGGATTGGGGACATTCATGCTAGTCATAATAGCCTGTTTGCGAGTGCTGAGATGATCTTCACATTCCTCTTTCTCGGGCTGTTGCCCCTTGTTTTTTTGACCGATGTCTTCAGCGGCACGGAGAGTGGAGGGGATGACGATCCAGCCGCCGATGCTCATGATGAGATGGCGCAGGACAATGTCGCAGCCGATAGCAACGGCGATATACTTACGCCCGGCAATGGCGATGACGATCCCAATGCGGGCGATCCGGTCGATGGTCCGGTGCTTCAACCCTCCAATGGCGACGATGAGCCGGTGGTGAGCGATCCGATTGATCCGGCCACCATCCTCGACCCCTCCAACGGCGGCGCCACCGATTTTCCGATTGTCGGCGACGGGTCGCTTCTGCAGCAGCTTCTGGCCTCTGAGACCGAATTCAATATCGGCAGCGGCTATCTGGGCGAATATGGCGGCGCAACGAGCGACACCGAACTGACAGCGGGCAACGACACTTTCGCGGCGGCCGACGATGGGATCGCGGGCAATGGCGCGGGAACGTTGGGCGATTGGGATGGCACGCCGGTTCTCACAGACGATGCCCCGATTGCGGTGATTTCCGGCGGCGCGGGTGACGATCAGATCAGCCTTGGCGACGGGGCGGCTTATGCCTTTGGCGGCGATGGAGCGGACGAGCTTCATGCCGGCGATGGCGCGGCAGCGCTGTTTGGCGGCGCGGGCGACGATACGTTGACAGGTAGCGATAGTGCCCCAGTCTGGATCGATGGCGGCGCGGGCAATGACGTCATGCTGGGCGGCGCGGCGGATGAGGTTTTAAGAGGTGGTAAACATATCGTGAACAGTCCCAGCCAGCCCGATAATGATGTGATCGATGGCGGCGGCGGCAACGACATCATCAGCGGCGGCTATGGGGCCGACATCTTGTCAGGTGGCGCGGGCGACGATGTGATTGATCATCTGGGCCGGGTGGATCAGGAGGTCAGCTGGGAGCGGCACGAGTTCGGCTGGCATATCGATAACGAGGCCGACACGCTGTCGGGCGGCACGGGCAATGACACGCTGATCATGGACCGGGCCGACAGCGCCGAGGGTGGCGAAGGCAATGATACCTTCTGGGTCTATTTCGATGCCGGGTCCGGCAGCGGCGCGGCCGATATCAGTGATTTCACTTCTGGAGAGGATTTTCTGCGCATCACCCTCAACCCCGACATCGTGAAAAGCGATCCGGTGATTTCGGTCGGCCCTTCCGAGGACGGGCAAGACGGGCTGGTCACCGTGAACGGCGAAACGGTCGCAATCCTGCGCGGCGCGCCCGGGGCAACCGAAGCCGATATCTATGTCGAAGTGGTCGACAACGTATTCGGCGGCTGAGCGGCCTAGCCCCAGCGCTCCGGCTGCCGGTCATAGCCGATATAAAGCGGGTGCTTCGGATGGCCCGCCTTGGTCAGCCCGAGATGATAAAGCGGCAAGCCGGTGCCGCGCAGCAGCTTTTCCACCGCCGCGCCGCGTTCCAGATGCTCGCCATGGGTGCCCCAGGCGCAGATGATCTGATCGGCCCAGTCCGCGCTTTCGGCAATCGCCGCATCGTTTTCCGGCCCCACCGGATCGGCGGCGGCGCGCATCTTTTTCGGGTCGGTGTCGCGCCAGGCAAAGATATTCGTCACCCGGAAACTGCCAAAGCCCAGCGCCCGCGCCCGCCGCTCGCAGCGCTCGACCGTCGGGTCGTTCTGCACCTCGGTGGCAGTCGAGGGGTTCAGCATCACGAACAGCGCGCGCTTGCCCGATGGAGCCCAAATCCGGGTGAGCATATAGCGGTAGCGTTCGCAATCGGAATAGATCGCGGTCGAGGGCGCATCGTCCTTGATATGTTCGCGGATAATCATGCAGGTCTTGTGGCGGGTTCGGCTAAAAATGGCAAGCAATGGCCCTTGCGGAATTTGTCCAAAGGGTCAAAGCTGACAGCAAGGAGAACCGCTATGCTGATTCAGGAAATCATCCGCCACAAACGCGATGGCAAGGAACTGGGCGCCGACGAGATCGCCGCCATGGTGCAAGGAATCGCCACCGGATCGGCGAGCGAAGGGCAGGTCTCTGCCTTTGCGATGGCGGTGTTCTTTCAGGGCATGACCCATGCCGAAGCCGCCGCGCTGACGCTCGCGATGCGCGATTCCGGCGATGTGTTTCGCTGGGATCTGCCCGGGCCGGTGGTCGACAAGCATTCCACCGGCGGGGTTGGCGATAACGTGTCCCTGATGCTCGCGCCCATCGTGGCAGCAGCGGGCGGCTATGTGCCGATGATTTCGGGCCGGGGGCTGGGCCATACCGGCGGCACGCTCGACAAGATGGATACGATCCCGGGTTATGTGAGCCAGCCCGACAATGCGCTGTTTCACAAGGTGGTGGCCGAGGTGGGCTGCGCGATCATTGGCCAGACCGCCGCGCTGGCCCCGGCCGATAAACGCTTCTACGCCACCCGCGACGTGACCGCGACGGTGGAAAGCGTGCCGCTGATCACCGCTTCGATCCTGTCGAAAAAGCTCGCCGCCGGGCTGGATGCGCTGGTGATGGATGTGAAATCCGGCAATGGCGCCTTCATGGACAGTTTTGATCGCGCGGTGGAGCTGGCCAATAGCATCACCGGCGTGGCACGCGAAGCAGGCGTGGCCTGCAACGCGCTGATCACCGACATGAACCAGCCGCTGGCCGGTGCCGCCGGCAATGCGCTGGAAGTGGTGAATGCGGTCGATTTCCTGACCGGCGCCCATCGCGACGCAAGGCTGGAAGAGGTGACGCTGGCGCTGGCGGGCGAAATGCTCGCGGTGACCGGGCTGAGTGCCGACCGCGCCGCCGGGCGGACGAAAGCCCGCGACATCCTCGACAGCGGCAAAGCGGCCGAGATTTTCGGCCAGATGGTCACCGCCCTTGGCGGCCCTGCCGATCTTGTTGAAAACTACAGCGCCTATCTGGCGAAACCCAAACTCACCCGCGCGGTGCCTGCGCCTGAAAAGGGCCATATCGCCGCGATTGAAACCCGCGATATCGGGCTTGCGGTGGTCGAGCTGGGCGGCGGACGGCGCCGCGCCGATGATGTGATCAACCCCGCCGTGGGGCTGACCGGGCTGCTGGGCCTTGGGGATGCGGTCGAAAAGGGCGATCCGATCTGCCTGATCCATGCCGACAGCGAGGCCGAAGCCGATGCCGCCGAAGCGCGGGTGCGCGCCGCCTATTCGATTGGCGCCGCGCCCGACGTGCCGGCCCCGGTGCTGAAGATCATCGAATAGGTTTGGGTGCAGGGTCTACTGGTTGAACACGCGCGATGGATGCAGTTCGCCCGCCTTGTAGATGCCCACGGCAACCGCCTTGCCTTCATAGCTCGCCCAGGCTTCATCGCCATATTCCACGTTGGAGGCGATCACCATGCCGGGATTGCCGTGGAGCAGGCGGTTGGCGCCTTCGGGGGTGCATTTCAGCTCGGGCAGATCGTCGAGCCCCTGTTCGAGCGGGCGCAGATAGGCATCGAGCTCGGGCGATTTGGCCAGCTTTTCGACCAGCTCCATGCTCACGCCCTCGTCAGCCTCAAACGGGCCGGACCAGACGCGGCGCAGCGTGGCCACATGGGCGAAGCAGCCCAGCGCCGCGCCCAGATCGCGGGCGATGGCGCGCACATAGCCGCCTTTACCGCAGATCATTTCCAGAACCACATGGTCGGCATCGGGACGCTCGACCATCGTCAGTTCTTCGACAAATAGCGGGCGCGCGGCGATCTCGAACTCTTCGTCGTCGCGGGCCAGCTTGTAGGCCCGTTCGCCGTCAATCTTCACCGCCGAGAATTTCGGCGGCACCTGCATGATGTCGCCGGTGAGGGGCAAGAGCGCCGCCGCAATCTCGGCATCGGTCGGGCGCAGATCGGAAGACGCAATCACCTCGCCCTCGGCATCGTCGGTATTGGTGGCCTCGCCCAGCTTCACGGTGAAGCGGTAGGCTTTCATCGCATCGGTGATATAGGGCACGGTTTTCGTGGCTTCGCCCAATGCCACGGCCAGAACGCCGGTGGCTTCGGGATCGAGCGTGCCTGCATGGCCCGCCTTCTTGGCATCAAACGCCCAGCGCACCTTGTTGACCACAGCGTTCGACGTAATACCGGCGGGCTTGTCCACGACCAACCAGCCATGCACATCGCGCCCCTTCTTCCTGCGGGCCATTATTCTTCCTCGTCGTGTTCCACGTCGCGCCGCACTGTTTCATTGGAAAACAGCCTGCGGGTTTCGTCCATCTGATCGAAGGTCTCGTCGATCACGAAGCGCAGATCGGGGGTGTGGCGCAGGGTGATCGACTTGCCGAGCAACCGCCGAAGCTCGCCCTTGTTGCGGGCCAGCGCCTTCACCGCCTCGTCGCGGTTCTTGCCGCCCAGCGGCATCACATAGGCGGTAGCGATCTGGAGGTCGGGCGACATGCGCACCTCGCCCACGGTGATCAACAGACGGTTCAGGTCGGGATCATGCACTTCGCCACGCATCAGCGCATCGCTGATCGTGCGTCGGATCAGTTCGCCGACGCGAAGCTGACGTTGCGAGGGGCCTGAGTTGGAATCGAAGTGGTTCTTTGCCATGGCGCCCATCTAAGCCTGATTGCGATGCCGCGCAACAGGCCTTAGGAAAAGGGCAAAGAGGAGAGCGACATGAGCGACGTGCCGGGCATTGTGATCAACGGGGCATCGGGCCGGATGGGCCAGATGCTGGTGAAAGTGGTGAGCGAAAGCCAGAACGCCCGGCTTGTCGGGACGCTGGAACGGCCCGGCCACGATTGGATCGGCCGCGATGTGGGCGAAGCCATGGGCGGCGCGCCGATTGGCGTAACCGTAACCGACGACCCGCTGGAAGCCATGTCCAAGGCGCAGGCAGTAATCGATTTCACCGCACCTGAAGCCACCGTGGCCCTGGCCATGATCGCCGCACAGGCCCGCGCCGTGCATGTGATCGGCACGACCGGCCTGACCGGCGAAGATATTGCCAAGCTCGACGCCGCCGCGCGCCACGCCATCGTGGTGCGGGCCGGGAATATGAGCCTTGGGGTGAACCTGCTGGTGCAGCTCACCAAAAAGGTTGCCGCCGCGCTGGATGAAAGCTTCGATATCGAGATCGTCGAGGCGCATCACAAACACAAGGTCGATGCGCCTTCGGGCACCGCGTTGATGCTGGGCGAAGCCGCCGCCGAGGGGCGTGGGGTCTCGCTCGACGATGTGGCCGACCGGGGCCGCGACGGGATCACCGGTGCGCGCGAAAGCGGCCATATCGGCTTTTCCGCGATCCGTGGCGGCGATGTGGTCGGCGAGCATGACGTGATTTTCGCCGGGATGGGCGAACGCGTGGTGCTTCGCCATCTGGCCACCGACCGCGCGATCTTTGCCCGTGGAGCCCTTAAAGCCGCGCTCTGGGGCGTCGGGCAGAAGCCGGGCAGCTATGACATGATCGATGTGCTTGGGTTGTAACCCCGCACTGATCAGGGCAGCACAATATCCACCCAGACCAGATGGTGACGGCTGGCCTTGGCCACGATCTCGGCCAGCGGATCATCCACGCCGGGCCAAACCACACCCGCGCCGGTTACGTGAAGCCTGGCATCAGGCAGCACGTAATCCACCCGCAGATTGCCGGGCTTGGGATCGTTGAAATCGGCCGTATCCAGCGCCGGATCGCCCTGCTGGTCGGGATTTGCCGCCAGTGCAGCGCCTGCGCTGACCGGGTGCGGATCCTGCAGGCGCGGATCGGCGATGAGGGCGCGGATCGCCTCGCGCCGCCCGTCGCCATCTTCGGGATCAAGATTGGCATTGCCCAGCACCACCACCGGGCGCTGAGGCGGCGCCACGGGCAGGGCGCCATCGAGATACCGTTGCCAAAAGGTAATCTCGTCGTGATTGCGCCGCCCGTTCAGGTCTTCCGGCCCGTCAAAAATCGGGGTGGTGGCGCTGAAGGTCAGAAGATGCAGCACCCCGGTCGGGCTTTCCACCGGCACATCCCAATGCGCCACCGAAGACAGCCGCTGCGCCGCCTGCGCCTCGGCCGAGGGGAAAGGATGCCCATCGACCATCGGCAGAATCGCCCCGGGGAGATCGGCCCAGAGGAAGGAGGAAAAGTCGCGAACCTCGCCCAGCGGCAGGCGCGACAGCACCGCCATGCCCCCCTGCCCGGTGAAACGACCATAGCCCTGCGCATCGCGCGCTTCGCCCAAACGGCCATTGCCATCAAGATCCAACCCGCTGTCCAGCCCGGCATTGGGCCGCGCGGCAAAGCGGAACGGGTAGGATGCGCCTGCGGCGCCCAACGCATCGGCAAAGGCGGTGAGCGCATGGCCTTCGGTGTCGTAATCGAACCCGGTCAGCAGCAACACGTCCGGCGTGGCGGCGGCGATGACTGCAACCACAGCCTGCACCTGCGCCTCGCCTTTCAGAATATCAGCGAGCAACAGGCCGGGGCCCTTGCGGGAGAGTTCAGGATCATAGGTGGCGATGCGCAGTGTTTCCCCCAGCGCCGCCCCCACCCCGGCCCAGACAAGAGCAAGAAGGGCAGCGAGGCGCAACAGCCGGGGCATCAGGCGGGCTGCAATTCGCCGGATTGATCGGCGGCCAACCTTTGCCGCTTTTCCTTGATCATGACGGCAATCCGCTGCATCGCAATGCCGCGCATGAACAAGCTCGCCGGCAGGAACGACCAGGCCGCGACGGTCCAGACCAGCGTCTGATCATTCGCAATGGCAATTTCACCAAACAGACCGGTTGCCGCTTTGATGATGGCGGGCATCACGAAGGGCAGGACAAAGCCGAAGGCAACATTGACGAGGGCGTCGCGTTCCAGCCGTGCCACCACATCGCCCCCGGCCGTGGGATCGAAAGTGGGCAGGTTGATCCAGACATTGAAGCTTTGCCCGTTATTCGGCCAGTTCGACGCGCGCATCACGATGTAGAAAAGGGCTACGGTCAGCAGCGAGACCATATAGGCCATGCCCGCCGCCGCACGCAGGGTGGTCACGATATGCAGCGGCGCATCGGCGGGTAGCATCAGCACCACCAGCCGCACCGGACTGTAAGGAAAATCGGTGGCCTGCCCCATCAGCACCCCGACGGCGCGGATGAATTGCGAGGTTGTCGCCTCATGCCCCGAGCCACGCACGATGACCGCAAGCAGATAGACCGTGGCCAGAAGCCCGACGAAGCGGATGCGGTTGAAAGGCGGCGCGTTGCGAAATTCGACGAGGCTGGGATAGTCGGTTGCGTATTCGAACAGCGTCAGCGCGGCGACGAAGATCGCCACCAGCACCACGAACTGGGTCGCGTCCGGACCGACTTGCGGCAAAATCAGAGCGGGCGTTGCCACCAGCAACACCATCAGAAATGCACGCGCGACCGCGCCAAAGAGACGTTCAAACACTGCTTTTTCCCTCAAACTGGCCAGGTGCGATACGCTGCCGCGACCCTTGTTCCACTTTGATACCGCCGTTCTGACGGCCTGCCTCATATTTGCCACATTCTTGCCCACTTCCGGCCATCACCGCAAGGAACAGGTTAATTTCACGCGAGATTTCCGGCGCTATTAGGGTGGGAGTGGTGCCTTTGTGCATCAATTTCAGTACAAAATTTGGGCCGCCTTGAGGGGCAGCCCAGATCTTGCGGAAGCATCACCAATGCCACCGAAATATGGTTAACACCCCGGGAGGTGTCGAGGATCACACCCAGGGGCGTTCCTGCGCGGCTTTCGCTTCGAAGGCGTCGATCGAGGCCTTTTTCTCCAGCGTCAGCCCGATATCGTCGAGCCCTTCCATCAGGCAATGCTTGCGGAACGGGTCGACATCGAAGTGAACCTCGCCACCATCGGGGCCGGTGATCACCTGATCCTCCAGATCCACCGTCACCTGCGCATTGGCGCCGCGCTCGGCGTCATCCATCAGCTTGTCGACATCTTCCTTCGGCAGCACAATCGGCAGGATGCCGTTCTTGAAGCAGTTGTTGTAGAAGATGTCAGCAAACGAGGTCGAGATGATCGCCTTGATGCCAAAGTCCCGCAGCGCCCAGGGCGCGTGCTCGCGCGACGAGCCACAGCCGAAATTGTCGCCCGCCACGATGATCTCAGCATTGCGATAGGCCGGTTTGTTCAGCACGAAATCAGGGTTTTCGTTGCCCTCGCGGTCATAACGCATCTCATCAAACAGGTTCACGCCGAGGCCCGAGCGTTTGATGGTCTTCAGAAAGACCTTGGGGATGATCATGTCGGTGTCGATGTTCACCAACGGCATGGGCGCCGCGACGCCAGTGATTTTTTCGAATTTTTCCATCTTGGTTATCCTACCAATCTTGTCTCAGGCCAGAGTGCGCACGTCGGTGAGTTTGCCGGTCACAGCCGCAGCGGCGGCCATGGCGGGGCTCACGAGGTGGGTGCGACCCTTGAAGCCCTGACGGCCCTCGAAGTTGCGGTTCGAGGTCGAGGCACTGCGCTCTTCCGGGGCGAGCTGATCGGGGTTCATCGCGAGGCACATCGAGCAGCCCGCGAGCCGCCATTCCGCACCCGCCGCGATGAAGATCTCGGCCAGACCTTCCTGTTCGGCCTGTTCGCGCACAAGGCCCGAACCCGGCACGATCAGCATCCGCACGCCATCGGCCACTTTGCGGCCGTCGAGGATTTTCGCCACTTCGCGCAGGTCTTCGATCCGCCCGTTGGTGCAGGAACCGACGAACACCGTGTCGATGGCGATGTCGCTGAGCGCCATGCCGGGGGTCAGGCCCATATAGTCGAGGGCGCGTTTCACCGCTTCGACCTTGCCGCCTTCGAAATCTTCCGGGCTCGGCACTTTCGCGGTGATCGGCAGCACATCTTCGGGGCTGGTGCCCCAGGTCACGCAGGGCTCGATCTCTTCGGCTTTCAAGGTGATGATCTTGTCCCAGGTAGCATCGTCATCGGTGAACAGGGTTTTCCACCAGGTGAGCGCGGCTTCCCATTGCGCGCCTTTCGGGGCATGCGGGCGACCTTTCACGTATTCGAAGGTGGTTTCGTCCGGCGCGATGATCCCGGCGCGGGCCCCGCCCTCGATCGCCATGTTGCAGACGGTCATGCGGCCTTCCATCGACAGCGACCGGATCGCTTCGCCGGTGTATTCGATCACATAGCCGGTGCCGCCCGCGGTGCCGGTGGCCCCGATCACCGCCATGGTGATGTCTTTCGCGGTCACGCCCGGGTTCAGTTTCCCGGTGATCTCGACCTTCATGTTTTTCGATTTCTTCTGGATCAGCGTCTGGGTGGCGAGCACGTGTTCAACCTCGGAGGTGCCGATGCCATGGGCCAGCGCACCGAACGCGCCATGGGTGGCGGTGTGGCTGTCGCCGCAAACCACGGTCATGCCCGGCAGGGTCCAGCCCTGTTCCGGCCCGACGATATGCACGATGCCCTGACGCACATCGTCCACCGGGTAGTAGTTCACCCCGAAATCGCGCGCGTTCTTGTCGAGCGCTTCGACCTGAATGCGGCTTTCTTCGTTTTCGATCACGCCCGAGATACGGTCGAGCGTGGTCGGCACGTTGTGATCGGGCACGGCAATGGTTTTTTCCGGCGCGTGCACCTTGCGACCCGCCATGCGCAGCCCTTCAAAGGCTTGCGGGCTGGTCACTTCGTGCACGAGGTGGCGGTCGATATAGAGCAGGCAGGTGCCGTCTTCGGCTTCATGGGCCAGATGGGCATCCCAGATTTTGTCGTAGAGTGTCTTGCCAGACATGCGGTCTTCTCCCGTGGGAAATGTGTGATTTCGGATAAGCAGAAAGAGCGGCCGCGATCAGAGTCGGGCCAGCACCGTCAGCGTCGCACCGAAGAACCGCCAGGGCAGACGGGCGCGATCGTCCATATCGAAAATCTGTTTCATGCTTGGCGATATAGGGGATCGCCCCGAGTCGGGCAAGCGACTGCGCGTTTGCCTAAGCGCCTTCCGCACATATACCTGCAGCTTTCATTGCCGCCATGCTGGACAGCGCGGGCACAATTGGCCACGCTGGGCAAAAAGGAGTGGTGATGAACGAAGAGACCGGGCAGGCCCTGCCCCCCACTGATAGCGTTGCAAACAGCGCGGCAAGCAGCGCTTCGCAGGCGCCGCAAGATGTTGCGCTGGGCCTGTGGGACCAAATGGTGGATTTCCTGCAAGGCCTGATGCGGCCCTGGAACGCCTATCAGGTGCTCTTCATCATCGCGATCTTTCTGGCCGCGCATTTGGCCGCGAAATACGCCGCCCCGCGCTGGGAAGCCTGGCTGCGTAGCCGTCAGGGTTGGCCGAAATGGCGGATGCGTTTTGGCGTGCTGGTGCGCGACCGGATGCGGCTGATCCTGTTCGTGGCGCTGATCTGGCCGCTGGTCTGGATCATGCGGGCCGAAACCTGGCCCTCTCGCAGCTATCTGCTGACGATTGTTGGCCAGCTTGCCTTCGCCTGGCTGTTCATAGCCATCGCCGCGCGGCTGATCTCGAACCGGTCTCTGCGCCGCGCGGTGCGGTTTATCGGCTGGGCCTGGGTGACAGTGTCGATCCTCAACCTCGATAGCGACGTGGTGACGATCCTCGACGGGATCGCCGTGCCTCTGGGCGAGCTGCGTCTGTCGGTCTGGATGGTGGCGCAGGCGGTGGTGATCATCGGCGCGCTGTTCTTTGCCGCGCGGTTCCTCTCGGCCAATGCCAGCCAGCAGATCCAGAAGAACGAAGACATCAGCCCCTCGATGCAGGTGCTTTCGATCAAGGTGTTGCAGGTGGTGCTCTATGGCGCGGCCTTCTTCATCGGGTTGCGTGCCGTTGGGGTCGATCTCACCGGGCTGGCCGTGCTGTCGGGTGCCATCGGTGTGGGGCTTGGCTTTGGTCTGCAAAAGGTGGTGTCGAACCTCGTTTCGGGGATCATCCTGCTGCTCGACAAGTCGATCAAGCCCGGCGACGTGATCAGCCTTGGTGAAACCTTCGGCTGGATCGAGCAGATGGGCGCGCGCTACGTCTCGGTGGTCACCCGCGACGGCAAGGAATTTCTGATCCCCAACGAAGACCTGATCACCGGGCAGGTGGTGAACTGGTCGCATACCAATGCCTTCGTGCGGCTCGATATCTATTTCGGCACCGCCTATAGCAACGACCCGCATGACGTGCGCCGGGTGGCAATCGAAGCGGCGGGCAGTGTGAACCGGGTGCTGACCTTCCGCCCGCCAGTCTGCCATATCGTCGGTTTCGGCGACAGTTCGGTGGACTATATCCTGCGCTTCTGGATCGACGACCCAACCGGCGGGCTGACCAATATCCGCGGCAATGTCTATCTGGCGCTTTGGGATGCCTTCAAAGCACATGGGATTGACATCCCCTTCCCGCAGCGCGAAGTGCGGATGCTCAAAGACGATGAGGCGTAGTTGCGTCACCTTTTAGGGCGCATACAGCGCACCCGTTGAGAAGACGGCTGTGAATTGCTATCTTATCCACATCCCAGCGCCGGGGAAGATCGGCGCGCTGCGAAGGAGGACAATGTCCTGTCTCAACCATCAGACGCGGCCCAATCGGTGGCCGCAACGGGGGGTGGCGTGACTACGGCACCCGCAAACGGTACGAGTGCCAACCTGCTCGACCGCATTATTGCCTCACTGGAAGACGACAAAGCCGAGGAAATCGTGGCGATCCCGCTGCGTGGCAAATCCTCCATGGCCGATCACATGGTGATCTGCTCTGGCCGGTCTTCGCGTCAGGTCGGGGCCATTGCGGAAAAGCTGACCGATCGGCTGAAACAAGACTTCGGCATCTTCAGCAAAGTCGAGGGCAAGGATCAGGGCGACTGGGTTCTAATCGACGCGGGCGATGTGATCGTTCACGTGTTCCGCCCGGAAGTGCGCGAATTCTATCAGCTTGAAAAGATGTGGATGGCGCCCGGCGAGGCTCCGTCACCCGCGACCGCCTGATGCGGGTTCATATCGTTGCCGTTGGCCGGCTCCGACAGGGGCCGGAACGCGCACTGATTGACGATTATCTCACCCGGTTCGACCGGACCGGGCGCGCTTTGGGGCTTGGCCCCGCACAGATCATCGAAGTTGAAGACAAAAAGGGTGGCGGCATGGCGGCAGAAGCGGCCCTGCTGGAAAAAGCCCTGCCCAAAGGCGCGATCATCTGTGTTATGGACGAACGCGGGCAGGTGATGCCCTCGCCGGATTTCGCCGACCGCCTTGGTGCCTGGCGCGATTCCGGACAACAGGATCTGGCCTTCATAATCGGTGGCGCCGACGGCATTGACCCCGCACTGCGCGCCAAGGCCGATTTCGCGCTCAGCTTCGGCAAGATGGTCTGGCCGCATATGCTGGTGCGCGTGATGCTCACCGAACAGCTTTACCGCGCCGCCTCGATCCTCGCCGGAAGCCCCTATCACCGCGCATAAAAAGGGGGGCTGTCGCCCCCCGATGGTTTTCCCAATGCCCCTGCGCCTTACAGTTCGCGCGGGTGCCATTCTTTCGGCGGCAGGTTGCGGGCACGGCGACGCAGCGCCATGCCAAGCACCACCCCAACACCAATAGCAACGGTCAGGTCGATCGTGACCGTCAGCGCCATAGTCAGGAAAATCAGGAACCGATCCTGTTTCGGACCATACCAATAGCCGTGCCACTTGTCGGGCTCGGCCATGTTCCAGGCGGTGATGATCAGCAGCGCCCCCATCGCGGGCATCGCCAGCTGGCTGGCCAGCGGCGCGGCCATGAGCATGACCAGCAGCACCGTGACGGCATGAACGATCCCGGCAACCGGGGTACGTCCGCCAGCCTTCACGTTGGTCGCGGTCCGGGCAATCGCGCCGGTCACCGGCAGACCGCCCGCCAGCGCAGAGGCGATATTAGCCACACCCTGCGCCCGTAGCTCGGCGCGCGGCCGGTGGCTGCCCTCAATCATCCGGTCGGCGACCACGGCGGAAAGCAGCGATTCAACCCCGGCGAGGAAGGCGATGATAAAGGCAGAGGGCAGCAGTTCCTGCACCTTGGTCAGCGAAATCTCGGGCAGCGAGGGCATCGGCAACTGGCTGGGCAACTCGCCGAAGCGCGCGCCGATCGTATCGACCGACAGGCCCGGAACCAGCGCCAGCGCGGACCCAAGACCCATGGCGATGATCAGCCCCGGCACTTTCGGCGGCAAAGCGCGGCGGAGGCTGACGATCAGCACGCCGGTGATCACGGCAATGGCCAGAGATTGCCAGCGGAAGCTCGCATGAGCCGCCCAGAGCGCTTCAAGCTTGCCAAAGAATTCGGCGGGCAGCGCCGAAACCTGCAACCCCATCACATCGCGCAGCTGCGAGGTGGCGATGATCACCGCAATGCCAAGGGTAAAGCCGTTGATCACCGGCTCTGGCACATAGGCAACAAGACTGCCCGCGCGCAGGACCCCCGCGATCACCAGAATGATCCCGGCCATCAGCGAGGCAAGGATCAGCCCGTCCATTCCGTGGGTGGCGATGATTTCGTAGACCACGACGATGAAGGCGCCGGTGGGACCGCCGATCTGCACCCGGCTGCCGCCCAGCGCAGACACAAAAAAACCGCCGATGATGGCGGTGATCAGGCCCTGTTCCGGGGTGGCCCCCGAGGCAATGGCGATGGCCAGGCTCAGCGGCAGAGCGACAAGGCCGACAGTGATGCCAGCCATAAGATCGGTTGAGAATGCAGACCAGCTATAGGTCTGCAGCGTGGTGAAGAGTTTGGGGGTCATGGATATGAGTGATTCTAGGAGTCCGGCGCACACTAGCTCGCAGCCAATTCATGCGCACGCGGAAAATAAGGCTTTCGCTTGCCTGTGATCACAAATCTGCACCGTCTGGCGCGAGTTTTGAGTTCAGCACAGGGTCGCGCCATTCCCCGGCAATCTGCAGATAGTGCCGGGCCAGCCCTTCACGCTCGAACTCCAATCGCGCCAGCATGGCGGCGCTGCGGAACATGCCGCCGGAAGGGTCATGTGACCAATGTGTCAATGGGGACGCGGGGCTGCAAGGCCGGTTGTGCCTCACCCCGCTTGCGACTAGATAGATAGCAACAGAAAGCGAGGCTCCTGATGTCCACCCCCAAACCCGTTTGCCTGTGTATCCTTGACGGTTTCGGTATCCGCGAAGCGCGTGAAAACAACGCCGTGAAGCTGGCCAATACCCCGACTTTTGACAAGCTGATTGCAACCTGCCCCCATGCGGCGCTGAAAACCGACGGGCGCGCGGTGGGCCTGCCCGAGGGGCAGATGGGCAACTCGGAAGTTGGCCACACCAATATCGGCGCCGGGCGGATCGTGGCGATGGATCTGGGGATGATCGACCTGGCCATCGAAGACGGCGAGTTCGACACCCAGCCCGCCTTTCAGGCTTTCATCCATGATGTGAAACAGGCGGGCGGCACCGCGCATCTGTTCGGGCTGACCAGCCCCGGCGGCGTGCACGCGCATCAGGATCATATCGTCGCCGCGACCAAGGCGATTGTGGCCGCTGGCGTGCCGGTGGCGCTGCACGTGATCACCGATGGCCGCGACGTGGCGCCGACATCGGCCCGCGAGCAGGTTGCGCAATTCGAGGCCGCTCTGCCGGAAGGCGCGAAAGTGGTCAGCGTTTCGGGCCGCTACTACGTAATGGACCGCGACAATCGCTGGGAGCGCGTGGCGCTGGGCTATGATGCGATGGTGAAGGCGATGGGCGAAACCGCCGATAGTGCCGACGAAGCCATCGCCAAAGCCTATGCGCGCGGCGAAAACGATGAATTCATCAAACCCACGGTGATCGCAGGCCATACCGGCATTCACGATCATGACGGGGTGTTCTGCCTGAACTTCCGCGCCGACCGCGCCCGCGAAATTTTGCGCGCCATCGGCGAGCCGGGCTTTGCCGAATTCGATGTGGGCGCGCGCCCGAAACTCTCGGCGCTGCTTGGTCTGGTGGAATATTCGGTGCGCCACAACGAATACATGACCACGGTTTTCCCGCCGCGCGACATCGTGAACACGCTCGGCTCCTGGGTGGCCCAGCACGGGTTGAAACAGTTCCGTCTGGCCGAAACCGAGAAATATCCGCATGTGACCTTCTTCCTCAATGGCGGCAAAGAAGAGCCGGAAGTGGGCGAAGATCGCTATATGGCGCCCTCGCCCAAGGTTGCGACCTACGACATGCAACCCGAGATGAGCGCGGCCGAAGTGGGCGACAAGTTCATCGAGGTCATCCATGCGGGCTATGACATGGTGATCTGCAACTTCGCCAACCCCGATATGGTTGGCCATACCGGCGATCTGCAGGCAGCGATCAAGGCGGTGGAAACCGTCGACACCCAGCTTGGCCGGGTGATCGAGGCGCTGGCTGAAGTGGGCGGAGCGGTGATCGTGACCGCCGATCACGGCAACTGCGAAACCATGGTCGATCCGGAAACCGGCGGGCCGCACACTTCGCACACCACCAACCCGGTTCCGGTGGTGATGTTTGGCGGCCCCGACGGGGTAAGCCTGCGCGATGGCAAACTCAGCGATCTCGCCCCGACCCTGCTGGAGCTGATGGGTCTTGCACAGCCGGAAGAAATGACCGGCCAGAGCCTGATCGTCCGGTGAGGTTGGCAGCGCTCGTTCTGGCGGGCGCTGTTGCGCTCACGCCGTTTGCAGGATGGGCGCAATCCGACCCCACAGCCAGCGCCGAGGAAGCCATGCAGGCGCTGCGCGACGCGGGCGAAGCCTTGCAAGCCGCCGAGGGCGCTCGCGATCGTGTGGCGGCGCTGACCCAGACCGTGCAGGCCTATGAAGCCGGGCTCGCGGCCCTGCGTGAAGGGCTGCGCCAGGCCACGATCCACGAACGCGCCATCGAGGGCGTGTTTGCCGCCGAAAGCGACAGGTTGTCCGAGCTGCTCGGGGTGCTGGAAAGCATCGAATCCGCGCCGGAGCCCGCCCTGCTGCTGCATCCCGATGGGCCGCTGGGCAATGTGCGGGCGGGGATGATCCTGTCGGATGTCACCCCGGCGCTAAACCGCGAAGCCGCCAAGCTGCGCGACGCGTTGCAGGAGGTCGCAACGCTGCGAGCCTTGCAGGAATCCGCGGTGCAAACCCTTCAGGAAGGGCTGACCGGGGTGCAGACCGCGCGCACCGAACTCAGCAAAGCGATTTCCAACCGCACCGATCTGCCCAACCGGCTGATCACCGATGATGCGGCGATGGAAAACCTGATCAGCTCTGCCGATACGATGGAAAGCTTTGCCAGCGGGCTTTTGTCGGCCTCGGCGGTGGACAGCTCGGTCGAGGTGAGCCTGCCGGATTTCACCGCGGCCCGTAGCACGCTCGCCCTGCCCGTGCTCGGCCGGGTGATCCGGGCCTTCAACGAAGCCGACGCCGCCGGGGTGCATCGCCCCGGCTGGGTGGTGGCAACCCGCCCACTGACTCTTGTGACCACGCCCTGGCCCGCAACGATTCGCTATCTCGGGCCCCTGCTTGACTATGGTCAGGTGGCGGTGCTGGAACCGGGCGAAGGCTATCTCTTGGTGCTGGCGGGGCTTGGCGAGCTTTTCGGGCATGTCGGGGATGTGCTGCCCAAAGACACCCCGATTGGCCTTATGGGAGGGGCAGCCCCCGGCGCTGATCAAGGCAATTTGATTTCTTCTTCTGAAGGAGGTGGCGCAGAAGCGTCAGAGTCGCTTTATATAGAGCTGAGATGGAATGGCGCCCCGCAGGACCCGGCCGAGTGGTTCACAGGCCCCAACGAATGAAGGATCCGAAGCTGACATGAAGAAATTTTTGATGGCCGCGCTGGGCGGCACCCTTGCCGGGGTCGTGCTAACCACACAAATCGCGGGCCCGCTGGTCGCACAGGATGCCGCAAACAAAGCCAGCGTCTATCAGCAACTCGATCTGTTCGGCACCGTTTTCGAGCGCATCCGCTCGCAATATGTCGAGGAAGTGGATCCGCAAAAGCTAATCGACGCGGCGATCAACGGGATGCTCGTCTCACTTGATCCGCATTCGAGCTACATGCCGCCGCAAGCTGCGCAGGATATGCGGGTGCAGACCCGCGGCTCATTCGGCGGCGTCGGCATCGAAGTGACACAGGATCAGGGCTTTGTGAAAGTCGTCTCGCCCATGGATGGCACCCCGGCTGCCGAAGCGGGTATTCAGTCGGGCGACTACATCACCCAAGTCGATGGCGAAAGCCTGATGGGCCTGACCCTCGATCAGGCGGTCGACCTGATGCGCGGGCCGGTTGGGTCTGAGATCGTGATCACCGTGGTGCGTGAAGGCGTTGAAGAGCCTTTCGATGTGTCGCTCGTGCGTGACGAGATCAAACTGACCGCCGCAACGGTGCGCACCATCGGCGACACCATCGTGGTGCGGATCACCACCTTCAACGATCAGACCTACCCGAACGTGTCCGACGGCTTTACCAAAGCGGTCGACGAGCTCGGCGGGATCGACAAGGTGTCGGGCGTGGTGCTTGACCTGCGCAACAACCCGGGCGGGCTGCTCAATCAGGCGATCAAGATTTCGGATGCCTTCCTTGATTCCGGCGAGATCGTTTCCACCCGTGGCCGCAACCCGGAAGATACCGAACGTGTGAACGCCACACCGGGCGATATCACCAGTGGCAAGCCGATAGTGCTGCTGATCAATGGCGGTTCGGCATCTGCGTCGGAAATCGTCGCAGGCGCACTGCATGATCATCACCGCGCAGTGGTGGTGGGCACCAAAAGCTTTGGCAAAGGCTCGGTGCAGACGGTGATGCCGGTGCCCGGAGACGGCGCGATGCGTCTGACCACGGCGCGCTACTACACGCCCTCGGGTCGTTCGATCCAGGCGCTGGGTGTGAGCCCGGACATCGTGGTCGAACAACCTGCCACAAAGCCCGCAGCAGATGCCGCCGTTGCGGACACGAACACGATGCGGTCGGAAGCCGATCTGCGTGGCAGCCTCAACAACGACAGTCTGACCGAGGATGAGATCAAGCAGATCGAAGCCGAACGCGCCGCTGCCGAAGAAGCCGCCAAGCTGCGCGATGAGGATTTCCAGCTGTCTTATGCCGTCGATCTGATCGCGGGCCTGTCGGCCATGGCCGCGCCCGATACCAGCAACTGATCGGTGCAATCGACGAAGCGGATCAGGCCGCCCAAGCCGGGCGGCCTTTTCTTTTGGCCGCGAGACGCGCTAATTTGCCCGCAAATCAGGAGAGCCGAATGACACCCGAAAAGATCGCCAAACTGCCCTACCGACCCAATGTGGGCATCGTGCTGGCCAATGCGCAGGGCAGAATCTTTGCCGGGCAACGGATCGACGCGCCGAAACTCGGCACGGATGAATTCGCCTGGCAGATGCCGCAGGGTGGGATTGATGCCGATGAGGCACCGCTTGAAGCGGCGCTCAGAGAGCTGGAAGAGGAAACCGGCGTGCATCGCGATCTGGTGACGGTCGAAGCAGAATTCCCCGACTGGCTGACCTACGACCTGCCCGACGAGGTGATCGGGAATATCTGGAAGGGGCAGTTTCGCGGTCAGCGGCAGCGCTGGTTTCTGATGCGCTTTCATGGTGCCGACAATCAGATCGTCATCGAAACCCAGCACCCGGAATTCAGCCGCTGGACTTGGATGGACCCGCGCGATCTGGTGGAGAAAATCGTGCCATTCAAACGCGACATCTATGCACAGGTGATCGCGGAGTTTTCTGACCGGCTGTAGATCGGGGTCGAATACGGCAGCGGGCGGGAAAAGCTGGGCGAACTCCCGGCGGTATGATAGAGCGCCCGCAACCTAGTGATGACGGAGACGACCATGCCCTTCGACCGCTCGATCAAGATCGCGCCCTCGATCCTTTCTGCCGATTTCGCAAATTTCGGACGCGAGATTCAGGCCATCGAAGCCGAGGGGGCCGATTGGGTGCATGTGGATGTGATGGACGGGCATTTCGTGCCCAACCTCACCTTTGGCCCGCAGGCGGTAAAGGCGTTTCGGCCGCATGTGAAAACCTTCATGGACGTGCATCTGATGATCGCGCCGGTCGATCCCTATATCGACGCCTATGCCGAAGCCGGGGCCGACATGATCACCGCGCATGTCGAAGCTGGTCCGCATATTCACCGCACGCTGCAGGCGATCAAGGCCACCGGCAAGATGGCCGGGGTCAGCCTTAATCCCGGCACCCCGCTGGAAAGCATCGAGCATGTGCTCGACCTCTGCGACATGGTGCTGATCATGACCGTGAACCCGGGATTTGGCGGGCAGAAATTCATCCAGTCCGGCGTCGAGAAAACCCGCCGTCTGCGCCAAATGATCGGCGACCGCCCGATCCAGATCCAGATCGACGGGGGCGTGACCACCGAGACCGCACCGCTGGTGGTTGCGGCCGGGGCAAATGTGCTGGTGGCCGGATCTGCCGTGTTCAAAGGCGGATCGGTGGACAATCCTGCGCCTTACGGCGAGAATATCAGGGCGATCCGCGCGGCGGCCGAGGCCGCTCAGGGCTGACAGCGCCGAACGGATCGCGGTTTCACAGGAGGAGAACATGGCTGAGATTCCCCCCGTCTGCGATTTCGATGCGCCGATCCACGATTTTACCCTGCCCGAACCCGCCACCGGCAAGGTGGTGACGCTGAGCGATGTGACCGGCAAGAACGGTACGCTGGTCATGTTCATCTGCAACCACTGCCCCTATGTGAAGGCCGTGGTCGACCGGATCGTGCGCGATGCGAAAGACCTGCAGGCGCTGGGTGTTGGTGTGGTGGCGATCAGCGCCAACGACATCACCGAATACCCGCAGGATGCCCCTGAAAAGATGGCAGAATTTTCTGCCGCCCACGGCTTTCCCTTCCCCTATCTCTATGACGAAAGCCAGGAGGTGGCGAAGGCCTACGATGCCGTCTGCACGCCCGATTTCTTTGGCTACAACGCAGCGGGCGAGTTGCAATATCGCGGCCGCCTCGATGCCTCGCGCAATGAGGCCGGACCTGCCGATCTGCGCCGCGACCTCTATGAAGCGATGCGCGAGATTGCCGAAACCGGGCGCGGTCCGGCCGAGCAAATCGCCTCGATGGGCTGCTCGATCAAATGGAAAGAAACCGCGTGAGAATTGTCTTCGACCTCGACGGAACCCTGATCGATTCCGTCGGCGACCTGCGCAATGCGGTGAACCAGATGCTGGCCACCGAGGGGCGGGCGCCGCTTGATCATGCCGAAACCATGTCTTTCGTCGGCAACGGGCTGCCGAAACTGGTGGAACGGGCGATGCAAGCCCGTGATCTGCCGGGGGAAAAGCACGCCCGCCTAACCGCGATGACGCATGAGCTCTATAGCGCGGCCCCCGCCGATGTTACTCGGCCCTATCCGGGCGTGGTTGCGGTGCTGGAGCAATTGAGGGAAGCGGGGCATGCCCTTGGCATCTGCACCAACAAACCCGACGGCCCGGCACGCCAGATCCTTGATCTGTTGGGGCTGTCCGACTTCTTCGGCGTGGTGATCGGCGGCGACACCCTGCCGGTGAAAAAGCCCGACCCGGCCCCGCTGCATCAGGCTTTTGCTGCGCTTGGCGATGGCGTGATGCTTTATGTCGGCGATAGCGAAGTCGATGCCGAAACCGCGCAGCGGGCCGGGATCACCTTTGCGCTGTTCACCGAAGGTTATCGCAAATCGCCGGTCGAGGCCCTGCCGCACGATCTGCGCTTTGCCGATTTCGCCGACCTGCCGAGACTGCTGGCAGAACGCTTTACGGCGGCGGTCTAAGGCCTATTCAACCGAACCGCGCAGCGCCTTTAACAGGCTCAGGCTCAGAAACCCGTCCGCCGGAAGGCCATTTGCGCTTTGCCAGGCGCGGGCGGCCCGGATGGTGTTCGGCCCCTGCATCCCGTCAATTCCCAGCGTATCAAACCCGGCTTTGGTCAAAAGCTGTTGGATTTCGCGCATTTCGCTGCGCCGCGTCAAAGCCTGACCCACCGGCCAGCGCCCGTGAAACGCCTTGCCACCGCCGATCCGGTCGCTCAGATGCCCAACCGCAATCGCATAGGCATCGGCATTGTTATAGGCATGGATCACGTGGAAATTCTTCAACACCAGCAGAGCCACGCCCTGCGCCCCGGCTGGCAGGCAGATTGAGCCCGGCCCATAATCGGGCATCGGTTTTCCGTCGAAGGCTTTCAGCCCGAGGCCACACCATTCCTCGATCGCCCGAGTCTGTCCGGTGCCGATCAGCCCGTAGTCGAACCCTTCGGGGAGGGTGATTTCAAACCCCCAAGGTTGACCCTTTTTCCAGCCGTGTTTCTTGAGGTAATGCGCCATCGAGGCCAACGCATCGTCCGGCGCATCGCAAAAAAGATTGGCCTGCCCATCGCCATCGAAATCGACCGCGAAATTCAGGATCGAAGACGGCATGAACTGCCCATGCCCCAAAGCTCCGGCCCAGGATCCGTTCATCCGGGCAGGATGACAAATGCCCGATTGCACCAACCGCAGCGCGGCGATGAATTCATCTTCAAAGAAGCTCGCCCGGCGGCCCCGAAAGATCAGAGTGGCCAGCGCCGAAAGCACCGGGATCTGCCCGCGCTTCGCGCCGAACTGGCTTTCAACACCCCAGATCGCGGTGAGAATTTCGGCTTCCACCCCAAAGGCCTGTTCCAGCCGGTTGAACAGGGTACGGTGGCGGCGCAGGGCCTGACGGGCAAGCCGCACCCTCTGATCCGAGGCGGTGAGATCAATATAGTCCCAGATCGGCATCAGAACTTCTTTCTGATGCATCTGATGCTCAAGAACGGCAGGCAGGAATTCCAGATGCGACGCGACCCGATTGAAGGTCGAGGGGCGAATCTGTTGGTTCAACACGCGCGGACGCAGGTCGTTTTCGACCCAGATCTGAAACTCTTCAAACTCGGTAACACTCGCTGGCTCGATCAAATACCAAGTCCCCCACGAAAACCATCACACCAATAATGATCTATCATAGATCATTTCCGGCGACGTTTGACCTTTTTTGCGGTCTTTTCGGCTTTATGGCGGGATTTTGCGCCTTTACGTGACACCGGCGCACCACGGCGCTGGTTGGATCGACCGGACCGAACCCGGGCACCGCCCACTTCCAGAAGCTCCAGCATCAGCCCGCCGGTCACCGGCACGGCTTCCGACAGGCGCACCAGAACCGGCTGGCCCATGGTCAGGGTCAGCTTGGAATGCTCGCCGGTCAGGCTCTGAGCGTCGGCGTCATAGCGGAAATACTCCGCGCCAATGGTCGAGACCGGCACCAGCCCGTCGGCGCCGGTTTCATCGAGCTTCACGAAGGCCCCAAAGCGCTGGATCCCCGAAATCCGCCCGGCAAACTCATTGCCCACACGATCCGACAGATAGGCGGCAAGATAACGATCATTGGTGTCGCGTTCAGCCACCATCGAGCGCCGCTCGGTCTCGGAAATATGCTGCGCGGTGGCTTCGAGCTGCTCGATATCTTCGGGGCTCAGCCCGTCTTTGCCCCAGCCATGGCCCGAAATCAGCGCGCGGTGCACGATGAGGTCAGAATAGCGGCGAATGGGCGAGGTGAAATGCGCGTAGTTGCGCAGAGACAGCCCGAAGTGAGAAAAATTCTGGGGGCTGTAATAGGCCTGGGTCATCGAACGCAGGGTCGAGATGTTGATCAGCTCGTCAAACTCGCTGCCCTCGGCCTGCGCCAGAAGCTGGTTCAGATGCCGGGTTTGCAGCACCTGCCCCTTGGCAAGGGTAAAGCCTGAGGCCTGCGCCACTTCGCGCAGGGCTTCCAGCTTTTCGGGCGACGGCTCTTCATGCACGCGGAACAGAAGCGGGCGTTTCAGCCGGTTCAGCTCTTCCGCCGCCGCCACATTGGCGAGCACCATGAATTCCTCGATCAGACGGTGGGCATCGAAGCGTTCGGCAAAGCGCACGCTTGCCACCTTGCCATCATCGCCGAGCACGATCTTGCGCTCGGGCAGGTCGAGATCGAGCGGCTGACGCCGGGCGCGGGCCAGTTTCAGCGCTTCATAAGCGGCGTAAAGCGGGCGGATCACCTCGTCCATCAGCGGCGCACATTTCTCGCTTGGCGCCCCGTCCTGAGCCTGCTGCACCTCGGTATAGTTCAGCGAGGCGGCGGATTTCATCAGCCCACGGATGAAGCTGTGTGAGCGTTTTTCGCCATCGGCACCAATCACCATGCGCGCAGCAAGGCAGGCACGCGGCACGCCCTCGTGCAGCGAGCACAGATCGCCCGACAGCCGATCGGGCAGCATCGGCACCACCCGGTCGGGAAAATAGGTCGAGTTGCCCCGCTTGCGCGCCTCGCGGTCGAGCTGCGAGCCGGGGGTGACGTAATGTGCCACATCGGCGATGGCGACCCAGAGCACGAAACCGCCGGGGTTGTTCGGGCTGTCATCCGCATGCGCCCAGACAGCATCGTCGTGATCGCGGGCATCGGCCGGGTCGATGGTGACCAGCGGCAGATGGCGCAGATCTTCGCGGCCTTTCAGCCCGGCGGGCTTCATCGCGTCGGCTTCGGCGATCACGTCTTCGGGGAAACTATCGGGAATGCCATGCTGATGAATAGCAATCAGGCTGACGGCACGCGGCGCCGTCGGATCGCCCAGCCGGGCCACGATCTTGGCCTTCGGCAAGCCCATGCGCGATTTCGGGCCGGTTTGCTGGGCTTCCACCAGCTCGCCGTCTTTCGCGCCATCCTCGGCCCCGGCGGGCACCATCCATTCCTTGTCGGCACCCTTGTCGATCGGCACCACGCGGCCGCCCTCGGCGCCCTTGCGATAGATGCCCAGAATGCGGTTCGCGGCCTGACCGATGCGACGAATCAACCGCGCCTCGTAATCATGGCCCTCGCCCTTCACTTCGGTCATCCGGCACAGGATACGGTCGCCAGGCGCGAGGGCGGGATCGCCCTGCTTGGCAACGAACAGCACCCGCGGCGCCTCGCCTTCGCCCTGCCATTCCAAGGGGCGGGCCATGAGCTCGCCATCGGGCGAAAGCTCCGCCACCTCCAGCACCGAAACCGGCGGCAGCTTGTCAGCGTCGCGATAGGTTTTCTTGCGTTTGGCCAGATGCCCCTCGTCTTCCAGCTCGTGCAGAAGACGCTTCAGATCAATGCGCGCAGCACCCTTGATGCCGAAGGCACGGGCGATGTCGCGCTTGGCGCTCTGAGTGGGGTTTTCAGAAATCCAGTCGAGGATTTCCTGTTTCGAAGGGATACGTGTCATGCATCAGCCCTAGCATGTAGGGCGGGAAAGGCCAGCTCGAAACGTGGTCGCGCTGGCCCTCGGGTCAATCGGGAAAGCCCGGAGCGGGGCGAATATGACCAGTGACGATTTTGCGCCAGTTGGTGATCGGGGCGTTGAGATATTTGAGCGTTGCCGGATGTTCCGGGTCGAGCACGCCAGCGCGCACCAAAAGTGCCGCAATCGAAGCTTCCGCCGCGCGGGTGCCGCCATCGGCAATTTTCAGCGCAATGCCCAGCTTCTGCTCGGGCAGCATCGCCACGAACACCGCCTCGGCCCCGGTCTTGATCGCCACGCCGCCCTGCATCGCCCGCATAAGATCGGTGCAGGCGCGATCTTCACCAGCCACCAGCTCGGGATGCGCCGCCATCGCCTTGCGCAGCCGGGCCGCTGCCCGCTCGCGCGGGGTCTCGCCCGCCTCATCGGCGCGCGCATAGAAGGCCATCGCCCGTGCGATGCCTTTCAGCGAGGTGGCAAAGTTCGGGGCCGAACAGCCATCGACGGCCCAGCCGGAAATCGGCTCGCCGGTCACGTCTTCCCAGGCTTCGCGAATCGCCTTTTGCAGCGGATGGTCGATCTGTTCGTATTCCGGCCCGGCCCCCAGATGTTTGGTGACCGTCAGGAAACCCGCATGTTTGCCCGAGCAATTGTTGTGGATTTGCTGAGGCTTGGAATCGGAACAGGTGATTTCCTTCGCCGCCTGCTCGTCTTTCGGCATATGCGCGCCACAACGCAGATCGCCCTCGCCCAGCCCCAGCTCTGCCAGCCAGTTTTCCACCCGGTCGGTATGGATATGCGCGCCGTTATGCGAGGCACAGGCCAGCGCCAGATGCTCGCTGGTCAGCCCGGCCGCATCCGCCGCGCCGCTTTCCACCAGCGGCAGCGCCTGAATCATCTTCGACGACGAGCGCGGATAGATCACCAGATCCGGGTCGCCCCAGCTGGCGACAATGCCGTCGGGCCCGGCGATGACCGCATGCCCAAAGTGGCGCGATTCGACCCTGTCGCCGCGCCAGATTTCCGTCATCAGAACGGGTTCCTTCATGTTCGCTCCTTCATCCCTAGGGAAACGCGCGGTTTTCCGCCAACGGGGCTTTTAAAATCCTACGAATTTACGTTAGTGTCGTGGCGCAGAGTGGAACAGGCCTGGGCCACAAGAACCTCATCAGAGGGCAAGGCGCAAGGGCCACGAGGCAGGGGCAGCTGGAGGCTGAATTAGACATGACATCGAGATTCACACGCGGCCTGAGCATTGCAGCATTCTCGCTTATGGCAATGGGCGCGTATGCACAGGAAAGTTCGAACCGGGTCGCAGCCAATACCGATTGGAGCGTGTTCGTTGAGGGCAATCCGCAGGAATGCTGGAGCGTATCGAAACCCAAGGAAACCGTGAACACCAAGAACGGCAGCGTTGTTGCGGTGAAGCGCGGCGACATCCTTCTGTTCGTGAGCTTCCGGCCGGGCGCGAATGGCGAGGTCAGCTTTACCGGCGGTTATCCGTTCCGGGACAAGTCGACCGTTTCGCTGACCGTCGGCACGGACACCTATCAGATGTTCACCGATGGTGAATGGGCCTGGTCGAAGCAGGGGGACGACGCCAAGATCATCGCCGCGATGAAAAAGGGCGCGACCGCCGTTCTGGTCGGCGAATCAGGGCGTGGTACCCGCACCCAAGACACCTTCTCGCTGCTGGGCTTCACCGCCGCAGTCGATGATGCCGGTGCGCGCTGCAAGTAAGCGCAACCAAGCGATTTTCAGGCGCCCCGGCAGATTGTCGGGGCGTTTCCTTTTGTAACCCGCCAAAAAACCCCTATATGGGCGCCAAAGCGAGGCCCAGACATGACCAACTCGACAGCTCCGATCACTCAGGATGTGGTGACCATCCCCCGCAAGGACGCAGAGGGCGCGCGTAAGCCAAACCTCGTGGGCCTTACCCGTGACGGGCTGCGCAATGCGCTGATCGCGGCGGGCACGCCCGAGAAGCAAGCCAAGATGCGCGTTGGGCAGGTCTGGCAATGGATCTACCAGAAGGGCGTGCGCGACTTTGCCGAGATGACCAACCTTGCCAAGGATTACCGCGCGATGCTCGCCGAGCATTTCGAGGTGCGGGTGCCCGAACTGGTGACCAAGCAGGTTTCGGAAGACGGCACGCGCAAATATCTGGTGCGAGTTGCTGGCGGGCATGAGGTCGAGATCGTCTATATCCCCGAGGAAGACCGAGGCACGCTCTGTGTGTCTTCGCAGGTGGGTTGCACGCTGACCTGTTCCTTCTGCCATACCGGCACGCAGAAACTGGTGCGCAACCTGACCGCTGGCGAAATCGTCGGCCAGATCATGATGGCGCGCGACGATCTGGGCGACTGGGTGAAGCCCGGCGAAGGCATGGGCGAACGGCCCCGGCTGGTATCGAACATCGTACTGATGGGCATGGGCGAGCCGCTTTACAATTTCGACAATGTCCGCGACGCGATGAAGATCGCGATGGATGGCGAGGGGATCAGCCTCAGCCGTCGCCGGATTACCTTGTCGACCTCGGGCGTGGTGCCGGAGATTGCGCGGGCGGGCGAGGAAATCGGCTGCATGCTGGCGATCAGCCTTCACGCTACCACCGACGAGGTGCGCGACAAGCTGGTGCCGATCAACAAGCGCTACAAGCTGGCCGAGCTGATCGAGGCGCTGAAAGCCTATCCGAAACTGTCGAATTCCGAGCGGATCACCTTTGAATATGTGATGCTGAACGGGGTGAATGACAGCGACGAAGATGCGCGGCGGCTGCTGAAGCTGATCGACGGCATCCCGGCCAAGATCAACCTGATCCCGTTCAACGAATGGCCCGGCGCCCCCTATAAACGCTCGTCGAACAACCGCATCCATGCCTTTGCCAATGTTATCTATCAGGCCGGTTATGCCAGCCCGATCCGCACCCCGCGCGGTGAAGACATCATGGCGGCTTGCGGCCAGCTGAAATCGGCTACCGAACGCGCCCGCAAGACCAAACGCGAGATCGAGGCGGAAGCGGGCATTGGCGAGATCACCATCGGCTCCTGCGAAACCAGCTGACCAGCGCCTTAACCCGCTGGAAACCGTTTAACCTTGAAGAAACCATGTTGGGTCATACTGACCCCATGGAATCCGTAACGTTCAAACTTCCCAAAGACCT
Organism: Paracoccaceae bacterium; assembly: GCA_050288685.1. Classification (GTDB taxonomy): domain Bacteria; phylum Pseudomonadota; class Alphaproteobacteria; order Rhodobacterales; family Rhodobacteraceae; genus Sinisalibacter. The sequence continues at coordinate 418,222 of JBNKEH010000009.1, read as the reverse complement.
GATCGCGCGGCTTGAGACGCTGGCGCGGGAAGAGGATGTGACCATCGGCCAGCTGCTGCGGCTGGCGATTGAACGCGACATGCGGCGGCGTGAGAGCTTCCAGAGCCATCCCCGGATCGAGCAGCGTTTGCTGGCGCCGGTGAAGGCTGAGACCGAGCGCGATTTCATCGAATCCCGCGGTTGGGCCGAGCTGAAAGACCGTCTGGCAGACAAGGGCTACACCTTACGCGAATCCGGGGGCGGGCTGGCGCTGCACGAGCTGATCAGCGGGCGGTTCATCTGCCGCAGCTCGGAAATCGGCTTTGGCTATCCCAGCCTGCTGCGCCGCTACGGCACCCCCTTCCCCGGCCACAGCCACACCTGGCTGCTCGACCGGATCAGCGCGGTGCCGGTTTACGTGCGGCGCTGACCCGTCGCCGGGGGCAGATCAGGCCTGCCCGCCACCATTGCCGTTGCCGTTCGGGTGCTCTTTCTCCCAGGCGTCAATTGCCGCCACCGCCTCTTCGGCGGTTTCGACGAATTGGAACAGCTCAAGATCCTGATGCGCGATGGTGCCGGCCTCGGCCAACGCTTCCCAGTTGATGATCTTTTCCCAGAAGGACCGCCCGAACATCAACACTGGCACGCGCTTCATCCGGCGGGTCTGGATCAGGGTGAGGCTTTCGAAGGTTTCATCGAGGGTGCCAAAGCCGCCAGGGAAGACCACGATCGCCTCGGCGCGCATCAGGAAATGCATCTTGCGGATGGCGAAATAGTGGAAGTTGAAGCAGAGCTCCGGCGTCACCCAGGGGTTGGGCGCCTGCTCATGTGGCAACACGATGTTGAGCCCGATACATTTGCCACCCACATCGGCCGCCCCGCGCGAAGCAGCTTCCATCACACCGGGGCCACCGCCCGACACGATCACCTTGCGATGATGGCCGTTATGGTTGGCCTCTTTCGAAATGAGCTGCGCGAAACGGCGCGCCTCATCATAGAAATGGCTGAGATCGGCCAGCCCTTTCGGCGCCTTGTCCCGGTCTTCCGGCCGGGGAATGCGCGCGCCGCCGAACAGCACCACGGTGCTTTCGATCCCCTGCTCCTGCATCACCAGATCGGGCTTCAGAAATTCCAGCTGCAACCGCACCGCGCGCATCTCGTCGCGCAGGATGAAATCCAGATCGTCATAGGCCAGCCGGTAGGTGGGCGAGCGGGTTTGAACGGTATCGGGATATTGGTGCGAGGCTTCCCGGTCCTGCCCGGAATGGCGAAACGGGTGGCGGCGTGTCGTATCGGTCATCTGCTCGGTCTTTCTTGTCTGATTGCGCGAGGGCTTTTCTGCCCTTATAGCCTTGGCCCAAACGGGAAAGAACCGAAATTGAGGAATGTCCATGTCGAACGCTCAGCTTGAAACTGCCATCGAAGCCGCCTGGGAAGCCCGCGATACGATCACGCCCTCGACCGGAGGCGAGACCCGAGAGGCGATTGAAGACACGCTGAACGCGCTTGATTCGGGCGTGCTGCGGGTGGCCGAGAAACAGGCCGATGGCAGCTGGCATGTGAACCAGTGGGCCAAGAAGGCGGTGCTTCTGGGCTTCCGTATCAAGGATATGGAACAGCATGACGGCGGCCCGCAAGGCGGCGGCTGGTGGGACAAGGTCGACAGCAAGTTCAAAGGCTGGGGCGACAACCGCTGGCGCGAAGCGGGCTTTCGCGCCGTGCCCAACGCGGTGGTGCGCAAATCGGCCTATATCGCCCCCGGCGTGGTGCTGATGCCCAGCTTCGTGAACCTCGGCGCCTATGTTGATGAAGGCACGATGGTCGATACCTGGGCCACGGTGGGTTCCTGCGCGCAAATCGGCAAAAACGTGCACCTGTCGGGTGGCGTCGGGATCGGCGGCGTGCTGGAACCGATGCAGGCTGGGCCGACGATCATCGAAGACAATTGCTTCATCGGTGCGCGCTCGGAAGTAGTTGAAGGCTGCATCGTGCGCGAAGGCTCGGTGCTGGGCATGGGCGTGTTCATCGGCAAATCGACCAAGATCGTCGACCGGGAAACCGGCGAAGTGATGTATGGCGAAGTGCCGCCCTATTCGGTGGTGGTCGCAGGCTCGATGCCGTCGAAAAACAACGTTAGCCTCTACTGCGCCGTGATCGTGAAGCGGGTCGACGAGCGGACCCGCTCGAAAACCGGTATCAATGAGCTCCTGCGTGACTGAGACGCCGAAAAAAGTCAGCCGTCAGCAGGTCTATACCCTGCTCGTGGAAGTGGGCCGCAAAGCGGATGACGGGCTGCCCGATGGCAGCACGGGGGCCGCGCTGATGTGCTATGCCTCGGGCGTGGACGAGGCCGAAGCGGTGCGCGAGACGGTGGCGATCCTGAAGCAGGCGGACCTTGCCCCGCTGGATGTGACCGGCTACGGCACGCTGGAAGAGAGGCTGGAAGAGGGCCACGATATCCCGGAGGAAGAGCGCGAGCTGATGGCGCGGGCGCTCGAGGAAAACTCGGTAATCGTGGCGCAGATGACGCCGTTTTACGACAAAGAATGAAGACCGTTTTTCTCGATCTCGACGGCACGCTGACCGATCCGAAACCAGGCATCACCCGTTCGGTGATCCATGCACTGGAAGCGCTGGGGATGGCGGCGCCGGAGCCGGACGATCTGACCTGGGTGATTGGCCCGGCGCTGATCGACAGTTTCGCCCAGCTGGGGGTGGCAGACCCTGAGGCGGCCATCAGGCTCTATCGCGAGCGGTTTTCGACCGTGGGACTGTTCGAAAACAGGGTCTATTCCGGCATAAACGAGGCTTTGGAGGCGCTGGCCACGCGCTATCGGCTCTGCCTTGCCACGGCCAAACCGCGCGAATTTGCCATCCGCATCACCGCACATTTCGGGCTGGACCAGCACCTTGCCGCGCAATTTGGTCCAGAGATGGACGGCACCCGCAACGACAAGGGCGATCTGCTGGCCCATGCGCTGGACGCGCTTGGGCTTGAGGCGCGCGATTGCGTGATGGTGGGCGACCGGCATCACGATATTGATGCGGCGAAAAAGGTTGAAATGCCCAGCATTGGGGTCACATGGGGCTATAGCGTGCCGGGTGAGCTAGACCATGCCGATGCCCGCATCTCGCAGCCGTCCGAGCTTGTAGCTGCTGTATCGGCCCTGCTGAAATGAAAACGCCCGGCGCAGAGGACTGCTCCGGGCGCAATGCATGTTTGGATCGGCTCAACTGCCGGGTTTCAACAGGGTGTTGAAGGTCTCGGGCAGGTCCGACTGATCCTCAAGCAGCGTGGTCAGCGGAATTTCGAAGGTCGCGGTTTTGCCATCCTCAGAGATGGTGCCGTTGGTTTCAACGATCTCCGACCCGGCCACATTGATGGTGATCGCATGACCGGTGAACGCTTCTTGCAACATGCCTTTCATTTCGTCGGCAGCGGCCTGATCTTCATCCGGAGGGGTCATTTCACTGGTTAGGGCAGCCAGATCGAAGGCCACATAGATCAGCCCACCGTCGCGGCGTTCCAAGGTCATGCCTTTGCTCATGTCGGGATCGGCCATCAGCTCATCAATCGTGCCGGTCTGGGTTTCGGTGCAGACATAGCTGCCGTCATCCTGCACCACACCTTCGCCGGTATCGCAGAGGTCTTCGCCACCACCCTGCTGTGACATCGCATAGAATTCGGGGCTTGCCGTCATCACCGAGACCATTTCGGCGTTATCGGCATCCGGAAACTTGATGGTCATATCCATATCAAAACAGGCAGCCAGCGGCAGGGCCAGGGCAAGTGGCAGGAATCGGGTAAACTTAATCATCGGACGCTCCAAGCAGTAAAATCTCTGTGAGATTGGCAGCGGAGGTCAGTTCTGTCTAGCCGTTCTGCGCGCCGAACCACTTCTGACGAATGGCTTCATATGTACCATTTTCACGAAGCTTCAGCAGATCCTGATTAATCTGTTCGGCAAGCGGACTGCCCGTGGGCAGCGCAATTCCATAGTTCTCGCGCATAAAAGGCGCTCCGGCGAGCTGGCTGCGGCCATGGCCCGACGTATGGATGTAATAGGCAAGGATCGGCGCATCGAAAACCACCGCGTCGAGATCGCCGCGCTCAAATGCCGCAATCAACGTGGCGAAATCCGGGAAGCCGTCATAGTGCAGATCGCGCCGGTCAAGAAATGCCGCAGCGGTCGAGCCGGCGGTCGTGCCAATGCGCCGACCATAAAGATCGTTCACCGAATTCACCGAGCTTTGGATCGCATTGACGGTCATGGTTGCGGTGATCTGGGCGACGAAAAGCGACACCAGAAACAGCGACGACACTACCATGAACACCGCCAGCAATCGGCCCAAGTGGCTTTGCGGCTGACGCTCTTCAAAGCCGCCATTCACCACCAGGTTCAAAGCCCACCAGAAGGCGGGAAACAGCGCTTTATGCGGGGGGTGATCGAAATAGGCCTGCTGGCGACGTTCAAACAGCCACATCAGCATGCCCGCGAGCAGCAAGAGCCCGAAGGCCGCGGCAATCGCCAGTAACACATCGCGCGACAGCAGCGCCGACAGGATCGACACGCTGCCCGATCCTTCTGACGGAATCAGAATGCTCAGCCCCGATTCAAAAATCGGTTGCGTGAAATCCATGGTGCTTTCGCGATCGGCGGTGATCGAAATATTGGCCGCGGCGGCGTCGACCTCGCCCTTGCGCACCAGATCGAGCATTTCGGAAAAGGACTCGACCCGCACCACTTCGGTTTTCACCCGCATCTGGTCGGCAAGCGCATTCCATAGATCAATGCTGAAACCGGTCTGGATATTCCCCTCTTCCATCGAAAAGGGGGGGCGCGTCACGGTGGCCAGACGCAGCACTTTTGCGCCCGCATCCGAGGCGGACTGCGCGTCGCTGGCCGTGGCCACGACCAAAGCGCAAAACGCCCAGAACGATGTGAGTATCCACCGAATCAAATTCGTCCCGCCTTCCTTCCGGCGCGACTATGCATACGTTGCCAAGGCGCGACAACCGCTCAGGCCCGCAGTGTTGCCACAAGCGACCGCGCTTCGACATCGGAAAGCCGGTGATGGCTGAACGCCCGATGCTCGGGCAGCGCACTGGCCGGAAGATCGCCCAGAACCGTGGTCGCCGCCACATCGGGGCGACGCCGCAACGTGCCGATGAACAGGCTTTCGGCCCAGATCCCCTGATGCAGCAGACAATCATGCACGTCGAGCAGCACCTGATAATAGGTCACGAGCTGCATCGTGTCTTCGTAGCGGGCCTGTTTGCCATTCACCAGATGGGCGGCAGAGAGCAGCACGTCATCGGTGCCCAGCATGTAATCGGCATCGGCAAAATCGAGGCGCAGACGATGTTCGGGAGCCAGTAGAACGTCGCGTTCAACGCCGAAGAAGGGCGCGCGCAGCCGCACCGGGCGCAGGCTGCCGATGGCGGGCACCTCGCGCTTGCCGATCCAGCGCACGGATTGCACACCAGAGGTGGCGGTGATTACCTTGTCGCCCAACCGCAGCCGCTCGACCGGCACCGTTCCATCGGGCGTTTCAACCCAGGTGTTCCCGACAACACCATTGCCAAACCCGACCGGCTCAACCGCGTCGGAAACCGCAACAAATTCGATGGCCGGGTTGAATCGGGCGGCAGCACGTTCGACCACAATGTCTTTGATATCGGCCAGCGGCAAAGGCAGGGGGTTGTCGAAGGACGTCTGGAAGAGCTGTCCCAGATCCAGAAGCTCCACCGTCAACCGGCCTAAACGCGCAGGAGCATTCCAGGAATAGCTGATCCGCATCCGGCTATCGCGGGGCGGCAGCGGCAGGCGGATCTCGGCGCGCGAACGTACCTGGCCTTGTCGGACCCGCAGAACCAGAACGCCGTCATCCTGAAGATCAATCGCCAGCGCCCGCATCCAGTCCCGCCGACGGCGGTATTTGAGGACGGTCTGTGCGTTGCCCGGCTCAACGGTATTGCGAAATTCGAGCATCAATGTGCCGGTTGAGAGAATTTCGTCCGGGTCTGTTCCCTGCGACGGGCTCTCTTCGGCACTGTCCGCACGGATCCCCTGACGCGCGAAGCTGTGAGACACCAGATCGGTCAGCGCAATCCAGGTCATGCTGCCGCCTCCTGCGCGCCTTGATGCAACAAGAGCCGGGTTTCGTAGCTGCGCAGCGTGCGCCGTGCCGAGGGCGAATAGCCCGCGCCGGTGCTGGGATCGAGCTCGGGGAAGATCGCACGGATTTCCTCGATCACCTCGCGCTCGAAGCTTTTCGTGGTTTGCGGGCCGGGCAGGAAGCTTTCGGTGGCCAATCCCTCTGAGAACACCACCTGATGGCTGTCGAACAGGATGTGGACATATTCCACCTCGCCGCCAACCACCGGGCGCACAGTGTGGTCGTTGACCAGATCTTTCGCCGCCACCAACACTTCCCGTTCGCCAAACAGAAGCTCGGCCAACGCGTCGCGGATCAGAACGCGGTGCTGCGGCGACACCAGCAAGGTGCGATGCTGACCGAAGGTATTGGCCTCGATGCGGATCGGGGCAAGACTACCCTCAGCCGCAATCCGGCGCCGCCCGATCCAGCGCACGGGTTGCGGGCCGCTGTCATGGGTCAGCACCAGATCTCCCGGAACCAGCGCTTCGACGGGGCGTTCGCCGTCAGGCGTGGCGATCAGCGTACCGGCAACGAAACAGGGCACAGAGTTCAGGGTGACATAGGCGGTATCGGTAATCCCCGCCGCATCGGTGACGCCATAGGTGAAATGCACGGATTCAACATCGCTATCGGCCTGAACCGTGAAGGTGCCATCGGCATTCAGCGTGACCGCTTGCCCGGTGGAAAGCGTCACCGTATCGCCGGCCACGACATCAACCCCGTTGATCTGGGTGATGGTGATCGACGAGCCGGTCGTGGAATGATCGTTGGCAAGCGGATCAAAGGTCTTGCTGCCGCCCGGCGCAACATTCACGGCATCGTCTTCGGCGATCAGGCTGGTCTGCCCTGAATCGGCGGCGATCAGCAGGGTGGAGTCGTATTGCGAGTCGCTGAGATCGGCGACACCGATCCGGATCGAGTTCACCTGATCGGGGGTAACGTGCAGCTTCACGGTCATCGTCACCGTAAAGCCATCCATCTCGGTGTTATATTGGCTCTGCGTGTTGTCGATATAGAGGTTCTGGTTCTGGGTGTTGGTGGCGTTGACATTGGTCACGCTGGTTTCACCAACCCCCACATTGACCGGAGTGCCGTTCACCCAGACCCCGACCATGTCGTTGTAGATCGACCCGGCAAATTCGGGGTATTCTTCGGACGAAAACACGAATTGCAGCGAGATCGTATCGCTGTCGGGGATCACGTCGACATCGAGGACCGAGGCATCATAGGTATGGGTGCCTGCGAGAGCATTGAAGGCCGCATCGTTGTTGAGACCCGCTGTATTGCCCGAGGTGTTGGTGGACTGGTTGGCCTGACTCTGGCCGCCCCATTTACTCCATTTGCCGCTGGATCCATTGGTGAAGCTCGACAGATAGCCGGTGGACAGCATCACGCCGCTATCGGCGGGGGTGACGCCGGGCGAGACGGTATCGCCGCCGGTATAGACCCCGGAAGACCCGCTATCGCCGCTATAAGACGCGCCGACCACATTCACCCCATCCCCAAAGATGGTGTTGGCCATGGTCATGGCACTCGCATTGGTGTTGATCGACAGCTCAGATGCCGCAACCATTATCCTGCCTCCTGCCCCAATGAGGTCAGGACGCACAGAACACCGGCGGCTAAAACCGCTCTATTTATCGTGTATCTGCTCGTGCAGGCCGCTTATGTCGCGTTTGTTTGCCTGCGTCCCTGCCTCGGGTTCGTTTTGTGCAACTCTGCACCAAAATTAACCTTTTGTTAACCCCTTGACGTAGGGTCCACCTCTCAAGCCCAAAGCTGAGGCATGGGTGCCACATTTACCCAACCCGCTGGCGCGTATATCAAGCAAGCACAACCACGGGAGCCAGATATGCCACATCAAGCCGGGACCGACCCTGTTGCGCTGACGAAACGCCTGATCCAATGCCCCTCTGTGACGCCGGAAGAGGCTGGGGCGCTTGTGCTTCTGGAGGATGTGCTGAGCCAGGCGGGCTTTACCTGCACCCGGGTCGATCAGGAAGGCATCTCCAACCTGTTCGCCCGCTACGGCAAGCAGGGGGCAGCACGCAGCCTCGGCTTCAACGGCCATACGGATGTGGTGCCGGTGGGCAATACCGGCGATTGGAGCGTTCCCCCGTTCAGCGGAGAAGAAAAAGACGGCTTCCTTTGGGGTCGGGGCGCGACCGACATGAAATCGGGCGTGGCGGCCTGGGTAGCGGCGGCGGTGGATTTTGCGGAAAACCTACCCGATGACGGCGCGCTGGTGCTGGCGATCACCGGCGATGAAGAAGGCGATGCGGTGAATGGCACCACCGCTCTGCTCGACTGGATGGTTGCCCATGGCGAGACCATGAGCGCCTGCATCGTCGGTGAACCGACCTGCCCCAACCAGATGGGCGAGATGATCAAGATCGGGCGGCGCGGCTCGATGACCGCCTATTTCACCGCGACTGGCGTGCAGGGCCATTCGGCCTATCCGCACCGGGCGAAAAATCCGGTGCCTGCAATGGCGCGGCTGGTGGCGCGGCTTGATGCGCATATGCTCGACGAAGGCACCGCACATTTCGATCCGTCAACGCTGGCGGTGACCACCATCGACACCGGCAACCCGGCGAATAACGTTATCCCCGCCCGCTGCGTGGCCACGGTGAATATCCGCTTCAACGATGCCCATTCCTCGGCCGGGCTGATCGCCTGGCTGGAAGAGGAAATGGAGCTGGTTGCGGGCGAGACCGGGATTGATTTTTCGATGAGCGTGAAAGTCTCGGGTGAAAGCTTCCTGACCCCGCCGGGGCCGCTTTCGGAGATGGTCGTAGCGGCGGTAAATGCCGAAACCGGGTTGATGCCGGAGCTCTCCACCTCCGGCGGCACCTCGGATGCGCGCTTTGTGAAAGACCTCTGCCCGGTGGTGGAGTTTGGTCTTGTCGGCAAAACCATGCATCAGGTCGACGAACGGGTCGAGATGGGCCAGATCCACCAGCTCAAGCGGGTCTATTCGCGGATCATGCGAGACTATTTCGCCTGAAAGGGCGGGTGGGTCAGTCGGTGCTGTCCACACCCACCGGCTGGCCCGCCACCACAAAGCGCAGGGCGTCGGGCTGGAACAGCCGTGCCGCCACGCGATTGGCCTCGTCCAGCGTGACCGCTTCAATCCGGGCATTGCGGGTTTTCACGTAATCCGCCGGATAGCCCTGAAGCTGCATGCCGATGAGGATGCGCGCAATCGGACCATTGCCATCAAAGCGCAGCGGATAGGCGCCGGTCAGGTAGGTCTTGGCGGTATCCAGCTCTGCCTCAGTGATCCCGTCTTTCGCGATTTTCGCCCATTCGTCGCGCACGACATTGATCGTCTCGCCCATACGGTCGTTTGCTGAGGCCACAACGCCAACCAAACTTTCGGAATAGTCCGAATCCACCAGATAGGTGCCGATGCCATAGGTCAGCCCGCGCTTTTCGCGCACCTCTTCGTTCAGCCGGGAATGATAGCCGGGGCCGCCGAAAATGGTATTGAGGATATAGGCGGCAAAGAAATCCGGATCTTCAATCGACATACCCGGCTGGCCAAACTGCGCCACCGATTGCGGCGTGTTGAAGGGCACAACGGTGATGCCGCCGGTCGCCCCAAACGCCACCGGCTGGGGCTTCAGCGCGCCGGTTTCCGGCAAGTCGCCCAAGAGCTTGTCGAGAAGCGTGCCCAGCTCTTCGGCGGAAATATCGCCGACCGCCGAAATATAGACCCTATCGCGGGCAATTGCGCCCTTGAAAGCGGTGACGATGTCGTCGCGGGTCAGCGCCGCCACGCTTTCCGGCGTGCCTGCGTAGAAACTGCCATAGGGATGATCGCCATAGGCGAGCTTGTCGAAGGTCGCCCCCGCCAGCGCCTTGGGATCGGTGGCGCGGTTTTTGAGCCAGGCCAGAACCTGCCCGCGCACCCGCTCGATCGCATCCGGGTCAAAGCGCGGCGTGGTCAGGGCGTCATGCAGAAGCGACAGCGCGTCGTCGCGGTTTTCGGTGAGGAATTTCGCCGAGACCGCCAGCGTATCCTCCCCGACATCAAAGTTGAAACTCGCCGCCAGCGCATCGCGCGCCTCGGCAAAGGCGCGGGCGTCGCGATCCCCTGCCCCCTCTTCCAGAAGCCCGGTCATCAGATCGGTGGCGCCACGTTTGCCGGGCAGATCGAGCGAGGCCCCGCCCCGAAAACGCAGCTCCAGCGCCGTGAACGGGATCGAGTGCTCTTCCACCAGCCAGGCGTGCAGCCCGCCGGGCGAGGTGACTTCCTGAATGTTCACATCGGCCCGGGCCGGCAGGGCGGCGATGAGCAAAAAGACAAGGGCGGTTGCAATCCGGTTCATTTCGGCATCTCCGCTGCTTTCGGCTCCAGCCAGCCGGTCACCGAGGCGTCCGGCACCAGCACATCGCGGGCGGAGGCCATAACATCGTCGGGGGTGACGGATTGCAGCACATCGGGCCAGGCCTGCACATCCGCCACCGTTAGACCGGAGCTGAGCGCACGGCCATAGCGTTCGGCCAGACCCTGCACATTGTCGAGCGCGTAGATCTCAGAGGCATGGATCTGCGCCTTGATCCGGGCAAAAGCCTCGGGATCGGGGCCAGTATCGAGGAATTTGGCAAGCTGTTCATCGAGCGCCGCCTCAGCATCGGCGAGGCTCACCCCAGCCGCCGGGACCACCACCAGCGAAAACGCGGTTTCATCGAGCGACGTGCCGGAATAGCCCGCGCTGGTGTGAACCGCGATATTGCTATCGAACTGCAGGGCCCGACCCAGAACCGAAGTGGCACTGTCGCCGCCCAGAAGCTCGGCCAGATAGACCAGCGCGGCGGCCTCTTTCTGATCGCCCGGATTGCGCTCGGGGGCCAGATAGAGCCGTTCGATCATCGGCTGAGCGACGCGCGGATCTTTCATGTCGAGACGCCGAGCCGCGCGCGAGGGCGGCTCTTGCGGACGCAGGCGCGGGGCGAGGTTTTCGGTGGGGGCAAGGGGGCCGTAATACTGTTCGGCCAGCGCTTTCACCTCATCGGGTTTCACATCGCCCGCGACGATCAGCGTGGCATTGTTGGGGGCGTAGTAGCGCTTGTAATGAGCCAGCGCATCTTCGCGGCTGAGCCCCTCCATTTCGTGCCGCCAGCCGATCACCGGGATGCCGTAGGGATGGTTGCGATAGAGCGCGGCGCGCATTTCCTCGTCAAACAGCGAGCCCGGCTCGTTGTCGATCCGGGTTGAACGTTCCTCAAGGATCACGTCGCGCTCGGTATCCACATCCTCTTGCGTCAGCTTCAGATAACGCATCCGGTCGGCTTCCATCTGCATCATCAGCCCCAGCCGGTCCGCCGCGACGCGCTGGAAATAGGCGGTGTAATCCTGCGTTGTGAAGGCGTTGTCAGAGCCGCCATTGGCCTCGACCACCTTGCTCAACTCACCCGGCGCCATATGCTCGGTGCCCTGAAACATCAGATGTTCGAGGAAATGTGCGATACCGGATTTGCCCGGCTGCTCATCCGCAGCACCGGTGCGATACCAGACCATATGCACCACAACCGGCGCTCGATGATCCTCGATCACCACCACGTTCATGCCGTTCTCAAGACTGAACGTGGTCACGTCGCCCGCCGCCAGCGCGGGCAAGGAGATCAGGAATGACAGGAGGAAGACGAGGGCGGGGATCGGATTGAAACGCATGGACTTCCCTTCGATTGCCCGGCCAAGCTAGGTATTTCGGGAGAACACGCAAGCCAAGCGCGCGCAGATGTGATCAGACGGACTGAATTGGGATCAGTTCAGGCGCACTTGCGGATCGGGCGGCGCGGTCGGGGTTTTCACCCCCAGCGCACGCAACCGCGCCAGTTCCTTGTGCTGATCCAGCGCCATCTCTGCATAGGCTTTGAGATAGACGTTCACGCTGAAAAGCTGTTCCAACAGCAGACCATTGTGATTGCGCCGCCAGTCCAGATCTTCTGCCGCCAGCGTATCGCGAATATCGCCGGGCACGCCAAAGCGGCTGGCATAAGAGATAAGCCCTTGTTCACCGGCCCGAATCTGCGTGCTGTTCACCAGATCGGGATTGCCGCCCAGTGCCGCAACCGCATCGGCTTCGGGGGTCGGGTCAACGAGGTTGGTACCGCCCGGAGTGGGTTCCGGCAGCTCGGTGTAGCTGGCCGGTTGCTCAAGCGGTTTGCTGGGAAGAACGGAAAATTCGTCAGGAGTATCGGAGCGGACATTCATCAGCTTCGGATCGCCGTTCTCGCAGGCTGAAAGCGCCATCAGCCCGGCCAAAGCCATGACCGAAATGCCGAACTTGCCCTGCATGAGCCTCTCCTTACCCCAGCTTCGCATCCTCTTTACCGCATTCAATCTGGCGCGTCACGGGGTCTTGTCGCCGCTTTTGCCCGTGCCCGAAGAAAGCACCAGCATGACGGCCCCAAGAAAGATCGCAGCATCGGCGATATTGAACGACCAGGGGTTGCTCAGGCCCGGAACCGACATGTTGAGAAAGTCGGCAACCGCGCCATAGACCAGCCGGTCGAGCACATTGCCCAGCGCGCCACCGACCAGAAGCCCGGCGCCGATCTGCGCCAGAAGCCCCAGCCCATCGCGCCGCACCCACCAAACCACCCAGGTGGAAATGGCCAGCGCCACCCCGATCAGCAGCCAACGGGCCAGATCGGCGTTCGAGGCGAACAGGCCGAAATTCATCCCGCGATTCCACGCCATGCGGAAGCTGAGCAGGGGCGGGATCACGTCGATCTGCCCCCGCGTCTTGAGATCAAGCAGCTGGACGACCCCGATCTTGCTGATCTGGTCGAGCGCGAGCGTCAGCGCCGCTGTTTTGGCCATCCAGCGCATCAGCTTAGTGCCGGAAATGGCGCATGCCGGTGAAGACCATGGCCAGCCCGGCTTCGTCGGCCGCCGCGATCACCTTGTCGTCATTCATCGAGCCGCCCGGCTGGATCACACAGGTGGCGCCCGCCGCCGCCGCTTCCATCAGCCCGTCGGGGAAGGGAAAGAAGGCATCAGACGCAACAGCGGAGCCAACCGCCGGGTTTTCGCTGAGGCCAAGCCCATCAGCCATACGCTGGGCTTTCACGGCGGCGATATTGGCCGAATCCACCCGGCTCATCTGACCCGCGCCCACGCCAACGGTGGCGAGGTCTTTCACATAGACGATGGCGTTGGATTTCACATGCTTGCCGACCTTCCAGGCGAACAGAAGATCGCGCATCTGCGCCTCGGTCGGGGCCTTCTTGGTGACGACTTTCAGATCGGAAAGATCAATGAAGCCGTTATCCTTGCCCTGGAACAGATAGCCGCCCGAGACCTGACGGATGGTCTGGAAGCTGGTCATCGGATCGGGCAGCGCTTCGGTGGTGAGCAGACGCAGGTTTTTCTTCGCCGCGAAAATCGCCTTGGCCTCGTCGGTGGCGCCGGGAGCGATGACGACTTCGGTGAAGATCTTCACGATCTCTTCGGCGGTTTCGGCATCGAGCATCTGGTTCAGCGCCACGATGCCACCAAAGGCCGAGGTGCTGTCGCAGGCCAGAGCCTTTTGATAGGCTTCGGTCAGGGTCGCGCCCCGTGCCACGCCCGAGGGATTGGCGTGCTTGATGATCGCGCAGGCCGGGCCCTCGGCGGGCGCAAATTCCGCCACCAGCTCAAAGGCTGCGTCGGTATCGTTGATATTGTTGTAGCTCAGTTCCTTGCCCTGATGCTGCACAGCGGTGGCCACGCCGGGGCGGTTCGAGCCGTCGACATAAAAAGCCGCCGTCTGATGCGGGTTCTCGCCATAGCGCAGGGTCTGCTTCAGCTCGCCCGCCACAACCCGGCGACGCGGCGACTCGTCCCCAATCGCACTCGCCATCCAGGTCGACACGGCCGCATCATAGGCGCCGGTGCGGGCATAGGCGTTCATCGCCGATTTCTGCCGGAAAGCATAGGAGGTCGCGCCGTCATGGGCATCCAGCTCGGCCAGCAGCGCGGCGTAATCTTCCACATCGACGATGGTGGTGACGAAGCCGTGGTTTTTGGCCGCCGCACGGATCATCGCCGGGCCGCCGATGTCGATATTCTCGATACAGGTCTCGTAATCGGCGCCCTTGGCCACGGTTTCCTCGAACGGATAGAGGTTCACCACCAGAAGGTCGATCGCGCCGATCCCGTGCTCTTTCATCGCCGCGACATGTTCGTCATTGTCGCGCAGCGCCAGAAGCCCGCCATGCACCATCGGGTGCAGGGTTTTCACCCGCCCGTCCATCATTTCGGGAAAGCCGGTGACCTCGGCCACATCCTTCACCGCAACGCCCGCATCGCGCAGCGCTTTGGCCGAGCCGCCGGTGGAGAGAATTTCAATCCCCCGCGCCTCAAGAGCTTTGCCGAGATCGGTAAGCCCGGTTTTGTCGGAAACGGAAATGAGCGCGCGGCGCACGGGCGAAAGGTCGGTCATGTCGGACACCTTTTGGGCTGTGAGGATGGGGGTGAAATAGACCAATTGCGCGACGGATTGAACTGCTGAATCGCCGCAAGCGAAAAGCACATTTTACCAATCAGACAAAGATTTAGGGCAAGCCCTCACATCTATACGCAAGATCGTGGAGTTACACGCCCCGCTCCAGCTCGTCCTGTACCAGGTCGCGCAGACCAACCGGGGTGTCCTGCGCCTTGGCCAGCGACCAGCGAAGGCGGGTTTCGTAATCCAGCGCGACCCCGGCCAGCACCACCTGCTGCGCGGCGCGCGGCTTCAACCGGCCCTTTTCCAGATAGACGCTTGGTTCGAGCTTCAGCTCGGCCGGGCCTTCATAGCGGAACACCCAGATCTCGCCGGATTTCAGCGCCATCGAAATGGCCGCCCCGCCCAGATCGACCGCCGCATCCACATCCGGGTGCAGATGAAACCGCACGGCAAAGCGGATGCCGGTCAGGCCGGTGCGGCCCAGAGCGGCGCGAAACAGGGTCTGATCGGACTCGTTGACCGCAATCAGTTTCTCTTCGCCGGTCAGGATGCGACCATCCACGCTCATCTCGATCCGGCGGGTATAGCTCAGCCCGTGACTGGGCACATAGGCGTCATGCCCGGCAGCCACCCCGCTATGCCCCGTCTCGGAAAAACTCTGGGTATAAACCTCTTGCGGGCCGCCTTCGAGCGGGGCGCGCGCGCCGTCGCCTGACCCGCGCGAGCTGCCCAGCTGCGATGACGACCAACCGCCAAGCCCCAGCACCGAATGCGAGGGCGTGGCCCGCCCCGCCTTGCGCCAGGCATCGCCGAAATCCACCCCGGACCCGCAGCTCACGATCAGCGGACGCCGCCCGGAGGTGATTTCAATCGCCAGAGTCGAGGCATGGGCGTTGACCGAGGCCGCGCCTTTGGGCGGCGCTTCGGCATCCATGATCAGACTGGTGCGCCCGCCATGCAGCCGCGCATAGCCCATGGCCAGCCCGCCGGTCAGGATCGAGCGAACGCCTGAAGTGGCCAGCGCCTGATCCAGCCGCCCTTCGGCGCCGCGCCCACCGCCGTGAAACCGGGCCAGCCCGCCATCGGCGTGACGCAAAGCCCGCAGCGTGGGGGCGATGCGTTCAATCGCCTGAATATGCTCGGAATGCGGCAACATCCCGCTTTCGGCCAGAGCCAGCGCCGCCCAGTTCAACAGCGTGAACACTTCCAGCAGCTCTTCGGGGTTGCGGGTGGGAATGCCGCCCGCGGCGCTGATCTGATCGCTGCATTCGCGCGCCAGCCCTTTGGTGGCGGGCTCAACGTGATCTTCCATCCCGGTCAGGGCAAGGCCCGCATAGATCAGCCCGGTCAGCGCCTCAAAGCGCGGCAGGCCGGGCGAGGCATGGGGCCAGCGTTTGGCCAGAAACAGGCACTGCTGCCCGAGCGAGCGGTAAAAGGCGTCGGCGGCGTCCGCCTCCTGCCCCATCAGCAGAAACAGCGCGTGGTTGATCCAGCGGATCAGGCGCCGCCCGGTCAGATCGGGCGTCCAGCCCGGCCCCTTGCCGCCGCCATAGCGTTTGATCCAGTCGAAGGTCCAGGCCTGCGCCCGTTCGCGCGCGGCCCGGTCGCCCAGAGCCGCCAGATCGTCCATCCAGCCAAAGCCGTGCAGGGCCTCGGCAAAAGCGGCAGAGGGGGGCGTGACCTCCCAAAGCGGATCGCCCTTCAGCTCGACCAAATGCCCGGCAAACAGCAGATTGCCCGCCACAAGCTGCTTGCCACGCGCAAAACTGCCAATGGTGCGGGGTTCGGGCTGCGAGACAAATCCCGTCGGCACTTTGGCCCGCGCGGCTCGGCGGGCATGCCTGCGGTTCATCCAGCGCGTTCTACGCGCCGAAAAAGGGTCTTGTCGTGACACGGATTCGCCTCGGCTCGCTGACTAACGCCCCTTAACGGGATCTTTGGCACATCTTAGCGAGCGTGCAACCGGGAGTCATCGCCCTATTCCGGTTTCCTGAAACAGGTGATGAAAAACCCGTCCATCCCACCGAGATCAGCCCAGAGATCGGGGCGCAGACGAATGCCGAGGCTGTCGTCGATCTGGTCTTCCGGCAGGCCAAGGTGATGGAACCCCTCCGGCTCGACCGCCAACCCCGCATGGCGGGCCAGCGCGTCGCGCACCTGCTCTTCGCCCTCGTCGATCAGCAGAGAGCAAGTGCAATAGACCAGCCGCCCGCCGGGCTTCAGCAGCGCCAGCGCTCGGTCGATCATGTATTCCTGCAACTCGAACAGGCCGGGGAAATCGCTGCCATCCTTGGTATAGGGCAGATCCGGGTGGCGGCGAATCGTGCCGGTCGCGGTGCAGGGCGCGTCGAGCAGAACCGCATCGAACGGCCCGCCCTCGTATTCCAGCGCATCGGCTGCGACGATCTCGGCTTCAAGACCGCAACGCGCGAGGTTTTCCGTGACCCGCTGCAACCGGCGCTCCGAAATATCCACCGCCGTCACCTCGGCCCCGGCCGCAGCAAGCTGCATCGCCTTGCCGCCGGGGGCGGCGCAAAGATCGAGCACCTTTTCGCCGGGCTTGGCCGCGAGCAGTTTGGCGGGCAGAGCAGCAGCGCCATCCTGCACCCACCAATCGCCTGCCTCGTAGCCCGGCAATTGCGAGACCTGCAGCGCCCCGGTCAGCCGCACCGAGCCGCTGGGCAGAAGCGTGCCACCCGTGGCTTCGGCCAGCGCTGCCGGATCGGTCTTGGCGGTCAGATCGAGCGGCGCCCCGGCATAATGCGCGGCCTCCATCGCCTCGACAACCGCCTTGCCGTAATCGTCAATCAGCGGTTTGCGCAGCCATTTCGGCAGGCGCGGCACCGGCAGGCCCTGCCATTTCGCAGCCTCATCGGCCACTTTGCGCAGCACGGCGTTCACCAGCCCGGCCATCCCGGCGGTCTTGCGATCCATCCGGGCAATTTCGACCGCGGTGTTGACCACACCATGGGCGGCGGCACCCTCTTCGCAAATCTCGATCACGCCAAGGCGCAGGATGTTCAGCACCCGCTCCGGGGGGCGCTTTTGCAAATGCGGCCCCAGCATCCGGTCAGCCCGGTCCAGCCCGCGCAGGGTGGTCAGCGTCAGCCGCTGCACCCGCGCGCGCTCGTCCGGCGCCAAGCCTTCCACGCGTTTGGGCAGCACTTCGGAAAGCAGTTTATGGCTTTCCAGCACATCCCCGATCAGGTCCACCACCACTTTACGTGGGCGCGTCGCATCGCTTGCCATTTGCATCCTTTGCCTTTGTCTGGATACGGGCCTATATCAAGCGAAGAAAACAAGGAAGAGCGCCATGAGCGACGAGACCAAACGCGATTTGCCGCCGGAAGCCATCCGCGCGCTGGCCGAGGCGGAAGAACGCCGGAAAAATGCAAAAAAACTCGACCTGCCGATCGAATATGGCGGGCGCGATGGGCCGGAGCCGGTTCGCTTTGGCGATTATGAAAGAAAAGGCATCGCGGTCGATTTCTGAGGGCGGGCGGGCCTGACGGGCCTACCAGCGCTTCAGCGCGTCTTCGTCTTCGTCTTTCGCCGCCACCCATTCGGCACCATTCGGGCCGATTTCCTTCTTCCAGAAGGGGGCGCGGCTTTTCAGGTAATCCATCAGATAATCCGCCGCCTCGAACGCCGCCTTGCGGTGACGGCTGGCGGTGGCCACCATCATGATCTGTTCGCCCGGGGCCAGCACGCCATAGCGGTGGATCACGATGCAATCGGCCAGATCCCAGCGGCGCATCGCCTCTTCGGCAATCGCGGCAATCGCGGATTGGGTCATGCCGGGATAGTGCTCGATCTCCATCCGGGAAAGCCCGCCGGTGCCCCGCACAAGGCCGGTAAAGCTGACCACCGCACCGGCATGTCCTCCGGCACCAAAGCCCTCAAGCTCGGCGCCCAGATCGAAAGGCTCGGCTTGCACGCGGATTTTCATCAGCCACCTGTCATCGGTGGGAAGAACGCCACTTCGCGCACCCCGGCGAGCGGGGCATCGAAATCGGACAGCTCCTGATCGACAGCCACGCGCAGAGCCGTGAGATCGGCAAAGGCCAGCGCATAGCGTTCCTCGCGGGCGCGCAGCTCGTCCACCAGATCGGCCACCGTGGCGGCATCGGTTGTGAGTTTTTCACGCGGCTCGCCAATCCGTTCGCGGACCCAGGCGAAATAGAGCACATCAAGCATCGGGCGTTTCCCTCAGAAACGGCAGGGCCTTGTTGAAATAATCCCAGCCGGTGATTGTGGTCAGCCCGGCTGCAAGCCACAGAAGCACGATCCCCAGATTCCCCGAATAGTTCGCCCAGCTCATCCAGCCATTGGCGGCACCTTCCAGAAGCGCGTGATGTTCAAACACGCCCTTGGCAAAAAGCAGGGTGATCGCCACCATCTGCGAGGTGGTTTTCCACTTGGCCAGATTGGTCACTTTCAGCGCGCGTGCCTTGTCGCCCAGGGTTTCACGCAGCCCCGACACAAAGACTTCGCGGTAGAAGATGATCGCAGACGGCAGCAGGATCCAAGGCGTCATCCCAGCATAGCCGTTGATCACCAAGAGCGCGATCATCACCAGAGCCTTGTCGGCAATCGGATCCATCGCCGCACCAAACAACGATTCCAGCTTCCAGGCGCGGGCCAGATAGCCATCAAGGTAATCGGTAATGGAGGCGACGATGAAGAGCACCATCGCATACCAATCGGCCCAAGGGCGGGCAAAAAACAGAAACATGATCGGCAGAAGCGGTACTGCGATCAGCCGGGCGATGGTGAGGATATTTGGCAAGGTCCATCTCATGCGCGATCAATACCCTGTCTTGCGCGCCGGGGAAAGCCGTTCTCAGCCATTGCGAAGCGGGCCTTCGGGCCGGTAGCTGTCCATCACCGCATCGAGCCGATCATTGGTGATGTCGGGATTGGCCTTTTGCAGGCAGGGCAGCAGGATGGATTTGTTGGCGCGCTGGGTGTCGCCACTCGGGGCGTGTGCCATATCGGGATTCACATTCCAGAAACAGGCCTCGAACTGGTCCTGTGTCACACCAAGATCGGCGGCGATTTTATCGGTCGGGCGCTGCGGGTCATTGCGCAGCAAATTCTGCGCACTCGACGGCGAAGCAAGCGCGGCGGTGGCAAGGGCAAGGGTCAAAGCAATAGCGCGTTTCATGTAGCATCCTCCAAAAGTCGATGGAGGTGAAACGCAGCTAAAGGTGCATTCCGTCGCATTTTTTGAAAAGCATCTGGCAACCGGCTTGTGGCAGACCCGAACCTTAGCCCTTTTCCTGAAAATAGCCGTGGATCGCCTCGGCCATCGCTGCCGAAATGCCGGGCACGGCTTGCAGATCGGCAAGGCTGGCCCGCGCCACCGCCTTGGCCGAGCCGAAATGGTTCAGCAGCGCGCGCTTGCGGGTTGCGCCAACGCCGGGGATGTCGTCGAGCGGCGTGGCCCCCATGGCCTTGGCGCGTTTCGCCCGATGGGTGCCGATGGCAAAGCGGTGGGCCTCGTCGCGCAGACGCTGGATAAAGTAAAGCACGGGATCGTTGCGCTTCAGCGCCATCGGGCGTTGGCCGGTGCGGTGGAACTCTTCCTTACCCGCGTCGCGGTCGATGCCCTTGGCCACGCCGACCATGGCGATGTCTTCAACGCCCAGATCTTCCAGAATCTCCTGCACCGCACTCACCTGCCCGGCGCCGCCGTCGATCAGCAGAAGATCCGGCCATGCCTCGCTCTCGCGGTCGGGGTCTTCCTTCAACAACCGTTTGAAGCGACGGGTCAGTACCTCTTTCATCATCCCGAAATCGTCGCCGGGGGTCAGCTCTTCACCCTTGATGTTGAACTTGCGGTACTGGCTTTTCATGAAGCCCTCGGGGCCTGCCACGATCATCCCGCCGACCGCATTGGTGCCCTGAATATGCGAGTTGTCATAGACCTCGATGCGGCTCGGTATGTCTTCCAGATCGAAGGCCTCGGCCAGCCCCGCCAGCAGTTTCGCCTGCGTCGCGGTTTCCGACAGCTTGCGGCCAAGGCTTTCGCGGGCATTGCGGGCGGCGCCTGAGACCAGCTCGGCCTTTTCCCCGCGCAGAGGCACGGAAATCTCGACCTTGCGCCCGGTCTTTTCGCCCAGCGCCTCTTCCATCAGCTCGCGATCTTCAATCGGATGGCTGAGCAGGATCAGGCGCGGCGGGTCTTTCTGGTCGTAGAACTGGCCGATAAAGGCCTGCAGCACCTCGGCCTCGTCCGCGCCCGCGCCGGTGCGGGGGTAAAAATCGCGGTTGCCCCAGTTCTGATGGGCGCGAATGAAGAACACCTGCACACAGGCCTGCCCGCCTTCCATATGCAGCGCGATCACATCGGCCTCGGCCACCCCGCGCGGGTTGATCCCCTGCGCGCTTTGCACCTGCGTCAGCGCGCGGATCCGGTCGCGCAGCATCGCGGCGCGCTCGAATTCCATCGCCTCGGAAGCCGCCTGCATCTCGCTCGCCAGCTCTTCCTGTACCTTGGTGGTACGGCCCGACAGGAACCGTTCGGCATCGCTGACCAGCCCGGCATAATCGGCCTCGCTCACCTTGCCCACGCAGGGCGCGGCGCAGCGTTTGATCTGATGCAGCAGGCAGGGCCTTGTGCGGCTTTCAAACATCGCATCGGTGCAGTTGCGCAGCAGAAAGACCTTTTGCAGCTGATTAAGCGTGCGGTTCACCGCGTCGGCACTGGCGAAGGGGCCGTAATAATGCCCCTTCTCTTTCTTCGCGCCGCGATGCTTTTTGATCTGTGGATAGGCGTGGTCGGTGACCAGAATGTTCGGGAAGGATTTGTCGTCGCGCAGCAGCACGTTGAAATGCGGCTTCAGCTGCTTGATCAGGTTCTGCTCCAACAGCAGGGCTTCGGTCTCCGACCTCGTGGTCAGAAACATCATCGAGGTGGTCTGGCTGATCATCCGGGCGATCCGCGCCGAATGGCCCTGCGGCTTAGCGTAGTTCGACACCCGCTTTTTCAGGTTCTTAGCCTTGCCGACATAGAGCACCCGGCCCTTGTCATCGAGCATCCGGTACACCCCGGGGCTGCCGTCGAGCCGCTTCAGCTCGTCAGCAATCAGCTTGTGCCCGCGCAGGGCCGGTTGGGACGGGGTTTCCGAACTTTCGTCGCTCATAGCCAATGCCTACTGATTCCCCCGACCCCCTGCAATCACGAGGCGAATAGTTCAAGAGAAAACATGCCCACAGAATCTGTGGATAACTTGGTGGATAGGTTCTCGGGGTAACCGGCTTTCAGTTTGTTTCGAAGCATTTCCAGACCCTGCACAATATTTGTGCGCTCTCATAACCCACTGTAAAACATAGGTAATAATATGAAGGTTTAGTAAACTTCTGAAATCATTGAGATAAATTGGCCTTAACCCCACCTTGCTGCGACTGCGTGCACAACTTGTCGCAGCGGTTCGACTGCGAGCCTATTCAAAGCCCAGAATATCTGGGGTTTTCCAACCCAGATGCTGACCGCCATCGACCGCGATCAACTGGCCTGTCACCGCTTTCGCATCGAGCAGATAACCGAGTGCGGCGGTGATATCTTCGGGGTTCGCACCACGGCCCAGAACCGTGTTGGCGCGCTGGCGAGTGAAGTGATCTTCGCTCTGGCGCGCCCCGATCAGAGTGGGGCCCGGACCAATGGCGTTCACCCGGATCGCCGGGGCCAAAGCCTGCGCCGCAGTGCGGGTGAAGGCCCAAAGCCCCATCTTGGCGATGGTGTACGTCATGAATTCCGGTGTCGGTTTCAGCACCCGCTGATCGAGCATGTTCACCACCAGCCCGCTGGCTAGGGGTTCGCCCGAGGCGCATTGGTCATGGCCCGGCGCCTGATCGGCAAAGGCCTGAGTCAGAAAGAACGGCGCGCGCAGGTTGGAACCGATATGACGCTCCCAGCTGTTGGGGGTCGCGGTGGCGAGCGTGTCATAGTCGAAGATCGAGGCGTTGTTGATCAGCAGGGTCAGCGGCCCGCCCAGCGCCTCAGCGGCACGCGGCACCAGCGTTTCCAGCGCGGTATCGTCGAGCAGATCGGCTTGCAGCGCGACAGCCTTTACGCCCGCCGCTTCGCAGGCACGCACGGTTTCTGCCGCCCCGGCCTCGGACCCGGCATAATGCACGGCCACATCATAGCCACGGCCCGCCAGATAGACAGCCATGGCCTGCCCCAGCCGCGCCCCCGCCCCGGTTACCAGCGCCCGCTTTTCGATCATTTCACTTCCCCAGAAGCATCCACACATAGGCGATATAAAGCACCGCAAAGACGATGCCCCAGCGCCGCCCCATATACCAGCCCCGGAACACGAAGGGGGCGATCAACAGAGACGAGGCAAACATCACCCACAGATCAATGCGCAGCATGTCGGGATCGACCGGGATCGGACCGACAAAGCTAGCAATTCCGATGATCGCGAGCAGGTTGAACATGTTCGACCCGATCACGTTACCCAGCGCCACATCGGCCTGATTGCGATAGGCGGCCATCACCGTGGTCGCAAGTTCCGGCAGCGAGGTGCCAACCGCAACCAGCGTCAGGCCGATCACGGTTTCCGAGATGCCGTAGTGGCGGGCGATATGCACCGAAGCATCAACCAGAATGCTTGCCCCGATCGGCAAACCGATCAGCCCCAGCACAAGAAACAGGATCACCTTGGCCCAGGGCATGGTCGGGTCGGCCCCTTCCAGCTCGACCTCTTCCTCGGCATCGATTTCGCGCTCGGCCTCCGCCAGAAGCGCATCGGCTTCGGCCTTCTCGCCCGCCGCGCGGATTTCGGCCTGCCGGGTCAGCGCCACCTCTCGCCGATGCGCCATCGCCTCTTGAAAGGCCGAGATCAGCATCAGCCCGAACCCGGCCATAAGCACCATGCCCTGCACCCAACCAAACACATGTCCGGTCGCCAGCAGCATGAACAGAGAGGTTGCCGCCATCATCGCAACGTAGTTGCGCCGCGTATCACAACTGGCGGTGTGCAGCCCGGTCAGCATCGCGGGCACGCCAAGCACCAACAGGATATTGGCGGTGTTCGAACCGACCACATTGCCCAATGCCAGCCGTGGCGCGTGGTCCAGCACCGATTGCACCGCGATCAAAAGCTCCGGCGCCGAGGTGCCAAAGGCCACAACGGTGAGCGAGACCACCAGCGCGGGCACGCCGATGCGCAGGCTGAGATTGACCGCTCCGCGCACAAGGCTGTCGCCCGCGAGCAGCAAGATGATCAGCCCGAGAATTGCATAGAAGAAATCCAAGCCTCAGCCCTTCTTTTCGCAGGCGCAGGGGCCTGACCCGATCCGGTAGCGCCCGCATCGGGCGCACTTCATCCCGGAAAGCTTTTTCTGTCCGGGAAATCGCAGGCGCCCAAATAGCGCCAGTACCATCATGAAAATGAGAAAAAACGTGATGAGTTTCAAAGACATATCAAAGACCGAACCGTGCCCAGAGGCTGCGCTCTTCCGCGACACCGATCAGCTCGCCGGCAATCGACGCTCCGAAGCGGCGCAGAAGCGGGCGTTTCGGCCCATAAACCGCAAAGCGCACCTTCTCGCCAAAGATCTCTTTCATTTTCGGCACCAGATGGCCCAGCCCATCGGCGAGCCCCAGTTCGACGGCCCGCGCGCCGGTCCAGAATTCCCCGGTGAACAGATTTGTGTCCGTATTCAGCCTGTCGCCGCGCGCGGTTTTCACATGCTCGATGAAGGCGGCATGAATATCGCCGCTGATCGCGGTGATCCGCGCCACATCTTCGGGGTTTTCCGGCTTGAACGGATCAAGCTGCGATTTGTTTTCGCCCGAGGTGTAGACCCGCCGCTCGATCCCGTGGCGGGCGATGAAGTCCTGCGCACCGAAGCTCGACATAATCACCCCGATGGAGCCGACAATAGACGAGCGGTCGACGAAAATCTGATCGGCGGCACAGGCGAGCCAGTATCCGCCTGACGCCCCGGCATCTTCTATGAAAGCATAGACCGGCAGGTCTTTTTCCTCGGTCAGCCTGCGAATGCGGGCGGCGATCAGGCTGGATTGCACCGGCGAGCCGCCGGGCGAATTGATGCTGAGCGCCACTGCATCGGGCTTACCTTTGGCAAAGGCTTTCTCGATCGCGGGCGCAAGGCTCACGTCGCTGATCTGCCCGCGTGCCCCCGCAGCGATCGTTCCGTGCAACCGGACGACCGCCACCCGGGGTGCGGTTTTGAGAAAGGGTACAAAGCGCTTCATGTTGCCTGATGTAGAGGTGCCCCGGCGTAACAACAAGGCCGGGGGCATGGTTTCGTTGCCACGTTGCGCGCCTGCCTCAGGTTCTCAGCCGCCAGCCGGTGCGGAAAATCGTCCAGATCCCGACAAGGCACAGCCCCGAGAACAACGCGATAGCGGCGAGCGAGGCGCCCACATTCACATCGGCCATTCCGAAGAAGGCCCAGCGGAAGCCCGAGACCAGATAGACCACCGGGTTGAACAGGGTCACCTTCTGCCAGAACTCCGGCAGCATCGAGATCGAGTAGAACGAGCCTCCCAGGAACACCAAGGGCGTGATCACCAGAAGCGGCACGAGCTGGAGCTGTTCGAAGCTCTTTGCCCAGATCCCGATGATGAAGCCGAGCATGGCAAAGCTGAAACAGGTGAGGATGAGGAAGGCGACCATCCAGATCGGGTGCACGATGTGGAGATCGACAAAGAAGGTTGAGGTGGCCAGGATGATCAACCCGATCATCAGCGATTTCGTCGCCGCCGCCCCGACGAAGCCGATCACCGTTTCCAGTACCGTCACTGGGGCCGAAAGCAGTTCGTAAATCGTGCCGGTGAATTTCGGCATGTAGATGCCACCGGCCGCATTGGCCACCGATTGCTGCAGCACCGTGAGCATGATCAGCCCCGGCACGATGAAGGCGCCATAGGGCACCCCTTCCACCGTGTCGATCCGGCTGCCAATCGCGGCGCCAAACACGATGAAATAGAGCGAGGTGGACATGACCGGCGAGACGATGCTCTGCCACAGCGTGCGGAAGGTGCGGGCCATTTCGGTTTTGTAGATCGCCCAGATTGCAGTGAAGTTCATTGCGCATCCTCCTTCACGAGGCCAACGAAGATATCTTCGAGCGAGGATTGATGGGTTTTCAGATCGGCAAGGTGCAGGCCTGCCTCGCGGAGATCGGCCAGAAGGTCGGTGATGCCCTTATGCTCGGCGGCGGTATCGTAGCTGTAGCTGAGTTCCAGCCCGCCATCGGCCAGCACCACCCCACGCGCGGCAAGGCTCTCGGGCAGAGCGGCGGCGGGATGGGTCAGCTCGATGGTCAGGGTTTTCTGGCCCATCTGCTTCATCAGCGTGGCGGTGTCTTCCACCAGCAGAAGCTCGCCGTGATTGATCACCCCCACACGGTCGGCCATGGCTTCGGCCTCTTCGATATAATGGGTGGTCAGGATGATGGTCACGCCCTGCGCCTTCAGCCGGCGCATCACCTCCCACATCTCGCGCCGAAGCTCGACATCGACCCCCGCCGTGGGTTCATCGAGAAACAGCACGCGCGGCTCGTGCACCAGCGCCTTGGCGATCATCACCCGGCGTTTCATCCCGCCCGACAGCGCAATGATCTTCTCGTCGCGCTTGTCCCACAGGGCGAGGTCTTTCAGCACCTTTTCCACCACGGCATCGTCGCGCCGCTTGCCGAACAGCCCGCGCGAATAGGCGACGGAGTCGCTGACAGTTTCAAAGCTCGCCACGGTCATTTCCTGCGGCACCAGCCCGATCAGGCGGCGCGCGGCGCGGAAATCGTGGGTTACGTCATGCCCCCCCACCTTCACCGTGCCGGAGCTGAGGCGTGTCAGCCCGCAGACGATGGAAATCAGCGTGGTCTTGCCAGCGCCATTGGGGCCCAGAAGCGCCAGAACCTCGCCCTCGCGGATCTCGAGATCGACGCCTTTCAGCGCCTGAAATCCGCCTTCATAGGTCTTTTTCAGCCCCTGAATCGAAACGATGGATGCCATCACGCCCCCCTTTTGAGTGTTCGGTCAGAGATAAGCCATTCCCTGCCCGCGACAAGGCGCCGCAGGATAATTCCGGCAGATGTCGAAAGATCAGACCGACTTGCGGGCTTTCAGCGCGGCGCTGATGGTGCCGTCGTCGAGATAATCCAGCTCGCCGCCAATCGGCACGCCCTGCGCCAGCGAGGTAACGGCACAGCGCCCTTCCAGCTCTTCGGCGATGTAATGCGCGGTGGTCTGGCCGTCGACTGTGGCGTTGAGCGCGAGGATCACCTCAGAAATCCCTTCATCGGCAACCCGGGCGACCAGCTTTGGAATGCGCAGCTCGTCCGGCCCGACCGCATCGAGCGCCGACAGCGTACCACCCAGAACGTGGTAGCGGCCCTTGAACACGCCGGAGCGTTCCATCGCCCAAAGGTCGGCCACGTCTTCGACCACACACAGCTCGCCATTGGCGCGCTTCTCGGCGCTGCAAATCTCGCAGACCTCGGAGGTGGAGACGTTGCCGCAGGTGACGCATTCGCGCGCGCTGACCGCCACCGCATGCATCGCATCGGCCAGCGGGTGCAACAGGATGCCACGTTTGCGGATCAGATAAAGCACCGCGCGCCGGGCCGAGCGGGGCCCCAGCCCCGGCAGCTTGGCCATCAGCTCGATAAGGTTTTCGATCTCGCGCGGGGCGTCGGTCATTGCGGCCTCAAGCGAAGGGGTTCTTCATGCCCGCAGGCAGACCGAGCCCCTCGGTGATCTTCGACATTTCCTGCTCCATCCGCCGCGCAGCTTTCGCCTGCGCATCCTTGATCGCGGCAAGGATCAGGTCTTCCACCACTTCCTTTTCGTTCGGGTCAAAGATCGACGGATCAATATCCAGCCCGACCAGCTCGCCCTTGGCCGTCGCCGTGGCCTTGACCAGCCCGGTGCCCGCCTCGCCCTCGACCACGATCTGATCGAGCGAAGCCTGCATCTCAGCCATCTTGCCCTGCATCTCCTGCGCGGCCTTCATCATCTTGGCCATATCGCCAAGCCCGCCCAAACCTTTCATCGTGGTATCTCCTTCTTATCCGTCCTCGAACGGATCCCAATCTTCATCAACTTCTTCCATCTCCGGCAGCGCCTCGGTCTCAGCCTGTGCGGCGAGGTCTTCCGGCGTGCGGATCTGGGTGATTTTTGCTTTCGGGAAGGCCGCGATCACCGCTTGAACCAGCGGATGCGCCTTGGCTTCTTCTTCCAGCGCGAGCTGCGCGGCGTCGTTGGTTTCGGCAATGGTCGGAGCGGTGGCGCCCTGTACCAGCGTCACCCCCCAGCGCACACCCGTCCACGCCTGAAGCCGCGCGGCAAGCCGCTGGGAAAGGTCGGACGGCGCATCGGGGGTTGGGGTGAACTCGATCCGCCCCGGTTCGTAACGCGCAAGGCGCAGGCCGGTTTCGATTTCCACCAGCAGTTTCACATCGCGATTGGCGCGCACGAGGGCCACCACGCTCTCAAAAGTGGCATAATGGGCCAGTGCGGTTTCCTGACCCACCGCCAGCGCCATCGCTCCACCACCGCCGTTTCCGCCACCCGAAGGCGTATAGCTGCCGCGCGCCTGAGGGGCATTGCCACCCTGCGGCGCGGGGGCACCACCGCCCCCACCACCGCCGGCAGGCGGCATCGGTGGCGGCGGGGTATCGGCGAGCTTTTTCACCAGCTCTTCGGGGCTGGGCAGATCGGCCACATGGGTGAGCCGGATCACCGCCATTTCGGCGGCCATCATCGCATTCGGCGCCTGCCCCACCTCTTCGATGGCTTTCAGGAGCATCTGCCACATCCGGCTGAGCACCCGGATCGGCAGCCCGCCCGCCAAAGCCTGACCGCGCATCCGCTCATCCGGGCCGATGGTCGGGTCTTCCACCGCTTCGGGGGTGATCTTGATCACTGACACCCAATGAGTGATCTCGGCCAGATCGCGCAGCACCGCCATCGGATCGGCGCCATCGGCATATTGCTGGGCCAGCTCGGTCAGCGCCGCGGAGGCATCGCCCTTCATGATCATGTCGAACAGATCCATCACCCGGGCGCGGTCGGCGAGCCCCAGCATCGCGCGCACCTGATCGGCACTGGTGACCCCGGCGCCGTGGCTGATGGCCTGATCCAGCAGCGATTGCGCATCGCGGGCCGAACCTTCGGCAGCACGGGTGATCAGTGCCAGCGCATCATCGGCAATCTCGGCGCCCTCGGCCTTGGCGATCCGGGCCAGCATCGCCATCATGTCTTCCGGCTCGATCCGGCGCAGATCGAAGCGCTGGCACCGGCTCAGCACCGTCACCGGCACCTGCCGGATCTCGGTGGTGGCAAAGATGAATTTCACATGCGCGGGCGGTTCTTCCAGCGTTTTCAAGAGCGCGTTGAAGGCGCTCTTCGACAGCATGTGAACTTCGTCGATGATGTAGATCTTGTAGCGCGCGCGGGTGGGCGCATAGGCGACCGAGCCGATGATCGCCTCGCGGATATTGTCGACCCCGGTATTCGAGGCCGCGTCCATCTCGATCACATCGACATGGCGCCCCTCGGCAATCGACACGCAGTTTTCGCATTGCCCGCAAGGCTCGATGGTCGGCTTGCCGGTGCCATCCACACCCGTGCAGTTCATCCCCTTGGCGATGATCCGCGCGGTGGTGGTTTTACCGACGCCGCGAATGCCGGTCATGATGAAGGCCTGCGCGATCCGATCCGCCTCGAACGCGTTGCGCAGGGTGCGCACCATGGCTTCCTGACCGACGAGATCGGCGAACGTTTCCGGGCGGTATTTTCGCGCGAGAACCTTGTAGGCTTTTTCCTGCGCTTGCGACATGCTGCTCCCCGGGCTGGTTTCCGGGCAAATCTAGTGTGCCCGGCGGGCGGCGTCCACTGCCGGAGGGAAGAATGCGCGGATTTCAGATAGCTTCATTGCCGCTTGGCGCCGGAGAGCTGGGCATCTGCCCCATTCCCGGCCGTCACGGCGACTATCCGGGTGATCTGGCCGAGCTGCTGCGCTGGGGGCCGGGGCTGGTGCTGACCATGGTCATGAAGGACGAGCTGAGCCAGGTGGGTGCCGCCGGGTTCGGGGCCGATCTGGCCAGTGCCGGGATCGGTTGGCGCCATCTGCCGATTGGCGATTTCGGCGCGCCGGGGGCGAGGACATTGGACGATTGGCCCGAAGTCTCTGCCGCCGCGCATGATGTGCTGGGCCAAGGCGGGCGGGTGCTGGTTCATTGCTTCGGCGGCTGCGGGCGTTCCGGCATGGTGCTGTTGCGGCTGATGATCGAGGCGGGCGAAGCGCCAGAAACCGCCCTGCTGCGGCTCAGAAGCGCGCGGCCCTGCGCGGTGGAAACCGCAGCGCAGAAGAGCTGGGCCTATGCCGGGCAGCCCCATGGACCACAGACCGGGCCAAGATAACAAAGAGGGGAAAGTGAGAGGCTGGACATCGACCCAAGCGGGGCTCGTTACGGCTGCTTCCTTCCGGACCTGACCGGGTTGGCGAGGCGCCTGCCCGCGCCAACCTCTCGACCGGCGATATAGGCAATGCCAGCCCGGCTTGCAAGCTCAGAGCTTCAACCGGTAGCGCATGAAGCCATCGGCCTCGCGCGCGATCGGAGTCAGATCCAGCCCGGCCAGCTCTTCGATCAGCGCTTCGGCCTGCGGGGCCGAGACCAGCGTGGCGCTGGCACCAGGCACGCGCGCCAGCCGCCAACTGGCCCAGGGCCGCGCATCGAAGGGGCCGGTTTCCTCGATGAATTCGGTGATGATGTCGCGGATATTGACCGGAATATCGAGGATGATGCGGTCACTTTCAGGCGCCGGATAGCCCCCGCCGCCAATCACACGATAGGAATTGGTCATCATCACCACGTCCTCATCGGGGCGCAGCGCACGGCCGTTAAGCCGAAGGTCGCGCACGCGGTGATGCTCGGGATGGGTCAGCTTGCCGTCCGGGCCGTGGCGCGGCGGCACGGTAAGATCGATCTCGAAATCCACCCCGGCGACGCTTTCAAACCCATAGGCCGGGGCCTTGGGCACCCAGAGCGGCACATCGTCTCCACCCGGCATGATCTGGGCAAACAGGCTCGCCGAGCGTTCCAGCCAATCGGCAAGCTGCGCGCCGGTGAGCCGGAGCGCGCAGAGGTCGTTGGGGTAAAGATAAAGATCACTGATCGTCGCCTGCGTCAGCGGGCCCGGCGGAATATCGGTATAGAAGCCCGGCCCGGCCAACCCGCCCGCCTTGAACGGCGCGGTCGAGGCCAGCAGCGGCAAATCCCCGAACGGCCCCCGTGCCAGCTCGCGCGCGCCATACCACGCCATCGCCCGATGCACGATGTCGAGCGCCGACGAGGGCGCGACGGTGGCGAAATAGCTGTGCAGCCGCTGCCGGGTTTCGCCCACCGGACGGCTGGAACGCGTGATCATCGCGCGGCGAAACTTGTCCAGCCGCTTCAGGATGCCGGGATGCGGCTCGACCTCTTCAATCACCGCGCCGGTTTCGCAGTCGCGCCGGATCACCGGGCGCGCTTCGACCCGCGCGTGATTGACCTGCCAGCGGCCATTCGGATCACGCTCCAACTGCAGGTCGATCAGCCCAAGATGCGATCCCCAGAAGCCAGCCGAAACCACCGGAACCCCGTGAATGAAACCAGACTCGGCATCGACGCCTTCGGGCCATTGCCCATGTGGCGAGGGGAAGATCTGATGCGCATGACCAGCGATGATCGCGTCGATCCCCGGTACCCGCGCAAGCGGCACAACCGCATTTTCCAGCCCCGGCGACGCCAGCTCGGCGCCAATCCCGGAATGGGCCAGAGCGATGACGATATCGGCGCCCATCGCCCGGATCTGCGGCACCATGGCCTGTGCGGTATCGACAATATCGCGGATATGGCCCTGAAAGGCGGTGCCGCGCAGGCCGGTGATCGAACCCGGCGGCAACATGCCCAAAAGGCCGACTTTGACCGGGTGCACATCGCCGTTTTCATCTTCCATGTCGCGTTTGAGGATTTTGAACGGCACCGCAAAGGGCAAGGGCGCCGGCCCCGCATTTTCGCCGGTATGGTTGATTTTGAGGTTCGAGATGATCACAGGAAAGGGCACGGATTTCAGAACCTGCCCGAGATATTCCACCCCGTGATCGAAATCGTGGTTGCCCAGCGTCATCGCGTCATAGCCGAGATGTTTCATCGCCGCGACGATCGGGTGAATGCCACGCGGTTCGCGCCGGCCCAGCAACACGCTGCGCGTGATGGCGTCGCCCATCGGCGTACCATGCAGGAAATCGCCATTGTCAAAGAGCAGGGTGTTCTTCGCATCCAGACGCGCGTCCCGGATCAGCGCCGCCGTACGCGCCAGACCGACGGTGGGCGAGGGCAGATCGGACACGTAGTCATAGGGCAGCAGATGCATATGCAGATCGGTCGTGGCCATGATGCGCAAGGCCAGACCGCACTGCACCGTGCTGTCAGCTATATGGGCGGGGCTTTGCAAACCACGCCTCCTTCCCTTGAAGAGACCCTGCACCAAACCCGGGTTTGTCCCATTCCCCGGGGGTCGCCACTCCTCAGAAGGGCGAACTCAATACCTATTCAAAGTGATAGTGTGCAACTTATGAGCGAGCAAGCCCCAACCCGGTTTGACATGCGACCCTGAACACCGGATATGCAGGCTGTGTCGATCTGAGCACAGAAGGTAAAGCGGGACCATGCAAGCGGCAGAATCGGTATCTTTCGGCGGGGGTGGGTTGAATCGCGAGGCGCATCGGCGCAACGCGGCCCAGGATTTTGCCCGCGATCCGGCCAGTCGGGTGCTGCCACTCTGGCGGGGGCGGCCACTCGTTATAGGCGAGCACAGCCCGCGCCTTCTGACCCTTCCCCCCGATCACCCGGCCCTTTCCCTTGTTTCCGGTGAAAGCGTGTTTCTGGGCTCGGCTGAGGGTGTGGCGCATTTTGCCTGCGACGTATCGCGCTGGGAGCCGCCCAGCGAAGCCGTTGCCGACAGTGCGCCGGGGCGGCCCGGACAGGACCAGCCTGCCACCGGTTTGCCGGATCTGGACGAAACCGCGCGATTTGCCGATCTGCGCGGGTTGATCACGGCCCTGTCGCCGCTTGAGGGCGAGCTTGCTGCCACCGCGCGCGGCATTCTCGAATGGCACCGGTCGCATGGCTTCTGCGCCAAATGCGGCGCCAAGACCGACAGTGCCGAAGGCGGTTGGCAACGGCGCTGCCCCAGCTGCGAAGCCCGACATTTTCCGCGCACCGATCCGGTGGTGATCATGCTGGTGACCCGGGGCAATGCCCTGCTGATGGGGCGCGGCAAGGGCTGGCCCGAAGGGTTCTATTCGCTGCTCGCGGGCTTCATGGAGCCGGGCGAAACCATCGCCGCCGCCGTGCGCCGCGAAGTGCAGGAAGAGGCCGGTATCGCCACCGGCGCGGTGCGGATATTGGCCAGCCAGCCCTGGCCCTTTCCTACCTCGCTGATGATCGGCTGTCAGGTCGAGGCCACCAGCCACGAGATCCATGTCGATCCGGTCGAGATGGAAGATGTCGTCTGGATCAGCCGCGAACAGGCGCTCGACATCGTGGCAGGCCAGCACCCGTTCATCGCGCCACCACGTCGCGGCGCTATCGCACAATTTCTGTTCAATATGTGGCTTGCAGACCGTATTGATTGAGTCGACATTCTGCGAAATCGTTCAGTTCAGTTTGCCAATACACAACAGATAGAGAGTTCCTGATGAAGCTGGTAGCGCGCGAAGATATCTCCGCCCCGATCGAGGCGGTGTTTGAGCAGCTGTCAGATTTCGACGGGTTTGAACGTTCGGTTCTGCGGCGCGGGGCCGAGATGACGCGCCTGGATGCGCTGCCTGCGCCCGGCGTCGGCATGACCTGGCGCACGGCCTTCGATTACCGGGGGCGTCCGCGTGAGGCCCTGATCGAGCTGACCGGCCTGGACGGGCCGGATCGCATGACCCTGATCGTGAAAAGCGCGGGACTCGATATTGATTTGCTGGTCGATCTGGTGGCGATGTCGCGCACCCGGACGCGGATGAGCGTTTCAACCGAAATCCAGCCCCGCACCCTGCCCGCGCGGCTGCTGTTGCAGTCGCTGAAACTGGCCCGCCATAGCATGCTGACCCGTTTCCGTCGGAAGGTCGGGGAATTTGCGGTGGATCTGGAAGGGCGTTGCCGCGCCAACGCAGGCTAAGGCGCCTCGCCGCCCACCCGCCTTACAGTGTATGACGACGCGGATCGGCGGGATAGACGCCGAGAATATCCAGATTGTTGGTGAAGTATTCCAGCTCTTCGAGCGCGCGTTGCACCGGCGCATCGTCGGGATGGCCTTCGATATCGGCGTAAAAGCGCGTCGCGGTGAAGCTGCCGTCGATCATGTAGCTTTCCAGCTTGGTCATGTTCACGCCATTGGTGGCAAAACCGCCCATCGCCTTGTAGAGCGCCGCCGGAATGTTGCGCACTTCGAAAACGAAGGTGGTCATCATCCCGTCATCGCCGCGCCGGGTCAGATCCAGCTCACGCCCCATCACCACGAAACGGGTGGTATTGTGGCCGTGATCCTCGATATCGCGGGCCAGCACGTCGAGCCCGTAGATCTCGCCCGCCAGATCTGAAGCCAGCACCCCTTCGCCCGGCGTTTTCAGCCGCGCCAGTTCGGCGGCCGCCCCGGCACTATCAGCAAAGGCTTGCGACGCAATCCCATGGTCGCGCAGGAAGCCCGCAGATTGCGGCAGCAGCACCAGATGGGCGCGCACCAGCTTGATCTCGTCGAGCGTGCTGCCCGGCACCCCAAGCAATGCGATCCGCACCCGCAGAAATGCCTCGTCAATAATGTGCAGGCCGCTTTCCGGCAGCAGGCGGTGAATATCGGCCACCCGGCCATAGGTGGAGTTCTCGACCGGCAGCATCGCCAGATCGGCCTGACCACTGCGCACCGCGTCGATCACCTCTTCAAAGGTGTGACAGGGCAGCGGTTCCATGTCGGGATAGGCCGCAACGCAGGCCTCGTGAGAATAGGCGCCCAGCTCCCCCTGAAAGGCGATCTTGCCGCTCATATCGTCGCTCCCTTCCCGCATTCCGTGCCGTATCAGGCGCTATGATGGAGCAATTGCCACCCATCGCGCCTGCTATCGGGCCTCATATCGCTTGAAACATTGCAAGGGAAGCGGATAGAAGGCTCTGGACTCAGGGAAGCTACGGGACGCGACATGTTCAACACAAACAACCTCATCAAGTTCGGCGCCAGCGTCGCCGGCGCTCTGCTTATCTTTCTCTTCACCAATTGGGGGGCCAACGTGGCCTACAACCTCGGCGAGACTGAAGGCGAAGGGTCGGAAGAAGCTGCGGTTCAGGGCTACATCATCGCCCCGGAAGCTGCCACCGAGACGGCTTCGTCCGAACCGGCGGCCCCGGAAGTAACCTTCGCCGATGCCTATGCCAGCGCTGATGTGGCAAAAGGCGAAAAGGTTTTTGCCAAATGCAAAGCCTGCCACAAGATCGAAGCGGGCGTGAATTCGACCGGCCCGTCGCTGTTTGGCGTGGTCGGGCGCGACGTTGCCATCGAAGCGGGCTTTGCCTTTTCCGACGCGATGCTCGCCCATCGGGGTAGCGCCTGGACGCCGGAACTGCTCGACGAGTGGCTGGCCAAGCCGAAAGACTTTGCGCCGGGCACCAAGATGACCTTTGCCGGTCTGCCGAAGATCGAAGACCGCGCCAACGTGATTGCGTATCTCGCTACACTCACGAACTGATCGCGCTGAAAACTCAAACAAGCGGCCGCTTCGGACACCTCCGGAGCGGCCGTTTTGCATTACGGTCCGGTCTGTTCACGAATTCTCGCCTTGAACATAAGCCGCGCAGCGCTTTAGCTTACTCCAAAGGATAACAAGGCGCGATGCGCCGACCAACGGAGAGTCAGATGCAGCCCAAGAGCTCGCGCGCCCGCGCCCAGACCCGTGTCGCCACTCGTCAACGTGCCAAAGGGCTCGATCTTTTGCAGCTCGTTACCCTCACCGCACTTTTGCTGGTCGCAGCCATCGCCGCCCATGCCGAAGACGGCTTTACGGTGACCCATGCCTATTCAAATTTTGGTGAGGTGAAATATCCCGCCGGGTTCGCCCATCTCGACTATGTGAACCCTGATGCCCCGAAGGGCGGCGAAATTTCAATTGCCACCTACGGCACCTTCGACAGCTTCAACCAATATGCCCGCGATGGCGTGCCCGCCGCGCTGAACACGATCACCGGAGAGTCGATCCTGTCCGGCACCGCCGACGATGCCTATGGGTCGTACTGCTATCTGTGCACCACGATGGAATATCCCGAAGACCGTGCCTGGGTGGTCTTCAACCTGCGCGATGACGTGCATTTCTCCGACGGCACGCCGATGACCGCCGAGGATGTGGCCTTTTCGTTCAACCTGTTCCTGACCCAGGGCATCTCCGAATATCGCAATGTGGTTGAGGGCTACATCAAATCGGTAGAAGTGCTCGATCCCTACAAGATCAAATTCACCTTCACCGATCAGGCCCCGCCGCGCGAACGGATCGGCTTTGCGGGCGGCACCGTGGTGTTTTCGAAGACCTGGTTTGAAACGACCGGCACCCGACTCGACGAAGCCTCCGATGCGCCCTTCCTCGGCACCGGCGCCTATCTGCTCGATGCCGACAAGACCAAGATCAACGAACGGGTGGTCTATAAACGCGATCCGAACTGGTGGGGCATCAATCATCCGTTGAATATCGGTCAGAACAATTTCGACACGATCCGGGTGGAATATTTCGCCGACCCGACCGCGCAATTCGAAGGCTTCAAGGCGGGCGCCTACACGTTCCGCAATGAAAACGTCTCGAAACTCTGGGCCACCGGCTATGACTTCCCTGCCGTCACCGATGGTTCGGTGATCAAGGCTGAACTGCCAAATCAGAATATCGGCTACGCGCAAAACTTCGTGTTCAACCTCGATCGCAAGAAATTCGACGACATCCGCGTGCGCAAGGCTCTGGGGATGATGTTCAACTTCGAATGGTCGAACGACGCTCTGTTCTACGGACTTTATGCCCGGGTCGACAGCTTCTGGCCGGGCTCGGATCTGGCCGCCAGCGGCACACCTTCGGACGCCGAAAAAGCTGTGCTGCAGCCGCTGGTCGATCAGGGGCTGCTCGACGCGTCGATCCTGACCGATGAGGCGGTGATGCCGCCGGTGAACGATGCCAAGCAGAACCAGCCGTCGCGCGCGGTCTACCGTGCCGCCGGCAAGCTTCTGGACGAAGCAGGCTGGACCGTGGGCGATGACGGCAAGCGCCGCAATGCCGATGGTGAGGTTCTTTCGGTGGTGATCCTTGAGGACAACCCGCAATTCGACCGGATCATCAACCCGATCGTGGAAAACATGCAGGCACTCGGCGTGGATGCGATGCTCGACCGGGTCGATACCGCGCAATATGTCGAGCGTCGCCGCTCGGGTGATTTCGATCTCGTTGGGCACGGCTTCTCAATGGGCTTCGAGCCGGGCAACGGGCTGGAGCAATGGTATGGATCGAGCACCGCCGATAGCAGCTCGCGCAATCTGATGCGGCTGCGCAACCCGGCGGTGGATGCGCTGATCCCGGTGATTTCGCAGGCCAATACCCTCGACGAGTTGTCCACCGATGTACACGCCTTCGACCGGGTGCTGCGCGCGCTCAGCTTCACCATTCCGGAATGGTACAAAAACGTCTACACCGTGGCCTATTACGATATCTTCGATCACCCCGAAACGATGCCACCCTACGATCTCGGTTATCTGGGCTTCTGGTGGTACGATCAGGCCAAGGCCGACAAGCTGAAAGCGGCCGGGGTGCAATTCTAAGGGCAGAGCAGAGCCAGGAAGCACAAGCCATATGGGCGCCTATATCCTTCGGCGGTTGTTGCTGATCATTCCCACCTTGTTCGGGATCATGGTCATCAACTTCACGCTCACCCAATTCGTGCCCGGTGGGCCGGTCGAGCAGATCATCGCCAACCTTGAGGGGCAAGGCGATGTGTTCAGCGCGATCACCGGCGGCGGAAGCGAGGCAGGGAGTGGCCAGGACAGCACAACGGGCGGCGATTCCTACCTCGGCGCCCGGGGGCTGCCCAAGGATTTCCTCGATACGCTGAACATCGAAATGGGCTTTTCGCGGATTGTCTGCGATCCGGGCCACGAGGGCGCGCCCGATCTGAAAGCCGAGGATTGCCACGCCGAAAAAATCCCGGCGCTGGAGCGGTTCCTCAACATGATGTGGCGCTATCTGCATTTCGATTTCGGCCAGAGCTATTTCCGCTCGGTCGGCGTGTTCGAACTGATCGCGGAAAAGCTGCCGGTGTCGATCACGCTCGGGCTATGGTCGACGCTGATCGCCTATTTCGTCTCGATCCCGCTGGGGATCAAAAAGGCGGTGCGCGATGGGTCGCGCTTTGATACCGCCACCTCCAGCCTGATCATCGTGGCCTATGCCATTCCCGGATTTCTCTTCGCCATCATGCTGCTCGTGCTTTTCGCCGGGGGCAGTTACTGGCAGATCTTCCCGCTGCGGGGCCTGACCTCCGACAATTGGTCCGAGATGAGCCTGATCGGCAAAGTACTCGACTATTTCTGGCACATCACCCTGCCGGTGCTGGCCTCGACCATCGCGAGCTTTGCCACGCTCACCCTGCTGACCAAGAACAGCTTTCTTGACGAGATCAAAAAGCAATACGTGGTCACTGCCCGCGCCAAGGGGGTCAGCGAGGCCAAGGTGCTCTACGGCCATGTTTTCCGCAACGCCATGCTGATCGTCATCTCGGGTTTTCCGGGGCTGTTCATCGGGGTGTTTTTCGGCGGCTCGCTGATCATCGAAACGCTGTTCTCGCTCGACGGGCTGGGGCGGCTGGGTTTCGAGGCGGCGGTGGCGCGCGATTATCCGATCATCTTCGGCACTCTGTTCGTCTTCGGCCTTGTCGGGCTGCTGGTGGGGCTCTTGTCAGATCTCATGTATGTCTTCACCGATCCGCGGATCGATTTTGAAAAGCGGGAGACATGAGATGAAACTCTCGCCGCTCAACCAGCGCCGCTGGCGCAATTTCCGCCGCAACAAGCGCGCTTTCTGGTCGCTGATCCTGTTCAGCGTGCTGTTCGGCCTGTCGCTCGTGGCCGAGTTCATCGCCAATGATAAGCCGATCCTCGTGCAATACGATGGCGGCTATTACATGCCGGTGGCGAAGTTCTATCCGGAAACCGCTTTTGGTGGCGATTTCCGCACCGAGGCGGTTTACAGCGATATCGAGGTGCAGTGCCTGATCATCAGTCAGGGGCAGGAGAGCTGTTTCGACGACCCGGAAGGCGTGATCGCCGATGCCGCTGACGGCGAGGTGAACGGGCAAAAGATCAAGAAGGGCTGGATCCTCTGGCCGCCGATCCCCTACAGCTACAACACCATCAACGATATTGGTCGGGCCGCGCCCTCGCCGCCCGATGCCCTGCACTGGCTTGGCACCGACGATACCGCCCGCGATGTGCTGGCGCGGGTGATCTACGGCTTCCGCCTGTCGGTTCTGTTCACGCTGATCGTCACCGCGCTGACCTCGATCGTCGGGATCGCCGCCGGGGCCATTCAGGGCTATTTCGGCGGCTGGGTCGATCTGGTGTTCCAGCGGATGCTGGAGATCTGGGGCTCGACCCCCTCGCTCTATGTGATCATCATCCTTTTCGCGATCCTCGGGCGAAGTTTCTGGCTTCTGGTCTTTGTTTCGGTGCTGTTCGGCTGGCCCGCACTGGTGGGCGTGGTGCGGGCGGAGTTTCTGCGTGCGCGCAACTTCGAATATGTCCGCGCCGCCCGTGCGCTGGGGGTGTCCAACCGGGTGATCATGTTCCGCCACATGCTGCCCAACGCTATGGTCGCCACGCTGACCATGCTGCCCTTCATCATCACCGGCACCATCGGCTCGCTCGCGGCGCTCGATTTCCTTGGCTATGGCCTGCCCAGCTCGTCGCCCAGCCTTGGCGAACTGACCCGTCAGGCCAAGGCCAATCTGCAAGCGCCCTGGCTGGGCTTCACCGCCTTCTTCACCTTCACCATCCTGCTCTCGCTACTGGTGTTCATCTTTGAAGGCGTGCGCGATGCCTTCGATCCGCGAAAGACGTTCAAATGAGGCTGCTCGACGTACAGAACCTCTCCATCGCCTTTCGCCATGACGGCGCGGCGCATCCGGCGGTGAAAGGCGTGAGCTTTTACATCGACAAGGGCGAGACGGTGGCGCTGGTGGGCGAAAGCGGGTCGGGCAAATCCGTGACCGCGCTTTCAACCGTCGACCTGCTGCCCGACAGCGCCGAAATATCCGGCTCGATTGCCTATGCCGGACGCGAGATGGTGGGCGCTTCCGAAGCCGAACTGCGCGCGGCAAGGGGCAATGATGTGAGCTTCATCTTTCAGGAGCCGATGACCAGCCTCAACCCGCTGCACACGCTGGAAAAGCAGCTCAGGGAATCCATCGAGCTGCATCAGGGGCTGAAAGGCGACGCGGTGCGAGCGCGGATCGTCCACCTGCTCGAACGGGTGGGCATTCCCAACCCGGCGGAACGGCTCGACAGCTATCCGCATCAGCTTTCGGGCGGGCAACGTCAGCGGGTGATGATCGCCATGGCGCTGGCCAACAGTCCCGATCTGCTGGTGGCGGATGAGCCCACCACCGCGCTGGACGTGACCATTCAGGCGCAGATCCTCGACCTGTTGGAAGACATCAAGCAGACCGAAGGCATGTCGATGCTGTTCATCACCCACGATCTGGGGATCGTGCGGCGGATCGCGGACCGGGTTTACGTGATGAAGGATGGCGAGATTGTCGAGGCTGGGCCGACCGCCGAAATCTTCACCAATCCTGAGCACCCCTATACGCAGATGCTGCTATCCGCCGCCGCTGCCGGGCGGCCTGATCCGGTGCCGGAAGGCGCCGAGGTGATCGCCAGCGCCGATAAGCTGCGGATCTGGTTTCCGATCACGCGGGGGCTTCTGCGCCGCACGGTGGGCCATATCAAGGCGGTGAACGCGGCGAGTTTTTCGGTGCGGGCGGGCGAGACGGTGGGGATCGTCGGGGAAAGCGGGTCGGGCAAGACCACGCTGGCGCTGGCGGTGATGCGGCTGATTTCGTCTGACGGGCCGGTGCTGTTTCTGGGGCAGAACATTCAGGGTCAGACCTCGCGCCAGCTGCGCGGGCTACGGCGCGATATGCAGATCGTGTTTCAGGATCCCTATGGGTCGCTGTCGCCGCGGATGAGCGCGGAGGAGATCATTGCCGAAGGGCTGGGCGTGCACGGGCTGGAGCCAGGGCGCGATAAGCGCGAGATGGTGGCGGAGATCATGCGGGAGGTCGGGCTGGACCCGGACACGATGCATCGCTACCCGCACGAATTTTCCGGCGGCCAGCGCCAGCGGATCGCGATTGCCCGAGCGATGATCCTGCGGCCGAAACTGGTGGTGCTGGACGAGCCGACCTCGGCGCTGGATATGACGGTGCAGGTTCAGATCGTGGAGCTGCTGCGCGACTTGCAGAAAAAGCACGGGCTGGCCTATCTGTTCATCTCGCACGACCTGCGGGTGGTGCGGGCGCTGGCGCATCAGGTGCTGGTGATGAAGGACGGCGATATTGTTGAGGCGGGCACGGCGGACGCGATCTTTGAGGCCCCCAAAACCGACTATACCCGCGCCCTGATGGCGGCGGCTTTCGATATGAAAGCGGCGGAAGGCGTGTCGAGCTGATCGGCCAGATCCGCGCGAGTGCTCGAGGGGTGTCCGAACTCGAACACTACCTTAAGTCTTTGATAGTATAAACGTTACCACTAACTGTTCGAAAAAAGACTTCACCCGAAATCGAGGCCCTGATCCGCCGGAAAACAGCCCTATGAGCTCGGCCCGAGCACCTTGCAGCTGGTGTCGCGGGCCTCAAGACGGCGGCAGGCCAGCTCGGCGCCTTCCTGCGTGAGCCCGACAAAATTGGCATCGAATCCACGCGGGCTGCGCGCCACCTTGCGCAGCGCATCGCCCAGCGTCGTAATCTCGGCCAGAGCGGTTTTCAACAGCACCCGCTGCGCCTCGAATTCGGTATTGTAGCGCCCCACATTGACACCCCAGTGATGCCCGCCAGAAGTGGAAATGCGGGTCACGACCTCGGTCGGTTGCGGCACATCGTCGATGCCGGGTTCGGCGGCGGCGAGGATCAGCTCGTCTGCGGCCGGGTTGCGCGGAGCAGGGGCTGGTCGCGGCGCAGGAGCTTCCGCCAGGTCCGTTGCGGCTACGGCAAGATCCGGCGCAGCAAGAACGGGGGCTGTCAGGTCTTCCTCAGCCATGTCTTCTTCGGAGAAATCTTCCTCGGCCGACAGGTCAGCTGCAACGGCGGGTTCGACAATCGCGGGCGTATCAAGCGCGACTTCAACGCTGGCCAGCACCGCTGCTGCCTCGGTATCGGGGCGCGGTTCAGGCCGGATAGCGGCAAAGGCCGGGGACGGAGCCAGAGCGGGGGCCGCTTCGGGCGCAGGCGCAGGCGGGGCTGCGGAGGTTTCAACCACATCGGCGATGATCGCATCGATCCCCAGATCGAGAGCGGCCACCAGATCTTCGGACGGGGCAGCAACCGGACGCTGCCGGGGACGGATCGACGAGCTGGGTGCAACCACTAAACGGATGACCTTGCCCGCCGCCCCGGTCGGTTCGGAATCATTGGCGGCCACCATCACGGCAGCACCGCCGCGCGGACCCAGATAGGGCGGACGTGAGGGCCGCAGCTCGGACACCCGCATCGGCGCCTTGCGGAAGCCCAGATCCATCAGTTCAGCCACTTTGTTGTTGCGCTGCACGGTCGAGGTGCCGCCGAAAACTGTGGTGATGATGCGCTTGCCGTCACGCTCGGCCGAGGCCACGAGGTTGAACCCCGCCGCCGCCGTATAGCCGGTTTTGATCCCGTCCGCGCCACGATACGCGTTGAGGAAACGGGTATTGGTATTCGGAACCTCGCGCCCGCCGACATCGGCAGTGCGGCGCGAGAACAGGTTGTAATATTGCGGGTAGTCGTAAAACAGATGCCGACCCAGAATGGTCATGTCATGGGCGGTAGAGAGGTGCCCCGACAGGGTGAGGCCGTTGGCATTGCGAAACCGCGTACGCGTCATGCCCAGCGCCGCTGCGGTGCGGTTCATCCGGGCGGCAAAGCCATCTTCCGAGCCGCCGATCGCCTCGCCAATGGCGGTGGCGGCATCGTTGGCCGATTTCACCGCCGCTGCGCGGATCAGATAGCGCAACGCGATCCGCTGGCCCTTGCGCAAGCCCAGATGCGAGGGCGGCTCGGCGGCGGCATTGGCGGAAACCGTGACCATGGTATCAAGCGAGATCTCGCCATGCTCGATGGCCTCGAAGGCGACGTAGAGCGTCATCATCTTGGTGAGCGAGGCCGGATAGAGCTGGGTGTCGGCGTTTTTCGAATAGAGCACCTCGCCGGTGCGCATATCCATCACCATGGCCGCATAGGGCGCAGCCCATGCTTGCCCGGTGAAAAGCACCAGAATCAAAAGGGAAAGTCCGAAACGGACTGCCTGCACAAGACGTGTCGTCACGTCGCCACCTGTATCTGCCTCTCGTGCCAAGTCTGATGCCCGGCTACTTTTTTCAGCGTAACAGATCGTTTCGAAGCAGAAAACACCCTATTTTCAATAAGATTCTCGGCGGGGGATTGGAAATCGCACATCTTGTGGTTGAGGTTAGCCAAACCACAAGATCAGTGAAAGACCCGGCCCAAACGCGGCGTTTCGCCCGATGATTAGCACCGCCCTACCGAGGCTGGGACTGTGGCCGGACGGACGCAGATTGGCGGACCAACGTGTTGTTCACAATGATACCTACGGGGCCTTTTGAACTGCGGGCATCCGCGTTATATAGTGCATCCTGCAATTTCGTGGACAGCACCAGACGAGGGCCCGTGACGAACGACCCCTATAAACCGATCCTGATGAGCTCTGGCGGGGATAACCCCGACGGAGAAAGCGGCGTTGCGGTGCAGACCAAGGCGCGCACCAAGCGGCCGCCGA
This sequence comes from Paracoccaceae bacterium, assembly GCA_050288685.1. Lineage (GTDB taxonomy): Bacteria > Pseudomonadota > Alphaproteobacteria > Rhodobacterales > Rhodobacteraceae > Sinisalibacter. Next base: position 374,557 of record JBNKEH010000009.1, on the reverse strand, counting down.
TGTATAAGGTGATGTTGCTCAACGACGATTTCACCCCGATGGAATTTGTCGTGATGGTGCTGGAACGGTTTTTCGGCATGAACCATGCGCAGGCTTTCGAACTGATGCTGACTGTGCATAAGAAAGGGCTGGCGGTGGTTGGCGTGTTCTCTTACGAGATCGCCGAGACCAAGGTGAACCAGGTGATGGACGCGGCGCGTCAGCACCAGCACCCGCTGCAATGCACCATGGAAAAGGAATAGCGGCGGCCCGGCCTCCGCACAGATCCAATGACACAATCCCGCCTTTCCCTCGCGCTTGAAACCGGCGCGCTTTCACTGCCCGAGGGGCGCGTGGCCGTGTTCGGTGCGCCCTGGGGCTATGATCTGTCGGCGCTCACCCGCGCAGATGTGCAGGTGATCAGCCAGTTCTTTCCCGATCATGCCGCCTGGAACCGAGCAGGCTTTACGGTGGCGCGCGCGCCGGAGGGCGATTTTGCCGTGGCCCTGGTGGTGCTGCCCCGCGCCAAGGAAGCCGCACGGGCGCTGATCGCCGAGGCCACGCGCGTAACGCCGCTGGTGCTGGTGGACGGGCAGAAGCATGACGGGGTGGATTCGATCCTGAAAGCGGTGAAGGCCAGAGTCGCGCCGGAAGGCGTGATCTCGAAGGCGCATGGCAAGCTCTTTTGGATCAATGGCGGCGATTTTACCGATTGGGCCGCGCAGGATCATCGGGTTGACGGCTTTGTCACCCGGCCGGGCGTGTTTTCCGCCGATGGGCCCGACAAGGGCTCGATGGCGCTGGCCGAGGCGCTGCCGCCGCTGCGCGGGCGCGTGGCCGATCTGGGGGCGGGCTGGGGCTATCTGGCGCGCGCCATTCTGGCCTCGGAGGCTGTCAGCCAGCTTGACCTGATCGAGGCCGATGCGGTGGCGCTGGATTGCGCGCGGGACAATGTCACCGATCCGCGGGCGCGGTTTTACTGGGCCGATGCCACTGATTTCAGCCCCGATGCTGCCTATGACGTGATCGTCACCAACCCGCCCTTCCATGTGTCGCGGGCGGGCGATCCGGGGCTGGGCCGGGCCTTCATCGCCGCCGCCGCCGCGATGCTGACACCGCAGGGGCAGATCTGGCTGGTGGCGAACCGGCACCTGCCCTACGAGGCCGAACTGGCGGAGCATTTCCACGACGTGGCTGAAATTGGCGGCACGGCGGGGTTTAAGGTGATCCACGCCACCCGGCCGCATCGCGTAAAACGATAGACCCGGCTAGGGTTGCACAAGGGAATCAGGAGACGCTCATGTCCTTTTCCATCTCTGGCAAGACCGCCATCGTCACCGGAGCGGCCAACGGGGTGGGGCTTGCCATCGCGCGCCACTTTATCGAACAGGGCGCGAATGTGGTGTGCGCCGATCTCGACGAGGCCAAGCTGATCGACGAATTCGGCGAGAATCCCGAGAGCGAAAATGGCGGGGCGGATGCCGAAGAAGCGCGGCATATCCGCATTTTTGCCGGGGATCTGCGCCAGAAGCTGACCATCACCAACCTGATTTCGGCGACCATCGACGCCTTTGACCGGGTGGATATTCTGGTCAACGCCTCGCGGCAGGTCGCCACCTCGGACCCGCTGGATATGTCGGACAAGACCGTGCAGATGCTGCTGGATCAGAACCTGATGACGGCGCTGAGGCTGAGCCAGGCGGTGGCGAAACGGATGATCCAACAGGGCGAGGCGCTGCCCGATGACAGCGTCGATCCGCTGGGCGCGATCGTGAACCTGTCGTCGATCGCGGCGACACGCACCCAGCCGGGGCTGATGGCCTTTTCCATCGCCGCCGCCGCGCTGGAACAGGCGACGCGAGCGCTGGCCGTGGCGCTGGCCCCGCAACGCATCCGGGTGAACGCGATCAGCTTTGGCTCGGTGATGAGCGCGAGCCTGCAGGAAGCGCTGCGCGAAGACCGCTCGATGCGCGAGATGATCATCGACGGCACGCCGCTGGGCCGGATCGCCAAGGCCACCGAAGTGGCCGAAACCGCGCGGTTCCTCGCCTCGGACGGGTCGGGCTTCATGACCGGGCAGATCCTGACTGTGGATGGCGGGCGCACGCTGGTCGATGCCGTAGGCGCGCCCGCACATTAGAGGCTGAAAGGCCGAGCTTTCCATTGAGAGCAGCGACCGAACTGCGGGGAGAGTGAGTAGCGCTCGCCCGGTGCGTGCCGCGCTATTCGGGCGTTCACCCCATCCGCGCGAAGGTTTCGGAGAGGGCTTGTTCCACTGGCGTGGTCTCGAACTCCGGCAGCAGGGCCTTGAGCCGGGCGCCGTCTAGGCGTTGCGGCAGCGACCAGAGGTAGCGCATTTCGAACACGCCTTTCAGCACCGGCATGAATGGGCGCAGGAGGCGAAATTGCCACCAGGCGAGGGGCTTCACCCGCACCTTGCGCCCCAGCGCCCGCGCGATGGCGGCACCCAGCTCGCGCCCGGTGAGCGTGTAGCCCGAAAACGGCACATCCTCGAACCGGTTGAGCTGCGCGCGCTTGTCGGCCAAGCCCACAGCGGCGCGGGCGGCGTCGGGCAGATAGGCCCAGGCATGGGGCACGTCCGGGTTGGCCGGATAGGTGATGAAACCCCTTTTCACCTTCCCGGCAATGAAGCTTTCAAACCAGTTGCCCTTGGTGCGACCATCGAAGAAATCGCCCATGCGCAGGATGATCACCTGCGCGCCGCTGTCGCGATAGATCGCCTCCAGCCGCTTGCGGTAGAGGCCCAGCGGGTTTTCGGCCAGATGCGGCGTATCGGGCCGCCAAGGGCTGGGTGCCTTCGGCCCGTAGACATAGACATTGCCGGTCAGAATCACCGTGACGCCTTCGCGCGCGGCGGTTTCGGCCACCTGCCGGTGCTGATCCAGCATCGCTTCGGTCCAGAGATGGTAGCCGGGCGGGTTCCATGCCGCCACGACCACATCCATACCGCGCATCGCGCGGGCCAGATCGTCTTGTTTGCGATTGTAGCTGTGCACCTGCCAACCGGCCTGCTGAAACGCCGCCAGAGCGTTGCTGCCAAATTTGCCAGAGGCGCCGAGAATAAGAACGGATTGGGTCATTGCTGTCTCCTGTGTTGAGACAAAGATAGCCATTCCCCTGAGAATGCGAATTGCCGAAAAATCTGCATGTGTTATTCAATATTGAATGGACAAGGCGCTGACATCCCTCGACTGGTCGCTGATACAGGCGTTTCTGGCGGTGGCCGAAACCGGCTCGCTGTCGGCGGCGGCGCGCAGGCTCGGCTCCAGCCAGCCGACGCTGGGGCGACAGGTGCAGGCGGTGGAGGCGGCGCTGGGGGTTGAGCTGTTTCGCCGCCACGCCAAGGGGCTGGCGCTGAGCGAGACCGGCGCGGCGATGCTGCCCGCCGCGCAAGCGATGCGCGAGGCCGCCGGGCAGATGGCGCTGATCGCGGCGGGCGAAGATCAGGGGCTGACCGGCACGGTACGGATCACCGCCTCGGTGGTGATGTCGCATTTCGTGCTGCCGCCGATTCTGGCCGAGCTGCGCGCCGCCGAACCGGGGATCAGCATCGACCTTGTGGCCAGCGATACCAGTGACAACCTGCTGTTTCGCGAGGCCGATATTGCGGTGCGCATGTACCGGCCCGAGCAGCTCGACATGGTCACGCGGCATCTGGCCGAGCTGCCGCTGGGGATCTATGCGGCGAAAAGCTATCTCGACCGGGTGGGGCGGCCCGGCGATCTGGCGGCGCTGATGGCGCTTGATTGGGTGGGCTATGACCGCAACGAGCTGATGATCCGCGAGATGCGCAAGGCGGGATGGCCGGTGAACCGCGAGTTCTTTGCGCTCCGCACCGACGATCAGGCGGCGCATTGGCAGCTGGTGCGCGCGGGCGCGGGCGTGGGGGTTGCCCAGCGGGCGGTGGGCGACCGGGATGCGGCTGTCGAGCGGCTGATGCCCGAGCAAGACCTGCCCGCCCTGCCCTGCTGGCTGACCGCCCATGAGGCGCTGCGCCGGGTGCCCCGGGTGGCACGGGTATGGGAGGCTTTGGCCACCGGGCTTTCTGCGCTTTCTTGACCAATCCCCGGCAACCCGTTACGCCAGCGACAACCTAATTCAGCCCGAGGAAACACCCATGAACGTTGGTTCTCTTCTCATCCTGCCCGGCGACGGGATCGGCCCCGAAGTGATGGCCGAAGTGCGCCGCATCATCGACTGGTACGGCGAAAAGCGCGACCTGCAGTTCGAGGTGAGCGAAGACCTCGCGGGTGGGTGCGCCTATGACAAATACGGTACCCCGCTGGCCGATCACACGATGGCGAAAGCGCAGGAAGTCGATGCGGTTCTGCTCGGCGCCGTGGGCGGTCCGCAATATGACAACCTCGATTTCAGCGTGAAACCCGAGCGGGGCCTGCTGCGCCTGCGCAAGGAAATGGACCTCTATGCCAACCTGCGCCCGGCGCAGTGCTTTGACGCGCTGGCCGATTTCTCGTCGTTGAAGAAAGAACTGGTGGCCGGGCTCGACATCATGATCGTGCGCGAGCTGACCTCGGGCATCTATTTCGGCGAGCCGCGCGGCATCATCGAAGACGGTGGCGAGCGCGTGGGGATCAACACCCAGCGTTACACCGAAAGCGAGATTGTGCGCGTTGCCCGCTCGGCCTTCGAGCTGGCGAAAAAGCGCGACAACCGGGTCTGCTCGATGGAGAAGGCCAATGTGATGGAATCGGGCATCCTCTGGCGCGAAGTCGTGCAGCGCGTGCATGACGAGGAATATCCCGAGGTTGAGCTGAGCCATATGTATGCCGATGCCGGCGGGATGCAGCTGGTGCGTGCGCCCAAGCAGTTTGACGTGATCGTCACCGACAACCTGTTCGGCGATCTGCTGTCGGACGTGGCGGCGATGCTGACCGGCTCGCTGGGCATGCTGCCTTCGGCCAGCCTTGGCGCGCCGATGGCGAATGGCCGTCCGAAAGCGATGTACGAGCCGGTGCATGGTTCGGCCCCGGATATTGCCGGGCAGAACAAGGCCAACCCGATTGCGTCGATCCTCAGCTTCTCGATGGCGCTGCGCTATTCCTTCGATCTGGGCGCCGAAGCCGACCGGCTGGATGCCGCGGTGGAAAAAGTGCTGGCCGACGGTCTGCGCACCGGCGACCTGCTGGGCAACGCGACCACCAAGCCGGTGAGCACCAGCGAAATGGGCACCGCGATTCTGGCGGCGCTCGACGCCTCGCTCTGACCGTCAGCGCTCTGATCTGACCAAGCGCAGCCTACGGGCTGCGCTTATTTTTTCGCCTTGGCCCCGGCTGCCTTACGTGGTGAATTGGGCCCAGCAGACGAAGGATCACCCAATGAAACTCTCCGGTCCGCTCTATGCGCTGATTGCCTTTGGTATTTTCGCCACGCACGACGTGATCATCAAAACCCTCGGGGCAATCTATGCGCCGTTCCAGATCATCTTCTTCTCGACGATGTTCTCGTTCCCGCTGGTCACCTTCATGCTGATGCGCGACCCGAATGAGGGGCATTTGCGCCCGGTCCATCCCTGGTGGACGGCGCTGCGCACGGCGGCGGCGGTGGTGACCGGGTTTTCGGCCTTCTACGCCTTTTCGGTGCTGCCGCTGGCGCAGGTCTATGTGATGCTCTTCGCCTCGCCGCTGCTGGTGACGCTGCTGTCGATCCCGGTTCTGGGCGAGAAGGTGGGCATTCACCGGCTGCTGGCGGTGTTTGCCGGGCTGATCGGGGTGATCGTGGTGCTGCGTCCGGGCAGTGCCGTTCTGGGCCTTGGGCACCTTGCCGGCGCGGCAGCGGCGGTGTTCGGGGCGCTGGCCTCGATCATCGTGCGCAAGATCGGCCGCGAAGAGCGCACGGCGGTGCTGATGCTCTACCCGATGGCGGCAAACTTCGTGGTGATGGGGGTGATTCTGGCCTTCGTCTACAAACCGATGCCGGTTGAACATCTGGGGATGCTGGGAATCATCGCTGTTTTCGCCTTCACCGCCGGGATCCTGCTGATCTTTGCCTATCGCAATGGCGACGCCGCTATCGTGGCGCCGATGCAGTATTCGCAAATCATCTGGGCGACGATCTACGGCTATCTGCTGTTTGGCGAAAAGGTCGACCGCGAAACCGTGATTGGCGCCGGAATCATCATTGCCAGCGGGGTTTATATCGTTTTCCGCGAAAGCCGTCTGGGGGCGAAATCCTTCACCCCGGTGATGCGCACAAGGTCGCGCGGGCCCTCGGCGGCCTCGTTCCGGATATCGCCTTTGCTTCGGCGCGAAAAAGAGCGCGGATAGGCTATTGCAAACCCCCGCAAGCTGGGCTATCCCGCCCGCCACGGTCGGAGTGTAGCTCAGCCTGGTAGAGCACTGTCTTCGGGAGGCAGGGGTCGGAGGTTCGAATCCTCTCACTCCGACCAAATAACAAGGCGCCTTCGGGCGCCTTTGTTGTTTTCGGGCGGCCGGACCCTCCGGGCAGCATGGCGCGGCGCGTGGGACGCTTGTCAGGGCGCAGCCGGGGGCGGGTCGGGGTCTGGCCAATCATGCCTTCCCGGGGATCACGGAGCGCATGGGGGCTTTGCTGGCGCAGGGCGCAGAATAGCACAGCGAACGGAGCAGCAAATGGTGCCGGTCCGCCGAGACGGACCGGCAGAGATCAGGCGTCGATTTCGACCGCGCCGATGGGTTTTGAGCAGCAGGCCAGAATATAGCCATCGTCGATATCATCTTCGGAGATACCGCCGTTATGGACCATATGGACCTCGCCCGAGGTCTTGCGGACCTTGCAGGTGCCACAGACACCGAAGGTGCAGCCCGACGGGATGACGATCCCGCTGCTCCGCGCCACGGCCAGAACCGTATCGGTTTCATGGCAATCCGCGGTGACTTCCGACTTGGTGAAGACCACACTCGATTTGGCGTCTTCGTCCAGCACCACGTCGTCATGTTCGGGAAGCTGTTCTTCCTTCTTGACCGGGGCGCCGAAGCTCTCCTGATGGTAGTGGTCCATGTCGTAGCCAAGACCGATGAGCATTTCGCGCACCGCGTCCATGAAAGATTCCGGCCCACAGCAATAGACCTCGCGTTCGAGATAATCCCCGGCGATGAGGCCGATCATCAGCTGGTTCAACCGGCCGCGAAGACCGGTCCAGACCCGGTAGGGATCGTCTTCTTCGACGATGAAGAACAGCTTGATCTCCGGCACGCGCGAGGCCATCTGCTCCAGCCGCTGGCGCGCGATGATATCTTGCGGACGCTGCGCGCAATGCACGAAGGTCACGTCGATATCGGTGCCCCGGTCAAAAAGGTAGGTGGTCATCGACAGAGACGGCGTGATGCCCGAGCCCGCCGAGATGAACAGATACTTCTTCTTCTCCCGACGCGGCATAGTGAAAAGACCGGCCGGTCCCGTCGCCTTGAGGGACATGCCCGGCCGCAAATGGTCGAGCATCCAGCGTGTGCCGATGCTGCCCGCCTGGGCCTTGACGGTGACAGCGATCGTCATCGGCCGCGACGGCGAAGAGGAAATCGTGTAGGTTTTCCAGACCGTGCCGCCCGGCACCGGCAGTTCCAGCGTCAGGAACTGGCCCGGCTCGTAGCGAAATTGCCGCCCCGAGGGTGAGACAAAGCTGAAGGTGGCCGTGTTGGGCGCCTCGGGCACCACGGAACAGCAGACCAGCGGCTCTGAATCCGTCCAGATCCCATCGTCGCCGGAAGAGGTGAGTTCTAGGTCCAATGCCATGGGTCTACTCCGCCGCCATCGGTGCTGCATTGCCGGTAATCGACCGGATCATCGTGTTTGCATACCAGTCGGTGAACTGGATGTTGCCGCCCTCGTGGATCGGGGAATAGGGACCGGCTTCATAGGCGGGCGACTGGATGCCGCGCTGGTTGTTCTCGACCACTTCGCGGTCTTCGTCATTGGTGGCAATCCAGACTTCGGTCAGGCGCTTCAGGTCATAATCCTGACCTTCCACCGCATCCTTATGAACCAGCCATTTGGTGCAGACCTCGGTTTCGGTCGCGCTGATCGGCGTGACGCGGAAAACGATGGCGTGATCCGACAGGAAGTGGTTCCAGGTCACCGGGTAAGCGAAGAGATGCAGCGATCCGGCATCCTTGAACGGCAGCTTGGAGTTCGGCTTGATCACGGCGACCTTGCCATCGAGCGTGTAGCTTTCGGCGGTGCCGAGCAGCGGGACGCGCACGAAACGCCAGGTGCCGTCATTGGACAGTTTGAAGGCGGAAGGGGCACCGACGGCTTCGCAACGTTCGACATGCCGTTTCAGAACATCCGAGACCTCTTCGACGGAGTTGTTGCCGGTCGCGCGCGCGTCTTCGGGATAGGTGCGGCACAGGGAGGGGTGATTGCCCGAGCAATGATAGCACTCGCGGTTGTTTTCCCAGACCAGCTTCCAGTTGCCCTTTTCGACGATGGTGCTTTCATAGGCGATCTTGGAGTTTTCAAGGTCATGCGGCGCCAGATAGCGCGTCATTTGCGCTGCGAATTCCTCGGCCGCCGGGGCCTCGTCGGCGAGGCAGATATAGACCAGGCCGGACAGATTGCGGCAGTGGACCTGTTTCAGACCATGTTTCGAAGCATCGAATTCCGGCCCCATATCGCGGGCCCAGAGCAGCGAGCCGTCAAGCTCATAAGTCCACTGATGGTAGGGGCAGACCAGCTTGGGACCGGTGCCCTTCTTCGACTTGCACAGAACCGAGCCACGGTGGCGGCAGGAATTGTGAAAGGCGCGGATCTCGCCATCATTGCCGCGAACGATCACGACGGAATAGGCGCCGACCTCGTGGACAACGTAATTGCCCGCTTTGGGGATCTCGCAGGCCGGGATCGCAAAGAGCCATTCCTTGTACCAGATATGCTCCATGTCGGCCCGGAACACACCGGGATCGCAATAGAGATCCTGGGCCAGCGAATAAGCCGGCTTACGACGCATCAACGTGGAGAGAACATCAGATTCGCGCAGCATTTGGCACCTTTAGTCATTGCCTCCGCAGCCCTGCAGAGAGCGGTGGTCGTGTCTTTTGTGTTCGGCTTGGAAAAGCCCTGTTCGTCAAAACCGCCTTCGCACGAGACAGCCCGGCAGACACCGAGGTTTACGACCGACGACGCCGAATTTACGACCACTCGGTTGATCGCCTTGTCTTACAAGCAGAATCGCCCGTTGAACGGCAGAAAGACGCCGAGACCTGCGCCATCTGGCAGGCCGATCCACTGACGAGACACTGGAAGGCGATGATGATCAGGCGCGATATGGCCCTAGAGAAAGTTGATCGCATCACTCGAAAAGTGTTCGATGCCGAGCAGAAGCACCGATCCGTCATGCCACGAGATCAGGGTGCCATCCTGAATATGGGAGATCGACACATCGCCCCGGTCGATCCCGATCAGCCGGATCAGATCGTGTTGCTTCTGAAAATTGTAGAGCCGGTCATTGCCCTCGCCATGGGCAAAAACAAAGGTGTCTTCGCCGCGGCCGCCTCTGAGCCGGTCATCGCCCGCCTGACCGCGCAGGATGTCATTGCCATCTTCGCCCCAAAGCCGGTCGTTGCCGTTACTGCCATAGAGCATATCGTCGCCCAGCCCGCCGAAGATGTAATCGCGCCCGTTGCCGCCATAGATCCAGTCGCGCCCGGAGCCGCCACGCAGGGTATCATTGCCAGTCTGGCCTTCGATCCAGTCTGCACCGCGATTGCCGGTGACGGTATCGTTGCCCGCGCCGGTGAGGATCACATCATCATCCGCGCCGCCATACACGGTGTCGGCCCCGATACCGGTGGTGATCCGGTCATTGCCATCCTCGCCATAGATCGTATCGCCATCCCCGGCCATGCTGGCATCGCGGTCGGAATAGACATCATTGCCGTCTTCCAGATGGATTGTATTGGTTCCGGCGCCGTCAAACACGATGTCGTCGCCGCCACCAGCCCAGACGGTATCGTCGCCCAGACCGGGGGCGATAGTCTCGCCAGCCGGTCCACCGCGCAGCACGTCATCGCCCGAGGTGCCGGTGAGATCGTATTGCCCGTCATCCGGGAAGGTGAGGCCAGTGAGATCCATTGGCCGGTCAATTCCCAGAATCACGGCGCTGCGGACCTGACTGACCGATAGCGGCTGTTGGGTCAGGCTGGTGATCGAAAGGGTTTCATCGCGCCAGATGATCGTAGCGCCGGTCGCGGTGGTGGCTATGGTCAGGCTGTCGGGATCGTGAAACATCGGCCAGGCGCTGAGATCGAACAGGTCTTTCGTCGGGTCGAAATCGAGCACCCGATCCACCACGCCATCGGCGCGCAGCACAAAGACATCGGCACCCGCACCGCCAGTCAGGGCATCCTGCCCGGCGCCATCGACAAGGATGTCCGCCCCACCGCCGCCGAACAGCTGATCATTCCCCGCGCCGCCGATCAGCACATCGTCAAGGCCGGTGCCATTGAGAGTATCGCCAAACGGGCCCGCGACGTGCTGAACGCCCTCGGCGGAGAGATCGACGGCAAGATCGGTGAGCCTGCCTTCGGATTGCGAAGCGACCAGCACCCGCAATGTATTGCCGATGGCGGTGGCGGCGATGGCGGAAACATTGCTGAGGCCGATAGTGAGAGTGTCGGCGATGCTGTCGATCAGCTGCAAATGACCATCGGCGAGCAGCTGGAACAAGCTGACGCCATCATCGCCGCCCCCCGCCACCACATAGGTGAAGGCGCCATGGGTGACGAGCTGAACGTCCTGCACTCCGCCAAAGCGGGTGGCGAGGGTATCGAGCACATGATCGGTGGCGGTCAGACTGCCATCGCTACCAACCTCAAACACGCTGAGGGCGCCGCTAGCGTCTTGCGCTGAGGCGACCACAAGATAGGGCGTGCTGCCGATGGTCGCCGTCGCCATCGCGGTGGGGTGCATGATGCCAAGCCCCTGATCGGGGCCGTTGACATCGGCCAGCACAGGACCGGTATCGGTGAGCAGATAAGAGGTGATCCCGTCTTCGCTGCCCGAGGCGGCGATCAGGATCGGTTGGCCGCCCGCTTGGACCAGTGCGAGGGCCGAAACTGCGGCGATGAGCGTATCGGCACTGTCGGTGGCGGTGAAATCCTGCGACAGCGCGAGGCCGGTCAGCGTGTAGCCGGAAAAGCCGATACTGCCGCCGAGGACAATCTGATCGCTGCCGAAAGCCGCAAGCTGGCTGGGCGGGTCGATCCCGGAGAAGAGGCCCGTCAGGGTTTCAAACCCGCCGATGGTGCCGATTGACGCCACCGAGACGCTGCCCAGCCCGGTGGCGCTGGTCCGGCCAAAGACCAGCCGCGCGCCGCCATAGCCATCGTCGAGAAGCGCGATGCTGTCGGTAATGCCGCTGGCCCAGCTTGGGTTGAACAAGGCGCTGTCAGCATAGGCGGCAAGGCCCGTTTCGGTGAGGGTGTAGCTCGATAGGCCGCCATTCGGGCCGGAGGTGGCGAAGACCGAGACGCTTGCACCGCTCTGAAAAAGCGCAAGATCGCTGATCGCTATATCAAGCGACTCCTGTCCCGTTTGCACGGTGCCGCGAACGGAAAAGTGCATTGTTTATGCCCCGAATCTACCCAGACCAGACCTGCGCTGGCTCCAGTCGCCAGCCCTGACGACTGTTCCAGTTTGGGGGACAATGCTTTCGATTCAGTATAGGTTGTTGCCGCGCTCAACCTCGTGGGTCAGGCGAAATTCGTGATCGTCAATCGCCTCGTCGATATCCTCGAAATAGCGCAACTGCCCGGCTTCCAGCACCAGCGCCGCACTGCAGAAGCGCCGGATCTCGCGCATGTTGTGGCTGACCACGATCGCGCTAGAGGATTTGATTCGTTCAAGAAAAACCGCGCGGCTTTTGCGTTTGAACGCCGCATCGCCAACCGCTGTTACCTCGTCGATCAGATAGGTATCGAAGCGAATGCCCATTGCCGCGCCGAAAACAAGGCGCGCGCGCATGCCGGTGGAATAGCTGCTGACCGGCGCGTGGAAATGCGCACCCAGCTCGGCAAAATTGCGGACAAATTCAATCAAATTATCTGTATCTACCCCATAGGTGCGGGCCAGAAAGCGCACGTTTTGCGCCCCGGTCAGATCGCGGTGAAAGGCCCCCGACAGACCAACCGGCCAAGAGATCGAGCCATCGCTGATCACCCGCCCGGTGCTGGGACGCAATGTGCCCGCGATCAGGTTGAGCAGGGTCGATTTCCCCGCCCCGTTGCGCCCCAGAAGCGCGATGGATTTGCCCTTCGGCAGGGTGAAGCTGACCGGCGCGATCACGGTCTTGCGGTGGCCATCCACGGAAAAGCTTTTCGAGAGGTTTTCGCAGCGGATCATCGCGGGCCTATTTCCGGTCGCGGATGGCGTAATACATCAGTGCAAGGCTGGCCCAGGCCAGAAACGAAAACAGCGCAGCGATGCCAAACATGGTCCAGCGCTGCGGAAATTCTGCGGTTTGCGGCAGGGTGGGCTGGATGAAAGTGGCCAGATAGCGGCTTTGGCGCGCCGCATTGGCGCGGGCGATGTCCAGCGCGGCCAAAGCGGTGCGATAGGCCTCCTCGGCATATTCGCGATCCACGGTCAGGCGCTCATATTCGGCCAGAAGCGCCGGATAGGCTTCGCCGGTTGCGGTACTGCTGGTATCTTCAGAGAAATTGCGGCGTTCTTCGGCGATCCGATCCTGAATAACGCTGATGCGACGTTGGGCCTGCACCACGCGGGTATCGGTGGCGGTGGTATCCTGCGCGATCAGGTCGTGATCAATCAGCGCCTGCGCCAATTGCTGCTGAAGCCCGTTCAGCACCCCCATGCGCCCCTGCAAATCGCTTTGCGGATCGACGATCTGGGTGCGGGTGCGAAACGCCACAAGTGCCGCCCGCGCCGCCTTCACCCGCTCCAGCGCTGTTGCAAGATCGGTTTCGGCATAGCGCAGCGAATCCTGCCGGGCGGTGGCGTTGAGCTGGTTCACCAATGTCTGACTCTGCGCGACGATCTGGCGGGCGACGCTTTGCGCCATCTCGGGAGAGAAGGCCAGAACCCGCAGGGTGATCAGCCCGGTGCTCTGATCATAAGAGACCCGCGCCACATGCTGCCAGTAATCGGTGAGCATCTCGATGGAGCTGTCGGGCGTCAGCGCAAAAAACGGATCTTCGCCATGGGGCGCCGAGTAATGGCCGCGCAGATCGAGCGTGTCATCGATTGCCGCGACGATGTCTTGGCTGCGCAGGAAGCCGTAGAGCATATCGGCCTCGCCGCCATTGGAACTGCCGATGAACTTGCCGATGCCGGTGAGCATGGAAGACGGCGCGGCGGGGTCTTCGCTGCGCACCGAAAAGCCCACGGTCGAGGCATATTGATCCTTGGCAATCGCCCCGAGATAGACACCGATCACGGCCAAAGGCAGCGCCACGCAGAGCAGGAACGACAGTGTCAGCCCCCAATGGCGCGCGCGCATCCCCGCCTTGCCGGAAACCGGGCGGATGATGACGACGGGCTCTGCCCCGTCTGCCCCATGCCCTGCCCGCGCTTTCTTGCGTTTCGGAGGGGCATCGGCCGGGGGGCGATCCCCGATTTCACTCTGTCCCGTCAAACGCTTGCCTTTCGCAATCGGGTTTGAACTCAACAGATCCGTTCTACATAATGCAACCTGGCATTGCCAGAAAATTGGAGGCCCAGCATGGCCGACTCCGCGACCCCCACCGACAGCCGCCCGGCCGAGCCCATCGGCAGCGCGCGCAACCGGCGCTTTGCCTCCGGGCGGGTGGTGCTGGCGCTGATGCTGCGCGAGATGTCGACAAGCTATGGCGGGACGCCCGGCGGCTATCTTTGGGCGATCATCGAGCCGATTGGGGTGATCGTGGTGCTGGCCTTCGGCTTTTCACTGCTGGTGCATCACCCTTCGCTGGGCCAGAGCTTCATCCTGTTCTATGCCAGCGGCTATCTGGTGTTTTCGCTTTTTCGCTCAATCGAACAGGTGGTCACCCTAGCGATCCGGTTTTCGCGCCCGCTTCTGCGCTATCCGGCGGTACGCTGGCTTGATGCCATTCTGGCGCGCTTTCTGCTGGCGTTTCTGACCCATGTTCTGACGATGATCCTGATCCTTGGCGGGATCTATCTGGTGTTGGGGCAATACACGATCATCGACATGCGCCCGATTGCGCTTGCGGTGCTGCTGGCCGGGGCGCTGGGGTTGGGCATCGGCACGCTGAATTGCCTGCTGATCGGGAAGTTTCCGCCCTGGCAATCGTTCTACCGGATCATCACCCGGCCCTTGATGCTGGCCTCGGCGGTGCTTTACGTGCTGGAAGATCTGCCCGCGCAAACGGCGGCGATCCTATGGTGGAACCCGGTGGTGCATCTGACCGGGTTGATGCGGGAAGGGCTCTATTCCACCTATCACCCGCAATATGTCTCTATTGCTTATGTTCTGGGCGTTGCGCTTGGCGCGTTCACGCTGGGACTGTTGTTCCTGCAGGCCTATCACAGCGACCTGATTAACAAGGAATAGAGCCACACTTCGGGCTTAGCGATGGCTGCGGGCGATCTCTTGCACTTCGGCCAGCGTGATCGAGGTATCGCCCCGCAACCCATCCCGCAACGCCCGGCGCAAGAGCGCGCGGAAGGCAGGGGCCTCTGCCCCGTAGCGGCGTTGGAGAAACAGCCATTTTGGCAGGAATAGAGCCACAATCGGCCAGAAAAGCGGGCCGGAGACCTGACGATAGATCATGATCAGATTGCGGTGGTGGTAATAGGCGCGCCAGACCGGCGAAAACGCCTTTTGGCCCGGCAGCGAGGCGGCGCAATCATGCTCAAAGCCCAGATCAGGGTCGAATTTCATCTGCCCACCCGCCCGGCGCAGGGCGAGGGTGTAGAGTACGTCTTCGCCATAGATGAACAGGGCCGGATCGGGATAGCCGACCGTTTCGACGGCCCGGCGCGACAGGAACAGACCGACGAAAGAGGTCACGTCGATTGGGCAGGGTTGAGGCCCGGTAAACTCATCATCCGATATGTGAAAGCCGCGCCGCCCGAACAGGAGCGCCCCGACAAAGCTCTGCAGATGCCAGAACGGATTGCGCGAGGGACGGTTCAGCTCGCACAGCCTGCCATCGGGATAAGTGACCGCGGCGGCCCAACCTTCGGCAGTGTCGCGGGGGCGGGCGTGAAAGCGAGCGAGGGTCTCAGGCTTGGGGCGCGAATCGTCATCCATCAGCAAGAGCCAGTCGGGGCTAAGCTGCGCCATGGCGTAGCGCATCCCGGCCTCAAAGCCACCCGCACCACCCAGATTTTCCTCGTGACGCAACACATGCAGCCGCGCCTCGGGGACCTCGGTGAGCCAGGCAGGGGTTGCGTCGTCAGAGCCGTTATCGACCACCACAACCGCACTGAGCTTCGAGTGTGGCGCGGCCAGAAGACGGGCCAGCGCCTGCTGAAGCTGCGGCAGGCGGTTGCAAGTGACGACGATGGCCACCAGCCGTCCGGCCCCGGACGGCGATACGCTGGAGCTGGTATCGGTCATGCTCTGTGGGTCAGTCGTCGCCGAAGCCGGGCTCAGGTGATCACGTCGGGTTTGGCCCGCCCGGAGATCGCGCTGATCTTGGCCAGCGCTTCGGCGGCGTCGATCACCGGAGCAAGGGCCGACTGAACCTCTTCATCAAGCCCCTCCGGGCCGGGCACGTAGCGTTCCAGATAGAGCCGCAACGTGGCCCCTTCAGTGCCGGTGCCCGACAGCCGGATAACGAAACGCGAACCGCCTTCGAAACTGACGATCAGCCCCTGACGAGCACTGACAGAGCCATCGACCGGATCGGTATAGGCGAAATCCTCGGCCCCCGAGATGGTCAGCCCGGCGACCGGCGCACCGATCAGATCGGTCAGCCGCTCGCGCAGCCCGTCAACGATCTCGTTGGCCTGATCCACCGGCAGGGCATCGTAATCGTGGCGCGAATAGTAGTTGCGGCCATAGTTCTTCCAGTGATCCTCAAGGATCTCGCAGACCGTTTCATCGCGTTCGGCAAGGATGTTCAGCCAAAGCAGCACCGCCCAGAGCCCGTCTTTTTCGCGGACATGGTTGGAGCCGGTGCCGAAGCTTTCTTCGCCGCAGAGCGTCGCCCGGCCCGCATCGAGCAGATTGCCGAAGAATTTCCAGCCGGTCGGGGTCTGGAAATGCTCGACACCGAGCTTGGCCGCCACACGGTCGGCCGCGGCCGAGGTGGGCATCGAGCGGGCAACCCCGGCGATGCCATCCTTGTAGCCGGGGGCCAGATGAGCATTGGCGGCCAGCACTGCGAGGCTGTCGGAGGGCGAGACATAGATATTCGCGCCCACCACCATGTTGCGGTCGCCATCGCCATCAGAGGCGGCACCGAAATCGGGGGTGTACGCGCCGAACATCTCGTCCATCAGCTCATGCGCCCAGACCGGGTTGGGATCCGGGTGCATACCGCCGAAATCGGGCAGCGGGGTGCCATGCACCACGGTGCCTTTCGGCGCGCCGAGGCGGCGTTCGATGATCTCATGCGCATAGGGGCCGGTGATCGCGTTCATCGCGTCGAAGCGCATGCGGAACCCGCGCGCGAACATCACCCGCAGCTTGGGGAAATCAAACAGCGTTTCCATGAGGTTGGCGTAGTCGATGACGGGATCGACCACCTCGACCACCATATCGCCCAGCGCGGTTTCGCCGATCTCGGTGAGATCGACATCCTGGGCTTCCAGAATGCGGTATTCGCGGATCTCGAGCGTGGCGGCATAGATGGCGTCGGTCACGCTTTCGGGCGCGGGGCCACCATTGGACATATTGAACTTGAGGCCGAAATCCTCGTCGATCCCGCCGGGATTGTGGCTGGCCGACATGATGAAACCGCCATCGGTCTTGTTCAGCCGGATCAGGTGGCTGGCGGCCGGGGTCGAGAGCAGGGCGTTTTGCCCGACGATCACCCGACGCGCACCGTTGGCGGCGCAGATCCTGAGGATCACCTGCGCCACCTGCGGCGAGAAATAGCGCCCGTCGCCGCCCAGCACGAAGGTTTTGCCCGCCGCCCCGCCGATGGCCTGCAAGGTCGCCTGAACAAAGTTCTCGACGAAATGCGGCTCCATGAAGGTGCGGGTTTTCTTGCGCAGGCCCGATGTGCCGGGTTTCTGCCCCTCGATCGGCTTGGTCTCGACTGTGAGGATCGGCATTCAGCTTTCCTTCTTCAACTCGCTATTGTCGGGATGGGCGAAGAGCACCACCGATTGCTCTGCGGCCTTGTAGGATTTCGTTACGGCCTTCTCCGGGGCGTCGGGATTGGCGCTATCCAGCACGCGCATCCAACTGCCCGGCGGCAGGATCACATCGCGCGCGTGACCGGCATTGTAGACCACGAAGACTTCAGGCGCGCCGGAATCGCGGATGGTTTCGGCCGAGGCCCGCACGATCACCCCGATTGCGTTCACCTGATCGTGCCAGTCGCTGTCGACCGGGGTGCGGCCATCAGGATGCCACCAATCCAGATCGGGCAGATCGTCGGTGCGACGGCTGCGGCCATGCAGGAAATTGCGCTGGCTCAGTACCTTGAAGCGGCGGCGCAACGTGGCCAGATGCTCGACATAGGAGAGCAGCTTTTCATCCGCATGTTTCCAGTCGACCCAGCCGGTTTCGTTATCCTGGGCATAGCTGTTGTTGTTGCCGTTTTGAGAATTGCCGATCTCGTCGCCCGACAGCAGCATCGGGATGCCCTGCGAGAAAAACAGCGTGGCAAGCAGAGCGCGCTGGCGGCGGCCACGGGCGGCCAGAATGACCGGATCGCTGGTTGGCCCCTCAACCCCCAGATTGTCTGAGAAGTTGGTGGCATGGCCGTCGCGATTGCCTTCGCCATTCGCGTCGTTGTGCTTTTCGTTATAGGCAACCAGATCGTGCAGCGTGAAGCCGTCATGGCTGGTCAGGATGTTGATCGACGCGGTGGCTGAACGCCCGGCCTGATCGAAGATCTCGGGCGAGCCAAGGATCGCCTTGGCCAGACCGGGCAGCATGTGATCGTCTCCGCGCCAGAAGGCCCGCACATCGTCACGGTAGCGATCGTTCCATTCGCGGAACGGATGCGGGAAGGTTCCCAGCCGATAGCCGCCGGGGCCGACATCCCAAGGCTCGGCGATCAGCTTCACCCGGGCCAGCACCGGATCTTGCCGGACCGCATCGAGAAAGCCGCTGTTAAACCCGTCATCGCTGCGCGTGAGTGCTGCCGCAAGGTCGAAGCGGAACCCATCGACGTGGAATTCCTCGACCCAATAGCGCAGGCTGTCCATCACCATGCGCAGCACCGCCGGATGCGACAGGTTCAACGCGTTGCCGGTGCCGCAATCATTGATGTAGTGGCGCTTGTTCGGCGCCAGTCGGTAATAAGAGGCGTTGTCGAGCCCGCGCATCGACAGGGTGGGGCCAAAGCCATCGCCCTCGGCGGTGTGGTTGTAGACCACATCGAGGATCACCTCGATCCCCTGTTTGTGCAGCTCGCGCACCATCAATTTGAAATCGCTCACATCGCCAGAGCGCAGATAGCGGGCCTCGGGGGCGAAATAGCCCAGAGTCTGATAGCCCCAGTAATTGCGCAGGCCGCGTTCGGCGAGAAAGCGATCGTCGATGAAGGTGTGAACCGGCAGAAGCTCGACGGCCGTCACGCCAAGGCGTTTCAGATGCGCGACGATCGGCTCGGAGGCAACGCCCATATAGGTGCCGCGCAAGGACGGATTCACCGCCGGATGCATCGCCGTCAACCCCTTCACATGGGTCTCGTAAATCGTCAGATCGGGGCCGATGTGATTGGGTGGCGTATCGCCCTGCCAGTCGAAGGGGTCTTCGCCCATCACCACGCATTTCGGCATGGCAAAGGCGCTGTCGCGGGTGGACAGGCTGAGATCGCCCATCGGCGAGCCGACATGATAGCCCATCAGCGCCCGCGACCAGCGGATCTTGCCCTCGATCTTGCGGGCATAGGGATCAATCAGCAGCTTGTTCGGGTTGAAGCGATGGCCGTTTTCAGGGTCATACGGCCCGTGCGCGCGCAGCCCGTAGCAGGTGCCGGGACCGATGCCGGAGATATGGCCATGCCAGATATCGCCGTCGCGTTCGGGCAGCGCGATGCGCGTCAGCTCGGTGCGCCCGTCTTCGCTGAACAGGCAGATTTCGATCTTGGTGGCATTGGCCGAGAAAACGGCAAAATTCACCCCCGCCTCGTCAACCGTGGCCCCCATTGGCCAGGCTTGACCGCGTGTCAGCTCCAGCGAGGCAACACTTTCCGGAGTCAGAGATGGGCGCGGGGCTGTCACGCGAGAAGGCTCCTGTAGAGATCTGCATATTGGGCCGCCGGACCATCCCAGCCAACCTCGGCTTTCATTGCGCGTTTTACCAGCCGGGTCCAGACCGGGCTGTCGGCGTAGAGGCTGGTCAGTTTGCGCAAAGCGCTGGACAGGGCAATGCCATCAACCGGATGGAAGCTCACGCCGGTGGCGGCATTCGCCGAGAGGCTGGCGGGCGAGGCGTTGATGACGGTGTCGTTCAGCCCGCCGGTGGCGGCCACAACCGGCACCGTGCCATAGCGCAGCCCATACATCTGGGTCAGCCCGCAGGGCTCGAACCGCGAGGGCACCAAAACCGCATCGCCGCCGCCAAACATCCGGTGGCTGAGCGCTTCGTCATAGCCGATACGCACACCGACCCGATCAGGCCAGCGCTTAGCGGCTTCGAGAACGGCGCGCTCCAGCTCGCGTTCGCCAGAGCCCAGAAGCACCAGCCCGCCGCCATTGGCGATGAAGCCGGGCAGCGCCTCGATCAGCAGGTCGATACCCTTTTGCCAGGTCAGACGGCTGACCACGATGGCCAAAGGCCCCTCGACCGTACCAAGGCCGAATTCGTCCAGCAAAGCCGCGCGGTTTTCGGCCTTAGGTTTCATGTTTTTGGCGGAATAGGGTCTGATTGCGCTGTCGGCCTCGGGCGACCAGACCGCGTCATCAACACCGTTCAGGATGCCGTGCAGCTGGTTGGCGCGCGCGGCCAGAAGGCCCTCAAGCCCCATGCCGAATTCGGGCCGCATCAGCTCATCGGCATAGGTGGGCGACACGGTGGTGATCGCGTCGGCGGTGGACAGACCCGCCTTCAGCGTCGAGATATTGCCGTGATATTCGACCTTGTCCGGGGTCCAGGCATGCCAAGGCAGTTTCAGCGCGTTCAGGCGGTCGCCGCCGGTGACACCCTGAAAGGCGATATTGTGGACGGTGAGCACCGAGCGCACGCCGCCAGTGCCATCGAAATGCAGATAGGCCGGGGCAAGGCCCGCCTGCCAGTCATGGGCGTGCAGGATGTCGGGCTTCCAACCATCGCCTGCCCCGGAGCGCGCCACCGAGGCCGCCGCCCAGGAGAGCGCAGCAAAGCGTTCGGGATTGTCCCAGTAATCGCCATCCGGTCCGGCATAGGGGCCGCCATCGCGGTGGTAGAGATGCGGAGCGTCGAGGGCGAGCACGGTGATCCCGTCGCTCTCGCCCTTGAACAGTCGTGCATGGCCGCCATAAAGGCTCCAATCCGCCCAAATCTCGGTGGTTTCACCCAGCTTTTCGAGAATGCCCGGATAGGCCGGGATCATCACCCGCATGTCGATTCCCTGACCGGCCAAAGCCGCAGGCAGGGCGCCGACCACATCGGCAAGCCCACCTGTTTTGATCAGGGGAACGCATTCAGACGCGACGGAAAGAACCTTCATGATCTGTCCCTAGCCCAGAGCCGCCTCACGCGCGAGGATCATGTCGCGGGTGATCAGAGTAACCCCGGCATCGGTGACACGGAACCATTTCGCGTCTTCGATCGGGTCTTCGCCGACCACCAGACCAGCCGGAATTTCCACCCCGCTATCGACAACGCAATTCTGCAGCCGCGCCGAACGGTGCACCTGCGTATGCGGCAGAAGAACCGAATAGGTGACCGAGGAAAAGGAGTGCAGCCGCCCGCCGGTGGAGATCAGCGAGTTTTTCACCACCGAACCGGAAATGATCGTATCGCCCGCAATCAGAGACGAAATAGCCGCGCCGCGCCGTCCGTCTTCATCGTGGATGAACTTGGCCGGGGGGACGATCTCGGAATAGGTCCAGATCGGCCAGGTGCGGTCGTAGATGTCGAGCTTGGGCACGAAATCGGTCAGGTCGATGCTGGCCTGCCAATAGGCGTCAATCGTGCCGACATCGCGCCAATAGGGCTCTTCTTCCAGCCCGGTGCGGATGCAGCTATCCGAGAATTTATGCGCCACCGCTTTGCCGTTCTTCACGATCTGCGGGATCAGGTCGTTGCCGAAATCATGGCTGGAATGGCTGTCATCGGCATCGAGCAGCAGCAATTCGCGCAAGAATTTCCAGTCGAAAACATAGATGCCCATCGAGACCAGCGCATGGTCGGGATCGCCCGGCATATGCGGCGGCTTGGCGGGTTTTTCCATGAACTCGGTGATCTGGCCCTGTTCGTCAATCGCCATGACCCCAAAGGCCGAGGCCTCTTCCAATGGCACCGAGATACAGCCCACCGTCACATCCGCGCCGCTGTCGACATGGTGTTGCAGCATCACCTCGTAATCCATCTTGTAGATGTGATCACCCGCCAGAACGATGATGTATTCCACATCATAGCTGTCGACGATGTCGATGTTCTGGCGCACAGCATCGGCGGTGCCCTTGTACCAGTTCACCTCGTCGATGCGTTGCGAGGCGGGCAGAATGTCCAGATATTCGTTCCGCTCGACCCGGAAGAAGCTCCAACCCCGCTGAACGTGCCGGATCAGGCTGTGGGCCTTGTACTGCGTGGCGATGGCCATTTTCCGAATGCCGGAATTCAGCGCATTGGACAGGGCGAAGTCGATGATCCGGGTCTTGCCGCCGAAATAGACTGCCGGTTTCGCCCGCCGGTCGGTCAGCTCTTTCAGCCGACTGCCGCGCCCCCCGGCCAGAACAAAGGCCATGGCCTGCGACGACAACCTTCTTTGACGTAGACGTTCAACCATTCTTCCTACTCCTCCTGTCCTGCTGGACTTTTGTTTGGCAGGTCTTCCTCACCCTTGCCGGAAGACAACAACCGAAAGCGGCGGCAGCGTGACCTCGGCCGAATGGGCCTGATTGTGCCACCCTGTCGGTTGTGTCTCTATTCCACCCAGATTGCCCCGATCACCGCCGCCATATTGGGCGGCATCGGAATTCAGAATTTCGCTCCAGCGCCCGGCTTCGGGGAAGCCGATACGATAGCCCACCCGCTCGACCGGGGTCATGTTCAGCGCCACCACGATCATCGGATCGCCGGGCGCACCTTTGCGCAGGAAGACGAAAATCGAATTTTCGGAATCGTTCGATTCCAGCCATTCAAAGCCTTCGGGGCGGCAATCGTTCAGATGCAGCGCCGGGTTGGCGCGGTACATGTGGTTGAGATCGCGCACCAGAAGCTGAATACCGCGATGTTCGGGAATGTCGGTCTGGTGCCAATCGAGGCTGGCCGCGTAATTCCACTCGCGCCCCTGGGCAAATTCCTGCCCCATGAACAGAAGCTTCTTGCCCGGATGGGTCCACATATAGCCGTAATAGGCTCGAAGATTGGCGAATTTCTCCCAGCCATCGCCGGGCATCTTGGCGAGCATCGAGCCTTTGCCATGCACCACTTCATCATGGCTGATCGGCAGGATGAAGTTTTCGCTCCAGGCATAGACCAACGAGAAGGTCATCTCGTGATGGTGATATTTGCGATGAACCGGCTCTTTCTGGATGTATTCCAGCGTGTCGTTCATCCAGCCCATGTTCCATTTGAAACCAAAGCCCAGCCCGCCCATATCGACCGGGCGCGAAACGCCCCCGAAAGCGGTACTCTCCTCAGCCACGGTCATGATGCCGGGATGTTCGCCATAGGCGAGCACATTGGTTTCCCGCAGCAGCGCGATGGCCTCGTAATTCTCGCGCCCGCCATCCTTGTTGGGCACCCATTCGCCCTCTTTGCGGCTGTAATCGCGGTAGAGCATCGACGCCACGGCATCGACCCGCAGCCCGTCGAGGTGATATTCCTCAAGCCAATAAAGCGCATTGGCCTTGAGGTAGTTGGCCACCTCGATGCGGCCGTAATTGTAGATGAGGGTGTTCCAGTCGATATGGAACCCTTCTTTCGGATCGGCATGTTCGTAAAGCGCGGTGCCGTCAAACTGGCCGAGCCCGTGGGCATCGGTGGGGAAGTGCCCCGGAACCCAATCGAACAGTACGCCCAGCCCGGCCTCATGCGCGGCCTCGATCAGAGCGGAAAACTCCTGCGGGGTGCCGTGGCGGATAGTGGGGGCGAACATGCCAATCGGCTGATAGCCCCAAGAGCCATCAAACGGATGTTCGCTGACCGGCATCAGCTCGATATGGGTGAAACCCATCCAGGTGACATATTCGATCAGCTCTTTGGCCAGTTCGAGATAGGAGAGCGGACGCTGGCCATTATCGGTTCTGCGCCACGAGCCCAGATGCACCTCGTAGATCGAAATCGGCGCGTCGATGCTGTTTTTCTCGGCGCGGGTTTTCATCCAGGCCTTGTCGGTCCAGGCCCGATCCATCCCCGATTTGCGCACCACCGAGCCGGTGGCGGGCGGATGTTCCGAGCCAAAGCCCACCGGATCGGCTTTCAGCGGCATGATCTGCCCGCCGACTGCGCGGATCTCGTATTTGTAGATCGCGCCCACATCGAGGCCGGGGATGAAGATTTCCCACACCCCGGTGGCGCCACGCCGCCGCATCGGATGGGCGGTGCCGTTCCAGGCGTTGAAGCCGCCCACCACCGAAACCCGTTCAGCATTCGGGGCCCAGACGGCGAAATGCACACCCTTGGTCTTGTCGATGGTCTTCAGATGCGCGCCCAGCGCTTCCCAGATCCGCCGATGCCCGCCTTCGCCCAGCAGGTATTCGTCGAGCTCGCCCAGAATCGGACCAAAGCGATAGGGATCATCGATCTCCCAGCTTACCCCATCGGCGCTTTCGGCGATCAGAAGATAGGGTTTGTCGGCATCGACCGGCCCTTCAAAGAAACCGGGGCAAGCCTCGTGCTGCAGCAGATCTTTCGGCTTGGCGTGGCCCTGTTTCAGCTGAAGCTTGACCGCCCCCGGCACCCAGACGGCAAGCTTGCCGCCTTGTGGGCCGAGAACGGAAAACGGATCGCCATGCCGGCCTTCCGCGATGGCCCGGGCCTCTTCATCAGAGACCCTGAAGACGGATGTCGCGGTTGGTCTTTTGGGCATTCTTTGGCTCCTCCCCGAGTCACAGCGCCGACGAGACGCTCCAGATGTCTTTCATGTAACCACGGATTGCGCGGTCAGACGAGAAAAACCCCATCTTCGCGGTGTTGATCACCGCCATGCGCGCCCAGCGCTGCTGGTCGAGATAGGTTTCATCTACAACCGCTTGCGCCCGTTGGTAGTCGGCAAAGTCCGAGGTGACGAGGAAATAATCGTGATGCCACGCGCGATCCACCACACCGTGATAGCGGTCGGGCTGATCGGGCGAGAAGCGGCCTTCGGCGACCATCTGCAGCACGTCCCGCAGCGCTTGGCTATGCTCGATGGCTTCGCGCGCATGGTTCACATTCTTGCGGCGCATCTTCACCTCGTCGGCGGTCATGCCGAAGAGGAAGAAGTTGTCGGCCCCAACCATCTCGCGGATCTCGACATTGGCGCCGTCGAGCGTGCCGATGGTCAGCGCGCCGTTGAGGCTGAGCTTCATGTTGCCGGTGCCGGAGGCTTCTTTGCCAGCGGTCGAGATTTGCTCCGACAGGTCAGCGCTCGGGATCAGACGTTCGGCCATGGTGACGTTGTAGTTCGGCGGATAGACCACTTTCAGACGCCCGCGCATGTCGGGATCGTTGTTGATCACCTTCGCCACGTCGTTGATCAGGTGCACGATCTCTTTCGCCACCGCATAGCCCGGCGCGGCTTTCCCGCCGAAGAATTTCACCCGCGGCGTGAAGTCGCCCTCGGGGTTCTTCTTGATCTCGTGCCATTGCGCGATGGTCTGGAACACGTTCAGAAGCTGGCGCTTGTATTCGTGGATCCGTTTCACCTGCACGTCGAACATCGCGTCGGGATCAATATCAATCCCCATGCTTTCGCCGATCCAGTTGGACACGCGCACCTTGTTGTCGCGCTTCACCGCCATGAAGGCATCGCGGAACGCGGCATCTTCGGCATGCGGGGTCAGCTCGTCGAGCCGGTCAAGATCGGCTTCCCAGCCACCGCCGATTGTCTCGGTGACCAGTTTCGACAGGCCCGGATTGGCCATGCGCATCCAGCGGCGCGGCGTCACGCCGTTGGTAACATTGGTCACCCGCCCGGGATGCAGCGCGTCGAGTTCGGGGAAGAGCGAGCTTTTCACCAGATCGGAATGCAGGGCAGACACGCCATTGACCTTGTGGGCCATGATGAAAGCCAGCTCGCCCATATGCACTTCGTTGTTGCGCACGATCCGGGTGTTGTCTGGACGGTCCGGGAAGGCCTTTGCATGGGCGGCATCGATCTTTTCGATGATCTCCATATGCCGCGGCAGCACGTTGCCCATCAGCCAGGTCGACCAGCGCTCCAGCGCTTCGGGCAACAGGGTGTGGTTGGTGTAGCCAAGGCACTGCTGGGCGATGTCCATCGCGGTTTTGAACTTCATCCCATGCACATCAACCAGAAGACGAATCATCTCGGGCCCAGCGATGGCGGGGTGCGTGTCGTTCATCTGGATGGCGATATGATCGGGCAGCTCGGTCAGGTCTTCATGCGCTTCGCGGTAGCGGCGCAGGATGTCCTGAATAGCGGCCGAGGTCATGAAATATTCCTGCTTCAGGCGCAGTTCCTTGCCCTGAAGGGTGGTGTCGTCAGGATAAAGCACGCGGGTAATGGTGCGCGCCAGCATCTCGGGCTCAGCGGCGGCGGTGTAGTCGCCCCGGTTGAAGCGTTCGAGATCGAATTCCATCGTCGGTTTCGAGCCCCAGAGGCGCAGCGTGTTGGCCCAGCGCCCTTCCCAGCCGACCACCGGCATATCGTAAGCGCTGGCGGTCACAGTTTCGCCGGGGATCCAGACCGAGCGGCCGTCCTGCTTTTCGACATGGCCCTTGAAGCCGATCGTATAAGAGGCTTCGGGGCGTTCAAACTCGAACGGGTGGCGCTGGTTCAGCCAGTCTTCCGGCGTTTCGACCTGATGACCATCTTCAAAGCGCTGGCGGAACAGGCCGTTTTCGTAGCGCAGCCCGTAGCCATAGCCCGGGCAGCCCAGCGTCGCCATGCTTTCCATATAGCAGGCGGCGAGTCGGCCAAGGCCGCCATTGCCCAGCGCCGCATCGGGCTCGTCATGGGCGATGGCATCGAAATCCTGCCCCAGATCCATCAGGGCGGCGGCGGCGATGCCTTTCAGACCAAGGTTGATCGCGGCATCCTCAAGGATACGGCCGATCAGATATTCCATCGACAGATAGAACACCCGTTTGTGGTCGTGATCCCACGTATCTTTGGTCGATCCGAACCACGGCTCGACGATCCGGTCGCGGATTGCCAGCGAAAGCGCCAGCCGCCAGTCGTAGTTGGACGCATGACCGGCATCCTTGCCCACCGCATATTTCAGGTGGTGCAGAATGTCGTTGCGAAAGCTTTCCCGTGTCAGGTTGATTGTTGTCATGTCTCTCACGGTCTTCCCTTTCCCGATGCAGCGCAACAATGCGTTCTGATAGCGCTACCAGCGTAAATTTGCCAGACCTTCGGTCCGAAGCATGGATCAATACATACAGTTCCGCCACGCTCGGCTGGAATAGGCAAGGGGCGAAAGCTAAATAGGCGGTAAACCTGTAACGATTTCGGTTGTAGATGAGGCAATTTACAGCGTTTCCTGCGACAAATCGACAAGGCTGGGCGCTGTGCAAATTTTTTTGATCGGAGGGCGCGGATGACGCAAAAAGCGGAGTGGATCGCGGTGGATTGGGGCAATACCAACCTGCGACTCTGGGCGATGCGCGACGGCGATATCATCGCGGAGCGGACCGCCGATAAGGGCATTCTGGCGCTGAGCGGCCCCGATGCCTTTGAACCGGCCCTGCTGGACCTCGCGGGGGAGTTTTTGCACCCCGACCAAACCACGCCGGTGGTGATTTGCGGTGCTGCAGGCGCGCTGGGCGGCTGGGTGATGGCCCCCTATCGCGCCCTGCCCTGCGCCCCGCTCGACGGCTCTGCAGCGATATGCCCGCCGGTGACCGATCCGCGGATCGCGGTGCATATCCTGCCCGGACTTTCGCAAAAGACCCCCTCGGCCATCCTGCGTGGCGAAGAAACCCAGATGGCCGGATTTCTGGCCGAGGAGTCGAATTTCGACGGCGTGCTCTGCCTGCCCGGCACCCATACCAAATGGGCACATATCTCGGCTGGCGAAGTGATCAGCTTCATGTCGTTCATGACCGGCGAGCTGTTCGGGCTGCTCAGCCGCCAGTCCATCTTGCGCCTGACGCTGGCGGAAAGCGGCTTTGACGAGGCGGCGTTTCTGGAGGCAGTCTCCGAGGCGATGAGCCGCCCGGAAAAGCTGGCTTCGGGGCTGTTTCCCCTGCGGGCAGAAGCCATTCTGGCTGGATTAGACCCTGTTTCGGCGCGGTCGCGGCTGTCTGGCCTGTTGATTGGGGCCGAGCTTGCGGCATCGCGGGTGCATTGGCTTGGGCGCGATGTGGTGGTGATTGGCTCACCCACCTCGACGGAGCCCTATCTGGCGGCTCTCGCGGCTCAGGGAAGCGCGGTGCGCCATTATGACGGAGCCAAAGCCGTTTTGGCGGGATTGACCATGGCGCGTGACACGCTCAGATAGCAGCGTCGAATTCGCTCGACTGCAGGGGCTTGCGAGACGGCGCAATCCGGGGTTCTGTCGAAAACAGGGAGGCTCGATCCGCAAATGGCAAAAACAAGATCGTTCAACGACCGTTTGTTTGATCTGCGCTTCGAGCGCAGCCGTGATGACCTGTTTGGGATGCTGAAGCGCCTTTACGGCCATCGCCCGGACTATGAAGCCTTTTGCGACGACCTGACCAAGATTTTACATGACGCCTGGGCCAGCCGCTCGGACGCGCTGAAATGGCGCGACATGCAGCGCGATCTGGAGCCGGACTGGTTTCAGCGGCCCGATATGAACGGCTATGTGTTCTACATCGACCGGTTTGCGGGCACGCTGGCGATGGTAACCGAAAAACTCGATTACCTGCAAAGCCTTGGCATCACCTATGTGCATTTCATGCCCTGCCTGAAACCGCGCCCCGGCGATAGCGATGGCGGCTATTCGGTGATGGATTACACCGAGGTGAACCCCGACTACGGCACGATGGACGAGCTGGAAGCGGTGATTGCGGCCTGCCACGACCGCGGCATGTCGGTGTGCATCGACATGGTGCTGAACCACACAGCGAAAGAGCATGAATGGGCGAAGCGTGCCCGCGCCGGTGAGTCGCGCTACCGCGATTACTATCTGATGTTCGTCGACGACACGCTGCCCAAGGCCTATGAAACCACGCTGATCGAGATTTTCCCCGAACATGCGCCGGGCAGTTTCACCCATTACGACGATATCGACCGCTGGGTCTGGACCACGTTCAACGAACACCAATGGGATCTGAACTGGGCCAATCCGCAGGTCTTCCTCGAAATGGTGCGGGTGATGCTGCTGCTCGCGGGCAAGGGCGTGGACGTGCTGCGCTTCGATGCGGTGGCCTTCATGTGGAAGCGGATGGGCACGCGCTGCCAGTCGGAGCCGGAAGTGCATATGCTTCTGCACGCCCTGCGCGCCGCCAGCCGGATTGCCGCGCCCGGGGTGATTCATCTGGAAGAGGCCATCGTCAGCCCGGCGGAAATGCTGCCCTATCTGGGCCGGGGCGAGCATGACGGCAAAGAGGGCAACCTTGCCTATCACAATTCGCTGATGGTGCAGTTCTGGTCGGCGCTTGCGGCGCGCGACACAAGGCTGATGACCCATGTGATGCGGCAGCATTTCCCGACGCAGCTGACCAACGCCACCTACACCACCTATCTGCGCTGCCATGACGATATCGGCTGGGCCGTGACCGACGAAGATGCCGGCGCGGTGGGCGTATCGGGCTTTGGCCACCGGGCGTTTCTGTCGGATTTCTATGAAGGTATCTTCCCCGGTTCCTTCGCCAAGGGGGCGCTGTTCCAGTACAACCCCAATACCGGCGACAAGCGGATTTCAGGCACCACCGCCTCGCTGGCCGGGCTGGAACGGGCGATGGACGCGGGCGATGGCGCGGGCATCGATCACGCGGTGCAACGCATCCTGATGGGCCACGCGCTGATCGCCTCTTATGGCGGCATCCCGCTGCTTTATATGGGCGACGAGATCGCGCTGACCAACGATTACAGCTATGTCGACGTGCCGGAGCACGCCCATGACAGCCGCTGGATTCATCGCCCGATAATGGATTGGGCGCGGGTGGCGGCGCTGCCGGATGGCGGGGCCACGCCCGAAGGCCGGGTTTTCGAAGGCATCCGCAATATTCTGGCCCGCCGCGCCGAGGTGCCCACCTTCCATGGCGCGGTGCCGATCGAGGTGCTCGATACCGGCCATGCTGAGCTTTTCGCCTTCGCCCGCCGCGCCCCGACCGGCCCGGTGATCTGCGTGTTCAACTTCACCGAACGCTGGATGGGCCTCTCGGCCACCTGGTTCCGCGAGCACGGCGCCAGCCAGCTCTACGACCTGCTGAGCCAGGCCCCCATCCAGGCACCCGATGGCAGCATCACCCTGCCCCCCTATGGCCGGATCTGGGTAACCTGACCCCAAGCACCGGCCATGCGTCCGAGATCATCCGGTTGAGCGGAAGAAATCGGTAACGCGGCGCACCGCGCAGGGGATCGTTTCAGGGGAAGTTTGGCGTGCACCCCCCTGCCAATTCCCTACTAACCGACAAGACTACTGGGCTCCGGCTGCTCGTAGAGACACTATTCCCGTTTCCGATAGCATGCGGTGCGCCGCCCACCTTTTTCAAAGTATTGAAGTTCAAAAATGCGGGCTTCGTTCACGACCTGCTGCCAACTGGTGCATCCATACTTCTCCGGCCGTTGTTCAGGATACCGCTCGGCAATCCACGTGACAGCCTCTGGCACGGTTGCCCATCCATCGACAGCTAACTCGTCGGCTGCCTCTTGCAGGACGCGCACAATACCAGCGTTGGGCCAGAACACGGTCCCATCGGGATTAATGCCATTCAAGAGCAAGTTAAGAAACTCATCCGATTGGACGAGCTGTGCTGCCTGGCCGCGAAGCTTTAGCATGTCTTCAGCCCACGTCCGGAGTTCATCAAAGTGGTGATTGATCTTGCTAAAGGCATCAACCAAGGCTTCGCGACCCTGACGGCATCCGTCCAAGCTGCCGATGTCGTACCGCTCAATGAAGTGATGAACCAAGTCGTTCCGCAGGAGCACCAACTCCTTCAGGCCATTTTCCGTCCGCACGAAATCCTCCTCCGATAAGGAGGTTCGAAACCTTAAGCTTATTGAATTGGCAGCCTCTTGGGAGTCGACTTCTGCTTCCAAAGGAGAGTCGATCTGGTTGGCAACGATATATGATCCGAGGAGCTCTCCGACCAAGGTCCCAAGCGTCTTGCGTGCGGAACCAGCTATGCGTTCGGCCTTTATCCTCTCCAAGTCATGAACTGGTCCTGAGATTTCGTGTTCGGCGATAATCGCTTTGAGCAGACGTTCATACTGTTGAAGTCGCAGCAGACATCGACCCAGCAAACGTTGGACGTCACGCTGAAGCTCCGGCAATGCGTCGTCAGAAGATGTCGTCATGTTGCAACTCGATTCTCAGTTCATTCAAGCCAATCACATGTATGACCTGCCCCCTGAACTTTCATCCAGCGACGACCGGAGCCCGGTGTTGTTTGCATTTTGGGCTTAGTGAGAAGGATGGTGCCGGTGAAGGGACTCGAACCCCCGACCCCATCATTACGAATGACGTGCTCTACCAGCTGAGCTACACCGGCATCCTTCTCTTGCTGCGGCCATATCAGGGCCTCAGCCGTTCCTTCCGGCCTGACAGCTTGCGCGATCCGGCACTTCGGGTGCCGGGTCTTTAGCACCGTGCGGGCGAGGTGTGTAGCCCTAATTTTCGCCTTTGTAGGCGCCGTTTGAGCCGAATTCGTCCGGATCGGCATAATCGGGATGCGGCGGCAAGATTTCGGCCTCGACCGGCGCGGGTTCGGTGGGTGCTTTCGCGGCATCCCGAGGCGCATCCGCCAGATCGTCAGGCGGTTCGCCCTTGCCCGGCCCGCCCGGCAGATCGACGAGCAGCGGCAGCATCTCGGCCCCGCCGCGCATTTTCACCTCGCCCTCGGCGGGCTCTTTCCAGCTTAGCGTATCGAAGGCCCCACAGCCTGCGCAGACCGGGCTCCAATCGGCATGGATCTGGTTGCACTTGTCGCACACCCACTGATCGCCCCGCGAGGCGGTGACCGCACGGGTCAGCCAGCCGCGCACCGCATCATCGCCCGCGCCCTGCCCGCGCTCGATTGCGGCCATCAGGGTGAGCGACCGCTGGGTCGGCTGCGCCTCGGGCAGATCGCTCAGCGCGGTGCGGGCGGCGGGAAAATCCTCGGCGGCGATGTTCAGCTCGGCCAGCAACATCCGGGTTTCGGGATGATCGGGATTGTTCTTAGTCAGCGCCTTGAAGCGTTTCAGCCGCTCTTCCGGGCTTTCCTCCGGTTTCAGCGCGGCAAAGGCGGCGGCGATATCGGGATGCGGCTGCACCTGCCAGGCCTTGGTGAGCACCCGGGTGGCATAGCGCGGATTGTCCTGTTCCATATAGCTCTGCGCCGCCATCACTGCTGCCGGAATGAGGTCGGGCGAGAGCTTGCTGGCCTCAATCGCCGCTTCGCGGGCGCGGATCGAATTGCCCTCTTCGAAAATGCCCTTGGCCTCTTGCAGCGCCAGCACCGCATCGCGCCGCTTACCCACATCTTTCGGCAGCGCCCCGGCCTTGACCTTGGCGCCCAGAGTCTTGCGCGCGCCTGCCCAATCGGCCTGCGTGGCCTGCAATGCCAGCAGGATGTCGCCGGTTTCGGCATGGCGTGGTTTCAGCGCAAAGGCCTTCTCGGCCAGCTTCAGCGCGGTCGCAGTGTCGCCGTCTTCAAGCTTTTGCTTCATGATGCCGCGAATGCCGACGAAGCGGGTGCGCTCATCGGCCAGCAGGCGCTTATAAGTCGCTTCGGCCTTCTTGCGGTCGCCCGACATTTCGGCAGCCTGCGCGGTGATCAGATTGGTCAGTTCCGGACGGCGCAGAAACTTCTCGGCCCGCGCGGCCTTCGCCATCGCCACGCGTTCCTCGCCCGAGGCCAGAGCCATCAGCCCGTCGGCCAGCGCCTCATAACCTTTGCGCTCGCGGTTGCGGTCGAAATAGCGCGAAATCGCGGTTTCGTCGCCATTGATGAATTTCACCACCGCCACCAGAAGATTGACCAGCTTAATCAGCAGCCAGACGGCAATGACCAGCACGATCAGCCCGATCACCGCTTGCAGCGGGCCAAGGTTGAATTCCTGCGCGCCCATCGCAATGCGCACGCCGCCTTCGCTTTCCATCAGCCAGCCCGCGCCAATGGCACCTGCGGCGACGAGCACCACGAAGAGAACGATTTTGAACAGGGACCAGAGCATCAAATCACCTTCACTTCGAATTCAGTTGCTGGGCGAGCGCGGCACCGGCTTCAATCGCCGATTTGCGGCTCTCGGCCTGGGCTTTCCAGGTCGCGAGCGCGGGCTGGGCGGCTTCGGGCAGGGCGTCAATCTCGCTCAACGCGCCGCTCAGATCGCCGCGCCGCAACGCATCTTCGGCGCGCGACAGCACCGCATCGGGATCGTCACCCGCTTTCGGTTCCAGCGTGCGTGTACCGAGCTGAATGCGCAGGAAGGCTTCAACCTTGCCGATTGAGCCGTCTTTCACGCCTGCCCGAATGGCAGCATCCAGCGCAGCGCGGGCAGCTTCGGGGAAGCTCGCTTGCAGGTTGGCCAGAGTTGGCACGCCTTCGGAGGCATGATCGGCCAAGGCGGCGGGAGCGGTAAGGCCCGTGGCGGTGGTGAGATCGCTGAGCGCATCGGTATAGGGCTGACCGGTATCGAGCGCCGCCATGACCCGCGACAGAGCCGCCTGCCCGGTGGCCGCCTGTGCTGCTTGGGTAGCATTGGCTTCGAGAGTCGAAGCATCCACTTGCGCGGCTTCGATCTTGGCCAGCTCGCCCTGGAACATCTCGCGCAGAGCCGCCAGCTCGCGGTCATAGGCTTTCGCGGCTGCATCGGCGGCGGCAGAGCCTTCCGGGGCCAGTTTTTCAACCGCCGCCAGCCGGGCGTCGAGCGCGTCGAGCCGGGCCGTGGCCGCAGCCAGCGCGGTAGCGAGCTGATCAGAGCGCTCGGACAGGCTTTGGCGGGCATCGGCAGCAGAGCTGTCGTTTTGCAAGGCCGCGAGGGTTGCGCCAAGCTGGGCAGTTTCGGCTTTCAGCGCGGCAATCTCGTCGCTCTGCGCCGCAACCAGCCCGGGCAAGGGATCTTCTACAGGGGCGGTGCCGGGAAAGGGCCAGCCTTCGGGCACCACATAGCGCGCGGCACCAAAGCCGATGGCCGCCGCCGCGATGCCGCCGATCACGAAACCCGCGAAAGGCGCAACGCCGCCGGATTTTCGGGCGGGAACAGGGGCGGGGTTATCTGGCGCGGGCTCTTCGGTCGGGGCCTCTTCCGAAGCCTCGGCAACATCGTCAGATGACGCCTCGGACTCATCGGCAGGCGCCTCGTCTTCGGCGGGTTTGAGGTCGTGCAGCTCCGGCTCTTCCAGCACAACGGCATCTTCAACCGGCCCGCTGGTTTCCTCGGGCGCCTGATTTTCTTCCGCTGGCTTTGACGATTCCGGTGCGTTCGACATCTTTCACCTTCCAACTCTTCCGCCCAACTTTTCCGCATGACCAGGGGCCTACCCGCCTAACCTAGTCACCCCCCGGGAATGCCACAAGCCGACTCACCCAAGCAGGGCAGCGACAATCCGCGCGCGCATCTCTTCGCCGGTCGGGGCGGACAGCCGCTCGGGCTGTTGCCCGGTGGCTGTGTTCCAAACCTCTGCTACCGCAGCGCTCATTGCGATTGTGTGAACCTGCGGCCCAACCCGGCGAAGCGCCGCCGCCACCAGCTTGGCCGAACGCGGCGAATAAAGCGGTAAAACCACAGGCGCATCACCTTCCAGCAGCGCCCGCGCCTGATCGGTCAGCGCCAGCGCTTTTTGCTGGTAGATCACCGCCTCATCTGTCTCTATTCCGCCTGAATTCAGCCTTTTGGCCAGATCTCCGCGCACATGTTCGCCATGCAGATGGATCAGTGGGCCGGGGCCGGGGATTTGCGCCAGCAGCGCCTCGGCGTCTTCGGCCACGAGGGCAATCTCGGCCCCCGCCGCGCGCGCCGCCTCTGCGGTACGTTTTCCCACGCAATAGACACGCTTTCCGCTCAGATCGGGGGCGAAAGGCAGGGCATTGGCCGAAGTCAGGATCACCCCGCGATAGGGGGCGAGATCCGGCGCGGGACCAGCGCCGACGATCTGCATCACCGGCGAGATCACCACCGCCACGCCATCGCCCAGCGCCGCCGCGATCGCACGCGATTGCGCCTCGGGTCTGGTCAGCACGAGCGTCGGCATGGACATCCTCTCTGCCTCGCGGGATTGTCTGGGGCCTTCGGCGGTGTTACCCCGGCGTGACCCTCATCGCAACTGGCGCAACATGAGCAAGACGATCACCATTCTGGGGCTGGAAAGCAGCTGCGACGATACCGCCGCCGCCATCGTGCGGCATCAGCCCGGCGCGGCGCCCGAGATTCTGGCTTCGGTGGTTGCGGGCCAGACCGAGCTGCACGCAGATTTTGGCGGCGTCGTGCCCGAGATTGCCGCCCGCGCGCATACCGAAAAGCTCGACCTTTGCGCCGAAGAGGCGCTGCAAGCCGCCGGGCTGGGGCTTTCCGACCTTGACGCCATCGCCGTGACTGCCGGGCCGGGGCTGATCGGCGGGGTGCTGGCGGGGGTGATGCTGGCAAAAGGTATCGCCGCAAGCACCGGGCTGCCGCTGATCGGGGTCAATCACCTCGCGGGCCACGCCCTGACCCCGCGCCTGACCGATGAGATCGCCTATCCCTATCTGATGCTGCTGGTTTCGGGCGGGCATTGCCAGTTTCTGCTGGTGAAGGGGCTCGACGATTTTACCCGGCTCGGCGGCACCATCGACGATGCGCCGGGCGAAGCCTTCGACAAAACCGCCAAGCTGCTTGGCCTGCCGCAACCGGGCGGACCCTATGTGGAGGCCGAGGCGCAGAAGGGCGACGCAAAACGGTTTAAACTGCCCCGGCCGCTCTTGGATCGTCCGGGCTGCGATATGAGCTTTTCCGGGCTGAAAACCGCACTTCTGCGCAGCCGCGATCAGCTTGTGGCTGAGCATGGCGGGCTGCACGTACAAGACCGCGCGGACCTTTGCGCCGGGTTTCAGGCTGCCGTCAGCGATGTTCTGGCCGAAAAATCCCGCCGGGCGCTAAGCGAATATATGGCTCTGGCCCCGGCGCAGCCGAGCTTTGCCGTGGCGGGCGGGGTCTCGGCCAATATGGCCATTCGAGGGGCATTAGAGACTGTTGCCGCCGAATTTGGCGCCACCTTCCTGGCCCCGCCGATGGCACTGTGCACCGACAATGCCGCGATGGTCGCTTGGGCGGGGATTGAACGGTTTCGCGCTGGTGAGCGCGACGATATGAGCCTTGCCGCCCGGCCGCGCTGGCCGCTGGACCAGACCAGCCCGGCGCTGCTGGGATCGGGCAAGAAGGGGGCCAAGGCATGAGCACGATCTCGGTTCTGGGCGCGGGGGCTTTTGGCACCGCTCTGGCGATTTCGCTGGGGCTGGACGGGCGCGATGTGACCCTCTGGGCCCGCGATCCGGGCGATATGGAAGCCCGGCGCGAAAACCCGACGCGCCTGCCCGGGCAGCGCTTTCCCGACAGCCTGCGCGTGACCGGCGATCTGGCTGAGGCCACCAAGGCCGAGATCATCCTTTTGGCGCTGCCGCTGCAACGGCTGGCCGGGTTTCTGACCGAAAATCAGTCTCTGTTTCACCAGCAAGTGCTGGTATCCTGCGCAAAGGGGATCGACATGGCCTCGGGCCGGGGGGCTGCCGAGATCATCACCGGGATCTGCCCCGGCACCACACCCGCCATCCTGTCTGGCCCGAGCTTTGCCGTGGATATTGCCGCCGGTCTGCCCACCGCGCTGACGATTGCAGCCGACAATCCCGAACCGCTGCAACATGCGCTGAGTACAGGCAATATCAGGCTCTATCGCAGCACGGATATGATCGGGGTCGAGCTGGGCGGCGCGCTGAAAAACGTCGTGGCCATCGCCTGCGGCATCGCCATCGGAGCCGGACTGGGCGAAAGCGCCCGCGCGGCGCTGGTAACCCGGGGCTACGCCGAGATGAACCGATTTGCCCAGGCGCGCGGCGCGCGGGCGGAAACGCTGGCCGGGCTGTCGGGCTTTGGCGATCTGGTTCTGACCTGCACCTCGGAAAAATCGCGCAACTATGCTTTTGGCCTCGCGCTTGGCCGGGGCGAGCACGGCGCGGACGGGGTGACCATCGAGGGCCGCGCCACCGCCAAAGCCGTGTCTATTGCGGCTCAAAACGCCGATCTGTCTATGCCCATCGCCGATATGGTCGTAGCGCTCGTGGACGGCTCCATCACCGTGGCAGAGGCTGTTGATCTGCTGCTCTCGCGTCCCCTGAAGGAGGAATGAATGTACGCCATTATCTGCACCGACAAACCCGGCGCGCTTGAGATTCGCAAAGCCAACCGTGACAAGCACCTTGCCTATCTGGCCGAAACCGGAGCCACGCTGGCCGGCCCGTTTCTGGATGCCGAGGGTAATATGAGCGGCTCGCTGGTGCTGATCCCTGCCGAGACCCGCGAAGATGCCGAAGCCTGGGCGGCAGGCGATCCCTATGCGCAGGCCGGGCTGTTCACCAAGACCCGCATCGAGGCCTTCAAAAAGGTCATCGGCTGATGCGCTACTGGCTGTTCAAATCGGAACCCGGCACCTGGGGCTGGGATGATCAGCTCGCCAAGGGTGAGGCTGGCGAAGAATGGGACGGCGTGCGCAACTATCAGGCCCGCAACAATATGCGTGAGATGAAGCTGGGGGATCTTGGCTTCTTCTACCACTCGGTGAACGAGAAGCGCATCGTCGGCATCGTTGAGGTGTGCAAAGAGGTGCATCCCGACAGCAAATCCGACGATCCGCGCTGGGAATGCGTGGACATCAAATCCGTTCGCCCGCTGGCTGCCCCGGTGACGCTCGATATGTGCAAGGACGATCCACGACTGGCCGGGATGGTGCTGGTGAACAATTCGCGGCTGTCCGTGCAGTCCGTCAGCCCCGAGGAATGGGCGACGGTGCTCGATCTCGCGGGTGAAAACCCTTAGGGAAAACAGCTCTCCTCCGGCATAGTGCGACAAAACGCCACAGTATCGGGAGGAAATCATGGAAATCATCAACGTGCTGGTCGCCGCGGCGGGAGCGTGGGTGTTTGGCGCCATCTGGTATATGACCCTGTCAAAGCCCTGGCTGGCGGCTTCGGGCATTGAATGCGACGAGAACGGGCGGCCCAAGAACGGCTCCAGCCCGCTGCCGTTTCTGCTCTCGGCCATTGCGATGGTGCTGGTGGCGGGGATGATGCGGCATGTCTTTGCGATGTCGGGGATCACCAGCCTGGGCACGGGTCTGGTCTCGGGCCTCGGCGTTGGGCTGTTCTTCATCGCGCCCTGGGTGATGATCAACAACGCCTATGCGATGCGACCCTTCACGCTCACCCTGATTGATGGCGGCTACGCCGTTTTCGGCTGCACCATCATCGGTGTGGTTCTGACGCTGTTCTGAAATAAAAAAGGAGGGTTCCGACCGGATCAGAACCCTCCTTCCACCCCACGTGCTCCCTCAGCACCACACGTGTTCTTTGAAGAGGTCTGACCATCCTGGCCTAGCTCTGACATTATGGGACGTTTTCGTGCGGCGCAACGATAGGATGACGACAATTTTCTTCAACGCCGGAGCCGTTAACCTGAACAGGGTCTTACGCCCCTTATCCTGTTATAAATATTGGCCTTCTTTGCCAAATTGACGCACCAAAAGGTAATAGATTACGGGCCTGAATTTGGGGGTTTCGGCGCGGCCATAGATCTCGATTGCGGCATCGATTGCAGCCGTGAGTCCGGGCCCATCGGCAAGGCCCAGCTTGCGGATCAGAAAGGCCTGGCGCAGATGCTCCAGCTCGGCCGAATCGTTGTCTGCCAGCACATCGCCACCGGGTTCATAGAGCGCCGGGCCACAGCCCAACGTGATCTTGGTCAGCAGCGCCATATTCGGTTCGGTGCCGCATTTTTCGCGCAGGTCCCGCGCGTATTTTTCGATGAGTGCTGCACGCTTGCCCATCAGCCCCTCCCAAAGTCACACGAATCGTAGAGGCGGGGCGGAAAATTGCAAAGAAAAACCCGGCGACTCATCGTCGCCGGGCCAAATCTCACAGCCATACAAGCTTAGTAGCGGTAGTGATCGGGCTTGTAGGGGCCTTCCACCGTAACGCCGATATAGGCGGCCTGCTCGGGGCGCAGCGTGGTCAGCTTGGCGCCAACCTTGGCCAGATGCAGCCGGGCGACTTTTTCGTCGAGATGCTTGGGCAGGATGTAGACTTCGTTTTTGTAGTCCTCACCCTTGGTGAACAGCTCGATCTGCGCCAGAACCTGGTTGGTGAACGAGGCCGACATCACAAAGCTCGGATGGCCGGTGGCGTTGCCGAGGTTCAAGAGACGCCCTTCGGAAAGCAGGATGATCTTGTTGCCCGAGGGCATCTCGATCATGTCGACCTGATCCTTGATGTTGGTCCATTTGTGGTTCTTCAGCGCGGCGACCTGAATTTCGTTGTCGAAATGGCCGATATTGCCGACGATCGCCATGTCCTTCATCTCGCGCATATGCTCGATGCGGATGATGTCGCGGTTGCCAGTGGTGGTGATAAAGATATCGGCGCTGGCCGCTTCATCTTCCAGCGTGGTCACTTCAAACCCGTCCATCGCAGCTTGGAGCGCACAGATCGGATCAACTTCGGTGACCTTCACACGAGCGCCCGCACCACGCAGGCTGGCCGAAGAGCCCTTGCCCACATCGCCATAGCCACAGACCACGGCCACCTTGCCCGCAAGCATCACATCGGTGGCGCGGCGGATGCCATCGACCAGCGATTCCTTGCAACCATATTTGTTGTCGAATTTCGACTTGGTGACCGAGTCGTTCACGTTGAAGGCCGGGAAGGGCAGCTGTCCGGTCTTGTGGAGCTCATAGAGGCGGTGCACGCCGGTGGTGGTTTCTTCCGAAACGCCTTTGATCGCGTCGCGGGTTTTGGTGAACCAGCCGGGGCTTTGCTTCATGCGCTTCTGGATCTGCGCCTTGATCACCGCTTCTTCTTCAGAGCCCGGCACCGGGATGATGTCTTCGCCCGCTTCGGCGCGCGCGCCCAGCAGCACGTAAAGCGTGGCGTCGCCGCCATCGTCGAGGATCATGTTGGCGCCGTCGGGGAACTGGAACGAGCGGTCGAGGTAATCCCAGTGCTCTTCCAACGACTGACCCTTGATGGCGAAAACCGGCACGCCCGCGGCGGCAATGGCAGCGGCGGCATGGTCTTGGGTCGAGAAGATGTTGCACGAGGCCCAGCGCACATCGGCACCCAGGACGACCAGCGTTTCGATCAGCGCAGCGGTCTGGATGGTCATGTGCAGCGAGCCGACGATGCGCGCGCCTTTCAGCGGCTTCGTGGTGCCGTATTCCTCGCGCAGCGCCATCAGACCCGGCATTTCGGTTTCGGCAATGTCGAGTTCCTTGCGGCCAAAATCGGCGAGCGAAATGTCTTTTACGATATAATCCTGGGTCACCGGGGCGCCTCCTGTAATTGGCTTTGCGCGTGGGGTTACCATCGACGCGGTTAACAGGCAATGTATCAGCCCTTTCGGCCCTGCAAAACACGCATAGCGGCCATGCCCAATCGGCAGGCTAGTTATTGAGCCATATCAAAGTGCGACGACAGGGCGCGGCATAGCAATCGCCCCGGAAGCATTCGGACGAAAGGCCTGGCCATGTCTCTTCCAGAAACGATGAAGGCTAACAGGCCTGGTTTCGGGCAGGGGCTGGATCTTTGCGTCAGGCAGGCCCATCCGAACAGCGTAGGCATACTGCCCAACGGGCAAGAGATTGGCCCAGCCGCGCCGGTACGTTCTGCCGGGATCATCATCTACAAGGACCTCATGTCATCCGACATGAGACCGGGCCAGAAGGTGACGATTTCGGGTATCGGCGGGCTGGGTCATATGATTGAGCCAAACGCCATCTTGAACAGGATGTGGGCGGGCCAGACGGATGGACGCATCGGTCTGAGGATGTAATGGCTATCAGGCCTCTCGGGGCCTGACGGTACGAAATTGGAACGTCCCCAGGCGGGCTGTGTTTGCATCGCATTCATGGCCCGCCGTTTTTATGGATCGAAGGCATCGCGGAGCCACCCGGTCGGGCGACGCCCGCGTTGACAGCCACGCAAAGCTCATGCCAATTCCGACCGGTCGGGGATCGAGATCAGGAGGCGAAATTGGCCGCACGGGCATGGCAAAGGATGCTGTCGGGGCGCAGGCTTGATCTGCTCGACCCAACACCGATGGATATCGAGATCGAAGACATCGCCCACGGCCTTGCCTTCGTGGCGCGCTGGAATGGTCAGACCATCGGCGATTGGCCCTATTCGGTGGCCGAGCATTCACTGCTGGTCGAAGCGCTTTATGCGAAAATGAACCCCGGCGCCCCGGCCAAATGGCGGCTTGCCGCGCTACTGCATGACGGGCCGGAATATGTGATCGGCGATATGATTTCGCCGGTGAAGGCCGCCGTTGGCCCCGGCTATGGCGAGCTGGATGACCGGCTGATGGCCGCCATTCACATCCGCTTCGGCCTGCCCGCGCAGGTGCCGGTGGCGGTGAAAAAGGCGATCAAGAAAGCCGACCATATTTCCGCCTGGCTGGAGGCTACGCAGATTGCAGGTTTTGCCGAGGCTGAGAGCAACAAGTTTTTCGGCAGGCCCGACCCAGCGCTGATCGAAGGCGTCGAAATCCGGCTGCGCCCGCCCATCGAGGTGCGCCGCGATTTCGTTGCCCGGCACGAAACCCTGCTAAACGAGCTGAAATAGTGTCTGTTTTGGTCCGTTCTGCCACCCGCGCCGATATCCGGCAGTTGGCCGAGCTGATCACCGGACATACACCTGCGGAAAGCCTCGGTGCCTTGATGGATGCGGGCGCGGCCTATTCCGCCTGGCATTTGGCCGAGATTGAAACGGGCGAGGCTATCGGGTTTCAATGGATCGGTCCAAGCGAAGCTGGGCCGTCAGACATCTGTGAGATCGCCACCTTTCTTGCCGAGCGGCGGGATCGGGTGGCGGCAGGATCGAAGCTGTTTGAGGCCACCGCACAGAGTGCGAGGCGGCTTGGCTATGCCTGGATCGACGCCGAGATTTCGACCGAAAACGACGGGGCGCGCATCTATTATCAAAGCCACGGCTTTCGTCTGTGGCAGGCCGATGAGGTCAGACTTACGATGAGATTTGATCTGGATTGAGGTGAAATAGTGCTGTTCTGACGCGCCAAGCCATGCCCGAAGATGCCGACGCCATGAGCGCTCTGATCAATCCGATTATTGCCGAGGGCAGCACCACCGCGCATCGCAATGGCTTCGATGCCGCGCGGATGCTGCATCACTATATCGCGCCGCCGCACCACATTTCCTGCGTGACGGCTTGGGAGGGTGACACCCTACTGGGCTTTCAATCGCTGGTCTGGAGTGATCCCGACTATAATGGCCACGGAAAGCTGCCGGGCGACTGGGCGGTGATTGGCAGCTTTGTGCAGCCGCATGGGCAGGGCAAAGGCGTGGGGCGGGCGATGTTTGCGGTTACGCGGGAGATTGCAAGGCAAGTGGGCGTGGTGGCGATCGACGCCACGATCCGCGCCGATAACGTGCCGGGCCTGCGCTATTATTCAAAGATGGGATTTCAGGATTTCGACCGGCTGAATGCGGTGCCGCTGAGCGATGGCACCCTCGTTGACCGCATTCGCAAACGCTACGATCTGGCGTGACCCGCCCGCATCAGCCAAAAAAACGGCCGCAGCAGGGGCGCCTGCTACAGCCGTTTTAGTTGGGAGTTCGCCTGATCCTGCTCTTACTTCGTGGTTAATAGCAGGTTAACTTACATCAGGGCCCGGTAGTGAAGGTGGCGCATGAGGTCGCGTTCTTCGCGCTCAAGGCGGAGCGCCTCCGACCGGCGAAGCACACGTTCCCGCTGATAGCTGGACGGTTTCACGTCAATATCGAGGGTCGCGACGT
The DNA here is from genome assembly GCA_050288685.1 of Paracoccaceae bacterium. GTDB lineage: Bacteria > Pseudomonadota > Alphaproteobacteria > Rhodobacterales > Rhodobacteraceae > Sinisalibacter. The sequence continues at coordinate 332,053 of JBNKEH010000009.1, read as the reverse complement.
GAAAAACTGCGTTCATGATACCGAGCATAGCTGCCTCCTGCGTTTCTGGTTCTTGTCCTCTATGAACCCAAGATGCGATTCGACGAAGTTTCTATAGTTTTTATATTGTAAGCTGTGCTAACATTTACTCATGGATTGGTCACGTTTACCTTCGCTTGCGGCGCTGCGGGCCTTCGATGCCCTGGCGCGGACCGGGTCGCTTTCGGCGGCGGCCCGCCAGTTGAACGTGACCCATGCCGCGATTTCTCAGCATCTGCGCGCGCTGGAAGATTTCTTTGGCGAAACCCTCGCCACCCGCGACGGGCAGGCGATGCGCCTGTCTACAACGGGTTATGAGCTGGCCGATGCGGTGAATGAGGGGTTCGACCGGATCGACGAAGGCGTTTCCAGCATTCTCAGCCGCACTGCCCGGCGTCCCGTAACGGTGTCGTTGACCCCCAGCTTCGCCGAGGTTTGGCTGATGCCGCGGATCGGGCAGTTCTGGACCGCGCATCCCGATATCGAAATCCGGATGGTGCCCACGACAACACTTACAGACATGCGCCGCGACGGGATTGATGTGGCCATCCGCTTTGGCAATGGGGAATGGTCCGGCCATCTTGTGGAGCCGCTGGCGGTAAGCCGCTTCGTGGTGATTGCCTCGCCCAATTACACCAAGGCCAAGAGCCTTGAAGAGCTGGGCAAGCTCAATGCGCATGACTGGTTTTTTTCTGCCGCCTCGCTGGAACAGCAGGTCTGGGGCCGGGCGATCGGGATCGATTTTGAAAAGCTTGGCGCGCAGGATATGGCGAATAACGGGCTGGTGGTCAGTGCGGTGCGTGCCGGGCTGGGCCTGTCGCTGCAATCGCGCACCCTTGTTGGCCCCGATCTGGCCTCGGGCCAGCTGGTGACGCTCTATGAGGGCGATCCGGAAGGGCTGGGCTATTACATCGTCACCCGTCCGGGCGTGCTGTCGCCAGGCGCCCGAACGTTTATTTCATGGCTGAGGAAATCGGCAAAGCCGGTGAAGCAGGCCTAACCGGCCCGCCTCACGATAGTCATGCCGGATCAGATGTCGGCGACCACGGCCTGATGCTGCGTGCCGAGCCCGTCGATGCCGAGATCAACCACATCACCCGGTTTGAGATAGCGCGGCGGTTTCATCCCCAGACCCACGCCCGGCGGGGTGCCGGTCGAGATGATGTCGCCGGGTTGCAGGGTGAAGAACTGCGACAGATAGCTGACAAGGAACGGGATCTTGTAGACCATCGTGGCGGTCGAACCGTCCTGCATCCGCTCGCCATTCACGTCGAGCCACATATTCAGGTTGTCGAGATCTTCGACCTCGTCCAGCGTGACCAGCCACGGGCCGGTCGGCCCGAAATTGTCGGAGGATTTGCCCTTGGACCACTGGCCCGAGCGCTCGATCTGATAGGCGCGCTCTGACACGTCGTTGATCAGGCACAGGCCCGCAACGTAGTCCATCGCATCCTCTTCAGAGACGTATTTGGCCGGCTTGCCGATGACAAAGCCGAGCTCGACTTCCCAGTCGGTTTTCTCAGAGCCGCGCGGGATGATGATCGGGTCATTCGGGCCGCAGATGGCCGAGGTGTATTTGGCAAAGATCACCGGCTCCGGCGGCACATCCATGCCGCTTTCGGCAGCGTGGTCGGCATAGTTGAGGCCGATGCAGATGAATTTGCCGGTGCGCCCGACGCAGGGGCCGATCCGCTGATCTTCGCCCACCGCGGGTAGCGTGGCCAGATCGAGCCCGCGCAGCTTGTCGAGCCCGGCGGGGCTGAGCACATCGCCAGCGATATCGTCAACGACACCCGACAGATCACGGATCACGCCCTGATCGTCGAGAATGCCGGGTTTCTCTGCCCCAGACGGGCCGAAACGCAGAAGTTTCATTGGATCATCCTCAAATTGCCCAGCCGCCATCAATGATATGGGTCTGGCCGGTGGTGAACCCGCTTTCGTCGGACGCAAGATAGGTTGCCAGAGCGGCAATCTCTTCGGCCCGACCAACTCGTCCCATCGGTTGACGGGCGATGAATTGTGCCAATGCGGTATCGTAGTCGCCGGTAGCGCGCAACCGATCGTGCAGGCTGGGGCTGTCGACTGTGCCGGGGCAGATCGCGTTGCAGCGAATGCCCTGGGTGACGAAATCGGCGGCGATGGCTTTGGTCATCCCGATCACAGCGGCTTTCGACGCGCAATAGGCAAAGCGGTTGGGCACGCCTTTGATCGACGAGGCAACCGACGACATGTTGATGATCGAGCCAGCGCCCTTTTCCAGCATCCCCGGCAGAAGGGTGCGGATCAGGCGATACATCGCCTTCACGTTCAGATCGAACGCAAAATCCCAATCGCTTTCGGAGCATTCCAGCACATTACCGGAATGCACATAGCCTGCGCAGTTGAACAGGATGTCGGGCGTTCCGCAGGCGGCAGTGACCTCGGCCACCTGAGCGGCGTCGGTTACATCGAGCTTCAGCGCGGTGATGCCGTCGATCCCCGCAAGCGAAGCAAGGGCGGCGTCGTTGATGTCGGTTGCAAAAACCTGCGCGCCTTCGGCGGCGAACATCTCGGCCGTCGCCCGCCCGATGCCCTGTCCGGCGGCGGTGATCAGCGCTGTTTTTCCGGCTAGTCTGTTCACGGCTTCACTCCTCAATCCACATGAAACACTTCTTGCATTGTCGCCCAGTGCTCGCCCTCGGCCCGGGTGGAAAGCGGCGACTGGCACGGGTCGGTCAGGCGCCACCATTCCTGCGTGCGCGGATCGGCCGCCATGGCTTCCATATCGGCGGCAAAATCCGCGCCGTGATATTCCATATAGCCAAAGAGCAGGTTTTCCGGCTCGCGCAGGAAGATCGAATAGTTGCGGATATTGCTACGGGCGATTTGCGCCAGAACATCGGGCCAGACCGCCGCGTGCAGGCGTTTGTATTCGTCGAGTTTCTCGGCTTTCACGCCGATCACCATCGCCATTCGTTGCATCGTCATTTCCCGGTTGGCCTACATCACTGCGCCGATTTGCCAGGGCACGAATTCGACCCCGCCAAAGCCCTGCGCCTCGCTCTTGGTTTGCTCGCCCGAGGCCACTTTCAGCATGAGGTCAAAGATTTCCTGACCCTTGTCCTGCAGGCTCGCGCCTTCGAGCACGTCGCCGCAATTGATATCCATATCGGCAGCCATCCGGCGCCAGAGATCGGGGTTGGAAGCGATCTTGATCGAGGGCACCGGCTGATAGCCCGACACGCTGCCGCGCCCGGTGGTGAAGGCGATCAGGTTGGCGCCCGAGGCAACTTGCCCGGTGACCGAGCAGGGGTCATAGCCCGGGCTGTCCATGAACACAAAACCGGAGCGATCAATCGGCTCGGCGTAGCGGTAAACCCCGGCCAGCGGCGCGACCCCGCCCTTGGCCACGGCGCCAAGGCTTTTTTCAAGGATCGTGGTCAGGCCGCCGCGCTTGTTGCCGGGCGAGGGATTGTTGTCCATCTCGCCAAAATTGCGGGCGGTGTAATCTTCCCACCATTCGATCAGATCGACGAGCTTGCGCCCGGTCGGTTCGTCAACCGCGCGGCAGGTCAGCAGATGTTCGGCGCCGTAGATTTCGGAGGTTTCCGACAGGATCGAGGTGCCGCCGTGACGCACCAGCAAATCCGACGCCATCCCCAGCGCCGGGTTTGCGGTGACGCCGGAATATCCATCCGAGCCGCCGCATTGCATCCCGAGAACCAGACTGGAGGCGGGGGCTTCTGACCGGCGGGCCTTGTTGGCTTCCGCAGCCAGCTCGCGCAGGATCGCCACGCCCTTGTCGATGGTCGCCCTTGTGCCGCCGCTTTGCTGGATCGTCATGTAGCGAAAGCGCGCGCTGTCTTTCAGCGCTTTGCGGTCGATCAGATCGGGGATCTGCATGACTTCGCAGCCCAGACCGACCATCAGGATCGCGCCGAAATTCGCACTGTGGCCATAGCCTGCGAGGGTGCGGAACAGGGTTTCGTAGCCTTCGCCCTTGCCCGACATGCCGCAACCGGTGCCGTGCACGATGGGAACCACACCATCCACATTGGGGAAATCGGCCAGCCAGCCCTGCTTATCAACCTCTTCGGCGATGAAGCGGGCCACCGATCCGGCGCAGTTCACCGAGGTCAGAATGCCGATATAGTTGCGGGTGCCGACACGGCCGGATTCGCGATGAAAGCCCTGAAACGTGGCCAGATCCTGCGCCGGGGGCAGGGCCTTCGCCGCGCTGCCAAACCCGTAATCCTGCCGATATTCCCCCATGCCGAGATTGTGCACATGCACATGCTCGCCAGCTTGGATCGCCGCACTCGCCGCGCCGATGATCTGGCCGTATTTCAGGATCGGCGCACCCGGCGGCACGGCGGTGATGGCCACCTTGTGCCCGGCAGGAATGTCTTCTGCGGCCGTGACGTTGCCGATCAGCACCGCCCCTTTCGGAATCGGGTGCAGCGCGATCATCACGTTGTCCGTGTCATGCAGGCGAAGGGCGGCCTGTCCGTTATGCGATGATGCTGAGGTCATGGTGTCACAAGTATCTTCACGATGTGGTCGCGATCTTCAACAAGTTCCGGAAAGCGCGTTGGCAATTCCGAAAGCGGCACGATGCCGGAAACCAGCGCGTCGGTCGGGATGGCGCCCGTGCGCATCGCCTCCATCACATGATCGAAGTCGGATTTCAGCGCGTTGCGGCTGCCGATGATCCGGGCTTCGCGTTTGTGAAATTCCGGATCGGCAAAGGTGATGTCGTCCTTGACCACACTCACCAGAACCGTGCTGCCGCCATGGGCCAGCAGCGGGAACCCGGCTTCGATGGCGCGGGTGTTGCCGGTGGCATCGAAGACCAGATCGAAGCCTTCGGCCAGATCGCCGGTCAGGATATCGTCGCCCGGTTTGTGCTGAAGCTCGAAGCCGAACAGCTCGCGCGCCAGACGCAGGCGCTCGTCGCTGAGATCCATCAGATGCACTTCCGCCCCGGCCAGCCGCGCAAACAGCGCCGCGCCGATGCCGATAGGCCCGGCGCCGGTGACCAGAACCACATCGCCGCTGCCGGTGCCCGACCGCGCCACCGCATGGGCGCCAATGGCCAGAAACTCGGTCATTGCAGCCTGTTGCGGGGTCAGCCCGGTGGCGGGGTAAAGATTGCTTTCCGGCACCGCGATCCGCGTGCACATGCCGCCATCGCGATGAACGCCGAGCACCTCGATCGACGAACAGCAATTCGGCTTGCCACGGCGACAGGCCCGGCAGGTGCCACAGGACAGGTAGGGATTGACCACCACCAGCTGCCCGGTATTTGGCCCGCTGGCCACATAGCCCGACAATTCGTGCCCAATCACCCGCGGATAGTTCAAGTAGGGATGCTTGCCTTCGAAGATATGATAATCGGTACCGCAAATGCCGATGGCTGCAATGTCGATCAACACCCAGTCTTCGGGGGCAGTGTCGGGCAGCGGGCGCGGCTGAATCTCGAACTGGCCCGGTTCAACGCAGACGCCGCACATCATTGTTTCGGTCATTCCATTGCCTCCGCCAGATTGCGTGCCGACCAGTCGGCGGGCAGCTCGCCCTTCACGATCAGGCTCAGAACATCGTCTTTGGTAACTTCATCGATTCCATGGGCGCCGACCAGACGCCCCTTGTTCATTACCACAACCCGGTCGCAGAGCTCGAACACATCGTGCATGTCGTGGCTGACCAGGAAGATCCCGATCCCTTCAGAGCGAAGCTGGCGGATCAGATCGGCGACCATCGCGGTTTCCGACGGGCCAAGCGCTGCTGTCGGTTCGTCCATGATCAACACCTTGGTGTCGAAATAGATCGCGCGGGCAATCGCGATCACCTGCCGCTGACCGCCGGACAAACGCGAAACCGGGTCGCGCAGGTTTTTGAAATTCGGGTTGAGCCGGGCGATCACCTCGCGGGCGGCTTCCAGCATCCGGGCATCGTCGAGATTGCCAAAACGGGTTTTCAGCTCGCGGCCCAGAAACAGATTGGTCGGCGCGTCCAGATGATCGGCCAGCGCCAGAGTTTGATAGATCGTTTCGATCCCGACCGCGCGGGCATCGTTGGGCTCGTGAAAATGTACAGGCTTGCCATTCACCCGGATCTCGCCGCCATTGGGATCCATCGCCCCCGACAGGATGCGCATCAGGCAGGATTTGCCGGCACCGTTATGCCCCAGCACCCCGACAACCTCGCCCGCATTCAGCGACAGCGAGACGTGATCCACGGCGCGAACACCGCCGAAGTGCTTTTCGATATCAATCATTTCGACCAGCGGCGGTTGGGTCATGGTGGGGCCTTTCATTCGTGGTTGGCGTGACAGGAGCCGGATGCCCGGCTCCTGTCTGATCTTGATCAGTACAGAACGTTCTGCGCTTCAGGCGTATCAACGTTGTTTTTGTCGACAAGGACAACGCCGGTGTTGATGAAGCTTTCGACGGTTTGACCGCCGAGGATGTTGATGATGGTTTCAACACCTTTTTCGCCCATCGCGAACGAGCCCTGAACGGCGGTCGCTTCAAGAACGCCATCACGCACGAACTGCTGCAGGTCGCCGTTGCCGTCGAAGCCGATGGCCACCAGTTGGCCCGCTTTCCCGGCCTGAACGATCGCACGACCCATGCCAACGGCGGTGGGTTCGTTGGCACCGAAGATCCCGACGAGATCGGGGTTCGCGGCCAGAACGTCGGTGGTCTGGTTCAGCGCGGTCGCCATCTGGCTTTGCGAGTAGTAGGGCCCGACGATTTCCAGGCTGGAATTGGCAGCGAGGTAATCGGTGAAGCAGCCCACGCGGCCGATTTCCGAGCCAACGCCCGCCACATAGGACATCACGGCGACTTTGCCGGTGGTGCCTGCGGTGGCGATCATGCGTTTGGCGACTTCTTCACCAGCGGCGCAGTTGTCGGTCGACAGGAACGCCTGATAGGTACCCTTCGCATCATCGCCCAGCGCGCTGTCGATGATCACAACCGGGATGCCAGCTTCGTAGGCACGGTTGACGGCAGGCGCCAAAGCTTCGGTGTCGGACGGGGCCAGCACGATGCCGGAAACGCCACGGTTGATCGCGTTGTCGACAAGGTTCACCTCGTCAGCGATGGCGCTTTCGGCGGCGGGGCCGTCAAAGGTCATCGTGTAGTCGGACTGGGCAGCAATGGCAGCGGTGGCGCCTTTGTTCACGTTCTGCCAGAAGTTCGAGTTGGTGGTCTTCACGATGACCGCAATCTCGCCTGCATGGGCAACGCCTGCAGCCAGCGCCAGAGCCGAAACCATCATTCCAAATTTAAGGGTCTTCATCTCATTCCTCCTCCGTTGAGATCTTCGTTTTTCGTGATTTCACTGGCGATTGCGGACCTGGTCGATCCAGACCGCGCCGATCACCACAAAGCCGATCACGATTTGCTGAATAAAGGCGGAGACCCCCGCCATATTGAGGCCGTTGCGCAGGATGCCGATGATGAACGCGCCAATCATCGTACCTGAGATCGTTCCGACCCCGCCTTGCAGCGATGCGCCACCGATCACGGCTGCGGCAATCGCATCAAGTTCATACATCACGCCTTCGCTGGGCTGCGCGGTTACAAGCCGCGACATCAGCACGTTGCCTGCGAGCCCGGCCAGAGCGCCCGACATCGTATAGGCGAAAAGCTTGGTCCGGTTGACCCGCACACCCGACAGACGCGCTGCTTCTTCATTCGAGCCGGTGGCGTAGATGTGGCGACCAATCTGGCGGCGGTGCAGCATATAGGTTGCGGCCAACGCCATCACCAAAAGCAGGATCGCCGGATAGGGAATGCCGGGAAACACCACATGCGGCAGCCCATTGGCCTGACGTTCGACAATCCGAAACAGCGCGCCGTTGCCGAGAATGCCGAAGGCTTTGCCAAGCTGCGAAATCGGGGCCGCACCGGTAAGTTGCAGGGCCAGACCGCGCGCGATCAGCATCATGCCGAGCGTCGCCACAAACGGGGTGATCCGCATTTTGGTGATCACGAAGCCGTTGAAGGCCCCGCAGGCCGCACCGGTGAGAATGCCCAGCGCCATACCCGGCACCACCGGCAGACCGGCCTTGACCGTCATCCCGGTGACCACGCCCGACAGGGCCAGAACCGAGCCCACCGACAGGTCGATCCCGCCAGTGATGATGACCATCGCCATGCCGATGCCGAGAAGCCCGATCACCGAGGTCTGCAAGAGAACCGTCATGCCGTTATTGACCGAGAAGAAGGCATTGCTCGACAGTGCAAAGCCGAAAACCAGTAGCAGGAGTGTTGCCAATGCCGACAGGCGGTGAAGGGCATCCCCCCCAAACGCGCCGCCATCTTGTTGCGATAGCCAACGCTTTGCCTTGAGCACGTCCAACATCAGCATCTCCCCGTCTCTGGTTTTTTATTATTTAGAACTAAATACTGACCGCTTGAATTCCGTCAAGCTGTTTTTTATAATTTAAGACAGAGGCAAGGAACCGAAACGGATACCCTCGCTAACACATTGAAAGGCAGGACATGGCACGCAGCGACACGCGGTTTCGAGAAGCGTTCAATCAGATGCTCGGTCTGTGCGATTCACTTCCCGTCGGCACCATGATGCCCTCAGAGAGCACGCTGGCTGATTCGATTGGCGTCAGCCGCACGGTGATCCGCCGCTGCCTTGACCGGTTGGAAGAGCTGAACCTGATCATCCGCGAAGGGCGCGGGCGTCAGTTGCTGCGGCATTCGGTTGAAAGCGACCGGATCGACCAGCTGGAACAGCACAGCTCGTCGGTCGATCTGGAAGAACGCTTTCTAACCTGGGTGCTGCAATTCGACGTGCCCGCGAATACGCCGCTTTCAGTGGCGGAGCTGTCGCGCACCTTCGATGTGCCACAGCACGAGCTAAAGGAATTTCTGGCGGGTCTCAGCCGGTTCGGGCTGGTGGCGCGGCGCAGGCAGGGCGGCTGGCAGCTTCTGGGCTTCACCAAGGATTTCGCGGTGGAGCTGTCGGATTTTCGCAGTGTGCTAGAACAGAACGCGGTCAGCCTTGTGGCCGATGCGCCGGTCGATCATCCGATCTGGGCCAAGCTCGCCCAGCTGCGCGAAGACCATCTGGCGCTGAAGGCGCGCATCGATACCGATTTTCACCAGTTCTCGAAGCTTGACGAGCGGTTCCACGAAACCATCAATTCCTATATCAGCAACCGCTTCATCGCCGAGTTTCAGAAGGTGATCTCGCTGATTTTCCACTACCACTACATGTGGGACAAAACCCACGAAAAGATGCGCAATGCCAGTGCGATTGACGAGCATCTGTTGATCATTGACGCGCTGGAATCGCGCGATGCCGAGGCGGCGCGGGCGGCCACGATCCGCCACATGCGCACCTCGAAAATCACGCTGCTATCGTCACTGCGCCATCACGAGCTAGGCTAGCAACACCTCGGCCCTGGCGGGCAGCGGCGCGGCAAGCGCCTCAAGATTGCGCAGCAGTGACGACGGTTTTGCCGTGCCCAGCAGCACCGATGTGGTGGCCTTGTGGTTCATGGCATAATGCAGGGCGGTGGTGGCCAGCGGCAGCCCGAACGCGGCGGATTGCTGCTGCAGCTCGGCGACGCGGTCCAGCACCTCTTGCGGGGCGGGGCCGTAATCGTAGGTGGCCCTATCAACCGGCCCGGTGGCGAGAATCCCCGAATTGAAGATCCCACCCAGAACCAGACTGGTATTCTGCTCCAGACAACGCGGCACCAGCGCCTCCTCGGCCGAGCGATCCAGCAGTGTCAGCCGCCCGGCCAGCAGGATCACGTCGAGCGGTCCGAAATCCATCACATCAAGGCAGATTTCGCATTCGTTCACCCCAAGCCCGAAAGCCCCGATCCGGCCCTGTTCCTTCAGTCGCACCAGACGTTCATAGCCCGAGCCCAGAAACGCCTCCATATGCGCGGCATTGTCAGCGCCATGGGTGTAGGTGCCGATATCGTGGACATAGACGATGTCGATATAGCCCAGACCAAGGCGGGATAGGCTCTGTTCAAGGCTTTCTTCGATCCCATCGCCGGAATAGTCGTAATGCACATCGTTCTGGGCGGGGTCGAGGAACCCGTCCGCCTCGGCAATCGGCTCTGCTGCCGGGGTCAGAACCCGGCCAACCTTGGTGGAAACGGCAAAGCCCTCGCGCCCAGCCAGAAACTTGCCCAAACGCATCTCGGACAGACCGCGACCATAGCGCGGTGCCGTATCGAAATAACGAATACCGGCATCCCAAGCGGTGGCGAGAACCTCCGCAGCCTGTTCATCGCTGATCGCACGATAAAGGTTGCCGATGCTCGCGCAGCCAAAGGCGACTTCGGTGATCTCCTGCCCGGTGCGGCCAATTTTGCGTGTTTTCATGATATCTCGCCTTTCAATACCCGCTCCAGCCGTGGCTTTGCGCCGGTATCGCCATGTTCCCGTGCCCAACGGACAAAAGCAGCGATCCGGCGATCCAGTTTCTCGCCATGGTTTTGCGCGATGTCTTCCAGTTTGTGATCAAGGAACGGGTTGGCAAAGCGTTCCATCGTGACCTCGATATAGCGCTCGACCCCCTCCGCTTCGCCTGCAGCGACAAAGCCCGGCAGAACCTCGTCCAGGTAGATGTCACGCAGCCGCGCGGCCCAATCGCCATCGCTCAGCACATCGCGCACATAGGTCGCCCCCGTTTTGCCCCGCGCCAGCCAGTCGGCCACTATCCAGGTATGCCCGAGATTGAGCACAAAGAGTTTGCGTCGCTCGATCGGCCCAAGATCGTCAACCAACTGCACCGCCTCATGGCGGCAGGGCATCACCAGACCGGGCTGATCCTCGATGGCCCAAAGCGCATAGGGTTCGGCCACCGCACCGGCGGGCTCCAGCGGCTCCGACACGATCCGGTCAACCAGCGAATTGACCCAGATGACCTCATTGGCCAGCCAGTCGCGATAGGCGGCATCCATGTTTTGCGCCGCCGTGAGCACGAGACCGCGCAGCACCTGCCCGTTATCCTGCACGAGCTCGGTCGGCATGATCTGCGGGGCGGTTCCACCCGCCTCGAACCGAGCCCGCAACAGATGCGCGAGCTTTGCCGGGTACGACATCGCGGCATCGAACCTGTCGCCCGCATCCGCCGCTTGCGGGCGGAACCCGGCATCGGCGGTGTTCGAGAGAATGATCTGGGCCTCTTCGGCCACGATCCGCTGCACCTCGGCCAGATCGGCGCCAATCGACAGGGCCCGACCGACGCTGTTCACCTGCAGGATCTCGTCGACACGCCGCCCGTCCGAAATCCCGCGAATATGCACCTCGAAACCATTGGCCAGCTGCGCGATGCGCCTCGACCGGCCCGCATCGCCGCTGCTTTGCACCACGGTGATAGAGCCGGGTGCCGCCCCGGACTGGCTGACGAAGAGATCGACATGGGCCTGAAGAAACCGGCTGGTTCCGAACTGAAGAATGGGCGTCGTTGACATGAAAACCCTCCGCGATTAGGTATGTTATTATTAAAAACACTTGCTGTAGACAAGAGGTAACCGTGATCATCGACGCGCATCAGCACTTCTGGCAGATCGACCGGGGCGACTACTTCTGGATGCAGGATCCCAGCGTTGCACCGATCCGCCACGACATTCTGCCGCCAGATCTGGCACCTTTGGCCGAAGCGAACGGGATTACCGGCACGATTGTGGTGCAGGCAGCACCGACGCCGGCGGAAACCCGGTTTCTGCTGGGGCTGGCCGAGGCCAATCCGCTGATCCGGGGCGTTGTTGGCTGGATCGATCTGACCGGCGATGTGCCGGCACAACTGGCCGAGATTGCCCATCCGGCACTGCGCGGCATCCGCCCGATGTTGCAGGATATCAGCGATACCAACTGGATCGCGCGCGAAGATGTGCGGGCGGGGCTGCGGCAGGTGGCGGCGGCGGGGCTGCGGATGGATGCGCTGATCACACCCCGGCATTTTGACGCGATCGACGATCTGGCCCAGGTGATACCGGAGCTGCCAATTGTGGTCGATCACTGCGCCAAGCCGGTCTTTCAAGGCACCGATCCCGGCGACGCCTGGCGCCACGGCATGACGAGGCTGGCCGGACACGCGCAGATCTTCTGCAAGCTTTCGGGCCTTGCCAATGAATTCGGGCCGGGCTGGTCGGCCGAAACGCTGCGCCCGGTCTATGACCACGTGCTGACAGCCTTCGGGCCGAAACGGGTGATGTGGGGCAGCGATTGGCCGGTGCTGGAGCTGGCGGGTGATTATGCAGGCTGGCTGCAAACCGCGCAGGCTTTGGCGCAGGAGCTGAGCGAGGACGACCGCGTCGCGCTTTTCGCCCAGAACGCCATCGCATTCTACGGGATCACGCCCGCCTGATCGTAAGGACGCCCAGCTCCGGCATGAACCGGAACCGGGCAGAGATGCTTATTTCGGGCTGCGCTTGGCGAGAATGCGCTGCAGCGTGCGACGGTGCATGTTGAGCCGACGCGCGGTTTCCGAGACGTTGCGGTCGCAGAGCTCATAGACCCGCTGGATATGCTCCCAACGCACCCGGTCGGCGCTCATCGGGTTTTCCGGCGGCGGCGGCAGATCGGCCCCATCGGCCAAAAGCGCATTCACCACGTCATCGGCATCGGCGGGCTTGGAAAGATAATCCGTCGCCCCGACCTTCACCGCGGCCACAGCCGTGGCAATGGCGCCGTAGCCGGTAAGTACCACGATCCGCGCATCGGGGCGTTTTTCGCGAATGGTTTCCACCACATCGAGCCCGCTGCCATCTTCGAGCCGAAGATCGACAACCGCATAAGCGGGCGGATGGGCAATCGCTTTGGCTTTACCGGTTGCCACAGATTCAGCGACATCCGGCTCAAAGCCGCGTTTTTCCAAGGCCCGTGCCAAGCGCTTCAGAAAAGGTTCATCATCGTCGACGAGCAGGAGTGACCTATCTTCGCCGATTTCGCGCATTTCGTGGTCCGACATTCCTATCCCTTACCGCTACCCGCTGGTTTCCGGCACAGTAGGCGCATGGTCGACGCAGGTCAATTTATCGCATGTCAATTTGTCGCCTATCTCGCCGCGTCGATAAAACACGAGCTGCGCTTTGCCATATCTTCCGGCGTCGTGTCGCGTTTGAAGTATTCAACAAAGCCGATTTTCGGCAACACCAGATAAGTAAAGGTAGAATGGTCGATCAGATAGTAGTCGGGATCGCCACCCTCTTCCTTCTTGAAATAGGTCTTGTAGGCCCGGCTGGCCGCCTGAATCTGCTCCCGCGTGCCGGTATAGCCGATCGCATCGGGATGCAGGAAATCGGTGAAATCACGCAGACGCTCGGGATTGTCGCGCTCGAAATCGATCGAGACAAAGCCCATCTGGGCATCGTAGCCCTGCCCGAGAAGGAGATCGAGCGCCTCGGCATTGCGGGCGTTGTCGGTGGGGCAGACATCCGGGCAGAAGGTATAGCCGAAATAGAGCAGCGTCGGTTTGACGAACATGTCCTGATCCGTCACCGCCTTGCCGTTTTCATCGACCAGCGAAAGCGGCCCGCCGATAGAGCTGATGCCGGTGCTGATCCCGCCATCGCGGCACTGAGCAAACTGATCCGACGTGCCCGAGCGGGTGAGCCACCAGGCTCCGGCAGCCGCTGCAACCACGGCAACCGCCGCCAGTGCAAATACAGGTTTACGCATGATACCCTCCTTTGTCGTCCGGGCATTGATCCACCATACGCCCAGGACATACAAGGGACCAGGATGACGCAATCGGGATAGCCCGCCAAATGGCCGATACCAGCTCGCTTCTGCTTGAAAAAGATCACGGCAACAGTTGGGTGCGGCTGCGCACCCTGATCATGCTGCGCTGGTTCGCAGTGTTCGGACAGATCGCCGCCATCGCGCTGGGCGAATACATGTTCAACCTCGATATCGAGCGCGGCTATTGCGCCATGGCCATCGGGCTTTCTGTCAGTATCAACCTGTTCTCGCAGGTGGTCTATCCCGAGAGCAAGCGGCTGTCGGAGCAGGAAGCGACGATGTTCCTGTCCTTCGACGTTGTCCAACTGGCGATCCTGCTGGGCCTGACCGGGGGCATCAACAACCCCTTCGCACTGCTGATCATCGCCCCGGTCACGGTGGCCGCCACCGCGCTTTCGCTACGCTCGGTTCTGGTGGTGGGCGAGGTCGCTATCGTGACCTTGGCCATGATCGGCCTGGTACATCTGCCGCTGGTCACGAAATCTGGCGATATCTATGAATTACCACAGATTTTTGCGCTGGGTTATTGGGTGTCGATCGTTGTGTCGATCGTGTTTGTCGGCATCTATACCCGTCGCGTCAGCACCGAGATTCAGACCATGAGCCGAGGCCTGCTGGCCACCCAAATGGCACTGGCCCGCGAGCAGAAGCTGACCGACATTGGCGGGGTGGTGGCCGCCGCCGCGCATGAGCTGGGCACGCCGCTGGCGACGATCAAACTGGTCTCGTCGGAGATGGCCAGCGAATTGCCCGAAGGCTCGGAGCTGCGCGAAGATGCCGAACTGATCCGCGATCAGGCCAATCGCTGCCGCGACATTCTGCATTCGATGGGCCGCACCGGCAAAGACGATCTGCATCTGCATCAGGCCCCTCTGGGCGCCGTGATCGAAGAAGCCGCCGAACCGCATCGCGGCCGCGGCAAGGTGATTATCATCGAAACCGTCGATGGGGGCGAATTGCCCGACAGTCAGCCAATCGTGCGTCGCCGCCCCGAGCTGATCCACGGGCTGCGCAACTTGATCCAGAATGCCGTCGATTTCGCCTCCAGCCATGTCTGGGTCGAGACCTGCTGGGGCGCCAATACCATCTCGATCAAGATCATCGACGATGGCACCGGTTATCCGCCGCATCTTCTGGGCCGGATCGGCGATCCGTTCATCCGGAAGGGGCCAAGGGCCGCCCGCGACGCGCGCCGACCGGAATATGAGGGGATGGGGCTGGGCCTGTTCATCGCCAAGACGCTGCTGGAACGCACCGGAGCCGAACTGAACTTTGCCAATGGCGCCGAGCCCTATACCGGCGAAGCTCAACCCGGCCAACGCACGGGCGCGATTGTGGAAGTTGTCTGGCAGCGGGGCCCACGCGGCATCGAAGCCGCCGAACGAACTCCGGTTTTGGGTGAAAATGTGCGGTTTGATGTCTGAACCACTTTCACGTCTTAAAGCTTCGTTAACCTTCTTCTTGGTAAGAATGGGGAAATCAAGATTAATGGCGGGCTAATCTGATGTACCAAGCGCTACTCATTCTCTCTCTGATCGTGGTGGCTTTCCTGATCGCATTGGCGGTCTTGTACGTTTTCGCCCTCGCGGATCGCCGCAAAATCAGCCGGCTTCGTGGCTTTTCCGAAGCCGAGCGCGAATCGGTCGTGTTCATCTTTGACAACGAAGCCCTGCTGGATGCGACTCCGGCGGCGCGCCAGCTTTTGTCGACAACGCCCCCGCGCGGCTCGGCCTGGACGCGGCTGGCAACCCTGCTGACCCCGCGTTTTCCGCGCCTGAACGAGCGGATTCTCGATCTGGCCGAGATGGGCAAGATGGAAATCAAATCCGCCGATAACAGCGAAATTCTATATGCCGAATGGCATGATGGCGTGGCGCGGATCACGCTGGCCGGTCCGAAAGCGGATGACGATGACAGCGGGATCGACATGCAGAGCCTGCTGGCGATGACGCATGAGCTTGAAACCCTACGCACCAATACCTCGCTGTCGCCGTTCCCGATGTGGCGGGAAGATCGTCAGGGACGGATTACCTGGTGCAACCGGGCCTATCTTGATCTGGCCGACAGCTTTGGCATCGACGACGATGTGCGGCCCTGGCCACCCTACAAGGTGTTCACCCTGTCGGAAGACACGCGCAAAGTGGCTGCCCAGGACAACATGCCTGAGATTCACCGCTTTGCTGTGTCGCCCACCGGCGCCTCCACGCGGCAATGGTTTGAAGTTTCCGAAGTGGCGCTGGAAGGCGAAGAACGCTTTTTCTACGCTTGGCCATCCGATCGTCTGGTGCGCGCCGAAGCCTCGCTGCACGAATTCGTCACCACGATCTCGAAAACCTTCGCGGCCCTGCCGATCGGGCTGGCGATCTTTGACCGCAAGCGCGAGCTGGCCCTGTTCAATCCGGCGCTGCTGAACCTCACCATGTTGCCGGCGGAATTTCTGATCTCGAAGCCGACGGTTTCGGCCTTTCTCGACAAGCTACGCGCGGCGCGGATGATCCCCGAGCCGCGGGATTACAAATCCTGGCGGCAGCAGATTTCCGACCTCGTCGCTGCGGCTGAAAACGGCACCTATGAAGAACGCTGGACGCTGCCCACCGGCCAAACCTATCGGGTCACCGGGCGGCCGCATCCCGATGGTGCCGTGGCGCTGCTGTTTGAAGACATCTCAGCCGAGATTTCGGTGGCGCGCCGGTTCCGCGCCGACATCGATGCCGGTCAGGCCGCGCTGGACGGTCTTGGACAGGCCATTGCCGTGTTCACCCCGGGCAGTGTGCTGTCGATCTCGAACGCGGCCTATGCCAAGCTGTGGGGTGGCGACACCAACACGATTGGCAGTACCTCTCTGTCGGAGGCCATTCGCAGCTGGCAGCCGAAATGCACCCCCAGCCCGGTCTGGGATCGGTTGCGGGCCTTTGTCGGCGCCTCCGGGCATCGCGAAAGCTGGAGCGCTCCGATTGCGCTCAGCGATGGGCGGCAGCTCACCTGTCGGGTTGTGCCGCTGGCCCATGGCGCCACGCTGATCGATTTTTCCTTCGTCACCGGTCTTGCCGAAGACAGCCCGGCACTGGCGGGCGGGATGGACCCGTCGGAATCCGAACCTCTGGTGGTTTCCGCACAGGCCTGAACTTGCCGCTTGCAGGGGTAGGGCTCTGCGTTAAAACGGAAGGATGACCGCACCCTTCTGCCGCCTTTTCCTGTCTTCGCCCGATGCCACGGCGCGCCTTGCCCAAGAGCTGGCATCGCGGCTTTCGCCGGGCGACGTGATCCTGCTCGACGGCCCCATCGGCAGCGGCAAAACCCATTTTGCCCGGGCGCTAATTCAGGCGCGACTGGCCGCCGATGGCGCTCCGCCCGAAGATGTACCCTCGCCCACCTTCACGCTGGTGCAAAGCTACGAAACCCCAAGCTGCGAAATCTGGCACGCCGATCTATACCGGCTGACCCATCCTGACGAAGTCGACGAGTTGGGGCTGACGCAGGCCTTTGACGAGGCGATTTGTCTGGTCGAATGGCCTGACCGGCTGGGAGAACTGACCCCGGAAGGCGCGCTGTTCATCGCCTTTGAAGCAGATGATGATCCCGAAGCGCGGCTTATGCATCTGTCTAGCGACAATCCCCGTTGGCGGCGGATATGCGAGACTATTTCACCGGAATTTGTCCATGCCCTCTGACCATGATCGGCTGACAGATATGTTTCTGGCCCATGCGGGCTGGGCGAGTGCCCAGCGCAAAGCTTTGGCCGGTGATGCCTCCGCCCGGCAATATGAGCGCTTGACGGACGGGCCAGACGGCGCGCGCGCCATTCTGATGAAAGACCCGGAAGATATTGGCAGCGTGATGGCCTTCCAGCGCATCGCCCGGCACCTGTCGGCGCTTGGCCTGTCGGCCCCCCGCATTCTGGCCGCCCTGCCCAAGAATGGCCTGCTCTTGGAAGAGGATCTGGGCGACGCGCTGTTTTCGCGGGTGTTGGCGGAGCAGCCCGCGCTGGAGGCAGAGCTTTACCCCGCGGCCGTCGACGCGCTTATCACACTTCATGCCGACCCGGCCCCCATGGCCCCAGCCTACGATGCCCCGGCTCTGGTGGCCGCCATCGACCCCGCGTTGGATTGGTACGGCCAAAACGCCACCGGGCAGGCCGATCCGGCAGGTGGCGCGCAGATCAAGGCGCAGCTGAAAAAGGCGCTGTCGGCGCTCGCGCCTTGGCAGCCGGTGCTGGCCTTGCGCGATTTTCACGCCGAAAACCTGTTTTGGCTGCCCGAACGCAGCGGCCCGGCCCGGGTGGGGCTGATTGATTTTCAGGACGCGGTGCTGACCCATCCGGTCTATGACCTGATCTCGCTGGCCCATGATGTGCGCCGCGTGGTGGCGCCTGAAACGGTAGCCGCCATGTTCGAACGCTATGCGAGCGCCACCGGCCAGAGCCGTGACGCGCTGCAAGAGGCCGGGGCGGTGCTGAGCGCCCAGCGCAATCTGCGCATCCTTGGCATCTTCACCCGGTTGTCGCTTCAGTTCGGAAAGCCGGGTTATATCGACCTGCTTCCGCGCTGCTGGCTGTTGCTGAATGAGGCGCTGGCCCATCCGGCGCTGGCGGCCCTGTCCGAGGCGGTGACCGCCGCCCTGCCCGCCCCCACGCCCGACCTCCTAACAAGGCTGAAAGCTTGATGCGGCACACACCCAGATCCTTGATGCTTTTCGCCGCCGGTCTGGGCACGCGGATGGGCACCCTGACCCAGACGCGCCCGAAACCGCTGATTGAAGTGGCCGGGAAGCCGCTCATTGACCATGCGCTCGATCTGGCAAATTCTGCCGGAATAGAGACGATTGTGGCGAATATTCATCACCTGCCCGAGCAGCTTGCCGCGCATCTGACCCCGAAAGGCGTGGTGCTGTCGCATGAAAGTCCAAGGCTTCTGGAAACCGGTGGCGGGCTGCGTCAGGCGCTGCCGCTGCTTGGACCCGATCCGGTATTCACCCTGAATTCCGACGCGGTCTGGATCGGCGCCAACCCGCTGGAAGAGCTGGCCGCCGCTTGGGATCCGGACCGGATGGATGCACTATTGCTGCTGGTCCCGCGAGACCAGGCCACGGGCTATAGACGGGCGGGCGATTTCTGGCGCGACAATCACGGGCGTCTCACGCGGGGGACCGGGTTGGTCTATTGCGGGGCGCAGATCGTGAAAACCGATGCTTTGCAGCAGATTGAGGCAGAGGTGTTTTCACTGAACCTGATCTGGGACAGGATGCTGGCTGAGGGCCGCCTGTTCGGCGCACTGCATCAGGGCGGCTGGGGCGATGTCGGCCATCCCGATGGGATTGCCGCCGCCGAAACCCTGCTGGCCGGAGAAACCGATGTTTGAGCCAAGCCCGAAACCGCGCCTGTTTGCCCTACCGCCGGGGGTAGATTTTCCGCGCGCGGTGGTGGCGGGCCTGTTGGAACGCAGCGCAGGGCTCCCGCCCGAGGCACTGGCCCGGGTGACGCTTTACGTCAACACCCGCCGGATGCAGCGCCGCCTTTCCGCGCTGTTCGACGAGGGCGGTGCCCTGCTGCTCCCGCGCATCCGGCTGGTCACCGATCTCGGCCAAGATGCCGCTTTTGCCGATTTGCCCCCCGCCGTGTCGCCCCTGCGGCGGCGGCTGGAACTGGCGGAAATCGTTGCGCAATTGCTCGAAGCCCAACCCGACCTTGCCCCCCGCGCCGCGATCTACGACCTCGCCGACAGCCTTGCCGGGCTGATGGACGAGATGCAGGGCGAAGGCGTGGGGCCAGAGGCATTGCGCGGGCTGGATGTGTCGGATCTCTCTGGCCATTGGCAGCGCAGCCTGACCTTTCTGGAAGCGGTGGGGCAGTTTTTTGATGCGGAAAGCGGCGAGCCGCCCGATCTGGAATCGCGACAGCGCCGGGTGATCGAGCGGCTGGTGGCGCTTTGGCAGGACAACCCGCCACAGGATCCGATCATCGTGGCCGGTTCGACCGGGTCGCGCGGGGCCACGCAGATGCTGATGCGCGCCGTCGCCCGCCTGCCGCAGGGCGCGGTGATCCTGCCCGGGTTCGATTTCGAGATGGATGCGCCCATCTGGGCCAATCTCGACGACGCGCTTACCGCCGAAGACCACCCGCAATTCCGCTTTGCCCGGTTGATGCAGGCGCTCGATCTTGGTCCGAGGGATGTGAGGCCCTGGGTCGGTGCCGTACCGCCGGTTCTCGAACGCAATGCGCTCATTTCTCTGGCGCTGCGTCCCGCGCCGGTGACGGATCAATGGCAGGTGGAAGGGCCGAATTTTGCTGGAATAGACGCTGCTGCCGCCGGGATGACGCTGATCGAGGCACCCTCGCCCCGCAGCGAAGCCAGTGCAATTGCCCTGATCCTGCGCAAGGCCGCCGAAGATGGGGTAAGTGCGGCCCTGATCACCCCCGACCGAACCCTGACCCGACAGGTCAGCGCCGCGCTGGATCGCTGGCAGATCGAGCCGGACGATTCCGCCGGGCGCCCGCTGCCGCTGACCGCACCGGGGCGGTTGCTGCGTCAGGTGGCCGAGCTGCTGGGAACGAAAATCACCGGACCCGATCTGCTGGCGCTGCTGAAACATCCGCTGACCAATACCGGCAGCGATGCGCGCGGCGAACATCTGCGCCATACCCGCGATCTGGAGCTTGAAGAACTGCGCGAGGCCATGCCCTATCCCAGCGCCGAAGCGCTGATGCGCTGGTCCGAGAAGCGGGAGGATCGGCGGGATTGGGCGCGCTGGATCGGTTCTATTCTTGCAGAATTCGCCAAAACGGGGCTGCGCCCGCTCAGCGAGCATGTGACCCATACGCTGCGTCTGGCCGAGCATCTGGCCGCCGGGCCAGCGGGTGTTGGCGCGGGGGAGTTGTGGGAAAAACCCGCCGGGCGCGAAGCGCGGCGGATTACTGATGAACTGCTGCGCGAAGCCCCTCATGGTGGCGATTTCAGCCCTGCGGATTATCGTGACCTTTTTGCCGCCGTCCTGAAACGCGGCGAGGTGCGCGACCCGATCAAACCGCATCCGAATGTGCGGATCTGGGGCACGCTGGAGGCGCGGGTGCAGGGGGTTGATCTGGTGATCCTGGCCGGGCTGAACGACGGCACATGGCCCGAAACCCCGCCGCCGGATCCGTGGATGAACCGGCGGATGCGTCAGGATGCGGGTCTATTGCTGCCGGAAAGGCGCATCGGGCTGTCGGCCCACGACTTTCAGCAGGCGATCGCGGCGAGAGAGGTGGTGCTGACCCGCGCGATCAGAAATGACGAAAGCGAAACCGTGCCCTCGCGCTGGATCAACCGGCTAACCAACCTGATGGAGGGCATGTCGGCAGAGGGGGCGGCGGCACTGGAGGCGATGCGCGCACGCGGGGCTGACTGGCTGCGACTGGCACGCGCGCTCGACGCGGCTGCGCCCACTGCCCCCGCCCCACGCCCTGCTCCGATGCCGCCGGTGGAAGCGCGGCCGAAAAAGCTTTCGGTCACCCGGGTCACCAAGCTGGTTCGCGATCCCTATGCGATCTATGCCGAGCAAATTCTGGGTCTGAGCCCGCTGAAACCACTCAACCAATCGCCCGACGCGCCGCTGCGGGGCACGATCCTGCACCGGGTGATGGAGCGGTTCGTCAACGAGGCGCCGGAAAGTGAAGCCCCGGCTGAGGGGCATGAGCGGCTGATGCGCCTCGCGAAAGAGGTGCTGGAGGCAGAGGCGCCCTGGCCCGCCGCCCGGGTGCTCTGGCTCGCCAAACTCGGGCGCGTGGCCGATACGTTTTTGCAAGGCGAAGCGGAGCGGCGTACACGCGCCACGCCGACCAAGACCGAGGTGCGGGGGCGCCTTCCCCTGCCAGCCCTCGATTTCACCCTGACCGGCACCGCCGACCGGATCGATCGCGACGCGACGGGGGAGCTCTATATCTACGACTACAAAACAGGCTCTGTTCCATCTGAAAAGCAACAAAAGGCCTATGACAAACAGCTGTTGCTGGAGGCGGTGATGGCCGAGGCGGGCGCGTTTGACGGGCTTGCCCCGGCGAGGGTGGCCGAGGTGGCCTATATCGGCCTTGGCGGGACACCGAAATTTGCCCGCATCGCGGTTGGCCCGGAACTCATCGAGGAAACGCTCGACGGTCTCACCGAGCTGATTGAGGCGTATCAGAGCCGCATGCAGGGCTATACGGCGCGGCGGATCGTCGAAAGCCAATCGTTCGGCGGCGATTTCGACCACCTGTCGCGCTACGGTGAATGGGACCATACGATGCGGGCCGAGCCGCAGGAGGTGGGCGCATGAAGCCGAACGATGCCACCCTGCGCCAGATCGAGGCCGCCGATCCAACCGCCAATACCTGGCTGTCGGCCAATGCGGGCTCGGGTAAAACCCGGGTGCTGACCGACCGCGTGGCAAGGCTGCTGCTGGCGGGGGTTTCGCCGCAGAACATCCTGTGCCTAACCTATACCAAGGCCGCTGCGAGCGAGATGCAGAACCGGCTGTTCAAGCGTCTCGGTGCCTGGGCGATGAAGCCCGACCACGATTTGCGCGACGAGTTGCGCGAATTAGGGGTCGAGGAAGTGGACAATCTGGCGCGCGCCAGACGGCTGTTTGCAGGTGCAATAGAGACACCTGGTGGCTTGAAAATCCAGACCATCCATTCGTTCTGCGCCGCGATCCTGCGGCGTTTCCCGCTGGAGGCGGGCGTTTCGCCGCAATTCACCGAGATGGACGAGCGCGCGGCGCGCATTTTGCTGGGCGAGGTGCTGGACGATATGGCCGACGGGCCGCAGCGCCCGCTTGTGGAAGCGCTGGCGGCGATCAACACCGACAGCGATTTCGAACCGTTGCTGCGCGAGATCACCGGACGGCGGGAAGCCTTTGCCGAAGAGCTGCGCCGGGAAGAGATCTGGGGCTGGTTCGATCTTGCCCCCGATTTTGATGCCGCCGCGCTGGATGCACTGGCCTTTGCCCCCGGCGACGGCGCCTTGCTGACCGCCCTGCGCCCGATCCTGCTGGCCGGATCCTCCACCGAGCTGAAGGCAGGAGAAAAGCTGATGGCGCTGGATCCGGGCCGGCTATCGGCCCGCGATCTGCCGGTTTTGGAAGGCGCATTTCTGACTGGCGCGAGTGCGAAAGAGCCATTTTCAGCAAAGATAGGGTCTTTTCCCACCAAGGCCACGCAGAACGGCGCGGCCGCCGGGCTGATGGACGGGCTGGAAGGGCTGATGGCGCGCGTGGAAGGCGCACGCACACGCCGCCTTGCGCTTGCCAGTGCCGAAAAGACGCTCGCATTGCACCGTTTCGCGCGGCCTTTCCTGACCGAATATGCCCGGCGCAAACAGGCGCGGGGATGGTTGGATTTCGACGATCTGATCACGCTGGCCGGGCGTCTGATGCGCGATCCGGGCCTGGCCGCCTGGGTGCTCTACCGGCTCGATGGCGGGATCGACCATATTCTGGTCGATGAGGCGCAGGATACCAGCCCGGCGCAGTGGCGGGTGATCGAAAGCCTGGCGCGGGAATTCACCACCGGAGCCAGCGCGCGATCGGACCAGCCGCGCACGATTTTCGTCGTCGGGGATGTGAAACAGTCGATCTATTCGTTTCAGGGCGCCGATCCATCGGGCTTTACCCGCTCCAAAAACGATTTTGCCGAGGCTTTCAGCAAGGTCGGGCAGCAGGTCAATGGATTGCAGTTGGAATATTCCTTCCGCTCGTCGCTCGCGATCCTTGCCTTTGTCGACCACACGCTGAAAACCGCACCCGGTCTGGGCGATGACGTGAACCACCTGACGCTGAACCCTGACCGGCCCGGGCGGGTTGACCTGTGGCCCGTGGTCGAAAAACCCGAGCAGGCGGAGGATCAGCCCTGGACCGATCCGGTGGATGTACCTGCCCCCGAAGATGCGCCGGTGCGGCTGGCCAATGCGGTGGCCGATGCGATTGCAGATATGCTCAAAACAGGCACACTTCCGGGCAAAGGTGGCACAATGCGACGGGTGCGGCCCGGCGATGTGATGGTGCTTCTGCGCCGTCGCTCGGAGCTGTTTCACCAGATCATCCGGGCCTGCAAGGCGCGCAATCTGCCGATTGCCGGGGCCGACAGGCTGCGCATTGGCGGCGAGCTGGCGGTGAAAGATCTGACCGCGCTTCTGGCCTTTCTGGCCACCCCGGAGGACGATTTGTCGCTGGCGGCGGCGCTGCGTTCGCCGCTTTTCGGGTTCAGCGAGGATGCGCTCTATCGCCTCGCCCATGGTCGGGGTCCGCGCTACCTGTGGAACGTGTTGCGCGATCAGGCCGAGACCTACCCTGATGCGGTCGAGATGCTCACCGATCTGCGCGATGAAGCGGACTACCTGCGACCCTATGACCTGATCGACCGGATCCTCACCCGCCATGACGGGCGGCGAAAGCTGATTGCGCGGCTGCGACAGGAGGCCGAAGACGGGATCGACGCGCTGCTCGCGCAAGCACTGGCCTATGAGCGGATGGAAGTGCCCAGCCTGACCGGGTTTCTGACCTGGCTTGCCGCAGACGAGGTCGAGATCAAACGCCAGATGGACAGCGCGGGCGACCAGATCCGGGTGATGACGGTGCATGGCTCCAAGGGGCTGGAGGCGCCGGTGGTGATCCTGCCCGATACCGCCAGACGCAATCCCCCGCGCGGGGCGCATCTGATCGCAACCGAAGCCGGAACCGCCTGGCGCGCGTCAAAGGACGACGCGCCGGACCTGCTGGCGGCCGCCAGCGCCGCCGGGCAAGACGCCGCGCATGAAGAGAATATGCGCCTGTTCTATGTGGCGATGACCCGGGCGGAAAGCTGGCTGATCATCGCCGCCGCCGGAGAGGTGGGCAAACCGGGCGAGACCACGAGTTGGTATCGCATCGCTGAGGCGGGCATGGCCAAAGCCGAAGCGGTAGCTCAGGACTTTGCGCTTGGCCAGGGCCTGCGGTTTGAGACCGGCGATTGGCAGGGGGTGCCGGTGGATGAGGCGCAAGATGCCGAAGCGCCGCTGCCCGAGCTGCCCGATTGGGTGAAAACCACCCCGGTGATGCCCGAAGAGGCGCCGAAGCCGCTTTCGCCCTCCGATCTGGGCGGCACCAAGGTGCTGGCTGGCGGCGATGACGACCCGGATGCCCTCGAAGCAGCGCTGCGCCACGGCCGCCAGCTTCACCGGCTGTTGGAATGCCTCCCTGCCTATGATCGCGACCTCTGGGAGGCCACGGCACGCGATCTTCTGGCCTTTGGCGAGGATGCCGCGCCGGAAGATGAGGCGGCACAGCTGCTGGACGAGGCGCGCCGGGTGCTCGATGCCCCGGAGCTGGGCTTTCTGTTCACCCCCGACACGCTGGCCGAGGTGGAAATTTCAGCGCCCATCACCGCCGCCGGGGCGACGCGGCTGCACGGGGTGATCGACAAGCTGGTCTTAACCCGCGAAAAAGTGATAGCGGTGGATTTCAAGACAAACCGACTGGTGCCCGACCGCCCGGAAGACATACCGGAAGGCATTCTGCGGCAGATGGGAGCATATGAAACAGCCCTCTGCGCCCTTTACCCGGACCGCGACGTCATCACTGCCGTGCTCTGGACCCGGAGCGCAAAATACATGCCGCTACCCCCCGGCCTCGCGCTGCGCGCATTTGGCCGACTTGACGGGAACGAGCCCCGTTCCTAGGTTCCTCTCAACCCGAAATTAAGGAGTCCTCTGATGACCACCTACGCCGTTACCGATGCCACTTTCGAAGAAGAAGTTCTGAAAAGCGACATTCCTGTCGTTGTCGACTTCTGGGCGGAGTGGTGCGGCCCCTGCAAAATGATCGGCCCCGCCCTGGAAGAATTGGCGACGGCCTATGAAGGCAAAATCAAAATCGCCAAGGTCAATGTCGACGAAAACCCCTCGTCGCCGGCGATGATGGGCGTGCGCGGCATTCCGACGCTGTTCATGTTCAAAGGCGGCGAAGTGATCTCGCACAAGGTTGGCGCCGCGCCGAAAGCCGCGCTGGAAAGCTGGATCATCGAAGCGATCTGATCACCGATCTTCAGAAAACAAACGCCCGGAGCCGCAAGCCTCCGGGCGTTTTGATTTGGTGAGCCCCATAAAGTAAAGGCCCCACCGGATGGCGGGGCCTTTCTTCCGGAAGCCGGAAACTTTTAGGCTTAGCGGATCGCGATCGCAGCGGCGACGATCGCCACGAGGATCAGCGGAACCAGGATGCCAGCCGACGACGACGAGGTCGCTTGCTCGACAACAACGGTCGGCTCCATGACGGGAGCGGCCATCGAACCGGCGAAAGCAGCGGGGGCGGCGAGTACGGCAGCAGCCGCGAGCATGATTTTTTTCATTTTGATCTCCTAATGTCCCTGGATCACAAGCATCAGAATAGCGCTTTGTGCCATCTTGTACGTCCTACAAACCAGCACTGGTTAATGTTTGCAACAAAAAACCCCGCTCAATAAGCGGGGTTTTGCCCGGATCGTGCGATCCGGAAGCCAATTTGGCTATATCTTAGCGGATCGCGATCGCAGCGGCGACGATCGCCACGAGGATCAGCGGAACCAGGATGCCGGCCGACGACGACGAGGTCGCTTGCTCGACAACAACGGTCGGCTCCATGACGGGAGCGACAAGCGAACCCGCGAAAGCAGCGGGGGCGGTGAGAACGGCGGCGGCCGCAAGCATGATTTTTTTCATTTCAAACTCCAATAGTTCGCCCGGCACACGTGCCAAAGCAGGGTATTTCGTACCTCGTGCCCGTAGAAAACAGCACACCACAAATATTGCAACTGGATTCGATAAGATCGTCCTTACAGGTGTCAGATTAGCAACACCTGTGTTCCAACTTCCACGATTTCAAAAAGCTCTTTGATATGCTCATTGTAGAGGCCGATGCAGCCGTTTGACGACCGTCGTCCAATCTTGCGCGTGTCGTGCGTTCCGTGGATCCGGTAGTATTGCCAGCTCAGATACAACGCCCGCGGCCCCAAGGGGTTGTCCGGGCCGGGGCCGATATAGGGCGGCCATTCCGGATTGCGCTGCAGCATCGACGGTGTTGGCCGCCATTCGGGATCAACGACCTTGCGCACCACCGAGGTGCGACCGCGCCGGGTCATTTCCTCGGTCAGCGGCACCGAAGTCGGGTAAAGCTTGTAGATGCTTTCATCTTCCGACCAGTAATGCAGCGCCCGCGAGGTGGTATCGACCAGAATCGCCCCCTTGTGGAGGTTGGAAAAATACGGATGCCAGTCCAACGACCGGAAGCTGGAAATGTTGCGACGCACCACTTCCGAAAGATCGCCCTCGACTTCCGTCGTGCTGCTGTCGACGACCTGCGCAAGCGCCGGGGAGGCCAGAAGCGACCCCGCAGCCACGCCGCTGGTCAGAAAGGCCCGGCGATCAAATTTTTTTGTATCTCTAAGTGACATGAGGCTGTAAATCCCTCGGTTGCCTGCTGTTGCGCTCGCTGTATAGGCCGTCAGACGCCGCGTCGCAAATCAAACCAGCGTTAGTTTGCCGTTTCTGTGACGGATCACGGTTGAAGTTTCTGCGCCACTGGGCAGAATGCGCCAAACCTATGAAAGCACTGGTAGACAGATGAAACACCTAATTCCGGTCCTTGCGGCGATCGCCCTTTCCCTCGCGGCCTGCGACACCGCCCCGCCGGTGCAACTCGGACCCGACGGCAAACCGCTTCCGACCGTTCACTGGATCTCGCCAGCCGAAGCGAACAAGATTCCCTACGAAGTGCTCGACTCGATCAACGAGCTGCGCGCCGCCGCAGGGGCGCCGCCGGTTGAGCTGAATTCCAAGCTCACCGCCGCCGCCGCGACCCATTCGCGCGACATGCATGTGCAGAACCGCCCCTGGCATTTCGGCTCTGACGGGTCTTCGCCGCTCGATCGCGTGGCACGTACCGGCTATGAGGGTACGATGCTGGGCGAAGATATTTCCGAAAGCTTCGAAACCGATCTGGAAACCCTTGCTGCCTGGATGACCGAAAAAGACACGCGCGACGTGATCCTCGATCCGCGGGCAAAGAATATCGGGTTTGCCTGGTATCAGGAGGCCGATGGCAAGGTCTGGTGGACGCTGGTTACCGGCGATTGATCTGCCCCGATCAGGGATAGATCGAAATCGGCGTGCCGACCTTCACCATCCAGTAGATCTCTTCGATCTCGGCGTCGCTGACCGCCATGCACCCGGCTGTCCAGTCGGGTGTGTCGGCAAGCTGCGGATCGGTCGGTCCGCCATGGACGAAGATATCGCCACCCGGCGCCAATCCGGCCTCGCGCGCCGCCACACGGTGATGCGCGTCAGGGTAGGAAATGCCCAGCGATAGATGAAAATCGGATTTGGGGTTCTTGCGGTCGATATAGTAATTACCTTCCGGCGTTCTCCCGTCGCCCTCATAAGCCTTGTCACCCACCGGCGCGAAACCAAGGTTGATCGGATAGGCCTTGAGCGCCACATCGCCATGCATGAGATAGAGCATCCGCGACGACTTATAGACCAGAACCCGCGTGACCTCCGGGCCGGTATAGGCCGGGTGGGTTGTGGGCACCGAGCAGGCGGCAAGCCAAAGTGCCCCGGCAAGGGCAAGAAGTGCTACAAAGATGCGCATGGTGCTGCCTGAGTGCTCGTTAATTTTTACCACGATACAGCAAGTTTTCAAGCGCGCCTAGCACCCTCTCAGCCCCGGCGGAAGCTCGCCGCCAGTTCCACATGGGTGGACCAGCGGAACTGATCGACCACCACCAGACGCTCCAGCCGGAACCCCGCATCCATGAGCAGCTTCGCGTCGCGGGCGAAGCTGACCGGATTGCAGGAAATCGCGGCTACGCGAGTGATGTTTGAAGCTGCAATTTCAGCCATCTGCGCTTCGGCCCCGGCACGCGGCGGGTCGATCACCACCGCATCAAAGCGCTTCAGCTCGTCCGGCAGAAGCGGCCGACGAAACAGATCGCGGGTTTCGGTGGTGACCTTTTTCAGCCCGATCGCCCCGCGCCAGCCCTTGTCGAGCGCGGCGAGCATCGGGCCTTCGCCCTCAACCGCGTGAAGCTCGGCCTTTTCGGCCAGAGGCAGCGTGAAAGTGCCGCAGCCCGCGAAAAGATCGAGCACCTGCTTTGCCCCGGCAACCGCATCGCGCACCACCGAAAGAAGCGCCGCCTCGCCATCGGCGGTGGCTTGCAGAAACGAGCCGGGCGGCGGCACGGTCTGCGCGGCACCGAAGGCCTGCGCGGGCGGAAAGACCAGCGCGATCAACTCGCCATCCCAAGTCAGACGCGCCAAGCCATGAACACCGGTCAGCCGGGCAAGCTCGGTTTCGAGCGCCAGATCGAGGGGCTTGCCCCCAGTCACCGCCACATCGGGCCCGGCAGCAGAGAGCGTTACCGCCAGCCGCAGCTCGGTTGTGCGCGATCCACCAGCCCGCACCAGCGCTTCCAGTGCGGGCATCGCCGCCATCATGCCGGGATGCAGAAGCTGGCAATTGGGAATGGCGGTAATCGCATCGGATTTCGGTGCGTGAAACCCGATCAGCGTGCCGCCTTTGGTGCGCCGCGCCGAGAAGGTCGCGCGGCGGCGGGATTGGGCAGAAGATGTCTCTATTCCGTCAGGATTTGCATCAATCCCCTGAGCCGAGAGCGCCTGCTTCACCACCCCGATCTTCCAGCCGGAAACAAAATCGTCCGAGGCATGTTGCAGCGCGCAGCCGCCGCAGCTTTTGTAATGCGGGCATGGCGGGCGCACCCGGTCGGGCGCGGGGGTTACGATACGCGGCGCAGCCATCCGGTCGCCGTCAACATCGCCTTCCACCACCTCGCCCGGCAGGGTGCGCGGCACAAAGATCGGCCCCGATGCGATGCCATCGCCCTGATGCCCCAAACGTTCGATCGTGACCTGCATCAGTTCTCTCCCAACAATTCATCGCGGCTCAGCGCAAACCCCGAAGCAATCCAGCGCACCTCAAGCTCTTTCAGGCGCTGGCCCAGCGCGGCCCCGGTGAGATCGGGCATCAGATCGCCCGGTTTCACCGGAAATTTCGCCTCTGCCCCCCGCGCGAGCCGGGTTTCAAACCCGTCCGGCAGCGGGCTTTCCAGCGCAGCGGCGGTGAGCAGAAGCACGTCGCGGCCGCTATCTGCGCCCAGCCGGTAACCCAGCTCTTCCGCGCCTGCCGCACTGCCCCGATGCTCCAACAGCCGGTCCAGCCGCCGCGCCTCGGGCTTTGAAAGCCGCAGCCGCTCCATGTGATCCTGCCCGCCCAGACAGGCCAGCCGCCGCATCGCGTCGGGTGCCACGCCCAGCGCCTGCTCCAGATGCACAAGCACCGGTAGGGCATGGCTATCGGCACCGGGCAGAACATGGGCGAGAACCCCGGTTTGCACCATTGCCGCCACCGAGGGCGCAGGGTCTGGGGCGGCCAGAAGCTTTTTCATCTCAGCCCCGACCCGTTCGCGTGAAAGCGTCTCTAATCCGCCAGAAAGCTCGGAAATTGCCGCCAAAGCCTCGGCATCCAGTCCGCCACTCGGATCGCCATACCAGGCGTGAAAGCGAAAGAACCTGAGAATGCGCAGATAGTCTTCGCGGATCCGGTCATGGGCATCGTCGATGAAACGCACCCGGCGCGCTTCAAGGTCGGGCAAACCGCCCAGCGGGTCGGCCACCAGACCATCGGGGGCAGCATAAAGCGCGTTCATGGTGAAATCGCGCCGATGCGCATCGTCTTCGATGGTGTTGGCAAAGGCCACCACCGCGCGCCGCCCATCGGTTTCCACATCATGGCGGAAGGTGGTCACCTCAAACGGATGCCCCTGCACCACCACGGTGACGGTGCCATGGTCAAACCCGGTGGGGACCGGATGAAATCCGGCGTTTTTGGCGAGGATCGTCACACGTTCGGGGGGCGCGTCGGTGGTGATGTCAATGTCGCTGATCGGGGCGCCGATCAGCGCGTTGCGCACGCAGCCGCCAACGAACCAGGCTTGGTGCCCAGCCTCGGTCAGCATCGCGCAAACCGCCTGAGGCTGTTTGCCGGTCAGCCAGTCGGCGCTGATCCGCTTCATCATGCCAGCCCCTCGGCCAGCGACCGCAGCATCCGCGCGGTAGCGCCCCAGATGTAATAGGGCCCCCAGGGCACGGTGTAGAACTGCCGCCGGGTGCCGCGAAAGAAGCGGCTTTCGATGATGTAACGTGACCGATCGGCGATATGGGCGAAGGGCACGGTAAACACCTCTTCCACTTCGCCGGGTTCTGGGGTTGGCTCAAATGTGGCCCTAACCCAGCCCAAAACGGGCGTTACCGAAAAACCGGTGACGGTTTCATGCGGTGACATCCGGCCCAGAACCTCGACATTGCCGCGCGGCAGGCCGATTTCTTCTTCCGCCTCGCGCAGGGCCGCCGCAACCACATCGGCATCGCCCTCGTCCACCTTGCCACCGGGAAAGGCGATCTGGCCGGGATGATGTTTCAGACCGGAGGCACGTTTGGTCAGGATCAGCTCGACCCCGCGCGGGGATTGGCAAAACGGCATCAACACCGCCGCCGGACGCAGCGCCCTGCCCTGAGGGCGAAGATCGGGGTTCAGATCGAAATCCGACGATGGCTTCCCGCCACCCGCAGCCGCACGCAGCCGGGCCATCGGATCAGTCGGCGCCACCCTCTGCCCCCTCGGCCTCGAAGCCCAGCGTTTTCGGATCAAACTCGTAATGCGCCCCGCAGAACTGGCAATCGACGGTCACGATGCCCTCGTCGGTGGTCATATGCGCGATGTCTTTCTGCGAATAGATCGACAGGCTTTGACGCACGCGGTCGGTCGAGCAGGTGCAGCCGAACTTCATCGGGCTCGGATCGAAGACGCGGGGCTGTTCTTCGTGGAACAGCCGAACCAGCATCTGCGTGGGCTGAATGGCCGGGCCGATCAGCTCGTCTTCCTTCACCGTCTGCAGAAGGATATTTGCGCGTTCCCAGTTTTCGATCTCGTCTTCATCGCCCAGCAGCTCGGCCGAGGTCGGCAGCACTTCGATGCCTTCGGCCCCCTCTTCGCGCATACGCGGCGGCATGCTAGGCATTTTTTGCAGCATCACGCCGCCAGCCCGCCAGCCATCGGGCTCTTTGCCGAAGGTCAGGGCAAACCGGGTGGGCAGCTGTTCCGATTGGGCAAAATAGGTCTGGGCACAATCCGCCAGCGCCTGGCCCGCAATCGGGGTCAGACCGGAATAGGGCGTGGTGTCCTTGCCCTGATCAATGAGCACCGCGAAATAGCCCCGGCCAATCTGCGAGAACGGATCGCCTTCGGGATCAAGCCGGTCGGCATCGTAGCTCGCATAGGCGCGGATGCGGCCCGGCTCGCCCTCTTTCTCGGGGGCGTAATAATCGGTGGCCACCAGACGCGCCGGCCCATCGCCGCGGATCTGGAGCGAAAGCTTCCAGCGCAGTTTGATGGCCGGGCCGATCAGCGCGGTCAGAATGGCGGCTTCGGCCACCAGTTTTTCAATCGCCAGCGGATAGTCGTGCTGCGCAAGGATTTCATCCAGCGTGCCGTCAAGCCGTACCACCCGGCCGCGAATATCGCTCCGGTCAAGCTGGAAGGGCAGAACTGTGTCGTCCCAGGCGATTTTGGACCCCAAACTCATATGCGCTTTCCCCATTGCATTCAGCCCCGCATACCTCGTCTATTGACCCGGAGCAACATGGGGAACCGCGATGATCCGCCGATATGGTGAAGAGATCCGGCGCGACAGGCGCTATATTCTGCGCCGGGGCGCCTATGCCATTCTGCCTTTGGGCAACGAGCTTCTGCTGACCCATCAGCAGGATCCCACACCCGAATTCCAGCTGCCCGGCGGTGGTATCGATCCGGGCGAAAGCCCGATTACCGCATTGCACCGCGAAGTGCGCGAGGAAACCGGCTGGCGCATTGCCGCCCCGCGCCGGGTCAGCGCTTTTCGCCGCTTCACCTATATGCCAGAATACGATCTCTGGGCGGAAAAGGTCTATCTGATCTATGTGGCCCGCCCGGTGCGCCCGCTGTCGCCGCCAACCGAGGAGGGCCACAGCGCCCATTGGGTGACGCGCGATCTTGCCACCGAGATTCTCGGCTATCCGCTGAACAGCTATCTGCAGGATTATTTCGGCTGATCGTCCTCGGACTCGCCCCGATACTCGATCATCGCACAGGAAAGATCGTCGTCAAATTCCTTGCCACCGCGGAATTTGTCGAGATCCCAGACCAGGCTTTCAAAGAAGGAATTGCCTGAAAAGCGCGCGCTTTTCAGGATCAGCTGCTCGAACCCGTCTTCATCGAGCATATGGCCCGCTTCATTGGCGCATTCGGTGAAGCCATCGGAATAGAGCAAAAGCTTATCGCCGGGGTTCAGTTGCAGGCTGAACTGGCTGTAATCCGCCTCTTCCAGAAGCCCGATCGGCAAGCCGCCATCGCCCGGAAAGCTGACCACGCCGCCATTTTCCACCACCGCCGGGCTGGGATGGCCACATTGGGTGATCTCGACCTTGCCATTGGTGAGGTCGAGAAGGGCAAAGGCGATGGTGAAATAGAGATCTGATTTCATCTCGTCGAGCATCAGAGAATTCAGAACCTCGGCCACCTTGAACGGTCGACGTGGAACATATTGCCCCCGCCCGTTGCGCCGCATCGCGATATTCTGCTCTGGCGCCCCATCCGAAAGATAGCTGGCAAGCCGTGCCGTCAGCAGCGCCGAAGCAATGCCGTGCCCCGATACGTCGATCGAATAGATCGCCACCTTGCCCGGCCCGGCCGGAAAGAACCCAACCAGATCGCCGCCGACATGGCCCGAAGGCTTCAGCAACAGCGAGACAGAGGCGGGCCCGAAATCGCGGAACCGCTCGCGCACCAGAGATTGCTGCATCTTGCGCGCCTCGATCAGGTCGCGATCGACCGCATCGTAAAGCGCGCTGATCTCGTTCAGCGTCGAGGTGATCAGGCGGTTTTTCTCGGAGAGCTCGCGCTCCATCATCAGAATACGGTCGCCCGCACTGATCCGGGCGCGCAGTTCTTCGCCATTCACCGGCTTGATCAGAAAATCATCGGCCCCGATATCGAGCCCCTGCGCCACGGCGCCTTTTTCATTCTTGGCGGTGAGCAGGATGAAATAGATGTAATTTTCCTGCGGCAGGGCGCGCACATGCTGGCAGAATTCCAGCCCATCCATGCCCGGCATCATCCAATCCGACAGGATCAGGTCGAGCGGTTCAGACCGGGCAATCGCCAAGGCCTCTTCACCAGAGGCAGCTTCGACAACGCTGTAGCCCTGCCGGGTAAGAGAGGCCGATAGAACTTTTCGCTGCGCACGCGAATCGTCGACCACCAGAACACGGCGGATCGCGCCGCTTCTGTGGGCGACATGTTCATGCTGCTTTTGTGAAACCAACGCAGTCAACCAAACTATTCCTCTAGGCGGGCTTACCTACCCAACTCCCTGAATATGCCAACCCATCTAACAGGCGGTTAAGCCTAAACTTTTCTATATCTCGGGGATTCATAACCTGTTTTTAACAAGGCGGCTGGATAGTATCGGCATGATGGAGGTAGTGATGATTGACTGGGATCGCGTTCAGGAACTGAAAGACGAAATCGGTGAAGAAGACTTCGCCGAGGTCGCCGAGATGTTTATGGCCGAGGTGGAAGAAGTGATCGAACGGCTGAAAGCTGCCCCCGATCCGGCCAAATACGAAGAAGACCTGCATTTTCTGAAATCCTCCTCGCTCAACCTTGGCTTTGCGCGGCTGGCGACCCTGTGTCAGGCCGGGGAACGCAGCGCGGCCGACGGCAATGCCGGATCAGTTGACCTTGCGCCAATCTTCAGCGCCTACGACACCTCCAAGACGGCGTTTCTGGCCGGGTAACCGCCAAAATCAGGAAAGCCTGCTGGCTTCCATTATCGGTCGCTGCAAAAAATGCCGCCATATGGGCACTCAGCCCATTACTCGGCATGGGAAAAAAAACGGAACGCGCATCGAATTTGAAGCATTTGTGCTTTTCCGCCGACCGCGCCCGGCAATCACGCAAAAACCCGCCTGAGCCACTGCGATTTCACGTGGTGGCTATGTCTGCTTGGCGAGTCTTTCTACGAGGTAGCTGCTACTCACGTAATCTGGAGGAAAAGATGCGTATTAAGAAACAGGCAATTCTCGCACTCACCACGGCGTTGGCGCTTGGTGTTACCCCCGCCTTCGCCGGCAATGGGCATGGGAATGGCAAAGACGCGGGTCATGGAAACTCCGGCAATAACGGTCAGGGCAGCATTCACAGCGAGCTGAAAGGCGCAAACGCATCAAACGCAAACCCGAATGCGCTTGAACATGCAGCACCCAACAGCCGCGTTGGCAAGTCGGCGGCCTATCGTGATGCCGCCGCGACGACGGCTGAGCTGGAAGCGTCGCAGAGTGAGGCGCAAAAGGCACTGGACGATTATGTCCAAGGGGGCGGGCAGCTTAGCTCGACCGATATTAAAAATGCCATCGATGCGCTCGACCCGGAGTCAGACAGCTATACGGATGATCTGGCCGCGCTTCAGGCGGAGCTGACCAAGGCCGTCAGTTACGAAGAAGGCCTTGCCACGCATCAGGATGAGCTGGATCAGATCGCGGCCGATATCGAGGCCGCCAAGGCAGAAGAACATGACGCATTGCTTGCGCTGACGGACGGTCGCGAACTATCGGACGCCGCGCTTGCAGATCTGCGCGACAATCTCGGCCTTGAAACGATGCAATAGCTGCGCACAAGACGGCTTTCCGGGGCGGCCAAGTGCCGCCCTTTCACATCCGATCATCGCAAAACATCAGGTTCGCTTGCTCTTGCACGCATCTGCCGGTAAACCCGCGCGGAACGCTGATTGACGGAGTCTCACATGTCCGCGCCCAAGAAAGTCGTGCTTGCCTATTCCGGCGGCCTCGATACCTCGATCATCCTGAAATGGCTGCAAACCGAATATGGCTGTGAAGTGGTGACCTTCACCGCCGATCTGGGTCAGGGCGAAGAGCTGGACCCGGCGCGCAAAAAGGCCGAGCTGCTGGGCATCAAGCCCGAAAACATCTTTATCGAAGACCTGCGCGAAGAATTCGTGCGCGATTTCGTCTTCCCGATGTTCCGCGCCAATGCGGTTTACGAAGGGCTTTACCTGCTCGGCACTTCGATTGCCCGTCCGCTGATTTCCAAGCGGCTGATCGAGATCGCCGAAGCCACTGGCGCCGATGCCGTGGCCCATGGCGCCACCGGCAAGGGCAACGATCAGGTGCGGTTCGAGCTTTCCGCCTATGCGCTGAACCCCGATATCAAGGTGATCGCCCCCTGGCGGGAATGGGATCTGACCTCGCGCACCAAGCTGCTGGCCTTTGCCGAAGAAAACCAGATTCCGATCGCCAAGGACAAACGCGGCGAAGCGCCCTTCTCGGTGGATGCGAACCTGCTTCACACCTCGTCGGAAGGCAAAGTGCTGGAAAACCCGGCCGAAGTTGCGCCCGAATACGTTTACCAGCGCACCGTGAGCCCGGAAGAGGCCCCCGATACGCCGGAATTCGTCGAGATCAGCTTTGAAAAAGGCGATGCGGTGGCGATCAATGGCGAGGCGATGAGCCCGGCCACGATCCTGACCAAGCTGAACGAGCTGGGCCGCAAACACGGCATCGGGCGGCTCGATTTCGTGGAAAACCGCTTTGTCGGGATGAAATCGCGCGGGATCTACGAAACCCCGGGCGGCACGATCCTGCTGGAAGCCCATCGTGGCATCGAACAGATCACCCTCGATTCTGGCGCGGGCCACCTGAAAGATTCGATCATGCCGCGCTATGCCGAGCTGATCTATAACGGCTTCTGGTTCAGCCCCGAACGTGAAATGCTGCAGGCTCTGATCGACAAGAGCCAGGAATTCGTCACCGGCACCGTGAAACTGAAGCTTTACAAAGGTTCGGCCTTCACCATTGCCCGCTGGTCGGATTACTCGCTCTATTCCGAAGCCCATGTGACCTTCGAAGAAGATGCCGGGGCCTATGATCAGAAAGATGCGGCGGGCTTCATCAAGCTGAACGCCCTGCGCCTGCGCCTGCTGGCCACCCGCAATCGTCGGGTGAAATAGAGCCTGTTTCAGCTGAAATCGGCCAATCATGATGCGGCAGAGCTTCCTCAGGAGGCTCTGCCGTTTTCATTTGAAGGGTAGATCAGACGGCCTGGTGCTCGGCCAGAAACGCGTCGACTTCGGCGCGGCTGGGCATCGCATCGGCGGTGCCAGGGCGGGTAACCTGCAAGGCGGCCGCCGCCGCGCCAAGGCCCAGCGCCTGCTCGCGGCTCAGCCCCTGATCAAGCCCGGCCACCACATAGCCGATAAAGCAATCGCCTGCGCCGGTGGTATCGACTGGATCAACCGGCACGGCAGCGACGTCGATCACCGACCCGTTCGTCTGATCATGCCAGACCGCCCCGCGCGCGCCCTTCGTGACCAGCACATTGGGCACCGGGATTTCATCCAGCGGCAGACCCAGAACATCCGATAGCTGCTCGGCCTCGCCTTCGTTCAGCACCAGAAGATCGGTAAGCGGCAGCATGTCTCGCGCCAGCTCGGCCCGGAACGGCGCGGCGGAATAGATCACGAACAGCCCGCGGGTACGGGCCAGTTTCGCGGCTTCCTGATGCAGGGTCACCTCGTTCTGGAGCAGAAAGAAATCGCCGGGTTTCGCCTCGGAAAGTGCCGCTTCCAGCCGAGTTAGAGACTGTTCGCGGTTGGCCCCGGGCAGAACGACAATGGCGTTTTCGCCCTGAGGATCGACATAGATATTGGCGTGGCCCGTCACCGAGCCATCGCTGCCCACATGGGTGACATCGACACCCAGCTGGCCCAGATGCCAGCGCATTTCGGCCCCGTCCGGCCCGACCATTCCGATATGGCGCACCGTCGCCCCGGCCTTAGCCGCAGCGACGGATTGATTGGCGCCCTTACCCCCGAGCCCGGTTTCATGCCCTGTCGCCGACAGGGTTTCACCGGGCCGAGGCAGGTGCGGCACCTGATAGAAATGGTCGACGTTTATCGAGCCGAAATTGTAGACACTCATCCACCCACCTTGCTCGCCGCAACAACCGCCATGTTCAGAATGTCATTTGCGGTCGAATTGGTCGAGCAGATCTGGATGGGTTTTTCGACACCCGCAAGGATCGGGCCGATCACCGTGGCGCCTGCCAGTTCCTGCATCATCTTCACCGAGATCGAGGCCGAATGGCGGGCCGGCATCACCAGAATGTTGGCCGGGCCGGTGAGGCGGCAGAACGGATAATTGGCCATCACGTCCTTGTTCAGAGCCACATCCACCGTCATTTCGCCATCATATTCGAAATCGACCCCGCGCTTGTCGAGGATCGCCGGCGCGATATGCATCTTCTCGGCGCGTTCCGAAATCGGATAGCCAAAGGTCGAGAAGCTGGCAAAGGCCACGCGCGGTTCAAGCCCCAGCCCGCGCGCCACATCGGCGGCCCGGCAGGCGATATCGGCCAGATCTTCCTCGCTCGGCCATTCATGCACCAGCGTATCGGCCACCAGCACGATCCGGCCATTATGCAGAAGCGCGGTGATGCCAACCGCGCCATGTTCGGCATTGGCGTCGAACACGTGGTTGATCAGATCGAGCACATAGGACGATTTGCGCGTCGCGCCGGTGACCAGACCATCGCCATGGCCATGGGCCAGCATCAGCGCCGAGAACACGTGCCGGTCGCGGGCGGCCAGACGGTGCACATCGTGCCGGTCATAGCCTTTGCGTTGCAGCCGGTCGTAGAGGAAGCTCTTGTAGGTTTCGAGATGCTCGGTATTGGCGGCATTGACGATTTCAAGCTCAGCCACGGCATCGGCAAGCCCGGCCGCTTCCAGCTTCTGTTTCACGTCGGCTTCGCGGCCCACCACCAGCGCCTTGCCGAAGCCATTGCGCTGATACTGCACAGCGGCGCGCAGCATATGCGGATCGTCACCCTCGGCAAAGATCATCGTGGCTTGCGCCCCACGCGCACGGGCGTTGAGCGAGCGGATGATCTGATAGGTCGGGTCCATCCGGCCTTTGAGCGTGTTGGTGTAGCGCTCCATGTCGATGATCGGGCGCCGGGCCACGCCGGAATCCGACCCGGCTTTCGCCACGGCAGGCGGGATGGTGTAGATCAGACGCGGGTCAAACGGCGTCGGGATGATGTAATCGCGGCCAAATTTCAGCTTTTTGCCATAGGCCACAGCCACTTCGTCAGGCACGTCTTCGCGGGCCAGCTCAGCCAGCGCTTTGGCGCAAGCGATTTTCATTTCGTCGTTGATCGCGCGGGCATGAATGTCGAGCGCACCGCGGAACAGATAGGGGAAGCCCAGAACGTTGTTCACCTGGTTCGGATAGTCTGAACGCCCGGTGGCCACGATCGCATCGGCGCGCACCGCATGTGCGTCTTCGGGGGTGATCTCCGGATCGGGGTTGGCCATGGCAAATATCACCGGGTTCGGCGCCATCTTCTCGACCATCTCCGGAGTCACCGCGCCTTTCACCGAGACGCCGAGGAACACATCGGCCCCATCCATCGCCTCTTCCAGCGTGCGCAGATCGGTCGGGATCGCATGGGCCGATTTCCACTGGTTCATCCCCTCGGTACGGCCCTGGTAGATGACACCCTTGGTATCGCAGACGATGCAGTTTTCATGCTTGGCGCCCATCGATTTCAGAAGCTCGATGCAGGCAATCCCTGCTGCGCCCGCGCCGTTCAGAACGATTTTCACGTCTTCGATCTTCTTGCCGGAAATCTCCAGCGCGTTGATCATCCCGGCGGCGCAGATCACGGCAGTACCGTGCTGGTCGTCGTGGAACACCGGGATATCCATCATCTCTTTGAGCCGCTGCTCGATGATGAAGCATTCGGGCGCCTTGATGTCTTCAAGGTTGATCCCACCGAAGGTCGGCCCCATCAGGCTGACCGCCTGAATGATCGCTTCCGGGTCTTCGGTATCCAGCTCGATGTCGATCGCGTTCACGTCGGCAAAGCGCTTGAACAGCACCGCCTTGCCTTCCATCACCGGCTTCGAGGCCGCTGCGCCAAGATTGCCAAGGCCGAGAACTGCAGTGCCGTTCGAGATCACCGCAACAAGGTTGCCCTTGTTGGTGTAGTCATAGACCGTTTCAGGCGTTTCATGAATCCGCTCGCAGGGCACCGCCACACCTGGCGAATAGGCCAGACTCAAATCCCGCTGGGTGGTCATCGGAACGGAGGGGACAACGTCGAACTTACCGGGACGCGGTTCCTGGTGATAGCTGAGTGCCTCTTCAGGTGTCACTTTGTGATTATTGGTCATGGTAGCCCTCAAAATATTTCGCTTCCGTCATAGACCCGGGGTTCAACGCACTCAACACTATTGCAAGAAACGGCGCTGAAAGGCCGCGGGCAGATGCGAAAACCGTTTCCTGCTCTGGCCCCGCCTGCGTGCTGCGGCTAAGATGCCGCGAAACATGCGGGGGCGTTCATGGCACGGAAAATCCTTCTGACCGGTGGGGCAGGATATATTGGCTCGCACACCTATATCGAGCTGTCAAAAGCAGGGTATGAGGTTGTCATTATTGACAATTTCTCAAATTCACGACCCGACGTCCTGAACCGGCTGGAGATCATCACCAATGCGCCCGTCACGGCCTATGAGGGCGATGTGCTCGACAAGGCGTTCCTGGCAAAAGTGTTCAGCGAACACGATTTCGACGCGGTCATCCACTTCGCTGCGAAAAAGGCGGTGGGAGAGAGCGTCGAAAAGCCGCTGATGTATTTCGAAACAAACTGCACCGGCTTTTCCAATCTTCTGGAAGCGATGAACAATGCCGGTTGTCGCCGGGTGGTGTTTTCCTCGACGGCAACAGTTTACGGCGAGCCGGAATATCTGCCCTATCGTGAGTCGCACCGGATTGCCCCGGTCAGCCCCTATGCCCATAGCAAGGTGATCTGCGAAAATCTGCTGCGCCAGCTGAAGGAATCGGACAACCGCTGGACCTATGGCGTGCTACGCTATTTCAACCCGGCCGGTGCCCATGACAGCGCCCTGATTGGCGAAGACCCGAACGACATTCCCAACAACCTGATGCCCTATATCGCCAAGGTCGCCACCGGCGATCTGCCGCATCTGAACGTGTTTGGCGATGATTACGATACGCCCGACGGCACCGGCGTGCGCGACTATATCCATGTGGTCGATCTGGCGCGCGGCCATGTGCAATCGGTCGGCAAGCTGATCGAGGAAGAGGATACGCACACCCTCAATCTCGGCACCGGCATCGGCTATTCGGTGTTCGACATGCTGCGCTCTTACGAAAAGGCTTGCGGCAAGGAACTGCCCTACAAAGTGGGGCCGCGCCGGGCCGGCGACATCGACGCTTTCTATGCCGACCCAAGCACAGCACGCGATTACATGGGCTTCGAGGCCGAGCTGGGTCTCGACGACATGTGCAAATCAAGCTGGAATTGGGTCTCTCGCCGCACAAACAGCTGAGACGCGAAGAAGACAGAAGATACCCGGGGGATAGTTTGGCTGGCGAAACCGTAACGCCGATGATGGCGCAA
Organism: Paracoccaceae bacterium; assembly: GCA_050288685.1. GTDB lineage: Bacteria > Pseudomonadota > Alphaproteobacteria > Rhodobacterales > Rhodobacteraceae > Sinisalibacter. Next base: position 290,738 of record JBNKEH010000009.1, on the reverse strand, counting down.
TATCTGGAGATCAAAAGCGCCTATCCCGAGGCGCTCTTGTTCTATCGGATGGGTGATTTCTACGAGATGTTCTTCGACGACGCGCAAGCCGCCGCCGAAGCGCTCGATATTGCACTGACCAAACGCGGTAAGCATCTGGGCGAAGACATTCCGATGTGCGGCGTGCCGGTTCATGCCGCCGAGGGCTATCTGCTGACCCTGATCCGCAAGGGCTTCCGCGTTGCGGTTTGCGAGCAGATGGAAGATCCCGCTGAAGCCAAGAAGCGCGGCTCGAAATCGGTGGTGAAACGCGGCGTGGTGCGGCTGGTTACCCCCGGCACCCTGACCGAGGAAAGCCTGCTCGATGCCCGGCGCCACAATTACCTTGCCGCCTTCACCGAAGTGCGCGGCGAGGCGGCGCTGGCCTGGGTCGATATTTCTACCGGCGCTTTCCGGGTGATGGCCACAGGCCCGGCGCGGCTGGGGCCGGAGCTCGCCCGCCTTGCCCCGCGCGAAGTGCTTGTTGGCGAAGAAAGCCATGATTTGGCTGGAATAGTCTCTGAAATGGGCGCTGCCGCCACGCCACTGGGCCGCGCCGCGTTCGATTCCACCGCTGCAGAAGGTCGGCTTTGTACGCTATACGGGGTCGGCACGCTTGAGGCCTTCGGACAGTTCTCGCGTGCCGAGCTGGGGGCGATGGGGGCAATCGTCGATTACCTCGAGATCACCCAAAAAGGCAAACTGCCGCTGCTGCGCCCGCCGGTGAAGGAAAGCGCAAATCGGGTGATGCAGATCGACGCCGCCACCCGGCGCAATCTGGAAATCACCCATGCCCTGTCGGGTGGCCGCGACGGCAGCCTGCTGTCGACCATCGACCGCACCGTCACCGCAGGCGGCGGGCGGCTGTTGGAACGGCGCATTTCCAGCCCGTCCCGGCATCTGGACACGGTCGCGTCGCGGCTGGAAAACGTGGGTTTTCTGCTGGAACAGTCTCGCATGCGCGCCGATCTGCGTGACGCGCTGCGCAAAGCCCCCGATATCGACCGCGCGCTGTCGCGCCTGTCGCTGGATCGGGGCGGCCCCCGCGATCTGACCGCGATCCGCAGTGGATTGGAAGCGGCGGCCGAGCTGTCGGCACATCTGGACGGCCGTGACGCACCTGCCACGTTAGCCACTTCGGCACAGGCGCTGATCGGCCACGACGCGCTGCTCGATCTGCTCGACCAGGCGCTGGTTGCCGAACCGCCGCTTCTGGCGCGTGATGGCGGTTTCATCGCGCCGGGCTATGACGAAGAGCTGGATGAGGCGCGCAGGCTGCGGGATCAGGGGCGCGGAGTGATCGCCGGGATGCAGGCCGATTATGCCGCGCTGGCCGGGGTGCAGAGCCTGAAGATCAAGCACAACAACGTGCTGGGCTATTTCATCGAGACCACGGCGACCCATGCCGAAAAGATGCTGTCGGAGCCGCTGAACGAAACCTTCATCCACCGCCAGACCACCGCCAATGCCGTGCGATTTACCACCGTGCCGCTGAGCGAGATGGAGACCAAGATCCTCAACGCTGGCAACCACGCGCAGGAGGTCGAAAAACGGCTTTTTGAGGTGTTGCGAGCTGCCATTCTCGATCAGGCCGGGCCGCTTGGCGACGCCGCTCGTGCGCTGGCCGAGTTTGACGTGACCGCCGCTCTGGCCGAGATTGCCACGACCGAAAACTGGTGCCGCCCGGTGGTGGATGACAGCCGCACCTTCGAGGTGATCGGCGGACGCCATCCGGTGGTGGAAAAAGCGCTACGCCAACAGGGCGGAGGCCCCTTCATCGCCAATGATTGCACGCTGGCCGATGGTTCGGATGGCGCCGATATCTGGCTGCTCACCGGCCCGAACATGGCGGGTAAATCCACATTCCTGCGCCAGAACGCCCTGATCGCGCTGCTCGCACAGGCGGGCAGCTATGTGCCTGCACGCAAGGCGCATATCGGCCTTGTTTCACAGCTTTTCTCGCGCGTGGGTGCGTCGGACGATCTGGCCCGGGGCCGCTCGACCTTCATGGTCGAGATGGTCGAAACTGCGGCCATTCTCAATCAGGCTGATGAGCACGCGCTGGTGATCCTTGACGAAATCGGCCGTGGCACCGCCACCTGGGATGGGCTTTCCATCGCCTGGGCAACGCTGGAACATCTGCACGAGGTCAATGCCTGCCGGGCACTTTTCGCCACACATTATCACGAGCTGACCCAGCTCGCGCAGCAGCTTGATGGCGTCGACAACGCCACCATTGCGGTGAAGGAATGGGACGGCGAGGTCATTTTCCTGCATGAGGTGCGCAAAGGCGCTGCCGATCGCAGTTATGGGGTGCAGGTGGCCAAGCTCGCAGGCTTGCCCGCCTCGGTAGTGGAACGCGCGCGCGTGGTGCTGGAAGCCCTGGAACAGGGCGAACGTGAAGGCACCCCCGCGCCGAAAGCGCTGATCGACGATCTGCCGCTGTTTTCGGCCATCGCATCGGCGCCCGCCCCGAAACCGGCCGCCGGGCCTTCCGCGCTTGAAGAAAAGCTCGCCGGAATTCATCCCGACGAGCTATCACCGCGCGAAGCGCTGGAATTGATTTACGAGCTGAAGGCGCTCGAAAAGGGCTGAGCTCAGCGCGGGCTGGACGAAACGCCGACCTGCGCCGGGCGCAACAGCCGGTCGTGCAGCATGAAGCCCTCGGCCATCACCTGAATGATGTCGCCCGCTTTGGTGCCCGGCACCGGAGCTTCGAACATCGCCTGATGATGCTGCGGATCGAATTTTTCGCCCAGTTCCGGCGCGATCCGGCTGATGCCGTGTTTCTCAAAGATATTGAGAAGTTCGCGCATCGTCAGCTCAAGGCCTTCGATCAGCGCCGAAGCCCGATCGCGCAGCTCGTCATCGACCACATCCAGCGCACGCTTCATGTTGTCATAGACCGGCAGCATGTCGCGGGCGAGTTTCGAACCGCCATATTGCTCGGCTTCACGCCGATCCCGCTCGCTGCGTTTGCGGGAATTCTCGGCATCTGCCAGAGCCCGCATGAATTTGTCTTTGAACGCATCGCGCTCTGCCACAATTGCCGCAATTTCGTCCGATGCGTCCAGCGCCAGCGGATCACTCTCCGGCTCGCCGCGCGCAGCAGCCCCGCCTTCAGCACCAGCCATGATTTCGTCGATTGCCGCTTCGATGTCGGAAAGGTCGTCTTTCTTCTTCGCGTCTGCCATTCTTCTACCCTTTGCCCCGATCGGAAATCAGCTTTCCGACCAGCTGCGCTGTGTAATCCACTATCGGCACGATGCGTCCGTAATTGAGCCGTGTCGGCCCGATCACACCCACCGCACCAATGATCTTTCGGTCAGCGTTCATATAGGGAGAAACCACCAGAGAGCTACCCGAAAGTGAAAAAAGCTTGTTCTCCGAACCGATAAAAATGCGCACACCTTCGCCCTCATCGGCGAGATCGAGGAATTCGGCGATGTCGCGTTTGCGTTCGAGCGCATCGAACAGGCTGCGGATGCGTTCCAGATCGGCTTCCTGCCCGCCCGGCGTCAGAAGATTCGCCCGGCCCCGCACGATCAGCCGTTCATGCCCGCCCTCGTTCGCCCAAAGCGCCGCGCCGGCGTCAATCAACTCCTGCGCCAGCCGGTCCAGCTCCTGACGACGCAGGGCGATTTCGCGCTCGACCGTCTGCTTCAACTCGCTGATGGTGCGCCCTTCGGCCACGGCATTGAGAAAATTCGCAGCCTCTCGCATCGAAGACGGGGTTTGCCCGGCGGGCGGCGTGAACAGCCGGTTTTCCACATGCCCATTGGCGAAAACGATCACCGCAAGCGCCCGCTCCGGCGCCAGCGAAACGAATTCGATATGGGTGATCGGCGCTTCTTCCTGCTTCGGGGTCAGTACCAGGCTTGCCCCGGCGGTCAGGCTCGACAGCGCAGCGCCCACGTGATTCATCAGCGAGGCCACATCGGCGCTGTTCGATTTTACCGTGGCATCAATCTTTTCACGGTCCTGCGCATCGACATCGTGAACTTCAAGAAAGCCATCGACGAACATCCGCAGCCCAAACTCGCTGGGCACCCGCCCGGCTGAAACATGCGGACTGTCGAGTAGACCCATCAGCTCCAGATCCTGCATCACGTTGCGCACGGTCGCCGCCGAGACCTTTTCGGTCATCGAGCGGGTCAGCGACCGCGAGCCCACCGGCTCACCGGTATCCAGATACGCCTCGACCAGCCGCCGGAACACTTCCCGCGACCGTGCATTCAATTCTTCAATGAGCGGGCTTTGCGCCATATGCTGTTGATGCCCCGTTCAGGCTTGCCTTTTCACCGACGCCATGAGACTCCACCCAAAATTGTGGTGAAAGGACTTGTCATGCGCCCATCTGGTCGGAAGATAGATGAAATGCGGCCGATTTCAATCGAGACCGGGGTAACAAAGCACGCCGAAGGCTCTTGTTTGATCAAGATCGGCGAAACACACGTGCTTTGCACCGCGACGCTGGAAGAAAAAGTGCCCCCCTTCATGCGCAATTCAGGCCAAGGCTGGGTAACCGCCGAATACGGCATGCTGCCGCGCGCCACCAATACGCGGATGCGCCGCGAGGCCGCTGCGGGCAAACAGGGCGGTCGAACCGTGGAAATCCAACGCCTGATCGGGCGCAGCCTGCGGGCGGGCGTTGATCGTCAGGCGCTTGGCGAACGTCAGATCATCATCGACTGCGATGTGATCCAGGCCGATGGCGGCACCCGCTGCGCCTCGATCACCGGCGGTTGGGTGGCGCTGCGGCTTGCGGTGAACAAACTGCTGAAAACCGGCGCGATCACCTCGGACCCGCTGACCGCCCCGGTCGCCGCCGTCTCCTGCGGGATCTATGCGGGCCAACTGGTGCTCGATCTCGATTACCCGGAAGACAGCGAAGCCGGTGTGGACGGCAATTTCGTGATGACGGGCTCGGGCCGCCTCATCGAGGTGCAGATGTCAGCAGAGGGCTCGACCTTCACCCGCGATCAGATGGACCATCTGCTCGGACTGGCCGAAAAAGGCGTTTCCGAATTGGTGGAGGCACAGAAGGCGGCCACGGCATGACGCGCAAATTCGATGGCGACAAACTGGTTATCGCCACCCACAATGCGGGCAAGCTGCGCGAAATCGGCGCGCTGCTGGCCCCGTTCGGGGTTGAAGTGATCTCGGCGGGCGAGCTGGGCTTTGACGAGCCGGAAGAAACCGAAAGCACCTTTGCTGGCAATGCCCGGATCAAGGCGCATTATGCGGCGAAAAAATCCGGGCTTCCGGCGCTTTCCGACGATAGCGGCATCATGGTCGACGCGCTCGACGGCGCGCCGGGCGTTTACACCGCCGACTGGGCCGAAACGCCCAATGGCCGCGATTTCGTCATGGCGATGACGAAGGTCTGGACCCTGCTGGAAGAGAAATCCGCGCCCGAGCCGCGCAAGGCCAGCTTCAATGCTACGCTCTGCCTCGCCTGGCCCGATGGCCATGACGAGATTTTTGAAGGTCAGGTTCATGGCCGCGTCGTCTGGCCGATGCGCGGCGAACAGGGCTTTGGCTTCGATCCGGTGTTTCAGCCCGATGGCAAGGATCAAACCTTCGGCGAGATGGATCCGGCGGAAAAACACGCGATGAGCCACCGCTCTGTCGCGTTCCAAAAGCTCGTCGAGGGCTGTTTTGCCTGACGATTGGCGGCACAGGGGCTTTGGCCTTTATATCCATTGGCCCTTCTGTGCCGCCAAATGCCCCTATTGCGATTTCAATTCCCATGTTGCCGCGCAGATTGACATGGCGCGCTGGCGGCAGGCCTATCTGGCCGAGCTGGACCGTTACGCCGAAGAAACCCCCGAAAGACTGTTGAATAGTGTCTATTTCGGAGGCGGGACGCCCTCGCTGATGGACCCCGCTTTGGTCACCGCGCTGCTCGACCGCATCAGCAAGCTGTGGCCCCAGGCCAACGATCTTGAAGTGACGCTGGAAGCAAATCCATCCAGCGTCGAGGCTGCGCGGTTTCAGGCCTATCGCGAAGCGGGGGTGAACCGCGTTTCGCTTGGCGTGCAGGCGCTGAACGATGCGGACCTGCGCAAGCTCGGGCGGTTGCATGATCTGGGTCAGGCTCTACAAGCCATTGATATTGCTCGTAATACATTCTCGCGGATGAATTTTGATCTGATCTATGCCCGTCAGGATCAAAGCCTGGACGATTGGAGTGCAGAACTTACCCGCGCCCTGTCTTTCGCGCCGGACCATCTGTCGCTCTACCAGCTGACCATTGAAGACGGCACCGCCTTTGGCGATCGCTTCCGGCGTGGCAAACTGGCGGGCCTGCCCGGCGAAGACCTCGCCGCCGATATGTATTTCCTAACCCAGGAGCTTTGCGAGGCTGCGGGTCTGCCCGCCTATGAAGTCTCTAATCATGCCAAACCCGGCGAAGAATCCCGCCATAACCTGATCTATTGGCGCGGCGGCGATTACATCGGCATCGGCCCCGGCGCGCATGGGCGGTTGACGCTTTCCGGTCAGCGCCACGCCACCTGGACAGAACTTTCACCGCAAAAATGGCTCGGCACTGTTGAAACGGGTCAACGTGGCGAAGCCGGGCGCGATGCCCTCGCGGCAAAGGATCATGCTGGCGAATATCTGATGATGAGCCTGCGCACTGCCGAAGGTACCGATCTTGCCCGTTACAGGCAGATCGCGGGCGCCGACCTTTCGACTGAATCCGTGTCTGATCTTGCAGAACTCGGCCTGATCCGCCTTGAATCAGGCCGTCTGATCGCCACACCACAGGGGCGCGCCGTGCTGAATGCGATCATCACCGAGCTTTTGCCGGACTGATCAGCCGCCGAGCTTCCGGCACAGGTCGTCGAGCTCGTCGAGCGATTTGTAGCGCACCGTCAGCGCGCCCTCTTCCTGACCCGACTTGTGATCGATGACCACCTTCATCCCCAGCGCCGCCGAAAGATCGCCCTCAAGAGCAATCGTGTCGGCGTCTTTTTCGCGGGGTTTAGGCGGATTAGAGCCGGTTTTCTCAAGCTTCGGCGCTTTCGCCAGCCGTTCGACCTCGCGCACCGAAAGGCCCTTCGCGACCACCTGCTTAGCGAGACCCGACGGATCATCCGCCGTGATCAGCGCCCGCGCATGGCCCGCGGTCAATTTCCCGTCGCGCAGAAGCTCCAGAACATCACCGGGCAGGTTCAAGAGCCGCAGCATATTGGCGATATGCGGACGGCTTTTCCCCAGCGCTTCCGCCAGCTTTTCCTGCGTATGGCCAAAACGCTCCATCAGATCGCGATAGCCCGCCGCCTCTTCCACCGCGTTGAGATCCGCGCGCTGGATGTTTTCGATGATGGCGACTTCAAGCGCTTCGGTATCGGTGTAGTCGCGGATCAGCGCCGGCACCTCGTGCAGCTGCGCCATCTGCGAGGCCCGCCAGCGCCGTTCCCCTGCAACAATCTCGTAAGTGTCTGAATCTTTTGGATTTACGCGCAGAATCAGCGGCTGGATCACACCCTTTTCGCGGATCGACGAGGCCAGATCATTCAGCTCGTCGGGAGTAAAGGTGCGGCGCGGCTGATCGGGGTTGGGCACGATCTTTTCGATCGGCACCATCTGATCGGCGCGGCGCGGCGTTCCCGGCTCGGCCTGCGGTTCTTCCGGAGCTACATCCGCCATCAGTGCCGAAAGACCACGCCCCAGCCCGCGATTTGGTTTCTTGCTCATCTTTGCCCCTTTATTTCCGTGCCATCAGTTCTTGCGCCAGCTCGATATAGGCCAGGCTGCCCTTTGACATCGGATCATAGCTCAAAACCGGCATCGCGAAAGACGGCGCTTCGCTGACGCGGACATTGCGCGGAATCATGGTCTGAAACACGATATCGCCGAGATTATCGCGCGCGTCAGCCTCGACCTGCCGCGACAGGTTGTTGCGCATGTCGTACATGGTCAGCACCACGCCCTCGATCCGCAGCGTCGGATTGGCACTCTGGCGCACTTCGCGAATGGTCAGCATCAGCTGCGACAGGCCTTCGAGCGCGAAAAACTCGCTTTGCAGCGGCACCAGCACCGAATGCGCGGCGACCATGGCGTTGATCGTGAGCAGGTTGAGCGAAGGCGGGCAGTCAATCAGCACGTAATCGAAGCCCAGATCGGCCACATCGGGGGCGCGCAGCGCATCATGCAGCAGATGAATGCGCTTTTCATTCGCCACCAGCTCGATATCGGCCGAAGACAGATCCGTGGTGGCCGGGGCGATCCACAGCCCCTCCACATCGGTGGTATAAACCACCTGATGCAACGGCAATTCATCCAGTAGCAGATCATAGGTGGTTTTCTCGCGATCCTTCGCGTCGATCCCCAATCCGGTCGAGGCATTGCCCTGCGGGTCGAGATCCACCAAGAGCACGTGCAGACCCTGCGCCGCCAGCGCCGCACCCAAATTGATCGTGGTGGTCGTCTTGCCCACACCGCCCTTTTGGTTGGTGATCGCAATAATCTTGGGCCCATTGGGCCGGGTCGGATCAGACACGCCGAAGATCTCCCAGTTTCAGGATTGTTGCCTCAGGATCGGTCTTACTCGGGGAAGTCTGAATTGAGAAGCCCCAGCTTTTCTGCGCTTCGGTCACTTCCGCCCTATACCCTGCCCCCTTCGGAAAAATCGCGATTCCTCCGGGCCTTAGATGCAGCTCAGCAAATCCTAAAAGCTTGTCCAGCGATGCCAGCGCGCGGGCCGAAACCAGATCGGCGCCCAAGGGCGGAACCTGTTCGATTCGTGCCGAAATCACTTCGGCATTCAGACCGGTTTCGCGGGTAATCGTGCGCAGAAAGGTCGCCTTGCGCAGATCGCTTTCAACGCAGGTCACCTTCAGATCGGAGCGGGTTTCTGCCGCCAGAATTGCCACGACAAGGCCGGGAAAGCCTCCGCCAGTACCCAGATCGGCCCAGTTGCGCGTATCGGGATCGGAAATTTCCAGAATCTGCGCGGAATCGAGAAAATGCCGGGTCCAGAGCTCGTTCAGCGTCGATTTCGCGACCAGATTGATCGAGGCGTTCCATTTCGCCAACAGGGCGGCGTAGATATCCAGCCGCTCCAGTGTTTCACGTGAAACATCGACCTCTGCGAGGAAAGTACTGCGCCCGGTCATGCGGATTTCTGCCGTGCAGCCTGCCGGATCTTGGCAAGAATCAGGGTCAGCGCCGCCGGTGTGATACCCTCGATCCGCGCCGCCTGCGCAATGGTCTCGGGCCGAGCATGGCTGAGCTTGTTCGTCAGCTCCGTGGTCAGCCCGTCGAGCGCCCTATAGTCGAACTCGGCAGGAATGCGCTGCGCCTCGTCGCGCTGCAGGGCTTCGACCTCTCGCCTCTGCCGTTCAATGTAATTCGCATAAAGCGCGTCTTTGGCGATCTGAGCGCCGATTTCCGGCGCGACCTCGGCCAGAAGCGGCTCGCTTTCCACCAGACCGGCAAAACTCACACCGGGCAAAGCCAAAAGCTCGTAGCCGTTACGACGATGGCCATCGTCGCTCACATTCGCACCCGCCGCCCGCGCCTCGCGTGGGGTGAAGCTGCGCGCTTCAAGCGTAGCCTTGGTGCTTTCTAACGCTTCCATCTTCTTGAGGAAGGCTTCGCGCCGGGTCTCGGACACCGCCCCGAGCTCCATCGCCATTGGCGTGAGGCGTTGATCGGCGTTGTCGGCCCGCAGAGACAGGCGGAACTCGGCGCGCGAGGTGAACATGCGATAAGGCTCTGTTACGCCACGAGAGGTCAGGTCGTCGATCATCACACCGATATAGGAAGATACGCGGCTGAAGGTGATCGGATCACGCCCAAGCGCCCGATGCGCGGCGTTGAAGCCCGCGACCACGCCCTGGGCTGCCGCCTCTTCATAGCCGGTGGTGCCGTTGATCTGCCCGGCAAGAAACAACCCCGGCACATCGCGGAGCTCCAGCGAAAGCGTCAGCGCGCGCGGATCGACGTAATCATATTCAATCGCATAGCCCGGCTGCAGGATCCGCACCTCTTCCAAGCCACGCATCGAGCGCACATAGCGCTCCTGCACCTCAAGCGGCAACGAGGTGGAAATGCCGTTCGGATAGACCGTATCGTCGTCCAGCCCTTCCGGCTCCAGAAAGACCTGATGCGAGTCCTTATCGGCAAAGCGCACGACCTTGTCTTCAATCGAGGGGCAGTAACGCGGGCCGACACCATCAATATGGCCGCCGTACATGGCCGATTTATCAAGGTTTTCCTGAATGATTTCATGGGTCTGCGTGTTGGTATGGGTGATACCGCAGGAAATCTGCCGCACGAAGGGCTTGCGGTTCAGGAAGGAAAACACCTCGGGCTCGTCATCGGCCGGCTGGCTGTCGAGGATCGCCCAGTTGATGGTTTTCCCATCCAGCCGCGGCGGCGTTCCGGTTTTCAGCCGTCCGAGCGGCAGGCCGAAATCGGCGATCTGCTCGGCCAGCGGCACCGAAGGCCGGTCGCCCATGCGCCCACCCGAGCTGCGCTGATCGCCAATATGGATGATACCGCGCAGGAAGGTGCCCGTGGTCAGGATCACGCTGGGGCTGGCAAGCGCGGTGCCATCGGCAAGGCGCAGTCCGGCAATGGCACCGCTGGCGAGCAGAAGCTCCACCGCCTCGCCTTCGATCAGCGTCAGATTTTGCGCCTGCGCCACCTCTTCGGCCATTGCGGCGCGGTAGAGCTTGCGATCCGCCTGAGCGCGCGGGCCCTGCACAGCCGGGCCCTTGCTGCGGTTCAGCAGGCGAAACTGGATGCCCGCGCGGTCGGCAACCCGACCCATGGCGCCGTCCAGCGCATCAATCTCGCGCACCAGATGGCCCTTACCCAGCCCGCCAATTGCCGGGTTACAAGACATCACGCCAAGATCGCCCGCACGCAGGGTGACAAGCGCGGTCCTGGCACCAATCCGCGCAGCCGCAAGCGCAGCGTCAGCACCCGCATGCCCGCCGCCCACAACCACTACATCGAAATCCGAATGTTTCACGTGAAACACCTCTCCGGCGCCTTATTTCCCAAGGCAGAAACTTGCAAAAATCTCATCGAGAATGGCCTCTACATCCACCCGGCCGACGATGGAATCAAGCGCACGGATAGCCCGCCACAGCTCTTCTGCCGCAAGCTCCGCCCGATCAGACCTGCCCAATACCTCGATTCGCGCCAAATCCAAAGCCTCAGAAGCGCGCGTCATTGCATCGGCATGGCGCGCCCGGATTGCGGTTCCGGCATGGGCCGCCCGCCCAGCCAGCGCGCGCTCGATCAGAGCGACAAGCTCATCAATCCCCTGCCCGGTTTTACCTGAGACATTCAGCCCTTCAGCCCGCGCGAGATCGGCCTTGCCATGCACGACGATATCGTCGCCCTGGGGCACAATCCCAACGCCAGCCTCGCCATCGGTCAGCAGAAACACCCGCAGATCGGCGGTTTTTGCCCGCGCGATGGCCCGTTGGATGCCGATACCTTCGACCACATCCTCGGTTTCGCGCAAGCCTGCCGTGTCCAGCACGGTGACCGGCAACCCGCCAAGATCCATCCGCACTTCGATCACGTCGCGGGTGGTGCCGGCAAATTCCGACGTGATCGCCGCCTCGCGCCCAGCCAGCGCATTCAGCAGCGTTGATTTCCCGGCATTCGGTGGGCCGACAATGGCCACTTCGAACCCATCGCGAATACGCTCAGCAATGCCAACACCATCGCGCTCAGGGATCAGGCTGGCTTCAACCCGCGCAATCAGCTCCAGCACCTCCGGCGACACATCAACCGGCACATCTTCGTCGGCGAAATCAATCGTGGCTTCCAAAAGTGCCGCCGCACGAATGAGATCGCGTCGCCAGCTTTCGGCCTTGTCGCCCAGCGCGCCCGAGAGAACACGGAGGGCCTGCACCCGCTGCGCCTCGGTTTCCGCGTCGATCAGATCGGCAAGCCCTTCGACCTGCGCCAGATCGAGGCGGCCATTTTCCAATGCCCTGCGGGTAAATTCGCCGGGTTCCGCCATGCGAAGCCCATTGATCCGCCCGAGAACACGCAGCACCGCGTCGGTAACGGCGGTAGACCCGTGAAGCTGAAACTCCACCACCGCTTCGCCGGTAAAGCTGTGGCCTTCGTCGAAAGTCAGCACCAGAGCTTGGTCAAGCGGTTGCCCGGAGAGATCCTGCACCACCCGCAGCCCACGGCCATGCTGCACCGATCCGCACAGCAAATCCGCCGCTGCGAAGGCCCTGGGGCCTGAAACGCGGATCACGGCAACGCCCGCCCTGCCACGGGCGGAGGCCAGTGCGAAAATCGTATCCATGCTGCAAGCCTAGCTTAGAGGATGGGGTTACGCATTCATCGAGTCGAAGAACTCGGCGTTGGATTTGGTTTGCTTCAGCTTCGAAATCAGGAACTCGATCGCGTCGGTGGTGCCCATCGGGTTCAGAATCCGGCGCAGAACATAGGTTTTCTGCAGATCCTTCGCATCGACGAGCAGCTCTTCTTTCCGGGTGCCGGACTTCAGAATGTCCATCGCCGGGAAGATCCGTTTGTCGGAGACTTTGCGATCCAGCACGATTTCCGAGTTACCGGTGCCTTTGAATTCTTCGAAGATCACTTCGTCCATCCGGCTGCCGGTATCGATCAGCGCGGTGGCGATGATGGTGAGCGAGCCACCCTCTTCGATGTTCCGCGCCGCGCCGAAGAAGCGTTTCGGGCGTTGCAGGGCGTTGGCATCCACACCGCCGGTCAGCACCTTACCCGACGAGGGCACAACGGTGTTGAAGGCACGGCCCAGACGGGTGATCGAGTCGAGCAGGATCACCACGTCGCGCTTGTGCTCGACCAGGCGTTTGGCTTTTTCGATAACCATTTCCGCCACGGCGACGTGCCGCGTTGCCGGTTCGTCAAAGGTCGAGGCCACAACCTCGCCCTTCACCGAGCGTTTCATGTCGGTCACCTCTTCCGGGCGTTCGTCGATCAGAAGCACGATCAGATAGCATTCCGGGTGGTTGATCGAGATCGACTGAGCGATGTTCTGCAGAAGAACGGTTTTACCGGTACGCGGCGGCGCCACGATCAACGACCGCTGGCCTTTGCCGACCGGGGCCACCAGATCGATGATCCGGGCCGAGCGATCCTTGATGGTCGGATCTTCGATTTCCATCTTCAGCCGCTCATTCGGGTGCAGCGGCGTCAGGTTGTCGAAGGCAACCTTGTGACGGGCCTGTTCGGGATCGGTGAAGTTGATCTTTTCGACCTTGGTGATGGCGAAATAGTTCTCGTTCTCGCCCGGGGCTGAAATCACCCCTTCCACCGTATCGCCGGTGCGCAGCGAGAATTTGCGGATCATTTCCGGCGACATGTAGATATCGTCGGGGCCCGGCAGATAGTTTGCTTCCGGCGAGCGCAGGAAGCCAAAGCCGTCTTGCAGCACTTCCAGCACACCGTCGCCGCCAATATCCCAGCCTTCATCCGCGCGTTCACGCAGGATCTGGAACATCATCTCGCCCTTGCGCATCGTCGAGGCGTTTTCGATCTCAAGATCTTCGGCCATGGAAAGAAGATCTTTCGGGCTCTGGGCCTTCAAATCAGCAAGGTTCAAACGGTCTGTCATGATATCACCCAAGGACAACGCGATCGCGCGCGGTCTCGATCTGGAAAAGGGAAAGGCTCAGGCCGAACGGCCCGCTGGTTGCCTTACATAAGGATCTAACGCGTGTGAGTCAATCTGGCTCAGAATTTCACGATCACAGAGCAGACAATCACGATCATCAGCAGGGTCGGCAATTCGTTCATCATCCGGTAGGTGCGGCTTTTCAGCTTGTTACGCCCATCCTTGAAATCGATCCGACGCGCCGCCAGCCAATAGTGAAACCCGGTCATTCCAAGCACGGACAGAGCCTTGGTCCAGGGCCAGATCGATGACCAGTCAACGATCCCGGGCGTAAACACCAGCATGAGACCAAAAATCCAGGTCGCATACATCGCGGGGGTCATGATCGCATTCAGCAGTAAGCGTTCCTGATGCTGGAAAAGCAGATCCATTTCACTGCCGCGTTCCACGCCCCGCTTTTCATAGCCTTCAACGTGATAGACGAAGAGCCGAGGCAGATAGAAGATCCCGGCCATCCAAGCGATCACGGAAATGACGTGAAGCGATTTCGTCCAGAAATAGATATCGTTCAGCCAATCCATCGGCGCGTTCTCCCAGATCAGGTTACCCCTCTCTTTAAATAAAGATTAATAGAAAGATAAAGATGATGTCTTTGTAGGGCCTGTGCAGAATGGGGATTATTAGATTGTCCAAAGGGTTCCGCACAAGATCAAAGCGTGTCTATCAAATCGGTTTCCAATCTGTGAGTAACTGATATTCATGATTTATAACAATAACTTGAACGAATGCCTTCTGTGCATTTCTCGGCGGATGGTCGAAGAAAGCAAGGGTGTCATGCACAATCGCGTGGAATGCAGGAAATCATGTGGAAGAAGTGGCATAATTTTGTTCAAAATGTGGCAAACCATTCCCAGGGTCTTAAAGAGAGCCTAAATCCACCGTAACCTCACCCGGAACAAACCGGAAAAATCCACAGGTCTTTCAACATGCCAAAACGGATCATCCTCGCTTCGGGGTCTGAAATCCGCGCGACACTTCTGCGCAATGCGGATCTGAATTTCGAGATCATCCCGGCCAAGGTGGATGAAGAGGCGATCCGCGCGGGGCTGGAGGCCGAAGAGGCCAACCCGCAAGACGTGGCCGATGCGCTGGCCGAGTACAAGGCGCGCAAGGTGTCCAGCCGTCATCCCGAGGCTTTGGTTCTGGGCTGCGATCAGGTGGCGGCGCTGCGCGATGAAATCCTGTCAAAGCCCGAAACCCCCGAAGCAGCGCGGGATCAGCTTATGCGTCTCTCCGGCACCACCCATAAATTGCTTTCGGCATTGGTGATCTATGAGGGCGGCGAACCGACTTGGCGCCATGTGGGCGTGGTGCGCCTGACCATGCACAAGCTTTCGCCGGGCTATGTGGACGATTACGTTGCCCGCAACTGGCAGAGCATTCGCCACGCTGTTGGCGCCTACAAGCTCGAAGAAGAGGGCGTGCGCCTGTTCTCGAAGATCGAGGGCGACTATTTCAACGTTCTGGGTTTGCCGCTGACCGAGTTGCTGTCATATCTGATCGCGCGGGAAGAGGTGAGAATATGACCAAGCTAACCATTCCTTTGGCAGGCGTGCTGCAAAGTTCGGCCGAGCCTAGCCCGGTAACGGCGATCTACGAACACTGGCTTGCCGCCACCGGCCTGCCCGGCCGCTATGTGCCGCTGACCGTCGATCGTGAAAATCTGGGAGAAGTGATCCGGGTGCTGCCGAAGGCGGGCTTTGTTGGGCTCAACATCACTGGCCCGTTTCAGCGCATGGTTCTTGATCACGCCGATATCATCACCGACCGTGCGGCGCTGATGTCTGGGGCGAATTCCATCATATTTCGCCGCGATGGCAAGATTCATGCCGATAATACCGATGGTTACGGCTTCATCGAGAATATCCGTCAAACCGCGCCGGGTTGGAACCCGAAGGCGGGGCCAGCGATGGTATTTGGCGCCGGACGGGCGGCGCGGGAAGTGGTGGCGGCCCTGCTGGAAGT
Source organism: Paracoccaceae bacterium (assembly GCA_050288685.1). Lineage (GTDB taxonomy): Bacteria > Pseudomonadota > Alphaproteobacteria > Rhodobacterales > Rhodobacteraceae > Sinisalibacter. The sequence continues at coordinate 275,101 of JBNKEH010000009.1, read as the reverse complement.
TGGCACCGACGAGATCCGCGTGACCAACCGGACCAAACCCCGGGCCGAAGCGCTGCGGGCCGAATTTGGCGCGCGGATCGTGGTGGTAGACTGGGTTGCGGCGGGCAATGCGCTGGAAGATGCGCGCACCGTGGTCAATGCCACCCCGCTCGGGTCAACGGGCCACCCCGATTTTCGCGTGCCGCTGGACGGGCTGACCCCGGGCTCTGTGGTGAATGACCTTACGCTGTCGCCCCCGATCACCCCGTTTTTGCAAGCCGCGATCAATGCGGGCTGCTATCCGGTCGATGGGATCGGCATGGTGCTCTATCAGGCCGCGCCCTCGTTCGAGCGTTGGTTCGGCAAGCGGCCCGAGGTCGACAGCGCCGCGCGGCAAGCCGCCATTGCGGCCTATGCGCAATGACCCGGCCCTTCGTGATCGGCCTCACCGGCTCTATCGGCATGGGCAAAACCACCACCGCGCAGATGTTTGCGGATGAGGGTGTGCCGGTTTGGGATGCCGATGCGGCGGTGCATCGGCTTTATGCGCCGGGTGGGGCCGCCGTGGCCCCGATTGAAAAGCTGCACCCGGAAGCGATTGAACAAGGCGCGGTTAGCCGTGCGGCGCTGAAACGCTGGATGGCGATAGATCCCAGCGCGCTGAAACAGATCGAAGCCGTGGTTCATCCGCTGGTGGCGGCCGACCGGGCAGCGTTTCTGGCCGGGTTGAACGCCGATATTGCGGTGATCGACGTGCCGCTGCTGTTTGAAATCGGCGCCGAGGCCGGGTTGGATGCGATTGTGGTTGTCTCAGCCCCGGCAGAGCTGCAACGCGACCGGGTCATGGCGCGCGGCACGATGGATGTGGCGACCTTCGAGGCGATCCTTGCCAAACAGCTGCCAGACGCCGAAAAGCGGGCCCGTGCCGATTATGTGATCGAAACCCTCAGCCTTGAAGCCGCCCGCACCCAGGTGCAGGCTGTGCTTGCGGATATACGAAAGAAACTGGCCCATGCGTGAGATCGTGCTCGATACCGAGACGACGGGATTTGACCCCAAGACCGGCGACCGGATGGTTGAGATCGGGGCGGTCGAGCTGTTCAATCACATGCCGACCGGCAAGACCTATCACCAATACATCAACCCCGAGCGTGATGTGCCGCAGGGGGCGTTTGAGGTGCACGGGCTATCCTGGGATTTTCTGAAGGATTATCCGGTGTTCAAGGACATCGCCCAGGATTTCCTCGATTTCATCGGCGATGACAAACTGATCATCCACAACGCCAAATTCGACGTGCCCTTCCTGAATGCCGAGCTGGGCTGGTGCAACAAGCCGCAGATCCCGATGGAGCGCGCCATCGACACGCTCTTGATCGCGCGCAAGAAGTTTCCGGGCTCGCCCGCCTCGCTCGATGCGCTCTGCCGTCGCTTCAATATCGACAACTCGCACCGGACTCTGCACGGCGCGTTGCTCGACAGTGAAATTCTTGCCGATGTCTATCTGGAGCTGATCGGGGGCCGTCAGCCGGGGCTGGTGCTGTCGCAGGAAACCGAGAAAAAAACGACTGTGGGCGAAGATCTTGGGGATTGGCGCCCGCGCCCGCGGCCTACCCCGCTGCCCTCGCGCCTAACAGAAGAAGAAGCCGCCGCCCATCAGGCCTTTGTCAAGGCGATGGGCGGCGGCGCGATTTGGAACAGATGAACGCCGCGACGGGCGTTCAGGTCTGACTTAGTTCGGTTGACCGACCGGCTGTTGTTCAGCCGCGCGGCGCGCCAGTTCCTGACGATAGAGCGCAACAAAATCGACGGTATCGAGGTTGACCGACGGGAAACCGCCATCGCGCGTTACGTCCGACACGATCCGGCGCGCGTAGGGGAACAGCATCCGCGGGCATTCGATCAGCAGGAACGGATGCAGCTGATCTTCCGGGATGTTTTCGATGTGGAAAATACCAGAATATTCCAGCTCGAGCAGGAAAAGCTGCTCGTTGCCGCCCTGGTTGGTCGAGCTCACGCGGTATTTCGTCAGCACTTCGTATTGATTTTCAACGCTGCGCTTCTTTGCATCCAGCGCGACTTCGACGTGCAGGGTCGGTTTGACCTCGCCCGACACGCCTTTTTGCGCAAGGACGTTTTCAAACGACATGTCGCGAATGAATTGGCCCAAGATCTGCATTTTCACAGGGTTCTGCGCCAGCTGCTGCGGGTCTTGCGGGGTGGTGGCTTCGTCGGCCATGAAACTCTCCTGGTGTCTCAAAAATCGATGCGTGCTTAGCAGGTTGTACCCCAAGCCACAATCTCGCGGTTATTTTAATGTTTGGTCCAGCCCGACGGGCCCTGCACTCCGGGATGGGTCGGGCGCTTCTGCGGGGTGACATCTTCGAAGTCGCCGTCGATCACGTCGCCATCATCTGGCGCAGGATCGGCGCGGAACGACTGTTCGCTGCCGCCCATCGAAAAGCTTTGCACCGTGACCCGTTCGCGCATCTTGCGATAGGCCCAGCGCCGCACCGCCGGAACCATCAGCGCAAAACCAAGGAAATCCGTGAAGAAGCCGGGGGTCAGCAACAATGCGCCGGAAAACAGGATCATCGCGCCATGGGCCAGCGGTTCGGTGGGATCGGACAGCGCGTTGAAGGATTGGCGCAGCTCATTCATGGCCAATGCGCCCTGCTGACGCACCAGCCAACTGCCCAGCAGGGCCGTGCCGATGACGATGGCCAGCGTCCAGCCAAGGCCGATCAGCCCGCCAATCTGGATAAAAAGCGTGATTTCGATCAGCGGAACCGCGATGAATAGCAGAAGAAGCGGCATCTTACCCCCCAGAGAATGGTCTGCGCCGGTGGACTTGCCCCCTGCGCTTGCCTACATATGTGCCGTCAGCGCAAAATTTCAAACGCGCGTCTTGAAGAGGTTTCAATGTCGTCACCCATTATTCAACTTTTGGTGCTCGCGGCTGTCGCGATTTTCCTCGTCCTGCGTCTTCGTGATGTTTTGGGCACCCGGGAAGGCTTTGAAAAGCCGATGGTGAAGAAGGTCGACGATCGTCAGCAGGATCGGCGCAGCAAATTCGAGGTGATCGAAGGCGGGCCGGATCCCGACATTACCGATCACGTTGACGAAAAAAGCAGTGCTGCCAAGGCGCTTGCGGCAATGAAGCGGGCCGAGCCGAGCTTCAATGTCGGCGAATTTCTGGGCGGTGCCCGCGGCGCCTATGAGATGATCCTCATGGCGTTTGAAAAGGGCGATTTGGCTTCGGTGCAGCCGTTCCTGTCTGATGAGGTCTATGACAGCTTCGCCAGCGTCGTTGAGGCGCGTGCGGAGAAAGGTCTGACCATCGAGTCGCACTTTATCGGGCTGCGTGAGATGAAACTGGTTGATGCCGAATACGACGCCGACAGCGGCGAAGGCGAGGTTTCGGTGCGCTTCCTGGGCGAGCTGACCTCGGTGGTGCGCGACAAATCGGGCGAGATCGTCGAGGGCAATCCGAAGGAAGTGAAGCGCCAGAAAGATGTCTGGACCTTCGCGCGGATCATGGGGTCGAACAACCCGAACTGGCAGCTCGTCGCTACGGGGCAATAACATGCGTGGCCTTGTTGGCCTAGCGCTTGCGGCGGCTCTGGCCTGCGCCAGCCCCGCCCGCGCCGGGATCGACGAGGCCAGCATTTCCATTCTGTCGTTCAGCGATCTTCAGGGCTGGGCGGATGACGATCAGAACGCCGCCATGTCTGTGTTTTTGGAGACCTGTGCGCAGCTTGGCGATCCACAATGGCAGCCGATCTGCGATATGGCGGCGGCCTATAAGGGCCCGGCGCGCAGTTTCTTTGAGCTGTTCTTCCGCCCCGTTTTGATCGAAGACGGTCAGGACCCTCTGTTCACCGCCTATTACGAGCCGGAATTACGCGGCTCGCGGGTCAGAACCGAAACCTTCCGCTATCCGATCTACCGGATGCCGCCCGAATTGCAGAATGGCACGGCGTGGCTGACCCGCGAAGAGATTGAAAGCTCGCATGTGCTTGAGGGGCGTGGGCTGACCATCGCCTGGACCGATGACCCGGTGGCGCTGCAGTTTTTGCAGATTCAGGGCTCGGGTCGGATCCGGCTGGCGGATGGGTCGGTCATCCGTCTGGGTTATGCCGGGAACAACGGGCAGCCGTTCCGCTCGCTTGGCGATGAGCTGGTGCGGCGCGGGATCTATACCCGTCATCAGGTTTCGGCCCCGGTGATCAGTGCCTGGGTAAAGCGCAATCCGGCCGAGGCGGATGGGCTGTTGCAGCATAACTCGTCTTTCGTGTTTTTCCGTGTATTAGGCCCTATTCCAGCCAGTTCTGGCCCTGTTGGCGCGATGAACCGGCCAATCACGGCGCTGCGGTCGCTGGCGGTCGATCCGGCATTCACCCCCCTTGGGGCGCCGGTCTGGCTCGAAGAACGCGGTGCCGAACCCTATAGCCGCCTGATGGTCGCGCAGGATACCGGATCGCGGATCAAGGGCGCGCAGCGAGCCGATATTTTTTTCGGCACCGGGGCCCAGGCCGGGCGGCTGGCCGGGCAGGTGCATGATAGCGGCCGGATGGTGGTTCTGCTGCCGATCCAGCGCGCCTACGCGCTGAAACCGGAAGGTTGAGCGATGAACCGACGCAAGCCCAGATCGCTGCGGCCTGAAGAGGTCGAGCTGTGGAAGAAGGTCGTGGAAAAAGCCGCACCTATGCACCCGGAACGCCCAGCCGTGCCGGAAAAACAGACCCTAACGCAGCCAAAAACGGCCAAACACGCTCTGCCGCGCTTTCGTGTGGGCGAAGTCGCAAAACCTGCTGCCCCACGCCACGACATTGCCCCGCCGATCGCCGAACAGGTGGCGCAACAGCCGCTGCAGATGGATCGCAAACGCTTTGGCCAGATGAAAAAGGGCCGCCTCAGCCCGGAAGCCCGGATTGACCTGCATGGTATGACCATTGCTCAGGCCCACCCGGCGCTGACCCGGTTCATTCTGGACGCGTCTGCGGCGGACAAGCGGCTGGTTCTGGTGATCACTGGAAAGGGCAAGACCAAGCCCGACGATGGGCCGATTCCGGAACGCCACGGGGTGCTGCGCCATCAGGTGCCGCATTGGCTGAACACAATGCCCCTGCGCCCCCATGTGCTGCAAATCACCGAAGCCCATATCAAGCATGGCGGTCAGGGCGCCTATTACGTCTATCTGCGCAAAAGCCGCTAGATCGGCACTCGACCCACCTGAATGTGATAGGCATCCTGCACCGATAGGATCGAATCCGGCGTTTCGCGCAGCGCTTCGGTCAGCCCGGCGCCAAAGCTGCCGGCAAAGGCGCGCATGTTGCGCACGATTTTCAGGAAGGCGGGCGAGGTGATCGCAGTATCGTGGTTCAGCCAGTCCTGCGCGTAATTGCTGACATCAATCACCGACACATCAAGATCAGAGAGTTCGCCATCCATCGGCAGCGCTCCCACCCGAGTGTTGCCATAGACTTCAGCCGCCGCGAATTGCAGCACCCGGTCCTGCTTGGATGAGAAAATCACAAAGGGCTGCGGCAGCTTGCCAATCCGCTGAACCTGCGACCGGAACAGGTCGATATCAATATCGGGCGATACCAGGATCACCCCGCCAATGCTCGATCGCATGGTCACGTCATGGGCAATGGCGATTTCGCGTAAGGTCTCCATCACCAGCATCGAGCCCAGCGAATGCGCCACCAGGAGCACCCGCTCTGCCCCGGCGGCGATCACATCGCGCAGGGTGCGTTCAAACCCATCGCGGGCAAACAGCATCGAATCCCGGTCGTAGCCATAGCGCAGGACGTTCTGCGCGCTGGGCCAGGAATAGTGCACCGGCACATCGTTCAGCCCCACATCGTTGTAGAACTGAGCGAAGCGGAACAGACCGTCTTCGTAGCCGGTGTTATAGCCATGCACGAAGATCACGGCATTGCGCCGCCCCGGTGCGCGGCCGATGAGCTGCGCCCGCAACTGGCTCAGAAACATGTCTTCGCCGGTGAAAATCTCGTTGTTCACCGTGGCAAAATGGCGCCGTGGATTGAACATGAATTGTGTCAGCGGCAAAGACCCAACCTCTCGGTCGGGCGGCACCGAGACATCGAACCTGCCAAAGGCGAGGCCATCGCCGCGCTTGGTGCCAAGGCGGCCATTGTCATCGACATTCCGGCTGGAGGCGATCAGGATCGGCACGATCCGCCCCCCGGCACGATTGACATCATCGATGGAAACGAGCGGCACACCTCCGGCACAGGCGGACAGCGCGAAAGCAGAAGTAAGGGTAAGGCCAAACTGGCGGCGATTCATAGTCGGGAACCCGTGTTGCACAGCGCAGCGCTACGATGTTTTACGATCCACGGCTAGAGCATATAGCGGCTGACATCGGCGCTACGCATCAATTCGCCCAGATTGGCCTCGACGAAGGCGGCGTCGACCACGATCACATCGCCGGACCTGTCGGGCGCGGTGAAGCTCAGCTCCTCAAAGACCCGCTCCATCACCGTGTAAAGCCGCCGTGCGCCGATATTCTCGACGCTCTGATTCACCTCGGCGGCGATATGGGCGATCGCGGCAATCCCGTCTTCGGTGAAACTGACATTCACCTCTTCGGTGCCCATCAGCGCCGTGTATTGCAGGGTGAGGGCATTGTCGGTTTCGGTGAGGATCCGCACAAAATCGCCTTCGGAGAGCGCGTTCAGCTCCACCCGGATCGGCAGCCGCCCCTGCAATTCAGGCAGCAGGTCGGAGGGCTTGGCGATGTGAAAAGCACCCGAGGCGATGAACAGGATATGGTCGGTTTTCACCGGTCCGTATTTGGTGCTGACGGTCGTGCCCTCGATCAGCGGCAGCAGATCGCGCTGCACGCCCTCGCGGCTGACATCGCCGCCGCGTGTATCAGAGCGGGCACAAACCTTGTCTATCTCGTCAAGAAACACGATGCCGTTCTGCTCCACCGCTTCCAGCGCGGCACGGTTCACGGCTTCGTCGTCCAACAGCTTGTCAGCCTCTTCAGCAATCAGGATGTCGTAGCTTTCGGCCACACTCATCTTGCGCCGCACGGTGCGCCCGCCCATGGCTTTGCCGAAAATATCGCCCAGCGAAATCATCCCCATACCCATTCCGGGTTGGCCGGGAATGTCGATCATCGGCATACCGCTTTGCGAATTGTCCTGCACGTCGAGCTCGATCTCGTGATCGTCCAGCTCGCCCGCGCGCAGTTTCTTGCGAAACATCTCGCGGGTCTGTTCGCGCGCATCCTTGCCGGCGATGGCTTCAATCACGCGTTCCTCGGCCTGGCTTTCGGCCGCCGCTTTCACGTCGTCGCGCATCTGGCTGCGGGTCTGGATGATCGCCGCATCGATAAGATCGCGCACGATCTGCTCCACGTCGCGGCCCACATAGCCCACTTCAGTGAATTTCGTCGCCTCGACCTTGATGAAGGGCGCCTTGGCCAGCCGGGCAAGACGGCGCGAAATTTCGGTTTTACCCACGCCGGTGGGTCCGATCATCAGAATGTTCTTCGGGTACACCTCTTCACGAAGGTCATCCGGCAACAGCTTGCGTCGCCAGCGGTTGCGTAGGGCCACAGCCACGGCGCGCTTGGCGTCTTTCTGGCCGATGATGAAACGGTCAAGCTCCGAGACAATCTCGCGGGGGGTCAGGTCGGTCATTTCTTGAGGGTCTCCACGGTCAGATTGCCGTTGGTGAAAACGCAGATATCGGCGGCGATGGCCATGGCGGTGCGGGCGATCTCTTCGGCGGTTTTGTCGGAGTCCATGATCGACCGTGCGGCCGCCAGTGCGTAATTGCCGCCAGAGCCAATCGCCGTCACGTCATGTTCGGGTTCCAGCACATCGCCCGCGCCGGTGACCACAAAGAGCCCGTCGCCATCGGTGACGATCAGCATCGCTTCCAGTTTTTGCAGGTATTTGTCAGTGCGCCAGTCCTTGGCAAGCTCCACGCAGGCGCGGGCAAGCTGGCCGGGGGTGGCTTCAAGCTTGGCTTCCAGCCGTTCCAGCAAGGTGAAAGCATCGGCGGTCGATCCGGCGAAGCCTGCCACAATCTCGTGCCCGCCGGGTTTCAGCCGCCGCACCTTGCGCGCCGTGCCCTTGATCACCGTGTTGCCCAGGCTCACCTGCCCGTCGCCCGCGATAACCACTTCGCCGCCCTTCTTCACCCCGATGATCGTGGTGCCGTGCCAGCCGGGAAAATCCTTGTCAGCCATGTCGCCTCCGTTTCGTCTCTCCGCTATATGGCCCCCGGAAACCGTCACGACAACCACCGCCCTTGCCGCAGCTTTGGTGCAGAGATAGCCTGTGGCCATGCCTGAGATCCTGCGTATCTATCTGGAACCCCATCTTTTAAAGACCGCTCGGGCGGGTGAGTTCGGGTTTGGTAACAGGGTCCGCGCGGCGTTTGAGGCTCGGGGGTTTCGGGTCGATTTCGTGCGCGATACCGATGAAGAGCGTCTGAAATCGGCCACGCGCAAAGGCTATGCGCTGTTCGTGATGAAGGACCCGTTTCATTCAAAAGCTCTATCGATGCGCAAAGCCTATTACTTTCCCTATTGGCGGATCGAGGCGACGGAAAAGCGCTGGGCGTTTGAGGTGGCGAGAAAAACCTTTGATCCTGCCGAAATAGACCCTGATGTTGCGCAGACATGGTTTTCGCGTTGGCAGCGCAATCTGTTCAAGCGCGGCCCGCAAAACGCCGAACGCACGGGGATGATCTATGTGCCGTTGCAAGGCAAATTGCTCGAACACCGTTCATTTCAGAGCATGAGCCCGGTCGATATGGTGAAGGCGGTGCAGGATTGGGCGGGAGAGCGCAAAATCCTGCTCGGGCTGCACCCGAATGAGGATTATTCGGCTGAAGAAATCTCGGCGGTCGAGGCGATTACGGCTGGTGATCCGCGTGTAACCCTCAAAACCGGCGGAATGGAGGAAGCCCTGCGGCTCTGCGATTGCGTCGTTACCGAAAATTCGACCGCTGCGCTGTCAGGCCTGTTCTTTGAAAAACCGGCGGCGCTGTTTGCCCAATCGGATTTTCACCACCAGATGCCACAAGTCTCGCAGCTTGGTGCCCAAGATGCTCTGCGTGCATTGGATGAGGGACAGCCGGACTACGCCAAATACCTCTATTGGTTCATCCAGCTCAATTCCATCAAGGCCGACAGCGACGAGGCGGAAACGCAGATCATCAAAACCGTGCGTCGTCATGGCTGGCAGCTCTGAATCAGAGACTATTCCGGCTTAATCCACCCATCCCGTAAGGTTGGCGGCAACCACCTCCGCCATCATGTCCAGATGGGCGTCATCGTCGTTGAGGCAGGGAATATAGGTGAAGCTCTCGCCGCCCGCCGCGAGGAAGCTGGACCGAATTTCCTCTTCGATCTCTTCCAGCGTCTCGATGCAATCGGCGCTGAAGGCGGGCGCGATCACGGCGATGCGTTTGCTGCCCGCCTCGGCCCGCCGCGCGACCTCTTCCACCGTATAGGGCTTCAGCCATTCCTCTGGTCCGAATTTCGATTGGAACGTGGTCGCAACACGATCTTCCGCCCAGCCCAACCGTTCGCGCAGCAGCCGGGTGGTTTTCAGGCATTGGCAATAATAGGGGTCGCCCTGGGTCAGATAGCGCTCGGGCATCCCGTGATAGGAACAGACCAGCAGATCGGGCGCGGCGGCTTCATCGGGATAGAGCCGCTCGACCGATTTCGCCAGCGCGTCAATATAGCCGGGATGATCGAAATAGGCGGGCACGGTGCGGGTGGCGGGCTGCCAGACCTCATCCATCAGGGCACGGAAAAACTGATCATTCGCCGTGGCAGTGGTGGGGCTGGAATATTGCGGGTAGAGCGGGAAGAACAAGACCCTATTGCACCCGGATTTGACCATTTCCGCGACTTTGGACGTGGTCGACGGATTGCCGTAACGCATTGCAAAATCCACCATCACCCGATCGCCAAACCGCTCCTCCAGCCGCGCGCGCAACCCCTCAGCTTGCGCACGGGTGATGGTTAGCAGCGGGCTTTCGTCCAGCTCGGTGTTCCAGATCTTGCGATAATTGGCACCCGAGCGGAACGGCCGGATCGACAGAATGATCCCTTGCAGGATCGGCAGCCATTTCCAGCGCGGCAGATCAATCACCCGCCTGTCCGACAGAAACTCGCCAAGATAGCGCCGCATCGACCAGTAATCGGTCGCGTCCGGCGTGCCGAGATTGGCGATGATCACGCCGATCTTCTCGCCGGGCAGGGCCGGATGGTCGGTGGGTTTGGGGCTGGTGTCAGGCATATCGGGCTTTCTCGCTTGCGGCGGGTCAGGGCGTTTCGTCGGGCAGCTTCAACGGGCGGGTGCCCAGCGCCTCGGCCAGACTGACCGTGGCCGAACCCGGTTTCAGCGGTTGTTGCTGGCTTTCATGCGGCGACCAGCCGGTAAGAACCACGGTTTCAAAGCTGGCCGGTATCCGCCCATCTTCGCCATAGGCCTCAGCGTAGCGCGCGGCGGCACGGGCGAAAAGCGCGCGCGGCGTTGCTCCGGCGCGCAGGGCAAGCGCGTTGCCCTCGCCCATCAGCCGAAGGTCATGCAGCAGCGCGAAAACATCGCGATAGGTGACGGTTTGCACCGCGCTATCGGCCACCGGCAGTGCCAGCCCGGCCATTTGCAGCATATGGCCAAGATCGCGAATTTCACCCATCGGCAGCACGCGCGGCGACAGCCCGCCGGTCAGCTCCACCTCGACCTCGGCCAGCACCGCACGCAGCTCGCGCAGGGTCTGCCCGCCAAAACTCGCAGCCAGAAACAGGCCATCGGGCTCCAGCGCCTGTGCGCATTGGAAAATCTGCACCGTGGGATCGTTGGCCCAGTGCAGCGACAAGCCGTGAATCACCAGATCATGTGCACCGGGTTCCAGCGCCAGAAGCTCATCATCGGGCACGATCAACGCATCGGGGAAATATTCACGCCAGATATCGGGAAAACCCGTCACAACAGCTGGTTTGGTAAACCGTCTGTTAACCATTTCTAAGCGATCCTTAATGTCATCGGCAGCGGCCCGCTGCAGAAACATGCCGTCATCGCGCGCGCGGGCGCGGATGAGCGATAGGCGGGTGCGATCAACAAGCTTGGTCATGGCCGGAAGATAGAAGGAAAGGGACGGAATGCAATCGCCGCTTGCCCTGATCTATCCGCCACAATGCGTGAGCTGTGGCGCGCCGCTTTCCGGCGAACAGGGATTGTGCGGCGCCTGCTGGGCTGAAACCCCCTTCATCACCGGCCATGCCTGCGACAAATGCGGGGCCCCGCTGCCCGGCGGCGGCGAGGGGCATACGGATTTCTGCGATGAATGCATGGCGATTGCGCGGCCCTGGTCGCAGGGGCGAGCGGCGCTGATCTATGCCGATAATGCCCGCCGTCTGGTGCTGGGGCTGAAACATGGCGACCGGCTTGATCTGGTGCCGCCTGCCGCGCGCTGGCTGGCCATGGTGGCGCGTGACATTCTGCTGCCCGACCGGCTGATCGTGCCGGTGCCTGCGCATTGGACCCGGGTTTTCGCCCGGCGCTACAATCAAGCCTCGGAACTCGCCCGCGCGCTGGGCCGGGTGACGCGGCACGAGGTGGCCCCCACGGCGCTGATCCGTGCCCGGCATACCGAAAGTCAGGAGGGGAAAGGCGTCGATGGTCGCTTTGCCAATCTGCAGGGCGCCATCCGCCCACATCCCAAACGTGGGACCGTACTGTCAGAGCGCGCGGTGGTGCTGATTGATGATGTGATGACCTCCGGCGCCACCTTCGCGGCTGCGACAGAGGCGTGTTTCGAGGCCGGGGCAAGCACGGTTGATGTGCTCGCCCTCGCCCGCGCGGTGAAGAATTATTGAGCGCCTTGGCTAGTCGGTTTCCCCGCGGAACTGCGCATCGCCCTGCCCCAGAATCGGCGCGGCACGGTCAAGCTCCAGCGGACTGCGGGAAAACCTGATCGGGCTTTTCAGCCCGGCAATGCCTTCCGGCGCAATCCGCATCCCACGCGCCAGAACCTGCGGATCGCACAGCGCTTCACCGACCGTGTTGATGGGTCCGGCTGGCACGCCTGCCTGTTCAAGCAGGGCAATCAGCGCGGATTTATCGCGCTGCCCCGTCCGCTCCGAAATCTCGGCACAGAGCGCGTCGCGATGCGCCACCCGCGCCGGATTGGTGGCATAATCCGGGTTGGCGGCAAAACCATCCATTTCCAGCATGTCGCAGAGGGACGCGAATTGCCGATCATTGCCGCAGGCGATGATCAGATGCCCGTCGCTGGCCGGAAACACCTGATAGGGCACGATATTCGGATGCGCATTGCCCAGCCGCGTGGGCACCTGCCCGCCCAGCAGGAAATTCGCCGCCTGATTGGCCAGCACCCCGACGCCGCAATCGAGCAGCGACAAATCCACATGTTGGCCGCGCCCCGACCGCGCCCGCTCGGCCAAGGCCGCCTGAATGCCGATCACCCCGTAAAGCCCGGTGAAAATGTCGATCCAGGCAACGCCTACCTTTTGCGGTTCGCCTTCCGGATCGCCGGTCAGATCCATGATCCCGCTCATGCCCTGAATCATGAAATCATAGCCCGGTTGGCTGGCGCGCGGCCCATCCTGCCCGAAGCCGGTGACGGAGGCGTAGACAAGCCCCGGATTGCTGGCGGCAAGGCTGTGGTAATCGAGGCCGAATTTCTTCAGGCCCCCGACTTTGAAATTCTCGATCACCACATCGGCCTCGGCGATCAGCGCCTTCAGCCGGGCCAGATCGTCCGGGTTGGAAAAATCGCAGATCACCGAGCTTTTGCCGCGATTGGCGGCGTGAAAATAGGCCGCCGTGATCTCGGTGCCACCCTTGCCATCGGGACGCTCAACAAAGGGCGGACCCCAACGGCGGGTATCGTCGCCCTCGGGGGCTTCGATCTTGATCACCTCGGCGCCCAGATCGGCGAGCGTCTGGCCGATCCAGGGACCGGCCAGAATGCGGGCAAGCTCGACAATCTTGAGACCCGTCAGGGGGGCTGCGTTTTCCATCGGTGCCTCAGAAGAACGCTTGCAGATCGGTGATCGCCCGCCCGAGGATCAGCGCGTGCACATCGTGGGTGCCCTCATAGGTGTTCACCGTTTCAAGGTTCTGGGCGTGGCGCATCACATGGTATTCGATCTGGATGCCGTTGCCGCCATGCATGTCGCGCGCCATCCGGGCAATATCGAGCGACTTGCCGCAATTGTTGCGCTTCACGATCGAGATCATCTCGGGCGCGAACTGGCCCGAATTCATCAGCCGACCGACGCGCAGGCTGGCCTGAAGCCCAAGGGCAATTTCGGTTTCCATATCGGCGAGTTTTTTCTGAAACAGCTGCGTCGCTGCCAGTGGTCGATCGAACTGTTTGCGATCCAGCCCGTATTGCCGGGCGCGGAAAAAGCAATCTTCCGCCGCCCCGAGCACGCCCCAGGAAATGCCGTAGCGGGCACGGTTAAGGCAGCCGAACGGGCCGCTCATCCCTTCCACACCGGGCAGCAGCGCCTCTTCGCCCACCTCGACATTGTCCATGACAATCTCGCCGGTGATCGAAGCGCGCAGGGAAAGCTTGCCTCCGATCTTCGGCGCCGAAAGCCCCTTCATGCCCTTTTCCAGCACAAAGCCCCGCACCTTGCCGCCATGGGCTTCGGATTTTGCCCAGACCACAAAGACATCGGCAATCGGTGCGTTGGAGATCCACATTTTCGAGCCGATCAGCCGATAGCCGCCGTCTGTCTTGATCGCACGGGTTTTCATCCCGCCCGGATCAGACCCGGCATCGGGTTCGGTCAGGCCGAAGCAGCCGATATATTCGCCCGAGGCGAGCTTCGGCAGATATTTCTGTTTCTGCTCTTCCGACCCGTAGGCATAGATCGGATACATCACCAGCGAGCTTTGCACCGACATCATCGAGCGATAGCCGCTGTCGATCCGCTCCACTTCCCGCGCGATCAGGCCGTAAGACACATAGGAGGCGCCGATCCCGCCATATTGCTCGGGCACCGTGACCCCCAGCAGGCCGTTCTGGCCCATTTCGCGGAAAATCTCCGGGTCGGTCTTTTCGTCCAGATAGGCCTCATTCACCCGCGGCAGCAGCCGGTCGGCGGCGAAGGCGGCGGCGGAATCGCGGATCATCCGCTCTTCTTCGCTGAGCTGGTCATCGAGCAGGAACGGGTCTGCCCAGTTGAAAGAGGTGCCTTTATGCGTGCCCGACATGGTGGAATCTCCAAGGATCATTCGATTTACGTCTCAATATCAGTGGAAGATCGCGAAAAAAATCGGTATTCCCGCATATGAACATTCGAAAATGGAATGAACTATGCGGCCACGGCGCTTTTTGCCCTCGATCCGGCTTTTGCTCGCCTTCGATGCGGTGGTGCGCCATCGCTCGGTGACAGCGGCAGCGGCAGAGCTGAACCTGACGCAAAGCAGCGTGAGCCGGCTGATCCTCGCGCTGGAAGAGCAACTGGGCAAAGAGCTGTTCACCCGCGAACGTCGTCGGCTCATTCCCAACGCTGCTGCCCTGACCTATCAGCGCGACGTTGCGCGCGCACTCGATATGGTGCAGCGTGCCAGCATGGCGCTGGTCGCGAACCCCGAAGGCGGCACCCTGTCGCTTGCGGTGCTGCCGACTTTTGCCACCCGCTGGTTGGGGCCCCGGCTCAGCGCCTTTCTGAACGCCCATCCCGGCGTGGCGCTGAACATGTCCACCCGGATCGGGCGGTTCGATTTCTCCGGCGAGATCTACGATGCCGCGATCTATTTCGGCGGTTCCGATTGGCCCGGCGTGAACCATCTGAAGCTGTTTGACGAAACCGTCACCGCCTGCGCCGCCCCCGGCTTTGCCGCCGCGCACCAGATCGAAACGCTGGACGATCTGGTGGGATTGCCGATGTTGCAGCTGGAATCGCGTCCCAATGCCTGGGCGGATTGGTTTCGCGCGCAGGGCGGCACGCCTTCGGGTGGCACCGGCATGTTGATGGATCAGTTTTCGATGATGATCCAAAGCGCGATTTCTGGTCTCGGCATCGCGCTCTTGCCCGATTACCTTGCCCAGATCGAAATCTCCGAAGGTCGCCTTGTGCCGATCCTGCGCGAGGCGGTGCCGATCAATGGCGCCTATTGGCTGGTCTGGCCGAAAGGCAAAGACGGCTACGCGCCGCTATCGGCCTTTCGCACATGGCTGGCTGAGGAAGCCTGAGCGCAGGGTGGCCAGACTTGACTTTGAAGGGATGGGCCGCGAGGGTCCCGGCCAACCGGAAGACTGGGTAACAATGCGATAAACGGGCGAATGGAACAGGACTTCGCTCACTTCAGTAGGAGGAAAACGAGATGAAAACGCGCGCCGCCGTGGCTTTTGAAGCCAAGAAACCTTTGGAAATTGTCGAACTTGATCTGGAAGGCCCGAAAGAGGGCGAAGTGCTGGTCGAGATCATGGCCACCGGTATTTGCCACACCGATGCCTACACCCTTGACGGGCTCGACAGCGAAGGGCTGTTTCCTTCGGTTCTGGGCCATGAAGGCGCGGGCATCGTACGCGAAGTGGGCGCGGGCGTGAAAAGCGTGAAGCCGGGCGATCACGTGATCCCGCTTTACACCCCCGAATGCCGCGAATGCAAAAGCTGCACCTCGGGTAAGACCAACCTCTGCACCTCGATCCGCGCCACTCAAGGCAAAGGGCTGATGCCCGATGGCACCTCGCGCTTCAGCTACAAGGGCCAGACCATCTATCATTACATGGGCTGCTCGACGTTTTCGAATTTCACCGTTCTGCCCGAAATCGCCGTTGCGAAAATCCGCAACGACGCCCCGTTTGATAAAGCCTGCTATATCGGCTGCGGCGTGACCACTGGTGTGGGCGCGGTGACCAATACGGCCAAGGTTGAAGCGGGCGCCAATGTCATCGTTTTCGGCCTCGGCGGTATCGGCCTCAACGTGATCCAGGGCGCGCGGATGGTCGGGGCTGACAAGATCATCGGCGTCGATATCAACGACGACAAGGCGAGCTGGGGCGAACGCTTTGGCATGACGCATTTTGTGAACCCGCTGAAGGTTGAGGGCGATCTGGTGCAGCACCTTGTGGCCCTCACCGATGGTGGCGCCGATTACACCTTCGATTGCACCGGCAATACAGATGTGATGCGCACCGCGCTGGAGGCCTGCCATCGCGGTTGGGGCGTTTCCACCGTCATCGGCGTGGCCGAAGCGGGCAAGGAAATCTCGACCCGTCCGTTCCAGCTTGTCACCGGGCGGGTCTGGCAGGGTTCGGCCTTCGGCGGTGCCAAGGGCCGCACCGATGTGCCGAAAATCGTCGATTGGTACATGAACGGCAAAATCGAGATCGACCCGATGATCACCCATGTGCTGACGCTGGAAGAGATCAACAAAGGCTTCGATCTGATGCATGCGGGCGAGTCGATCCGCTCGGTCGTGGTGTTCTGATGGGGCTGGAAACGGTCTCCGCCAATCGCAGCCATGGCGGCACGCAAGGCGTGTACAAACACGCCTCGTCGGCCACGGGGACGGAGATGGAATTTTCCATCTTCGTGCCCGACCATGCCCCCGGCACCAAGCTGCCGGTGGTCTGGTATCTGTCGGGCCTCACCTGCACCCAGGCGAACGTGACTGAAAAGGGCGAGTTTCGGGCCGCCTGTGCCGAACATGGGCTTATTTTCGTGGCACCGGACACCAGCCCGCGCGGCGAAGGCGTGCCGGACGATCCCGAAGGCGCTTATGATTTCGGCCTTGGTGCCGGGTTCTACGTGAACGCGACCGCAGACCCTTTCGCGCGCCATTACCGGATGCGCAGCTATATCGAGCACGAGCTGCCCGCGCTGATCGGCGAAGCTTTCCCTGCCGATCTCAACCGTCAGTCGATCATGGGCCATTCCATGGGTGGCCATGGCGCGCTGACCATCGCCCTGCGCAGTCCCGAGCGTTTCAAAGCCGTCTCGGCTTTTGCACCCATCGTTTCGCCGCTGAATTGCCCTTGGGGCGAAAAGGCGCTGACGGGTTATCTGGGCGCCGACCATGCGACCTGGCGGGAATACGATGCCTGCGCTCTGATCGAGGATGGCGCCCGCCTGCCTGATATTCTGGTCGATCAGGGCACGGCCGACGGGTTTCTGGAAACGCAGCTGAAGCCCGAGCTGTTGGAGGCCGCCTGCAAAACGGCGGGTCAACCTCTCACCCTGCGGAGGCAGGAGGGCTATGACCATTCCTACTATTTCATCTCGTCCTTCATGGCCGATCAGCTGAAATGGCACGCCGCGCGGCTGTGATCGAATGCGCGCAGATCACGCGGGAATGAAGGGGCCGGGCTTGCGGCCCCTTCTTATATCTCCCATCTTGCATGTAACGCCCGGCGCTTCTGACCGGCACAATAAGGAAAACCCATGCAATCCGTGACTATCTACACCACCCCATATTGCGGCTACTGCGCTGCTGCCAAACGCCTGCTCGCGCATAAGGGCGTGGCCTATAACGAGATCGACGTCAGCGGCAATCCGGCGCTTCGTCAGGAAATGATGCAGAAATCCGGCCGCCACACCGTGCCGCAGATCTGGATTGGCGCGACCCATGTGGGCGGGTTCGACGACATCGACGATCTGGAGCAGCGCGGCAAACTCGATCCGTTGCTCGCTGGCTGATGCGCGCGGGTCTCATCCAGCTTTCCTCAGGCGACGATCCGGCGGGCAACCTGCCGGTGACGCTGGGGCTGATCCGCGAGGCGGCGCAGGCGGGCGCGGAATTTGTGCTGACTCCGGAAGTAACGAATATCGTCTCGGCGGATCGCGCCCATCAGCGGGCCGTGCTGCATCATGAAGAAGACGATCCCACCCTCGCCGCGCTGCGCGACGAGGCCAAGGCGCTGGGCATCTGGTTGCTGATCGGCTCGCTGGCGCTGAAAACTGGCGATGCCGATGGGCGCTTTGCCAATCGCTCTTTCCTGATCTCGCCCGAAGGCGACATCGCCGCGCGCTATGACAAGATCCATATGTTCGACGTAACGATTTCCGAGGCTGAGACCTACCGCGAAAGCGCGGGCTATCGTCCCGGTGCAAGCGCCGTTCTGGCCGAAACGCCCTTTGCCAAGATCGGCATGACGATCTGCTACGATCTGCGCTTTCCGCATTTGCATCGCCGTCTGGCCCAGGCCGGGGCGCAGATCCTGACCGTGCCCGCGGCCTTTTCACCCGTCACGGGTGCGGCGCATTGGGAAACCCTGTTGCGCGCCCGGGCGATTGAAACCGGCTGTTTTGTCTTTGCCCCGGCGCAATGCGGGCAGAACGCCAAGGGCCGCGCGACCCATGGCCATTCGCTGGCGGTGGCGCCCTGGGGCGAGGTTCTGGCCGATGGCGGCACCACGCCGGGCGTTACTCTGGTTGATTTCGACCTCGCAGACGTGGAACATGCGCGCAACCGCGTACCATCGCTCCACCACGATCGAGATTTTGAGGGCCCCTAAATGGCTGACACTGCTGAAAGCCTCTCTATTGCGCTCTTCAGCGAAATGTTCATGGCCGATCAGCTCGCCCGGGCGGCTTTGTCAAAAGCGCTGCCCAAAGGCATGGAGCTGAGCCATTTCACCGTGCTGAACCATCTGGCCAATATCGCCGAGCCGCGCAGCCCGGCACAGCTGGCACGGGCCTTTCACGTCACCCGTGGCGCGATGACCAATACGCTGGCCAAGCTCGAATGGGCAGGCCATGTGCATATTCACCCCGATTGGGACGATGCCCGTCGCAAGCAGGTCACGATCAGCCCGGCCGGCCGCAAGGCGCGCGATACGGCGCTCTCGGCCATCGCGCCGATCATTTCCGAAGTGGTCACAAAAATCGGCCCCGACAAGGTACGCACCGCTCTGCCAGTGCTGCGTGAAATTCGCGCGAGGTTCGATCAGCAGGAATGAGATCGCTTGAGCTTGCCACAGACCGGCTGGTGATGATCGGCGCGAGCACCTTCGAGCGCCATCCGGACCGCACCGTTCAACGCACACCCGCCGAGCCGAATTTCTGGTTCGGCAACCGGGTGATTTTCGATGTGCCGCCCGATAATGCCGAGGCTGCTCTGGCACAGTTTCATTCCGACCTGCCCGAGGCGCGCCATGTCTGCCTGAGTTGGGACGTGCCGAACTTGCCGCTGGATGAAGTCGATGCGGTGTTCGAAGGTCATGGCCTGACCATTGAACAGGGCGATGTTTTAGCGCTGAAAGGACCAATCCGCCGCTCCGCTGCTCCGGAAGGTATCGTGCTGCGCCCCCTCGGCGATGCCGATTGGATCCAGTCGGAAGATATCGGTTTTGCTGATGCGCAAGACGGGGGAATGCCGCTTGAGGGCTATCGGGACTATCTCGTTCAGCGCGATGCCACGCGTCGCACCCAGATTGCCAGCGGGCTGGGCCAATGGTTCGGCGCCTTCGAGGGTGATCTTCTGGTGGGCGATATGGGCATCTTTCACGATGCTGCGCTGATCCGGTATCAGAGCGTTCAGACCCGCAAGAGCCACCGCCGACGCGGTATCTGCTCGGCGCTTCTGTGCCATGCGCTCGATTGGGCACAAAGCTGTGCGCCGGAGGCGGTGCCGGTGATCGTGGCCGATGCC
The DNA here is from genome assembly GCA_050288685.1 of Paracoccaceae bacterium. Classification (GTDB taxonomy): domain Bacteria; phylum Pseudomonadota; class Alphaproteobacteria; order Rhodobacterales; family Rhodobacteraceae; genus Sinisalibacter. The sequence continues at coordinate 255,479 of JBNKEH010000009.1, read as the reverse complement.
GACAGCGATGCCGGGCGGATCTATCGCAAGGCGGGATTTGTGCTGGCCGAGACCATCGTCTCGGCCTATCGCGGACCGAAATAGGCTCTATTCCTGCCCAATCACGCCGGTTTGCGGCTTGCGGTGACGTAGTTCACGCTCAGATCACGCTCAGAGATCGACCAGCTCCAGCTGATTGGATTGAAGGTGAAGCCCTTGGTATCGTAATGCGCCAGCCCGGCCTCGCCGATCATCGCTTCCAGCTCGGCGGGCGTGATGAACTTGGCCCAGTCATGGGTACCCACCGGCAGCCAGCGCATCACCCGCTCGGCCCCGAACACCGCGACCATATAGCTTTTCGGATTGCGGTTGATCGTTGAAGCAATCATCAGCCCGCCGGGTTTCAGAAGCTCGCGGCAGGAGGTGAGAAAGCCAAGCGGGCTGGCCACATGCTCGACCACTTCCATGGTCAGAACCACATCGAACTCTTCGCCTGCCGCTGCCAGCGCCTCGGCTGTTTCGTGCCGGTAATCGACCGGAAGTCCGGATTGGGCGGCATGAATGCGCGCCACGTGAATATTGCGCTCGGCGGCATCGGCCCCCACGACCTCGGCCCCAAGCCGCGCCATCGGTTCCGAGAGAAGCCCTCCACCGCAACCGATATCGAGCAGCCGCAGCCCGGCAAAGGGCGTGGGCCCGTTCAGATCGCGCCCGAAAGCCTCGGCGATGGTCCGGGTGATATAGTCCAGCCGCACCGGATTCATCATGTGCAGTGGCTTGAACTTACCGGTCGGATCCCACCATTCCGCAGACATCGCCTCGAATTTGGCAACTTCTTCGGGGTCGACGCTGGTCTGCGCTTCGGTCATCATGCGTTCTTTCTCATAGCGAAACTCTTCGTAGTGGTTATATATGGTTATCATGGATCGAGCCGTAGGAAAAAACACCCGCGTGGGAAAACTCCACCCCGCCATGGAACCGTTTCGCCGACATATGCTCGATGTTGGCGACGGACACACCCTCTATGTTGAAGAAGTGGGCAATCCGGACGGCATTCCCGTTGTGGTATTTCACGGTGGCCCGGGCGGCGGATGTTCGCCAGCGATGCGCCGGTTTTTCGATCCCGGCCGCTATCGGGCCATTCTTTTTGATCAGCGCGGCTGTGGCCGTTCGCGCCCCCATGCCGAGGTGAAGGCCAACACCACCTGGCATCTGGTGCGCGATATCGAATATATCCGCGTGACTCTGGGCATCGACCGCTGGATCACCTTTGGCGGCAGCTGGGGGGCAACGCTGGCGTTGATCTATGCGCAGGCCCATCCCGAGCGCGTTGCCGCATTGGTGCTGCGCGGGGTGTTTCTGGCCACCAAAGCCGAGCTTGACTGGTTCTATGGCGGCGGGGCCGGACAATTCTGGCCCGATCTGTGGGAAAGCTTCACCTCGCTGGTGCCTGAGGACGAGCAGGGCGACCTGATCGCGGCCTATCACCGGCGGCTTTTTTCCGGCGACCGCGCCGAGGAAGTGACCTTTGCCAAGCGCTGGACCAGCTGGGAAAACGCGCTGGCCTCAATCGACAATGACGGCACGCCGATCGACAGCCCGGCGGATTATGCCCGCGCCTTTGCCCGGCTGGAAAACCACTATTTCATCAACGGCGCCTTCCTGAGTGAAGGCCAGCAGATTCTGGCCAATATGACCAATATCGCCCATATCCCCGGCACCATCGTGCAAGGCCGTCACGACATGATCTGCCCGCCGCGCGCCGCTTGGGCGGTGCATCGCGCCTGGCCGTCGAGCGAGTTGAAGATGGTGCCTTTCGCGGGCCATGCGGTATCGGAACCCGGCATTGCGGCGGAGCTGGTGCGGGTGATGGACAATCTGGCCCGGCAGCGCGCAACGCTGGGGGCTTGAGCCGTCAGAAAGGGGCATCCATGACCGACCAAGCCAAATTGTGGGATCGGCTGGCCAAGCGCTATGTCGAATCGCCCATCGCTGACCCGGTGTCTTATGAGCGCAAGCTGGAGCTGACCCGCCCCTATCTGACGCCCGAGATGGAAGCGCTGGAATTCGGCTGTGGCTCCGGCGGCACCGCGCGGCTGCATGCCCCGCGGGTCAAGCATTACCGGGCGGTGGATCTGTCGGAAAAGATGCTGGAATTTGCCCGCGCGCAGGGGCCGACCCCCGAGAACCTGAGTTTCGAGCGCGGCGACATTGCCCAGATGGTTCTGGCCCCGGAAAGCTACGACGTGATTTTCGCCCTGTCGCTTTTGCATCTGCTGAAAGACGCGGATGGCGCCATCCGCAAGGTGCACAATGCGTTGAAGCCCGGTGGGCTGTTCATCACCTCGACCGCGTGCCTTTCGGGCAACCCGCTGTTTCGCTTCATCGCGATCACCGGCCAGACCATGCGGGTGATGCCGCATATCAACTTCTTCAAGCCCGATACCCTGCGCGCGATGATGCGCTCGACAGGGTTTGAAATTGTGGAAGACTGGCAACCGGCCAAGAACAAGGCGCTGTTTCTGATCGCGCGCAAGATGGTGTGAACACGGGCGTTACGCTGAACACTTGCAGACTCGGCCCGGCTTCGCTATATGCAACTCAACAGCGGCGCTTCGGCTTCCAAACCCGAGGCTCCACCGGGAAAGTTATACGGGCCGCGCGCCCGTTTTTTTGTGCTTATGCAAAGGATCACATCTGCCGTGACCGATCTGGTTGCCAAATCCGCCATTGACCGCACGTTGACCGCCGTCGTCCGCCCCGTGATCGAGGGGATGGGCTATGAGCTGGTGCGGATTCGCCTGATGGGCGGTGATACGAAAACGCTGCAGATCATGGCGGAAAAGCCTGAAGGCGGCATCGAGGTCGACGATCTGGCCAAGATCAATACCGCGCTGGGCGCCGTGTTGGATGTGGAAGATCCGATCACCGAAAACTACACGCTCGAAGTGTCGAGCCCCGGCATCGACCGGCCGCTCACCCGGCTGAAGGATTTCGACACCTGGAACGGTTACGTGGCCAAGATCGAAACCAGCGAGCTGATCGACGGGCGCAAACGCTTCAAGGGCGTACTTCAGGGCACCGAAGGCGACGAAGTGCTGATCGAGATTGAAGATCAGGGCACGCCCGTGACTATCGGGCTGACCTTTGATCTTCTGGCCGAAGCCAAGCTTGTGCTCACCGATGAGCTGATCACCGAAACTCTGCGCGCCCGCAAGGCCGCAGGCACCATTGACGAAACCCAATTCGACGAAATCGAGACCGACGACAGTTCTGAGGAGGACTGACCTATGGCAATCACCTCTGCCAACCAGCTGGAACTTCTGCAAACCGCCGAGGCGGTCGCGCGCGAAAAGATGATCGATCCGGGCCTCGTGATCGAGGCGATGGAAGAAAGCCTCGCCCGGGCGGCCAAAAGCCGTTACGGCGCCGAGATGGACATTCGCGTGTCGATCGACCGCAAAACCGGCCGCGCCACCTTCACCCGCGTGCGGACCGTGGTCGAGGACGAAGCGCTTGAAAACTATCAGGCCGAGCTGACCGTGGCGCAGGCCAAGCAGTATCTCGACGATCCGAAAGTCGGCGATACCATCGTTGACGAAGTGCCGCCGGTCGAAATGGGCCGGATCGCCGCCCAGAGCGCCAAGCAGGTGATCCTGCAAAAGGTGCGTGAGGCCGAGCGCGATCGGCAATACGAAGAATTCAAAGACCGCGTTGGCACGATCATCAATGGTCAGGTCAAACGCGAAGAATACGGCAACGTCATCGTCGATGTCGGGGCTGGTGAAGCCATCCTGCGCCGCAACGAAAAGATCGGCCGCGAAAGCTACCGCCCGAACGACCGTATCCGCTGCTATGTGAAAGATGTGCGCCGCGAAGCCCGTGGCCCGCAGATCTTCCTCAGCCGGACCGCGCCGGAATTCATGGCCGAACTGTTCAAGATGGAAGTGCCGGAAATCTACGACGGCATCATCGAGATCAAAGCCGTGGCCCGCGATCCGGGCAGCCGGGCGAAATTTGCCGTGGTCAGCCATGACAACTCGATCGACCCGGTTGGCGCCTGCGTCGGTATGCGCGGTTCGCGCGTGCAGGCGGTGGTGAACGAGCTTCAGGGCGAAAAGATCGACATCATTCCGTGGAATGAAGATATGCCCACCTTCCTGGTGAATGCACTTCAGCCCGCCGAGGTCTCGAAGGTTGTTCTCGACGAGGATGCTGGCAAGATTGAAGTGGTGGTGCCCGATGAGCAGCTTTCGCTCGCCATCGGCCGTCGTGGGCAGAACGTGCGTCTGGCCAGCCAGCTGACCGGGCTCGATATCGACATCCTCACCGAGGAAGAAGAAAGCGCCCGCCGTCAGGCCGAATTTGCCGTGCGCACCAAGCTGTTCATGGAAACTCTGGATCTCGACGAGTTCTTCGCGCAGCTTCTGGTTTCCGAAGGCTTCACCTCGCTGGAAGAAGTGGCCTATGTCGAGCTTGACGAGCTGCTGGTGATCGACGGCGTCGATCAGTCCACCGCCGAAGAGCTTCAGGCCCGTGCCCGCGACTATCTTGAAGAGCAGGCCCGCAAGGCGCTGGAACATGCCCGCGAGCTGGGTGTGGAAGACAGCCTGGTCACCTTCGAAGGCCTGACCCCGCAAATGGTCGAAGCCCTGGCCGAAGACGGCGTGCTGACGCTGGACGATTTCGCCACCTGCGCCGACTGGGAACTGGCTGGCGGCTGGACCACGGTGAATGGCGAGCGCGTGAAAGACGAGGGTCTGCTGGAAAAATTCGACGTGAACCTCGAAGAAGCACAAAACCTGGTGATGACCGCTCGTATTCAGCTTGGCTGGGTCGATCCGGCTGATCTGGTGGAAGCCGAGGAAGACGGCGCCGAAGCTGACGAAACCAACGAGGAGGCCGAGGCCTGATCTCAGGCCTCGGATCGGGCCGGATGAGCCGCGGGGGCAAAGTGAAAGACCAGGCGAGCGAGCCGGAGCGGCGCTGCATCGTCACGGGTGAGGTTCAGCCCAAGGCCGGGCTTATCCGTTTTGTGGTTGGCCCCGACGGCGCCATCGTGCCCGATCTGGTGGAAAAACTGCCCGGGCGTGGCATCTGGGTGGCGGCCGATCGGGCGGCGCTGGAGAAGGCGGTCAAGAAGAACCTCTTCTCGCGGGCAGCCCGACAGCCGGTAACCGTGCCGGAAGATCTGGTTGACCGGCTGGAAGCGGCGCTGACGGATCGCGTCGTTCATCTGATCTCGCTGTCGCGCAAGGCTGGCGGGGCGGTGGCCGGATATGAAAAGGTCAAAGACTGGCTTGTGAAGGACCATGCAGAGGTCCTGATCCAGGCCTCTGACGGGTCGGAGCGCGGAAAGACCAAATTGCGACCGCCGCGGGAAGAGGGCCGATATGTCGGCTGTTTGACCGCCGGGGAATTGGGTTTGGCATTCGGCCGGGAAAATGTGATACATGGCGCGCTCGCGGCTGGCGGACTCACCGCACGTGTAGTACAGGAAGCCGCAAAGCTGACTGGCCTGCGAGCAAAAGACGATGGGAAGGCCCATCGGAAAGGTACGAAGACGACATGAGTGATGACGACGGCAAAAAGCCCCTTGGTCTGCGCGGAAGCGCTCGGCCCGGCCAGGTGAAGCAGAGCTTCTCCCACGGGCGGACCAAGAATGTGGTTGTGGAAACGAAACGCAAGCGCGTTGTCGTGCCCAAGCCCGGCACGGCGTCGGGAGTTGCATCCGGCAATGCCGGAGGCGGTGCTGCGAGCGCGTCGCGGCGCCCCGCTGGGGTGTCGGATGCCGAGCTCGAACGGCGGATGAAAGCCCTGGCCGCGGCCAGAGCCAACGAAGCTGAAGAAGCCCGTCAGCGCGAGGAAGAAGAGCGCGCCCGCGAACTAGAGCGCGAGCGCCGCCGTCAGGAAGCCGAGGAAAAGGAACGCGAAGAGCGTGAACGGGCCGAGGCTGCCAAACGCAAAGCTGAGGAAGACGAGCGCAAACGCTCGGCGGCAGAGGCGGCCAAGGCCAAGCCTGAGCCGGCTCCGGTTGATCCGGCAGCAGCGCAGACCAGCGAAGCGCGCAGCGCCAAGGGTACGGCTGCTCCGCGCAAGACGGCTGTCGAGCGGGAACGCGAGATCACCGAAGCCAACGAACGGAATGCGCGGGCTCGTGCAACCCGTGACGATGGCAACCGCCGTGGCGGCAAGCTGACGCTGAACCAGGCGCTTTCGGGTGGCGAAGGTGGGCGTCAACGCTCGATGGCCGCGATGAAGCGCAAGCAAGAGCGGATGCGCCAGAAAGCCATGGGCGGCGCCGAGAGCCGTGAAAAGGTTGTGCGTGACGTTCAGGTGCCCGAAACCATCGTGGTGCAGGAACTCGCCAACCGTATGGCCGAGCGCGTGTCTGACGTGATCAAGTCCCTGATGAAAATGGGCATGATGATCACCCAGAACCAGTCGATCGATGCCGATACGGCGGAACTGATCGTCGAGGAATTCGGTCACCGCATCCAGCGTGTGTCGGATGCCGACGTGGAAGACGTAATTTACACGGTCGAGGACAAAGCCGAAGACCTGATGGACCGTCCGCCGGTGATTACCGTGATGGGCCATGTCGACCACGGCAAGACCTCGCTGCTTGATGCCATCCGCCACTCCAAAGTGACGGCGGGCGAAGCGGGCGGGATCACCCAGCATATCGGCGCCTATCAGGTGACCACGGATTCCGGTCAGGTTCTGACCTTCCTCGATACGCCGGGCCACGCCGCCTTTACCTCAATGCGGGCCCGTGGCGCGCAGGTGACGGATATCGTCATTCTGGTTGTGGCTGCGGACGATTCCGTGATGCCGCAGACGATCGAAGCCATCAACCACGCGAAAGCGGCCGGTGTGCCGATGATCGTGGCGATCAACAAGTGCGACAAGCCGTCGGCGAACCCGGACAAGGTGCGCACGCAGCTTCTGCAATACGAAGTTGTCGTCGAGCAGATGTCGGGCGATGTGCAGGACGTTGAAGTCTCTGCCGTTACCGGCGCCGGGCTTGATCGGCTGCTCGAAGCCGTCGCGCTTCAGGCCGAGATCCTCGAACTGAAAGCCAACCCGAAACGCGCCGCCGTTGGTGCCGTGATCGAAGCCAAGCTTGATGTGGGTCGTGGTCCGGTTGCCACCGTTCTGGTGCAGAACGGGACCCTGCGTCAGGGCGACATCTTCGTCGTGGGCGAGCAGTGGGGCAAGGTTCGCGCGATGGAAAATGATCGCGGCGAGCGGATATCGGAAGCCGGGCCCTCGGTTCCGGTCGAAGTGCTCGGCCTCAATGGTACCCCGGAAGCGGGCGACGTGCTGAACGTGGTCGAAACCGAAGCTCAGGCCCGCGAGATTGCGGAATACCGTGAGCAGGCGGCGAAAGACAAACGCGCCGCTGCGGGTTCGGGGACATCGCTGGAACAGCTTCTGGCGCAGGCCAAGGCCAACGAAAACGTCAAGGAACTGCCGATTCTGGTGAAAGCCGACGTGCAGGGCTCTGCCGAAGCCATCGTTCAGGCGATGGAAAAGATCGGCAACGACGAGGTGCGTGTGCGCGTGCTCCATTCGGGTGTGGGCGCCATCACCGAAACCGATGTGGGCCTTGCCGAAGCTTCGGGCGCGCCGGTGATCGGCTTCAACGTTCGTGCCAACGCTCCGGCCCGGTCGAGTGCCAACCAGAAGGGCGTCGAGATCCGTTACTATTCGGTGATCTACGACCTCGTGGACGACGTGAAAAAGGCTGCTTCGGGTCTGCTGTCGGCGGAAGTGCGCGAGCATTTCATCGGCTATGCCGAGATCAAAGAGGTCTTCAAAGTCTCTGGCGTCGGCAAGGTTGCTGGCTGTCTGGTGACCGAAGGTGTGGCGCGTCGCTCGGCTGGCGTGCGCCTGCTGCGCGACAACGTGGTGATCCACGAAGGAACGCTGAAAACGCTGAAACGCTTCAAGGATGAAGTGAAAGAAGTGCATTCGGGCCAGGAATGCGGCATGGCCTTCGAGAATTACGATGATGTTCGCTCGGGCGATGTGATCGAGATTTTCGAACGCGAAGAAGTGGCCCGCGCGCTGGACTAAGATCAGCGAAACGGTCTGACCTTCAGATACAAAAAGGGGCGCCCGGTGGCGCCCCTTTTTATTCGATCAGCCCGTTGTTTCAGGAGTTGCTTGCCGAAACCGGACGGCCAATAAACTCTTTCTCGCCAACACGCACCACCATGCGCCCATCAGCAAGATCGCGGACATACATGCCCTGAACCGAGACATAGCTACCAAGCGTGATTGTTTTGACCATTATTTCTCTCCCGTATGGGAAACAATGAGCAAATAACGGGCGGTTTGTAAACATATTGTTAGCCGCATGCGAAACTTTCTAGAGCCAGTCGCGCAGGATCGGGATCAGGGGTTCATCAGCGGGGGGCATCGGGTAGTCGCGCAGATGTTCCGCGCGCACCCATTTCAGCTGCTGGCCTTCCTGCGGCACCACGCTTCCGTGCCAGCGTCGGCAGGCAAACAGCGGCATCAGCAGGTGGAAGTCTTCATAGCTGTGGCTGGCAAAGGCCAGCGGCGCCAGACAGGAGGCGCTGGTATCAATCCCCAGCTCTTCCTGCAGCTCGCGGATCAACGCGGTTTCCGGGGTTTCCCCCGCTTCCACCTTGCCGCCGGGAAATTCCCATAACCCGGCCATGGATTTCCCCTCGGGGCGCTGCGCCAGCAGCACCCGTCCGTCGATGTCGATGAGGGCAACGGCAGAAACCAGCAGAATCTTCATGAGCGGTAGTCGGCGTTGATCTCGATATAGGCGTGAGTCAGATCGCAGGTCCAGATTGTGGCGTTACCCGCGCCCAGACCCAGATCGACGGCAATCACCAGCTCATCGTTCTTCATGTAATCCGCGCCCAGCTCTTCGCGATAGTCGGGCGACACCCAGCCGTTTTCGGCCACCAGAATATCGCCAAAGCGGATCGAAAGCTTGTCGCGGTCGGCGGCAGCACCGGACTTGCCGATCGCCATGACCACCCGGCCCCAGTTCGGATCTTCCCCGGCCACGGCGGTTTTCACCAGCGGTGAATTGGCAATTGCCAGCGCGTGCACCCGGGCATCCGCATCGCTGGCCGCGCCGGTCACGCGTACTTCGACAAATTTCGTTGCCCCCTCGCCGTCGCGCACCACCTGTTGCGCGAGGTCCAGCATCACCCCATGCAGGGCGTCTTGGAAGGCGGTATCATCCGCGCCGATCTCAACGCCCGACTGGCCGGTGGCCGCGAGCATGAGCGAATCCGAGGTCGAGGTGTCGCTGTCGACGGTGATCGAGTTGAAGGTCGGGCCGGTGAGGCCAGAGAGGATCTGTTGCAGAAGCCCCTGCTCCACCTTCGCATCGGTGAAGATATAGACCAGCATCGTCGCCATATCCGGCGCGATCATACCCGAGCCCTTGGCGATCCCAGCAATCTTCACCGGTTTGCCGCCCACTTCGATCTCGGCGACGGCGCCCTTCGGATAGGTATCGGTGGTCATGATCGCCCGTGCGGCGGCGGCGATGCCGTCAGCCGCAAGGGCGGCGTTCAGATCGTCCAGCTTGGCGGTGATCCGTTCAAACGGCAGCCGTTCGCCGATCACGCCGGTCGAGGCGGAATAGACCCTGTTTTGCGGCACGCCGGTGACCCGCGCGACTTCAGCGGTGATGGCCTCCACTGCGGCCACGCCACCCGCGCCGGTAAAGGCGTTCGAGTTGCCGGAGTTCACGATGATCGCGGCGCCAGCCTCGGGGCTGGAGCCAAGCTTGGCCTGGCAATCCAGAACCGGGGCCGAGCGCGTGGCGGAGCGGGTGAAAACCCCGGCAATCGTGGTGCCCGGATCGAGCACCACCATCATCACATCGGTTCGGCCCGCATAGCGAACGCCGGCCTGAACTGCGGCAAATCGCGCGCCGCTGATAACCGGCAGGGCGGGAAATCCGCCCTTGGGTGCGAGAGGCGAGATCGCAGCCTTGAAGCTGTGCGCGCTTTTCACCTGTGCTTGCAGTTCGGCAACCCGCTCTTCGAGTTGCCGGATTTTTGCCTCGTCGCTCATGCCACTGCCCTTTACTGAAAGACGCCGGTCAGTTGAGCATCGACTGATCGGACAGAACATTCGGATCAATAGTCGAAATGTCTGCACGGTCAATCTTCGCCGCATCCATCAGCGTGGTCAGCGCCTGCTGCACGGCATCATCTTTCAGCTTGGCCACGATTTCATCGCGGACGTCGTCGATGGTCGGTGCGCTCTTCATCCGCTCGTCGTTGAGCTTGATCACGTGCCAGCCAAACTGGGTCTGCACCGGTCCGGCAACATCGCCAACTTTCATGCCTGCAATGGCATCTTCGAATTCCTTGACCATCATGTTGGGGCCGAACCAGCCCAGCTCGCCGCCCGACGGACCCGACGGGCCGGTCGATTTCTCTTTGGCAAGCTCGGCAAAATCGGCGCCAGCATTCAGTTCTTCGATAAGAGCCTGCGCTTCTTCCTCGGTTTTCACGAGAATGTGCGAAGCATCCCATTCAGTGCTGGGCTCGGCATTGGCGTAATTGCTGTCATATGCGGCCTGAATGGCTTCGTCGGTCACGGCGGCCATGGCAACGGCGTCGAGCTTTTCACCCGCCACGATCGCACGGCGTTCGTTTTCAAGCTGAATCTGTGCCCGCCGGCTCATCTCGCCCATCGCCTGGCTCAGTACGGTTTGCTGGATCAGTTGCTCCACCAGCCCGTTCAGCAGAACATCGTTGGGAAGCGCCTGATATTGCTGCGGCAATGACAGGCGCGCCGAAATCACATGCCCAAGGGTGATGTCTTCGCCATTGACCGTTGCCAGAACCGTGCCGGCCGAAGCTTCGCTATAGGCGGGTGCAGCGGTACCCTCGGCGGGGGTGGTTTCGGTGTCCTGTGCGAAAATCGGTGCAGCGAAAACCAACGCCAGCGCAGTGCTGATCGAAAGGGCGGAATGTTTGGCGAGATTTTTCATGGAGTTTCCTTGAACTTTCCTCAGGTCCAGCCGGGCTTCCGGCGTCGTTGACTATTCCGGCCCTGCCCCTTACATCGCAAGGGTCTCACGGGGCCGCGCATTGCGCCCTTGATATGAGGCCTTGCGGAGGCGAGCAAGCTCTCCGCGCGATGTTGTGAACACAGAGCCAATCGGGCGGAGAAGACATGCTGGGTATCGGAAATATCGCTAGAAAAGTTTTTGGCACCCCGAACGACCGCAAAATCAAGGCGACCCGCCCGATCATCGAGAAGATCAATGCGCTCGAGCCGGAATTTCAGGCGCTGTCGGACGAGGGCCTGAAAGCCAAGACTGAAGAGTTCAAAAAGCGCGTCGCCGAGGGTGAGAGCCTTGACGATCTGCTGCCGGAAGCCTTTGCCAACTGCCGCGAAGCCGCGCGCCGGGCCCTTGGCCTGCGGGCCTTTGATGTGCAGCTCATGGGCGGGATTTTCCTGCATGAAGGCAATATTGCCGAGATGAAAACCGGCGAGGGCAAAACCCTCGTGGCGACCTTCCCGGCCTATCTGAATGCACTGTCAGGCGACGGTGTGCATGTGGTTACGGTCAACGATTACCTGGCCAAGCGCGACGCCGAGTGGATGAGCAAGGTCTATGCCGCGCTGGGGCTGACCACCGGGGTTGTCTATCCGCAGCAACCGGATGCCGAGAAGCAGGACGCTTACCGCGCCGACATCACCTATGCGACGAACAACGAGCTGGGCTTCGACTATCTGCGCGATAACATGAAGTCAGAGCTGAGTCAGATGTTCCAGCGCGGTCACAATTTCGCGATCGTTGACGAGGTCGACTCGATCCTGATCGACGAAGCGCGCACCCCGCTGATCATTTCTGGCCCCAGCCAGGACCGCTCGGAGCTATACGTTACCATCGACGCGCTGATCCCGGAGCTGACCGAGGAACATTATACCATTGATGAAAAGGCGCGCAGCGCCTCGTTCTCGGAGGAAGGGAACGAGTTTCTGGAAACCCGCCTGCACGCTACCGGGCTGCTGCCGGAAGATCAGACGCTCTACGAACCGGAATCGACCACCATCGTTCACCACGTGAACCAGGCGTTGAAGGCTCACAAGCTTTTCCAGAAAGACAAGGATTACATCGTTCGCGATGGCGAAGTGAAGCTGATCGACGAATTCACTGGCCGGATGATGCAGGGCCGTCGTCTGTCGGACGGGCTGCACCAGGCGATTGAGGCGAAAGAGGGCTGCGAGATCCAGCCGGAAAACGTGACGCTCGCCTCAGTGACCTTCCAGAACTACTTCCGCCTTTATAACAAGCTTTCGGGCATGACCGGCACAGCCCTGACTGAAGCCGAGGAATTCGACGATATTTACAAGCTCGGCGTGATTGAAGTGCCGACCAACCTGCCGATTGCCCGGATCGACGAGCACGACGCCGTCTATCGCACCGTGCAGGACAAATACAACGCGATCGTTGAAGAGATCCAAACCGCCCATGCGAAAAGGCAGCCAGTCCTGGTTGGCACCACCTCGATCGAGAAATCCGAAGTGCTTTCGGAGCTGCTGCAAAAGGCCGGTATTCCGCATAACGTGCTCAACGCGCGTCAGCACGAGAAAGAAGCGCAGATCGTGGCCGATGCCGGCAAGCTTGGCGCGGTGACGATTGCCACCAACATGGCCGGGCGCGGGACTGACATCAAACTCGGCGGCAATGTCGAAATGAAGGTGCAGGAGGCGCTGGCCGCCGATCCGGAGGCCCATCCTGATGAGGTGCGTGCGCGGATCGAAGCCGAACACGCCGATGAAGAGCAGAAGGTGAAAGAGGCGGGTGGTCTTTATGTGTTGGCGACCGAACGCCACGAAAGCCGCCGCATCGATAACCAGTTGCGTGGCCGCTCTGGCCGTCAGGGCGATCCGGGGCGTACCTTCTTCTTCCTGAGCCTCGAAGATGACCTGATGCGCATTTTCGGCTCGGAGCGGCTCGACAAGGTGCTTTCAGGCCTTGGCATGAAAGAGGGCGAAGCGATCATCCACCCGTGGGTGAACAAAAGCCTCGAACGCGCTCAGGCCAAGGTCGAAGGCCGCAACTTCGATATCCGCAAGCAACTGCTCAAGTTCGACGATGTGATGAACGACCAGCGGAAGGTGATCTTTGGCCAGCGCCGCGAGATCATGGAAGCGGCCGATCTGTCGGAAATCGTCGAAGACATGCGCCATCAGGTGATCGACGATCTGATCGACGTCTATATGCCGCCGCGCTCCTATGCCGACCAATGGGATACGCAGGGCCTTTATGCCGCGCTTATCGAAAAGCTGAACATCGACCTGCCGGTGATCGATTGGGCCAAAGAAGAAGGCGTGGATGACGACGTGATCCGCGAACGGATTTACGAAGCCACCGATGTCCAGATGGCTGAGAAGACCGAAGCCTTCGGTGCCGAGGCCATGCGGTCGATCGAAAAGCAGATCCTGCTGCAAAGCATCGACGGCAAATGGCGCGATCACCTGCTGACGCTGGAGCACCTGCGCTCGGTCATCGGTTTCCGTGGCTATGCGCAGAAAGATCCGCTGAACGAGTACAAGACCGAGAGCTTCCAGCTATTTGAAAGCATGCTCGACGGGCTGCGCGTGGAAGTGTCGCAAAAGCTCGGTCAGGTGCGGCCGATGAGCAAGGAAGAACAGGAAGCGATGATTCAGCGCCTGGCTGAACAGCAGCAAGCGTTGGCGGATGCGCAGCGCCAGGCTGCCGAGCAGGTGCTGGGCCGCTCAGAGCCGCCCGTAGGCACACCGCTTGCCGGGTTTGATGAGAACGATCCCAACACTTGGGGAAATCCCGGCCGCAACGATCCGTGCCCCTGCGGGTCTGGCAAGAAATTCAAGCATTGCCACGGGGCGTTCTAGGCCACGGCTTGGACGCATTCCTTAGAACCGATGACAAGAAAGAGGCGCCAATTTGGCGCCTCTTTTGTAAGAGCCCGTATTTAAGTAAAATTCGATTTATTCGCTCACCGAAACAAAACTGCTCTTTGCCACGATCTGTCCATGTCATGGGCGCAATGCTGCTCCATCCTGACGTAAGCGTTATGGAAGGAACTTCTCGTGATTCCCGAATTGAAAACTTGGGTGGGCTCCATCGACAGCAAGCGCCTTTACACGGGGCTTTCGGTTGTGGCGGTGTCGGGTGTGGCTGCCCATTTCATGCAGAACGACACTGCCCTGCCGGGCTATGCGCGGTTGGTCAACCAGCCCGCGTCCATCGCCATCGCCATCGCCGCGCCGCAGGTAACTGCTGTCGTTGATACTGCGGCCACAGTTCCCACGGCATTGGCTGAAGAGCTTGCTCTGGCCGAAGCAGCTACCGCGCTTGATGATCCGCGCGTCTCGGAGCCGATACCGGCGGCTCAGGTGACCCGGGGCGAGGCTTCGCCCAGCCACTCGCTTCTGACCGCTGCTTATGGTGCCGAGACCGGGGCCAAGACGAATACCAATCTACTTTTTGCCCCGCTCGATGCGCCCGCTCTCACCGCGTCAGAGGCTGATTGCCCGATCAGCCTGACAGCCACTCCGGTTGAGGCCGCGATTGTGACGCTGACCCTCGCCGCACCCTGCCATTCCGGCGAAGCGGTGACCTTTGCCAGCGACGGCCTGAGCATTTCCGAATATCTCGATCCGACGGGTCAGCTCGACCTGTTGTTTCCCCCGCTCTCGGAGCAGGCCCGGATTTCAGCGATCTTTGCCGATGGCACCGAGCGGTCGGTTGAGATCGAGCTGCCGGACTTCAAAGCCTTCCGGCGCGTTGCCCTGACGTGGCAAGGCGATACCGGATTGCAGCTTCATGTGTTCGAGAATAGCGCGGGATACGATGATCCCGGCCACATCTGGGCGGAAAATCCGAATCTGGTCGATATGGCGCTGGCGGGCAGCGGTGGGTTCGTCACGGTTCTGGGTAGCGTGGCCAATGGCGGCGCTGCCGATGTCTACACCTATCCCGCCGCGCTTGATGCCGGGGTCAACCCGCCGGATGTCTCGGTTGAGCTTGCGGTGGCCGACAGCACCTGCGGCACCAAAGTCGAGGGGCATCTGCTCAATACTGGGCCGGATCAGCCAACTGACACACCTCTTTCCATCGCCATGCCGGGCTGCGACGCGGTGGGCGAATATCTGGTGTTGAAAAACCTGTCGCCAGACCTGAAACTCGCCGCTGAATGAGGTGAGGCCGGGGGTCTTGAATGCACATCCTGCGTGCGGCCCTTCTGGCCGCACTTTTTCTGTCTGTCGCTGCCCTTTTGCCTGTGCCCGCACAGGCCGATGACGTGACCCTGACCTCGCGCGACGGGGCGATCGAGATCACCGGCACGCTGATCGGGTTTGATGGCGAATTCTACCGTGTCGAGACCGAGTTTGGCATCCTGACCGTCGATGGCTCGGGGGTGAATTGCGATGGGCCTGCCTGCCCGGTTCTGGGCAGCTACATGGCCGAGTTCACACTGTCGGGCGCGCGCTCGGTCGGAGCGGTTCTGATCCCGCCGCTGATCGAGGGCTTTGCCCGCAGCGCAGGCCTTGCCCTGACCCGCGAAGATCAGCCGGACGGCGCTTCGCTCTACCGGCTCTTCGATGCCGACGGCAGTAGCGAGGCCGGGCGGATCACGGTGAATCTGGGCCAGTCTGCCGATGGTTTTGCCGATCTGGCCAGCGATACCGCCGATATGGCGCTGTCGCTGCGGGAACCTCTGGCAGCAGAAGCGGAACAGGTGCATGCGGCGGGGCTGGGCGACCTCAACAGCCCGCGTCAGGTGCGGGTGTTGGCGCGCGATGCGCTGGTGGCGATCACCGCCGCCGAGAATCCGGTAAAGCGCCTGACCCTGCGCCAGCTGGCCGACATCTATGCGGGCAAGATCACCCGCTGGTCGGAGCTGGGCGGTGAGGACGCGCCGATCACCCTGCATCTGACCGATCCCGGCTATGGGATCGGCGCGCTGTTTCAGGCGCAGGTGATGACGGGGCAGGGCGCGAAGCTGACCGACACTCTGGTGCGGCACGCCTCGGTGACAAGCCTGACCAGCGCGGTGGGTGCCGATCCGTTTGGCATCGGCATCAGCACCTATTCGCAGGCCAGAGGATCGGCGATCCTGCATCTGGCGGGGTCTTGCGGCTTTGATCTGGCGCCGAGCCCGGCGGAGGTGAAAACCGGAGACTACCCGCTGGTGGCGCCGATGTATCTGTATCTGCCGGGCCGACACCTGCCGAAACTCGCCCGCGATTTTCTGGCCTATCTGCGCTCGGACAGCGCCGAGCAGGTGGCGCGCCGCGCCGGGCTGGTGGATCAGGGCGTCACCGAGCTGCCGCTGGCGGCGCAGGGCGAGCGGCTGGCCAATGCGATCCGGGCCGCCGATCCCAAGGTCGGGCTGGACGAGCTGCAGCGGATGGTGGGGCTGTTCACGGATGCCAAGCGGCTGACGCTGACCTTCCGCTTTCATGGCGGCTCGGCGACGCTGGATGCGCCGTCGCTGGCCAATGTGGGGCTGCTGGCGGCGGCACTGGAGGCGGGGGTGTTCGATGGTCGGGCGCTGACCTTCCTGGGGTTCAGCGACGGGCAGGGGGCGGCGGCGACCAATCTGAGCCTTTCGGCGCGCCGGGCCAAGGCGGTGGCGGAGGCGGTGCTGGCGGAAGCCGAGACCTTCGACCCGGCCCGGGTAAGCATCGCCACGGATGGGTTCGGGGAGGCCTCGCCGATGGCCTGCGACGACACGGTCTGGGGCCGCGGGATGAACCGACGGGTGGAAATCTGGGTGAAGTGACGAGGGGTGCCCGAACTCGAACGGGGGCACAAGCCGTTGATAGAAAAAGTGTTACCGCTAACTCATTGCTTCGAACACGTCGCGCAAATCGGGGCTTAAAAACCGCTATAGATAGCCCATTTCGCGGAAGCTCAGATCCTGCGCCCGACCGATGATCAGGTGATCATGCAGGGTGATGTCCAGCGCCTCGACCGCCTTGCGCACCTTCTCTGTCATCACGATGTCGCTGTCTGACGGGGTCGGATCGCCGGAGGGGTGATTGTGTACGAGGATCAGGGCCGAGGCGTTCAGCTCCAGCGCCCGGCGGGCCACTTCGCGCGGATAGACCGGCACATGGTTCACGGTGCCGCGTGCCTGCTCCTCGTCTGCGATCAGCGCATTCTGATTGTCGAGAAACAGCACATGAAACTGCTCGATGTCCCGATGCGCCATGGTGGTGTGGCAATAGTCGATCAACGCGTCCCAGGACGAGATCACATCGCGCCCGATCACCCGCGTGCGCGACAGACGCTGCGCGGCGGCCTCGACCAGCTTCAGCTCCTGCACCACGGCATCACCGACACCATGCACCTCCATCAGCCGTTCGGGCCGGGCCGAGATCACGCCGTTGAAATCGCCAAAGCGGGCCAGTAACCGGTCGGCCAGCGGCTTGACGTCCAGACGCGGAATGGCGCGAAACAGCACCAGCTCCAACAGCTCATAGTCCGGCACCGCTTTTGCGCCGCCCTGCATGAAGCGTGCACGCAGCCTTTGGCGATGATTGGCAATGTAAGAGGGCAGCCGCCCGGCGCTGGGCCGGGGGGCGGTGATGTCGCGCGGCTCATCGATCGCGAAGAGCGGCAGCGGCAATTCTGAAAATGACGACTCAATCTGTCCCATGAGGGCAGCTTGCCGCTTTATGGTGAACGAGAGGTTAACGCCGGCGGGAGACCCGCCAGCCTTATCCCTTCATCCCGTCCCAGAAGCTTTTCACCTTCGAGAAGAAGTTCGAGCTTTCCGGGTTGTTTTCTTCCGAGAGCTTTTCAAACTCGCGCAGCAGTTCTTTTTGCCGCGAGGTCAGGTTCACCGGGGTTTCGACGCCAAGTTCGATATACATATCGCCCTGACCGCCGCCGCGCAGCGCAGGCATCCCCTTGCCGCGCAGACGCATCTGACGGCCCGACTGGCTGCCTGCCGGGATCTTCACCCGGCTGCGCCCGCCATCGATGGTCGGCACTTCGATGTCGCCGCCCATGGCGGCGGTGGTCATCGAGACCGGCACATGGCAGTGCAGATTGATGCCTTCGCGCTCGAAAATCGCGTGCTGGGCAACTTCGATGAAAATGTAGAGATCGCCCGACGGTCCGCCGCGCATCCCGGCTTCACCCTCGCCTGCAAGGCGGATACGGGTGCCAGTTTCAACCCCGGCCGGAATGTTCACGCTGAGCGCGCGCTCTTTCTCGGTCCGGCCTGCGCCATGGCAGCTTTTGCACGGGTTTTTGATCATCTGGCCCATGCCGTGGCAGGTGGGACAGGTGCGTTCGACGGTAAAGAAGCCCTGCTGCGCCCGAACCTTGCCCAGACCCGAACAGGTGGGGCAGGTGGTGGGCTCGGCGCCGCCTTCGGCCCCGGTGCCACTGCAGGAGTCGCAGGTGACAGAGGTGGGCACGTTGATGGTTTTCTGCAGCCCGTTATAGGCCTCTTCGAGCGTCACGCGCAGATTGTAGCGCAGATCGGAGCCACGGCTGGCCCGCCGCTGCCCACCGGCACCACCGCGCCCGCCGCCCATGAAATCGCCGAACAGATCGTCGAACACATCCGAGAAGGCCGAGGCAAAATCGCCCTGCCCGTGGAAACCGCCGCCGGGACGTGCGCTCGCCCCCATGCCGCCTTCGAAGGCCGCATGACCATAACGGTCATAGGCTGCTTTCTTGTCGGCATCCTTCAGCACATCATAAGCCTCGTTCACTTCCTTGAACTGGGCTTCGGCATTGGGATTGTCGGAGTTGCGGTCGGGATGAAGCTCTTTGGCCTTGGTACGATAGGCCTTTTTGATCTCTTCAGGGGTAGCGCCTTTGGCAATACCCAAGAGCTCGTAATAATCACGCTTCGACATCAGATTGCCCTTCAGGAACGCGTGTTACCGCCCCGACGCGCGGGGCGGTAACGGCCAGAATGGCCTTACGAGCGCTTTTTGTTATCGCCGAGGTCTTCGAAATCGGCGTCGACGATATCGTCATCCACACCGACAGGACCGTCGTCGTCTTCCGGCATTTCACCGGCCTCTTTGGCCTGCTGCGCCTTGTAGATCGCTTCGCCCAGTTTCATCGCGGCGTCGGTGACGTTCTGAATGCCGGACTTGATCTTGTCGGCATTGTCTTTTTCCAGCTCGTCCTTGAGCGCGGCGATGGCCAGTTCGATCGCTTCGATCGTGGTCGGGTCGACCTTGTCGGCATGCTCTTCCATCGACTTCTCGGTCGAGTGGATGAGGCTTTCGGCCTGATTCTTGGCTTCCACCAGCTCGCGGCGGCCCTTGTCGGCTTCGGCGTTTTCTTCGGCGTCCTTGACCATCTTTTCGATGTCTTCGTCCGAGAGACCGCCCGAGGCCTGGATGGTGATCCGGTGTTCCTTGCCGGTGCCCTTGTCCTTGGCCTGAACCGAAACGATGCCGTTGGCGTCGATGTCGAAGGTCACCTCGATCTGCGGCATACCGCGCGGTGCGGGCGGGATGTCTTCAAGGTTGAACTGACCGAGCATCTTGTTGTCGGCCGCCATTTCGCGCTCGCCCTGGAAGACCCGGATCGTCACGGCGTTCTGGTTGTCTTCGGCGGTCGAGAAGACCTGGCTTTTCTTGGTCGGGATCGTGGTGTTGCGGTCGATCAGACGGGTGAACACACCACCCAGCGTTTCGATGCCGAGCGACAGCGGGGTCACGTCGAGCAGCACAACGTCTTTCACGTCGCCCTGAAGCACACCGGCCTGAATGGCGGCGCCCATGGCCACAACCTCATCCGGGTTCACACCCTTATGCGGCTCTTTGCCAAAGAATTTGGTGACCTCTTCGATGACTTTCGGCATCCGGGTCATACCGCCGACCAGGATTACCTCGTCGATGTCGTCTTTGCTGAGACCGGCATCCTTCAGCGCGGCCTGGCAGGGCTTCATCGAGTTCTTGATCAGGTCGCCCACCAGGCTTTCCAGCTTGGCGCGGGTGAGTTTCATCACCAGGTGAAGCGGCTGACCGTTGGAGCCCATCGAGATGAAGGGCTGGTTGATTTCGGTCTGCGACGACGACGAAAGCTCGATCTTGGCTTTCTCGGCGGCTTCTTTCAGCCGCTGCAGCGCCATCTTGTCTTTGGTCAGATCGACCTGGTTTTCCTTTTTGAACTCCTCGGCGAGGTAGTTCACAATCCGCATGTCGAAGTCTTCACCACCGAGGAAGGTGTCGCCATTGGTGGACTTCACTTCGAACAGACCATCGTCGATTTCGAGGATGGTGATGTCGAAGGTGCCGCCGCCAAGGTCATAGACCGCGATGGTGCGGGTTTCTTTTTTGTCGAGCCCATAGGCCAGCGCGGCGGCGGTCGGTTCGTTGATGATCCGCAGCACTTCGAGACCGGCGATCTTGCCGGCGTCTTTGGTGGCCTGACGCTGGGCGTCGTTGAAATAGGCGGGCACGGTGATGACGGCCTGTTCGACCTTCTCGCCCAGATAGCTTTCGGCGGTTTCTTTCATCTTCTGCAGGATGAAGGCCGAGATCTGCGAGGGCGAATATTTGTCGCCATTCACTTCGACCCAGGCGTCGCCATTGCCACCGTTGACGATGGAATAGGGGACGAGGTGCCGGTCTTTATCGACGGCGGGGTCGTCGAAGCGGCGGCCGATGAGGCGCTTCACCGCAAAAATCGTGTTGTCAGGGTTGGTGACGGCCTGCCGCTTGGCGGGCTGACCGACCAGACGCTCTTCGTCCTTGAAGCCGACGATGGAGGGCGTCGTGCGCGCCCCTTCAGCGTTTTCGATTACTCGCGGCTGCGAGCCGTCCATGATGGCGACACAGGAGTTGGTCGTCCCAAGGTCGATACCGATGACTTTGGCCATGCTCAAAATCCTCTCTTGGCGATGTTGTAGGCGAGGCCTCAGAAAGCACCTGCGCCCGATCCCAGTTTTTAGCCGGCGCGATGGCATCGCTCCGGCGTCTGGGCGTATATAAGAAGGCGAAATGGGCGCTGCAAGCCGCACAAACGCAGGGAAAGCGTAAAAAAGCGAGTCGTTTTAAGGGTTCAGGCGATGTCGGTGACCGGAAACTGAGCGCCGAAGCGCCCCCAATCTCGGATCATCGCTGGAAACCGTGACTCCGCAGGGCGCAGGAGGTCTTCGATCTCGTGCAGGCTGAGAGCAAATCGAGATACACCCAAACCGTGTGATCAATAACCGGGCGCGGAAGATATAGCCTTTGCGACGAGAGAGATCAGCTTGCCTGTGCCCCCATCCGCCAGCCCTGACGCGAGAAACCTGACAATGCCCGTCTGGGTTCACAAGTGTGAGCTGTCGGGATGTCCAGGGTGGGCATGTGGAAAATGGGCAAAACGGGCGAACCGTTCCCCTCATTCTTAAGGTTGGCTTGCATCTCGCAGGACAAGAGCGATAGTTGCGCTTCAGGTTTCAAGAGGTACAGCATGACGGACCAAAATCGCGATACGCGTTGGTTTCTGGCGCAACTGAAACCAAACTGCGCGGCGATTGCAGAGAAGAACCTCAAGCGGCAAGGCTTTGAGACTTTTCTGCCGATGCAAGAAGAAACCTACCAGCGCGGTGGTCGCTTTGTGTCCGCCACGCGACCGCTCTTTCCCGGCTATATCTTCGTGGCTTTCGATCCGGTCTGCGGGCAATGGAGCGTGATCAATTCAACCAATGGCATTACGCGGTTGGTCAGCTTTGGTGCCGAACCAGCCGCAGTGCCAGACGATCTTATCGCGCAACTCAGGCTGCGCTGCGATGATGGTGGAACCCTGCTGCCGCCAAGCCATTTGAAGTCTGGCGATCGGGTGACGCTGACCAAAGGCCCCTTCGCCAGCTTTGTTGCCGAGGTTGAAACCCTTTCGCCCGATCAGCGGGTCTGGGTCTTGATCGACCTCATGGGCGTCAAAACCCGAATGGCGGTGGATCAGCGTCAGATCAGAGCATCAAGCTGAGCGCGGAAAATTGGGCTCAGATTGATGGCAGGGGTTTGGACTGTAACGCTGTGCCACACCGCAAGCCGCTCTGGCTTGAATGGTGTCAGAGTAATTCAAGCCAGATGCCGTGGGTGACGAATAACCGTTAGAGGCCGGTTAAGGATTTGCCCAGATAGAGCGAAGGCGATAGCTGCGAGATCAGGCGCGACAGCGAAGTCACCGGTTGTTCGGCCACGAAGACAATATCGTTCGGCCGTAGCTCGAACCGGGTGGCAAGCACCAGATTGGCCGCATTGATCGCGTTCAGGTGCCAGGCGGTTACACCTTCGCCGTCATCTGAGCTGCGCAGTACGTAGAGCTCCGAAATGGAACCCGTCGAATTAGGAATACCGCCACTTTTCTCATAAAGTGCGTCGGCTAGACTGGCTTTCTGCTCAAAAGGCAATGTGTAGCGGCTCTGCGAGCCAACTTCGCCGGTGATATAGACGTAGTCCCGCGCAATCGCCCCGAGCGAGTTTGATGTCAGATAGTTCGAACGCGTTTCAGAAAGCTTGGTCTGGCGCAGCAAATAGCTGGTATCGACCACAATCGTATCGCCATCTTTCATGGTGATTGACTGAACTTGCGGACTGGTAAGATACGCGCTCATCGGAATCGTATAACTGGCACCGTCACGGCTGAGGCGGATCACGGTCGAGTCTGTATCGATAGCGATGGCCCCTCCAACGGCGACCAGGGCGTCTGACAGGGTGATCGGGACCAGGGTAATCGGAACCGCACCCGGCAGCCGGACAGCCCCATCAATCCGGACATATTGGGACTTGAAACCGGAGATTTCGATCGAGAAACTCGGCTGCGCCTGACTGCGCGACAGCATCTGATAGATATCGGATTCCGCGTCGTCGATAGAAAGCCCTGCGATGTGAACACGCCCGATATCCGGAATCGAGATCGAGCCATCATCCTGCACCATAAAGCTGCGCGAGACCGGATCGGCTGGGATCGGCAGGCCAGAAGTCGGATCCATGGTGACCGGGCTCATATTGGTGGAGGTGTATTGGATTACATCGCCAACGCCGATCTTATATGGGCCAGGTTGATAGGGAGGGGGCAGGTGCAGCGCGCGATCGACAGTGCCGGTCGATGCAGTTGTCTGGCGGAATTGAGCGGGCAGCGCGCGCGGCCGGTAGGGCGATTTATTGGCTTCGGTCACGCTTTCGGCAGTGATTTCAGCGACCCTTACCGTGCCTACGGCGGTATCCTGCTCGATCACATGCGGGCTGTTATAGATCCCGCCGCAGGCCGATAGAGAAAGCGAAAGGCAAAGTGCAGCGAAAACGCGCATAAGATTTTCCTGTTATTGCGGAGAGCAGACGCCGCTCACTTCTTTCGATACTTTATCAATCCGTTTTGACGGGTGAAACCGGTAAACGAAAATCAACTCTTTCGCGCGGCAAAAATTGCTCGCCTCTAGCTGCCGCCATCAAATTGTGAAGTGGAAGGCGGTGATGGACGGTCTGTGGGTGCCCTATTCAAGGATCACATAGGGCAAGACCTTTGGATGGCGGGCCAGAACACCCTGGGTGCGTTCGATGACAGGACGGGTGCTTTTGCCCGGTTTCGCGGTGATGATGGCTGCATCCGCATCGCCGAGGGCTGCTGCAACCATTGCTGCCCCGGCGGGTAGGGTCGGGGTCAGAATAATTAGGATCGCATATTCACTACGCAGCAGTGTCAGTTGCTCTTGGAGGGTCATCGCATTGAAGGCATGTGCTTGTGCGGGACGAAGTAGCGTGCTCCCTTCTTCAAGCTTAAAGCCTTCTAGGCCCTGGAGAGCCTCGCTGGTTTCCTGCTTGGTCAAACCAGAGGTCGGAATGCTCAAACTGAGGTCGATCAATGCGATCTTTTTACCGGTGACGGCAAGAGATGAGGTAAGATACAATGCCAAACCGCGGGAGGCAGCGCCTGCGGTTGTCGAAAGCAGAACGATTTCAGATAGGTTGCGGCGCGTCAGATCGACAGCCACCTCATCAATCTCAATAATGGAGTTCTTGTTCAGACGTCGCAACATCAGATCGGTGCTTTTTCCTTTTTGCGAGAGCGCACGACCAAGGTTGCGTCCCCATGGGCGCAGCCCCAGAACGTCAACGATTGCTCTGCTGGAATAGAGAACCCCGAGACGCGCTGAAGAGATCATGGCTATGATCACCCCAATCACCAGACCACCCACAAATCCGATCAAAGCAAATACGGATTTACGTGGCGCTGAGGGTTTGGTTGGTGTCACCGCGACTTCATAAACCGTGCCCGGAGAACCATTAAATCCGCCTGAAACACTTTGCGATTCAAACTGCTGCAACAGCGCCTTGTAAATTGCTTCCTGAACGGTCACTTCACGGCGCAGTTTGGCGAGCTGACCCGCAGATGTAGCATTGTTGCGCACGGTACTTTCGCTTTCGGCAATCTGCCGGTCGACATCGGTGCGCCATTGCGCAACGCTGTTATTGGCGTCTGCCAGCTGCGCGGTATTCGGCCAGACCCAGAGATTAGAGTTTCCTGTCCAGTCCAATAGCCGGCGGAATTCGGGATCGTTCGCCTGTGGATGATCATTCAGCAGAGCGTTGATTTGTGCATTGTCGAGCGCGGTGCCAGATTGCGCCATCTCGCCAATGGAGGCCAAGGCCGATTGATAGCCGATGACTTGATCTCGCCGTTGGCGAAGATCGCTAAGCTGGGATGAAACCAGTGCCAAACCTTCAGGCGAGACCAGCTTGCTGGTAACGGTAAAATCTTCGACCGCCCTGGTTGCCGCATCCAGATCTTCCTGAGTCTGACGCAGCTCGCTTGCGAGATATTCCACCAATGCATGCGAGTCGTTTTTCTTTTCTTCCAATATCTGTGCCAGCGCAGTGTTGACTACAGCATTGGAGATCTCGGCTGCACGTGCAGCCACTTCATGCGAGGTACTTACTTTAACAACACCGCTATCCGACACTGAAACATCAACAGACTTGCGGAACGCTTCGACGATGCTTTCTTTGATCTCAGCTTGCGACATTGGTTTGACACCGCCACCGCGCAGTTTGGCTACCAGGTTGTCGAAGAAGCCCGGGCTCCGCAATGCGCGGTTAAAGTAGGGATCATCGGCGAAACCAAGCTGATCTGACAGCCCCAAGATGAAATCCCGAGCGCCAATGCGATCGGACAGTCTGTCAGAGTCACCACCAGCGCTACCCAAAGACAACCCGGCCAGAGCCGAAAGACCCTGAAGCTGGCCCAGATTTGGAGCGCTTGATGAACTTTGCAGAACCAGAGTTGAGTCCGCACGAAAGGTTGGTGTGGCGCCCAAAAACGCGTAGCTGGTCGCCAGAACAAGTCCAAGGATAGCTGTTGCGGCGATCAGCCAGGTCTTTGACCGAAGCGTTGCGAAGACTTCAGACAGATCAATTTCATCATCGTCCTGGAACGAGGCTGCTGCCTGCGACTGGGCGATTTGTTCTGCCCGTATATCCGTGCTCATGCTGCAATCTCCGATCCGCTGTCACGCTGTTGTATAGGGTGTTCTGGAAATGGAATGCAACGCGTGTGAGTGTTCTGTGGCGGCACATCGCCCGGTATTGTTAGCATTCTCTCATCGGTGTTGGCGGGTGGGCCACTGCCCGTTGGATCTGTCTGATCGCTCCCTTATCAAAGCTTTCATTTTCCGCACGGTCACTGGCTACGCGGTTCAGGCACATCATCGAGTTGCTCTCGGCCTGCACGGTGTCGAAGACCTCCTGGTATCTCGCGGAGTCACGGTTTCCGGCGCAACGATCTGGGCGGTGGAGGCGGCGTGATTGGACTGAGCACTGGTCTGCGTGTCTATCTCGCCTGCGGTGTGACCAGCTTACGCAAAGGGATCGCGGGCGCGGATTGCAAAGCTGCAAAACAGGCTTTCGGTGCGAACTCGGAGAAAATCCAACGTGAGATCGAACAGCTCGAACTGGCGCTTGAAGATCTGTCGGTCGCCATGGCCGAAGGTGACGGGGTCCACATGACGAGAGCGATGCGAAGAAGGCGTCACCGATAGAGGAAACCGACCGAAAACGAGCATTCCACAACCATCTGCGGGACAGTAGCGGAATGTTGCAGGCCGACGCCTTTACTGGCGTCACGCAGCTCCATGAGCACCGCAACGCCGCCGTTTCTGCTTAGCGTGGGGTGCAATCGGGCGGATACTCACAAGCTGGCGGCCTGAAATCGATAGACACTCCGCCCTAAAGGGCCGCTGAAATCAACCTGACGATGCCGTCAAACCAGCTCCGACAATGCCTGTATCGCATCTGGGATTGGATGGTGATGGTTGCCGACGAAAAGCCCGTTCTGGTCAATATATTCGGCATTCTTAAGTGTATCATGAATGGAGTGATCGAAATATTTCATGACTTCGTTCTTCGCGAAGTTTCCACCGACAATAGGTCTGCATTCAAAGCCGGCTGCCACGAGCGTTTTAACCAGATCACTACGTTTCAATCCAGTTTCAGGTCGGATGACGAGCGAGAAACCAAACCAGCTCGATTCCCCAGTTTCTTTCTGGATCATGAACTTCGGATGGTTAGAGAGTTTTGCCTGCACCAGCGCCCCATTGTCACGGCGACCCTTGATGAGGTTGGGGAGTTTTGCCAATTGTGCAATCCCCAGAGCACCAGACATTTCAAGGGGACGCAGATTATATCCGGGAAGAACAAAGCGAAAGCTCTCTTCAAACGGATCGTCAGACTTTTCTCCGGTCACATGGTTGAATTTGGGTAGGTTACGAGTCCAGCCATGAGCGCGCAGAGCGAGCATGACGTGGTACAACTCTTCGTCATCGGTCACTACCATGCCGCCTTCCATGGTCGAGATGTGATGCGAAAAGAAGGTCGAGAAGGACCCCATAACGCCATAGGTCCCGGTTTGTTTTCCAGCGAAACGGGCACCCATGGATTCGCAATTATCTTCGATCATCACGATGTCGCGTCCGGCGGTGCAGCGCGCGATTGCCTCGAAATCATTGGGGTTTCCGAGCAGGTTGACAACCATGATCGCGCGGGTTCGATCGCTGATGGCGGCCTCTAGTGCCGCAAGATCATAGTTGAGAGTTTCAAGGTCGATATCAACGAATTTGAGATGCAACCCATATTGGTTAAGCGGGTAATAGGTCGTCGGCCAGCTAACGGCCGGAACGATAATCTCGTCTCCTGGCGAGAGTTTGAGCTTGGTGTTTTGGGTATAGGACAACGCGGCAACCATCAGAAGATTAGCTGATGAGCCTGAATTGACCATCACAGCGTACTTTGAGCCGAAATGCGCGGCAAACTGACGTTCGAATTCGGCGACTTCATTACCCATCGAATATCGATCTGAAGCAATCACGCGTTGAAGCGCGTCGTATTCCTCTTGGTTCCAGGAAGAAGTAGCAAGGGGGAAGCGAAAGCTCATTTGGTGGCCTCATTGAGATAAAAGTCATAGGTCGCCTCGATCCCATCGCGCAGGGAGCTTGGCGCATTCCAGCCCCAGGCGGACTGACGCTCAGTAGAGCAAAGCTTCTGTTTCATGCCGACAGGTTTGGAGAGGTCATGCGTGAACTCCCCCTTCCAGCCCACTATTTCGGCGACACTCTCATAATATTCATTGATCGTGTGATCGTAGCCGAGCCCGCAATTCATTAAATCAGGCAGGTTGTCCATATCAGCTGCTGCTTTCATCACCGCATCTGCAAGATCACCGGCATACATGAACTCACGTCGCGCGGTTCCATCCCCCCAGATTTCCACTGTCGGCTCATTGTTCACTTTTGCCATGTGAACTTTGTGGATGATGGCGGGGAGCAAGTGCGAGTGCTTGGGATCGAACTTGTCATGGCGCCCATAAAGGTTGCAGGGGATGAGAGTCTTGTATCGCAGGGTCTCCTCCTCACGCTGGATATATTGACAAAGCCGCGTCGTCACGATTTTTGCCAGCGCATAGCCCTCATTTGTGGGTTCCAGCTCTCCCGTAAGGATCATGTCTTCTCGCAGCGGGTTTTCTGCGACCCGCGGGTACATGCAGGTAGAGGCCAGGTTGAGAAAGCTATCGACACCCGCATTGTATGCCGCCATGACGATATTTCGACCGATCGCCACGTTGCGTTCAAGAAATGCGACGGGATGGGCAATGTTTGCCTGAATTCCACCAACCTGCCCGGCAGCGTGAACAACAAGGTCGGGCTTGTGACGTGCTAGATATTCTGCTGTGGCACCCGCATCCGTCAGGTCCAGCTCATGAGAGCTTGGCGCAAGAATTTTCCAGTCAATCGTACTTGGATGCTCAAGGATGTTCTTCCCGACCATACCCGAACCGCCGGTGAGAAGGAGTGTTCGCTTCGACATCGTTGTTAGCTTTCGACAGAGACGGGCAGGTCCAGCCCGTGTTCAGACAAGAGTCGTGCGCGACGGGCGGCTTTCAGGTCTTCGGCAACCATTTCAGCACACATTTCCTGTGCGGTAATCTCAGGCACCCAGCCCAGTTTTTCCTTCGCCTTGGTCGGATCTCCCAGCAGCGTATCCACCTCAGCAGGGCGAAAATAGCGCGGGTCGATCCGCACCACCACATCGCCCGGCTTCAACGCCGGCGCATTCTCGCCCGTGACCGTTGCCACGGTACCGATTTCGTTTACTCCCTTGCCGGAAAATTCCAGCGTGATCCCAAGTTCCGCCGCCGACCAAGTAATAAACTCGCGCACCGAATATTGCTTGCCAGTCGCGATCACGAAATCATCCGGCGCGTCCTGCTGCAGCATCATCCACTGCATGCGTACATAGTCTTTCGCGTGGCCCCAGTCGCGCAGGCTGTCGATATTGCCCATATAAAGCCCGTTTTCGAGCCCTTGGGCGATATTGGCCAGCCCCCGGGTGATCTTGCGGGTCACGAAGGTTTCGCCCCGGCGCGGGCTCTCATGATTGAACAGGATGCCGTTGCAGGCATACATGTTGTAGGCTTCACGGTAGTTCACGGCGATCCAGTAGGCATACATCTTCGCCACCGCATAGGGGCTGCGCGGATGGAAGGGCGTGGTCTCGCGTTGCGGTATTTCCTGTACCAACCCGTAAAGCTCTGAGGTCGAGGCCTGATAGAAATGGGTTTTCTTTTCCAGCCCGAGAAATCGGATCGCCTCCAAGAGCCGCAGCGTGCCCATCGCATCCACATCGGCGGTATATTCCGGCGCCTCGAAGCTTACCGCAACATGGCTCTGCGCACCGAGATTATACACCTCGTCCGGCTCCACCTCGCGCAGGATACGCGTCAGGTTCGAACTGTCGGTCAAGTCGCCATAATGCAGCTTCAGCCTCGGGTTCGGCTGATGTGGATCTTCAAAAATATGATCGATCCGCTGCGTGTTGAAGGAAGAGGCACGTCGTTTGATACCGTGAACCTCGTAGCCCTTCTCAAGCAGTAACTCCGCAAGATAAGAGCCGTCTTGGCCTGTGATACCGGTGATAAGGGCTTTTTTCATGGATGTTTCAGCCTTCCCTAGATAGATCGGTGAACCCTAGTTTTGGAACCAGTGGCGTTCATGGTGGCGGCGTGGCGGATGCCCATCGCTGTTGCTGTGTGGGGCCGCGTTGCTGGTAGCCTAACGTCGGAGCCCAAAGTATTGCAGTGTATTTACTCATCTGCTCGTATGATAAGATATCCTCCATCGCGTCGCGAAATGAGCGGACCAAACCCCTGAGCGTTGTCGGCAGCGTTTCCCGTGCACAATACTCGAACGCACAAAGTGATCACGTCAGACGCCTAACAAGTTTCATGTCTTAGCTAAAGACACCGCTTGGTGGGATACACCCAATGGCGCCCGATTTAGGAGGTGAGGCCTCTTCCCCGCCACACGTGATGCAACGAGATATGAGAGCCAGAACTCTGCAAGTATGGAGGGGCGGCCGAAAAAGTATGAGCTTGATAGCCCGAAAAACATGAATGCTGCCAGAGTCGCAAGCTTGTAGCGCGAAAAACTACGCTCCAGCTTGGTATGCAACGACATTAATATGGCTATGGCGAACAAAGCCAGGCCAAAAATGCCCATTCCATAGGTTATGTGTAGCAGATTGTTGTGAACATCGATCGCCCAGGAAAGCTTGCTTGCGACCAGAACGGATCGATCGCTGGCATATCCGTGACCAAATATGTATGTATTCCAATTAGAATTCACAATCCCCTGATACACGGTGTTCCAGGCGTTAAATCTGCCGCTTCCAGCCAATATCGCCTGGCTTCCCTTGCCGTAAATGGTGATTTTCCCACTCATAATATCAGCCCACAATATCTGCCCGGCGACAAAGAAAGCTGCGGAAACAAAGAGGCTTAGCAATGGTTTTCGAACAGCAAGCAGAATGGCGACAAATAGAACGAGACCCAGGATGGCTGAGAAACTCTGACCGCTCAAACCAATCAGAAAGAGCGCAACCGCCAGAGCGAAGCGTTTTGCTCGGGCTGAAATGATCACCAGCACAAATGCGATCATGCTGAACTCGTCCAGATTGGCGTGTAGCCCCTTGAACGCGTTTTCAACAACAAAATCGATGAATACAAACACAGCCCAGATCGATACAAATGCGCTGAGTCGTTCTTCGGCAGGAACGCGGCGAACGACCCCACCGATACAAACGCCCCAGATCAGATTGTAAACGTCCAGTACCGCCAAGCCGCCACTCTTCAGAAGTGACGGGCTCCACAGAGAGGTTAAGACGGCGTATGATGCCAATATGATATAATAGGTATAGAAGGACGGCGGGTGGAAAACCAACTTCTGGTAGCGGAGCACCAGGATCGCGGCAACTATACTGGAAGAACCAAGGATCAGAAAATGTCCGGCGCCTGTGGCAAAGGAACCGGAGATATTGGTGGTCTCATTTGATCCAAAGATCTTCTCGCTGACGGAAAACAGCAAGAACAGCAGGAATAGCGGAAAGTATGACCGCCTCTTCAGTAACTGTCTAATCGAAATCATAGAATGCTCTGATCGCTGAACGGGATCGTGATGCCAGTGCCGCAAGATCGCCCTTTTCGAGTATGCGCCCTATCTGATCGACAATTCCGTTAACGGAATAGTCCTGAAAAACGAATCCACTATCACCGTCTGTCACATATTCCAGTTGGGCGCCGACCGGCGGTATCACCACGATATTTCCAAGCGCCATCGCTTCAGCGAAGGTTTGACCGAAGGTTTCAACCCACTGTTCTGGATTTGTCAGTCCGAGGAAGATATCCTTGCCTGCAAATATTTCTGGTGAAGAATTATTGAACTCCACACTCAGGTTATTAGGACGCTGCGCATCGGGATACTCTGAGGAAAATCTCTCCGGATCGCCGCTCAGATACAGCGCAAAGCGATATCCTGGTTGAAGGGATTCGTAGTACCGGGCGATCTCGATGAATAGTTTATACCCCTTCGCCTCAATCTGCGAACCGACGAGGAAAAAGGTAAGGTTGTCCCGATCTTTCGGCTGAATCTGAGAAAGCTCTTCGGAAAGTGCGATTATGCTGCTTCGAAGGTTCGGGTAGACAATGCGCGCGGGCCCGCGAAAGCTCCAGTTGTCGCGGACAAATTTGCTCAGGTACACCTTCT
The DNA here is from genome assembly GCA_050288685.1 of Paracoccaceae bacterium. Classification (GTDB taxonomy): domain Bacteria; phylum Pseudomonadota; class Alphaproteobacteria; order Rhodobacterales; family Rhodobacteraceae; genus Sinisalibacter. The sequence continues at coordinate 223,926 of JBNKEH010000009.1, read as the reverse complement.
CAACGCGATTGGAGTTTGCCATGGCAAGGCCAAGACTGCGCCAGCCGGGAACACGAAAAAAAACCTCGTTTACCATGAGTTCTGCCGTTACGGACCTGCGCAGAAGGGGCACGATAAGAAGTGGTGAGCTGATGAGGGTGGAACATGTCAGCCGATCCCCTCGACTGAGATGGAACAGAAGGTACAGAATAACCCTGACATACCAGATAGAGAGCGAAACGAAACGCAGGGCTTTGCTTTTATGCTTGGTGTATCCGAAGCGCCTGGTGGGTCCTTCCCAATCAGACAGAAAGCCTTGCCCAGTATTGGTTATCAACATCGCCGGTTCGTCTGCATCGAGACTCTTCATGTATTCGCGCAGGATGAGCGGCGAGCCGCTAAGATCATTCAGATGGTGAATACAGTAGTGCACGATCAGATCCTTTTTATCAGTCGGGCTGGACAACCAGCAATCAAGGAACGCTCCGGGAAGCTTTTGGTAACAACAGCGCCTGCCGCGATTACAGAGCCTGCCCCCACAACCACGCCGTCCAAGATTGTTACTTTCGCGCCAATCCAGCAGTCTGCACCAATCTCGATACCTAACTCAGTCGTGCCTTGAAGCCGGATCAAATCAGCCCCACCGAAGATATGGTTCTGAGCATGGACGGAAAAATACTGGCCGATGATACAGTCGTCTCCGATGACAACTCGGCTTGGGCAGGAAATAAAGCTGTAAGCGCCCATTCCCACATTGTTGCCAATTACAATGCTTCCCTTCATGGCAGCCGCATTGAAGCCGTTTTCCAAAATCGAATGGTCCCCCAACGTGAAGCGGTGACCAATCGAGAATGTTCCTCCAGGCCACGCGGAAATTCTGGAGTGACGCGCGAGCCGGGCAAGAGAGCCTATCTCGATATGACGAAGGCCCCGCAACACGGAACCACTTTCAGCGAAAATGAGAGCTGGCCGACGTCCCGCGAGAAGGCGTCGAATATTCGCGCGGATCAGGCACAATGTCATCCCTAGAACCCAGACAATGCCACTAGGCCCCAGCCCAGCTACGGCACGTTTCAGCAATGTCAGCTTGTTATTCGACATATTGTGCAACATGAGCCTGCGCCAGAGCATCCCAGCTCAGCATGGGTTTATGCTTTTGAAGGGCTGAGAACATCTGCGCCCGTATCTCTGGGTTCTGAAGGCTGCGAAGCGCTTCGACGGTCTGAGCGACAGAGATGTCGTAGTTGCCTTGATCAATTAGAAACCCAATTTCGCCGGTGAGGGTCGAGACAAAGCCGTTGATACGTGGGGCGATCGGGATGCAACCGTGTTCCATGCCTTCGAAAAGAATAGCGGTATTGGCCTCTGAGAGCGAGGTAAGCAGAATGGCGTCGCTCTTGTTCAATATATTCATGACTTCTGTTCGCGGCACGACCCCGTGAAACACCAAATTCCTATGTTCCTTGGCGAGTGCGGTGAGCTGGTCTGCGTAGGGACCTGCTCCCATAACGTGGAAAGTAATGTCCCGGGGAGCCCGCCGAACGGTATCAAGCAGAAGATCTACATTCTTGCGCGCTGTAAGACTACCTGCCCAGGCAACGTTGAGCGGTGTAGACGCGGAAGAGGGTTGGGGAGCGTCGTCTGACTCGACGAAAAGCCCCTGATCCGAAATAATTGGCCCGGACCGGCCAAAATGCTTTGAAAAATATTCTGCGTTTTCAACGGTTGCAAAGCTGACCGTATCGAAGCCGCGCGCAGCCTTGGAAATATAGGGGGACAACGCCTGAAGACGAACCGATAGGTTCCGGAACAGTACCTCTGCGGTATAGCTGGAAAACCGTCGACGGATCATCCGATAGTCGACATATTGCGCCCCGCCAATCGGCCCCCAATAGCTGTGACAATCGAGTTGCCAAACATATCCCGGGTTCCGAAATCCAATAGGGCCCAGCTGATGAACGACATCGAAATTCCGTTCAGCGTGAAGCTGCTTTGCAATCTTGAAAGCTTTGCGGTGCCAGCTCCGCAACAAAACCGGAAAGAACAGCGCCCACGGCATGCGCAACATCCGTTTGGCGATGGCAATCTGCATCGATGAGGGGGAAATCTTGACTGCTTCGAAGGGAAGCTGATGACCCTCGACGAATTCATCGAAATGTTTGAAGCTCCCCATCAGACCGTCGCTATCTCCAAGCAGGACGGTTACATCGTGGGACTTGGAAATGAGATTGGTAAGTTCCCAAGCCGAACGGTATTCAGATCCCAAAACCGGAGACAGCGCATATGCAACAACGAGTACGCGCTTTTTTCGACCCTGATTCAAAGAGGCTTCCACGACCTGTGATTGATCCTCGGTCACGTTTTCACTCCTCGGCATCGTTATTCTTCACGCCACGAACAGCATGAGCAACAGTATGAGAGACGCCCCCAAACACCCAATGGCCCTTGCATACATGAACGAGACATATGCATTCCATTTGTCGATTTCAGAGCCAGTGTTGAGCGTAATGGCGAGCTCTTTTTCTATCTTCAGCGCAAAGTAGAGCGTCGCGAATGAATTCAGGATAAAGCCCGATTGCAGAAGCGTGGCCCGATATGCCGGAAATGCCGCCGCCGCCAGACTTGGCAGCAGAAAGCCGAATAGAGAGACGGCAAATAGAATTGCGATATCGCGGCGGGGGCTGCGCCATTCAACCGGACAAACCGGGAAGTCACGCTGTGTCACTTCCAACTTGTAATAGCGCGTGACAAAGGGTCGAAGCAGCAGAACGCTGAATTTACTGTAACGGGCATTCACCAGGTACAGCAGTCCAAGCAGAGACACAAAGACTGCATAAGCAACAATCAACGTCGCTGCGGTGACGCCGGTGTCAATGCTATAGCCGATCAGAAGAAGCCCAAGCGCGGCGCCAAATCTGTTTACCAGCATCGAAAGCGAAACCAGATGGGTTGACAGGTTTGGGTGCTCCAGCACCGAGGCAACGATGCGGACCGCGTATTGCAACATGTCGCCAATAAAGGCGAGAAGCAACATGACGATCAGCGCAATGGTGAGAATGGTGTCAATCATTGTCGTTCACGAAGCTGCCATCCAGATTGCACCAATAGGTGTCGCGCGGTCGTGTCCAGAGGGTCGCGCCGTACTTTTGCGTCGCGATGACACAGCCCCAGAAGCAGAAAGTTGAATTGGAGGGCTGAATCAATCTGGCTCTGCAAAGCGTCATGAAATCGCTTTTGGGTCCATCCGAAGCTGGTATATCCAGCATTGGATAGGTGCTTCCGACATAGCCCGGATCATTGGTCAGGCAGATGCATTCCCCACCGCTTTTGTTAATGAATGCAAGCACTTGATCTTCAGATAGCCTATCCTCTGCCGCGAAATCGCCACCGCGAATGTGCAGAACGGCATTGGCCGATGCTACGGTGCTCAGATCGAGAAGTTCCACGATGGCTTCAGAAACTGCCTGCAGGCTCGCGGAGGAAATGCAGCCAATGCCCTGAAAATACCCAATCTGTGCAACCCGGTTGTCCTGCTCCAACGGAAGATTGAAGCGTTGGTTTTTTGCAAAGGGCCAAGAACGCACAAGTTCGCTATAGATATGGAGCCTTGCGCGAATACTCGAGGCGCCCCATTCCAGCCCCAGCTTTTTACAGAGCATCCTCATGTCGATCCACTGCGGATGCTGGGTCCAGCCCAGCAGGTGCCGTGTCAGAAAGTGCAGATCGGCGAAATCCTCAACCGCAACAACGACGGGGTTGAGCCCAAGCCGCTGAAGATCATAGGCACGGGAAACCTGGAACAGACGATTCCCTATGCCTCCCATAAGCAGCACAATCGGCCTGGGCCTCATTTTGTAAGGATGAGTCATTTCAATGCCCCTCTTTCACTTCCAACAGTGAAAAATAGGCTTCACCGATATGACTCCACAGATACCTGTCCTGAGCAATTTCCCTCATCGCATCACCGATCTCCGAATTCAAATCGGTGTCCAGTTCGCCAACACATCTAACAAGCTCTTCGGCGGAGCCAAAGAAAAGCGCCCGCTGATCGGTGCTATAACGGTTATAATCGCAATCCCAGGCGACAACCGGAATTCCAAATTGCATCATCTCGACAAGCGAAGGGTTTGTTCCGCCGGCAGAATGTCCGTGAACATACAGAACCGCTCGTTCGCGGACAGCTCTCAAGGCGGATGGCTCATAGATTGGGTCAAGGCAGGTAATGAAGGGGTGCCCATCATACTTGCTCTTCAACTCCTGGCCGTAGCTGCTATTGGCCCAGTTCCCCACAAAAACGAGAGGCGATTTTATCTGCGCCCAAGCCTCGAGGATTGTGTGAACGTTATTTTCCGGCTCAATCCTGCAGAGCGCTAGCGCATATTGATCGGGCAGCGATCCGATTGAGCTGAAATCTGGCTCCGTCAGGATCGCATGATCGCCGCCATAGGTGATCACCTCACAATTCCGGCGATAGCGTTTTACAACATAGTCAGCAATAGCCTGGTTATCTGCAATGACGTCATGCGAAAAACGCACTGCGGCCCATTCGGACATTCTCAAGATAAACCGCGCCAGCGCATTCCATTTGGCGCGTTTCCACTCGATGCCGTCTATATTTGTCACAAACCTGGCTTTGCTCATCACTCGACAGAGCGGCAGGCAAAGGGCGCCGGAGACGCCAAGAAGAAGAATGCGATTTTCTCCCCGCCGCAGCGCATCAATGATTGAAAGAACATCATAAGGAATGCTTTGGATTCCGTTGGCCGACAAGGAGATGTAGCGCAGTTTGGCGCTGCCATACCGTTCTGCCCGCGGGTTTTTGAAAGCTTTGCCGGAACAATAGACGGTTAGCAGGCTCTCCCGGCCGGTGTGTTCATGAAAATGAACAAGGTTTTCCGCCAGCGATTCAAAGCCACCATAACGCCCGGGAACGCCAACCGTACCAAGTATGGCAATACGATCGGTGTTCCCGGAACGATGCTTTTGAGGAAGCTTATCTGTCGTCATGGCAACCTGTCCAGGCTCCAAATCACGCATGGCTTTGCCGCTATTCCGACTTCAGCTGCTGCAGGCGCACGCGGAAGTAGTCAATGGTCTTCTCCAGGCCGGTTTCCAAAGGAATAGCCGGCTGCCAATTCAACAGAGCATCTGCTTTGGAGATATTGGGGCGACGTTGTTTCGGATCATCCTGCGGCAGGTCATGGAACACCAGTTCGGAGGAGGACCCTGTCATCGCAATGACCTTCTCGGCGAGTTCTTTGATCGTGAACTCGCCCGGATTTCCCAGATTGATGGGGCCAGTCACATCAGCCGGGCTTTCCATCAATTTGATGAAGCCCGAGACGAGATCGTCAACATAGCAGAAGGATCTGGTCTGAGATCCGTCCCCATAAATGGTGATGGGTTCGCCCTGCAACGCTTGTACGATAAAGTTCGATACAACCCGTCCATCGGCGTGATGCATGCGCGGTCCATAAGTGTTGAAAATCCGCGCAACTTTTACGTTAAGCCCGTGTTGGCGGTGGTAATCAAAAAACAGCGTTTCGGCACAACGCTTGCCTTCATCATAGCAAGAACGCGCACCGATTGGGTTGACGTTTCCCCAGTACTCTTCCGTTTGCGGGTGAACGTCCGGATCGCCATAAACCTCGCTGGTCGATGCCTGGAAAATCTTGCACTTGAGGCGCTTGGCCAAGCCCAGCATATTGATCGCACCATGAACGGAAGTCTTGGTGGTTTGCACCGGGTCATGCTGATAGTGCACCGGTGAGGCCGGACAGGCGAGGTTGTAGATTTCGTCGGCTTCCACATAAAGTGGGAAGGTTACATCGTGTCGCATGAATTCGAAGCGGGGATTGTTGAGCAGGTGCTCGATATTTCGCTTTGCCCCGGTGAACAGGTTATCGACGCAAATCACGTCATGGCCCTGCTCGATCAGTCGATCAATCAGATGTGATCCAAGAAAACCGGCTCCACCGGTGACCAGAATACGTTTTCGGCTGTCATAGAGTCTGGACATTTTGTTTTCCCCCGATTTTCTGGGATGTTGATGTGGACCTGAGTATTTCAGATCGTGACAGTGGTACTTCTTGCGGTCCCTGAAGGGATCCCCGGCAGGTATCTTCCGACCAGATCAGTCCGCGCCAAACAGATCGCGGGTAAAAATCTTGTCGCTCACGTCGCTGATTTCATCGGTGAGCCGGTTGGCGATGATGATATCGGTTTCGGCCTTGAACGCGCTCAGGTCATTCACCACGCGGCTGCCGAAGAAGCTCGTTTCTTCCATCACTGGCTCATAGACGATCACCTCGATCCCCTTGGCCTTGAGGCGCTTCATGATCCCCTGGATTGAGCTCTGCCGGAAATTGTCCGAACCCGCCTTCATCACCAAGCGATACACTCCTACCACTTTCGGACCCTTCTCGATGATCCGGTCCGAGAGAAAATCCTTACGGGTGCGGTTGGCGTCGACGATGGCGCGGATCAGGTTCTGCGGCACCTCGGAATAATTGGCCAAAAGCTGCTTGGTGTCTTTCGGCAGGCAATAGCCGCCATAGCCGAATGAGGGGTTGTTGTAGTGGCTGCCAATGCGTGGATCGAGCCCGACCCCTTCGATAATCTGGCGGCTGTCCATCCCCCCGGCCATGGCATAGCTGTCGAGTTCGTTGAAATAGGCCACACGCATGGCAAGATAGGTATTGGCGAAGAGCTTGATGGCCTCGGCCTCGTCTGGATCGGTGAAAAGCGTCGGGACATCATCTACCAAGGCGCCCTCGATCAACAGCCCGGCAAAGACCCTGGCGCGTTCGCTCTGCTCGCCAACGATGATCCGGCTCGGATGCAGGTTGTCGTAAAGGGCCCGGCCTTCGCGCAGAAATTCCGGGCTGAACAACACCTGATCGGTGTCGAGCTCCCGATTGATCCGGCGCACAAAGCCCACCGGAATGGTCGATTTGACCACGATCGGCACAGACCGGTTCTCGGCCATCACATCCCGGATCACGGCTTCCACCGAAGAGGTATCAAAATAATTCCGCTCAGGATCGTAATTTGTCGGGGTTGCGACGATCACCAGCTCGGCCTCACGATAGGCCTCGGTCGGGGCGGCAGTCGCGGTCAGGTTAAGCGGACGATGAGCCAGATAGTCTTCCAGCTCGACATCCACAATCGGGCTCTGGCGTGCCTGCAGCATATCGACGCGTTCCTGTGATATGTCAACAGCCGTAACAGTATGATTTTGCGCAAGTAAAACGGCATTTGACAAGCCGACATAGCCAATTCCGACAACTACAATCTTCATCGGTTTCCTATTCATTTCGCTGGTTTTGAGGGGCGTAGAACTCATGAGAGAATTGCGCCACCTCTTGCTGCACTTTGTTTATCTCTTCCCGAAGCGCTTCGTATTCTTTGATCTTACGCGCCAGGAACCGCTTGGTCAGTGTGGCTCTCTCGGCAATCCCTTTCGGCGTCAGCACATAGGCATAGCGGCGCTTGTCTTCGGCGGCAGAGAAATTGCCAAGCTTTACCAGCCCCTTTTCCACCAGCGCATTCAATACATAGTGCACGCCGCCGGTGCTGATGCCCACTGCTTCGGCCAATTCGCGTTGGCTCATTTCCGGATTGTCCTGCAACAGGCGCAGAATGCGGAAATGCACATCTTCCTGCATTTTGCTGCGCTGGCCTGCCATCAGAACCGCCCCACGGCTACCGCACAAGGACAGCCTTCGAGGCGCCTTGTCGCAACGGAAATAGATATGTCAGTCAGAACGCACATATTCGCTCAACTTTGAGCGGTATCATGGGCGTTTATCGATGAAAAGCACTATCGGGTGGGATGGGCGGGTTTCTGTCGCGCAAATTTGTCGCATCAGAAACAACCGGAGCGTGTCTCTCTTTACTGCATCATATTGGAGAGGCAAGCTCTCATTTTGTCAGCCCCGAAGGGAATAGTCATGCGGGTCTGTCAGCCTCGCCGCCCTGCCTCATCACAAGCCTGCCCTAGGATGGGGCTGAAAGGCGGTGGCTTATTGGGGTGCGACAAGACGGTATTGATCGCATCCGCGCGGGCTCGTCGTCGTTGCTGCCGGAAGGTGGGCGGATCAATTTGACGCTGCGGGTGGTTGACTGATGAACCGATCCCGAAGCGCTATTACCTGCGACGTTCCCAACTGATCGAGGCGTGTTTGCGCGTGAAGCTCTCTGCCAGGAAGCCAAGGATCAGCAGGGAAAGCGCGACGATCAGCGGATAGAGCCAGTTCGAGTTGTGGGGCACGTAGTTGATGAAGGCAAAGCCGCGTGCCTGGTCGATGATATGAAACAGCGGGTTCCAGCTAAACATCATCAACATCTTGTGGGGCAGCATATTGGCAACGAACATCTTGCCGGAAGCGATCATGTTGGCGCGGGAATATAGCTGCGATGCCACGGCGGAAAACTGCGGCGCCCAGGGCTTCATCGCCAGAAAGATCAACCCGACGCCAAGACCAGACAGCCAGGCCAGGAAGAGCATGGCAAAGGTTCCCGCCGGATCGTAGATCGAGATTGGTTCGACGGCGATGTGATAGAGGTAGAGCACCAAAACCACCGACAGGACCTGGATATAGAGCTGAGAAAATGCAGCAGCGGTAATGGCCACAAAGGTGGTCATCGGGGCGTGGTTCATCATCGCCGATGTCGGACCTTCCGACCCGTAGACCGCCGTCATGGTCTTGACGTGAGTCATGTAGATGAAGATGCCAGACATGATGTAGACGAGAAAGTCACCCCGGAGCGCGCTTCGACGCATCCCGAGGAGGGCGTACATCAGATAGAACACCGCCACGAGCATCAGGGTTTGCAGAATATTGAGAAACAGGGCGAACAGGGCATTGGAATGCTTCTTGCGCAGATTCCGGACGGTCGCGTGGTAGATCACCTCCATGAGGCCAACCACTTGCGAGAGCTGACTTTGCTCTTCCTGAACCTGGAACATTTCGACGCCCTAAGATGCGATGCCTGAAAGTGACAGGGATTTCTTGCCGATCCCCTAACGGCGTATCATAAGGGGCCCGGACGTTTTGATCAATGAAACCGGCTTTGCAAGGCCGGGCGGAGTGAAAATGGATTTTGACAAGCTGACGATTGAGATGCGCAGGCTGGCTCTGGAAGCGGGTGACGCTATCATGGAGATCTATCAGTCCGACGATTTCGACGTACGGTCCAAATCGGACGACAGCCCTGTGACGGCGGCGGATGAAGCGGCGGACGCCCTGATTTCTGCCGGGCTGCGCGCCGCCTTTCCTGATGTGCTGCTCGTCACCGAAGAACAGGCCGACAGCCACAAGGAACAGGCCAGCGAGTTTCTGATTGTCGATCCGCTCGACGGCACCAAAGAATTCGTGCACCGCCGTGGCGATTTCACTGTGAACATCGCCTATGTGAAAGACGGCACCCCGATCCGGGGCGTGGTCTATGCGCCTGCAAAGGGCCGGATGTTCTACACGCTGGCCGATGGCAGCTCGGTTGAAGAGCAAGGGCCTTTTGACAAAGCCGTCGCGGGCGAGATGGCGCCGATCCGGGTGGCGACCCCCGACAATACCGCGCTGATGGTGGTGGCGTCGAAATCGCACCGCGATCAGGCCACCGACGATTACATCGGCAAATATGCGGTGAAAGATATGACCTCGGCAGGGTCGAGCCTGAAATTCTGTCTGGTCGCCACCGGCGAGGCGGACCTGTATCCGCGGGTTGGCCGGACGATGGAATGGGATACTGCGGCGGGCCATGCGGTGCTGAAAGGTGCGGGCGGCGAGGTGGTACGCTTCGACGATCACACCCCGCTGACCTATGGCAAACCGATCTATGAAAATCCGTTTTTCATTGCCTATGCCCCCGGTGTGGACCTGAAAACGGCCTGATATGTCGGTTCTGCTTGTCATCCCGGCCCGCTATGCCTCGACCCGCTATCCGGGCAAGGCTCTGGCGGGCCTGACCGGGGCCACTGGCGAGGTGAAGACCCTGATCCGCCGCTCCTGGGAAGCGGCGATGACTGTGTCGGGAATTGACCGGGTGGTGGTGGCCACTGATGACGAGCGTATCCGCGACGAGGCGAAGGGGTTTGGCGCCGAAGTGGTGATGACCTCGGATGCCTGCCAGAATGGCACCGAGCGCTGCGCGGAAGCCTTTGACGCGCTGGGCAGCCGTTATGACATCGTGGTGAACCTGCAAGGCGACGCGCCGCTGACCCCGCATTGGTTTGTTGAAGAGCTGGTGGCCGAGCTTGCCGCGCATGAAACCGCAGAAGTGGCCACGCCGGTTCTGCGCTGCGACGGGCGGGCACTGGCGGGGTTTCGCGACGACCGGCGCGCCGGGCGCGTGGGCGGGACCACGGCGGTGTTCGGAATTGATCGCCGGGCACTCTATTTCTCCAAGGAAGTCATCCCGCATGTCGAGCATGACTATCCGGCGGGCGCGATGACACCGGTGTTTCACCATGTCGGCGTCTATGCCTATCGGCCCTCGGCGCTGGCGGCTTATCCGCGCTGGGCGGTGGGCCCGCTGGAGCGGTTGGAAGGGCTGGAGCAACTGCGCTTTCTGGAGCGCGACCGGCCGGTGCTTTGCGTCGAGGTCGAGGCGCGCGGGCGGCAGTTCTGGGAGCTGAACAACCCCGAAGACGTGGCGCGGATCGAGGCCATGCTATTGGAGATGGGACTCGCGTGATGGTGCAGGGTTACGTGATTTGACTGAAGCCCGGGCTGCCAGGTGTAAGGCCGCGACGCGGGTTTGGCTGTGAACGTAGGGTGATTTACCGTGTTTTCGGGATGACGCCAAACCGGTTTCGCGATAAGCTTTGCCCTAACGATTGGGTGGTAATGACGCGGCGGGCGAGGAATCTCGCTGACGCCCGTGGATACATTGTGAGGAAATTGAGCTCGATGAGAGAAAAGGTTACCAAAGCCATTTTTCCGGTGGCAGGTCTGGGTACGCGGTTTTTGCCCGCAACCAAATCCATTCCGAAAGAAATCATGACCCTGGTCGACCGGCCGCTGATTCAATATGCGATCGACGAGGCGCGGGCGGCAGGGATCAAGGAATTTATCTTTGTGACCTCGCGCGGCAAGGGTGCGCTTGAGGACTATTTCGACATCAATCCGGTGCTGGAATCGGCCCTGCGCAAGTCGGGCAAGACCGAGCTGCTGGAAATGCTGAAAAGCACCAATATGGAATCCGGCGCCATCGCCTATATCCGCCAGAACAAGGCGCTGGGTCTGGGCCATGCGGTCTGGTGCGCGCGGCGGCTGATCGCCAACGAGCCCTTCGCGGTGATCCTGACCGACGACGTGATTGCCGCCGAAAAGCCGGTGCTGCAGCAGATGGTCGAAGCCTATGAGGAGACCGGCGGCGCGATGGTCGCCGCGATGGAAGTGCCGCCCGAAAAGGCGTCGTCTTACGGGGTGCTGGACGTTGCCGAAGACATGGGCGCGCTGGTGAAGGTCAAGGGCATGGTCGAAAAGCCTGCCGCTGGCACGGCGCCGTCGAACCTCGCGGTGATCGGGCGCTATATCCTGACCCCGCAGGTGATGCAGAACATCAGCAAGATGAAAAGCGGTGCGGGCGGTGAGATTCAGCTGACCGACGCGATTGCCGATGAAATCGAACAGGGGCGCGACGTCTACGGCTTCCGCTTCCGTGGCCAGCGCTTCGATTGCGGCTCCAAGGCCGGGTTCCTGCAGGCGACGGTGGCTTTCGGCATGGCCCGCGACGATCTACGCGACGAGTTCTCGGCCTATCTGGAAGAACTGATTTCCCTGCGCAACGCAGCCCAGTAAGATTGACCCCAGACCGGAGATCGCCGGTCGGACGGTCTGGGGGACACTTTGAAGATCACGCTGCGTGACGGCAGGAAAGCCTATCAGCTGCGCCAGAAACGGCGCGGGCTGCTGTGGCGGTCTTTTCGCAGCCGTCACCAGCTCAGCCCGGTTGCCGACCGCACCAGACAGATCGCCCCTGGCCAGATCCTTGCCTTTGTGACGGTGCGCAACGAGGCCGCCCGACTGCCCTATTTTCTGGAGCATTACCGGCGCCTCGGGGTGGATCACTTTCTTTTTGTCGATAACGGCTCGACCGATGGCACAAGCGAGCTGCTGGCCGGGGCGCCGGATGTGTCGCTGTGGCAGACCGATGCGAGCTACCGGGCCTCGCGGTTCGGGATGGACTGGCTTGGCTGGCTGCTCATGCATTACGGCAACGGCCATTGGTGTCTGACCCTTGATGCCGACGAAATTCTGGTGATCCCGCATCATCCCGCCCGCGATCTGCGCGATCTGACCCGTTGGCTGGATGACCGGGGAGCGCCATCCTTTGGCGCGCTGATGCTGGATTTCTATCCGCAGGGGCCGCTGAGCGCGGTGGTGTATCATCCCGGCGATGACCCGGTGACGGTGTTGCCGTGGTTCGATGCCGAAGGCTACAGCTGGGAGTACCTTCAGAAATACAGTCACATCTCGATCCGGGGCGGCGTGCGCAAGCGGGTATTTTTCTCGGATCAGCCGGACCACGCGCCGCATCTGCACAAAATCCCGCTGGTGCGCTGGCATTGGCGCTGCAGCTATGTCAGCTCGACCCATTTTGCCTTGCCCCCGCGACTGAACGCGGCTTTGGACGCAAGGGAAAACCTGCCTACCGGCGTGCTGCTGCACAGCAAGTTTTTGCCCGAGGTCCTCGACAAATCGGCGGATGAAAAGCACCGTCAGGAGCATTTCACCCATGCTGATCGTTATGTCGATTACTACGATGGCATCCTAGCCGATCCGGTTCTGTGGACGGAGCATTCGGTGCGCTACCGGGATGTGATCCAGCTGGAAGAGCTGGGTTTGATGACGCGCGGCGCCTGGCGCTGACCACATTGCCTCGCCTGGTTTCAGGAGCCAGTTGTTTTCAAATGTGAAACAATGCATTACGTTTTTAAAGAATGTGTTAGGGGTCTTCTGGTAGACAATTCGGGCAGAGGGGCAGAGGGCCGAGTTGAGCGTTTGGCATTCATATCGGTTGCGGGTCCGGCGCCAAAAATGGCTGGTCCGGGCCTTTCGCAAACGGCGCGAGCTGCGTCTGGTGACCGACCGCACTGAGGCGATCCGGCGCGGGCAGACGCTTGTTTTCACAACCCTGCGCAATGAAAAGATCCGCCTGCCCTATTTCCTCGATTACTATCGGCGGATGGGGGTGGATCACTTCCTGATCGTGGACAATGACAGCACCGATGGCAGCCGCGAATATCTGGCCGAGCAACCGGACGTATCGCTGTGGACCAGCAAGGCGAGCTACAAACGCGCGCGGTTCGGGGTGGATTGGCTGAACTGGCTGCTGAAGAAATACGGGCATGGCCATTGGTGCCTGATCGTCGATCCCGACGAGTTCTTCGTTTATCCGTTCTGCGACACACGGCGGATCAAGGCACTGACCGATTGGCTTGATGACTCGGCGCTGCGATCGTTCGGGGCGATGTTGCTGGATATGTATCCGAAGGGGCCGCTCGACGCGCAGACCTATCACGAGGGTCAGGACCCGTTCGAGATTACTGCCTGGTTCGACAGCGGAAACTACATGATCGAGAAGAACCGTGAATACCGCAATCTGTGGATTCAGGGTGGCCCCCGGATGCGGGCCTTTTTCGCGGACCGGCCCAAACAGGCCCCGGCGCTGAACAAGATCCCGCTGGTGAAATGGCACCGATCCTATGCCTATGTCAGCTCGACCCATACGCTGCTGCCGCGCAAGCTCAACGTGACCTATGACGAATGGGGCGGCGAAAAGGCCTCGGGCCTGCTGCTTCATGCGAAGTTTCTGAACACCTTCACCACCAAGGCTGCCGAGGAACTGGAGCGCAAACAGCATTATGCGGGCAGTCAGGAATACAAGGCCTATCACGCCAAGCTGGAGGACAATCCCGATCTGTGGTGCCGCTGGAGCGAGCGCTATATCAACTGGCGTCAGCTTGAAATTCTGGGCCTGATGTCGAAGGGGAACTGGGCGTGAGCGTCGGCTTTGTCATGCTGGTTCACACGGCGCTGAACCGGGCCGAACAGGTGGCGCGGCATTGGGCACAGCACGATTGCCCGGTGGTGATTCATGTCGATCGCAAGGTGAAGCGGCGCGACTACAACGCCTTCGTGGCCTCGCTGGCCGATCTGGAGAATGTGAAATTCGCCCGCCGCTATTCCTGCGAATGGGGCACCTGGTCTTTGGTTGAGGCCAGTCAGGCCGCCTCGACGCTGATGTTGAAAGACTTTCCCGAGGTGCACCATGTCTATCTGGCGTCAGGGTCGTGCCTGCCGCTGCGCCCGGTCGAAGAGCTGAAAGAGTATCTGGCGGAACGGCCGCTGACGAATTTCATCGAAAGCGTCACCACCGAAGACGTGCCCTGGACGGTGGGTGGGCTGGATGAAGAGCGCTTTACCCTGCGCTTTCCGTTTTCGTGGAAACGCCAGCGCAAGGCCTTTGACTGGTATGTCGATTTTCAGCGGCGCATCAAATTCAAGCGCAAGATCCCGGCGGGATTGGTGCCGCATCTGGGCAGCCAGTGGTGGTGCCTGACGCGCCAGACGCTGACCGCCATTCTCGAAGACCCGGACCGCGCCGAATACGACCGGTATTTCTCCAAGGTCTGGATTCCCGACGAAAGCTACTATCAGACGCTGGTTCGGCTTTATTCCACGAATATCGAAAGCCGGTCGCTGACCCTGTCGAAATTCGACTTTCAGGGCAAGCCGCATGTGTTCTTTGACGATCACATGCAGCTGCTGCGCCGCTCGGACTGCTTCGTGGCGCGCAAGATCTGGCCCCATGCCGACAAGCTCTATACCGGCTTTCTGTCGGATGACGCTTCGATCTTTTCCGGGGCCGAGCCCAATCCGGGCAAGATCGACCGGGTGTTCTCGAAAGCGGTGGAACGACGCACCAAGGGACGACCGGGTCTTTACATGCAAAGCCGCTTTCCCCGGCATGGTTTGGAGCGAGGCGTCACTGCCGCGCCCTATGCGGTGTTCGAGGGTTTTGCCGATCTGTTCGAGGATTTTGAGGGCTGGCTGACCCGCGTGGTCGGTCTGCGTGCGCATGGCCATCTGTTCGGGCCGGACAAGGTGGCGTTTGTCGGCGAGCAGAAGGTCTATGCCGGGGCGCTGACCGATTCTGTGGTGCTGCGCGATTACAACCCGCGCGCCTTTCTGACCAATCTGATCTGGAACACGCGGGGCGAGCTGCAATGCTTTCAATACGGCCCGCGCGACAATCAGAAGATCAGCTGGGATCTGGCGAAAGATCCCAATGCGACCATCTCGGTGATTTCCGGGGCCTGGGCCGTGCCGCTGTTCTATTCCAATGCCAATTTCTCGGACATCCGGAAAGAAGCTGCGCGGTTGCAGAAGATCGAGGTGGATCACCTTCATGCGCTACGCTCCAGCCACACCAAGGCACGGGTGCGGGTCTGGACGCTGGCGGAATTTGTCGAGGCGCCGATGGAGCCCTTGCAGATGATCATTGACGAGCTTGGCGCGCGTGGCGCCCATCGGCTGACCGAAGCGCCGCGCATGGTTTCGCTCGACGGCTTCGGCCAGTTTCTGCAAAATCTCAAAAATCAGGGCATGCAGCCGCATCTGATGGGGGATTTTCCCGTGACCAACACGATCGAAACCGTGCGGCGCAAGCCGCGTCGCCCCTATCTGATAAAGTGAAGGCCCGACCATGACCCGTTCGTTCGACTATTTCGTGATCTTTGCCGAAATGCGCACCGGGTCGAACTTTCTGGAATCCAATCTCAGCCTGTTTCCGGGATTGGCGACCTATGGTGAAGCCTTCAATCCCTATTTCATGGTGGAACCGAAGCTGGAAGAGCTGTTCGGGGTGACCGTCGAGGCGCGCAATGCCGATCCGATCCGGCTGATCGAGAAGATGCGCGACAACACCGATGGCATTCCGGGCTTTCGGTTTTTCCACGATCACGACGTGCGGGTCTACGAGCATGTGATCGAGGATCCGCGCTGCGCCAAGGTGGTGCTGACGCGCAATTTCGTCGACTCCTATGTCTCGCGCAAGATCGCCCGGGCGACGGATCAGTGGCAGCTGGGCAATGTGCGCGACGCCAAGCATCAGAAAATCCGCTTCGAGCCAGCCGAGTTTCTGCGCCAATTCGCGGAAGTCACCGCCTTTCAGCACCAGCTGCAAAAGCGGCTGCAAAGCACCGGACAGTCAGCGTTTTATCTGGCCTATGAGGATACGCAGGATCTGGAGGTGGTGAACGGGCTGGCGAGGTTTCTGGGCGAAACCACCCGGCTGGAGGGGTTTTCGGGCAAGCATAAAAAGCAGAACCCGGAAGCGCTGGAGGAGAAGGTGGTCAATTTCGACGAGCTTGTCGAAACCGTTCAATCCATTGGCCTGTTCGACGTGGAACAGGTGCCGGTCTATGAGCCGCGGCGCTCGCCATTGGTGCCGAACTACGTGACCGCCGCCAAAGCGCCGCTGCTGTTCATGCCGATCGAAGGCGCGCCGGGCGACGAGGTGCTGAACTGGATGGCGGCGCTGGACGGGGTGGGGCGCGACGGCCTTGCTACCGGGATGACGCAGAAAGATCTGCGCAAGTGGAAACGCAGCCATCCCGGCCATCGCAGCTTTACTGTGGTACGCCACCCGGCCCTGCGGGCACATGCTGCCTTTTGCCGCCATTTCCTGAGCAATGGACCCAGTGCCTATCCCGAAATCCGCGAGGCGCTGCGCAGCCATTACGATGTGCCGCTGCCGGAAAGCCCGGTGCCCGGCCCGGATTATGACCGCGTGGCGCATCGCGCTGCGTTTCTGGCTTTTCTGAAATTCCTGAAATCCAACCTCGACGGCCAGACCAGCATTCGCGTCGATGGCGCCTGGGCCACGCAATCTGCGATCATTCAGGGCTTTGGGCAGGTGCTGCTGCCGGATCATATTCTGCGCGAAGACGATCTGGAGATCGGTCTGACCATGCTGGCGAAAGATGCCGGGCTGAGCACAGCCGGCGCCCTGCCGAAAGCCGTGCCCGACGCGCCGTTCACGCTGGCCGAGATTTACGACGATGAGATCGAAGAGGCGGTGCGCCGCCCCTATCAGCGCGATTTCATGCAATTCGGCTTCCGCCCCTGGCGCAAGGGCAAGTCCAAAAAGAGCTGAGAGGCAGCGCCCACCCCGCCTCAGGCGGCGCGGGTGGTCTGGGATTCGGTGAGGATGGTGTAGAGCGTATCGGGATCGTCATTGGCGCGCAGCTTGGCGCAGACCGCCGCATCGCGCATGGTGCGCGAAACCAGAGCCAGTGCTTTCAGATGATCCACGCCCGCACCTTCGGGGGCAAACAGCGCGAAAACCAGATCGACGGGCTGGCGATCCACCGCATCGAAATCGACCGGCTTTTCAATCCGCACAAAGGCGCCAACCACTTGGGAGAGCCCGGCGATACGGGCATGGGGCAGGGCCACACCATGGCCAACGCCCGTGGGGCCCAGGGTTTCACGATCCTGCAAGGCGGCGAAAACGACGCCAGCATCGAGCCCATAAGCGGCGGAAACGGTCTCGCCCAGATCCTGGAACAGACGCTTTTTACTAGATACGCTCCCAATCACTCTTACAGCGTCGGGCCGGAATATGTTCGATAGTTTCATCGTCCCTACTTAGTTTCCGGCCCGCGCGTTTGTCACGCCTGTCAGGCCGTGGTGCCGGGGTCGATCCAGCCGATATTGCCGTCCTCACGGCGATAGACAACGTTTACCCCGTTCGATTTCTCGTTACGGAACACGAGGACAGGCGCATGAGCCAGTTCCATCTGCATCACCGCTTCACCAACCGAGAACGTCGGAATCTTCGTTTCCATCTCGGCGATGATGATCGGCTGCAGGGTCTCTGGTTCGGCGTCCTCGGCCACGTCTTCTGAGGCGAGGATATACGAGGCACCGCCCAGAGTTTCAACCGGGTTTGCACGGTCCTTGTGGTGGTCTTTCAACCGACGCTTGTAACGACGCAGCTGTTTTTCCATTTTTTCAGCGCATTCGTCGAAGGCAGCGTAGATTTCAGTGGCTTTCGCGCTGGCCTGCGCGGTGAGCCCGGTCGACAGGTGCACCACGGCTTCGCAAACAAATTCATGGGCGCTTTTGGAAAACACGACCTGCGCGTCGGTCGGACGCTGCGCGTATTTCTCAACAACGATTCCAAGTTCGGTTTTCACATGCTCCTGCAGCGATTCACCGATATCGATCTGTTTGCCACTGATCAGATATTTCATCCTACCTCCTTATTTTGGTTGGGTCCGGCGCGGGCGGCAGAACTTGCCGTACGGGCCGGATGGTGGAGTTGGGTTTACGTAGAAAACATTGCCCGGATCTCACGGGGGGTCGGGGCGTGTGGCCGGGGGATTTCCGGCTCAAGGACATGCGTTATAACATGCATCATCATTACCATTTGGCGACGCCCATAGCCGTATGTCAACATGTGAGCGCGCCGAAATTTGGGCGGA
The DNA here is from genome assembly GCA_050288685.1 of Paracoccaceae bacterium. Classification (GTDB taxonomy): domain Bacteria; phylum Pseudomonadota; class Alphaproteobacteria; order Rhodobacterales; family Rhodobacteraceae; genus Sinisalibacter. The sequence goes on along the minus strand of JBNKEH010000009.1, from coordinate 205,445 downwards.
CTCAGTGCGTGAAAATGTCGATTTCCGGCCAGCCGATCAAATCGAGCTTGGCGCGCGTCGGCAGAAAATCGAAGCAGGCCTGCGCGATATCGGTGCGCCCTTCACGTTTCAGCCGCGCATCCAGCTTTTCTTTCAGCCGGTGCAGGAAAAGAACATCCGACGCCGCATATTCAAGCTGCGCTTCGTTCAGCTCGGCAGCGCCCCAATCGGTTTGCTGCTGCTGCTTGGAAATATCCACATGCAGAAGCTCGTCGAGCAACACTTTCAGCCCGTGCCGGTCGGTGTTGGTGCGGGTGAGCTTTGAGGCGATCTTGGTGCAATAGACCGGCGCGGTCAGCACCCCGAAAGCGTTCAGGAGCATGGTGATATCGAACCGGCCGTAATGGAACAGCTTCAGCACGTTCGGATCGCCCAGCATTTTCACCAGATTCGGCGCTTCGGTCTGACCCTTGGCGATTTGCACAAGATGCGCATGACCGTCGCCGCTGGACAGCTGCACGAGGCAGAGCCTGTCGCGCCGGGGGATCAGCCCCATGGTTTCGGTGTCAATCGCAACAACCGGACCGAGATCAAGCCCGTCGGGCAGATCGCCTTTGTAAAAATGGTTCGCCATGAATGCCTCACTGAGTTCTATCTTAACTGATAGAACGCGGCGGGTTTCGGTTCAATGAACAGAATGCGGATCAGTCGTCTTCCTCGTCGTCACCCATGCCCAGAAGCGCTGCCGTTTTCAGCGCGACCTTGCGGTAGAAATCGGCATGAACCCCGGTGGGGTTGGCGACGATCAGCGGCGTGCCGGCATCGGAGGCTTCGCGGATGTCGAGATGCAGCGGGATCGCGCCTAGAAACATCACGCCCAGCCGATGCGCATCGGCTTCGGCGCCGCCATGGCCGAAAATCTCGGTGATCTCGCCGCAATGCGGGCAGACGAAAGACGACATGTTCTCGATGATGCCCAGGATCGGCACATCGACATCCTTGAACATTTTCAGCCCCTTGCGGGCATCGACCAGAGCCAGATCCTGCGGGGTGGAGACGATGATCGCGCCTGAAAGCGGGGTTTGCTGGGCCATGGTGAGCTGCGCGTCGCCGGTGCCCGGCGGCATGTCGAGGATGAGGAAATCAAGCTCGCCCCACAGCACATCGCGGGTCATCTGCATCAGCGCCGATACCACCATCGGGCCGCGCCAGATCACCGGCGCCTCTTCATCCATGAGAAAGCCCATCGACATGACCTTCATGCCGTATTTCTCGATCGGGATCACCTTGTCGCCCTGCATGGCCGGGCGCGAGGTGATGCCCAGCAGGCGCGGCACCGAGGGGCCATAGATATCGGCATCGAGCAGCCCGACCTTGAAGCCGAGGCTGGCCAGCGTGGCGGCAAGGTTGGCCGCCGTGGTGGACTTGCCCACCCCGCCCTTGCCCGAAGCCACCGCGACGATGTGCTTGATGCCGGGAATGGCGGCCTGACGGGGGCGCATGTCCGGGCCGGGCACGCCGGGGTTTTTCGACGGTTCCTTGCGCAGCTTCGGCGGCTCTTTGGCCGCCGGCACCGCCCCAGATTCGCCGGTCAGCACCACCAGCAGGTTTTCCACCTGCGGCATGTTTCGTTTCAGTCGCCGGTCAATCTCGTCGCGCAGCTGCTTCAGGTCGCCGAGGAAATCATGCGGCACGTTGACCGAGACCACCACCTTGTGGCCGTTGATTGCCACGTCTTTTTCGGAGACCAGCCCGGCCTCGACGATATTGCCCTTCACCCCCGTGGCCTCGATTCGGGCCAGATGGGCCATGATGCGTTTGATCATTTCATTCCTCCCTCGTGCCGAGCGTCAGCTCTTGGCGTAGTAAAGCCCGACCACATGTTCCGCTTCGGCAAAGAAAAGCCAACGCGACGTGACAACGCCGATCAGATGGCTGATGAGCGCAATCCCGGTGATGACCGGCCCGGCAGGCGCGGCAAAGAGCAGCGCAACCGGCAGAATGCCCAGAAACAGGGTCGAAATCATCCTGAGTTTCTGCACGTGTTTGCGGCCGATCTGATGCACCATCTCATCAAGAATGTAGTTGCGCGCGGTGTGGCCGCTTTCGAACAGCCGCACCTCGCCGATCGGAGCGAGCCCGGTGGCAGTGCCGCGCGTGGTGCCAGAGCCCGCCAAGCGCCCGTCGCCCATCATCCAGGCGGCGATTTGCAGCGCGGTCAGCACCAGGATCAGAACCCCGGCCACCCTGACCTGCATTGACAGAAGCGCCCCCCCGGCCAGCGCGTAGAGCAGATAGAGCACCGGGGTCAGCGGCATGTTCCAGCGCGGAATGGTCTTGAGCTGGGTGTAGATCATCGAGGTGCAGAACACCGTGATCAGCGCCAAAACAGAGCCTATTACGCCAAAAACCGGCAGGTTGATGCTGTAGAAGATCCGCCCGATGGCGAAGACAGCGAAGGTCAGAAGCGCGAGTACCGAGACGATGCCTTCCCGTGAGAGCCAGGAGGTTTGCCACTGGCTGAACGAGTAGATCACGTTTTTCGGGTTGGCGAGGTGGAAGACCGACGACAGAAGCCCGCCCACTGCCAGCGCATAGGCCACGAAGAACGCCGCGAAGGCCTGCCAGCCGTAGAGGTCGGGAATGCCGAGGCCGAGCCAGGTCAGAAAGCCGAAGCCGAGGCCTGAAAGCGAGGTGAAGATGATAACGGAAGGTGCCGGATGCATCAGGCTTGCTCCTTCTCAGAAGTGTCTTTTCCGCCCGGAAGTGCCTCAAGCGCCTTGTCGAGCCAGCCCAGAAAACCCTTGGCTTCGGTCGCCACGGTTTGAAGCGGCGCGGGCGGATGTTTGTCGAGCTGGTCTTTCGGGCGCGGCGGCAGATAGCGGTTCACCGGCTTGGTGCCCTGCTCGGGCATCAGCTCGATCCCGCCACGTTCGGCCACCAGCTGCGACACCGCGCTGTCGGGATCGCCCAGATCGCCGAAATGCCGCGCGCCCGCCGGGCAGGTGCGCACGCAGGCGGGCAGGCGGTCTTCTTCCGGCAGGTTTTCGTTATAGATCCGGTCCACACAAAGGGTGCATTTCTTCATCACCCCGGCGAGCTGATCAAGCTCGCGCGCGCCATAAGGGCAGGCCCAGGCGCAGAGCCCGCAGCCCATGCATTTATCCTCATTCACCAGCACGATCCCGTCTTCGGCGCGCTTGTAGCTGGCGCCGGTCGGGCAGACGGTGACGCAGGGTGCGTCTTCGCAATGCAGGCAGGATTTGGGGAAGTGGATGGTTTGCGAGGGGCCATCCTTGGGCTGAACTTCGTAGTTGAACACCCGGTTGAGAAAGGTGCCATGCGGATCGGCGCCATAGGCATCGATATCCGACAGCGGCGCGCCATAGTTCTGGGTGTTCCAGCCCTTGCAGGCGGTCACGCAACCATGACAGCCCACGCAGGTATCGAGGTCGATCACCAAGCCGAGCTTTTTTTTGGTCTGTTCGGGCAGCTTGGTCATCAGATCTTCCTCGCCACGTTCTTGGGCCCTTTGCCGACCGGCGATTTGATCGGGGGAAGCGCGGGCTGCGATTCTGCCGGTTTAGGGTCTGCTTTTTCGATTTTGACCCGCAGATCGAACCAGGCCGCCTGGCCGGTGACGGGGTCGGAATTGGCCCAGCGCATGCCGTCGCCCTTCGGCGGCTGCAATTCGCTGATCAGATGGTTAAGCAAAAAGCCCTCGGTCGCTTCCGGCGCTTCTTCATCCAGCGCCCATGCGCCCTTGCGCTTGCCGATGGCGTTCCATGTCCAGACCGTATGCGGGTTCAGCCCGGCGTGATGGGCCACCGGCACGGTGATCGAACCATGCACCGAGCTGACCCGCGCATAATCGCCATCCACAAATCCGTGCTGCTGCCAGATCTGCGTGGGCAGATAGAGGTAGTTCATGCCGGTGATCTGGCGCAGCCAAGCGTTTTGGGTGCCCCAGGAGTGATACATATGCATCGGCCGCTGGGTGAGCGCGTGGATCGGGTATTCACTCACATCGACATTGCCGTCTTCGAACGGTTCGTACCAGATCGGCAGCGGATCCATGGTGCGCTTCACCCGGGCACGCAGATGCTCGGGTGGCTGGTTCACGCCATGACCTTCGGCGGCGAGCTGCAATTTGCGCAAAGGCTCGGAATAGAGACTGAAAACATAGGGCGCGGCCACGTCGAAGAGGCCGATTTCCACCGCCCATTCCTGATAGGCCTTGTTCCACGGTTTGTAGAATTGCGCCTCTTCGGGGATGTGCCCAATCCAGAAGCCGCCATTCTGAATATAGGCGTCGAGCTGGTTCGGGTTGGGGTCACCGCGGCCGTGGCTTTGGCCATCCTGCCCGCGGAACCCGGCCAGCGGCCCCACGCCGGGGCGGCGCTGATGGTTTTGGATGTAATCGGCATAGTCTTTCCAGACCGCCTCGCCGCTTTCATCCACAAAGCCGGGCAGGCCCAGCTTGACGGCCAGCTCGACCAGAACCGTCTGGAAGGCGCGCACGTTGCGATCCGGCTCGACCACCGGCCAGCGGATGCTGTCGGCAGCGGCATCGGCCTCGCAGATCGGGCGATCGAGCAGCGAAATGCAATCGTGGCGTTCCAGATAGGTGGTATCGGGCAGGATCAGATCCGCATAGGCGACGGTTTCTGAGCTGTAGGCATCGGAATAGATGATGTGCGGGATCACATATTCGCCGGTTTCGTCCTTGTCGGTGAGCATCCGGATGACTTCGGATGTGTTCATCGACGAGTTCCACGCCATGTTGGCCATATACATGAACAGCGTGTCGATCTTGTAGGGATCGCCGGCATGGGCATTGGCAATGACCATATGCATGAGGCCATGCGCCGAGAACGGATTTTCCCAGGTGAAGGCCTTGTCGAGCCGTTTGGCGCTGCCGTCTTCGTTGATGAGCAGGTGTTCCGGTCCGAGCGGGTAGCCCAGATGCGGCCCGTCGAGCGGTTGGCCCGGGGTCACGCCCGCATGGGGCTTGGGATGCGCCTCGACCGGTTTGGGATAGGGCGGTTTGAAGCGGAAACCGCCGGGTACTTCGACCGAGCCCAGAAGGATTTGCAATACATGGAGCGCGCGGGCGGTCTGGAAGCCATTGGAATGCGCCGAGATCCCGCGCATGGCGTGAAAGCTGATCGGGCGGCCGATCATTTTCTCATGCTTCTCGCCCTTCCAGTCGGTCCAGGGCTGATCGAGGGTGATCTCTTCGTCAAAGGCGACGCGGGCAAATTCGGCGGCGATGTTGCGGATGCGCTCAGGCGTCAACCCGCAGCGCTCGGCGACAGCTTCCGGCGCGTAATCTTCCGAGAGGTATTTTTCCGCCATCAGCTGGAACACGGTGCGATGGGCGATGCCATCGGCGCTGAGCGAGGCGGCGAGATTGGCCAGAATCCCCGGCGCGTCATAGGGCGCGGGCTGGCCCATGGCCTGATCGACCACCTGCGGTTTGCCGTCTTTGTCGCGCAGGAAAAGCCCGTATTCAGGCGAATTAGGGTCTTCATTCACGATGAAGCCCGCATTGGTGTAGCGGCGCAGATAGTCGAGATCGACCTTGCCGGAGCGGAACAGCTCGTGAATGATCGCGAGGATGAACAGCCCATCGGTGCCGGGGGTGATGCCCACCCATTCATCGGCAATCGCGTTGTAGCCGGAACGGATCGGGTTCACCCCGATCACCTTGCCGCCGTTGGCCTTGAGCTTGCCCATGCCGATCTTGATCGGGTTGGAATCGTGGTCTTCCGCCACGCCGAACAGCACGAAAAGCTTCGAGCGCTCCCAATCGGGCTGGCCGAATTCCCAGAACGCGCCGCCCATCGTGTAGATGCCGCCCGCCGCCATGTTGACCGAACAAAACCCGCCATGGGCGGCATAGTTGGGCGTGCCGTAGGATTGCGCCCAGTAGCCGGTGAAGCTCTGGCTTTGGTCCCGGCCGGTGAAGAAGGCGAGTTTTTTCGGGTCGGTGGCGCGAATCGGGGCGAGCCAGCCGGTGGCGATCTCCAGCGCTTCGTCCCAGGAGATTTCTTCAAACTCACCCGAGCCACGCGGCCCGACCCGTTTCATCGGCGCGTGTAGCCGCGACGGGGCCAGATGCTGCATGATGCCGGAAGAGCCCTTGCCGCAAAGCACGCCCTTGTTCACCGGGTGATCGCGGTTGCCTTCGATATAGACAACCTCGCCCGCTTTCATATGCACGTTGATCCCGCAGCGGCAGGCGCACATGTAGCAGGTGGTCTTGCGGATTTCGTCAGAGACCGGCGGCGAGGTCTCGATCTGAATATTCTCTGGGCGCGTCATCAATCATATCTCTACATCTGGATATTTGAATGAACATTGCACAAAATTACCGCGACGCAAAACTTTTCTGAGCGCAAACGGCTAGGAAATTGCGCTTTTGTTCAGATGCAGCGGATCGGGGGTGTAGATGCCTTGCAAGGTGCCGATGATCGCCAGCGCTTCATCGGATTTCAGCGAATAATAGATGGATTGCGCCTCGCGCCGGGTTTTCACCAGCCGCTCGCTGCGCATGATCGCCAGCTGCTGCGAAACGGTCGATTGCCCGAGCCCGGTGGCCGCCTGCAATTGATGCACCGACAATTCGCCATCGGCGAGATAGCACAGGATCAGCAGCCGCTTCGGATTGGCGAGCACCCGCAGAAGGTCGCTGGCTTTTTCGGCAATCTCGGTGCGGTCGGCGCTGTGCATGGATTGTCTCCGGTCCTGCCCCGTGATTGAACGACTCAACGAAGGCTTGAGAGTTTGCTTGACTGGTCACCACTTTATATTCAACAATTCCTATACACAAATAGGTCGCCAATTGGGAGGATCCAACATGCTGGATAGTGGCGAAAATACCAAAAAGATGACGATCATCGTCACCAAGGGCACGTTGGATTGGGCCTATCCGCCATTTATTCTGGGCACCACGGCGGCGGCGATGGATGTGGAAGTGACGATGTTCTTCACCTTCTACGGGCTGCAATTGCTGAAGAAAAACCTCGATCTGAAAATCTCGACGCTGGGCAACCCGGCGATGCAGATGCCGATGGGCGGGCTTCACATGGCGATGCCGAACCTGGTTTCGGCGCTGCCCGGGGTGGATCGCGGTGCGACCACGATGATGAAGAACCTGATGAAGAAAAAGGGCGTGGCCTCGATTGAGGATCTGCGCGAAGCGGCCATTGATATGGACGTGAAAATCATCGGATGCCAGATGACGCTCGACCTGTTCGAATATGACCGGGAAGAGATGATTGACGAGATGGTGATCGGCGGCGCGGCCACATGGATGGAACATGCGCTGAAATCCGATATCAATCTCTACATGTAGTGAAGACGCCAAGGGAGGAAACCGAATGGCCGATCAGGTGCTCGATGCGAAAGGGCTGAACTGCCCGCTGCCGATCCTGAAGACAAAGAAGATGCTCAAGGGGATGAGCTCGGGGCAGGTGCTGGAGGTGCTGGCCACCGATCCCGGCTCGGTCGCCGATATGGCCGCCTTCTGCAACCAGACCGGCAATGAGCTGCTGGGTCAATCGAACGATGGCAGCGTCTATTCTTTCGAGATCAAGGTTCGCTGAGAAAGCTCAAGGCAAACAAAAAAAGCCCCGCCAATCTGGCGGGGCTTTGGTTTTTTAGAGGGGCGTTTACAGCGTGATGCGGTAGCGCGCGAAGCCATCCGGGCCGTCGCCCGCCGCTTCGATTGCCACGCCTTTCACATCGTCGATGTAATTCACCGCTTTCGGGCCGGTATCGAACAGAACCGTGGTGCCCGGCATCGCGGCGAAGTGCCAGTTGGCATCGGCGGAGGGGTTGATGGTGCCCTGATCGACGATATAGCGCACGATCACGTCGCGGTTGGTATCGGGCCCTTCGAAGATGATCGTGGTGCCATCCGCGCCGGGGAAATGCCCGCCGCCGCCCGCGCGGTAGTTGTTCGAAGCGACCACGAATTCCATATCATCCGTCACCGGCTTGCCCTCGAAGGCAAGGTTGACGATGCGGTTGGCATCGGGGTTCACCACCGCGCCGTCGCGATCAAACATCTGCGGTTGGCTGAGGTCGATCTCGTAGGTCACACCGTCGATCACGTCGAAGTTGTAGCTCGGGAAATCGGGGTTCAGCAGAACCTGATCGGCCTCGCCCGGCGTGATCTGATTGAACATGCCAGCCGAACGGTTCAGCCAACCCTTGAGCTGGGCGCCGTTGATTTTCACCGCCCGCACCGTGTTGGGGTAGAGGTAGAGATCGGCGACGTTCTTGATCGCCACCGCGCCCGGCGCAACATCGGTGTAGTAGTCCGGACCACCACGCCCACCGGCCTTGAAGGGGGCAGCGGCAGAGAGGATGGGCAGGCCCTCATATTGGGTGCCTTTCATCATCTGCGCGATGTACCAGAGCTGCGCCTGGCTGACGATCTGCACGCTGGGATCATCGGCGACGAGGGCGAAGTAGCTTTGCAGCGGCGCTGAGGTTTCGCCCACAGCGCGGCGGATATAGTCGAGCGTGGCTTCGTGTTCGGGCCGCGCCGCGTCTTCCACCATGGCCACGCTTTCGACCAGCGGGGTGATCGAGCGATCTTCGTTGCGCTGATAGATCGGGCGCACTTCGGAGGACGAGCTGACCACTTGCACCTTGCCACCCTCGAAGGTGAGGAGCAGGTCGATCACGCCCAGATGCGAGCCCCAGAAGCCGCCCATCACCGCAGGTTTGCCGTGGATCTTGCCAGCGGCGGCATCGACCCCATCCCAGCCTTCATAATCGGGGCCGGGGAAGACGAGGTGGCTGTGCCCGGTCATCAGGGCGTCAATGCCGTCGACCTCGGCCAGCGGCACCGACGCGTTTTCCATGCCCTCTTCATATTGGGCGCTGCCAATGCCGGAATGGCTGAGCGCGATGACGATGTCGGCGCCCTCTTCCAGCATCTGCGGCACCCAGGCGCGCGCGGTGGCAACGATGTCGCGGGTGTTCACCTTGCCTTCGAGATGCTGGCGATCCCATGTCATGATCTGCGGCGGGGTGAAGCCGATCAGCCCGACGCGCAGAGTGTGCTCCTGCCCGTCGCCATCGGTCACCACCTTGTCGATGATCACATAGGGTTTGGTCAGCAGCACGTCCTGACGCGGAGTGGCGCCCATTTCCTTGACCACGTTGGCCGAAACCACAGGGAAGTTCGCCCCGGCGACCGCTTTCATCAGGAAATCGAGCCCGTAGTTGAATTCGTGGTTGCCGAAGGTCGAGGCCTCATAGCCCAGCGTGTTCATCGCCGCGATGATCGGGTGGATATCACCCTCTTTCATGCCCTTTTCATAGGCCATGTAGTCGCCCATCGGGTTGCCTTGCAGGAAGTCGCCGTTATCGACGAGCAGGCTGTTGGTGGCTTCCGAGCGAACCTCGCCGATCCGCGCGGCGGTGCGGGCAAGGCCCACGGTATCGACCGGTTTGTCGGAGTAATAATCATAGGGGAAGACGTGCATATGCACATCGGTGGTTTCCATGATCCTCAGATGCGCCTGACCCGCGGCAGCGCGGGCCGAGAACGGGTGCAGCGCGATGAACGACGCGCCTGCCACGCCGGAAAGAAATACCCGGCGTGACGGGGTAAAACGAGACGAAGATGTCATGATGGGTGCTCCACTGTCAGACTGTTTAATTAACTAGCTTCATCTTGTGACAGAGATGCGACGCAAATCAACCATTTGGTAAAATATACCGGTGAGGCAGCGCTAGTTTGCCGCCTTGCTGCGCACGAAGCGTACAAAACGCTCGACCCAGGGATGGCAGCCGGTGGCGCGCAGATGGCAGAACCCGGCAATGAGGTTGTGGCGCAGGATTCCGTCATGGGAACCATCAACGCCGTAGCCGCGTGTTACATAGCGGGCGAAGTGCAGGTCCGGCGACAGGTCTTCGAGCTTGGCATAGTGAAATTCATGCGCGGCGCGCTCTTCCGGGCAATCGGGCCAGAGATGATCGGCCGAGTTGCGAAACCGCGTATAGCCACGCCCCTGCGGGCGGCGATGCATCACCGCGTCGGCGGGGATCACCCCGACCATCTCGCCCGATATATCGGCGTTTTCGATGGAGCGGCACAGATACATCAGCCCGCCACATTCGGCATAAGCGGGCAGGCCCGCTTCGATCTTGGCCTTGATGTCGGCACGCAAAGGGGCATTGGCCGACAGCGCCTCGACGAACATCTCGGGAAAGCCGCCGCCAATGAGCAAACCATCACATTCAGGCAGGTTAGGGTCTGTTATCGTGTCGAACGGCACGAGCTTGGCCCCCGCCGCAGCGAAGGCCTCCAGATCGTCGGGGTAGTAGAAGCCAAAGGCCCGGTCGCGGGCATAGGCGATGGTAACGTCCGGTTCGGGCAGCGGCTTGGCGCTGGGCGGATCGGGCAGGTCGGTGGCCTGACGGGCAAGCTCCAGCAGCAGGTCCAGATCAACCGCTTCGCCGACAATCTCGCCCAGCCGGGCGATCTTGGCGCTCAGCTCGCCGGTTTCGGCGGGGGTGGTCAGGCCCAGATGCCGCTCGCCGATTTCCAGCGCCCGGTTGCGTGGCACCGCGCCGATCACCGGAAGGTCGGTATAGGTTGCCACCGCTTCGCGCAGTTTGGCCTCGTGGCGGGGGCCGCCGACCTTGTTGAGGATCACCCCGGCAATCTTCACCTCGGGGTCAAAATCCATATAGCCGCGCAGCAGCGGCGCAATACCGCGCGTCATGCCGTTGGTGTCGATCACCAGCACCACAGGCAGGCCCAGATGCCGGGCAAGGGCGGCGTTGGAATCGCTGCCATCCATCGACACGCCGTCATAAAGCCCCTTATTGGCTTCGATCAGCGCGACATCGGCTCCAGCGGCATGAGCGGTGAAAAAAGGCTCTATTTCACCAGAATCCTGCGTATTAAAGTCGAGATTGTAGCAAGGCGTGCCAGTGGCGGCGCCCAGCCACATCGGGTCTATATAGTCCGGGCCCTTCTTGAAGGCGGCGACCCTTTGCCCCCGCGCTGTGAGCGCCGCTGCTAGCCCGGTTGAGACAATCGTCTTGCCCGAAGACTTGTGCGCAGCGGCGATCATGAAGCGCGGCAGCTGCATCCTAGCCGTGAACCGGCAGCTTTGACGGGTCGCGGTTCTTCCAGATTTGCCGGGCCAGCGCCTCAGCATCGTCCATATTACCCGCGCGCCCGGCGGTTTTCAGGGCAATCGCCATCGTGCCGCAGATCGCCTCGATGGCGTAAACATCGCTGTCATCGCCGCGCCAGACCTTCATCAGCCGGGCAAGATCCATCTCTTCGTCATGCGGGGCGTGGCCTTCGTCGAGCGTGGCGGGCCAGGTTTCCACATCGAGCACCTTGGCGCCATGGGTCGTCCAGACCTGACAGGGCTTGTTCGGCCGCCGTTCGATCTCGCCGCCATCACCGCGAAACACCGCCATGTTTTCCATTTCCAGCAGCTGCGCCGCGCCGGAATGGATGTCCATGAAGCCGCGATGGAAGATCCCCTGCAGCACGGTGGTGGCGCCGAACGGGTTCAGCATCCGGGTAAAGCTGTGCACCGGCGAGCGCAGGCCAAGCACCGGGCGCAGGTTGATCAGATCGCGCAGAACCGGGCTGATCACCTCCAGCGGCACATAGGCGAAGTGATGATCGGCAATCTGATCGGCGGCCTCGGCAAGGCTGGTGGCCATCGGAATGCCCAGTGCCTTCAGCGCGTCGCTGGTATAGGTGCGCCCCGGCGTATGGCCTTCGGTGCCATGCATGAACACCCGAAAGCCCGCCCCGACCAGCGCCATGACGGACAGGAGATACCAGGGCAGCTGCACGCGCTTGCCGGCATAGGAGGACCAATCGAAATCGACCTTGGGCATATGGGCGGGCAGCGAAAGCGTGTCGCGGGTGCCGAGCACGAAACCGGCAATCTCTTCCGGGGCTTCTTCCTTCAAGCGCAGCAGCATGAGAAAGGCGCCGATCTGCTCGGGCAGCGCTTCGCCGCGCAGGATCATCGCCATGCTTTCGCGGCTTTCCTCCAGCGTCAGATGGCGCTGTTTGGTCTTGCCGCGGCCAAGGATCGCCACGAAAGGCGAAAACGGATGCGGATGCGCGGCGTCAACAACCGGCGGATGCGAAGTGGACATGGAGATACCTTGCGAAATCAACTCTTCGCAGCCACGTTGGCATCGGAAAGGTTCGTGGGCAAGACCCGCAACACCTTGGCGCCCAGCCCTGCGGCGAAGAGCGCCAGCGCGACACCGCCCAGACCCAGCAGGAATTCCCAGATTGTCGGGGAATAGGCACTGATTTCACCTTCATGAAAGCCGCTGAGCACCTCGAAGCCGGGGAAGATGTCGAGCGGGTATGCCTGCCCGCCGATGACGATCACATAGACCTGCGCGAAACCGCCCAGCACCACGAGGACCGAGGCCAGAAGGGTGGAGCTGCGCGACGGGTTGAGGAAAACCAGCGCCATCGGCACCAGCCCGCCAAGGCCCAGATAGACGCCCCAGAGCAGCAGCGTGTAGAGCCCGCCGCTGGTTAGCAGCCAGATCTCATAGGCGCGGTGTTCGGCGGCATAGAGGTTGGTGAGATGGAAAATCACGGTGAAATAGAGACTGGCGGCGACGAAAACCCCCAGAAGCCGCCCGAGCCGGATCAGAAGCGCATCGCCGAAGGGGCGATCGTTCAGGGCAAAGAGGGTGAGCATGGCGAGGATGTGGATGGCAAGGCCGAAGCCGAAGCTCATGATGATGAACATCGGCGCCATGATCGCGGCATCGTAGCTGTTGCGCGCCACCAGCCAGCCGAAAATCGAGCCGGTGCCGGTGGTGAGGATCAGCCGCCAGAGAAAGGCAACGAAGCCTGCGGCCTTGACCCATTTGTAGCTCAGCCGCCGCGCCATCTGCATCGCCAGATAGACTCCGACCACGCCGATGAAGCCGGTATAGAGCAGGATGTTCCAGGTGAAGATCGAGGTGAAATTGAAATGCGTCATCGCCACGATCAGCCGGTCGGGGCGGCCGAGATCGAGCACCACGATGGCGAGCCCGCCCACCAGCAGGGTGATTGCCAGAAGCGAGGAGAACCGCGCCATCGGCTTGTAGGCGCTTTGGCCGAAGACGCTGGCAATCGAGGCGACGTTGAGCGCGCCGGAGGCGGCGACGATCAGGAAGATCGCGAAGACATGCGGCAAGCCCCAGACGATCTGGTTGTTCATCCCGGTCACCACATGGCCGTGATGCTCCATATAGACCCAGGCCCCCGCCGCCGCCGCGATGAGCGCCAGAAGCAAAGCCCCCAGCCGCCAGACGCCCGGTGTGGCCTTCAGCTCGCGATAGATCGTTTGTTCCAATGCCATGGCTCGGTTCCGTCAGAGGTTTTGGTAGCGCACGCCGGGATCCAGATTGAGATCGGCACGTAGTTTTGTGGTGGAATAGTCTCTGATACGACGCGAAATCGTGCTGTCGGGGTCGTTGAGATCGCCAAACAGAATGGCCGAATGCCCGGCGGCTTCGCAGGCTTCCACGCAGGCCGGGATGCGCCCGCGGTCGATGCGCGGGGCGCAGAGGTTGCAGGCTTCAACCGTGCCCTGACCGCGCGGCGCGTTGCCTTTCTGATCGTGCAGCGGCGCATGCACGAAGCTGCGCGCCTTGATCGGGCAGGCCATCATGCAATAGCGGCAACCGATGCAGATGTGCCGGTCAACCAGCACGATCCCATCAGCGCGCTGCATGCTGGCGCCGGTGGGGCAGACATCAACACAGGGGGCGTTTTCGCAATGCTGGCACATCACCGGGGCGGAGGTTTCGCGCCCGGTCGAGGCTTCGCGCAGGGTTACCTTGCGGATCCATTCCGGGGCTTGTTCAGGCGAAACAGTCTCTATTTCTGCCTCCCTACCCCAGCCATTCTCGACCTTGCAGGCGGTCACGCAGTCATTGCAGTCGCTGGCGCATTTCGAGGCGTCGATGAGCAGCCCCCAGCGCTTGCCCGCATCGGCGGCCCCAGCCTCGGCGCTGCCGCCAAAAGCCATCAGCGTGACGCCGGGGGCGAGGGTCAGGGTTGCGGCGGCGGCGCCCGATTTCAGGATGTCGCGGCGGGTCATCTCGGCGCGGTTACTCATCGCTCATCTCCTTGGCGACGCGGGCGAGATAAGCCGTGATCGAGTTCGGATCGGTGGATTGGGCCATCGACCGATAGGCCTTGTCTTCGTCCGGGGTCGAGCGGTGGCACATGAAGCAATCCACCTCGACCGCCGCATAATCGTGACAAACCCGGCAGAAATGGCGCGGATCTTCGGCGGTGACATAATCGCCAGCCTCGTCTTTCACCGCGTGGCAGTCGAAACAGGTGCCGATGCTGGCCTGCACGTCGCGCTCGCCCATGCGCAGGGTCAGATCGCGGTCGTGCTGCAACATGTCCATATGATGCAGCCGCCAGTATTCGGCGCCTTCAGGATGGGGATCGCCGGTCGCGGCGGGCACGGCGGGACCTAACCCACCGGCCGCCGCTCCCCCGGCGAGAGCAATTACGGCAAGGAAAGCGAGAACGAGCCGCATCATCACTCCCCGAGACCCATCTTGATATAGCCGGTCGGGCAGACATCGGCGCAGATATGGCAGCCCACGCAGCGGGTATAGTCGGTTTCGACATAGCGCCCGACGGTGCGGTCGGATTTGGCCACCCGGTGCACCGCATCCTGCGGGCAGTAGATCACGCAGTTGTCGCATTCGAAGCACATGCCGCAGGACATGCAGCGTTCGCCCTCTTTTCGAGCCTGTTCCTCGGTGAAACCGATGATGCGCTCTTCGAAATTGCCGAGCACCGCGTCGCCTTCGATATGCACCTGACCGCGCTCTTCGCGGGGGACATAGTTGAAATGGCCCTTGAACAGCTCGTCATGCGGAATGATCTGGCTGGACGAACGGTCTTCGTAATTGTGCACCGCCCATTTGGCCGACGAGGTGCCGGTAACTTGCTGATGAGGATAGTCTTCGGGGTCGCGCCCGCGCTGGTGCAGCTCTTCCATCAGGTTCCAGTGATGCACATCGACCTTCACACGCTTCTGCACGTGGCCGGTGGCCAGGAACGCGCCAATGGTCTCGGCGGCGATGCGCCCGTGGCCGATGGCGGTGGTCAGAAGATGCGGACGGATGATGTCGCCGCCGACGAAATGCTTGTCGCGGCCCTTCACCTGATAGGTCGGCGTGGCCTCGATGAAGCCGCGACCGCCGTCGAGATCTTCCAGCCCGCCGGTCAGATCGCCCATCTGGCCGATGGCGGCGATGAAGAGGTCGGCCTCAAGGGTGAACTCGGTGCCCTCGATCGCCTCCGGCACCATGCCGTTCATCTTGCATTCGCACATCTTCAGCGCCACGGCCTGACCCGCCTCATCGCGGATCACCTCAAGTGGCATCACGCTGCCCCGGATCTCGATCCCCTCGCGGGCGGCATCTTCGCGCTCGCGTTCGGCGGCGGTCATCTGCTCGACCGGGAACAGCGAGGTCAGCGTGGCTGCGATGCCAGACCGGGTGAGCGAGCTGGCGGCGTCATGGGCGGCAAAGTTGATCACCGTGCCATCGGCATGTTCGGGCGGGCTTTCGTGGTTGATATGGCCCAGACGGCGGGCCACCGAAGCGACGTCGATCGAGGTATCGCCGCCGCCGACAACCACCACCCGTTTGGCGGTGCCCAGCAGGTGGCCGGTGTTGAAGGCATCGAGAAACTCGATGCCGTTGATGCAATTCGCGGTGCCGTCCCATCCGGGGATCGGCAGCGGCCGCCCCTTTTGCGCGCCAATCGCCCAGAACACCGCATCAAAGGCCTGATCAAGCTGGGTTAGGGTCACATCGGTGCCCACCCGCGTGTTCAGATGCACGTCGACTCCCATATCGAGGATCCGGCCAATTTCGCTGTCGAGCATGGTCCGCGGGGTGCGGTAGCCGGGGATGCCGAAGCGCATCATCCCGCCGAGCTGGTCATGGGCTTCGAAGATCGAAACCGTATGCCCGGCGCGGCGCAGGAAATAGGCTGCCGACAGACCGGCAGGCCCGCCACCGATGACTGCGATCTTGTGCCCGGTTTCGGCCTCGGGGGCTGCGATTTTTACCCCGTGCTCATTGGCCCAGTCGCCGACATATTGTTCCACCCCGTTGATGCCGACGTAATCGTCAACCTCGTTGCGGTTGCACCCGGCCTCGCAGGGGGCGGGGCAGACCCGGCCCATCGTGGCGGGAAAGGGGTTGGCTTCGACCATGCGGCGGAAGGCATATTCCTGCCACGGCATTTCGGCCTCGGTGGGCTTGTCCATGCCGCGCGCAATCGCCAGCCAGCCGCGAATATCGTGGCCCGAGGGGCAGGAGCCCTGGCAGGGCGGGGTCTTGTGAATATAGGTGGGGCATTTGTGGCTGTGATCGGCCTGGAAGATCTTTTCTTCCAGCTCCCAATCTGCCGGGCTTTCGCCATCCTCAAAGCGCCGGAAGGTCGGTTTGGTCTCCGGGGTCATATCGTTCATGGCCTTACTCCTCCGCTTCCGCCACATCGGCGTCGTCGTCTGTGTCTTGTCCGTCGAGAATGATCGCGTTCGAGACCAGCTGATGGACCGACACGATTGAATCCATGTCGTAGCCGTATTTCGGCATGACCTTGGAAAACTGGGTTTTGCAGATGGCGCAGATCGCCGCCATATGGGTGACGCCGTCGCTTTCGCTGACCTGCTGCAGTGCGGTCATCCGGGGGCTGGCGCCCTTCACCCGCAGATCCATCAGATCGTCGGTCAGAAGCCCGCCGCCACCGCCGCAGCACAGGGTGGATTCGTAGATGGTGTCGCGGTCCATATCGACGAAGTTGTTGCAGACCGTCTTGATCACGTTGCGCGGAATCTCGAATTGCCCGCCCGGCGTGTCGCCCATCCGGCTGCCGCGCGCGACGTTGCAGCTATCGTGATAGGTCAGCGTCATGTGGTCGTTCTGCGACTTGTCGAATTTCAGGTAGCCCTTCTGGATCTCGCCCCAGGTGAATTCGAGAATGTGCTGCGGCACCGGGTAGTTCGGGTCGAGAAAATCCCACGGGCCCGCAAGCGTGTTGAGGTAGCTATAGGCCACCCGCCAGGCATGGCCGCATTCGCCAAAGATGATCCGCTTCACCCCGAGATCGAGCGCGGCCTTGCGGATGCGTTGGCTGACCAGCCGCATGTTTTCGTAATTGCCGATGAACAGGCCGAAATTGGCGGCCTCGGAAGCGTAGGAGCTGAGGGTCCAGCTGACCCCGGCCTGATGGAACACCTTGGCGTAGCCGATGAGGCCATCAATATGCGGCTCGGCAAAGAAATCGGCTGAGGGTGTGATCAGGAGAATATCGGCGCCCTTTTCGTCGAGCGGCAGGCGCACCGAAACGCCGGTATCGTCTTCGATATCCTCTTCGAGATCTTCCAGCGTGGCGCGCAGGGCTTTGGGGTTCAGCCCCAGATTGTTGCCGATATCATGGACCTTGCCGATGATCTCGTTGGAATATTTCATCCCCATCCCGACCGAGTCGAGAATATCGCGCGCGGCCATGGTGATTTCGGCGGTGTCGATGCCATAGGGGCAGAACACCGAACAGCGGCGGCATTCAGAGCATTGGTGGTAGTAGGAATACCATTCGTGCAGCACTTCTTCGGTGAGGTCGCG
Source organism: Paracoccaceae bacterium (assembly GCA_050288685.1). Classification (GTDB taxonomy): domain Bacteria; phylum Pseudomonadota; class Alphaproteobacteria; order Rhodobacterales; family Rhodobacteraceae; genus Sinisalibacter. The sequence goes on along the minus strand of JBNKEH010000009.1, from coordinate 187,778 downwards.
GGCGCCGACCAGCCAGGGGAAATACTTGCCCGCAAAGGTGAAATAGCGCCGGTACACCGAGCGCAGCAGATCCTGACGCGCCACCGGCATGTTTTTCGGATCGGCGGTGCCGAGGAAGTAATGGCATTTGTCGGTGCAGGCGCCACATTTCACGCAGATGTCGAGATAGACCTGAAAGGCGCGGTTTTTCGAGGCCAGCTCTTCCATCTTGGCCAGCGCGCGTTCTTTCCAGTCGGGCAGCAGCTCGCCGGGGAAGCCCAGCTTGGCATTGTGCTCGGGGCTGGCAAGGAAGGGCTGGAGCCCATCCATCGCGCCGGGCTTGAGGCAGGGCACCTGAAGCGGATCGTCGAGCTTGGGAATGTCGCCGTCGGCCATGATCAACCCTCCAGCTTTGCGGCCCAGGGGGCGAGATGGCGCTTTTCGCGCGGGTTATCGACCTGATTGCGGGTCGGGCTGAAGAACACGCCCGGCGCATGCAGAAGCTTGGAGATCGGGAAGATGATCATCAGCAGGGCAACCAGCGCCAGATGAATGTGAATGAGCGGATCGGCGGGCAGCGGGTTGATCTGCAGAACGAACAGCCCGCGCATGAAGGCCTTCACCGCCAGAATATCGGTATGGGCGACGAATTTCATCGTCAGCCCGGACAGGCCGATGGCGATCAGCAGCACCAGGATCAAATGGTCGGAGGGGTTGGAGATATAGCGGATGCGCTCGACCAGAAACCGCCGCGCCCAGAGGCCCAGAAGCCCCGCCACCATCGCAAAGCCCGCATATTTGCCGAAGGGCTGGATCAGGCCGAGCCAGAACGGCGTGTCGGCGGTGAAATAGCGGATATGACGGGCGAGGACCAACCAGAGCGCCATGTGGAAGGTCCAGCCGAAGAGCCAGATCCACTTGTTCGACTTGAACAGGCTTTCGAAAAACAGGACTTCGCGCAGCATCCTCAGCACCACGCCACCGCGCGTTGTGGGCGCTGGCGTGGTGGGGATTTTCAGCGGAGCGGGGGTGCGGGCATATTTGCGAATCCGGCGTGCCAGCCCCACGACAAACAGGATCGTGGCCGCGTAGAACAACAAGGCGTAGATCGTGGACAACACGCAGACTCCTCCCGTCAACTGCCCCGACATTGTTATTTTTCAGGGCATTAGCGCATTGGCCTGACGGCTCCTCCTCCGTCAGGCCGCATCAGTTCTGGCTCAGACGCAGCCGGTCGGTTTCGGCAGACCGGCGATTTTGCACGCCTGTTTGGCCGGGCCGTAGGGGAAGAGCTCGTACATGTATTTGTTGTTGCCCTTCTCTTCGCCCATCGTCTTTTTCACGGCTTTGATCAGCACGCGCACGGCCGGGGCGATCTGGTATTCGTCGTAATAGTTGCGCAGGAAGTTCACCACTTCCCAACGCTCGTCGTTCATTTCCAGATCTTCCGCCTTGGCGATGACGTCGGCCAGTTCCGGCGACCAGTCGGAGAGATTGGTGATGTAGCCTTCTTCGTCGTGTTCAACGGTGGTCCCGTTTACTTGATATGACATTTTCGCTTTCCTTCTGTTGAACTTAGTCAGAGCCAGGCCTGGCTGCGGTCGTGTTTGGCGACCAGATCCACGAAGCCTGGATAATCGACCCCTTCGATGCCTTCGATCAGACGCCCGGCCGCGATGCCGCGCGCGGCAAGGTCGGGGGCCAGCACGTAGAGCGAGACCGCCTTGCCGAACTCGGCGACGATATCGCTGAGCCCGGTGCCACCGATCCCGCCATAAACCCCGTCTTCGATCATCAGAACCGCATCGCCGGGTTTGGCGTGGTTCAGGCAGCTGATCAGCGCCTGGGTGGCGAAGGGCGATTTGTTTACTGTGTGAAGCGTAGACATGTTTCCCCCTCAGAAGCTCAGCACAACGTCGGCATCGGCCATGACATCGGCAATCTCGGCGCGGCTGATGATGTGGATCGCGGGTTTCTCGGCCCAGTCATCATCTTCGTCTTCATAGGTGACCTCGAGCAGGTCCTCCTCGCTCAGCCCGCGTTCCATCAGGCTTTCGCGTTCGACATAGAGCTTCGTCACGTCGTAATCGCCGAGTGCGCGGAAGGTGGGCGAGAAGTTTTTCACCCCGATCCCGTCGGTGTTCTGGCCCTTGGTGAGCTGGAACACCCCGTCATCGAGAAAGGCCAGCGACACGTCTTGTTCGAAGGCGGCGCCGATCAGCACCACTTCCAGACTTTCGAGCGCATAGATCGTGCCGTAGGGCGCCTTGCGGTTCACATAGAGGAACTTTTTCGTATCAGACATCAGCCCCTCCTCAATCGCCAAAGGTCACCAGACGATCAGTCTGGATACCCATTTCAATCAACTGCCCAAGGCCCGAAATGCGGAAGCCTTCGGCCAGGTTATTGGCGTCCTTGCCCTGCCGCTTGGCCTCGTTTTCATCGAGCATCCCCCGGCGCTGGGCGGCGGCGATGCAGACCACGAGATCAACCCCGTGTTCCTTGGCAAGGGCCGACCAGTTTTGCTGGATGTTGCGCTCGTCCTGCGGCGGCACGCTCAGCCGCGTCGCCACGTTCACGCCGTCATGGTAGAAAAACACCCGCGGCACCTCGTGCCCGGCGGCCAGAGCCGCCGTCACGAATTTATAGGCCGAATCCGCCGCCTGATGGGTATAGGGGCCTTCGGAAACCAGTACTCCGATCTTCACGTCGCTTTCCTTCTGTTCAGCGCTTAGAAATGCACATGCGCTGACATGTTCATCGTTTTGCGGGCACCCGTCCATGTGTCGAGATGATGCTTGGTGAAGGCGAGCCCGGTCTTGTCAAAGAAGCGGTTCCAGCCGATGCGCTCGATCCATTCGCCCATCCGCTCCCAATGTTTGGCGTCTTTCTTGTAGGTCTGCACGATCCGGCGCACGATCTCGGACACTTCCGGCCAATGCGGCGGGTTGTTGGGCAGGTTGGCCACGGCGAGCTTGTGGAAGGTGGGTTTGGAGCGCGCGTTGGAATGCTTGCCGCCCACCCAGATCGCGATCCGGGTTTCTTCCTTGCCGTTGATTTGCATCGGCGGGCAGGGCGGATAGCAGGCGCCACAGGCCACGCATTTCTTTTCGTCCACTTCCAGCGAGGGCTTGCCGTTCACCATTGCGGGCCGGATCGCCGCCACCGGGCAGCGGGCTACAACGGCGGGGCGTTCGCAGACATTGGCCACCAGATCGTGATTGATCCGCGGCGGCTTGGTGTATTGCACGTTCACCGCGATATCGCCCTGACCGCCGCAGTTGATCTGGCAGCAGGAGGTGGTGATGCGCACCCGGTTGGGCATTTTTTCCTGAATGAACTCGGCATGGAGCACATCCATCAGGCTTTTCACCACGCCCGAAGCATCGGTGCCGGGAATATCGCAGTGGAGCCAGCCCTGAGTGTGGCTGATCATCGAAACCGAAGCGCCGGTGCCGCCAACCGGGAAGCCCGCCTGCTGCAGCTTGTCGATAAGCGGCTGCACCTTGGTCTCAGCCGAGACCATAAATTCGATATTCGAGCGGGTGGTGAAGCGCACATGACCTTCGGCAAATTCATCGCCGATGTCGCAGAGCTTGCGGATGGTGAACACATCCATCTGCCGCTGGGTACCGGCGCGAACGGTCCAGATTTCGTCGCCGGATTTGGACACGTGGTGCAGCACGCCGGGGCGCGGGCGATCGTGCCAATCCCAGTTGCCGTAATTGGCCTTCATCACCGGGTGCATATAGGGAAACGGATCCGGTACACCGACTTCATCGGGCATACGGGGTTTCTGTGCTTGCTGGGTCATAGGTTTCCTCCCAAACCGCGCCGGAATCCGGCTCGGATGCAAATGCAGGTTTGTCGGGGCCGGTTACTCGGCGCTGATCTGAGCTTCCGCGGCCTTGCGGGCGAACCACTTCTCGGCCTCGACATCAAAATCGTCGGTACGCACATAGGACGAGGTGCGCGGGTGATTGACCATGTTCGGATCGGGTTCCACGCCCACCGCCTCGATGAAGGCGGGCAGGCCGATCCGGTCGATGGTTTCGCCGATCCGCTCGTGTTCCAGCGCGTTCTCGGCAAAGAACTCAATCACGGTTTCCCCGAATTCCTCCAGCCGCTCAAAGTCTTCGTCCGATTCAAGCTTCATGAACGGCACGATCATCGTGCCCATCAGGTCGCCGACCTTCAGCGAGCGCTTGCCGCCGATCAGGATCGAAACGCCTTTGTCATCGCCAGGGCTGAGCGCCTTGGTCATCACGTTGATGCAATGCATGCAGCGCACGCAGGACTGGTTGTCGATTTCCAGCGTGTCGTCGTCATTGAGCGAAATCGCGCGGGTTGGGCACATCGAAACTACGGTGTCGATGGTGTATTTCCGCCCGACAGAGGCGACGTGCTCTTTCACCTTCTCCTGATCGATCTTGATCGCGTCGCGCCAGGTGCCGATCACCGCGAAATCGGCGCGGTGGATGGCGTTGACGCAGTCATTGCCGCAGCCGGAGAATTTGAACTTGAATTTGTAGGGCAGCGACGGGCGGTGCATCTCGTCGAGGAATTTGTTGATCAGGGTGCGGTGGGCGCGCACCTCGTCGTAGCAGCTCTGCTCGCAACGGGCGTGGCCCACGCAGCTCATCGCCGTGCGCAGGGCGGGGCCCGCGCCGCCAAGGTCAAACCCCAGCTCGTTCAGCTCGTCAAAGGCCGGTTGTGCGGCTTCCGAGGAACAGCCCTGAAACATGATGTCGCCGGACTGGCCGTGGAAGGCGATGAGGCCAGAGCCGTGCTTTTCCCAGACATCGCACATCTTGCGCAGAAGATCGGTGGTGTAGTGATAGCCTGCCGGCGGCATCACCCGCAGGGTGTGGAACTCTTTCGAGGCCGGGAAACGGTCGGCCACTTCGGAAAAGCGCGGGATGATCCCGCCGCCATAGCCCATGACGCTGAGCGTGCCGCCCTTCCAGAAGCCCAGACGTTCCTCATAGGAATGTTCAAGCTGACCCAGGAGGTCGTTCACCATCGCGCGGTTGCTGGGCGTGCCCTCATCGCGCAGGTGCTTCAATCCGGTGATGAAGCTCGGCCAAGGGCCGCCCTCCAATTCGTCGAGCATCGGGGTGTCGTGGTGATGCGTTTCTGACGACTCGTCTTTCATCTGATCCTCCCTTTGGGATGTTCGCGCTTCGGCCTTGGGCCATAGTCTTTGCATCCGGTCTGATGGGGGCCTGCGCTCCTCTCGCCTGCGCCCTATCGTCACCGTTTGATGAACATCGTTGCGTTAAATCTAAACATTACGATAATCGAATGTAAAAGAAAAAAGTTGCTGCGACCGCAAAAGAAACCTGTGAATATAACAAGGTAAAACGGTCGGGATTTTGCTGCCTCGGGGAGGAGACGGCCATCAAACGTCAGGAAGATATCGGATTTATATGGCAAAATGTCGCAGCCGATGCGAGTTATCGGACGTGGCGTGACGCGCGGCTGAAAGCGGCCGAGGCGGCGCGGAGCGACGGATTCGTCGACATTTCCGACCTGGCAAAGCCGACTGATTCCGAGCGCAACGAGCTGATGCGGCGCTGCGGCGCGACGAATCTGGCCCTTTATCAGACCGATCCCACCGCCGATCCGCGCCGCACGCTGCGTGCTTTCGCCGATGCCTTCGGGCTCAGGATCGCCGAAAAGCACCGCTCGGCCGGTGGCGACGGAATTGTTGCGCTGACCGAAAGCGATGCGCCGGGGCAGAAGGGCTATATCCCCTATTCCAAGCGCGGGATGAACTGGCACACCGACGGCTATTACAACGCGCCGGGCGATCAGATCAGCGCCATGGTGCTGCACACCGCGCGGCCCGCCGAGGATGGCGGCGCCAATCAGTTTCTGGACCCCGCCGTGGCCTATATCCGGCTGATGGACGAAAACCCCGACTATCTGCGCGCGCTGATGCATCCAGAGGCGATGCTGATTCCGGAAAACCGCGAGGCGGATGGCAGCCTGCGCCCAGTCTCGATTGGCCCGGTTTTCTATCCCGACCCCGAGACGGGCGCGCTTCAGATGCGCTATACCGCCCGCACCCGATCGATTGCCTGGCGCGACGATGCACTGACCCGCGAGGCGGTGGCGTATCTTCGGCAAGTGCTGGAAACCCCCGACCCGCTGACCATTTCGTTGCGCTTCGCGGCGGGGCAAGGGGTGCTCTGTAACAACGTGCTGCATGACCGGACCGGATTTGACCCGAAAGCTGAGGCCAAAAGCCAAAGGCTGGTTTACCGCGTCCGGTTCCATAACCGTGTGAAAGGAAGCTGAGATGACCAACCCCAACCATGCGCGGCTGAGCGATCTGATCATCGGCCACCCGGAGGTGACCAGCTTTGCCGAGCTGGAGCGCCTTGTGGCCCATGCGGGCGAAAGCGGGATCATGCATCTTGAATTCGACCTCAAGCCGGATTTCCGCGATACTCCGCGCAAATGGGAATGGCTGCTGGAGGCCGCATTTACCCGCGGGCTGAAATATGAGTGACGAAATCAGGGAATTGACGCAGTTCGAGCTGCCCTATAGCCGCAAAGCCGAGCTGCGCGAGGTAACATTCGAGGGCGGCATGACGATGCTGCGCCTTGTCCTGCGCGAGGGGCGACGGATCACCCAGATTGATCTGGACGCCGATAGCGCGGCCGCACTGGGCAAAGCGATGGACGATTGGGCAAGGCAGCACAGCTGATGGATTTCCTTCCGATTTTTCTGGATGTGGCGGGCAAGAAAGTGCTCGTCGATGGCGGCACCACGGTGGCGGCGCGCCGGATCGAACGCGCGCTCGCGGCAGGGGCCCATGTGCTGAGTTTCGACCCTAATCCAGGGGAAGAGGTACGCGCCTTCATCGCTCATGAGCGGGTGAGCTTTGAGCCGCGCCTGCCAGCTTTCGTCGATTTCGCTGGCTGCGTGGTGGCCTATGGCGCCTCGGACAATCCCGAGCGCGATGCGCTGCTCTACAAGGCCGCCAAGGCCCATGGCGCGCTGGTCAACGTGGCCGATGAAAAGCAATATTGCGATTTCATCACCCCCTCGGTGGTGGAACGCGACCCGCTGACCATTGCCATTTCCACCGGCGGGGCCGCTCCGGTGATCGCCCGCATCCTGCGCGCCCGGGTCGAGGCGATGCTGCCTTCAGCCTATGGCAGGCTGGCGGCGTTCCTGTCGGGCTATCGTGACTCGATCGCGGCGAAGATTCCCAACGGCACCGAGCGGCGGCGTTTTTGGGAAGATCTGATCGAAGGCCCGGCGGGCGATGCGTATCTGGCGGGCGACGAAGCGCTGGCCGGACGGCTGATTGATGAAGATCTGGCTTCTGGCAGTACGCGGCATCTGAAGCGCGGTGAGGTTTGGTTGGTTGGGGCCGGGCCGGGCGACCCGGATCTGCTGACCTTCAAGGCGCTCAGGATGATGCAGCACGCCGATGTGGTGCTGTATGACCGGCTGATCGGCCCCGGCATTCTCGACCTCACCCGGCGCGATGCCGAGCGGATCAATGTGGGCAAATCGCCCTCCAACCACACGATGCAGCAGGACGAGATCACCGAGCTGATGATCGAACGCGCCAAGGCGGGCCAGCGGGTGCTGCGGCTGAAGGGGGGCGATCCCTTCATCTTTGGCCGGGGCGGCGAAGAGCTGGAAGGCGTGGCGGCGCATGGCATTCCGGTGGTGGTGGTGCCCGGCATCACTGCGGCGGCGGGCTGCGGGGCCTCGGCGGGCATTCCGCTGACCCATCGCGATCATGCGCAAAGCGTGGTGTTTGTTACCGCCCATGGTGCCGATGGGCTGATCGCCCATGCCTGGGCCTCTCTGGCGCGGCCCGGGCAAACGGCGGTGGTCTATATGGGCCTGCGCTTCGTGGCCGAGATTGCGGCAGCGGCGATGGCGCAGGGGGTCGATCCGGCTACGCCGGTGGCGGTGATCGACAATGGCACCCGCACCACCCAGCATGTGGTGACCGGAACCCTGGCCGATATTGGCGCGAAAACCGGGGAAGCGCGGCTGAAAGGCCCGGCGCTGATCGTGATCGGCTCGGTCGTGACCCTGCGCTCGACGCTGGCCTTCGATGGCACCGCGCGGGCCGAGATGCATGAAATGGAGCTGGGCGCGCGCGAAGGGCTCTAGCGTCATCCTGCCGTTACACAAGTGACATAAACGACCCGCGACAGATGTGGGGATGTTCTATGACACGGATTGCGATCAATGGCCTTGGCCGGATGGGTAAGCTTGCGCTGCGCGAGCTGATCGACAATGGCATTTCGGGCGAGATCGTGCTGCTGAACGATCCGATCGGCACGCCCGAGGTTCACGCGCATTTGCTTGAATTCGACACTGTTCATGGGCGCTGGGCGGCCGAGATTGGCTATGACGAGACCAGCCTGACCGTGAACGGCACCCGGATGGAGCTGCGCGCCACAAGCGCCATCGAAGAGCTGCCGCTGGCAGAACTGGGCGTGGATCTGGTGATCGACTGCACCGGTGCGCATAAAAGCCACGACAAGCTCGCGCCCTATTATGCTGCTGGGGTGAAGCACGTGGTGGTCTCTGCTCCGGTGAAAGAACCCGACGCGCTGAACGTGGTCTATGGGGTCAATCATCATCTCTATTCCGGGCAAAAACTGGTTACGGCGGCCTCTTGCACCACCAATTGCCTCGCGCCGGTGGTGAAGGTGATCCATGAGGGGCTGGGCATCCGCCACGGCTCGATCACCACGCTGCATGACGTGACCAATACCCAGACCATGGTGGACCGCCCGGCCAAGGATCTGCGCCGCGCTCGCTCGGCGCTGAATTCTCTGATTCCCACCAGCACCGGCTCGGCCAAGGCGATCACCCAGATTTTCCCCGAGCTCACCGGCCGGCTGAACGGCCATGCGGTGCGGGTGCCGCTGCTGAATGCCTCGCTGACCGATTGCGTGTTCGAGGTGGAGCGCGAGACCTCTGTGGAGGAGGTGAATGCCCTGCTGAAAGCCGCTGCAGAGGGTCTATTACAGGGGATTCTGGGCTATGAGACCCGCCCGCTGGTTTCGGCCGATTATGTGAATGACAGCCGCTCGTCGATCATCGACGCGCCCTCGACCATGGTGGTGAACGGCACGCAGGTGAAGATCTACGCCTGGTACGATAACGAATGGGGCTATGCCTGCCGCCTTGCCGATGTGGCGCGGATGGTGGCATCTTCGCTCTGACCCGGAGATCAGAATGACATCCCAGCCTGCCCGCCCCGAGGGGCTATCTGCCTATATCGCGGTGACTGCCGCCTATTGGGCTTTCATGCTCACCGATGGGGCGCTCAGGATGCTGGTGCTGCTGCACTTTCACGAGCTGGGCTTTTCGCCGGTCACGCTGGCCTGGCTGTTTTTGCTCTACGAGGTGGCGGGGATCGTTACCAACCTGTCGGCGGGCTGGCTGGCGGCGCGGTTTGGCCTGACGGCGACGCTCTATGCGGGTCTATTTTTGCAGATTATGGCCCTTCTGGCGTTGTCGCAGCTTGATTCCAGCTGGGCAATGGCGCTGTCTGTGCCCTTCGTGATGGCGGTGCAGGGCCTGTCGGGCGTGGCCAAGGATCTGGCGAAGATGTCGTCGAAATCGGCGGTGAAGCTGCTGGCCCCGAAAGGCGATGGCGGGCTGTTTCGCTGGGTGGCGGTGCTGACCGGCTCGAAGAACGCGGTGAAGGGGGTTGGCTTTTTCCTCGGCGCTGCATTGCTTGGGCTGGCCGGGTTCAAAGCCTCGGTCACCGGCATGGCGGTGGTGCTGGCGCTGGTGCTGCTGGCGGTGGTGCTGTTCATGCCTTCGGGCCTGCCAAAAGGCTCTAAATCGGCCAAATTCGCGCATATCTTTGCGACGGACCCACGGGTGAACCGACTGTCGCTGGCGCGGCTGTTTCTGTTCGGCGCGCGCGATACCTGGTTCGTGGTTGGCATCCCGATCTATTTTCAGGCGGCGCTGTCAGATGGCACACCGGAGGGCGCGCGCCGGGCGTTCTTTCTGGTCGGCGGCTTCATGGCGCTCTGGATCGTCGCCTATGGCGCAGTGCAGGCGCTGGCGCCGAAGCTTTTGAGAGCGGCGAGCCGGTCAGAAACAGGCTCTGTTTTGGCTGCAATTCGCTGGGTGGGGCTGCTGACTTTCATTCCTGCCGCGCTGGCGTGGCTCGCGCTGCTGCCGGGGGCGTGGTTCACGCCGGTTCTGGTGGCGGGGCTGTTGCTGTTTGGCTTTGTCTTCGCGATCAACTCGTCGCTGCATTCCTATCTGATCCTCGCCTTTACCGGCGCCGAGCGGGTGACGATGGATGTGGGCTTCTACTACATGTCGAACGCGGCGGGGCGGCTGCTGGGCACGCTGCTTTCTGGCCTCAGCTATCAGCTGGGCGGCTTGCCGCTGTGCCTGGCCACGGCGGCGCTGATGGCCGGGGCGAGCTTCTTTGCTGCCCGGCGTCTGGCCTGAATATGTAGGCATGAAAAAAACCGGCGCGGGTTGGCCCCGCGCCGGTTCATGTGTCTCTATTCCGCCTGATCAGAAGTTCAGCGAGATGTCGCGGTGATAGGAGGTGCAGGAGGCCATGGCCAAAGCCTGCGGCCGGGTGAAGTGATCCTGCACCCGGATGCCCAGCGTCGGGCGCACCGCGTCGAGATAGGCGCTGAGCCCCGGCACCAGAGCCACTGCCGCCCCGCGCCATTCGGCCTGCGCGGCGTAGGCATCGAGTGCTTTCTGATACTCGGCCAGTGCCTCGTCGCGCTTGCCCTTGTCGAGCGCCCGACGGGCCTTTGACAGCGGCGATTTCACGTCGCTGGCTCCGTCGACATCGCCGATCAGGCTTTCCACCGCCTTCACCTGTTCGACGGCGGCATCGCCCTCGCCGGTTTCGAAGGTGGTGCGCAGAGCTGTCAGCTCCGGTTCCAGCGCGGCGAAACCATCGCCTGCCTGAAGCATCGCCAGAACCGCTGCCGGGCCTTCATAGGCGCCATCGGCGGCGCGCCGATACTGGTTGCGCGCCTTGTCTTCGGCCTCGGTCAGCGTCGCGAAGGTGCTGTGCACGCTGTCCCAATCGTCGGGGATCAGCGCGGCCAGCCGCTCGGCTTCGGCCTGCTGGGCTTCGGCGGCTTTGGTCAGCTGCGCGCGCTTGGTCTCGTCATCGGTACGGCCCGCAGTTTTGAACAGATCGTCCGCTGCGCTTTGCGCCGCGTTCATCTGTTTTTGCAGGCTGCGCACCAGCGTGCGTTGCGGACGATAATCGCCGGCAGCGGCTGTCACCGCAGCGCTGGCCTCGTCAACCGTGGCAAGCCCGGCAATCGCGGCTTCGGCGCTGGCGATCCCGTCGGTGACATCGCGCGCCAGATCCTTCGGCAGCGCCGAAAGGTCGAGCAGCTTGGCGGCGGCGATCGCGTCTTGCAGCGCGGTGCTTTCAGCGATCTTCCCGGCGACATAATCGTCAAGGCAGAGCTGCAGCTTGGGGTTACGCGGCGGTGGGCTGGTTTCCGACAGGAAGCTCACCCGGTTCGGCAGGTAGTTCGCCAGCGGCGGGAAAGAGCCGACAATGATCAGCGCCGCGATCTGCAGCAGGATGAAGGGGATCACGCCCTTGTAGATCTGGATCGTGCGCACCATCGCCGGGGCGACGCCGCGCAGATAGAACAGCGCAAAGCCGAAGGGCGGGGTGAGGAAGCTGGTCTGGATGTTGAGCCCGATCATCACGCCCAGCCAGACGGCGGTAATGTTGGCGCCCGGATCGGCCAGCAGGATCGGCGCCACGATCGGCACGACCACAACCGAGATTTCGATGAAATCAAGGAAGAAGCCGAGGATGAAGATCACCAGCATCACCATGAAGAACTGCGCCCAGAACCCGCCCGGCAGCGAGACCAGGAAGTTGCGCACCAGCTCTTCGCCACCGAAGGCGCGGAACGAGGCGGTCAGCACCGCCGCACCCAAGAGGATGATGAAGACCAGCGAGGTGGTTTTCGCGGTTTCCAGCATCACCCCGTTCAGGGTGTTGTCGAGCCGGTAAACCCGTAGCCCCGACCAGATGAGCGAGACAAGCAGCAGCACGGTGCCAAGCACGCCGAGGGCGATGCCAAGCTGGTCGGACGGGGATGTCATTGCCTTCACGTTCATCTGGAAATTGCTGAGCGCGAAGCTCAGGATGGCCAGAGCCACCAGCGCGACCAGTGCGGGCGCGTAGACGCCACGGGTGCCGGGTTTGGGCAGGCGATAGCCCGCCATGATGATCGCCCCGGCGGCACCGATGGCCCCGGCCTGGTTCACCGTGGCGATGCCCGCGATGATCGAGCCGAGCACGAGGAAGATCAGCGCGAGCGGCGGCACCAGCGTGACGAAGACCTTGCGCAGGAAGGCCAGATCGTACTTGCCCTCATAGGGCACGGCGGGGGCGTTTTTCGGCCGGATCATCGCATAGATCAGGATGTAGGCCATATAGAGCCCGACCAGAACGATGCCGGGAATGAAGGCGCCCAGAAACATCTCGCCCGCCGAGGTGCCTGCCACGTCAAAGGGCGAGGGCAACTGAACTTCGCCGGTCGCGCCCTTGTAGAGCGCCTTGCGAATGTTCGACGCCTGATCGGCGGCGCTGGCAAGCTGGTCGGCCAGAATGATCAGCACGATCGAGGGCGGGATGATCTGCCCCAGCGTACCGGAAGCGGCAATCGTGCCGGTGGCCAGCGGGGTGGAATAGTTGTTGCGCAGCATCGAGGGCAGCGAGATCAGCCCCATCGCCACAACCGTGGCGCCGACGATGCCGGTGGTGGCGGCAAGCAGCGCCCCGACGAAGACCACCGAAATGCCAAGCCCGCCCGGCACCGGGCCGAACAGCTGCGCCATGGTTTCCAGCAGGTCTTCAGCGATCTTCGAGCGCTGCAGCATGATGCCCATGAAGATGAAGAGTGGGATGGCAATAAGCGTGTCGCGCTCGACCTCCCAATAGACGCCCCTCTGGTTGGTCACCCCGGCCTGAAGCCATTGCGAGGGACCGCCGGAAAAGAAATAGGCATCGGTGCTGCCCGCGAACAGCCAGCCCGCCGCGGCGGCAATGCCTACCGTAACGATGGCCGAACCGGGCAGGGCATAGGCGACGGGAAAACCCGAGCCCAGGGCCGTGGCCATGAGCAGGATCAGCAGAATGAGAAAGTAGATTTCCATTGGAACCTCAGTGCGTTGCCGTGCCGGTGATCGAACGGTGGCCCGGTTCACCCCGTGCATCGGCCACGACATCGAAGAAGAAGCTGACGAACTGGATCAGCATGGTCGTGGCGTAAAGGCCGATAAAGGCGGCCATTTGATACTTGATATACATGCCGTAGGGACCGGCCTGACTGATCTCGAAATTCTTGACCGGCGCATTCACGATGCTCTGCGGCCCGTTCAGACCAATGGCCAGCACCACCCAGGCGGTGGTCATGCCCAAGAGCAGCACACCGACGGCGTTGAACTTGCCCTTGGTGCGGTTGCCGAGCCCGGCATAGAGGATATCGACGCGCACATGGCCATCGTCGAACAGGGTATAGGCCGAGCCAAATAGGAACAGCGCGGCGTACCAGTAGCGCACCAGATCGCCCATCAACGCCTGTTCATAGCTGAAGACAAAGCGCGAGAGCACGATCAGCAGCTCGGCAGAAACGATGAGCAGCGCCAGCCAGTGAAAGCCGAGCGAGCGGCGGAACACAGCGGCGGCAATGAAGGCGGCAACGATCAGCGGCACATGCACATGGGTGCCAACCCAGTTGGCGCGGCCGAAATTATGCGGCCCGGCCTCGCCGAAAATCCCGAGCAACTGCTCGGCGCGCAGAAAGGCAATCGTGGCATCGGCGACACCGACAAAGAGCACGGTGAAGAACAGCGCGCGGACCAGATAGAGATTGGCGTGGTGGATCAGATGCGCGTCCCATCTGAGCGCGCGGGTGGGATGCGTCAGCACATAGGCAAAGGCGAAGGCGACAGCCACGGCGTAGAGCGCCAGCTCTGTCCAAGCGCCGCTGGATTGCCCAAGACCACGGATGCCGGGAAAATTGAACCAGACGACCAGCACATCGTCGATCAGAAAGGCGGCGAGTACGGCGAGCATCGACCAGCCGAACAGGCGAGCGAGCGGGGCGGGTTTTCCATGACGGGGAAGGTCAATAGAGGCGGCGACATGTGGCATGCTGCATCTCTCGTTGATTGCAGAAGAAACGGATGCGCGGCGCGGGAAAAAGGGACGGGGCCGAAGCCCCGCCCGATGTTTCAAGGCCGAAGCCTGATCTTAGAGGCCGAGGATCCGGTTACGCTGGTTCACGAACTGGCCTTCGAAGAGCGAGATGCCGCGGCCGATTTCGCGAATCTTCGCCTGCACGGCATCGTTCACCTCGGCGGCAAGCGCGTCGTAGGAGGCGATTTCGTCGAACACTTCCGCAGCAGCTTCGCCCATCCCATCCCAGACATCGTCGTTGAACGAGCGCACTTCCACCCCATGCTCTTCTTCGAGCTTTTTCAGGTAGGAGCTGTTGAGCGCCATGTTCTCGAAATAGGAGTTGGAGTTTTCTTCAAGCGCGGCAGCGGTGAGTACGGCACGCTCGTAATCGCTGAGCGACGACCACCACGACTTGTTGAAGGTGAGCGAAAGCTGGGCGCCCGGCTCGTGCATCCCGCCAGTGTAGTAGTACTTGGCGGCTTCATAGAACTTCATGAAGTAGTCGTTATAGGGGCCAACCCATTCGGTTGCGTCGATGGTGCCCGATACGAGGTTTTCGTAGATCTGGCCGCCGGGCAGCGAGACGGTCGAGGCGCCGAGCTTGGAGAGCACCTGGCCGCCGAGGCCGGGGATACGCATTTTCAGGCCTTTGAAATCATCGGCGCTTTCGATTTCCTTGTTGAACCAGCCACCGGCCTGGGTGCCGGTGTTGCCCGCGGGCAGACCTTTCAGGCCGAACTGGTCCTGCACCTTGTCCCACAGGGCCATGCCGTCGCCATACAGGCACCAGGCGTTGATTTCAGCGTAGGACATGCCGAAGGGCACGGCGGTGAAATAGGCCAGGGCCGGGTGTTTGCCGGTCCAGTAGTAGTCGGCGCCGATATAGGCCTGGCTGTTGCCCGAGGCGACTTCGTCGAACACGTCAAGCGCACCCACACGTTCACCGGCGGCGAAGTATTCGGTTTGGATCGCGCCCTCAGAGAGCTCTGTGATCCGCGCGGCAAGGCGCTGGGCCGAAACGCCGAGGCCCGGCATGTCGCGCGGCCAGGTCGACACGATGGTCATGGTCTTGGTGCCCTGAGCGATGGCGGGCGCGGCCAGAGTGATACCGGCGGTGCCAAGGGCGGCCCCGGTCAGAAACTTACGACGCTTCATTAAGATCTCCTCCGATCTGTTGGTCAGGTCAGTTTATGTGATTAGTCCCGTCACTCCTCCGGTGACGGGTTGTGCCAGCACACTAATTACATGAGTGAAAATTTCAAACAGATTTGACGGTTTGAAGGAAAATTACGCATTTTCGATTCAGACGCGATTGTTGTTTGCAACGTGAAACACAGCTTGCACGCGGTGGATCCTTGGCCCGGAGGGGGCAGGAACGGGGATCGAAATGTCGGGGAAAAGGTGGAGGGGGGTGGCCTGGCGAGGGCACGGGGCGCTCGCCAGGCTCAGATCTTGCAGAGGCGATCAGGCCGCCTGTTCTTGCGGGTTCTTGCCGAGGATGATCATGCCCAAGAGATCGTCTTCGGTCACTTCATCCACCTTCACGGTGCCCACCAGACGGCCGTTTTTCATCACGCTCGCCCGGTCGCACAGGGCTTTCACCTGATGGATGTCGTGGTCGATCAAGAGAATGCCGATGCCCTGACGCTTCAGCTCCTGAATGAGCTCGGCCACCATCTGGGTTTCGGCCACGCCGAGCGCCGCGGTGGGTTCGTCCATGATCAGGATCTTGGCGTTGAAGTAGACCGCGCGTGCAATGGCCACCGATTGGCGCTGCCCGCCGGACAGACCCGCCACCGGCGTGTGATAACGCCGGAAGTTCGGGTTCAGCCGCGACATGATCTTGCGCGTTTCGGCTTCCATCTTGGGATCGTTCACAAAGCCCATCGGGGTGACAAGCTCGCGCCCAAGAAACAGGTTCGACGCCGCATCGAGGTTATCGGCCAGCGCCAGCGTCTGGTAGATCGTCTCGATGTTGTAGTGCCGTGCGTCGCGCGGGGTTTCGATATGCGCTTCTTCGCCATTGACGAAAATCTGCCCGCCATCGCGCGTATAAGCGCCCGAGAGCATTTTCATCAGCACCGACTTGCCAGCACCGTTATGGCCCAGAACCCCGTGAACTTCGCCGGGATAGAGGTCGATGCTCACATGGTCCACGGCGCGGATACCGCCGAAAGACTTGTGCATGTCGCGCATTTCAAGAAGGGGCGTGCCGCTTCTGTCAACCGTGTCAGCCATGGATCAGCCTCCCGTCCGCTTGCGATAATAGGTGTCGATCAGAACCGCGATCACCAGAACCATACCCACGACGATGTTCTGGAACGGTGCATCCACGCCGACCATCGCCATACCCGATTGCAGGCTCTGCATGATCAGCGCGCCGAGAATGGCGCCATGGATCGTGCCGATGCCCCCGGCAAAGGCGGTGCCGCCAATAACCGCCGCCGCGATCACCCGCAGCTCGTCGAGCGTGCCGATGTCGTTGGAGTGGAAGGTTTGCCGTGCCGAGGCCACCACCGCAGACAAAGCCGCGAGGAAGCCCATGATCATGAACAGTTTCACGGTCAGGAAGCGGATATTGATACCGGAAAGCGCCGCTGCTTCCGGGTTGCCGCCGGTGGCGAAGATGTAGCGCCCAAGCCGAGTGCGCTTGGCCACCACCGTCATCGACACCGCAACGCCGATCAGGAGCAGAACCGAGATCGGCAGCCCGTAACCCTGGGTATAGCCTTCGGGCATCACTTCGCCCCGGGCTGCGAACATCCGTGCAAGCTTGGGCTGCGGGATTTCATAGGAGTTCAGGATAGCGACGAAGCCAAAGATCACCACGATGGCAACACCGGCCAGAAGCGCTTCGGCCCAGATCGGTTTCACCGGAAAATCGTGTTGGATCTTCAGCCGACGGCTACGGGTGAGGGCCCAAACCGTGGCCACAGCCGCCAGAACCGCGAATACCCAGCTCCAGGTCGGGCCAAGCGTCCCGTTGGTGCCGCCGAAGATCTGGAAGTTCTCGTCGAGCGGGCCGATGGTGGCGCCCGAGGTCAGATACCAGGCGACGTTACGCCAGATCAGGTAGCCGCCAAGGGTGACGATGAAGGCGGGCACGGTGAGATAACCCACCAGCCAGCCCTGAAACGCGCCAATGGCCACGCCGACCAGAAGGCCGATGACGATTGCCACCGGGGCGATGGCCCAGCTGCCAAGCTCGATGCCCAGCCAGCCCGGCATAACCAGGGTTTGGGTCATGGCCATGACGGCAGATGCGGTGGCCAGAAGCGCCCCGACCGACAGATCGATATGGCGCATGACGATGATGAATACCATGCCGGTGGCCATGATCGCGACCGATACCGTCTGGATCGTCAGGTTGAAGATGTTGCGCGGCGTCAGGAAACGGCCGTCAGTCATCACGTTGAAAATGATGGCGATAACGAGGAATGCCCCAATCATCCCGAGCATACGGGTGTCGATCTCGAGGATCTGGAAGAAGCTACGCTTCAGCCGCGTCGGTTCGTTGGGGTCAGTCTCGGTCGCAGATGTTCCAGGAGTTACGTCGGTCATTGCGGCCTTCCACATGTAGCAAGTGGCCCCCATCCCGAAGGATGGGGGCGATTGTCATGAAGCTGTTAGTGATTAGTTGCAGGGGGCCGGACCGTTTTCCACGCCCTGGCAGAGCGCGTCTTTGGTGATCCAGCCTGCGTCAACAACCGCCGACAGATTGTCTTTGGTCACCGGAACCGGCTTCAGGAACATCGCGGTCAGCTCGGTGCCAGCCGGAGAGGTCCAGGTCATCGCACCCGGGACATCAGCCATCGCCGTGCCACCGGCCAGCGCGGCGGCGATTTCGCCGGCGGCTTTGCCGAGATCACGGGCGTCTTTCCAGACCGAAACCGTTTGGGTGCCTTTGGCAACGCGGTTCAGAGCGGCATGGTCGCCGTCTTGGCCGGAAACCGGGATCCCGTCGAGGCCCTGAGCGGCCAGAGCCGCAACCACGCCACCGGCGGTGCCGTCGTTCGAAGCCACAACCGCGTCAACTTTGTTGTCGTTGGCGGTCAGGATCTGTTCCATGTTGCGCTGAGCGTTCGCCGGCAGCCAACCATCGGTATAGGCTTCACCAACGATGGTGATCGCGCCGCTGTCGATCGCGGATTGCAGCACTTCCTGCTGACCGCCACGAAGGAAATCGGCGTTCGGGTCGGTCGGCGACCCTTTGATCATCACGTAGTTGCCCTTCGGCGCAGCGGCGAGAACCGCACGAGCCTGCATCCGGCCAACTTCAACGTTGTCGAAGGTCAGGTAGAAAGCGCGGTTGTCTTCGATCAGGCGGTCATAGCCCACAACCGGAATGCCTTCGTCGGCAGCGGCCTGCACGGCCGGCCCAATCGCCTGGCTGTCCTGAGCGAGGATGATCAGGGCATCCACACCCTGAGCGATCAGGCTTTCAACATCGGCAATTTGCTTGGCCGAGGACGACTGCGCGTCGGTCGACACGTAATCGGCACCCGCCGCATCCAGCGCCGCTTTGATCGCAGCTTCGTCGGTTTTCCAGCGCTCTTCCTGAAAGTTCGACCAGCTCACACCCACGGTAAGGGCGAACGCCGACGTTGCCATCATCATACCGGCAACCATGGTCGTAAGACCAAGAACTCTTTTCATGATATCCTCCCAAATAACTCAATCACTCTCCGTCCCGCATTGCAGGATTCGGCTGTGACCCCTTATTGGTAGCACAATTAATTTGAGCGTCAAAAAAAACTTCGCGCCCAGAGTTGAAAATGTGTTATCACGCCGAAAGAGGATGGAGGATCGTCGTGGCGGTCAGCGACAGGGGGAGTTCCGGCACGGACCAACGGGAAGTTGGACGTTTGCAGGTGGTGGAGTTGATCCGCGCCTCCGGACAGATTGCGCGTATTGATATTGCCCGCCACACCGGGATGAGTCCGGCCACGGTCACCGCGATCACTCAGCAACTGATTCAGGCCGGACTGGTCGAGGAAATCGCCCCGGAAGGCGTGCTGGAAGCGGCGCGGCGCGGGCGCCCAAGGGTGGCGCTGACGGTGCGGGGCGACGCGCATCTGGTGGCCGGGGTCAAGGTTTCAGCCCGCAGCCTTTCGGCCGTTGTGGTGGATTTTCGCGGCGGCATCATCACCACCCATACCGAACCGCTGCCCGCGCCCCGGATGAGCCCGTCAGAGCTGGCTGCCGAAGTCAGCCACGTGCTGGACGTGATCATGGCGGGGATCGGCAAGCGCCGGTCTGATCTGTCGGGGCTGGGGCTGGGGCTGTCGGGTTTCATCGATGCACCCAGCGGCACGGTGCATTGGTCGGCTTCGCTGTCCGAGCGGAATGTGCGCCTTGTCGATTCCTTTGCCGATCTCGGTTTTCCGGTGTTCATCGACAATGACGCCAATCTGGTGGCCAAGGCCGAACAGCTGTTCGGCGAAGGGCGCGGGGTGAGCGATTTTTTGGTGGTGACGATCGAACAGGGCGTCGGCATGGGGATCGTCATCGACGGGCGGATCTATCGCGGCGCGCGCGGCACCGGGGCCGAGTTCGGCCATACCAAGGTGCATCTTGATGGGGCGCTGTGTCGCTGCGGCCAGCGCGGCTGCCTTGAAGCCTATGTGTCGGATTATGCTCTGCTGCGCGAGGCCGACACGTTGATGCCGGCAGGGGAACGCGGCACTTCGGTGGAGCGGCTCGACGCGCTGTTTGCCGCCGCCCATGCGGGCGAACCGATTGCACGGTCGATCCTCAACCGCGCCAGCCGGATGTTTGCGATGGGCCTTGCCAATCTCGTGAACATTTTCGATCCGAAACTGATCATCCTGTCCGGTGAACAGATGAGCCACGATTTCCTCTATGCGGACGAGGTGATCGCGGCGATGCGGACTCTGGTGATCCAGATTGATGCGCCGCCACCCGAAGTGCGGGTTCACAAATGGGGCGACCAGATGTGGGCCAGCGGGGCCGCGGCTTTTGCTATGGAGGGCGTGACGGAACTGGCCGTGCGCAAACTTGCCAATGATACATAAACAGACCCTATCTCTGCTGATTTCCCTTATTCCCGGCGCACTGGCCGCCGATCCTGCCTTCACCCCGGTGCCGATGCCCGAGCACGCCTATACCGGCGGTTGGGAGCATTTCGTCGGCGGCGGCATGGCGGTGTTCGACTGCAATGGCGACCAGTTTCCCGACCTTTACGTGGCAGGGGGCACCAGCAAGGCCGCGCTGATGGTGAACACCACTGCCAGCCGCGGCGCGTCGATCTCTTTCACCGCAAATACCCCCGATGCGCTGGCGCTCGAGCATGTCAGCGGTGCCTATCCGCTGGATATCGATGGCGACGGCATCCTTGATCTCGCCCTGCTGCGGGTGGGGGAAAACATGCTGATGAAGGGTGAGGGCAACTGCAGCTTCAGCCCCTTCCCAGCCAGTCTGGGCTTCACCACCGGGGATCGCTGGACGACCTCGTTCAGCGCGACCTGGGAAGAGGGGCAGAGCCTGCCAACGCTGGCTTTTGGCAATTATGTGGATCGCTCCAACCCCGACGGGCCGTTCTTTGCCTGCGATACGAACTATCTCTACCGGCCGGAAAACAGTGTCTATTCCAGCCCAATCGGGCTGAAACCCGGCTTTTGCGCCCTGTCAGCCCTGTTCACCGACTGGAACCGTACCGGCCGCGCCGATCTGCGCCTGTCCAACGATAGGCAGTATTACGTGAAGGGCGGGGAAGAGCAGCTTTGGGCGATGGAAGAGGCGCCCCGGCTTTATACCCATGAAGAGGGATGGAAGCCCTATTCGCTCTGGGGCATGGGCATTGCCAGCCGCGACGTGAATGGCGACGGGCGGCCTGACGTGTTCCTCTCGACCATGGCCGATCAGCGCCTGCAGCTGCGCGAAGGCGACGGCCCCACCTATATGGATGCGCCTTATGCGATGGGCACCACTGCCCAGCGGCCCAGCTTCGGCGATGACGGGCGGCCCTCGACCGGCTGGACCGTTGCCTTTGGCGATGTGGATCTGGATGGGCGCGATGATGTGTTCATTGCCAAGGGCAATGTGGAACAGATGCCCTCGAACGCGATGGAAGACCCGAACACGCTGCTGATGCAATCCGATGACGGCAGCTTCCACGAAATGGGGCTGCAGGCCGGGGTGGCCTCGCTGGCGCGGTCGCGCGGCGCGGCGCTGGCCGATCTGAACCTCGACGGACGGCTCGATCTGGCGGTGGTGAACCGCAAGGTGGCGATGGAAGTCTACCAGAATGCGACCCAAACGCAGGGGCATTGGCTGGAACTGCAGCTGGCCCAGCCCGGCCCGGATGAAAACGCGGTGGGCGCCTGGATCGACTTGAAGGTCGGGGATCGCATCATGAGCCGCGAAATCACCGTGGGCGGCGCGCATGCCACCGGCGTGGCGCTGCCCGAGCATTTCGGCCTTGGTGCCACGGACCATGTGAGCCTGCGGGTGACCTGGCCTGACGGGCAGGTGAGCGACTGGGTGGAAACCGGGGTCGATCAGATCCTGCGCGCCAGCCGTGATGGCAGCACGATCAGCCTCGAAGCGCTCTGATCAGGCTCTATTCCACCGGAAGGCCGCTGGGCACCGACAGCGGAACGCCCAGCCGCCCGGCTTTCGCCACCGGATCGGTCAGGCTGTTCAGGAAGGCCAGCAGATCGCTGATCTGGGCATCGGTCAGATCGACCGGCGCCAGCTCATTGGCATCGGCAATCCGCTGCAGCTCGTCGGGATTGCTCATCACCAGAAGATCCTTGGCCTCGGCCCCTTCCACCCCTTTGGGCAGCAGTGCCATCGAGATGTCGTAGCTCATCAGCGTGCCAACCGGATCAAGGTGGTGGCGGACCACCGCTTCCAGCGAAGCATAGGCGCCATCATGGCCATAAGGCCCGGTTAGAGCCACATTGCGCAGGGAAGGCGTGCGGAATTTGTAGGCGTCGCTTGGGTCGCCGGTCACCCGCAGCCGCCCGATATCGGTGGTGTTGTCGAACTCGAAACGCTCGCTCTTGCCTGGTCCGATCTGCGGCATGGCAATGGCGTGGAAGCTCTGATCGCTCTGGAACTTGCCGGAATGGCAGGCGCTGCAGCCGGCATCGCCGTAAAACAGCTCCATCCCGGCCTTCTGCTGATCGTTCAACGCGGTCATATCGCCGCGCAGATAGGCATCGAACGGGCTGGTATCCGAGCGGAACTCATAGGTGGCAAATTCGGCAATGGCATTGGCGATATCGGTGAAGGCCACCGGCCTCTCGCCAATGATCCCATCAAACGCAGCGCGATATTCCGGCACCGCCTCGACCCGTTTCGAGATGATGTCCCAGGCGCCGCCCTCGTCGGTGATCAGCCCCTTGCGCACCGTCCGGCTGACATCGCTTTCGCCGTAATGCCCCGCCATTTCGTCTTGTGACAGAACGGGAAACATCGCTTGCGCAGCCAGAACGCTTTCAAATCCGGCGGTCATTTCCTGCCCCAGCGGGGTGCGGATGCCACCGGGCTGGTTCGGATCGGCCTCTAGCCGCCCGGCATGGAACAGATGGGTGAATTCATGCGCCCCGAGATTCCACAGCGCCGGAGCGTTCCGCCCGATCCGCTGTTCGGGCATGTTGGTCATCACCACCACCCGGTCGGGCCCGAGGCCAGAGCCACCATCGCCAATGCCCAGCGACAACCCGTCAGAAGTGCCGAGTTTCGGGTGATGGCAGGTGGAACAGGCCAGCGTGCGCGAACCGGAGAGCAGCGGATCGTAGAAAAGCAGCTGCCCCAGAGCCACTTTCGCCGGATCGGTTGCCGCATAATCGGCATCGGTCACGGGGTCCGGCAAGTCGGCCGCCTGGGCGGTACCAGCCATCAGCAGCAGGGGCAGCAGGAAACGCATTACGACACCTCGATCACCAGTTTTTGCACATAGGGCGCGTCGGGCCGGGCAACGATCGACGGAAAGTTCGGATGATTCACCGCATCGGGGAAACCCTGCGGCTCCAGACAGACCGCCGTGAACCGGCCAAACGGCTCGCGCAGCATATTGGAGTTATACACCTGAAGCCCGGGCTGGTCGGTGAAAAAACGCAAAGTCGGACCATCGGGGGCCGAAAGTTCGGCAGCCGGGGCGCCGTCGGAAAGCACCAGACAGCCATCGAGCCCGTTATGATCCACATCGGCATCGCCGATCCGCCGGGGCGTGCGGAAATCGTATTTGGTCCCCTCGACCGGCAGAAGCCGCCCGGTGAGGATCAGATCGTCTCCCGCTTCCAGATAGTCATTGGCCGGAACCGTCAACACGTGATCCCAGACTTCGCCCCCGCCTTGCAGGTTGTAGTAGCTGTGCTGAGCAAGGTTGATTGGCGTGGGCCGGTCGACCTCGGCGCGCATGTCGTAGGTCAGGCTGGTTTCGGTGAGGGTGATCACGATCTCGAAATCGGCGCGGCCGGGATAGCCATTGTCGCCGTCTTCGCTGATCAGGCTCAAACGCACGGCGTTTTCGCCCGCCTCATCCATCTGCCAATGCCGGTGACCAAAGCCGTTTGGCCCGCCATGCAGGTGGTTTTCCCCCTCGTTGAGGGGGAGTTGCACCTCTTGCCCGTCGAGCGTGAACCGCCCTTTGGCAATGCGGTTGGCCACCCGCCCGGCAATGGCGCCGATATGGGCCTTATCGGCACCATACTCCGCCGGATCGTCATAGCGATGAACGATCTGGCGACCGTTCACGCTCCAGCCCCAGGTGATGGCCCCAAAGCTGAGGATATCCACCGCCATCTGGCCAGCCTCCAGCCGGGCGGCATCCACCGCCTGGCCGTCAATTGTGCAAATACCGCGTGTGATCATGGCTTAGACAAACCGATTCACGAGGTTTTCAAGGTATTCCTGCTTGCCGGAACGCGGCTCGGGGTTGATGCCGTCGGCTTCGACCTTGGCAGCGAGGCTGTCGAGGCTTTCCTTGCCCGCCAGCACACCTTGATAATAGTCACTATTCCAGCCGGAATAGCGGTTATCGACGAAATCGCTGAGGGTGCCGTCTTCCAGCATCGCAGCGGCCGCTTTGAAGCCACGCGCGCAGGTATCCATGCCACCGATATGACCGATCAGCAGGTCTTCGGCGTCAATCGACTGACGGCGCAGCTTGGCGTCGAAGTTGGTGCCGCCTTTGGTGAGGCCGCCACCTTTCAGGATGTGGTAATAGGCCATCGCCACCTCCGGCACATTGTTCGGGAACTGGTCGGTATCCCAGCCGGATTGGTAATCGTTGCGGTTCATGTCGATCGAACCGAAGATCCCCAGCGCGTTGGCGGTGGCGATTTCATGCTCGAAGCTGTGACCGGCGAGGATGGCGTGACCCTGCTCGATATTGACCACCACTTCGTTTTCCAGCCCATGGCGCTTGAGGAAGCCGTAGACCGTGGCAACGTCGAAATCATATTGATGCTTCGACGGCTCCTGCGGTTTCGGTTCCACCATGATCTGGCCCTTGAAGCCGATCTTGTGCTTGTACTCGACCACCATGTTCAGCATCCGGCCCATCTGCGCATCTTCGCGGGCCAGATCGGTGTTCAGCAGGGTCTCGTAGCCTTCGCGGCCGCCCCAGAGCACATAGTTGTCGCCGCCGAGTTTCAGCGTCGCATCCATGCAGGATTTGATCGTTGCGGCGGAATAGGCAAACACTTCGGGATCAGGATTGGTGCTGGCGCCCGACATGAAGCGGCGATGCGAAAACAGGTTCGCCGTGCCCCAGAGCAGGCGCATGCCAGTTTCTTCCTGCTTTGCCGCAAAGATATCGACGATTTCGTCAAAGGCGCGCTTGCTCTCGGCAAAGCTGCCAAGTTCGGGACGGATATCGGCATCGTGGAAGCAATAGAAGGGCGCGCCCAGAGCGGTGAACATCTCAAAGGCCACATCGGCTTTCACCTTGGCCTTTGCCACGCTGTCTTGCGGATGCCAGGGGCGCACGAAGGTTTGCCCGCCAAACGGGTCGCCGCCTTCCCAGGCAAAGCTGTGCCAATAGGCGATGGCAAAACGCAGATGCTCTTCCATCCGTTTTCCCATGACGATTTCGTCCGGGTTGTAGTAGCGGAAGGCGAGCGGGTTGGTGCTGTCGGGGCCTTCATATTTGATACGATCGACGGGGAAAAATCCGGTGCTCATAGGGCCTCCTTCAGGGCAGGGTAGAGCGCACGATATTGCGCATATGCTTCGTCATAGGCAGCGATCAGCTCGCTGCGCGGGTGAATGGTGCGGGCGATGGCCGGGCGGGTCATCACCTCGGATGGGGCAGCGCCGGTATCGCCAACGATGGCCAGACGGGCAGCCCCGAGGGCGGCGCCAAACTCGCCATCTTCCGGCAGGTCGATGGGCAGGTTCAGGAGCGTGGCGATCAGCTCGACCCAGTAATCCGATTGCGCGCCGCCGCCGATGGCAAGCAGCCGGGTGAGCTTGGTGCCGGTGGCTTTCAGCGCCTCGTGATTGTCTTTCAGGGCAAAGCCGACGCCCTCCATCACCGCCTGCGTCAGCTCCTTGTGGCCGTCGCCGATGGAGAGGTTCACGAAAGCGCCGCGAATGCTGGCATCGTTATGCGGGGTACGTTCGCCCGAGAGGTAGGGCAGAAAGCGGATCGCGCCGGGGCCTTCGATGGTTTCGGGCAGCAAAGCGCTGAGTTCTGCCGGTTTAGAGCCTGTTTGGGCCGAAAGCCAGTTGAGGCAATCGGTGGCCGCGAGGATCACGCCCATCTGATACCAGGTATCGGGGATCGAATGGCAGAAGGTGTGCACGGCGGTTTCGGGATCGGGGGCAAAATTGCCCTTGGCGGCCAGAAGCACGCCGGATGTGCCCAGAGACACGAAGCCGTCGCCCTCGTCAAAGCAGCCAACGCCACAGGCCGAGGCGGCGTTGTCGCCACCACCGCCCACGACCTTTACGGCGGAGGACAGGCCCCAGCGGCTGGCAAGCTCGTCCCGCAGCGTGCCGGAGACTTCGCTGCCTTCGACAAGCCGGGGCATCTGATCGAGCCGCATCCCGGATTTCTCCAAGAGCTCCGCCGACCAGCTACGCGCGCCCACATCCAGCCACGAGGTGCCAGCGCTGTCGGACATGTCCGAAACATGATCGCCGGTCAGCCAGAAGCGCAGATAGTCTTTCGGGAGCAGCACCATCGCCACGCGGGCGAAAATATCCGGCTCGTGGGTTTTTACCCAGGCGAGTTTGGGCGCGGTGAAGCCGGGAAAGACGATATTGCCACTGATCGCGCGGAAGGCCGGATCGGCATCCATCGCGGCGGCTTCAGCGGCGGGGCGGGTATCGTTCCACAGGATCGCCGGGCGCAGAACCGCGTTGGCGGCATCGAGCAGCGTGGCCCCATGCATCTGCCCCGAAAGCCCGATGGCCTTCAGCGCTGCGAGTTCGCCGGGATGCGAGGCCTTCAACGCATCGAGCGCGCGCTCGGTGGCGGCGACCCAATCGGCGGGATCTTGTTCGCTCCAGCCGGAATGGGGGTGAGAAACGGGATAGGCCTGATCGGACGAGGCCAAAACCTGCCCGCTCCCATCGACGAGAACGGCACGCAAACCTGACGTGCCGAGATCCAATCCGAGATACATATTTCCTCCCGAGGCCGATTTATTTCAGCCATCGAAAAAATACTGCCGCAACTCTCTGCGCGTGTCAATCGCGCCGGAGCGCCCGCCCGGTTTCGGACGGTGCGACCTGCGTTCGCAGGCAGCGGAAAGCGAGGTTAAATCAGCGGGATCGTGAGGGTTTCGATGACCGATGCGGTTTCGGGCCGCTTGCCGCGCCACCAGGTGAAGGCTTCGGCGGCCTGTTCGACCAGCATCCCGACCCCATCGGCGATTCGCGCCGCGCCATTAGCTTCGGCGAGCTGCAGAAACGGGGTCTTGCCCTTGCCATAAGCCAGCTCATAGGCCAACACCGCGCCCTCGAAAGCCACGGGCGGGATCGCGGGCAGGGCACCGCTGAGGCTGGCCGAGGTGCTGTTCAGCACCACGTCGAAACCGTGATCGAGCGCTTCGTATTCACAGGCATGAAGCGAGCCGCGCGGCCCCAGCATGGTGCAAATCTCGCGCGCCCGGGACAGGGTGCGGTTGGCGATGGTGATTTCGGCCACGCCCGCCTCGAGAAACGGCATGATCGCCCCGCGCGTGGCGCCACCGGCCCCGGCGAAGAGCACATTTTTCCCGGCAAGACGAATGCCCAGATTTGCCTCGATATCGCGCACCAGCCCGACGCCATCGAAATTCTCGGCGATGATCTGGCCATCTTCGAATTTCAGGCAATTCGCCGCCCCGCAGATCGCCGCCGCCTCGCGGCTTTCATCCGCCAGCGCTTCGGCTTCGACCTTGAAAGGCACCGTCACGTTGATGCCGCGCCCGCCTTCGGCCATGAAGCGGCGCACCGCACCGGCGAAATCGTCCAGCGGCGCCTCGATCGCCTCATAGCGCATGTCTTCACCAAACTGGGCGGCGAAGGCGGTGTGAATCATCGGGCTTTTGGTTTGCGAAACCGGGTTCCCGAAGACGGCGTAGCGATCAGTCATGCCAGAAGCGTTCCCATCCGCCTCATCGCCAGCGCATAGCCTTCAACGCCGAAGCCCGCGATCACCCCATCGGCGCGTTTCGACACGAAGGAGTGATGTCGGAACGGTTCGCGCTTGTGCACGTTGGAGATATGCACCTCAAGCACCGGGCCGTTGAACGTGTTCAGTGCATCGAGAATGGCAATCGAGGTGTGGGTATAGGCGGCGGGGTTGATGATGATCCCGCCCGCCTCTTGCCGGGCCTCGTGAATCCAATCCACCAGCTGGCCCTCGTAATTCGATTGCATCAGCTGCACCACCAGCCCGAAGCCCCGCCCGACCTCGCGGCACATCGCCTCGACATCTTCCAGCCGGTCGGGGCCGTAAATTTCGGGTTCGCGCAATCCAAGCAGGTTCAGATTGGGGCCGTTCAGAATGTAGACGAGGTTGCTCATGTTTCTTGTCCTCAGGCTGCTCAATGCTGTTTCGCATCAAATGCCCGGTTCGACAAGAAATCTGAGCCCAATTCGCCTAGAACCAGCGCCCGATGGCGATCAGATCCACATCCGGGGTGATCGTATCCGCCCCGCTCATGTCAAAGCTGTAGATATCCGCCCCGCTGGTGGTGAGGCCGTCCACGGTCGCCACACCGGCGGTTGCCCCGCGCAAAGTAGAGATCACGCTGACGCTGGTGGCGGCGAAGCTTTCGGGAAAGCTCCATGTTGCCGCCGCGCCGCTGGTGGTGGCAAAGCTGTTGGCGGTGCAGATCAGCGTGCCATCGGCAAACTTGGTGTAACTGCCATTGGCGTTCGATCCGGTCTCGATAATCGCGCTGCCGATGCCCGGCAGCGCGCTGACCGGGCCCACCACGTTGCCGCTGTGGAAAATCTGCGATCCCGGCGCGAGGTTCAACGCTTCGTCCCAATTGCTGCCGTCGCCGCTGATTTTAATCGAGAAAGTATCATTTCCCGCCAGCCCCATTTCGGCCCGGCCCGACCAATTGCTTTGAAACAAAAGCGAGGCGGTATCGCCCGTGCTGGCCTTGTTCACCTTCACCTGATGCCCGGCGCCTTCATGGCTGAACAGGGTGGCGGGGGCGGAAATGGCCAGCCGGTTGGTGAGGTCGGAGGTGGTGTTGATGCCTAGGCCTGCGAGGTTTTGCAGATCAGTGCCGTGAAGCTGCCAGGCGCTGCCGGACCAGATCCGCAGCTCGTTGCCGCCGATCAGCGAGGCCAGCCAGCCGGGTTGTGGTGCAAAGAATTGCCAGCCCGCATCGACCCAGAGCGCAATCGCGCCGTCTTGCCCGGCCCAGGCCCCGGTAGTCCCCGACCCCAGCGCATAGGCATCGCCATCGCCGGGCAGGCTGGGCGGCAGGGTGGCATCGAAACTGACAACGCTGAGTTGTACGAGTGCGTCGAGGAGTCGCAACGCCTCGTTATGGGTGACGTGTTTCTGAGCCTGAGCCGGTTGCAGCAATGGCAGGCCCAGCCGAGGGGAAATGTCCGACATGAAAGCTCCTGTTTTACGGAAAAATTCAAACCGTGATAGCCGCGCGGTCTGAACGACCCGCGAACCCGGCGCACGCTGCGTTACGCCTGCCGAACGGAGAGTGAAGAATGATCTAAACGATTGCATTCCTTTCCCCCAACGATAGGTTGTAAGAGTGAGGCAAGTAACGAATGCGGATGTTGTTGCGGTATGACGGATACGGCGAAAAAATCAGGTGGGTTCCGTAGTACGGGACGTGTGACGATCAAGACCGTGGCGAAGAGCCTAGGTTTATCGCCCTCGACGGTTTCGCGCGCTTTGCGCAATGATCCCTCGGTCACCGAAGCCACGACTCAGCGGATCCGCGAAACTGCCGAGGCGTTGGGCTATACTCGCGATCTGCGTGGCGTGAACCTGCGCACCGGTCAGACCAACGCAATCTGCGCCCTGATGCTGGTGCGCCCGCAGGACGAATACGGCGACCCGGCCGCGATGCAGCTGATCAAGGGTATCATTTCGGGCATGTCCGGCTCGGATAAGACCGTGGTGTTTCGGCTGTTTTCAACGCTGGAAGAACAATTTGCGGCGATGCGGGAAATGGTGACCGGTCATCTGTTTGACGGCTTCATTCTCGATCACACCTCGCCACAGGATGAGCGGGTGAAGTACCTGTTAGAACAGGATTTCCCCTTTGTTTGCTATGGCCGTACTGAGCTCTATTCGCCGCACGCCTATTTCGATATCGACAACGATGTTTCGGCCTATCAGTCAACGCGTGTGCTGATCGAACGGGGGCGGCGGCGGATCGCTCTGGTCACTCCGCCGCTGGGCTACCTGTTCGCCGGGCTGTGGCTGCATGGCTATCAGCGTGCGTTGAGCGAATTTGGTATTCCATACGATCCTGCATTGGTTGCGGAAGCCGGGATGGAAACGCGGCTGGTCGAGCAGGCGGTGGAACAGATCTGCGTGCAGGGGAACGCCCCGGACGCCTTTGTTTGTCCGAATGAGGTGGCCACCACGGCCGTGGTTCGGGCCTGCGAAAATCAGGGGCTGGATATCGAAAACACGACCTTCATCAGCCAGGACGGAACGAAGTTCTTCGATTTCTTCCGCCCCAAAGTATCGAGCAGCTACTATTCGAGCTTCCACACCGGCGAAGAGCTGTCGCGGATGATGCTGCGGCTTCTGAATGGTGAGTCGGTGGAGAAGTTGCAGGTGCTGGTTGCGCCAGAAATCGTTTCTCGCTGAGCAACGTTGCGCATCGCCTTTGACCCTGCCCGAAATCAGGTTTAACCCAGAGCCGATCTCTGGCCGCACACCCTCATTCAGGCAGGAACTACTATGAGCGATCACAGCACCCCCTTTACCCAGCGTCCCTATCATCGCGATTGGCTGATGGCACAGGCGCGTGGGCTTATCGGATTTTTCGGCAATGCCTCGGTGAACCCCGATGGCGGGTTTTTCTTTCTGGAGGGCAATGGGGCGCCGCTGGGTAATGCGCCGCGCGGGCAGGGACCGGAACGCGAGCTTTTTGCCACCTGCCGAATGGTGCATTGCTATGCCGCTGCCGATCTGCTTGGCCATCCCGGCGCGGCCGATATTGTCGATCACGGGATGAGCTACCTGAAGGAGCAGCATCGGGACGCAGAACATGGCGGCTATGTCTGGGGGCTGGACGATGCCGGTGTGACGCGGGGCGAGAAGCTGGCCTATGGACATGCTTTCGTGCTTCTGGCGGCCGCCTCGGCGGGCGAGGCCGGACACCCGATGGCCCGCGAATTGCATGACGACATCATGGCGGTGATTCTTGAGCATTTCTGGGATGACGACGCCGGCGCGATGCGCGAGGAATTCGCGCAGGACTGGAGCGAGATTTCCACCTATCGCGGCCAGAACTCCAACATGCACTCCACCGAAGCGCTGATGGCCGCCTATGAATCCTGGGGCGATGATCGGTGTCTGACCATGGCCGAACGCATCGCAGATCTGATCATCAACCGCCGCGCCCGCGAGGCCGGTTGGGTGGTGATCGAGCATTTTGGCACCGATTGGAGCGCCGATCGTGCCTATGTCGGCGATCCGATGTTCCGTCCGGGCGGCACCACGCCGGGCCATGCGCTGGAATGGGCGCGGCTTCTGATCCAGCTCTGGCAGCTGGGCGGCAAGCGCCATGACTGGATGCCGGAAGCCGCCGAAGCGCTGTTTCGCCGGGCGGTGGAAACCGCATGGGACGCCACGCGCGGGGGCTTTGTCTATACGCTCGACTGGGAGGATGCACCCGAGATGAAGAACCGCTTCTGGTGGCCCGCCTGCGAAGGGTCGGCGGCGGCGGCGGCCCTGCACAGTGCGCTGGGCGGTGAGTTTTTCGAAAGCTGGTATCGCCGCATCTGGGCGGTGCTGGATCGCGATTTCATCGACCATGCGCAGGGCGGCTGGTGGCCGGAATCGGGTGCCGATGGCAGGCCGCAAACCAGTGTCTTTGCCGGGAAGCCCGACATCTATCACGCGCTGCAGGCTTGCCTGCTGCCGCTTCTGCCCGGCGACCGGGGGGTGATGAAAGGGCTGAAAAGCCTTTGACCGCCGCGCCGGATCTGCCCGGCCTCGTTTCGGCTCTAACGGGCCGAAACAGAGCCTAATTCGGCAGAAAATAGCCCTGCCCCATAAAGCCCCGCCCGCGACCCGAGCGCGGCGGGGGCGAGGGTGAAGGGCATCGGCATTTCAGCTTTCAGATGCTGGTCTAGCAGCGCGTAAAAGCGCGGCTGGGTGCCGATGCCACCGCCGATTACCAGAAGATCAGGATCGAGCACGGCGAGCACGAAGCTGAGCGCGCGGGCAGTGATCTGCGCGGTTTCGTCGAGAAGCGCCAGCGCATGGGGCTCGCCCGCGTCGGCGCGGGCGAAAATCTCGGGCAGGTTTTGCGCCTGCAAAGGATCGCGGGCCAGAATGCCCGGCGTGCCCACCACATCTTCCAGAAGCTCGCCATGGCTGAGCCGGGCACTGCCCAGCTCGCCCGCCTGGCCGCGCGCCCCCGTCAGGATCTGGCCGTTGATCACGCTGCCCATGCCGATGCCGGTGCCCAGCGAGACCAGTGTGACCACCGCAGCGCCTTTGCCAGCGCCGATGCGCGCCTCGGCCAAAGCGGCAAGGTTGACATCGTTCTCCAGCGCCACCGGCGCCCCGATCCGGGACGACAGCAAAGCAGCGAGGTTTTCAACGCCCGCCAGCGGCACATTCGGGGCAAGGCTGAGGGGGCCACCGCCGGGGGGGACGCTTGCAGGCACCCCCAGCACCACCTGCCGCAGATCGCGCGCGCCGCGCAGGGTGTCGACCATATCGGCGATCTGCCCGATCAGCGCCTCGGTGCTAGCGGTTTCGGTGGGCCAGTTCAGCTCGGCCGTCACGCTGCCATCCAGCGCGAAAGCACCGCCCAGAAGCTTGGTGCCGCCAAGGTCGAGGCCGATCACCTGGTCTGTGCTCTGTGCCATGGGCTTCTCCCGTTCGTGCCGCTCAGGCGGTGATGAAAGCGTGGGTGTTCCAGCCTTCGGGCAGCGGCGCCGGGCGCTCCACCTGCCAATCGCTCAGCTCCAGCCCGGCCACGTTATGGGCGAAGATCGCGGGCATCCCGCCGGGGTAGTCCACCAGACCGATCACCCGCCCATCCGCACCGCGCCGCCAGGCATTGGCCCGGCCTGCCGCATCGGGCGAGGGCTCAAGATCGGCAGGGGTCGGGCGCAGATCATAGGCACGTCCGGTGCCAATCGGCCCCGGCGCCTGTGTGAGCCGCAGCCCGTCGATGCGGATATCGGAAATATCGCCTTTTCGCTCCGAATAGAGACTGATTGCACCCTCCATCCGCCCAGAGATCTGCGAAACCTCGACTCCGCGCACCGATCCGGCCGGGCGGGAATCGGGGCGGCGGTCGACCACGTTGATGGTCAGTGCCTCGCCCGAGCCCCAGAACCCGTCGGGGGTTTCGTGGCAATCGAGACTAATCCGGGCAAAACGGACATTTTCAACCCGCCCGCCATCGCGCGAGAAAATCCCCAGCCCCCGGTTCGATTGCACGATCTGGCAGTCTTCGAAGCTCAGATTGCGAAAATCGGCATGGGATTCCGTGCCCAGTTTCAGCGCGCAGGAACGGCTTTCGATCAGGCAGCGGGCGACGTGAATATCGCTGCACTCGCCCGCCGTGCCGCCGCCCGCGCGGGCGCTGGTTTTCAGCACGATGCCATCGTCGGCAGTGCGAAATTCGCTGTCGGACACGCTGACCCGCTGGCAGCCGTCGATCACCAGCCCATCGGTGTTGGGCATGCGCCGGTCATTGTCGACGGTGACCTGGCTGATCTCCACATCGCGGCAACCGACCAGATGCAGGGTCCACATCGGCGAATCCTGCACTGTGATGCCGCTGATCGTGACCGCGCTGCAGCCATCCAGAACCAGCACTCGAGGACGATGAGCGGCGGGAATACGGGTGCCCATTTCGTTGTCGTCGCCGATGCTGAAAATCCGGCTACCCCGGCAGACGATCTTGCCGGTGCCGGTCAGGGCGATGCGTTCGGCCCCCTGTGCCACGATCATCGCGCGGTCGCTGTCTTCGGCGATAACATCCACTTTTGTGGTGGAATAGGCACCATAATCAGGAATGAAATGCAGCTCCGCCCCTTCGGCTAGGTGAAGCTCGACATCCGAGCGCAGGCGCAAACCGGCGCTGATATGAGTGCCCGACGTCAGCTCTACCCGCACCGGGCCATCCCCGGCCGCGTCGATGGCGGCCTGAATGCGGGCGGTCTCTTCAGCGCCGTCCGGGGCGATATGAAGGGTGCGGGGCTGGGCCATATGTCACCTCAGTGCAAATATTTGCATTGGTACGGGTTGCGACTCGCGCTCATTCGTCATCACTATGTCGGAATATTTGGCCAAGCAACCGCTTGTTTGGGTCAAGATAGCCGCGTAGCATGGACAATGGCTCATCCGGACGATAAAAATTTTTCAAATCGTCATCCGGGCCGGTTCAGGAGGGGAAATGCAGCAGCCTGCCAAACTCGATCACCTGCTTAAGCTGTTGCGAGAGCGGAGCTTTCAGCCGGTTGGCGGCGATATTCCGATGCGCTGGCGGCAGGCCGACCCGGGCGAACGCGCCAAGATGGTGGCTGGACCTAACGGCGATTGGGCACTGATGACGCCCGACACTTTCTGGGGCGAGCCGCAGAGCTATTTCTGGTTTGCCGGATCGGTGGAGGTACCGCCTGAGCTGGCGGGCAAGCGGGTCTATCTGTGGATCGAAGCGCAGTTTGGCCGGGTAATGGGGCGGTCTGATCCGCAATGTCTGGTGCGGGTGAACGGGGATATCCTGCAGGGCGCGGATTTCAATCACCGCGAGCTGTTGCTGACCGACAAGGCCGAGCCGGGTGCGCGCTACGAGATCCTGGTCGAGGCAGGCACCATTGAAGACCGGCGTCAGGCCGGGTTTACCTGTCGGCTGATGGTGCATGATGCTGCGGCCGAGGCGCTCTATTACGATCTGCAGGTACCGCTCGACGTGGCGCGGCATCTGCCGGAAACCGATCACCGGCGCGACCTGATCCTGACCACCGTCTATGAGGCGCTGAATGCGGTCGATCTGCGAGCGGGCAACCCCGAGCGCTTTCACGCGAGCCTTGAGCGGGCGCGTGCGATTGCGGATCGGATCTATGCCAGTGCCGATGCTGAGGCGATGCCGAAAATCACCGTGACCGGCCACACCCATATTGATGTGGCCTGGCTTTGGCGGGTGCGCGAGACGCGGCAGAAGATGGCGCGCTCGATGGCCACCGCGCTGACCCTGATGGGCGAATATCCTGACTACAAGTTCATGTATAATCAGGGCTATCTGCTCGACACATTGGCGCAGGATTATCCGGCGCTGTTTGATGGGCTGAAAGCGGCGCAGGCGCGTGGGCAGTTTGAGATCGAAGGCGCGCTGTGGCTGGAGCCGGATGCGAACATGACCAGCGGTGAATCGCTAGTACGCCATATCCTGAAAGGTATCCGCTACCACCAGCGCGAATTCGGCGTGGATCCGAAAATCGTCTGGCTGCCTGATACCTTCGGCTATTCCGCCGCCCTGCCGCAGATCATGCGGCTGGCGGGGCTCGAAGTGTTTGTGACCCACAAGATGTCGTGGAACGACACCAACCGGATGCCGCATGAAAGCTTCTGGTGGGAGGGGCTCGATGGTAGCCGGGTGCCCACCTATTTCCTGACCACCCAGCCGATGGAAAGCACCTCGATCGGCACAACCTATTGCCCCGATCTGAAGGCCAGTCACGTCATGGGCACCTGGCGGCGCTATGCTCAGAAGGGCACCAATGACGAGCTGTTTCTCGTCTATGGTCATGGCGATGGCGGCGGCGGGCCGACCCGCGAGATGCTGGAACATATCCGCCGGATGGAGCGCGGGATTCCCGGCTGCCCGACGGTGGAACACGGCCATATGGGCCCGTATTTCGAGCGCCTTGTGGCGCGGATGCAGGCTGCGCCGGAAGCCTATCCGGCCTGGGTGGGCGAGCTCTATCTGGAGTTTCACCGCGGCACCTTCACCTCGGTCGCCAAGGTGAAACGCAACAACCGCCGGGCCGAGGCGACCCTGCGCGAGATCGAAGCGCTGGCGAGCCTTGCCGATCTGCGCGGCGCCTATGCCTATCCGAAAGCCCGGATCGACGCGCTTTGGGATATTGTCCTGTTGAACCAGTTCCACGACATCCTGCCGGGGTCTTCAATTGGGCTGGTCTATGACGACAGCGACGCCGAATTCGCCGCCTTCTTTGAGACGGCCGGGGCGCTGCTGGCCGATCTGGCCGAAAGCCTAGCCGGGGCGGGCGAGCTTCTGCTGCCGAACCCGATGGGGCAGGCGCGGGGCGGGCTGGTGCAGGTGGAAAGCACCGCACCGCTGGCGCTGGATGGCGTAGCCTCGCAACAGCTTCACCGGGCCGATGGTTCGGTGGTGCAAGGCGTGCCGGTGGCGCCGGTGCCCGCGCTGGCCGCGACGCGCCTTATGCTCAGCGACAGTGCTGCGGCCATGGGCGATGGCGGGCTGCTGGTCACGCCCAATATCCTTGAAAACGCGCAGATCCGCGCTGCGTTCAACGATCAGGGGCGGCTGGTTTCGCTCTACGACAAACGCCAGCACCGCGAGGCGCTGGACGGGGCCGCGAACCGCTTGCAGGCTTTCCGCGATCTGCCGGCTGAGTTCGATGCCTGGGATATCGACACCACTTTCGAAGATCAGCATTGGGAGATCGACGATCTGATCAGTGCCGAGGTGGTCGAAACCGGCCCCTATCGCGCCGCGATCCGGTTTGAATGGCGCTATGAAAGCTCGCGCATCGTGCAGCTGGCCACGCTGGAAGCCGACAGCGCCGTGCTGGAATTTGATACCTTCATCGACTGGCACGAGCCGAACACGCTGGTGAAAGCGGCTTTCCCGCTCGACATCCGCGCCACGGCCTCGACTGCCGAAGTGCAGTTTGGCCATGTCTCCCGCCCGACCCATGCCAATACCAGCTGGGATCAGGCGCGGTTCGAAACCCCGATGCACCGCTGGGTGGATCTGAGCGAGGCGGATTTCGGCGTCGCGCTGCTGAACGATTGCAAATACGGCTACGACGCCAAGGGCAGCACCCTGCGCCTGACCGTGCTGCGCGCGCCGACATGGCCATGGGAGAGTGCCGATATCGGCACCCATCGCCTGCGCTACGGGCTGTTCGTGCATGGCGGCACCGCCGAAGTGCCTGCGGTTGCCGAAGCCTTCAACCATCCGCTGACGGCGCTGCCGGGGCAGGGCGCGACCGGGGGGAAAAGCCTGTCGGGGATCGCGATGCCCGACACTGACGCGATTGCCCTCGAAGCGGTGAAGCGCGCCGAAGAGGGCGATGCGCTGATCCTGCGGCTGTGGGAGCGGCAGGGCCAGCGACAGGTCACGCGCCTGACACTGGCACCGGAAATCATTGGGGTGGCGCTGGCGGATCTGCTGGAACAACCGGGCGAGGTGCTGGCGCTGGAAGATGGGGCGGTCACGCTCAGTTTCCGGCCCTTCGAGATCAAGACGCTGCTGCTGCGGCGTCAGGGCTGAGGCGGAAAGTCATCCGTCGTCAGGTTGAGGGTCGACGGGTGACACGAAAGAACGGGTCCGGCATTTACGGGTGCCGGATTTTGGCGGGGCGAGAACCCCGCTGGTTTGCGGTCCTGCATAACGCGGGGTAAGGCAAGCGGAACGGAGGGCGAGATGGTGCGCAAAAAGGTTGGGATTCGGGAAGTTTCGGAAGCGGCAGGCGTTGCCATGTCGACCGTATCGCATGCGTTGAACGGCACTGCTCCGATTTCCGACGAGGTGCGCGACCGGGTGCGCAATGCCGCCCGCGAACTGGGCTATCTGGCCAAACGGCAGGCCAAGGGGTCGATTGCAGCACTGTCGAAGGTGATGATCATCGTGCCCGAAGGGGCGCTGGTGGACAATGACGTGAACCTTGTCTCCTGGACCATCCTCAGCGCGCTGACCCGCGATTGCGAGGCGCGCGGCCTGCGGGTGGTGCCGCATTCGCTGAGCCGCGAACAAGCGGTGGAGGATGTGGTGGCTGCCGCCCGTGCCGCGCAGGCCGACGGGATCATCCTGATCAACGACGATCGCGGACCGCTGCTGGAGGCGATCTGCAATACCGGAATTCCGGCGGTGCTGATCAATGGCGAAGACCCGGATATGCATATCGACAGCGTGACGCCGGGCAACCGCTTTGCCGCGCAGAAGGCCACGAAGCGGCTGATCGCGATGGGGCATCACAAGATCATGCACCTGACCTGGCGCGGGCGCAAAACCGTGCGGCGGCGGCTGGATGGCTTCATGGATGCCTATGTCGAGCAGGGGATGCCGCTGGAAAACGCGATTGTGGTGATGGCCGATGGCTTTCTGCCCGAGCATGGCGAACAGGCGATGGCCAAATGGCTGAAGACGCATCCCGATCTCAGTGGCGTAACGGCGATTTTCTGCGCTGCCGATAACCTGGCTTTCGGGGCAATCAAGGCGCTGCAACTGGCCGGGCTCAGCGTGCCCGGCGATATGTCGGTGATGGGTTTCGATGGCGTGGCGCTGGGCGAATTGCATGCGCCGGCGCTGACCACGGTGTCGATCCCGCTGGATCAGTTCGGCAGCGAGGCGCTGAGCCTTCTGGAGCAGCGCGCCATCGCCGGAAAACGCCCGCGCGCCGCCCATCGGCTGGAGCTGGGCTGCGAGATCGTCGAGCGCGCCAGCCTGTCTCAACCGCGTGCGACCTGATGTCGCCTCGGCCTCGGCCGAGCGGGCGATGAGAGCCAGGCAAGTTCGCGGCGATGCGGCGAATTAAAATTTTTTCATGAAAACTTTCAACGAATCCAGAAGATCGCCCCTTCCTGGATCATGAAAATTTTTTTCTGTTGAAATTGTGGCGAAACCATTAGCAAACTTGGCAATATCGCGCAAAACTGTTGAAACGCTTTCATCAATGAAGCAAGGTTCAGCGGAACGCGTTACGGGAGAGAGGATATGACAATGCAAAAATTTTTCGATGTTCGGGCAAAAAGTGTGAAGGTGATTGGCATTGCCTTGTTGGCGACAACCGCCCTCACTCAGGCAGCCTACGCCTTCAATGAATCGCCGATGCTGACCGAGATGGTGGAAGCTGGTCAGCTGCCGCCGGTCGACGAGCGCCTGCCGGTGAATCCGCGCGTGGTGAACGCCGTTGAGGTGGGGCAGTATGGTGGTGTCTGGCACCGCGCCTTCAAAGGCCCGGGCGACCGTTGGGGCCCGACCAAGCTTCTGGAAGAGCGGGTTCTGAAATACGCACCCGATGCCGATGGCAACGTCGCGCTGATGCCGGCCTATATCGAAGACTATTCGATCAACGAAGATGCCACCGAATTCACCTTCACCCTGCTCGACGGGCTGAAATGGTCGGATGGCGTTCCGGTCACCACCGAAGACGTGCAGTTCTGGTATGACGATGTGTTCACCAACGCAGCGATCGTGCCGACCATCGACCCGACCTTCTCGCCCGGCGGTGTGCCGATGCAGCTGGAAGTGAAGGATGCACGCACCTTCACCGTGAAGTTCGCGCAACCTTACGTCTATTTCCTGAACATTCTGGCGAAAGACTCCACCGGCGAGCCGAGCCTTGACCGGCCGTCCTTCCTGTTCCCGAAACATTATCTGGCCCAGTTCAACGACCACTACGCGTCGGCCGAAGATCTCGCCGCCGCCGCGCAGGCACATGGCGTTGAAAAATGGACCGATCTCTGGGGCTCCAAAGGCGCGGTCACCTCGTGGTGGCAAAACCCCGAACTGCCGGTTATCACCGCGTGGATGATCGAACAGCCGGCACCCGGCAACGTGGTGACGATGGTGCGCAACCCCTACTACTGGGCGGTCGACCAGGACGGCAACCAGTTGCCCTATATCGACCGGATCGAGCATCGTCTGTTCGAAGCCCAGGACGCGTTCAACCTGATGATCGTGCAGGGCCAGATCGACATGCAGCAGCGCTATGTGCAGTCGAACGACTTCACCTTCTATGCCGAAAATTCCAAGGCCGGGAACTATCATATCTCCTCGGGCAAATCGGCCAACGTCTGGTCGCTGGTGCCGAACTATAACACCACCGACGACGTGCTGCGGGCGCTCTATGAAAGCACCGACTTCCGTCATGCGCTTTCGATTGCGCTTGATCGTGACACGATCAACGAACTGGCCTTCTCGGGTCTCGGGGAAGCCCGCTCGACCTCGCCGATCTCTGGCTCGCCCTATTTCAACGCCGATTGGGAAACCCACTGGACCGAATACGATGCGGATCAGGCCAATGCGCTGCTTGATGGCGTCGGGCTGACCGAGCGCGATGGCGATGGCTACCGTCTGCGCTCGGATGGCAAGCGTCTGCAGATCGTCGTTGAAGCAGACAACGACGCTTACGGAACGGTGCTCGAACTGGTTGCCGACAACTTCAAGGATGTCGGGATCGAACTGCTGCCGCGGATCATCGACCGGACCCAATGGGACGACAACCGCGACAACAACAACTTCGAGATGCAGTACTATCCGTTCGACCGTCTGTCGGTGGTTTCGGCTGACCCGCGCATCATGATGGGCAACGACAGCTACGCGCACCAATACTACGTGTGGTACTCCACCGAAGGTGCGAGCGGCATCGAGCCGCCGGCGGATCACCCGATCCGGCGCGTGTTTGCCGACTGGGACAAAGCCTCGCAGGCCGGTTCTCTGGAAGAAGCTGACGCGGCGCTCAACGATCTCATCGGCACCTTCGTGAACGAAGGCTGGGTGATCGGTCTGGTCGGGGAAGAAGCGGCGCCGACCATCGTGCGCAACGACTTCCACAACCTGCGTGACGGGCTGGTGGCGGATGACATCACCCGCGGGATCGGGATCGCCCAGACCCAGCAAATGTGGATCGAGCAGTAATCCTCCCCCTGTCCTGCGGCGGCTCCCATATCCGCCGCAGGACAATTTCCGTATGAGTTTGGCTCGTGGCACAGTGCCGGTTCACTGTGACATGTTTTGTCATACGCCATAGAAGAGACTTCAGATGTTCAGCTTCATCGTGCGACGGACGCTCTGGGCCATCCCAACCCTGATTGTGGTGTCCTTCATCTCCTTCCTGATCATCCAGCTGCCGCCGGGTGACTATGCCACAGCCTATGCTGCCGAGCTGCGTCATGGCGGCGAATACATCACGTTGGAACAGGAAGACGCGATCCGCACCGGGTTGGGGCTGAACGATCCGGTGTTTGTGCAATACTGGCGCTGGATCAGCAAAATCATCCTGCACGGCGATTTCGGCCAGTCCTTCCACTGGAATGCCCCGGTGTCGGATCTGATCTGGGGCCGTCTGGCGCTGACGCTGCTGCTGTCGTCGCTGTCGCTGGTCTTCACCTGGATCATCGCCATTCCAATTGGCGTCTATTCGGCGCAACGCCAGTATTCGTTCCTCGATTACCTGTTCACGGTGTTCGGGTTTTTGGGCAAAGGCATCCCCGACTTCCTGCTGGCGCTGGTGCTGATGTGGATGGGCTTTGTCTGGATGCATATTGATGTCGGCGGCCTGATGTCGCCGATCTATGAGGGCCAGCCGATGACGATGGCGAAAGCCCTGAACATCCTCTCGCATGTGTGGATTCCCATCGTCGTGCTGGCCACCGGCGGCGCGGCGGGGCTGATCCGGGTGATGCGGGCCAATATGCTCGATGAGCTGGGCAAACCCTATGTGGAAACCGCCTACGCGCAGGGCTTGTCGGAACGGCAGGTGGTCTGGCGCTATCCGGTGCGCGTGGCGCTGAACCCGTTCATTTCAACCGTCGGCTGGGCGCTGCCCGCGCTGTTTTCCGGCGACGTGATCACTGCCGTGGTGCTGAACCTGCCCACCACCGGCCCGCTGCTGTTGCAGGCCCTGAAGATGCAGGACATGTATCTGGCCGGGTCGTTCATCCTGATCCTCAGCATCTTCACGGTTATTGGCACGCTGGTTTCCGACATTCTGCTTGCGTGGTCCGATCCGCGCATCCGTTACGCGTGAGGGTAATCAGATGAGTGATGCACTTCTCTCCGACGCCCCGCAGATCGAGCCCGACGCCTCGGCCGCCGATGCGCTTTACACCGCGAAGCCCTGGAAACTGATCTGGTGGCGCTTTCGCAAACACAAGCTCGCCGTGATCTCGATGATCTTTCTGGCCTGCGCCTATCTGATGGCGATCTTTGCCGAAGTGGTTGCGCCCTATACGCCGAGCTCGATCGAAAAGCTGCAAACCTTCGTGCCGCCGCAGATGGTGCATGTGATCCATGACGGCAAGCCGCAATGGCCCTTTGTCTATGAGCTGAAACGGACCCGCGACGCGGCAACCGCGCGTGTGACCTATGTGGAAAACCGCGATGTCACGGTGCCGGTCGCGTTTTTCGTGCATGGCGAAGAATACAAATTCTGGGGGCTGTGGAAGACCGACATCCACCTGTTCGGCCTTGATCACAAAAAGCAGAAGCTGAACCTCATGGGCACCGACAAGCTGGGCCGCGATATGTTCACGCGGCTGGTTTATGGTGCGCGGGTTACCCTGTCGGCCGGTCTGGTCGGGGTGATCTTCTCGTTCGTGCTCGGGCTCTTCTTCGGGTCTATTTCAGGCTATTATGGCGGGATGATCGACACTTCGATCCAACGGATGATGGAGTTCATCCGCTCGGTGCCGACCATTCCCTTGTGGATGGGTCTGGCCGCCGCCCTGCCGATCCAGTGGGACCCGCTCTTTGTTTACGTGCTGATCACGCTCATCCTCGCTTTGATCGGCTGGACCCATCTGGCGCGGGTGGTGCGTGGGCGGTTCCTGTCGCTGAAAACCGAAGATTACGTACTCGCTGCCCGTCTGGCCGGGGCCACGGAATACCGCATCATCACCAAGCATATGCTGCCCGCCATGACCTCTTACATCATCGCGGCGATGACGCTGGCAGTGCCGGAAATGATCCTGGGCGAAACCGCGCTGTCGTTCCTCGGCCTTGGTCTGCGCCCGCCAGTGGTGAGCTGGGGCGTGCTTTTGCAGGACGCGCAGAACCTTCGTTCGATCTCGCTGGCGCCCTGGCTGCTTCTGCCGGGGGCGGCGGTGGTGATGGTGGTTCTGGCCTTCAACTTCCTTGGCGACGGGCTGCGTGATGCCGCCGATCCGTATGGGCATTGAGACGATGATGATGAACACGAAAATATCCATGCCGCCGGAACGCCTGTTGCAGCTTGATGATGTGCAGGTGAGCTTTTCCACCCGCGAAGGGCTGGTGCCTGCGGTGAACAGCGTCAGCTACCATGTGAACCGGGGCGAAGTGCTGGGGATCGTGGGCGAAAGCGGCTCGGGCAAGTCGGTGACCGCGCGGGCGATCATGCGGCTTCTGGCGCGCAATGCGGTCGAGGGCGGCGGGTCGATCCTGTTCAACCCCGAGGGGGAAAAGGAATACACCCTGTCGGGCCTGCGCAAGGATAGCCGGGTCATGCGCTCGCTACGGGGCAACCGGATTGGCATGATCTTTCAGGAGCCGATGACGGCGCTGTCGCCGGTGCATTCCATCGGCGCGCAGATCACCCGCACGGTGATGCTGCACCGCAAGGTGGGCAAGGCCGCCGCACGGGAACGCGCCATCGAGTTGCTCGCCAAGGTGCAGCTGCCCTATCCCGACCGGATGCTGGACCGCTTTCCGCACCAGCTCTCGGGCGGGATGCGGCAGCGGGCGATGATCGCGCTGGCACTGGCCAATGATCCCGAGCTGCTGATCGCGGACGAGCCGACCACCGCGCTCGACGTGACCACCGAGGCGCAGATTCTCGAACTCCTGAAATCGCTGCAGGAAGAGCTGGGGATGGCGATCATCTTCATCACCCACAATTTCGGCGTGGTGGCTGACATCGCCGACCGGGTGGCGGTGATGTATCTGGGCCGGAT
Organism: Paracoccaceae bacterium; assembly: GCA_050288685.1. Lineage (GTDB taxonomy): Bacteria > Pseudomonadota > Alphaproteobacteria > Rhodobacterales > Rhodobacteraceae > Sinisalibacter. The sequence continues at coordinate 144,074 of JBNKEH010000009.1, read as the reverse complement.
CGTTGAAACCGGGCTGGTCGACGACATTTTCTATCGCCCGCAGCACCCCTATACCCGGGCGCTTTTGCAGAGCATTCCGCGGTTGGGCCAGCAAAAGGTGCACCGGCTGAAAACCATCCGCGGCTCGGTGCCCGACCCTTATAACATCCCGCGCGGCTGCCCGTTCCATACCCGCTGCGATTACGTGAATGCCGCCACCTGTACCGCCTCGGTACCGCCGCTTGTGGCCTTCGACCGCGGCCAGCAGGCCCTGTGCCATTTCGCCGGAAACCTGCCGGAGGTGACGCAATGAACGCGCATATTCTGCCCCCCGATGCCCTGCCTGAAGACGTGCTGTTCCGCGTCAAGGGGCTGACCAAGCATTTCCCGGTGAAGGGTGGCCATCGCGGCCGCGAAACGCTGAAACTGCGTGCCGCTGAAGATGTGACCTTTGACATCCGCAAGGGCGAGACCTTTGGCCTTGTGGGCGAAAGCGGCTCGGGCAAGTCCACCGTCGCGCGGCTGTTGCTGCGGGCCTATACGCTCACCTCCGGGCAGCTTTTGTTCCGCCTTGCCGATGGCAATGTGGCCGATATTTCGGCTCTGTCCGACAGCGAGATGCGTCCGCTCCGGCGCGAGATGCAGATGATCTTTCAGGATCCCTACAGCTCGCTCAATCCGCGCATGACGCTGCTCGACCTGATCGGTGAACCGATGGTGGTGAATGGCTATTCGAAAGCCGAGATCGCCAAGCGGGTGGGCGAGCTGCTGTCTTATGTCGGGTTGCGGCCCGAATATGCCACGCGCTATCCGCATGCCTTTTCGGGCGGCCAGCGTCAGCGCATCGGTATCGCCCGCGCTTTGGCGCTGAGCCCCGCCTTCATCGCCGCCGACGAAGCGGTTTCGGCGCTCGACGTGTCGGTGGCCGCGCAGAACATCAACCTGCTGCAGGATCTGCAGGAACAGTTCAAGCTGACCTATCTGTTCATCACCCACGATCTGGGCATGGTCGAGCATATCTCTGACCGGATCGCGGTGATGTATCTGGGCCAGATCGTCGAGCTGGGCGATACGGACGACCTGTTTGCCAAGCCCCTGCACCCCTATACCGAGGCTCTGTTGGGTGCGGTGCCGCAGCCCGACCCGCGCAAACGCAGCCGCGAAAAGCGCGCGGTGCTGAAAGGCGAGGTGCCCGATGCGGTGAACCCGCCGCCGGGCTGCACCTTCCATCCGCGCTGCGCCTATGCAACCGACCGCTGCAAGGCCGAGGTGCCGGCGCTGCGCGAGATTGGCAGCCGTCAGGTGCGCTGCCATTTCGCCGAAGAACTGAGCCTGACCGGGGTTGGTGCATGACGCTGTTTTCCGTCAGCACGCCTGCGATTCCGACGAGCGATAGCGCCGCGCCGGATTATGCGCTGGCCGCGCGGCATCGGCCGATCCTCTGCCTTGATGCAGAGGAGCCCGCGCCGCCGTTGGTGCTGGGCTATTCGGTGATCCGTGCGGCCGGGCGTTCGCCCTCGTCGAAATTCGCGCTGACCCCGCCGCCGGGCGGGGCGGTGATCGAATATGCGATCTGGCACGATTGGGATATTCAGCACCTTTACGATCTCGAACATGTCTGGGTGCATGTGGATGCGGTGGGCGAGGTTGTGCGGGTTGAAGGCACAATGCACGGGCTTAGGGTCTGCACCGATACCGGCACCGGTCTGCCAGAGATGCGCGAAGGCCGTCCGGTGCTCTACAGCGAGCCGGGCAAGCACGCGATCTGGGCGCAGGCCCATGTGATCCCCTTTATCGCGGGCGAGATGATCTGCTCGGTCTGCGGGCCGGAAGCCGGAGAGGAAGGCATTCATCTGGGCAACCGCTTTGCCGAATCTGGCGCCTATGGCGCCAGCACGCGTGACATCCGGCTGGCGGGCCTTGCCCTGCGCCGCGCCGCTTTTACCCCGAGCTTTGAGTTCACCCCCGGGGCTGAACCCGCTCTGGTGCCTTATGCCGAGCTGGAAGCCTGGATCCCCGCCCGGATGCAGGCGCTGATCGCGGCCCTGCCCGAGCGGGTGCCGCATCTGGCGGCGCTGTTTCTCGATTGCGGCGATACGCTGATCGACGAGGCCACCGAGGTAAAGATCGACGGCAGCGAGATCGTTGTCGAGGCCGAGGAAATTCCCCATGCGATGGAGGCGGTGCGCAGCCTGCACGCCCAGGGCTATCCGCTGGTTCTGGTGGCCGATGGCCCGCCGGAGACCTTTCAGAACCTGCTGAAACCGCGCGGGATCTGGGATCTGATGCAAGGCCATGTGATTTCCGGGGTGATCGGAGAGCTGAAGCCTTCGCCCAAGATGTTTGCGGCGGCGATGGAAGCTGTGGGGCTTGATGATAGCGCGCGTGGGTGCGTGGTCATGGTTGGCAACAACCTGTCTCGCGACATCAAGGGCGCCAACGATTACGGGCTGAACAGCCTGTTCGTGGCCTGGTCGAAGCGGCGCAGTCAGGAGCCTACGGAGGCTTCGGAAAACCCGGATTACTGTATCGAAAGCCTCGATCAGCTCGTCGGAATGATCGGCGAGATCGAACTGGCTTTGCCCCACGAGGCCCATCATGGCTGAACGCGCCCTGTTCACCACGCCTAGCGGCGAAACCGTCACTGCCTTTGCCCTTGGCGCGCTGAAAGAGCAGCGCTTCAACGGCGCGGTCACCTGCGGCGTCGACAATGTCGATTACAAGTTCATCAACGGGTTCGTGGATGTGGGCGATCTGCCCTGCCGTGTCGCCCTGTGGGAAGACATTGCGCAGCGCGCCGTGCCCGCGCTTGAAGATTTTCCCGTCACCGCGACCAATCTGCCGGGCTTCAACCGGCGGCTGGATTTCAGCGGCTTCTGGCACCTGCCCACCCGGCTGGCGCGCTGGGCGAAAACCACGCTGATCCCGCCGATGGGCGGCGATCACCCGTTCCGCCTCGCCACCCGTGGCGGGGTGCATATCTGGGTGGATGGGGCGCATGTCGCAGCCTTCGAGCCCTATAGCCGCAACAGCACGCAGGAGGTCGAGATCACCCTGCCGCTACGCGCCGAAGGCTCTGAGGTGGTGCTGCTGATCGAGGATCTGGCCGAGCGCGACATCAACTTTTTCGTCGAGCTGACCTGGCTGGGCGCGGGCGATTTGCAGGCGTCGATTCCGGGCAATGCCGACCCCGAGGCGCTGACCACGCTGATGGAGCTTGCCCGCGCCGTGCATCCCGCCAAGGTGAGCTTTGCGGCGGGCGACACGCTGGAGCTGGCCTTTGCCGGCCCCGCCCCGCGCGACGTGACCATTTCGGGCAAGGTGCGCCAGAGTGTGCATCTGAGCCACAAGCCGCCGCTCTTCGAAGCCGAAGCCACCCTTGCCGCCGGGCAGAACCATGTGGCGCTGGGCGATCTGGCCACGCTCGACGATGGCTATCACCCGCTGACACTGACCTTTGCGATTGGCGAAACGCGGGTCGAGCGCGGCATCGGCTTTGCCTATCTGCGCGATCAGGCGCCGATGGATCTGCCCGCCACGCTGGAGGCGCGCAAACAGCTGGCGCTGGAATATGCCGCGCAGCATGGCGAATTGCGCACCGGGCGGCTGCTGGCCCAGCTTGCCTGCGGTCTGCCCTTCGATGCGGCGAGCGCCGAGATCCTCGACGATACGCTGTCGGGCATCAATGATCGCCGCGATTGCTCGGATTTCGTCATGGTGCCGCTGCTCTGGATCTACGGCGCCTATCGCGAGGCGTTGCCTGATGAGGCCCGCGAAGCGATCCGCTCTGCGATCCTGAACTATCGCTACTGGATGGACGAGCCGGGCAATGATGCGATGTGGTTCTGGAGCGAAAACCATGTGCTCTGCTTCCATGTCAGCGAATATATCGCCGGGCATCTGATGCCTGAGGCGACCTTCCCCAATGCCGGGCTGAGCGGGGCCGATCATGCTGCGCTGGCCGAAAAGCGGCTGGAGCGCTGGTTTGCCTCGGTTGAGGCGCATGGGCTGGCGGAATGGAACTCCGCCGCCTATTACCCGGTCGATTTCATCGGGCTGCTGGCCTTGCAGCGCTGGGCCAAGGGCGAGCTGAAACAGCGCACCGAGGCGCTGCTGGACCAGCTGTTCACGATGATCGCGCTGCACACGATCGGCGGCGTGTCGGCCGGCACGATGGGCCGCGCCTATGACAAAGAGCTGCGCGCCGGGCCGCTGACCGAGCTTGCCCCCTTTGCCGCCGTCGCCTTTGGCACCGGCTGGCTGAACAATGGCGTGGCCGCCCTGCCGATGTTCTGCGCGTCGGATTATGCGCCGCCCGCCCATCTGGCCGAGCATACCGCCCCCAAGGTGCCGCTGAGCGCCCGCTACGTGCAGGGCTACGGCACCGCTGCGCGGCTGGCTTTGTTCAAGACCGCGCATATGCAGCTTTCGGCCAGCATCGATGGCACCCCCGGCACCGGCGGGCATCAGCAACATCTGGTCGATATTCAATCCGCCGCGCGCCCCTTTGCCCGGGTCTGGGTCAACCATCCCGGCGAAGACGACCCTTGGGGATCGAACCGTCCGTCCTACTGGGCAGGCAATGGGGTGATGCCGCGCGTCGGCATGACAGAGAATTGCTGCCTGATCCTGTCGGATCTTGGCACCTCGTCACGCCTGCCCTTCACCCACGCCTATGTGCCGCTTTCCGAGTTTGATGCCTATCTGGCAGGAGAGGATTGGTTGGCGTTGCAATCGGGCGGCGGCTTTGTCTTCCTGAAGGCTACTGGCCCGATTGCTCCGGTTACCACCGGCCCGGGCGCGGGGCTTGAATTCCGCGTGATGGGCACACGCACCGGCTGGGCGCTGATCGCAGGCGATCTGCCCGCGGGCGGGCTTGCCGCTGTCGCCGATATGGCCCGCGAAACCCAGCTGGAACTTGCACCCGACCCGCTGACCCTGACATTCAGCCGCCCCGGCGCGCCCCGGCTTATTCTCGACTATGCCACCGGCCTGTCGCGCGACGGCGCAGCCCTGCCATTTCCGACCGACGCTCAGACTCCGCAGATCACTGCCGGGGTGCCGATGCGCGTCCAATAAGAAGGTTCAAGCCATGATGCATATTACCCAGCAGAGCCTTTTGTCTCAGCTTTCCAATGTTGCCACCGGCCTCGCCCGTCTGCGCGGGATCAACGAAACTGCGCCGCTGGATGGCGACGGATTCCGTCTGCAATTTGACGAATGGGATTGGGAGATCGGGGTGGGCGTCTATGGCCTGTTTCGCCATGCCGAAAGTGTGGGCGACGACAAGCTGATCAAGGCGCTGGCCGACTGGTATGATTGGCAGATTTCCCGTGGCCTGCCGCCCCGGCAGGTCAATTCCTCGGCGCCGCTGCTGGCGCTGGCCGGGCTGATCGACCATGTGCACCGCCCCGATTGGGAGGCGCTGGTGCAGGATTGGGCGGCCTGGCTGGTGGATGGCCTGGCGCGCACCGAGGATCAGGGCTTTCAGCATGTGGTGAAGGAACGGATGAATGACGGCGAGCTGTGGGACGACACGCTGTTCATGACCTGCCTGTTCCTTGCCAAGGCGGGCAAGCGCTTCAACCGGCCCGACTGGGTGGAAGAGGCGATCTATCAGTTCATGATCCACGCCCGCTATCTGTCGGAGCCCAAGACCGGGCTCTGGTATCATGGCTGGACCTTCAATGGCCGCCACAACTTTGCCAATGCCTTCTGGGCGCGGGGCAATTCCTGGATCACCATCGCGATCCCCGAGCTGTTTTCCATCGTGCCCGACATGCCGCTATCGTCGTCGCGGTTCCTGACCAATGTGCTGCGCGCGCAGGTCACGGCGCTGGCCGGGCTGCAAAACGCCGAGGGTTTCTTTCACACGCTGCTGGACGATCCCCAAGCACCGATCGAGGCATCGGCCACGGCCGGGATTTCCTACGGGATTTCGCGCGGGATCGAGCTGGGGCTGTTGGATGCGAGTCTACGCCCGGTGGCGGCGCGCGCCTTTGCGGCGGTGCTGACCTGCATCGAGGAGACCGGCATCGTTGCCCATGTCTCGGACGGCACGCCGATGGGCCACACGCTCGATTTCTACCGGCAGATCCCTGACACCCCCACGCCCTATGGTCAGGCGCTGACCATGCTGATGCTGGTCGACGCCCTGTCGGTGAGCAAGATCAGCTAGGGTCGGGGGGGCGGCGTCCTTCCGACCCTGCGCTCACAGCGCCCTGTATGGGCGCAGGAACGTGGTTCTTACGGACCAGTGTAGGCAGGCCTGTGGGTTGGCTATTCGCGCCCTGTGCGCCCGGCTGGCCGCGCCAGACGGCATCATGATCATGCGAATGGATTTATGATCGCCACAAAAGTGCGAACACACTGAGAATCCGACATATCCGCGCCGACGCGAGGCATCAGATGGCGCAAACTCCGTGCGTTTCCGGTTTGAGTGGTGAGCCGTGCAGGATTCGAACCTGCGACCCACTGATTAAAAGTCAGTTGCTCTACCAACTGAGCTAACGGCCCACTGCGGAGCGGTGACTAGTGCCCTCACCGGATGGGGTCAAGAGAAAAACTGCAAGTTCTGGCAAAACAATCTTCGGGGGCGTATATGCGCCCCATGAACAGGACGCATAAAATAACGGATCTGGCCTTCATGAAGTGGCATGGGGCGGGAAATGACTTCGTGATTATTGATTCACGAGGGCGCGATGCCGTGACCACCGAACGGCTTGCCAAGGCGCTGGGCGACCGGCATCGCGGCGTGGGATTCGATCAGCTGGCAGAGATTCGCAGCTCGGACGTGGCAGATATCGATCTGGATTTCTGGAACAGCGATGGTTCGCGCGCGGGCGCCTGCGGCAATGCCACCCGCTGCGTGGCGCGTTATCTGTTCAACGAAGGTGGTAAGGAAGCCCTGACTATCCGCACAGCGCGGGGGATTCTCGAAGCCCGGCTGATCGCGGGCGAGGTTCACGTGAATATGGGCGAGCCGCAGCGCGACTGGCGCGAGGTGCCGCTGGCCCAAGCCGTCGATACCGATCACCTGCCGCTGGCGGGCGATCCGGTGGCGGTGGGGATGGGCAACCCCCATGCGGTGTTCTTTGTCGCCGATGCCGAAGCGGTGGATGTGTCCGGGCTGGGCGCGCAGGTGGAACGCGATCCGCTGTTTCCCGAGCGCACCAATGTGGAATTTGCCGAAGTGCGCGGGCCGGACGAGATTCGGATGCGGGTCTGGGAGCGTGGCACCGGGATCACGCTCGCCTGCGGCTCTGGCGCCTGCGCCACGGCGGTGGCGGCGGCAAGCCGGGGCCTGACCGGGCGCAAGGTGCGGATGGAGGTTGATGGCGGCTGGCTGAGCCTCGACTGGCGCGAGGATGGCGTCTGGATGACCGGGCCAACCGCGCATGTGTTTTCCGCGACCCTGACCCAAGATTTTCTGGATCATCTCTGATGGCCGCGAAACCTCCCATCTTTGCGACGCTGGGCTGTCGTCTCAACGCCTATGAGACCGAGGCGATGAAGGCTCTGGCCGAGGCGCATGGCGTCGAGGGCGCGGTGGTGGTGAACACCTGCGCGGTCACCGCCGAGGCGGTGCGCAAGGCCCGGCAGGAAATCCGCCGTCTGCGGCGCGAGAACCCCGAAGCCAAGCTGATCGTCACCGGCTGCGCGGCGCAGACCGATCCGGCGAGCTTTGCCGAGATGGACGAGGTGGATGCGGTGATCGGCAATGCCGAAAAGATGTCGCCCACCACCTGGGCCGGGCTGATGGACAACACGGAAAAGGTACAGGTCGACGACATCATGTCGGTCACCGAAACCGCCGGGCATCTGATCGACGGCTTTGGCACCCGCAGCCGCGCCTATGTGCAGGTGCAGAACGGTTGCGATCATCGTTGCACCTTCTGCATCATCCCCTTCGGCCGGGGCAATTCGCGCTCGGTTCCGGCAGGGGTTGTGGTCGATCAGATCAAGCGGCTGGTGGGCAAGGGTTATAACGAAGTGGTGCTGACCGGGGTCGATCTCACCTCTTGGGGCGCCGATCTTCCGGGCACGCCGCGACTGGGCGATCTGGTGATGCGCATCCTGAAGCTGGTGCCCGATCTGGCGCGGCTCAGGATCAGCTCGATCGATTCGATCGAGGCGGATGAGAACCTGATGCAAGCGATTGCCACCGAGCCCCGGCTGATGCCGCATCTGCATCTGAGCCTGCAACATGGCGACAACCTGATTCTGAAACGGATGAAGCGCCGCCACAGCCGTGAAGACGCCATCGCCTTTACCGAAGAGGCGCGGCGGCTCAGGCCCGGCATCACCTTCGGCGCCGACATCATCGCGGGTTTTCCGACCGAGACCGAGGCGCATTTCGAAAACTCGCTGAAGCTGGTGCGGGACTGCGGGCTGACTTGGCTGCATGTCTTCCCCTATTCGCCGCGCGAGGGCACACCGGCGGCGCGGATGCCGCAGGTGCCGGGGGCGGCGATCAAGGCGCGCGCGGCCCGGCTGCGGGCCGAGGGTGATCTGCAGGTGGCCAAGCATCTTGGCCGTCAGGTGGGCCAGCGCCACGCGGTGTTGATGGAAAGCCTGCGGATGGGGCGCACCGAGCATTTTGCCGAAGTGATCTTTGCCAGCGATCAGCCCGAAGGGCAGATTGTGCACACCCAGATTGTGGGCCATGACGCAACGCAACTTATCAGCGAATCATAGACGCAGCGCGCGGGCTCTGATTTTCTGCACATAAGTGCTTCTTGTGTAAGGACAATCTGATGCATCCGAATCCCGCGTTTCGGGGCCGCCCGGCCTCGGCGAATCTTGAGTTTGCCCAGAGGCGTGGCTTTGGCCAACTTTCGGTGAATGGCTCGTTCGGGCCGCTGGCCGCGCATGTGCCCTTCGTGCTGAGCGAGGATGGCGGCGAAGCGCTTCTACATCTCACCCGATCCAATCCCATCGTGCGGCTGCTCGATCAGCCGCTGCCGGCGCTGCTTTCGATCACCGGACCGGATGCATATGTGTCGCCGGATTGGTACGGGGTGCCCGATCAGGCCCCGACCTGGAACTATGTGGCGGTGCATCTGCGCGGGGCGCTGGAGCCTCTGCCGCAGGACCGGATCGAATCGGTGCTCGACACGCTGTCGGCCAATTTCGAGGCCCGGCTCGCCCCGAAAACCCCCTGGCTGACAAGCAAGATCAGCCCGGAGGTGCGCGAGCGGCTGATGCGGGCGATCATGCCCCTGCGTCTGGTGGTGGAAGCGGTCGATGGCACATGGAAGCTGGCGCAGAACAAACCTGAAGCGGCCCGGCTGGGCGCGGCGGAGGCGCTGTCCAACCTGCTGGGCAGCGAAACGGCGGCGCTTTCGGCGCTGATGCGCCAGCTGCCGGAAGATCCGCCGGAAAACATGGACAGCGAGGCCGAGGCTTCCTAAGTTCGGGGGCAGGAGGGTTCCGCTATGCCTTTACCGCTTGCCCCTGTTGCTGCCACCGCTTTGCGGATAGGGCTGCGCTATGGATCGGTTGCGCTTGCCACCTATGCGATGGCGCGCGCGGCTGAACGTGGCCGTCGCGACCAGCGTGCCGAAGATGCCTTTGACGAAACGCCCGAAGGGCTGACCGTACGCAGCGAGCCCGGCCAGACCAACCTCACCGGCCGGTTCCGCCGGATCGTGCGGCTGGGCAAGACCGGACCGGGGGTCGAAATCGACGCAACGGCGCTTGGCCGGTTCAATCTGCGCAGGCTCTGACATATCGGGATAATGCGATGATGAAATTGCTCTCGTCCCCGACCTCGCCCTTTGTGCGCAAGGTGCGGGTGGTGCTGCTTGAAACCGGGCAGGAGGGCGATGTCGAGCTGGTCGATGTGGCCACCACGCCCATTGCCCCGGCGCCCGAGGTCATGGCCAATCACGCCCTGCGCAAGATCCCGGCGCTGATCCGCCCCGATGGCTGCACGCTTTACGATAGCCGGGTCATCACCCGCTATCTCGATACCCGCGTCGGAGCCGGGCTCTATCCTGACAGCCATCTCTGGGAGACCCTGACGCTGGAAGCGACCGGCGACGGGATCATGGAGGCCGCTGTGCTGATGACCTACGAAACCCGCCTGCGCCGCGAAGACAAGCGCGACGAGGTTTGGCTGGAGGCGCAATGGGGCAAGGTGGAAAGCGGTCTGGATGCGCTGAACGCGCGCTGGATGAGCCATCTGGCCGGACCGCTGGATGCCGGAGCCATCTCTGTGGGCTGCGCGCTGGGCTATCTCGATCTGCGCCACGACGACCGCGGCTGGCGCAAGGGGCGCGACGCGCTCGACGACTGGTTTGCGGTCTTTGCCGAGCGTCCCAGCATGAAGGCCACCGCCCCGCAATAGGCCAAAGCCCAGTCCAGACGGGCGCTTTTCGGGCGCTGCGTGATGTCGCAGGGCCTGACTCGCAGGCGATCCGGTTCGCGTCCGGCCCGCATCGGATAGATGCAAAATCCCGCATATATTCCAATGCCAAGTCGCCGCCTGCCGCAGGGCGACGCCCCGCAAAGCCCTGCAGGACCGGGTGAATTGTGGGCAGAACCCCCGTAATTCAAGCCCGTTCACGTGATTGTCTGCTGGACGGGCAAAGTTTCGCGCGTTAAACACCCGCGCAATGGGCTGCGGGTGCACGCGGCCTGAGGTCTGTCGACCGCAGGACGGTCAAAGAAGGGAGAAGATCTCGTGTCACACGCAGACGATCAACGGGGGTCCCGTCGGGATTTCCTTTATTATGCCACCGGCGGCGCTGCTGCCGTGACGGCTGGGGCCGCTGTTTGGCCGCTGATTAACCAGATGAATCCCTCCGCCGACGTTCGCGCAATGAGCTCGATCCGCGTCGATGTCTCCGGCATCGAAGAGGGCACGCAGCTGACGGTGAAATGGCTCGGCAAGCCGGTCTTCATCCGCCACCGCACCGACGAAGAGATTGCCTTCGCCAAGGAAGTGCCGCTGGAAGATCTCGTCGACCGGAACGCGCGCAACGACAATCTGGGCGCCGATGCCGATGCCACCGACGAAAACCGCACCCTCGATGCGGACGAAAAATGGCTGGTGGTGATGGGCGTTTGCACCCATCTGGGCTGTGTGCCGCTGGGCGATGGCGCTGGCGATTACCACGGCTGGTACTGCCCCTGCCACGGTTCGCATTACGATGCCGCCGCGCGCATCCGTAAAGGCCCGGCGCCGCGCAACCTGCCGGTTCCGATCGCCGCCTTCGTCGACGATACGACGATCAAGCTGGGTTAAGGGAGGAAATCATGTCGGGTATCCCGCACGATCATTACGAGCCGAAAACGCGGTTCGAAAACTGGCTGCACGAGCGTCTTCCGGTAGTCTCGCTGGCCTATAACACGCTGATGATTCCCACCCCGAAAAACCTGAACTGGTGGTGGATCTGGGGCATCGTTCTGGCCTTCGTTCTGGTGCTGCAAATCGTCACCGGCGTTATCCTGGTGATGCATTACACGCCGAACACGCAAATGGCCTTCGCCTCGATCGAGCATATCATGCGCGATGTGAATGGCGGCCATATGCTGCGCTATCTGCACGCCAACGGCGCTTCGCTGTTCTTCCTTGCCGTCTATATCCACATCTTCCGCGGCCTGTTCTACGGCTCGTACAAAGCCCCGCGCGAAGTGACCTGGATCATCGGCATGCTGATCTACCTGCTGATGATGGCCACCGGCTTCCTCGGTTACGTGCTGCCCTGGGGGCAGATGTCGTTCTGGGGTGCAACCGTGATCACCGGCCTGTTCGGCGCTATCCCCTTCATCGGGCCGGACCTTCAGCAATGGCTGCTGGGCGGGCCGGCGGTGGACAACGCCACGCTGAACCGCTTCTTCTCGCTGCACTACCTGCTGCCCTTCGTGATCGCCGCGCTCGTCGCCGTTCACATCTGGGCGTTCCACACCACCGGCAACAACAACCCGACCGGTGTGGAAGTACGGCGTGATTCGAAAGAGGTCGTGAAGAAGGACACACTGCCCTTCTGGCCCTATTTCGTGATCAAAGACCTGTTCGCTCTGGCTGTGGTTCTGCTGGTGTTCTTCGCGGTTGTCGGCTTCATGCCGAACTACTTCGGCCACCCGGATAACTACATTGAAGCCAACCCGCTGGCGACGCCTGCGCATATCGTGCCGGAATGGTACTTCCTGCCCTTCTACGCGATCCTGCGTGCCTTTGATAACACCGTCTGGGTGGTTCAAATCGTCAGCTTCATCACCGGTGGCATCGTCGATGCGAAGTTCTTCGGCGTTCTGGCGATGTTCGGTGCGATCATCGCGATGGCGCTGGCTCCGTGGCTGGATACCTCCAAAACCCGTTCGGGCCAGTACCGTCCGGCGTTCAAATGGTGGTTCCGTCTGCTGGTGATCGACTTCGTGGTTCTGATGTGGGTGGGCGCCCAGGCGACGACGCACCCCTATGACTACATTTCGCTCGCTGCGGCGACCTACTGGTTTGCCTATTTCTTCGTGATCCTGCCGGTGCTTGGCTGGACCGAAAAGGCGCAAACCCCGCCGCTGACCATCGAAGAAGACTTCAACCACCACTACCCCGAAGCCTCTGGCTCGGCGGCTGAGTGAGCGTAGAGAAAGGATCAAGAATCATGATCAGGAAACTCACCCTCACCGCGCTCGTGGCGTCGTCGCTGAGCTTCTCCGCCGGGGCGGTGCTGGCCAATGAAGGCGGCCATATCGAAGACTTCGCCTTCTCGTTCGAAGGGCCGCTTGGCGCCTACGATCAGGCGCAGCTTCAGCGCGGTCTGAAAGTCTTCACCGAGGTGTGCTCGGCCTGTCACGGGCTGAAATACGTGCCGATCCGGGCGCTTTCCGAGCCGGGTGGCCTTGGCTACACCGAAGACGAAGTGCGGGCCTATGCCGCCGAGTTCTCGGTGAACGACGAATATGCCAACCCGGGCCTCTATGATGTGGCGAACGACGAGTACCGTGCGCTGACCCCCGCGGATCACTTCCCGGCGATGTCGACCGAAGCCGCCTATGGTCCGGATCTTTCGCTGATGGCGAAGTCCCGTGCCGGCTTCCATGGCCCCTATGGCACCGGTATCAGCCAGTTGCTGAACGGCATTGGCGGCCCGGAATACATCGCCAGCTACCTTCTTGGCTTCACCGGCGAAGAAAGCGAAGTGGCGGGTCAGACGCTCTATGAAAACACCGCTTTCTCGAGCGGCTGGGTGCGTATGCCGCCGCAGCTTTCGGATGACCTCGTTGAATATGACGATGGCACCAAAGCGACGAGCGAGCAGATGGCCCAAGACGTTGCGGCCTTCCTGATGTGGGCGGCTGAGCCGAAAATGTCTCAGCGCAAACATGCCGGTGCGATCGGTGTGGTGCTTCTGGTGCTGCTGTCTTCGCTGCTCTACCTCGCCAACAAAAAGCTGTGGTACCCGGTCAAGCATAACGGCAAAGAAGCCGATCTCTGATCGAGAGCAACAGATTGAAAAGGGCGCCTCGCGGGCGCCCTTTTTATTTGCCGAGATAGTCGCTGAGCGCCTCGGGCGGGTTGGTGAAGATCTCCGCCGTGGGCACTGGCGGATGCGCCAGCCCATCGGCCACCAGCACCACGTGATCGGCCAGCACCTTGGCATCCTCCGGCTCGTGGCTGACCATCAGGAGCGTCGCGCCGGTTTCCTCGGCCAGCTCGCCCACCAGCGCCAGCATCTCGGCCTTCAGGGCAGGCCCCAGCGCGCCGAAGGGTTCGTCGAGCAGCATCAGCGGCTTGTGACGCAGCAGCGCCCGGGCAAGCGCCACACGCGCCGCCTGACCGCCCGAGAGACGCCCCGGCTTGCGCGAGCCAAACCCGGTCAGCCCGACCCGCTCCAGCGCCGCCTCGACGCGGGCGAGATCCTCGGGCCGCAGGCGCAGATCGGAGCGCAGGCCAAGCCCGACATTCTGCGCGGCGGTCAGATGCGGGAACAGGTTGTTGTCCTGAAAGATCATCGAGACCGGACGCGCGGCCGGTTGGGCCTTGGTCAGGTCTTCGCCATTCCAAAGCACCCGGCCCGCGCTGACCGGCTGAAACCCGGCTATTGCCGCGAGCAGGGTCGATTTCCCGGCCCCCGAAGGGCCAAGCACCGCGATGCGCGCGCCGGTCTCGATTTTGAGATCGGCACTCAGCGTCCAATCGTCGAGCGAGACCTTGAGGTGATCAAGTATCAGCATCAATTCGCCCTCCGCGGTCGAAAATCCAGAACAGCGCCAGCGACAGCGCCAGAAGCAGCAGCGCCGCCGCCATCGCCGCATCCATGCGATAGGCCAGCATAAGCCGGTAAAGCTGCAGGGGCAGGGTGCCGCCTTCGGTGCTGCCGAACAATGTGATCACACCCAGATCACCCATGCTCAATGCGGCGGCCAGACCGGCGGAAAAGCCAAGCGGGTGGCGCAGACGCGGCAACCAGAGCAGGCGCAAACGGGCAAGGCCGCGCATTCCCAACCCATCGGCCAGAGGGCCAAAATCAGTCTCTATTCCAGCCAAAATAGGCAGAATGGCCCGCAGGGCAAAGGGCAGCGCCATCACCGCGTTCACCAGCGCCGTCACCGGCAAGGCGAGGGCGGTTGGGTCGGCAACCGGGTAGAGCAGAATGTAAAGCCCGGTGCCCATAACCAGCGGCGAGGCGGCGATGGTGAGGGTGCCGATTGCCTCGACCAACTGCGAGCGGCGCAGCACCGCGAGCCCGGCAATCGGCAGAGCAAGGCTGATGGTGAGCGCGGCAGAGCCAAGTGCGACGGCAAGCGAGCGCAGGCTGGCACCAATGATCGACACGGAAAGCTCGCTGATCCCGGCCACGCCTCTCAGCGTGATCATTGCAAGCGGCAGCAGCAGGAACAAAGCTGCAAGCGCGATGAACAGCCCATCCAGCAGCCTGAGACCGGGCGTGGCGGCATCCCAGCGGGTAACGGTGCGGTCAAGCCCGGTGCCCAGCTCGGCGGGCAGGCTGACGCGCAGGGTCAAGAGCGCGGCACTGCCCGCGATCACCACCTGCACCAGCGCCAGAAGTGCTGCTTTGCCAAGGTCGAAATCGAAGCGAAAGGCCTGATAGATCGCGAGTTCAACGGTGGTGGCCTTCGGCCCGCCACCCAGCGCCAGCGCCACGGCAAAGGAAGTAAGGCAAATGAGAAAGATCACCAGAAAGGCGCCGGGCAGAGCCTGCCGCAACATCGGGCGCTCCAGCACCCGGGCGATGTCGCGCGAGGTGAAACCCAACGCGGCGGCAAGGCGGAAGCGTTCGGCCGGGATCGACAGCCAACCTTGCAGGATCAGCCGCGTGGCCAGTGGCAGGTTGAAAAACACATGCGCCAGGATCACGCCGTGAAAGCCGTAGATCGAAACAGGCTCTAATCCAGCCCAAATCAGCAGTTGCGACAGGATGCCCTTGCGCCCGAACACGGCAATCAGGCCCAGAATGGCCACGATGACCGGCAGGATGAAGGGCGCCCCCAACAGGGTGATCAGCAGGCGACGGCCGGCAAAGCTGCGCCGGGCCAGCGCCCGGGCAACCGGAATGGCAACGCCCACTGAAATGAGCGCCGAAAGGCTCGCCTGTACCAGTGTGAACCGGATGGCGAGCCAATCGTAGCGGGTGATCGCGCCGATGCCTTCGGCACGCAGCGCGACCGCCACAAGCGTACCGAGGCTGATGGCGGCGACCAGCGCCAGTGCCACCCGCCCCGGCCAGAGGCTTATTGGGTAAAGGCGTCTTGCCATGCTGCAATCGCCGGGTCACGCCGCGCTGCGGCTTCAGCCTCGTCCAGATAGATCGCCTTTTCCGGGTAGTTGAGCTGCGAGAAGGCTTCGGGCCATTCGCTTTCCGGCAGCGCCGCCGGGTAAGACCAGTTGGCGGTCGGGATGATCTCTTGGAACTCTTTCGACAGGATGAAGTTCATGAACTCATCCGCCAGCTCCGGCTGATCGGTGCCCGCCAGCTTCGCCGCCAGCTCGACCGTCATGTAATGACCTTCGCTGAACAGCGCCGCCGATTTGGTCTGATCCTCTTCGGCGATGATGTGATAGGCGGGCGAGGTGGTGTAGCTCAGCACCATATCCACTTCGCCATCGGTGAAGAGCCCGTAGGCCTCCGACCAGCCTTTGGTGACATTGGTGATTTTCGGGGCAAGCTTCATCCAGGCGTCTTTCGCGCCGTCGCCAAACACCTGATCGACCCAGAGCGCCAGCGACAGGCCCGAAATCGAGGCGCGCGGATCCTGAATGGCGATCTTCCAGTCTTCCTGTGCGTTCACCAGCTCTTCAAAGCTCTGCGGCGGGTTGGGGATCTTGGTGTTGTCATAGACGAAGGCAACATAGCCCCAGTCAAACGGCAGGAAGGTGTCATCGGTCCAGGCAACCGGCAGGGTCAACGGCGAGAGGTCAACGCCATGCGGGGCAAACAGCCCGCTTTCGCGCGCTTTTTGGGTCATGTCGCTGTCAAAGCCGATGGCCACATCGGCCTTGGTGATCTTGCCTTCCAGGAGCAGGCGCGGCAGCAGATCGCCAGTGACGAATTCCAACTCGCAGTCGCATTTTTCCTCGAAGGCGGCTTTGATCGCCGGGCCGGGGCCCCATTCCGAGGCGAAATAGTCGGGCGCGTAGACGGTCAGCGTCTCGGCGCTGAGCGGTGTGGCCGCGAGGGCCAGAAACAGGGCGGGGATATACTTCATAGATCGCTCCATTGGGTAATGGGCGAAGAAAAAGCTCGTGCGTCATGCCGAATACCTTCCCTCCGCCGGTGTTAGCCGGTTCAGGTTCAACGGGTCCGCTTGCGCGTCTCAGCCGGTTTCCCAGCACCCCGAGGTGGCGCGGACCCTATGCCTGAACGCTTGCCCGTGCAAGCTCAAACGCCTAAACGAGTGCCAAAGGGAGCCCGGCCATGATGAACAGCTTTGGACATATCTTCCGCGTTACCACCTGGGGTGAAAGCCATGGGCCAGCGCTGGGGGCCACGGTTGATGGCGTGCCGCCGGGGGTGAAGATCGCCCCCGAGATGCTGCAACACTGGCTGGACCGGCGCAAACCGGGGCAGAACAAGTTCACCACCCAGCGGCGCGAGCCTGATGAGGTGAAGATCCTGTCTGGTGTCTATGAGGGCATGACCACCGGCACCCCGGTGCAGCTGATGATCGAAAACACCGATCAACGCTCGAAAGACTATTCGGAGATCGCCGAAAAGTTCCGCCCGGGCCATGCCGACATCACCTATTGGCTGAAATACGGCATTCGCGATCCGCGTGGTGGCGGGCGCAGTTCGGCGCGCGAAACCGCGGCACGGGTGGCGGCGGGGGGGCTGGCCCGCGAGGCACTGAAACTGCTGGCACCCGGGATCGAGATCAGGGGTTACATGACCCAAATGGGTGTACACGAGATCGACCGCGCCCGGTTCGATTGGGGCGAGATCGAGCGCAATCCGTTCTGGGTGCCCGATGCTGAGGCGGCGAAGGTCTGGGAAGATTATCTTGATGGGCTGCGCAAATCCGGAAGCTCGGTCGGGGCGATCTGCGAAGTGGTGATCAAGGGCGCGCCCGCTGGGCTGGGGGCCCCGATTTATGCCAAGTTAGACACTGATTTGGCTGCCGCGATGATGTCTATCAACGCGGTGAAGGGCGTCGAGATCGGCGAAGGTATGGCGGCGGCTATGCTCACCGGCGAAGAGAATGCCGATGAGATCTTCATGGGGAACGATGGTCAGCCGGTTTACAGCTCCAACCACGCGGGCGGCATTCTGGGCGGGATTTCCACCGGGCAGGACATCGTCGTGCGTTTCGCGGTGAAGCCCACCAGCTCGATCCTGAAAACCCGCCAGACCGTCACGAAATCAGGCGAAAACGCTGAAATCGTCACCAAAGGCCGGCACGATCCCTGCGTTGGGATTCGTGCCGTACCGGTGGGGGAAGCGATGGCGGCCTGCGTGATCCTCGATCACCTGCTGCTGCACCGCGCGCAGGTGGGCGAAGGGCCGCGCGGCCAGATCGGCTGAGCGCCAAAAAGCCCTGAATTAGAGCCGCATTCGCCGGGCCTGAGCGCCGCCGCGCCGTTGCCGTTCCGGCAGGGCGAGCGGCAGGGCTCTGGGCGGGATCTGCATCGAGTCGCGCAGCAGCGCGCAGAACACCGCGACGGCGGGTGAGCCTTTGGCAAAGGGCTCGGCCATGGCATGTGCCCGCATCGCCTCGCGCGCATAATTCACGCGCCCGGGCAGCGCGCCCAGCCATTGCAGATAGCCCATCCGGCCCATTTCCGTGGCCCGTTCAGGCGAAATAGAGCCTATATCGAGTTGTGAGAGTGTTCGTTCCAATAGCATCGCGCCCTCCGCGCAAAGGGCAGAGGCAGTGCGGCAACGGCGATATATGCGGGCCTGTCTGGTCCATCTCAATACTCCGTCCCAGGGCACCCCGCCCGGGTTAAAGGTGACCAAGATGCGGGGATCCGCATCCGAGATGGCAGGTCTCCTGACTTGCGGGTCGCTGCGTCCCCGAACCTTCCCGAACCCTTGGGTTCAGTGGTGTCCGTCGGGGTTGCTCGCCGCTTACAGTTGCGGGGGCAGTCACGGAGTTAAGTCAAAGCTTGCACCGTGTTCCCTTTTCAGCCGGCCCGTTAAGGCCAGCACCATCAGAGGCAGGATTTCAGGAATGCAGCGCTCTGTCCAGACGAGAATGAGGGGTGTGGGTCCGGTGGCGCGACTCGCTGCCGCAAAGCCTGCCGCGCAATTTGCGACAGAAGGATAGAAAGCCCCGTATTAGAGACTAATTACGGTCGCGTAGATATTCGAGCATCTCGCGCAGCAGTGGCACCCGGCGCGGGCGGAAACTTTCGCCGGTTTCCGCCACCTCGGTGATCCGCGAAATCTTGAAGCGTCGGAAATCGCGGCGCAGGCAGCACCAGACCATCAGCCAGGATTCGCGGTCGGTATAGACCACCGCCAGCGGCCAGACCTTGCGTTGGCTTTGGGCTCCAGTGCGGTCGGTATAGGCGATCTGAACCGCGCGTTCGGCCCAGGCGGCATCGCGCAACAGGGCCAGATGCGGCGGCACATCGGGCTGTGGCTCGAAGATGAAAGAGAGCAGCGCCACATGCCGGGCGGCTTCGGCCTTGCTCGGGGGCAGGGTGGCGGTGATTTTGGCCAGCGCCCGGTCGGCGGCCTCTGACAGCGCAGGATCGCCCATCCAACTAAGCTGCCCAAGCCCCAACACCACCGCTTCCAGCTCCAGCCGGTCAAACATCTGCGGCGGCAGGCTGGGATCTTCGGTCAGGCTGTAGCCGAACCCGGCTTCGCCATCGATGATCGCCCCACCGGCCCGAAGCGTCTCTATATCTCGGTAAATCGTGCGGTCTGACACGCCGGTTTCTATCGCCAGACGCGCGGCCGTCACCGGCGCGGGCAGACGGCGCAGCGCATCGAGAAGGCGAAACAGGCGGTCGGATCGGGCCATCGTGCTACTGCCGGAAACTGTCAGGATGACCCGAGTATAACCGCCGCAGACCAGAGATGTCACCTGAAAGGAAAGCGCGATGCTCACCCTCTATCATTCCCACCACTCCCGCGCGACGCGGATGCTTGCGCTGATCGACGAGTTCGGTCTGCGCGATAAGATCGCCCTCAAATACGTCACTATTCCACGGCAAAATGGCTCTGGTGGCCGCGATCCGACCAACCCGCATCCCGAAGGCAAGGTGCCTGCGCTGCAAGATGGCGACAGGCTGATCACCGAAAGCGCGGCGATCATGCTCTATCTTTCCGACATGTTTCCCGAGGCGCAGATTGGCCCGGCGGTCGGCGGTCCCGGACGTGGCGACTATCTGACCTGGCTGTTCTGGTATCAGGGCGTGTTCGAGCCGGTTTACGTTCTCGCGGCGGCTGGGCTGTCGCATCCATTCCTGACGGCGGCGTTCCGGGGGGTGTCCGAGGTTGAAGCGCGATTGATCTTGGCCTTTGCCGATGGCCGCCCCTATCTGCTCGGCGAAAATATCAGCGCTGCCGACTACCTGATTCAGGCACCCTATCTGTGGTTCCCCGACTGGGCCCCGACCGATGACAAGGTGCAGGCCTGGATCGCGCGGGTCACCGCCCGGCCCGCCTATGCCTGGGCCATGGCAGTGGAACAGCCCTATCTGGCAGCCCCGGCCTAAACCGAGGCGGCGGCCAGCGCCTGATCCAGCAGCGCCTTGATGCCTTTTTCTGACGTATCAGCCACGACCCTGCCGATTTCGGTGCGGTCGGGGCTGAGCGCGATCAGGGTCGACCGGCGCGGCACTTGCAGCGATTTGGCCAGATCAGTGTCTCTATAGGTGTCCCAATCGACGACGATGAAGGTGATCTTTTGCCCATAGGCCGGGTTGGTGGCTTTCAGCCGGTCGATCACCCGGTGCTGAGCAAGGCAGGTGCCACACCACGGGGCGAAGAAGTCGACCAGCACGGTTTCGCCCGCATCAAGCCGTTCGTTGATCAGGCCCGGCACATAGTCGAGCGTATCGGCATGGGCGAGGGCAGGAAGCAGGGCGGTGGCAGAGAGGGTTACAAGGAAGTGACGGCGGTCCATGGGGGTTTCCTTCAAATGGAGACTGAGAAATCGACAAGCCATGCGGGCATGTGGCTGAGCAGCCAGGCCTCGATCATGTGGTTGGCGCCGGAGAGGATCATCACCCCCACCAGCAGGAAGGCGACGCCCATCACCGGCTTGGCGGCAGATGAGAAACGCCGGAGCGTTGTAGCGCGCAGGCCGAAGGCGAGGGCGAGCATCAGGCTGGAAATGCCCAGCGCATAGGCCGCGAGGACGGCGCCGGCATGCACAAGGCTCGCGCCCTGAGCGGCCAGCGCGATGGCCCCGCCCAGAGTGGGGCCGATGCAGGGGCTCCAGATCGCGCCGAGCAGCAGGCCCCCGGCGAATTGCCCGGTCAGCCCGCTGGGCGCAGCGCTGAACCCGGTATCGGCACGGGCCGATAGCCCGGCGGTGGCGATGGCAAAGACGGCATTGGCGCGCGGCACCAGCAGCACCAGCCCGAAGCCGAGCATGATCACCGCGCCGATCTGGGCCAGAAGCTCTTCGGTCAGGCCGATGGCATAGCCAAACGAGGTGATCGCCAGCCCGAAGGCTACAAAGCTCAGGCTCATTCCGGCGGTAAGGGCGATGGGCCCCAGCCGGTGCGCCGAAAGCGCCGATCCGATGACAATCGGCACCACCGGCAGAACGCAGGGGTTTACCAGGGTGATGAGGCCAGCGGCATATGCGAGTACAAATTCCATGGCAGCCACCTTAGCGGCGGCGGCCGTCCACAGTCACATGAACTTCGGCTGACGCCGGATCACGACTGTGTTGGCTTTTGTTTCGAAAGTTGCACGGCAAGGATGCCGACGGTGATGATGGCGACGCCGAGAATATCAAGCATTCCAAGGTGTTCGCCCAAGAGCACCGCAGCGATGCCGACGCCGAAGAACGGGTTGAGAAAATGGAAGGTCGAGGCGCGGACAGGCCCGATCCGACCCACCAGCGCAAACCAAACCCAGGTTGCGGCAAGGCCGGGCACCAGGGTGGTGTAGAGGAAAGCGATTACCAGCTTGGGGCTGAGATTGGCACTCATCGGCTCAAAGATCAGTCCGAACGGGGCCAGAACCACGGCCCCGACCAGCATTTGCAGCCCGACCACCATCAGAAGGTTGCCGCCACCTGCAGCCTTGCGCACCGTCAGCGTCGCCACTGCCAGAGCCAGCGAGGCGACCACGCAAAGCGCCATACCGACGATGTCGACTCCGCCCGAAATGCGCGTGCCCATGATCAGCCCGACCCCGGCAAAGCCCAGAACCAACCCGCCAAGGGTCAGCGGTGACAGCCGGTCGCGGAACACGATCCAGCCTAGAAAGGCCACGATCAGCGGCATCGACGAGGCGATGATCGAGGCAAAGCCTGCTTCGATGGATTGCATGGCGATGAAGTTGAAGCCCAGATAGATGGCGTTCTGGCTGACCCCGAAAATCACCACCGAGCCCCACTGGCTGCGCGGCAGGCGGATTTTCTGCCCCAAGGCGGCAGCAATGGTGATGCCGATCACGCCCGAAATCAGAAACCGCATCGACAGGCTCAGAAGTGGCGGCGCATCGGCCACGATGATCCGCGCCGAGGTGAAGGCCGAAGACCACATCAGGGCAAAGGCCAGCCCCATGAAAATTGCGCGAAAATCCATCACCACTCCAAAGAAAAGGGCCGCCGTTGGGCGACCCTAATAGATTGCGAACTAGGCGCAAGCTCAGCCGTTGGCAGCGTCTTTCAGAGCCTTGGCGATGGTCACTTTCACCACCTTGTCTGACTCTTTCTTGATCTGCTCACCGGTGGCGGGGTTGCGCACCATGCGCTCGGGGCGCTCACGCAGGTAGAATTTGCCCACGCCGGGCAGAGTCACGGCACCACCGCCCGACACTTCTTTGGTGATAATCGACACAATCGCGTCCAGAGCTGCCGAGGCGGTTTTCTTATCGGAATCCATTTCCTCAGCGAGAGCGGCCACGAGCTGGGTCTTGGTCATCGGTTTTGCCATGTAGTGTCTCCTCATGTCCCGTTTATTGGGGTTTCATTGCGGGCATTTAACGTAATGTGTTTGGGGCACACAAGATTTTGTGTCGCCCTGAGGGGCAAAAAATAACGGCTTTTCGTCTTTTTTCCGACTTTCCGTTACAGGAAGGCTGTTTCATCGAAGCTTCGCAGTTTCCGACTGTGGATTCGCTCAAGCGGCATGTCGCGCAAACGCTCCATCGCCCGAATCCCAATCAGCAGATGTCGACTGACTTGCGAGGTGTAAAATTCGCTCGCCATGCCCGGCAATTTCAGCTCGCCGTGAAGCGGTTTATCGGAAATGCACAGCAGCGTTCCGTAAGGGACGCGAAAGCGAAATCCGTTGGCGGCGATGGTGGCGCTTTCCATATCCAGCGCGACCGCACGCGATTGGCTGAGCCGCATGACCGGGCCGGAATGCTCGCGCAGCTCCCAGTTGCGGTTGTCAAAGCTCGCCACGGTGCCGGTGCGCATGATCCGCTTCAGCTCGAAGCCTTCGAGCTCGGTTACCTCGGCCACGGCACTTTCCAGCGCGATCTGGATTTCCGCCAGCGGTGGGATCGGCACCCAGGTGGGCAGATCAGCATCAAGCACCTTGTCTTCGCGCAGATAGGCATGGGCCAGAACGAAGTCGCCCAGCCGCTGCGAATTGCGCAGGCCGGCGCAATGGCCAACCATCAGCCAGGCATGGGGGCGCAGCACCGCAATATGATCGGTGGCGGTTTTCGCATTCGAGGGCCCAACGCCGATATTCACCAGCGTCACCCCGCCGCCATCGGCGCGCTTGAGGTGATAGGTGGGCATCTGCGGCAGCTTCGGCAGAACCGGAATTTCGCCATCCGCCGTGGTGATGACCGTGTTTCCGGGGGAAACGAACGCGGTATAGCCGCTGTCGGGGTCCGCCAGCACCTTGCGGGCATAGGCTTCGAATTCCTCGACATAGAACTGGTAGTTGGTGAACAGAACATGGTTCTGGAAATGCACCGGGTCGGTGGCGGTGTAATGGGCCAGCCGCGCCAGCGAATAATCGACGCGCTGCGCGGTGAAGGGCGCCAGCGGATAGGAGCCGTCTTCGTGGTGATAGCCCAGCCCGTTGACGATATTGTCGTTGGTATTGGCCAGATCGGGCACGTCGAACACGTCGCGCAGCGGAAACGCCATCGCGCCCTGTTGGGGTACGGTGATGTCGCGCCCGGCCACGGCGAAATGCACCGGGATCGGGGTGGAGGACAGCCCGATGGAAACCGGCACGCCGTGATTTTCGATCAGCAGCCGGATTTGCTGGGTCAGGTAAGACCGAAACAGATCGGGCCGGGTGATCGTGGCCGAATAGGTGCCCGGTCCCGCCACATGGCCAAAGCTCAGCCGACTGTCGGTCTGGGCGTGCGAGATCGTGCGCAGGCGGATCTCGGGGTAATAGGCGCGATAGCGGCTATCCGGCATCACAGGCGCAGCGGCGGCGTTGGAAAACTTCGCGCTCAGAAAATCGCAGGCCTCGTCATACAACTCCTGAAGTCGCGCCACGGCGGCCGCCGGATCGGTGAAGGTTTCGGGTTCCGGAATGCCGGGGGTCACAATCGGCAGCGTCAGCGGGTTCGGGGTCATCAGACCTCCTCAAACAAATTGGTGATTTCAAACTTGGTCACATCGACAAGCCCCAAATCAGAAATGCGTAACTCGGGTATGACAACAAGCGCGAGCAGCGAGTGCTGCATATAGGCGTTGTTGAGCGTGCAGCCGCATTCGGCCATCGCTTCGACCATGCGGTCGGCCTTCAGGGCCACGGTGCTGGCATGTTCTTCGCTCATCAGCCCGGCAATCGGCAGCTCTACCAGCGCGACTTCCTTGCCATCGCGGAACACGGTGATGCCGCCGCCGACCTCGCCCAGACGATTGGCCGCCAGTGCCATGTCTTCGCGCGAGGTGCCTACCACGATCATGTGGTGGCTGTCATGGGCCACGGTCGAGGCTATCGCCATTTTGCCCTTGTAGCCGAAACCGGAGACAAAACCGTTGGTCACGCCGCCAGTGCCGCGATGGCGTTCCACCAGCGCGATCTGCGCCACGTCATTGGCCTCGTCGGTTTGCACGATGCCATCGGCCACCGACAGATCGGCGGTTAGCGCCTTGGTCGGGGCCTGATTTTCGATCACCCCGATCACCTTGGCGGTGACGCTATTGGCGCCCTCGGGGGCCTGGATTTCAAAATCCGCGCCCTGAAGGGTCTTGCCCAGATGCACGGTGTTGCGGGCACTGTCGGGCCAGTTCAGATGCGGGGTATCCACAAGAATGTCGCCGTCACGCGCCACGACTACTCCGCGTGCGATCACCAGTTCGATCGGCAGCGTGGTGAGGTCAGAGGTCAGGATCACATCGGCCCGCCGCCCCGGCGCGATCGAACCCAGCTCGCGCTCCAGTTGGAAATGCGTGGCGGTGTTGATCGTGGCCATTTGCAGGGCGACCAGCGGTTCGGCCCCGCAGGAAATCGCATGGCGCACCACACGGTTCATATGGCCATCGTTCACCAGCGTGCCGGAATGGCAATCATCGGTGCAAAGGATGAAGTTGCGCGGGTCCAGCCCCTTTTTGGTGACAGCGGTGATCTGGGTTTCGACATCGTACCAGGCGCTGCCCAGCCGCATCATGCTTTTCATGCCCTGACGCACGCGGACGATGGCGTCGGCTTCGCAGGTGCCTTCGTGATCATCCGCCGGGCCGCCTGCCACATAGGCATGGAAATTCGGGCCAAGATCGGGGCTGGCGTAATGCCCGCCCACGGTTTTGCCCGCGTTCTGGGTGGCGGCAATCTCGGCCAGCATCTGCGGGTCTGCCGCGATCACGCCGGGGAAGTTCATCATCTCGCCAAGGCCAACAATGCCCGGCCAGGTCATCGCCTCGGCCACATCCTCGGCGCTGATCTCATAGCCGGTGGTTTCCAGCCCCGGCGCCGAGGGCGCGCAAGAGGGCATCTGGGTGAAGATGTTCACCGGCTGCAGCAGCGCTTCGTCATGCATCAGGCGCACGCCGTCGAGCCCCAACACATTGGCGATCTCATGCGGATCGACAAACATGCTGGTGGTGCCATGCGGAATAACGGCGCGGGCAAATTCGGCGGGGGTCAGCATCCCGCTTTCGATATGCATATGCGCGTCGCACAGGCCGGGGATGATATAACGCCCTTCGGCCTCGATCACCTCGGTGGCCTCGCCGATGCAATGGCTGGCATCGGGGCCGACATAGGCAAAGCGTCCCTTGGCGATGGCGACTTGCCAGCCATCGAGAATTTCACGGGTTTGAACGTTTACAAGCCTGCCGCCCCGGATCACCGTATCGGCAGGTGCGCGACCAGCGGCCACCGCAACAAGATGCGGGGCGGTGTCGGGCCATGATTTGAAATCTGTCTGTGTCATAGACCAATAGTGGTGAAAGCCCCGGCGAGTTCAACCCCTTGCATCGCGCCGCGAGGCCCGCAAAATGGCTGCATGAAAAAGACGCTTCTTTCCTTCGGGCATGGATATTCGGCGCGCGCTTTCGGGCGGCGGTTGATGGCAGAGGGCTGGCGGGTGATCGGCACCACGCGCAGCGCAGACAAGGCCGAGGCTTTGAGCGGCGAAGGGGTCGAGGCGCAGCTTTGGCCCGGTGCTGATATGACCGAGGCGCTCGATGCCGCCAGCCATCTGTTGATCTCAACCGCGCCAGACGATGCCGGCGATCCGGTTCTGGCGGTCCTGCGCGATCAGATCGCCGCCCGCGCCGGGCAGTTTCGCTGGGTGGGCTATCTGTCGACCACTGGCGTTTATGGCGACCATCAGGGCGGCTTTGTCGACGAGACCACGCCGCTGACCCCCTCGACAAAGCGCGGGCATCAGCGGGTGCTGGCCGAAAGTCAGTGGCAGGCATTGGCGGCCGAAACCGGGCTGCCTTTGCATATTTTCCGGCTAGCGGGCATCTACGGGCCGGGGCGCGGCCCCTTTGCCAAGGTCCGGCGCGGCACGGCGCGCCAGATTGTGAAGCCGGGGCAGGTGTTTTCGCGCATCCATGTCGATGACATTGCCGAGGTGCTGATGGCCTCGATCGCAGAGCCCGATCCGGGCGCCATCTATAATGTCTGCGATGATGAGGCCGCCCCGCCGCAGGACGTGCTGGCCTATGCCGCCCGGCTGATCGGCGTGGCGCTGCCGCCCGAGGAAGATTTCGCCACAGCCGAGATGACGCCGATGGCGCGCAGCTTCTATGCGGAATCGAAACGGGTGCGAAACGACAGGATCAGGCAGGCGCTTGGGGTCAGGCTGCTCTATCCAAGCTACCGCGAAGGGCTTGCCGCGCTTTTGGAGCAGGAAAAGGAATAGGGCGCCCGGAGGCGCCCTGTTCAGGAACCGTTACCCTTGGTTCTTTTAGCGAATCGCCAGCGCGCCCGCGACGATGAGCACGAACAACAGCGGCGGCAGGATGTGCTGGTTCATCGACGAGGTCGCGGCTTGTTCGATCACGATTTCCGGCTCAACCACCGGATCGGCGAGCGACCCAGCCATGGCGGAACTCGCGGCAAGCGCGAAGGCGGTCCCAAGTACAAGCTTTTTCATAGTGTCAGACCCTAGGCTTTTTATTTGATGTGTAATTTTCGTACCCATAAACCCACGAGTCGAGTCTCTGTGCCGATCTACAGCCCAGAGACCCCGGAGTGTTGCAAGCGGGTTTCAGCTTATGGCGAAATCAGGCCCGTTTTGCCGCAATTTCGGCAATTCCGAGCGCCTTGAGCACCTTCGCCTCGATGTCGGCGGCGGTCAGGCCCGCCGATTCATACATTTCATCGGGGCTGGCATGGTCGATAAAGGAATCGGGCAGCACCATAGACCGATAGCGCAGGCCGTCGTCGAACATGCCGTTTTCGGCCAGAAGCTGCGCCACCTGACTACCGAAGCCACCGATGGCGCCTTCCTCAATGGTGATCAGCACTTCGTGGTTGCGCGCCAGATCGAGGATCAGCGCTTCGTCCAGCGGTTTGGCGAAACGGGCATCGGCCACGGTGGGGGTGATGCCTCGCTGGGCCAGCCGTTCGGCGGCCTTCATCGCGTGATCGAGCCTTGTGCCGAGCGACAGAAGCGCAACGCGGGTGCCCTTCTGCACGATCCGGCCCTTGCCAATTTCCAGTACCTTACCGACTTCGGGCATATCGATGCCCACACCCTCGCCGCGCGGATAACGCACCGCCGAAGGCGCATCGTTGATCGCATGGGCGGTGGTGACCATATGCATCAGCTCGGCTTCGTCCGCAGGGGCCATGATCACGAAACCCGGCAGGTTGCACAGGAACGACAGATCGAAGCTGCCCGCATGGGTGGCGCCGTCCTGCCCGACCAGACCGGCGCGGTCGATCATGAAGCGCACCGGCAGATGCTGGATCGCCACATCGTGCACAATCTGATCATAGCCGCGTTGCAGGAAAGTGGAATAAAGCGCGCAGAACGGTTTCAGCCCGCCCGCCGCCAGCGCGGCAGAAAAAGTGACCGCGTGCTGTTCGGCAATGCCGACATCGAATACCCGCGAAGGGAAACGGTCAGCCATCATCTTGATCCCGGTGCCATCGGGCATGGCGGCGGTGATACCGGTGACTTTGTCATCCTGCTCGGCAAGGCTCAGCAGGGTTTTGCCGAACACCGAGGTGTAGCTGGGCGCGTTCGAGGGCTGCTTGTGCTGTTTGCCGGTGAGCACGTCGAACTTGGCGGTGGCATGGCCTTTGTCGGCGGCGTTTTCCGCCGGAGCATAGCCTTTGCCCTTTTTGGTGATCACGTGAATCAGCACCGGGCCGGTGGCGCGGTCATGGACGGTGCGCAGCACCCCCACAAGGTGCTCCATATCGTGCCCGTCGATCGGGCCGACATAGGAAAAGCCCAGCTCTTCGAACATCGTGCCACCCACGGCCATGCCCTTGAGCATTTCCTTGGCCCGGCGGGCGCCTTCCTGAAACGGTTCCGGCAGCAGACGCACGGCACCCTTGGCCGCTGCTTTCAGCTCTTGAAACGGTTCGGCCTCGTAAAGGCGGCTGAGATAATTCGACAGCGCCCCCACCGGCGGGGCAATCGACATTTCGTTATCGTTCAGGATCACGAACATGCGTTTTTTCAGATGGCCCGCATTGTTCATCGCCTCGAAGGCCATGCCCGCGCTCATCGAGCCGTCGCCGATCACCGCAATCGCATCGCCCAGCGCAACCTCGGGCGTGCCGCCCAATTCACGCGCCATGGTGAAACCCACTGCCGCTGAAATCGAGGTCGAGCTGTGGCCCGCGCCGAACGGGTCATAGGGGCTTTCGCTGCGCTTGGTGAATCCCGAAAGCCCACCCTTCTGGCGCAGGGTCCGGATGCGGTCGCGCCGTCCGGTCAGGATCTTGTGCGGGTAAACCTGATGGCCCACGTCAAAGATCAGCCGGTCGCGCGGGGTATCGAACACATGGTGCAGCGCCACGGTCAGTTCGACCACACCAAGGCCCGCGCCCAAATGGCCGCCGGTTTCCGACACCGCGCTGATCGTCTCGGCCCGTAGCTCGTCGGCAAGCTGGCGCAGTTCGACAAGCGTCAGCGCCTTCATGTCGGCGGGGCTTTGAATACGATCAAGAAGCGGGGTATCGGGGCGGTCGGACATCATAATTCCTGAACACAAATTGCCTTAGGCTTTCCGCGTAATGACAAATCGCGCGGCGTCTCGCAAGGTTTCTGCCTTGCTACCATATGGCACAAGAGCGGCGCAGGCGTCATCGACAAGTTCGGCTGCGCGGGTTTTTGCCGCTTCCAGCCCAAGCAGCGATACGAAGGTTGCCTTGCCCGCATCGGCATCCTTGCCCACCGCCTTGCCCACGGTGGCGGCGTCGCCTTCGACATCCAGCACATCGTCGGCGATCTGAAAGGCGAGGCCCAGAGCTTCGCCATAGCGGATCAGCGGGGCGGGATCCTGACCGGCAAGGCGCGCACCGGCGGCGGCCGACCAGCGGATCAGGGCCCCGGTCTTGCCCGCTTGCAGCGCGATGATTTCGTCCAGTGTCAGCGGAGCAGCGGCACTTTCTGCCGCAATATCCAGCGCTTGCCCCAGCACCATGCCAGCGGCCCCGGCGGCTTCGGCCAGAGTGCGGGCAAGTTCAATCCGGATCTCGGCGGGGCCGGCGTCGGGATGGGTCACCAGCTCGAAAGCGGTCGATTGCAGCGCGTCGCCCGCCAGAATCGCGGTGGCTTCATCCCATTTCCTGTGCAGGGTCGGCTGGCCCCGGCGCAGATCGTCGTCATCCATCGCGGGCAGATCGTCATGCACCAGCGAATAGGCATGGATCGCTTCGACGGCCGCCGCCGGATAACGCGCCATATCGTCGCTGACCCCGAGCATCCGCGCCCCTTCCAGCACCAGAAATCCGCGCAGCCCCTTGCCGCCTGCCACCGCATAGCGCATCGGCTCGGCCATCGGGCCGGTCGCGGGCAGGGCGTCGATCAGGCAGGCGCGAGCGAGCGTTGCGGCTTCAGCAAGGCGAGCGGGAAACATTCAGAGCCCTTCGACCGGCGTGGCGCCAGTGGGTTTGCCATCGCTGTCGAGCGTGATCGCGGCCACTTTTTCTTCGGCCTCTTTCAGCTTCACCTCGCAGCGCGCTTTCAGCTTGGCGCCGCGTTCATAAAGCGCAATCGAGGCCTCCAGCGCCACGTCGCCGCGTTCCAGCTGGCCGACCACGGCTTCAAGTTCCGCCATCGCTTCCTCGAAGCTCATTTCTTCAACCGGCTTGTCGCTCATGCTCCGCGCTCCATCAGGACTTCCACATGCTGGCCGACGCTTTCGGCCAGCGCCTCCAGATCATATCCGCCCTCGAGTGTCGAGACCACCCGCCCATCGCAGCAATCTTCGGCAAGATCGCAAATCCGATGGGTGAGCCAGCCGAAATCTTCGGCTTCCCAGTGCAAACCGGCCAGCGGATCGGCGCGGTGGGCGTCGAACCCGGCCGAGACCAGCACCAGTTCCGGCCCCCATTCCCGCATCCAGGGCAGGATCTTCCCCTCCCAGGCTGCACGCATTTCCGGGCCGCCAGTGCCCGCGCTCAGGGGCACATTCATCATCTGCAAATAGGCGCCGCGTTCATGCGGGGCGCCGGTGCCGGGATAAAGCGGCATCTGATGGGACGAGGCAAAATGGATCCGGCTTTCGTTCCAGAGCACATCCTGCGTGCCATTACCGTGATGCACGTCGAAATCGAGGATCGCCACGCGGGTGAGCCCATGCACTTCAAGCGCATGAAGGGCGGCGATGGCGATATTGGAAAACAGGCAAAACCCCATCGCCTTGGCGCGTTCGGCATGGTGGCCGGGCGGGCGGGCACCGACAAAGGCGTTGGTCACTTCACCCGCCAATACCGCATCGACGGCGGCGGTCACCCCGCCCACGGCACGCATCGCCGCCCGCCACGATCCGGGCGAGGCCCAGGTGTCGGGGTCGATCTGGCTGTGCCCTTCGGCGGGAATGGCATCGCGAATGCGGGCGATCTGCACCGCTGGATGGGCGCGCCGGATCGCCTCTTCCTCGCCCATTGGCGCCAGACGCCGATCAAGCGCGGCAAAACCGGGGGCCGCCAGCGCCGCTTCCACGGCTTGCAGGCGGGCCACCTGTTCGGGATGGCCCGGTGGGTTGATGTGATTCAGGCAGTCGGGATGGGAATAATAGGCGGTTGTCATGGCGCGAAGATGAGCCTTTTGCGCCTGAGTTCCAAGGTCTAATCGCCCGCCAGAAGATAACCCGCCCCGCGCACGGTTTGCAGGTAACGGGGCTGTTTCGGGTCGGCTTCCAGTTTGCGCCGCAGCCGGGTGATCTGCACATCTACCGCGCGAGCCTTGGCGGCCAGCCCTTCTCGGCCTAGCCGCGCCACCAGCTCGCCACGCCCCACCGGCTTGCCCCGCATCTCGGCAAAGATCCGCAGCAATTGCACCTCGGTCCGGGTCAGACGCACCGGTTCGCCCTGACGGCTCAGAAGCCCACGCTCTACATCAAAGGCGAATTCGCCCAAGGTGATGGTCTTGGGGGTCACCGGCTGCGGGATCGGGCGGCGGTCGAGGATCGTATTGATCCGTGCGCTCAGGACTTTCGGCTCGAAGGGTTTGGCGATCCATTCCTTTGCGCTTGCAGGCGGGGTGCCTTGCCCAGTCAGGAGCAGAACCGGGCAGTCCAGCTCTTCGCAGAGCGCCGGAGCCAGCGGCAGACCCGCATCCAGCACGACCAGATCGAAATCCAGCCCCAGAAGCAGATGGCGCGCATGGTCGCCATCGCGCGCCAGGCTGACCAGAAAGCCCTGCTTGCGCAGATATTGCCGCAGCAACTCGCGCAGCCTTTCGTCCCTGTCGATGACCAAGAGATGCGCGGGGGCCGGTTGGGTCATGAGTCAGGGTCTTTCAACAGCTTGAAGTGATGACGCATTTCCGGGTCCATCATCGCTTCCAACACGTTACGAAATCCGCGCACTGCTTCCGGCCCGGCCTCACGATAGGCGGCGCGCATTCTCTCGCGCTGGGCCTCGGCCAGCTCTTGCTCCAGCGTCGAGCCGATCTCGGTCAGGTAGAGGTGGCGTTCGCGCTTGTCGCGGGTGCCGACGCGGGCCTCGACCAGCCCTTCATCAATCAGCGAGCGCAGCACCCGGTTCAGCGATTGCTTGGTGACGCCGAGGATCGACAGCAGATTGTTCACCGTGGTGCCCGGGCTGCGATGGATGAAATGCAGCGCCCGATGATGCGCACGCCCATAGCCATGCTCTTCCAGAATCCGGTCGGGATCGGCGGTGAACCCACGATAGGCAAAGAACATCGCTTCGATGCCTTTGCGCAATTCCTCGTCGGTCAGGAACAGCAGCGAGGGTCTGCCCTGACCCATCTGATCGTTCATCGCCGTCCCTTCCGATCACAAATTTCGTTTCAATGACGGTTTTAAGTCAGCCTTGTTGACTTTCCAAGACTCAACTGCTAGCGATTTCCGGATTTCGCGCAACATTATGTCCGATGCGGACCTAACTAGCGCAATATGTGAAAATCCTCAATGGGTCTGGAAGGAGAAACGCAATGGCCGGTGCCTATGATGATCGCGATGGCAAGATCTGGTTCGATGGCAAGCTCGTGGAATGGCGCGATGCCAATGTGCATATCCTGACCCATGCGCTGCACTACGCGTCGTCGGTGTTCGAGGGCGAACGCTGCTACAATGGCAAGATCTTCAAGTCGGTCGAGCATTCCCAGCGGCTGCTGAAATCGGGCGAGCTGCTCGACATGACCATCCCCTATACCGTTGAAGAGATCGAAGCGGCGAAATACGCGGTGCTCGAGGCCAATGGCTGGACCGATGCCTATGTGCGCGCCATCGCTTTCCGTGGGGCTGGCGAAGACATGGGTGTGTCGTCGGCGCGCAACCCGGTGCGTCTGGCCGTGGCGGCCTGGGAATGGGGCAACTATTACGGCGATGCCAAGATGAACGGCGCCAAGCTCGACATCTCGAAATGGAAGCGCCCGAGCCCGGAAACCATCCCGACTGCTGCCAAGGCGGCGGGGCTTTACATGATCTGCACCATGTCGAAGCACGCCGCCGAAGCCAAAGGCTGCTCGGATGCGCTGTTCATGGATTATCGTGGCTATGTGGCCGAGGCGACCGGCGCCAATATCTTTTTCGTGAAGGATGGCGAAGTTCATACGCCGATCCCCGATGCGATCCTGAACGGGATCACCCGGCAAACCGTGATCGGAATGCTGAAAGATCGCGGCATCACCGTGCATGAACGCCACATCATGCCCGAAGAGATGGAAGGTTTCGAACAGTGCTGGCTGACCGGCACTGCCGCCGAAGTGACCCCGGTGGGCGAGATCGGACCCTATACGTTCGAGGTGGGCGCGATGACCCGCGAAATCTCGGAAGCCTATGAAAAGCTGGTGCGTTCATAAGGGGCGCAGCAGGATTCACCAATCATGAAACATTTTACCCTAGGGTAGCCTGACCAGCTACCCAGGGTTCTTTTTATGAAGCAACAGTCCAATCTGCGTTACCTTGTGGTGCTTGTGCTCATCATCTCCGCGCCGTCTGTGCTGGCGTTGGCATGGTTCTATTACACCAAAGATCCGAATTTACGCCCGCTTGGCCTGACCGTTGAAGCGTTGCAGAACTATGCGGGCATCGGGCCGGGGATCGAGATTGTGGCCGTGGTTGATGGCATCAACTCCAGTATCTCGGAGGAAGCCCGCAACCAGCTGCGCGCGACGCTGGAAACCGCTTTTCAAGCCAAAGGCGTAGATGTGCGCGTTGTTATGCACGAGGGTGCCGGTTCTCCGCGGATCACCTACAATGTGGGTAAAACCATTCTGGGCCCCTATCCCACTTCGCAGGCCTCTGTCGGGATCTCGGAAGCGGTTGAAGCGTTCAGGATGCACACGCAACCGTCGCAGTAACCCACGAAATTGGGGCTGGCCCAAACCCGACCCGTGGACAGGGTGGCTTGCATTGCCTTCGCAACAGCGCCACCTATGATCCGGTTGAGGAGGAGCCACCATGTCACATCCGCTTTTCGATCTTTCCGGAAAAACCGCCCTCGTCACCGGTTCTTCGCAGGGCATCGGGTTGTCTCTGGCCACGGGGCTGGCGGAAGCCGGGGCGAACGTCATCCTGAATGGACGTGACCAAGACAAACTGGAGGCGGCAGCCGAGGCTCTGAAGGGTGCCGGGCACAAGGTGCATCTGCTGCCATTCGACGTGACCGAGGTCGAGGCTGTCCGTGCCGCGATAGACGGCTTCGAGGCGGATACTGGCCCCATCGACATTCTTGTGAACAATGCCGGTCGTCAGCACCGCGCCCAACTGGAAGATTTTCCACCCGAGGCCTTCGACGCGCTGATGAAGCTCAACGTGAATGCGGTGTTCTATGTGGCGCAGGCGGTGGCAAGGCACATGATCGCGCGTGGGCGTGGCAAGATCATCAACATCGCCTCGATCCAGTCGGCCCTCGCCCGGCAGACCATTGCCCCCTATACCGCCTCGAAAGGCGCTGTGAGTAACCTCACCAAGGGCATGGCGACCGATTGGGCGCAGCATGGGCTGCAGGTCAACGCCATTGCGCCGGGCTATTTTGACACCCCGCTCAATGCAGCGCTGGTGGCTGATAAAGACTTCGCCGCCTGGATCGAAAAGCGCACCCCGGCGGGGCGTTGGGGGCAGCTTCCCGAGCTGCGCGGCGCCTGCATCTTTCTGGCCTCAGACGCCTCGAGCTATATCAACGGCCAGACGCTCTTCGTCGATGGCGGCATGTCGGTGAGCCTTTAACCGAGCCGCGCCAGCGCCCATTGGGCGGCCTCTGCCAACACCGGATCCGCCTCCGCCGCCAGCGGTTCCAGCACCGGGACGAGCTCCGCGTCGCCGGAATTGCCGATGGCATAGCAGACATTGCGCAGAAACCGGGCGCGGCCGATGCGCTTGATCGGGCTGCCGGAAAACTTGGCGCGAAACGCTTCATCGTCAAGACGCGCCAGTTCTGCCAGCTTGGGCGCGGCCAGATCGTCGCGCGCCAGATAGCGCAGCTCATGCGCCTCGACCGCGAACTTGTTCCACGGGCAGGCGGCAAGGCAATCGTCGCAGCCATAGATGCGGTTGCCGAGCGCCGGGCGCAGCTCTTCGGGCACCGGGCCTTTATGCTCGATGGTCAGGTAGGAAATGCAGCGCCGCGCATCGAGTTGGAAGGGGGCCGGAAAGGCCCCGGTGGGGCAGGCGTCAAGGCAGGCGGTGCAGCTGCCACATTGCACCTCGCCGGGCGCATCCACGGGCAATTCCAGCGTGGTGAAGATCGCCCCAAGGAAAAACCAGTTGCCCAGATCGCGCGCCAGAAGGTTGGTGTGCTTGCCCTGCCAGCCCAGCCCGGCGGCGGCGGCCAGCGGTTTTTCCATCACCGGCGCGGTATCGACGAACACCTTGATTTCGGTGTCGGGCCCCGCCGCTTCGATCAGCCAGCGCCCCAGCCGCTTCAGCCGCTTTTTCACCAGATCATGATAATCGCGGTTCTGCGCATAAACGCTGATTGCGCCCCGGTCCGGCTGGGCCTGAACCGTGCGCGGATCGTGCGCGGGCGTATAGGGTTCGGCCAGCATGATCACCGAGCGCGCTTCGGGCCAGAGCGCCGCCGGATTGCCGCGCCAGTTCATCCGCTCGGCCATCCAGCCCATATCGCCCTGCCAGCCCTTGGCCACGAAAGCCTCCAGCCGCGCGGCGATCTCGGGCACCGCATCGGGCCGGGTGATGCCGAGTTTGGCAAAGCCCTCTGCGCGGGCTTGGATGATGAGCTTGTCTTTCAGCGCTTGCGTCAAAAATCCAGATCCGCGTAATGCGCGGGGGGCGGGAAGCCGGGTACATGATCGGCCAGGATCGAGCGGAAGGCCGGGCGCGATTTGATCTTGGAATACCACTCGCGCACGGCGGCGTTGCGGTCCCAATCGACATCGGAAATGTAATCGAGCGACGACAGATGCGCGGCGGCGGCGAAATCGGCCAGGGTCATCTGGTCGCCCGCCAGCCAGCGACGCTGATCCAGAAGCCAACCCATGTAATCCAGATGCATCTTGATCGCCTTGGCCCCGGCTTTGACATTGGTGCTGTCGGGGTAACCCTGCCCGGTGATCTTCTTGTTCACCCGCTCGTAAAGCAGTTTCGAGGTGACCTCGCTGTGGAACTTGTCGTCAAACCAGCTCACGATCCGGCGCACTTCGTAGCGGCCTTCGGGGCTTGCGGGCATCAGGGGCGGGTTGGGATAGCGCTCTTCGAGATATTCGCAGATCGCCGCACTTTCCGACAGGGTACGGTTTTCCAGCTTCAGCACCGGCACCTTGCCCGCCGGGTTGCGGCGCAGAAACTCCGGGCTTTTCAGCCAGTAGCGTTCTTCGACCAGCTCAACCTCGATCTTCTTTTCCGCCAGAGACAGGCGCACCTTGCGGCTGAACGGCGACAGCGGGAAGTGATAGAGACGGTTCATCTGGAGGCAGTTCTCTCGGGTGTTTCTTCGGTAATGGCGTGAAAGCGCCCGGCGATCAATCCTCGAAACAGCTCGCCCGCCCATCCCGGAGGATCGTTGCCGCCCCGTCGCGGATATCCGCCGCCCGGTTGCGCACGAATTGCGAAGGGTTGGAGGCCGAACGCTCTTTCGGATTGGGCAGAATGGCGGCCAGCCGGGCGGCCTGTTCGGCGGAAAGCTTGGCCGCCGACACCCCGAAATAGTGCTGCGCGGCGGCTTCGACGCCAAAGACGCCCTCATCGAATTCCACCATATTGAGGTAGACCTCAAGAATGCGCCGCTTTGACCAGCCGAGCTCGATCATCGGCGTGATCAGCGCTTCCAGCGCCTTGCGCGACCACGAGCGCGCGGGCCAGAGAAACACATTCTTGGCCACCTGCTGGGTGATGGTCGAGGCGCCCCGGCTTTGCCCTTCCGCGATCACCTGCCGGATGGCGATGATGTCAAAGCCCCAGTGCTTGCAGAAATTCGCGTCTTCCGCCGCCACCACTGAGCGCGCCACGACCGGGGCCATGTCCTGAAAATCAATCCAGTCATGTTTCACGCCGTTCAGCCGCGCGGATTCCGCGGCCATGTAGAGCGTGCTGGGCGGGTTCAGGACCGAAAAGATCAGAACGGCCAGCACTATGACGGCGAGCAACACAAGAAACGCGCGCCGCAGCCAGCGCCAGATAAATGTGATGGGCTTGCCAAAGCTCCGCCAGAACAGCCGCCACAGCCCGCGCAGAATGCCGAGGGTGAAGGAATAGTGTTCATCTTTGTCTTTGGCGGGGTCCATGGCTTCTTGTCCACGGGCAGGCGCGTCCGGTCAAGGCGAAGCGGTCAGCGCGAGCAGATCGAGGTCAAAGGATGGCAATTTGTCCCGTTCGGGGTGCAATATTCCATCGCCAGTTCTTCGGCCTGTTCGATGGTGTTGCCGGTAGACCAGCCCCAGCCGCCATTATCGGCCACCGCGAGCGCCGCGCAGCTGTTGTAAAAGGTCTGGATCATCTCGCATTTGTCATGGCACTTGGCTTGCACCAGCTTTCTGGCGGCCTGAGCCGAATACTGGCCAAAAGACACCCCCCAGGCACCGCTGGTGCCCAGCCCCACCGCGCCATAGCAGCGCTCGAACCCGCAGCTTCCGGCCGTGGCGGCACCGGGCAGCAGCAGGACAGAGAGGGTCAGACCAAGCGCAAGGCGCATCATTTCAGCCTTTCGGTCACGTCTGGCCATCGAAAACCCCTTCGACAGCCGGTTTCAATCGCTGGCTCCCGGGGTTGAATCAAGGCGTCATCGGGGGCGCAGTGCTATGATTTGCGGGCTGAAAGGAGGATTCCATGCCCTACGATTCTCTTCCTGTATATGACATGAAAGATAACGAAACCGGTTGTTGCCCGCGATTTCATCCGGAAGGCTGGTCTGGGCTGGAGCTGCATTTCGACAACAAGCTGTTCGTGCGGGCCGAGACCCGCTCGATCTTCCACATCCCGCTGAATTACGGAACGGTCTTTCCGCGCGTTCAGGCCAATCTGGAAGCCGCAGGCGCCTTTGATCCGAACGACTTTCTGATCATGACGAAAGAGCTGAGCCCGTGGAAAGAAGAGCATTTCTTTGCTGCGAAACGCAATGTGCCGGGCGAAGAGATGACACGGCTGTCCGGCGACTTCATCACCAAGGTGTTCGATGGGCCTTATCAAGAGGCCAGGCACTGGCATGACGAGATGAAGGCGCTGGCGCGTGAGCGGGGCAAGGCCGATGGCGCGGTCTATTTCTTCTACACGACCTGCCCGAAATGCTCCAAACACTACGGCCACAACTATGTTGTCGGGATCGCCGAGCTCTAGATGAAAAGGGCGGCCCGAAGGCCGCCCGATGTCTTATTCCGCAGGAACCGCCTGCTCTTCAGCGGCGAGCGGTACCGGCAGATGCTGCAGCATCTCTTTCGGGCAGATCTGCACGAAATTCTGCTTCTGGCTCGCCCAGTCTTTCAGGATCTGATGCGCCTTCACGCTGCCGGTCTCATCGGCATGACGCTGGATCAGGTCGCGCAGCTGGTGCTCCCAATGATCCATGGTCACCGGCACGGTCACCAGCGTTTCGGTGTTCATGTAATCCTGCGTGATGCCGTCCGGATCGTAGATATAGGCCATGCCACCGGTCATCCCGGCGCCGAAGTTCGGCCCGATATCGCCAAGGATCACCGCAACGCCGCCGGTCATGTATTCACAGCCGTTGGAGCCGCAGCCCTCGATCACCACCTTGGCGCCCGAGTTGCGCACCCCGAAGCGCTCGCCCGCCCGGCCGGCCGCGAACAGATAGCCATCGGTCGCGCCGTAGAGCACGGTGTTGCCGATGATCGTGTTCTCTTCGGCCACCAGCGGCGATTCCATCGGCGGACGCACCACGATGATGCCCCCCGACAGGCCCTTGCCGACATAGTCGTTGGCGTCGCCCGACACTTCGATCTTCAGGCCGGGGGCGGCGAAAGCCCCCAGCGACTGGCCACAGGAGCCGGTCAGCTTCAGCGTCAGGTGATCGGGCTGCAGGTTGTTGCGCATCCCGAAATTGCGCACGATATGGCTCGACGTGCGGGTCCCGATGGTGCGGTCGGTGTTGCGCACTGCATATTGTAGCTGCATCTTCTCGCCATCGTTCAGGAAGCGCGCGGCGTCCTTCACGATTTCCGCATCCAGCGTATCGGGCACAGCATTGCGCGGCCGGTCGAGATCATAGGTGATCTCGTCGGTGGTATCGACCTTCACCAGAAGCGGGTTGAGGTCGAGATCGTCCAGATGCGAGGCCCCGCGGCTGACTTGAGTCAGCAGGTCGGCGCGGCCGATCACCTCTTCCAGCGAGCGCGCACCGATCCGGGCGAGGATTTCCCGCACTTCCTGAGCGTAGAAGGTGATGAGGTTCACCACCTTGTCGGCGGAGCCGGTGAATTTGGCCCGCAGATCTTCGCGCTGGGTGCAGACGCCCACCGGGCAAGTGTTCGACTGGCACTGGCGCACCATGATGCAGCCCATGGCGATCAGCGCCGCGGTGCCGATGCCGTATTCCTCTGCCCCCATCATCGCGGCCATCACGATATCGCGCCCGGTGCGCAGACCGCCATCGGTGCGCAGGGTGATCCGCGAGCGCAGATGGTTCATCGACAGAACCTGATGCGCCTCGGTCAGACCCATTTCCCACGGCAGACCCGCGAATTTGATCGAGGTGCCCGGGCTCGCCCCGGTGCCACCGTTATGGCCCGAGATCAGGATCACATCGGCCTTGGCCTTGGCCACACCGGCGGCGATGGTGCCGACACCCGAGCTTGCCACCAGCTTCACCGTCACCTTGGCGCGCGGGTTGATCTGCTTGAGGTCGTAGATCAGCTGCGCAAGGTCTTCGATCGAATAGATGTCGTGGTGCGGCGGCGGGCTGATCAGGGTCACGCCCTTGGTCGAATGGCGCAGCCGCGCGATCAGCTCGGTCACCTTGATGCCCGGAAGCTGGCCGCCCTCGCCGGGCTTGGCGCCCTGGGCCACTTTGATTTCCAGCTCTTCGCACTGGTTCAGATATTCGGCGGTCACCCCGAACCGGCCCGACGCCACCTGCTTGATCTTGGCAGAGGGGTTATCGCCGTTCGGCTCCGGCACGAAATGTGCCGGATCTTCGCCACCTTCACCCGAATCCGACTTCGCGCCGATCCGGTTCATCGCCACGTTGAGCGCCTTGTGGGCCTCGGGCGACAGCGCGCCAAGGCTCATGCCCGGCGTCACGAAGCGTTTGCGGATCGCGGTGATGCTTTCCACCTGATCCACCGGGATCGGCTCGCCCAGCGGCTTGATCTCCAGCATGTCGCGCAGATGGATCGGCGGGTTCTTCTGCATCAGCGCCGAATATTTCTTCCACGTTTCATACGAGGCGCGATCGCAGGCCGATTGCAGCAGGTGCATGGTCTGCGCGGCCCAGGCATGGGTCTCGCCGCCCTTGCGGGCTTTGTAGAAGCCGCCGATGGGCAGGATATTGGTGCCTGCCGAGCGCCAGCCCTTGGCGTGGATCTCTTCCAGTTTTTTCTGGATACCGCCGACACCAATGCCCGAGATCCGGCTGGTCATGCCGGGGAAATACTCGTTCACCATCGCGCGGCTCAGGCCCACGGCCTCGAAGTTCAGCCCGCCCCGATACGAGGAAATCACCGAAATCCCCATTTTCGACATGATCTTCAGCAGGCCCGCGTCAATCGCTTCGCGGTAGCTGTTGATCGCTTCGGTCAGCGTCATGTCGAGCAGCCCGCGCTCGATCCGGTCGGCAAGACTGTCTTCGGCCAGATAGGCGTTGACCACCGTGGCGCCCGAACCGATCAGCACCGCAAAGTAATGCGGGTCGATGGCTTCGGCAGACCGCACGTTCAGCGAGGTGAAGGTGCGCAGCCCCTTGCGGGTCAGCCAGGAGTGCACCGCGCTGGTGGCCAGAATCATCGGCATCGGCACCCGGTCGGGGCTCTGATGCATATCGGTCAGCACCAGGTGACCGGCCCCCGAACGCACCGCGTCTTCGGCTTCGGCGCGGATCCGGGCCAGCGCATCGCGCAAGGCTGCGGGGCCGCCATCCGCCGGGAAGGTGCAATCAATCTCGGCCATCTTCGCCCGGAACTGCTTCATCAGCTCGTCGAATTGCGCATTGGCCACGAACGGCGTTTCCAGCACCAGAATCTGCAACTGGCTGCCTTCTTCGTCGAGCACGTTCTTGAGGTTCCCGAAGCGCGTTTTCAGGCTCATCACGCGATATTCGCGCAAAGAGTCGATCGGCGGGTTGGTCACCTGGCTAAAATTCTGCCGGAAGAAATGGCTGAGCGGGCGATACTGGTTCGACAACACCGCCGCAGGCGTGTCGTCGCCCATCGAGGCGAGGATTTCCTTACCGTCTTCGGCCATCGGCGCCAGAATCTGTTCCAGCTCTTCCAGCGAATAGCCCGCCGCAATCTGCCGACGCCGCAGCTCGTCGCCGGTGAAGAGCGGTTTTTCTTCGACCTTGTTCAGGTGATCCTGAATGTCGTTGATCCGCTCCACCCATTCGCCAAAGGGCTGGCTGGCGGCCAGTTTGTCTTTGATTTCAGTGTCGTGATAGAGCAGGCCCGTCTGGGTATCGACGGCCAGAAGCTGGCCCGGGCCAAGCGCGCCCTTTTCCACCACACTGGCTTCGTCGGTGGGCACCATCCCCACTTCCGACCCGGCGATCACCAGGCCATCGCCGGTGACGACATAGCGCATCGGGCGCAACCCGTTGCGGTCAAGCCCGGCGCAAACCCAGCGACCATCGGTCATCGCCAGAGCCGCCGGTCCGTCCCACGGTTCCATGGTCGCGTTTGCATAGCTGTACATGTCGATCCAGGCCTGCGGCAGTTCGCGGGCCTGCTTCGACCAGGCTTCCGGCACCAGCATCAGCTTGGCCATCGGCGCAGACCGACCGGCACGCACCAACACTTCGAACACCGAATCCAGCGCGGCGGAATCCGATGCCCCCTGAGGCACGATCGGCTTGATGTCTTCGGCCATTTCGCCAAAGGCCGAGCTGGCCATGCGAATTTCGTGGCTGCGCATCCAGTTCAGGTTGCCCTTCAGCGTGTTGATCTCGCCGTTATGGGCCAGCATGCGGAACGGCTGGGCCAGCCACCATTGCGGGAAGGTATTGGTGGAATAGCGCTGGTGATAGATCGCGAAGTTCGATTCAAAGCGCTCGTCCATCAGGTCGGGGTAGAACACCGCCACCTGTTCGGCCAGCATCATGCCTTTGTAGATGATCGACCGGCAGGACAGCGAAGCGAAGTAAAGCCCGTTGATCCCGGCGGCGGCAGCGGCTTTCTCGATCCGGCGACGGATCACGTAAAGCTCGCGCTCAAAGGTTTCTTCGTCCACGCCCTTGGAGTTCGACAGGATGATCTGTTCGATCTCGGGACGGGTCGCGTTGGCCTTTTCACCAAGGCATTCGATATTCACCGGCACGCCGCGCCAGCCATAGATGTAATAGCCCATCCGCAGCACTTCGGATTCCACGATGGTCCGGCAGGTTTCCTGCGCGCCGAAATCGGTGCGGGGCAGGAAGATCTGACCAACCGCGATCAGCTCGTTCTCGCGCGGCTCGTGGCCGGTGCGACGGATCTGGTCGTAGAAGAATTCCGCCGGGATCTGCACATGGATGCCCGCGCCGTCGCCGGTTTTGCCATCGGCATCCACCGCGCCCCGGTGCCAGACCGCTTTCAGCGCGTCGATGCCGTTTTCAACCACCTTGCGCGAGGGTTTGCCATCGATGGAAACCACAAGGCCCACGCCGCAGGAGGCATGTTCGAATTCGTCGCGGTAGAGACTGTTTTCAGCCATCCAGTCGCGCCGGGCCTGCTCTTCGGCCATCCAGTTGTCATCATATTGGGTCATGGTCACACTCCCTCGGTGGAGATGCCGAACAGCGCGATGGTTTCGGCTGCTGACAAGCGTTCATGATCGCCCGCGAGGGCGTAGCAATCGGGTTTCTGATCCACGAAAATCTCGCGGTTCAGCGTAAGCCCGTTGGGATCGTCCAACAGGCCGACATTCAATTCGTAATCGCCGGTGCCTTCTGCCCCGTGATCGTAGCGCGACCACAGGCCAGAGCCGCATTTCGAGCAGAAATAGCGGCTGGCAATCGGCGAAGACCGATAGGCGGCGATGTGCGCGGCGCCGTCGATGGCCATATCGTCTTTGGCAACCGTCACGCCAAAATGCGCAGCACCGCTCCAGCGTTGGCACATCTTGCAATGGCACACCCCGAAACTGCCCAGCCGGGCAGCGGTGAAATGCACGGCGCCGCACAGGCACTGTCCGCGATGCCCGGTCATGCGCTGCCTCCGCCACATTCGTAAAGCGGCGTGGTGACGCCAAAGCCCGGCTCGCCCGGCAGGATGAAATCCAGCGGGCTGTCGTCATATTGCACGCTCACGCCATCGCTGCCGACCGCATCCTCGGTGCCGAGGAAGAACTGCCCGAGCTGGCGCGAGAAATACTGGATGCCCTTGGCCTCGTATTCGACCGTGCCATCCTCCGCGACGATCTTCAGCCGCGTCGCCACCTTTTCCAGCTCGATACCGTCGATGATCTGGTTTTCACCGATCAGCCGGTCAGAGCCGGTCACGTGAATGTCGTAGCTGCGATCCGGCATCGAGCGATGCATGGTGAAATCGTAATCGTCGCTGCCGGTGTCGATCAGCGTGTCCATGTCGATCGGATCGGCGGCGGGCGGGCTGAACTGCTCGCGCGATTCATCCCAGGTGTAGATCGTATCGAGCCACTGATAGGCGGCGGAATAAGCCGAGATCGATTCCAGCCCGAAATCCGAAAAGTTTCCGGTCCAGACCTGGCCCTTCGGATTCTCATCGCAGTGCCACATCAGCACCACCGAACAGCGTTTGTTCTGCACGGTCAGAAAGGCATGGCAGCCTTCGGGCAGGGCAAAGGCACTGCTCGCATCCTTGGCCGAATCGCCAAAGGCGGGCAGGGCGAACAGGAGCGTCGAAAACGCCGTCGCTGTCATAAGCTGTCGCATCTGTCGCCTCCTGTTTCGGCTGAGGGTTTCGGGTCAAGCTGGCCTGTGCGGCCAGCTCTGGTTGGGATTTGCAATCACCTGCAGGTTTTGGATGGCCTATTCTGCGGCGAGCTTGGTTGCCTCGGCATCGAAGCTTTTCAGCATCGAGGCGGCGGCATCGCGCCCGTCCTTGATCGCCCAGACCACCAGCGACGCACCGCGCACGATGTCGCCCCCGGCATAAACGCTGTCGAGATCGGTGGCGCCCGAGTTGAACTCGGCCTGCACCGTGCCCCAGCGGCTGACCGGCAGAGCGCTCTCATTCCACATCGCAGGCAGGTCTTCCGGCTCGAAACC
Source organism: Paracoccaceae bacterium (assembly GCA_050288685.1). GTDB lineage: Bacteria > Pseudomonadota > Alphaproteobacteria > Rhodobacterales > Rhodobacteraceae > Sinisalibacter. The sequence continues at coordinate 99,616 of JBNKEH010000009.1, read as the reverse complement.
CAGCGCCTTGATCACCAGATCGGCAGGCTCGGTATATTCCGAATCCTCGATCGGTTCCGGCATCTGGCGGCCCGATGCATCGGGATTGCCCAGCCGCATCTTCTGTACGATGACGCCGCTCACCGGCTCGCCCGCAAAGCCTTTCGGATTGGAGAGCCAGACGAATTCGGCGCCCTCTTCCTCGGCATTGGCCACTTCGCGCTGGCTGCCCGGCATGTTGACCCGGTCGCGCCGATAGAGGCATTTCACCGATGTCGCGCCCTGACGGATCGCGGTACGCACGCAGTCCATCGCGGTATCGCCGCCGCCGATCACGACCACTTTCTTGCCCGAGGCATTCAGCGTGCCGTTGGAATAATCCGCCACATCATCACCAAAGCCGACCTTGTTGGAGGCGGTGAGGTAGTCGAGCGCCTGCACGATGCCCAACGCGCCTGCACCCGGGCCGTTCAGCTCGCGGGTTTTGTAAACGCCGGTGGCCACGAAAACCGCATCATGCTGGCCGCGGATCGCCTGGAAGCTCAGATCCACGCCGACATTGCAGTTCAGTACGAATTTCACCCCGGCGCGTTCCAGCTGTTCGGCGCGGCGCATCACCACGTCTTTTTCCAGCTTGAAGCCCGGAATGCCGTAGGTCAGCAGCCCGCCAGCGCGATCATGGCGATCATAGACCGTCACCTGCACGCCCGCGCGGCGCAGTACGTCGGCCGCCGCCAGCCCAGCCGGACCGGCGCCAATGATGCCCACGCTTTCGCTGCGTTCGGCAAGCGGAGTAATCTCTTCGACCCAGCCCTGTTCCCAGGCGGTGTCGGTGATGTATTTCTCGACCGCGCCGATGGTCACGGTGCCATGGCTCGATTGTTCGATCACGCAATTGCCTTCGCAGAGTCGGTCTTGCGGGCAGATACGGCCGCAGATCTCGGGGAAGGTATTGGTGGCCTGACTGATCTCATAGGCTTCCTTGAGGCGGCCCATGGCGGTCATGCGCAGCCAGTCGGGAATGTTGTTCGACAGCGGGCAATGCGCCTGGCAATAGGGCACGCCGCACTGGCTGCACCGCGAGGCCTGCTCGGTCGCCTTCGCATCGGCGAAGCTGGCATAGATTTCATCGAAATCATGGGTGCGGTCCTGCGCTTCCCGCTTCGCGGGCATGTCGCGCTGGATATCCACGAATTTCAGCATCGGCTGCTTTGCCATGGGGCCCTCCGTCGTTTCGGAGAGCCTATTTAGCAGGTTGCTGGGAAAAGAAAAGGCATAAAGGCTGACCTAAATCGGGAAAGTTTTCACCCAAGCCCCCCTGTGCGGCGGCAATTTCACCGTTAATAGGACAGCTATTATTACCTAAAGTAAAAATATACGATCTTCTTCAATAAGATAGATGCGTCGTCTGTGCTGAAAAATTTGTGCTTCTACTGCGGCAAACTGCGTCAGGCGATCACGCTGAACGCCGAGAGCGCCAACAAAAGACCGCCAAACAGGATCCGGTAGATGGCAAAGGCGGTGAATCGGTGGGTCTGGATGAAACCCAGCAGCCATTTCACCGCAATGAAAGCCATCACGGTCGAGACCACAAAAGCGATTCCGAGGCCAAGCCAGTCTTCACTGACGCCGCCATCCTTCACCTGCTTCAAAAGCTCATAGCCGCTGGCCGCGTACATAGTGGGGATGCCGACGAGAAAGGCGAACTCTGTTGCCGCCGCGCGGTTCGAGGTGCCCAAGAGCATGGCGACGAAAATCGTGGTGGCCGAGCGCGAGGTGCCGGGGAAAATCCCGGCCACGATCTGTGCCAAACCCACGGCAACCGCCACGCGCCAAGTGATTTCGATATGGTCGCCACCACGTTCGGCCAGCCGTTCGGCAAAGATCATCCAGATCCCGCCAATCACCAGCGCCCAGGCCACCGGCTGGATGGTGGTCGGCAGTTCAAAGCCCAGCTTCTTGGCCACCAGCCCCAGCACCCCGGTGATGAAGAAGGCCACCAGTAGCTTGGCGAGGTAATCGCGATTGGCTTTGTCGCCCAGATTGGTCAGCAGCCCGGCGATGCGCTGCCAATAGATCACCGTGACCGCCAGAATGGCCCCGGCCTGAATGACCACGTTATAGGTATCCGAGCGTGCGCCCAGCCAGTGTTCGGCCAGCAGCAGGTGCCCAGTCGAGGAGATCGGCAGAAACTCGGTGATCCCCTCGATGATCCCCAGCACAACGTCGGTCAGATAGGACATGACACATGTCTCCCGTCAGTGGCCGTCGGTATGCCAGCCGGATGGTTGGATCAGGCTTTGAGGTTCTTCGCAGACGAGGTGATCGCGGCATATTGTCCGGACACCCGGAAGCGCCAGAGATAGCCGGGCAGAACCGCCGCCATCATCTGGGTTTCAAGGCCAAGCTCTTTAAAGCCTTTGGCCCCGGCACTGACCACGTTGTGGTGCTTCAGCGTGCGAACCTGATCAACGGTCAGCGGCGCCCGGATCAGCCCGCGCGAAACGGTCTGCCAGAGGTCGAACCACCAGGCGAAGAAGCTGGCGAGCGCGAAAGGCATATTGGCCACGAAGCGGCGGCGCTGGATGATTGTCAGCATCAGCTGCATCATCTCGGTCAGGGTCATTTCGTCATGCCCGCCCAGCTCGTAGATGCCCGGCTTGGCAGCACCAGTGGCGCCCAGCTCGGCAGCGGCAGCGACGTCATCGACAAAAACCGGCTGGAATAGCGTGTTGCCGCCGACGATCGGCAGGATCTGGGTGAAGCGGGCCATGCTGGCGAAGCGGTTGAAGAAATGGTCTTCGGTGCCGAAAATCACCGAGGGGCGCAGAATCACGGCATTGGGGAAATGCTCCAGCACCGCCTCTTCGCCCAGACCCTTGGATTTCAGATAGAGGCTGTTCGAGCTCTTGTCGGCACCGATGGCGGAAATATGCACCAGCGAGGCAACCCCTTCGGCGGTAGCCAGACGCGCCACGCGGGCAGCGCCTTCATGCTGAACGGCGTTGAAGTTGTTCTTGCCGCCCTTGTCGAAGGTGCCGACGCAGTTGATCACCGCATCCGCGCCGCGCATCGCCTGCGCGACCGAATTGTCGTCGCGGATATTGCACAGCACCGGCTCGACCTGGCCGACCGCACCATAGGTACGCACGAACAGCGCCTCATTGGGACGACGCACGGCAACCCGAACCCGCCAACCTGCTTTGGCCATGCGATGAGCGATATAACGCCCGACAAAGCCCGATCCGCCATAGATTGTCACCAGTTTCGACATGGCCGTCTCCCAGTATTTCACGCGCCCCTGAATAGCCCTGCTGGGCCGCTTGGACAAGGCTCAAAGCCAGTCGCAGAAAATCGTCACGAATCCCGTTGACACGCCCCGCGCCTGCCTTTACATCGCGGCCTCACGACACCTGCCCAGGTGGCGGAATTGGTAGACGCGCTGGCTTCAGGTGCCAGTGGCCGCAAGGCCGTGGAGGTTCGAGTCCTCTCCTGGGCACCACTTTCCTAATCCCCTAATATTCTACCATTCAACGTTCCGGAACGACGGATTGTTTGGGGTATTCCTGCGGTTTGTACTGCCCGTTCGGTGCGGTTCAGGCGAGGATCTTGCGCAGGCCCGCCTGAACGCGTTGAAGTTCGGGCAGGAAGAGGTCTGCCAGCTCCTCGACATTATCCTGCACCGCAGCAACGGCCACGTTCAGTGCCGCCTCGACCCGGCCCCGGCTGTTGAGGATCGGCATGGCAATCGAGCGCAGGCCAATCTCGACCTCCTGATCAATCAGCGCGTAGCCCTGCGCGCGCACATGGGCGATCTCGGCGGCAATCTCGCCCGGATCCGTGCGACTCATCGCGGTGCGCGGGGTCAGATCGGCGGCTTCGATCAGGGCGCGGGCTTCGGCTTCTGGCAAGGCGGCCAGCATCACCCGCCCCATTGAGGTACAATGGGCTGGCAGGCGTGAGCCCGGCATCAGCCCGATCGACATCACCCGGCGCTGCTGGGCGCGGGCGATATAGACAATCTCGGTCTCGTCGAGAATCGACACCGAAACGCTTTCGCCGATCCGTTCGGACAGTTGATCAAGCCAGGGCTGGACGATCTGCGCCAGGGGCAGGGCGGCAAGCGCGCCGATTCCCAGCCGCAGGATACGCGGGGTCAGAGTGAAGAACTTGCCGTCATAATCGGCATAGCCCAGCGCGTGCAGCGTCAGCAGGCTGCGCCGCGAGGTTGCGCGGTCCAGCCCCGTTGCCGTGGCCACCTGCGTGATCGACAGGCGTGGGCTGTCGGCCCCGAACGCTTCAATCACCCGCAACCCCTTGGCCAGAGAGCCCACAAAATCTGTCGGTTTGGTCACCATGCCGCCAGATGCGGCCTCCACTGAACAAAAGTCAATATGTGAACAATTGCGAGGCTGGGTCGGTTTTTCCGGCCTCCCGCCTGTTACAAAAGTTTTGGCAAACTGTCACCGGGAGGTGATCGTAGCCGGATTATCTCGCCCCAACGAATTTGGGGGGCGAAATGCTCGTTGTCGAAGACCTGACCAAGAAATTTGGTGACAATATCGCGGTGGATCGGGCGAGCTTTACCGTCGACCGCCCGATGATGATCGGGATTATCGGACGCTCTGGCGCCGGGAAATCCACCTTCCTTCGGATGATGAACCGCCTCACCGAAGCAAGCTCTGGCCTGCTCGCCTATGAGGGCCGCAACGTGCTGGAGCTGACCGGCAAGGCCCGCCGCGAATGGCAATCCGATTGCGCGATGATCTTTCAGCAGTTCAACCTCGTGCCGCGTATGGATGTGGTCTCGAACGTGCTGCATGGCACGCTGGGCCAGCATTCGACGCTGGCCACGCTGTTCAACCTGTTTCCGCGCGATGACATTCACCGTGCGATTGATATTCTTGATCGACTCGGGATCGCCGGACATGCCTCCAAACGCGCCGAGGCGCTGTCGGGCGGCCAGCAACAGCGGGTGGCGATTGCCCGGGCGCTGATGCAGGACCCGAAGATCATTCTTGCCGACGAGCCGATTGCCAGCCTCGACCCGATGAACGCCCAGACCGTGATGGAGGCCCTGCGCCGCATTCACGAGGAAGACGGGCGGATGGTGATTGCCAACCTGCACACGCTCGACACCGCCCGGCGCTATTGCGACCGGATCATCGGGATGCGCGACGGGCGGATCGTGTTCGATGGCACGCCCGCGCAACTGACCACGGGTGTCGCGCGCGACATCTACGGTGCTGGCGCCGATTTCTCGGAAGCCGCCACCTCGACCGAAATTCGCGACCATGCCGTGCCCGGGGCGCGGCAGGTCGCGCCTGCCTGAACGATTTTCGGTGTTTCATCTCCGGCACGGTGCCGGGACAATCTGAATGGAGAGAAAGATGAACAAACTGCTTGCTGCTGCGCTGGCGACCACTGTGCTGGCCGGGCCTGCCCTGGCTGACGGCATCAAAGAATTCAACATCGGCCTGCTGGGCGGCGAAAACGCTCAGGACCGTCTGGCCTCGAACGAGTGCCTGCGTCAATACGCCGAAGACACGCTGGGCGTGCCGGTGAAACTGTTCGCCCCGGCCGATTATAACGGCGTGATCCAAGGCCTGCTGGGCGGCACCATCGACATGGCCTGGCTCGGCGCGTCTGGCTATGCGGCCACCTACATTGCCGATCCGGAAGCGGTTGAGCCGGTGCTGGTGAAAGCCAATGCTGATGGCTCCTATGTGTACTATTCCATCGGCTTCGCCCGCAAAGACAGCGGCATCGCCTCGCTGGAAGACCTGAAGGGCAAGAGCTTCGGCTTCGGCGATCCGAACTCGACCTCGGGCTACCTGATCCCCTCGGTTGAAATTCCGAAAGCCACCGGCGCCTCGATGGAATCGGGCGACTATTTCGGCGAAGTGAAATTCACCGGCGGTCACGAGCAGACCATCGTCGCGGTGAACAACGGCGATATCGATGGCGGCGTGACCTGGGCCGATGGTCAGGGCAACTGGGAAGACGGCTACAATTCCGGCGCGCTGCGCAAAGCCGTGGATGCCGGTCTGGTCGATATGAACGATCTGGTTCAGATCTGGAAATCCAAACCGATCCCGGAAGGCCCGGTTGTGTTGCGCAAATCGCTGCCGGACGATGTGAAGGCGAAAATGACCGCTCTGGTTGCCGACATGTTCAAGAATGATCCGGAATGCACCTACAACATCGCGGCCGGTGAAACCTCGGGCTTCGTTCCGATCACCCATGACTACTACGAAACCATCATCGAAGTGCGTCGCCAGAAGAGCGAATAAGCATTTCCGAGGCCTCGCCTTTGCGGCGGGGCCTCAGTCCGTTTGGAGTGACCATGGCCCACGCTGACCCCGACTTGCATTCCGCCTATCTCGATCTGGTGCGCAAAAAACGCATCTATGGTGGCCTGATGCTGGCGCTTTTCGTGCTGATGATGGTGTCGGGTTTCGACCTGGCCAACAGCCGCAATGCGGGCGGGTTTCTGACCCATCTGCCGCATCTTTTCGATTTTCCGGCGGCGGTGATCAAGGATACCGCGCCAAAGCTCGATCAGCTGCCCGGGCACTTCGTGACTTATTTCCCGGCGCTGATCGAAACCATCAATATTGCTGCCGGCTCGACCATTGTTGGCGGCGTGGTGGCGGTGGTGCTGTCGATGCTTGCCACCGAAGGTCTTGCGCCCTGGCCCAGGCTGATCCCGGTGTTTCGCCGCGCCATGGACCTGATGCGCGCCATGCCCGAAATCGTGATCGCGCTGGTGCTGATCTTCGTGCTCGGCGGCGGGCCGGTTCCGGCGATGATTGCCATCACCTTCCACACCTGTGGGGCGCTGGGCAAACTCTTCTCGGAAGTGAATGAAAACGCCGATCTGAAGCCGCTCGAAGGGCTGGCCTCGGTTGGCGCAAGCTGGCCGCAGCGGATGATGCTGGGCCTGATCCCGCAAGTGGCGCCGAACTGGCTGAGCTATGCGCTGCTGCGGCTGGAGATTAACGTGCGGGCCTCGGCCATCCTTGGTTTCGTCGGCGCAGGCGGTATCGGCTACGAGCTGAAAAACACCATGTCCTGGGGGATCGGCAAGTTTGACGAGGCCGCGGCGATCTTCATTCTGCTGTTTCTCACCATCATGGTGTTCGATCAGGCCTCCAGCCATTTCCGCAACAGCCTGACGCATAAAGGGGGCCATTGATGTCCGACGCGACCCTCACACCCGGCGCCGTGCTGTCGCCCTTTGATCAGGCCGAAGCCCTGATCCGGCGCAAGCGGCTCATGGCCTTTGCCTTGCCCACGGTGGTTCTGGCCTATCTTGCCTACATCTTTTTCAGCTTCAACATTCCGGGCGTGGTCTCCGGCGCGCGCTGGGACAATGGCGCGACGTTGCTCAGCGATACCTGGAGCTACAAGACCGTGGTCACCCGCGAGAACCGCACCGGCGAAGTGGTCGCCGCGATCGAAGGCGAGCGCAAGGGCACCTACAAGAACGGCACCACCCCCGATTGGGTGCAGCGCGACGGCGACACCACGGTGATCGACCTTGGCGGCGGGCAGACCGCGACCTTCCTGCCGGGCAGCAAGTTGCAGTTTGTGATGCCCGGCTGGGGCACGCTCAACGCCGAGGTCAAAGGTGGCAAGATCACCACCGATCTGACGGGCGCGGCGCCCGACTGGCTGCGGCTGTCTAATACCAAGCTGGCGATCTATTCCGATGAAGGGCGGGTGACCCTGACCCGCGCCAAGACCGAAGTGTTCAACTACTTCCCGGGCTGGGAGCTGTTCTTTTTCGATATGGACAGCCCCTATTTCGGCCATCCTCCCGGCGAGATCTTTTTCGGGCCGCGCATCGACCCGACGCGCTCGAATATCTTGGGCGCCGTGCAGGATGTCTGGAACAATCAGGTCTGGCATCACAGCAAGGTGGCGGGTGCCATGTTCGAAACCGTGCTGATGGCCTTTCTCGGCACGTTCGGGGCTGCGCTGATCTCGCTGCCGCTGGCCTTTCTGGCGGCGAAGAATTTCACCCCGCTCGGGCCGCTGCGCTTTGCCTTCCGCCGGGTGTTCGATTTCCTGCGTGGGGTTGATGGGCTGATCTGGACGATCCTTCTCAGCCGCGCCTTCGGCCCCGGCCCGCTGACCGGCACGCTGGCCATTCTGCTCACCGACACCGGCAGCTTTGGGAAGATGTTCTCGGAAGCGCTGGAAAACACCGATCCGAAGCAGATCGAGGGCCTTTCCTCCACTGGCGCGCGGGTGGCGCATCGCTACCGCTTTGGCGTCATCCCACAGGTTACCCCGGTGCTTCTGAGCCAGGTTCTGTATTTCTTCGAATCCAACACCCGATCAGCCACGATCATCGGCGCCATCACCGGCGGCGGTATCGGCCTGTTGCTGACCCAGGCAATGCTGACCCAGAAAGACTGGGAAGAGGTGACATATTACATCATCCTCGTCATTCTCATGGTCATGGCGATGGACAGCTTCTCCAGCTGGCTGCGCCGCAAGCTGATCAAGGGGGCGTAATGCGTATTCTGATAACCGGGACAAATCGCGGCATCGGGGCTGCGATTGCCGAAGCGGCACGTGGGCGTGGGCACGAGGTGATTGCGGCCGCGCGGGCGGGCGGGGATGTCAGCTTTGACGTGACCGACCATGCCGCCGTTGCCAAAGCGGCGGCGAGCCTTGGGCCGATTGATGCGTTGATCAACAATGCCGGGGTGATCGGGCCGGATCGGCAGGATCCGCTCGATATGGATTTCGACGGGTTCCGGCGCACGCTGGAGGTCAACACGCTGGCCCCGCTCGCCGTGGCGCAGGCCTTTCTGCCCAATCTGCGCGCGGGCAGCTCGCCGCGTATCCTGACCGTGTCGTCGTCGATGAGTTACATGGGCACGCGCAAGCCCGATCATCTGGCCTATCGCGCCTCGAAAGCGGCGGTGAACAAGGTGATGCAGGGGCTGGCCACGGCGCTGGAACCGGAGGGTATTCCAGTGGTTCTGGTCGATCCGGGCTGGGTGCGCACCGATATGGGCGGGCAAGACGCCGACGAAGACCCGCGCGATGTCGGGCGTAGCATTGTCGATCTGGCCGAACGGATCAGCCTTGCCGAAACCGGCAAGTTCTTCCTGTTCTCGGGCGAGGAAAGAGAATTCTGAGATGGCGAGGTTGGGTGTTGAGCCGCTGATCCATGACGGCGCGATCCTGCAGGATGTGCGCTTTGGCCGTTTCGTTGAAATCGGCGAGGGCAGCCGGGTGCTGCACAGTTCTTTCGGCGACTATTCCTATTGCGACCGCTACGCCGAAATTGCCAATGCGCGGATCGGCAAATTCGCCAATATCGCCGCGTTCAGCCGCATCGGCCCGACCGATCATCCGATGGATCAGGCCTCGCTGCATCACTTCCTCTATCGCTCCGCCGATTACTGGGACGATACCCCGGAAGACGAGGCATTCTTTGCCCGTCGCGCGGCGCGGGTGGCCACCATCGGCCACGATACCTGGATCGGTCATAACGCAGTGATCAAGCCAGAGATCACCATCGGCCATGGCGCCGTGGTGGCTTCGTCGGCAGTGGTGACCAAGAATGTCGATCCCTATTCCATCGTCGCAGGCATCCCGGCAAAGCCGATCCGCGAGCGCTTTCCCCGCGCCATTGCCGATAAGGTGATGGAGCTGGCTTGGTGGGATTGGGATCACGATACCCTGCGTGCCCGGCTGGATGATTTCCGCTGCCTGCCGATTGAGGCATTCCTGGAAAAATACAGCTGATTCAGTCGTAGGAGGCGATGAGCGCCACGCGGTCGCCCGCGAACCATGTCAGCCCGCGTTCAACCGGAATGCCCTCGGGATCGACGTTCAGCCCTTGGGTCTTGAGCAGCGGATCGCCCTCGCGAATGCCCAGATGCAGCGCCTGCATCGGCGTGGCGCGCTCGGCAGTGATCCGGGTTTCAATGCGGGTATAGTCCTCGACGCCGTTCAGCCGCAGCGCCTTGGTGACCGACGTGACCTCTTTCAGCGTCTCGGCCAGCCCCGGCAGGCGCTCGGCGGGAAACAGGCTTTCGAAATGCGCCACCGCAACACCGCTAGCCAGCGACAGCCCCTCATAGATCAGAACCGGCGCGCCCGGTTCGATCTTGAGCGCGTCTGCTTCAGCCGTGTCACAGGGGCGCGTTTCCAGCCGCAACACCCGCTTCTGCGGCAGCCGCCCGGTGGCGCGCACATTCTGGTGAAACCGCACCCTCTTGCCGATCGGGTAATCGGCGGGTGGCGCCTCGACAAACACCCCCGCACCACGCCGTGAACGCAGGATGCCGCGCTCGGCCATATCGGCCAGCGCCCGGCGCACTGTGTGGCGGTTGACCCCGAAGCGCGACGAAAGCTCGGCCTCGGTCGGCAGCTTTTCCCCCGCCCGGTAATGCCCGGCGGCGATCTCGCCTTCCAGCGTGGTAGCGATACTTTTCCAGACCGGGCTGCGCGTCATTTTGCCAGTCGCTCCTGTCATCAAAATTTCACGGGACAAGTCGCATGCCCCAGCCTATGATTTGTCTAGTTGTATAGGACAATAGACAAATCGACAAGGTGTCTAGATGACGATCACTTCTGATCCCGAGGCGCGCAAAGGCTGGATGAGCCAGCTTGCGAAAGCCCCGCCCGCGCGGCTCGCGGCACTGTTCGAGGCGACCGGAGCACGGCCCGGTTTCACCTGGCTCCGGCCCCCCGAAGTGGGCGGCGTGATGCTGAGGGGCCGCATGGGCGGCACCGGCGCGCCGTTCAATCTGGGCGAAATGTCGGTGACCCGCTGCGCGCTGAAACTCGAAAGCGGCGAGGTCGGCCATGCCTATGTGCAGGGCCGCGACAAGGCCCATGCTGAACGCGCCGCGCTGGTGGATGCACTGATGCAGACGGGGCAGGCCGAGGCCTTGCATGCCGCTGTGCTGATGCCGTTGGCGGCTGAACGCAAGGCTGCGAAGACGCTGCGCGCGGCCAAGGCGGCGGCCACCAAGGTCGATTTCTTCACGATGGTCCGGGGGGAAGACTGATGTTGGATAATGCTCTGACAGGTGGTTTTGACAACGCCCCAATCGAGTCTGCCCGGGTGTTTCGGGCGGCGCTCTCCGCGATGGCCCGCCCCGGAAAGATCGAAGAGGTTGCAGGTGCCACGGCCCCCGCGCCGGTTTCGCCCGCTGCCGCCGCGCTGCTCCTCACGCTCTGCGACCGTGAAACGCCGCTTCATCTCGCCCCCGGCCATGACGGGCAGGCGGTGCGCGATTGGGTGGCCTTTCATATCGGCGCACCGCTGGTTGGCTCCGATCAGGCGATGTTCGCGCTCGGGTGCTGGCAAGCGCTGGGCGATCTGGCGCGCTTTCCCATTGGCACGCCGGATTACCCCGACCGCTCCACCACGCTGATCGTCGAGCTGGATGCGCTGGCCCAAACCGGCGCGCGCCTGACCGGCCCGGGGATCGAGACCGAAGCCCGTTTTACCCTGCCCGATATCGCTCCGTTCCGGACCAATCACGCGGCCTATCCGCTGGGGCTCGATTTCTACTTCACCGCAGGCGCGCGCTTGGCCGCGCTGCCGCGCTCAACCAATGTGGAGGCAGGCTGATGTATGTTGCTGTCAAAGGTGGCGAACGCGCCATCGACAACGCCCATGCCTGGCTGGCCGAAGAGCGGCGGGGCGATAGGGATGTGGCCGAGCTTTCGGTGGCCCAGATCCGCGAGCAACTGTCGTTGGCGGTGAACCGGGTCATGGCCGAGGGCTCGCTTTACGATCCCGACCTTGCTGCGCTGGCGATCAAGCAGGCGCGGGGCGACATGATCGAGGCGATCTTTCTGATCCGCGCCTATCGCACCACCCTGCCGCGCTTTGGGGCGGCTGAGCCGGTTGAGACCGGCGCGATGACCTGCGAGCGGCGCATCTCGGCCACCTTCAAGGATGCCCCCGGCGGGCAGGTGCTGGGGCCGACCTTCGACTACACCCATCGGCTTCTGGATTTCAAACTCGCCGCCGAAGGCGAGGGGGCCGATATGGCCGCGACGGCAGAGCCGCTGGAGGGCGATATGCCCCGGATCACCGAATTTCTGAACAAGGACGGGCTGATCCAGACCGAAGCGTTCAGCGATGACACCCCGCCCGACATGACCCGCCAGCCGATGCAATACCCTGCCGGGCGGCCGCTGCGCCTGCAGGCGCTGACCCGCGGCGACGAGGGCTTTGTACTCGGCATGGCCTATTCCACCCAGCGTGGCTATGGGCGCAATCACCCCTTCGTGGGCGAGCTGCGCATCGGCACGGTGGCGGTGGAAATGGACATTCCCGAGCTGGGCTTTGCGGTGGAGATTGGCGAGGTCACCCTGACCGAATGCGAAACCGTGAACCAGTTTGCCGGCTCGAAAACCGAGCCGCCGCAATTTACCCGGGGCTACGGGCTGGTCTTCGGCCAATCCGAGCGCAAAGCGATCTCGATGGCGCTGGTTGACCGGGCTCTGCGCTGGGAAGAGCTGGGCGAAGACAATATTGGCGCCCCGGCACAAGACGAGGAATTTGTGCTGGCCCATGCCGACAACATTCAGGCGACCGGCTTTCTCGAACATATCAAATTGCCGCATTACGTCGATTTCCAATCGGAGCTGGAACTGGTGCGCAAAATCCGTGGCGGGGCCGACCCGGTTGCGATGCAGGAGGCAGCGGAATGAAAGCTGTGGTTTTCGATATCGGCAAAGTGCTGGTCGACTGGGATCCGCATCTGGCCTGGATCGACGATATGGGCTCGCGCGAGGCGGTGGCCTTGTTTCTCGACCGGATCGGATTTGAAGACCTGAACCTGCGCGCCGATGGCGGCGAGCTTTTTGCCGATCTGGCGCAGGAAATCGACGACGCCGAAGATCGCGCGCGGTTTTCGACCTATGTGGCGCGCTATCCGCTGACCGTGCCGGACAAGATCACCGGCACATGGGATCTGCTTTACCGGCTGAAACAGCGCGGGATCACCACCCATGCGATCACCAACTGGTCGGCGGAAACCTGGGCGGGCGGCGTGAGCGTGCATCCCGAACTGGGCGAGGTGTTTGAGACCCTCATCGTCTCGGGGCGCGAAAACCTGCTGAAACCGCAGGCAGAGATTTTTCACCGCTTCTGCGCGCGGGCCGGGCTTGCGCCTGAGCTCTGCGTTTTTGTCGATGACAAGCCGGAAAACATCGAAGGGGCGCGGTCTATTGGAATGGACGGAATTCATTTCACCACCCCCGCTGCACTGGAACAGGCGCTGACGGAAAGGGGCCTGCTATGAGCATATCAACGGTTATCTTCGATTTCGGTAATGTTGTGTTCCGCTGGGATCCCGCTGCCGCACTGCAATCGCTCTATCCGAACCGTGAGGCCGCACTTGATGCGATGGACAGGCTCGATTTTTATAGCTGGAATGCACAAGAGTTGGACGGCGGTGCGGATATTGTTGCATCGCTGGCGGTGATCGCCGCTGAGAATCCGGAGCGCCATGCGCTGCTGCGCTGCTATCTGGACAACATCCGCGACGCGCATCGGGATGGTATGCCCGGCATGCCCGAGCTGATCGAACGGTTGGCCGGGAACGGGCTGCGCCTGCTCGGTATGACCAATGCCGGTGAGGCTGCATTCAACGCGGTGCGCAACAGCTTCCCGGTCGTAACGCGGATGGAAGATATCTTTGTATCCGGCCGCGAACAGTGCCTGAAACCCAGCGCCGAATCCTATCAGCGGCTGCTTGGTCGCAACGGGCTGGCACCCGCAGAGTGCCTGTTCGTGGATGACAACGCGGCCAATGTCGCAGGCGCGCGCGTGGTTGGGCTCGACGCGGTGCAATTCACCGATACCGCCACACTGGAACAGGCACTGACCAACAGGGGGCTTCTATGACCGATCAGGCCTATAATTTCGCCTATCTCGACGAGCAGACCAAACGGATGATCCGCCGGGCCATCCTGAAAGGCGTGGCGATGCCCGGCTATCAGGTGCCCTTTGCCAGCCGCGAAATGCCGATGCCCTATGGCTGGGGCACCGGTGGCGTGCAGGTGACGGCGGCCTGCCTTGTGCCCGACGACACGCTGAAGGTCATCGATCAGGGCGCCGACGACACCACCAATGCCGTGTCGATCCGCAAGTTCTTTCAAAAGACGGCAGCGGTCGAAGTGACGGAACATACCAATGAGGCGACCGTTATCCAGACCCGCCACCGTATCCCGGAAGAGCCGCTGATCGAGGATCAGATCCTGGTTTATCAGGTGCCGATCCCCGAGCCCCTGCGCTTTCTCGAACCGCGCGAGACCGAAACCCGCAAGATGCACGCGCTTGAGGAATACGGGCTCATGCATGTGAAGCTTTACGAAGACATCGCGCGCCACGGCCATATCGCCACCTCTTACGCCTACCCGGTGAAGGTAGAGGGCCGCTACGTGATGGACCCGAGCCCGATCCCGAAATTCGATAACCCGAAGCTTGAAAGCGCGGCGATCCAGCTGTTCGGGGCCGGGCGCGAACAGCGCATTTACGCGATCCCGCCCTATACCAAGGTGGTCAGCCTCGATTTTGAAGATCACCCGTTCGAACCGACCAAGGCCGAGGCGCCCTGCGATCTCTGCGGGGCCGATCACACCTATCTTGATGAAGTGATCATCGACGACGCGGGCGGGCGGATGTTCGTCTGCTCTGACAGCGATTACTGCGCCGGACGGCAGGCCAAGGGCTACCGCGGGCGCTTCAGCCCGGAGGCCGCCGAATGACCCCGCTTCTTTCCGTCCGTGATGTGGCGAAACGCTATGGTGGCCGGATCGGCTGCACCGATGTGAGCTTCGACCTCTACCACGGCGAGGTGATGGGGATTGTCGGCGAAAGCGGCTCGGGCAAATCCACCCTGCTGAATGCGCTCGCTGGGCATATCGCCGCCGACCGGGGCGAAGTGCTGTTCGATACTCGCGCCGAGGGGCTGAAAGACACTTTTGCGATGTCGGAACCCGAACGCCGGATGCTCAGCCGCACCGATTGGGCCTTTGTGCATCAGAACCCGCGTGACGGGCTGCGCATGAGCGTGAGCGCCGGCGGCAATGTCGGCGAGCGGCTGATGGCGGTGGGCGCGCGCCATTACGGCAATATCCGCGAGAGCGCGATTGACTGGCTGGGCCGGGTCGAGATTTCCGACGACCGGGTGGATGATCGCCCCTCGGCCTTTTCCGGCGGCATGCAGCAGCGGTTGCAGATTGCCCGCAACCTCGTCACCGGGCCGCGTCTGGTGTTCATGGACGAACCCACCGGCGGGCTGGATGTCAGCGTGCAGGCGCGGCTCTTGGATCTACTGCGCGGGCTGGTGCGCGAGATGGGGCTTTCAGCCATCATTGTAACCCACGATCTGGCGGTGGTGCGGCTTCTGGCCGACCGGTTGATGGTGATGAAATCTGGGCGTGTGGTCGAGGCGGGCCTCACCGATCAGGTGCTCGACGATCCGCAGCACGCCTATACCCAACTTCTCGTCTCTTCCGTTCTGCAGGTGTGACCATGATCCGTATCGAAAACCTCTCGAAAAGCTTCACCCTGCACAATCAGGGCGGTGCTACGATCCCGGTGATGGCAGGCGCATCGCTTGCCGTTGCCCGCGGCGAATGCGTGGCCCTCACCGGCAATTCCGGCGCCGGTAAATCGACCCTAATGCGGTTGATTTACGGCAATTACCTTGCCGCCTCCGGGTCTATCATGGTCGGCGATACTGATGTGGCGAAGGCCGAACCGCGCGAGATTCTGGCGCTGCGTCGCGAGGTGCTGGGCTATGTCAGCCAGTTCCTGCGGGTGGTGCCCCGGGTGCCGACGCTGGAGGTAGTGGCCGAGCCGCTGCTGGCTCTGGGCACCGACCGCGACGCCGCCCTTGACCGGGCACGCGATCTGCTGACCCGGCTCAACATCCCTGAAACGCTCTGGGCACTCTCGCCCACCACCTTTTCGGGTGGTGAACAACAGCGGGTGAACATTGCGCGCGGCTTTGCCCATACCTACCCGGCGCTGTTGCTTGATGAACCCACCGCCAGCCTCGATGCCACCAATCGCGAGGTGGTGCTGGGCCTCATCGAAGAGGCCAAGGCGCGCGGCGCGGCGATTGTCGGCATCTTTCACGATGAAGAGGCGCGCAATCGCGTGGCGGACCGTCAGATCGATGTTTCGGTTTTCACCCCGGCACGGGCCGCATGAGCCGGGTCTTCGCCATTGTCGGGGCCTCCGGTGTGGGCAAAGACACGCTGATGGAAGCGGCGGCTGCGCGTATGCCCGCGCTGCACCTCGTGCGCCGGGTGATCACCCGGCCCGCAGAGGCCGGGGGCGAGGATTTCGAAGGCGTCAGCGAGGCGGAGTTTGCCCGGCGCAAGGCGGCGGGCGAGTTTCTGCTCGATTGGCAGGCGCATGGGCTGTCCTACGGTATCCCGGCCGGGGTGCAGGCACTGATCGCCTCTGGCCACCCGGCGCTGTTCAACGGCTCGCGCGGAATGCTGGCCGAGGCGGCAAAACTGCTGCCGGGCCTGACTGTGATCAACGTCACCGCCCGGCGCGAGGTGCTGGCCGCCCGGTTGGCGGCGCGTGGCCGCGAAAGTGCAGCAGAGATTGAAAAACGGCTGGACCGGGCGGCGCTTTCGCTGCCCGAGGGCCTCAATGTGATTGAATTGGACAATTCCGGTGCTCTGGACGAGGCGGTAACCGCTCTTCTGCGCATTCTGGACGACGAGAAGGTAGAGCAATGAGCGACATGATCCTGACCAATGCGAGGCTGGTTCTGCCGGATGAGGTGATCCACGGCACGATCGTGGTGCAAGACGGGCATATCGCCGCGATTGATCCGGGCCCCACCGCCGTGACGGGGGCCGTTGATCTTGACGGCGATCTGGTGATCCCGGGCCTGATTGAGCTCCACACCGACAACCTAGAGCGCCATATCCAGCCGCGCCCGAAAGTCGACTGGCCGCATGCCGCCGCGATCCTCGCCCATGACGGCGAGCTGGCGAGCGTTGGTATCACCACGGTGTTCGATGCGATGCGCGTAGGCTCAATCCCGCAGGGCAAAGGGCGCTATCTGAAATATGCGCGCAATCTGGCCTCCGAGCTGTGGGAGCTGCGCGCCGCTGGGGCGCTTCGGATCAACCATTATCTGCATCTGCGTGCCGAGGTCTGTTCGGAAACGCTGGTCGAGGAAATCGGCGAGTTTGGCGCCGATGATCGGGTCGGGATCGTCAGCCTGATGGACCACACCCCCGGCCAGCGGCAATTCCGCGATGTGAGCAAGCTCAAGCAATATGTGCAGGGCAAGCTCGGCCTGTCCGACCCGGAATTTGACGAACACGTCGCCCAGCTCAAGGGCCTGCGCGACAAATACGGCGAGCATCATGAGGCCGAGGCGGTGGCCGCCGCGCAGCGCTTTGGTGCGGTTCTGGCCAGCCACGACGACACCACGCAAGAGCATGTGGTTACCAGCGCCGCCCACGGCATCCGGCTGGCCGAGTTTCCGACCACGGTCGAGGCGGCGCAGGCCTGCCATGAGCACGGCATCAAGGTGATGATGGGCGCGCCCAACCTCATTCGCGGCGGCTCGCATTCGGGTAATGTGGCGGCGCATGAGCTGGCCGAGCTGGGCCTGCTCGATATCATTTCGTCGGATTATGTGCCCTCGGCGCTGATGTCATCGGCCTTCCTGCTTGCCGATCTCTGGGACGATCTGCCCCGCGCCATCGCCACTGTCACCGCCAATCCGGCTGAGGCAACGGGGCTGGCCGACCGGGGCCGTCTGGCCCCCGGCCTTTACGGCGATCTGGTGCGCGTGGGCCGGGTGAATGGCACGCCGGTTGTGCGCGGCGTCTGGTGCCATGGACGGCAGGTGGGCTAAAGGGGCAGGCCCCCTGCGCCATCACGTCTTTCAGGGCAGGGCGGCGCCACATTACGGCGTTGCCACAGGCTCCAGAGTGAAGGCGTCGCTTTCGCCTTCGATCAATTCCAGCGGCCAGACCTTGCGCACCGCGCCGTCTGGCGCATGCGCGGCATATTTCGGCATCGAGGCCAGCAGGGCTTCGCCAAGCGCCATGCCGAGCCCGTCCAGATCTTCGCGAAAACAAGTCAGGCTCGGGGTCAGGAAGGCCGATTGCGGGCTGTCGCGGCCGATCACGGCAATATCCTGACCGGGGCGAATGCCCGCTTCCGTCAGGCCGCGATAGAGGCCCAGCGTCAAGCTCGGGTTGATCAGGAACACCGCCGTTGGGCGGTCGGCGAGATTCAGGATGCTCTTGGCCAGCCGATAGCCATCGGCCTCGTTCGGTTCGATCCGGAAGATCAGCTCGGGCGACAGCGCCAGCCCATGCGCCTGCAAGGCCTCGCTTGCCGCATCCAGAAAGATGTCGCCAAGATTGGTGGCATCGTCCGGAACGGTCAGGGCGATGTTCCGATGCCCTTTGGCCACGAAACGGTCGATGGTCTGGCGCGCCATCCCGGCGAAATCGGTATCGAGCCACGGCTGCCCCATATCGGTGTTGCTGCGGCCCAATGTCACGAATGGCACCTTGTTCTTACTGAGAAACGTCACCCTCGGATCAATCCGCTTGGTCGATGACAGGATGATCCCGTCAGCAAAGCCCCGCGCGACCATACGCTTCAGAAAGCTTTCGGCATCGTCGTGGCGCGGGCACAGCATGGCTACGAGGTCGAGCCCGTGTTCCGAGAGCACGCTCTGAATGCCGTTGAACACGCCCAGGATCACGGTGTCGCCGGTGCCGGTGATCTCGT
Source organism: Paracoccaceae bacterium (assembly GCA_050288685.1). Classification (GTDB taxonomy): domain Bacteria; phylum Pseudomonadota; class Alphaproteobacteria; order Rhodobacterales; family Rhodobacteraceae; genus Sinisalibacter. The sequence goes on along the minus strand of JBNKEH010000009.1, from coordinate 80,853 downwards.
GGCCGGTTTCCATCATGAAGGCGACGTTGCCGGTCTCGCCTCGCCTGAGGCTGCGGCCGGATTGATTCGGCACATAGCCCAGCTCGCGGGCGGCTTTCTGTACCCGCTCGCGGGTCTTCGCGCTGACTTCCGGATGATCGTTGAGCGCACGCGAGACCGTCGCAATAGACAGATTGAGGTGTTTTGCCAGTGCCCTAATGCCGATCAACATATGCGTCTTCCCTTGGATAGCCGCGACCATAGACCAGTTCTGTCACAGTTCCAATTGACTCGGAAACGTTTTCGGATAATTGTGTAAACGTTTCCGGAGAAACGTGCGGCCGATCGGGCCGGACGAGGGGGGATTGTCTGAACATGTGGCGAAACACACCACAGATCAGCACAAAGCAGGCGGCGAAGGCACATCGCTCTGCCGTCGGCACATCCCGTTGCAACCGGAACAAGCCTTGTACCCCGGAGGGCCAACAGCGCCGTGATCCGGGCAGGATCCCTGCAATCAATGGAGGAGGAATTCATGAAACGTATCGGTAAACTCGCCCTCGCGGCGGCCGCCGCAGCATCGCTCGGCGCGGGCGCTGCCTATGGCGAAGACAACGTATTGCGCGTGTGGTGGTACGAGCCGCCCGACAGCGCGCTGGGCATTGCTTGGGCCGAAGCGCTCAACGAGTTCAAAGCCATGCACCCGGATGTCGACGTGCAGTTCGAACTGAAGACCTTCGACCAGATCAATTCGGCTGGCACGATGATCCTCAACTCGTCCGAAGCGCCCGACGTGCTCGAATACAACAAGGGCAACGGCACTGCCGGTCTCGCCGCCTCGCAAGGCCTGCTGCAATCGCTGGACGAAGCCTATGCCGCCAACGGCTGGGACAAATACATCTCGATGGATTCGCTGGCTCTGGGCCGCTACGATGAAAACGGCGTGTTCGGCTCCGGTCCGCTGGTGGGTATCCCCAACTACGGCGAATTCGTCTCGGTCTTCTACAATGCCGACATGCTCGCCGAAAACGGCATGACGATCCCCACGACGCTGGAAGAATTCGAAGCGATCATGGATCAGTTCGTCGCCAAGGGTATCACCCCGATTGCCGAAGCGGCCAACGATTACCCGGCGCAACACCTGATGTATATGCTGGCTCTCAGCCAGGCCGACGCAGAGTGGGTCAGCACCTACGAGGGGCTGAAAGCGCCGCTCGATCCCGCGCCCTTCGTCTATGCTGGTCAGAAACTGCAAGACTGGGTTGCCAAGGGCTATATCAGCGCTGACGCGACCGGGATGAATGCTGACGACATGACCAGCCAGTTCATGGCCGGTAAATCGCCCTTCGTGGTCGGAGGCACCTGGCTGAGCACCAGCTATGGCAATATCGACACGTTCAAAGCCAGCCAGTTCCTGTTCCCCGGCCAGAAATACGCCCCGGGCTCGACCGGCAATATGTGGATCGTGCCGAAGAACGCCCAGAACAAAGATCTTGCCTATGACTTCATCACCATCACCCTGGGTGAAAAGGTGCAGAACCTGATGGGCAATTCCGGCGGGCTGCCAATTGCGGCGAACCCGGAAGCGATTACCGATCCGGTTGGCAAAACCACCTCGACCCTGTTTGGCGAGCTGGTGGCGCGCGGCGGGCTGGGCTTCTATCCCGACTGGCCGGTGGCCGGGTTCTATAACGAAGTTCTTCAGGCTACGCAGGCCGTCATTGGCGGCAGCGCAACCCCGGAAGAATTCGGTGCTCGTCTGAAGAAATTCTACGACGACGGCATGGATCAATAAGCCTTCCTCCCCTGGGGCGGGTGTAACAGCCCGCCCCGGTTTGACCTCAGTCCTAGAACAAAGCTCCGGCGACCATGACCCACAGACCACACAGAAAAGCGCCGTCGCCCTTCTGGATCTATCTGGCCCCCGGGCTGATCGGTTTCCTTCTGGTCGTGGGCATTCCGTTTCTGATGAATATCGGGATCAGCTTCACCAAATGGCGGGGCGTCGGGGTGCCGACCTTCATCGGGCTGAAAAACTACGCCCGGCTGCTGGCTGACGATGCCTTTTGGCTGTCGCTGCAAAACACCCTGTTTTTCGTGATGGCGATGGCGGTGGTTCCCACCATCATCAGCCTGATCATCGCCTCGATCCTGTTCGACTATATCAGCCAACGCTTCGGGCAGGGCTGGTCGAGCTTTTTCCGGGCGGGCTACTACCTGCCGCAAATCCTGCCGATCTCGGTGGCGGGCGTGCTCTGGGGCTGGATCCTTAACCCGCATGGGGTTCTGAACCTGATCCTGACCGCGACCGGGCTGGAAAGCCTGACCGGCAACTGGCTGGGCGATCCGAAACTGGCGATCTTTGCCCTGGGTTTCGTGATGGTCTGGCTGCAGATCGGCTATTCGCTGGTGGTGTTCATGTCTGGCCTCGCGCGGGTAGATCCCTCGCTTTACGAGGCTGCCGAGCTTGATGGCGCCCGTGCCTCGCAACGCTTCTGGTATGTCACCCTGCCCGCCCTGCGCCCCGAGATTTTCGTGGTTGGCCTGACCACCACCATCGCCGCCTTGAAAGTGTTCGCGCCGGTCTTTGTGCTCACCAATGGCGGGCCGGATAATGCGACCCTCGTGCCCTCGTATTTCTCGTATTACCACTTCTTCTCGACCGTGCGCATCGGCTACGGCGCGGCGATTGCCACCGCGCAGACCACGATCACCATCGTGCTTGCGATGATCTTCCTCTGGGTGCAGACCCGCCAGACCGAGGGCGACGCCAATGACTGATCTTTCCCTCGATCCCCGCGCCACCGCCGCCGCCAGCGCCAACAAGCCGCGCCACAAACGCGGGGTCGGGCGCTGGTTCATGCTCGGCTTCCTCATGCTGTTTCTCTTGTTCATGCTGGCGCCGATCTTTCTCGCGCTGAACAACGCGGTTAAAACAGCGGCGGATTATGCGGCCAACGGGCCGCTGGCCCTGCCCAAAAGCTTCACCTTCGACGGGCTGATCAGCTTCTGGAACTATGTCGATTTTCCGCTGAAGCTCTGGAACAGCCTGCTGCTCAGCACCTGCGCGGCGGTGTTCGGCGTGGCGCTGAGCCTGTTCAACGCCTACGCCATCGGCATCGGGCGGATCAAAGGCGGGCGGGTGATCATGACCATTCTGCTGCTCGGCATCATGATCCCGCAGGAATCACTGGTCTATCCGCTCTACTACATCTCCAAATCCGTCGGGATGTTTGACTCGCTCTGGTCGGTCATCATCATCTTCACCGTGCTGCAAAGCATCTTCGGCACCTATCTGCTGGGCTCGGTGCTCACCGCCTTCCCGCGCGAAATCCTCGAAGCGGCGCGGGTGGACGGGGCCAACCGCTGGCAGGTGCTGTGGTATGTGGTGGTGCCGGTGCTGCGCCCCGCGCTTTCGGTTCTGGCGACGTTTTTCTTCATCTGGACGTGGAACGAATTTCTGCTGCCCCTCGTGCTGCTCGTCTCGAACGACAGCCAGACCATCTCGGTCGCCATGGGGGTGCTCAGCGGTCAATATGTTTCGCAACCGACCATCACCGCTGCGGCCTCGCTGCTCGGCATCCTTCCCACGATTGTCTTTTTCCTGATCTTCCAGCGCACGCTGTCGAAGGGGGTCGTGGTTGGAGCCGTCAAGTAGTCCCGCAGCATAACGCATAACAGGAGGCCAGAGCCTTGGGGTCTGTCACCATCAGAAACGTCCGGAAAGCCTTCGGAGAAGTCGAAGTCCTGCACGGGATCGATGTCGAGATTGCAGAGGGCGAGTTTACCGTTCTCGTCGGCCCGTCGGGCTGCGGCAAGTCCACGCTTCTGCGCCTGATTGCCGGGCTGGAAGATATCAGCTCGGGCGAAATCCTGATCGACGGGCGGGTCGTCAACGATCAGGAACCCAAAGACCGCGACATCGCCATGGTGTTTCAGACGTATGCGCTCTACCCGCATATGACCGTGGCCGAAAACATGGGCTTTTCGCTGAAACTCGCCCGCGTGCCGAAGCCGGAGATCCGAGAGCGCGTCGAAAAGGCCGCAGCGATGCTGGGGCTCACCGAATATCTCGACCGCCAGCCGCGCCAGCTTTCGGGCGGGCAGCGCCAGCGGGTTGCCATGGGTCGGGCGATTGTGCGCGATCCGGCGGTGTTTCTGTTCGACGAACCACTGTCGAACCTCGACGCCAAGTTGCGGGTGCAGATGCGGTCGGAAATCCGGCAAAACCATCAACGGCTGAAAACCACCACGGTTTACGTCACCCATGACCAGATCGAGGCGATGACCATGGCTGACCGGATCGTGGTCATGCATGATGGCTATGTCGAACAGATCGGTACGCCGCTGGAGCTGTATGATCGCCCCGCCAACCGCTTTGTTGCCGGCTTCATCGGCTCTCCGGCGATGAACATGATCCGCGGCACGCTGGAGGCGCAGGGGCTGCGCGCCGGTGATGGCACCCTGCTGCCCCTGACTGGCACGCAGCCGGACGGGGCCAAGGACAAACCCGTCGATCTGGGCATTCGCGCCGAGCATCTGGTGATTGATCCCGCTGGGGCAGTGGCACAGGTGGTCACGGTGGAACATACCGGCGCGGAAACGCTGGTGGTGATGATGCTTGCCGGGCAGGAGATCGTTGGATCCTTCCGCGAGCGCGTCAGCGCAGCACCAGGCGCCGAGCTGCGGATCGGCTTCAGCAGCGACGCCCTTCACTTCTTTGACGCAGAGACAGGCGCCCGGCTCTGACCGGCACTTGTAAACAAATACAGGTCATACGATGAAATTCAGTGACGGCCATTGGCAACTCCCCGAAAATCTCACCCTCTTTCACCCGCTGCATGTGCATGAAGTGCGCGTTCATGGCGACGCGCTTGAGGCCTATGTGGCTGCGCGGCCCTTCAATGATCGCGGCGATCAGCTCAACAGCACGGTGTTCACCCTGCGCCTGACCGCGCCCGCCGATGGCGTGATCGGGGTGCGGATGGATCGGTTTCTTGGCGGCCAGCCGCAGGGGCCGGAATTCGACATTACCCGCGCCAGCGGAATCGGGCGGATCGAAGAAACCGAAGATGCGATCATCCTTCATGCGGGCGGCTTGGCGGTGTCGATCCCGCGCTCCGGCCCCTATGCGCTCGATTTCCTGCGGAACGGCCAGCGCATCACCGGCTCGCGGCTGAAATCCGGCGGGCTTGCCAAAGATGCCGATACCGGCCGCAATCACGTCTACGAGCGTCTCGATCTGGGCGTCGGTGAATATGTCTATGGTCTGGGCGAACGCTTCGGCGCCTTCGTCAAGAATGGCCAGAGCGTCGATATCTGGAACCGCGACGGCGGCACCGGCACCGAACAGGCCTATAAGAACATCCCGTTCTTCATGACCAACCGGGGCTGGGGGGTGCTGGTCAACCATGCCGGGCGTGTCGAGTTTGAAATCGGCTCCGAGAAAACCTCCAAGGCGCAGTTCAGCGTGCCCGGTGAGGGGATGGAATATTTCGTTTTCGATGGCCCGACCCCGAAAGAAGTGCTGACACGCTATACTGGCCTGACCGGCCGTCCCGCCCTGCCGCCGCTCTGGTCGTTCGGGCTGTGGCTCTCGACCTCGTTCACCACCAACTATGACGAAGCCACGGTGCGCAGTTTTATCGACGGGATGAAGCAGCGGGACATCCCGCTGCATGTGTTCCATTTCGACTGCTACTGGATGCGCGGGCTGCATTGGTGCGATTTCGAATGGGATCCGGAAACCTTCCCCGACCCGGAAGGGCAGCTTCAGCGGATGAAGGGGGACGGGGTCAATATCTGCCTCTGGATCAACCCCTATATCTCGCAGATCTCGCCGCTGTTCGAGGAAGGGCGCAAGAATGGCTACCTTCTGAAACGCCCGAATGGCGATGTCTGGCAATGGGACAAGTGGCAGCCGGGCATGGGGATCGTCGATTTCACCAATCCCGCCGCCTGCGACTGGTATAACGGGCATCTGAAGCGGTTGCTCGACATGGGCGTGCATGCGTTCAAGACCGATTTCGGCGAGCGTATCCCCACCGATGATGTGGCCTGGCATGATGGCTCCGATCCCGAGCGGATGCACAACTACTACGCCTATCTCTACAACAAGACCGTGTTCGAGATGCTGCAGCGCGAGCGCGGCGATGATGCCATCGTCTTTGCGCGCTCGGCCTCAGTCGGCAGTCAGCAATTCCCGGTACACTGGGGCGGCGACAGCGAGTCTGATTTTGAATCGATGGCCGAAAGCCTGCGCGGGGGCCTGTCGCTGGCGCTGTCGGGCTTTGGTTTCTGGAGCCACGATATCGGCGGGTTCGAAGGCAAAGCGCCGCCCGATGTCTATAAACGTTGGTGCGCCTTCGGGCTGATGTCGAGCCATTCGCGCCTGCATGGCAGCGAATCCTATCGGGTGCCATGGGCATTTGACGAAGAGGCGGTGGATGTTCTGCGCTATTTCACCCAGCTCAAATGCCGCATGATGCCCTATCTGGCCTCTTCCGCTTTTGAAGCCCGCGATGACGGCGTGCCGATGATGCGCCCGATGGTGCTGGAATTCCCCGAAGATCCGGGGGCCGCCACGCTTGACCGGCAATACATGTTCGGCCCGAACTTGCTGGTGGCTCCGGTCTTTTCAAGCGACGGCAAGGTCGAGCTCTACCTGCCGCCGGGGCGCTGGACCCATCTGCTGACTGGCGAGGTCAAAACCGGGGGTTGGTATATCGAAGAGCACGGCTATCTGTCGGCGCCGCTTTATGTCCGCGAGAACACCCTTCTGGCGATGGGCGCGCGGGATGATGAGGTCGTCTATGACTATGCCGACGGGGTCACGCTGGAGCTTTACAGCCTCGGCGACGGCCAGACCGTGAGCTGCACCGTGCCCACGCGCGATGGCAAAGAAGCAGCGCTGAAGGTGCTGGTCAAACGCGACGGGCTGGAGATTGACGTTTCGGCTCGTGGCGAAGGTCCGTGGCAGCTTCTGCTGGTGGGCGAAACCGTCAAGGCCTATGGCGACGAGGTAACCCAAACCGAGCGTGGTGCCCTTATCCAGGGCCGCAACGGTCTGCGCCTGAGGCTGGCGCGGCCGATCTGAGGCCTAGAGCTGATGCAATACTTTGCCGGGGCGCCCTGTAGCCGCCCCGGCAGCATCGTGCCTCTGCGGGCGACGACGCGGGCTTGGCACCCCTCTTAATAGGCGCGCAGAGACCCGGCCTGTTCCAGTGCTTTGCCATTAGGGCCATACCGGCCGATCCGGCGCGGCGTTCACATCTCTGCCAGATCGATCATCGCGAGAAGCTTGAGCGTGTTGCCGAAGTAGTCTCCCTCCTCGATGGGAATGGCGACCATGGTGGCCCAGAGGGCATCTATCCAGGCCTGATCCGCTTCAGGGTCGCCGCTGCCTGCAATCGCACCGGCTGCGAACATGGAAATCCAGCCGGGTTCTCCTGTCCCCTCGCCATCCTGTGGGATGCTGCCGTCGAGCCGATAGGTCGAGGAGATGCGGTCCGGGTCGCCGCCGGTTGCGGTGCGGATCCAGGCATTGATCCGCTGCAGCCGAACGGCAGCGCGTGGATCGTGGCTGACCCGGTAATCGGCGGCCAGCCGGTAAGGGTAGCGTAGGGCATTCCACGAATAGAACCCGTCGTCTTCGCCTTCGAGGAACATCGCTGGGGCCGGGCGAGGATCGTCGGGCATCCCGACCATGAAATCCGGCACAAGGCCGGTGCCTTGCGCATGGATCTCGGACATCTGCCCCCAGACCTCATAGCCCGCGCTCCGGATTTCGGTCCACCGGGACGCGTCGGGACCCGACGCTTCGGCAAAGACGGAAAAGTTGTAGGGCAAGAAATCCGACGATCGGGAGGCCTCGTCATAAACCTCGTACCTCGCCCAGTCGCCCAGCTTGACGAGATCGTGAGGGGTGATCTCGCGGTCAAGAATGGCTGCCCGCACCTCGGCGGCGTCTTCGCCGTAGCCGCCCCATGCTTGCTCGGCCAATTGCAGTGCCAGGGCGATGTCGATGTCGCCATCGCTGGCCGTCATCTCGCCGTCGGGCGCGTCCTTGCAATCGCGGGTCTGGTTCCAGGCCATCAGGCCAGGGCCGCTTTCGGCGGGGTGCAACCGGAAATAGGCAAGCATCTCGTCAAACAGATGTTTTGCCTGAGGGTCCCACCCCGCCAGTCTGACCAGGGCGAGCATCCCATATCCGTGGGCCTCCGACACGGTGAGCGTATTCGGCACGCTGTCCCCATAGGTCGGCTTGCCATCGCCTGCGGTATCGACATAGGCGCCGCCGCAACCTTCCTTCAGGTAGACGCTCTTCCAATCCTGCCAGAACCGATCCAGCGCGGCCTCGCGTTGGTCCTTGCTCACTGAGGGGGTGACAATCCATGCCTCTCCCGATGACGCAGCAAAGGAGGGGCTTGCGACGCCCATGGCGACACCCCAAGCACTCAGGAGAGACCAAGCCAGCATCGAAACACTCGATCTAGGCCAGATGCGCATCATGTGGCAGTTCCTCTTATTGTCGGCCCAAAGGGGGAGTGGCTACGTCGAATGACCTTGGTTTTATTCTGGAAATACGTGTTCCAACCCCTCCGATCAGGCCGCCGCAGATCTGCTCATCCGGGTGTTCCAAGGCGAACCCGCTTGGCCGTCACCCTGACGACTGGAGCCGTGCGCGGCAAGCCACTTGGGCTGTCAGCGGCGGGTTAGTGGGCCGTAAAAGGTAAGTCGTCACGCCAAGGCGCCGTCTGTGCAGGGCGGATGGCAAACTCACAAGTCCCCGCGGCCCTGGCATAGGTGAAGTCCGGTTTCGACCAGCGAGAGGGCATTATGTTCTTCTACAGCGAAGGTCGGCTTTCCGTCCCGTGATTACATCGAAAGGAGACCAGCAGACGGCAGGCGAGGTTTTGGGACATTCCAACTTCAAAACCTCGGTAAGAACGACGATTTTGCCGCCCTACCGAAGATTTTTTAAATCCGCCGCAAATCCCAGCTGCGCAATCTTATGGGCAAATCGCGCAAGCTTATGGGTGGAACGCAAGCTTATGGGCAAACCTACAAGGGCTTAGAAATCGAGGTTTTCGACCGAGAGCGCGTTGGTTTGGATGAATTCGCGGCGCGGCTCCACCAGATCGCCCATCAGCTTGGTGAAGATGTCGTCGGCCTCGGCGAGGTCATCGACTTTCACCTGCAACAGCGTGCGGGCTTCCGGGTCGAGCGTGGTTTCCCAAAGCTGGTTGGGGTTCATCTCGCCAAGACCTTTGTAGCGCTGCAGCGTCAGGCCCTTCTCACCCTCGGCCAGAACCGCGTTCAGCAGGTCCATCGGGCCGTGAATGATCTGGCTGCGATCCTTGCGGATCAGCTGCGACGGGTCGCGATAGGTGGTGCGGGTGGCCGAGGAAACCTGTGCCATCCGGCGTGCCTCGCCTGAGCGCAGCACCGCGCCATCGAGCGTGCGCACCTCTTCCACTCCGCGCAGGATACGGGCTAGACGAATGCCGTGATCTTGGGTGATCCGGCCCTGCCAGCCCGTTTCGTATTCTTCAGCCACCTGATCGAGCCGCTTGGCCACCGAATCCGCAACCCCTTGCAGATCGGCATCCGCCGCGCCCTGATCGAAAGCCCCGGCCATGGCCGCCTGTTCCACGATCGGACGGGGGTAGTGGGTCGGGAAGGCGTCCAGCACGCGCCTGATCTGGCGGGCGGCTTCCACTACCCGGGCCAGATCGGCCCCGGCGATTTCCTCGCCGCTGCTGAGCTTCAGCACCGCGCCCTCGATCCCTTGCTGGATCAGGTATTCTTCCAGCGCCGGCTGGTCCTTGATGTAAACCTCGCTGCGGCCGCGCGCGACTTTGTAAAGCGGCGGTTGGGCGATATACAGGTACCCGCCTTCGATCAGCTCCGGCATCTGCCGGAAGAAGAAGGTCAGCAGCAGGGTGCGGATATGGGCGCCGTCCACGTCGGCATCGGTCATGATGACAACCTTGTGGTAGCGCAGCTTGGAGATATCGAACTCTTCGCGTCCAATCCCGGTGCCCAGCGCCATCACCAGGTTGCCGATCTCCTGACTGCCGAGCATCCGGTCAAACCGGGCGCGTTCGACGTTCAGGATTTTCCCGCGCAGGGGCAGGATCGCCTGGGTGCGCCGGTCCCGCCCGGTCTGGGCCGAGCCACCGGCGGAATCGCCCTCGACGAGGAAAATCTCGCGGTTGGCCGGGTTGCGGTCGGAACATTCCTTCAGCTTTCCTGCCAGAAAGCTCACCTCGTTGGTCGATTTCTTCCGGGTCATCTCGCGGGCCTTGCGCGCCGCCTCTCGCGCCAGCGCCGCCTCGACGATCTTGCCGACGATCATCCGCGCTTCCTGCGGATGCTCTTCAAACCATTCGCTGAGCTTTTCGTTCACCAGGTTCTCAACCGCCGGGCGCACCTCGGACGAGACCAGCTTGTCTTTGGTCTGGCTGGAGAATTTCGGATCGGGCACTTTCACCGACAGCACGCAGGTCAGGCCTTCGCGCGCATCGTCGCCGGTAAAGGTCACCTTTTCCTTTTTCAAGAGCCCGGTGGAGTTGGCGTAGAGGTTGATCGAGCGGGTCAGCGCGCCACGGAAACCCGCAAGGTGGGTGCCGCCATCGCGCTGCGGAATGTTGTTGGTAAAGGGCAGGGTGGTTTCGTGGTAGCTATCGTTCCACCACATCGCCACTTCCACGGTGATCCCTTCCCGTTCGCCGGTCATGTAGATCGGCTCGGGCAGCGCAGGCTGCTTGTGACGGTCGAGATATTTCACGAATTCCTTCACGCCGCCGTCGTAAAACAGCTCCACATGCAGCGGCTCCGCCGGACGTTCGTCTTCAAGAATGATCTTCACCCCGGAATTCAGAAAGGCCAGTTCGCGCAGGCGGTTTTCCAGCGTCTTGAACACGTAGTCGAGATTGGAAAACGTATCGGTCGAGGCCAGAAAGCGCACCATCGTGCCCTTTTTACCATTGGCATCGCCGGTAATCTTAAGATGCTCGGTGCAGTCGCCGTGTTCAAATCGGGCAACGTGTTCTTTGCCGTTCTGCCAGACCGTCAGCTCCAGCCAGTCCGAAAGCGCGTTCACCACCGAAACGCCCACGCCGTGCAAACCGCCCGAAACCTTGTAGGAGTTCTGGTCGAATTTCCCGCCCGCGTGAAGCTGGGTCATGATCACCTCGGCGGCGCTGACCCCTTCTTCCTGGTGGATGCCAACCGGAATCCCGCGCCCGTTATCCGTCACCGAGACCGAGCTGTCGGCATGAATCTTCACCGTCACCGCATCGGCATGGCCCGCCAGCGCTTCGTCGATCCCGTTATCGACGACCTCATAGACCATGTGGTGCAGACCCGAGCCATCATCGGTATCGCCGATATACATGCCCGGGCGCTTGCGCACCGCTTCCAAGCCTTTGAGAACTTTGATGGAATCTGCCCCGTATTCGGGGTTCTTGTTCGCGTCGTCGGCCATGTGAGCCTTCCTTGGTTTCGGTTCACGTTTTATAGGCGTTTCTGGTGGGATTTGCCAGCGCTGACCACCAGATTTGGTGTCAGAGAAACGGGATGATTGCGGCGATGGCGATCAGCAGCAAACCGGCGGCGATGGTGATGCGTTTCATCGCGGCAGGCGAGGTGAACAGGCGGCGGGCGTGGCCCACCAGCATCGCCAAAGCCAGGTTGCCCGCCAGCGGCACCGCGAAAGAGATCGTGGCGATCATCACGATGTCGGGCAGGGTCAGGCGGCTGAGATCGAAAAAGCCCGGCATGAAGCCCATGTAGAACAGGATCGCCTTGGGGTTCGACAAGATCACCACAAGCCCGGCGGCGAATCCCGCCCAGATGCCGGGGCGGGTCAGGCGATTGTCGCGGGCGATGCTGTCGCCGGCATGGCGCAAAACCATGATGCCGATAAACAGAAACAGCGCCGCCGCCACATAGCGAAACACCGTCATCGCCTCGCCATAGCTCGAGGCCACCCAGCCCACGCCCAGCACGGCCAGCACCGACCAGAGTACGTCGCCAATGGCCACGCCCAGCGTCAGCGGCCAGGCTTCGGCAAAGCCTCCTGCCAGCGCCCGCGCAATGGTCGCCACCCAGACCGGGCCGGGCGTCAGGGTCAAAACCACCATCGCCAGCCCATAAAGCGCAAGTTCACCAAAGGTTACGGTCACAGCATGGTCCCGTTGCTGATCGTGCTCACGCCATCCGTTTCGCGGATTTCGAATGTCTGGGCCCTGTCGCCCAGAGCCTCGAACAGTTCCGGCCCGGTACCGGTCATGAATGCCTGAGCGCCGAGGGCGCAGATTTCGTCATAGAGGGCAGCGCGGCGGACGGCGTCAAGATGCGCCGCGACTTCATCCAGCAGCAGGATCGGCGGCGCGCCGAAATCTTCGGCCAGCGCGCGGGCATTGGCGAGGATCAGCGAGACCAGCAGCGCCTTCTGTTCGCCGGTCGAGGCATCTTTGGCCGCAACCCCCTTGGCCGCATAGCTGGCGGCAAGATCGGCACGGTGCGGCCCAATGAGCGTGCGGCCTGCCGCCAGATCGCGCCCGCGCCCGGCCTCATAGGCCTCGGCCAGGGCCGCTTCGCCCACCGGCCCTTCTTCGGCACCATCGGCGTGCAGGATGTTCAAATCGGCGCTGGGAAAGCTGGTTTCCGCCCCTGCTTGCGCTGCCGCGATCCGGGCGAGCGTGTCGGCGCGGTTGTGCTGAATTTCCGCGCCCGCCGCTGCCATCTGCGCCTCCAGCGCATGATACCAGTGCCGGTCGCTCTGTCCGTCCTTCAACAGCCGGTTGCGCTCGCGCATTGCCTTTTCATAGGTCAGCACCGCCTCAGCATGACGTGGTTCAAAGCTCATCGCCAGCCGATCCAGAAACCGCCGCCGTCCTTCGGCGCCCTCGATCCACAACCGGTCCTGAGCGGGCACCAGCCAGACCACCCGGGCGATCCGCCCCAGCGCAACCTGCGGCGCGGTCTTGCCATCAATCGTCACTTGCCGGGGGCTGCCGGTCTCGGCCCAGCTTTCCACCTCGTGAAGCTGATGCAGGCTTTGCAGAAGTGCGGTGATTTTCCAGCCCAACGCCTCCGGTCGGCGCGCGATTTCTTCGGCGCTGGCGCGACGCAGCCCACGGCCGGGCGAGAGCAGGCTGACCGCTTCCAGAATGTTGGTTTTGCCCGCGCCATTGCGCCCGTGAATCGCCACCGGGCGGCCGTCAAGCTCCAGCACCGCCCGCCGATGCGACCGGAAATGGCTCAGCGTCAGATGGCGCAGAAAGAGGCCTGCCATTTACGCCTCTTCATGGGGTCGGAACGGGCCCGCCCCAAGGGCAGGCCGGGTATCGGCTCCGATCAGGGTCACACCCGCATCGGCATGACGACGTAAATCGCGCTGGTGTCATTGCCTTCGCGCATCAGGGCGGGTTCGCCCGGCGAGTTGAACAGGAACACCGCATTTTCGCGGTCCACCTGGCTGGCGATCTCCAGCAGGTATTTCGCGTTGAAGCCCACTTCCAGCCGCTCGTCGCCATAGGCCACGGCCAGCTCTTCTTCCGCCGCACCCGAATCCGGCGCGTTGACCGACAAAATCAACCGGTCTTCGTCGAGCTGCAGCTTCACCGCACGGCTCCGTTCGCTCGACACGGTGGCAACCCGGTCAACGGCTTTGGCGAATTCCTGCGCGTCCACTTCCATTTTCTTGGTGTTCCCCGAGGGGATCACGCGGGTGTAATCGGGGAAGGTCCCGTCGATCACTTTCGAAGTCAGGGTGATCGCCGGGGTGGCAAAGCGGATTTTGGTTTCCGATACCGACACCGCGATTTTCGCCTCGTCATCGTCCAGAAGCTTGCGCAGCTCGCCCACGGTTTTACGCGGCACGATCACGCCTGGCATTTCCTCGGCGCCCGCCGGCAGATCGGCGTCGATCCGGGCCAGCCGGTGACCATCGGTGGCCACGCAGCGCAACACCTGGCCGCCATCGGCCGTGGAGACATGCATGTAGACGCCATTGAGGTAATAGCGGGTTTCCTCGGTCGAGATGGCGAATTTCGACTTGTCGAACAGCCGCCGCAGCACCGGCGCGGGGGCCGAGAAATTCGCGGCATATTCCGAGCTCGCCATGACCGGGAAATCTTCCTTGGGCAGGGTGGCAAGCGAGAAGGTCGAGCGTCCGGCTTCCACCGTCAGCCGCCCGGCGGCCTCGTCGGCGGTCAGCGCGATCAGCGCACCATCGGGCAGTTTGCGCACGATCTCGTGCAGCATCACGGCGCTCACCGTGGTGGCCCCGGCGCGTTCGACCATCGCGGGCACCTTGTCGACCACTTCAATATCAAGGTCGGTGGCGCGGAAGCTGGCATCGTTGCCTTCAGCCTCGATCAGCACATTGGCCAGAATCGGGATCGTGTTGCGCCGCTCAACAACCGATTGCGCCTGGCTGACAGCTTTCAGCAATGCAGCGCGTTCGATGGAAATCTTCATGACCCTCTCCCGACATATAATGGGACGGTGACCATAAACCGGTCACCGCCTTGCGCAAGATTTTTCTGGACTTTCCGCCGCTTTGCAGAGGGCGTCAAGGGCTGGAAGTGGCTTATTCTTCCAGTGCGCGGCGCAACATTTCCAGATCGTCGGCCAGTTGCGTGTCGCTCGAGCGCAGCTCGTCGATTCGCCGCACCCCGTGCATGACGGTGGTATGGTCGCGCCCGCCGAAGCGGCGGCCAATATCGGGCAGGCTGCGGGTGGTCAGCGATTTCGCCAGCCACATGGCCACCTGACGCGGCCGCGCGATCGAGCGCTGCCGCTTAGGGCCGATCATATCGGACATGCGAATGTTGTAATGCTCGGCCACTTTGCGCTGGATCTCTTCCACCGTCACTTTGCGATCCGAGGCACGCAGGATGTCGGAAAGCGCATCCTGGGCTTTTTCCAGGGTAATTTCCTGCCCGACCAGCGAGGCGAAGGCAAACAGCCGCATCAGCGCGCCCTCCAGAACCCGCACGTTGGTCGAAATCCGGTGCGCGAGGAATTCCAGCACCCCGTCGGCGATCTGCAGATCGGGATATTGCTCGCGGTAGCGCGCCACCTTGGTTTGCAGAATGCCCAGACGCAGTTCGTAATCGGTCGGATGCAGATCGACCACGAGGCCCGATTGCAGGCGGCTCTTGATCCGGTCTTCCAGATCCTTGATCTCGCCCGGCGCGCGGTCAGCCGAAATGATGATCTGTTTGTTCTGATCCACCAGCGCGTTGAAGGTGTGGAAGAACTCTTCCTGTGTCGAATCCTTGCCCGCGATGAACTGCACATCGTCGACCATCAGCACATCGACCGAGCGGAACAGGTGTTTGAAATCCATCATCTGCTTGTCGCGCAGCGCCTGCACGAAACGGTACATGAACTGTTCGGCCGACAGATAGACCACTTTCAGCTCAGGGTTCCGGATCTGCATTTCATGCGCGATGGCGTGCATTAGGTGGGTCTTGCCCAGACCGACGCCGCCATAGAGGAACAGCGGGTTGAAGGTGACCGGGCCGCCCTCGGCCACGCGGCGCGCGGCGGCATGGGCCAGCTGGTTCGGCTTGCCAACAACGAAACTGTCAAAGGTGAAGCGGGCATCCAGCGGGGCGCCGGGCAGCTCGTCGCGCTCCTGTGCCGGAGCACTCGACTCGGTGCTTTTGGCCGCCGGATTGGGGGCTTTCGGACGCGGTGCGCTGGGCACGGTGAAAACCAGCCGCGATACCGATGTGCCCGCGGCACGCAGATGCTTCAGAATGCGATCGGCGAAATTGCGTTCGACCCAATTGCCGATGAAATTGGTCGGCACCAGAAAGGTCGCGACGCCATCTTCCATCTCGGCAAATTCGAGGGGTTCAATCCAGTTTCGATAGTTATTCTGCCCGACCTCTCCAAGAAGCTTCTGCTGAATCCGTCCCCAAGTCTCGTTTCTCATTCTTTTTCCTGACCCGCGTCTGTCCCGACCGTTTTTCACGGCTTATATCGATCACCACTCATATCCGGCCAAACTGACCGGAGCCTCGTAACAACAGGCGCTTTCCCCAAAGCGCGTTGCGACAAGCCCAACTGGGTAAGCCGATTTTGGGAAACAAACCCGCATCCCGCTCGAAAGCGGGGTGGTTGCATGTATTCACAAGCCCGAAGCGCAGCGCTTCGGTGGGTGAATACTACGGGCCCGGTTCATTGGAGCGGCCCCTCAACCTGCTCAAATTCTCCGGCTCCAGACACGGGATTCGTTGATCCGGTCTGGCCTATTTTTATGCTGTTCCCAAGTCGGCGATATGAATCGCATGAGCAAATTAGCGGCCCCATCGGCCGCCTCGCAAGCTATCTCTGCTCTTGACTCAAGATTCGGAAAAACGAATCCGCCATGGCTTTCAAAATAGCGATTTTTCTCAGGAAAATTCTGCAGATGCAAAAAAAGCGGCGCCCCACAAGGGACGCCGCTTTTGTGGCCATTTGGCCGCATTCAATCTCAACCGAGAGATTTCACTCGGGCCGAGAGACGCGACATTTTACGCGACGCGGTGTTCTTGTGGAACACGCCTTTGGTGACGCCACGCATCAGTTCGGGCTGAGCGGCTTTCAGAGCGGCAGCGGCGGCTTCTTTGTCGCCCGATGCAATCGCTTCTTCAACTTTGCGAAGGAAGGTGCGGATGCGCGAACGGCGGGCTTTGTTGATGGTGAAGCGGCTCTCGTTCTGCTTGGCGCGCTTCTTGGCTTGAGGCGAATTGGCCATGTTCGGTTCCCTTTCCCGGGTCTGTTCAAATCTTGTTGCGCAAGGCAGAGCCCGGTCGGGTTCCGTACCGACTGATTCCGACCAAAGCGGGCCTCACACGCATGTAGCGGCTGCCTATAAGGCGTTTCGTGCCGATTGTGAAGCCCGATTCAGCGCTCAGCGCCCACGAAATTGCGGCTCGCGCTTTTCGATGAAGGCGGTCATGCCCTCTTTCTGGTCTTCGGTGGCGAACATCGCGTGGAACATCCGCCGTTCGAACAGCAGCGCCTCGCGCATCGGCATCTCGTCGGCCCGGTTCACCGATTCCTTGATCGCCATCAGCGAGATGATGCTTTTCTCGGCAATCTTGCGGCCCACGGCGACGGCTTCATCAATGAGCTTCTTCGCCGGCACGATGCGGCTGACAAGCCCGGCGCGCTCGGCCTCTTCGGCATCCATCATCCGGCCGGTCAGGGCCATATCCATCGCCTTGGCGCGGCCGACCAGCTTGGTCAGCCGGATCGAGCCGCCAATCCCCGGCATGACGCCCAGATTGACTTCGGGCTGGCCGAATTTGGCGCTGTCGGCGGCGATGATGAAATCGCACATCATCGCCAGCTCGCAGCCGCCCCCGAGCGCATAGCCCGCAACCGCCGCGATGATCGGCTTGCGGACCCGCAGGATCGCCTGCTCTTCGGCGGTAAACAGATCTTCGGTGAAGACATCGACAAAGCTCTTGTCGCTCATCATCTTGATGTCGGCCCCGGCGGCAAAGGCCTTTTCCGAGCCGGTGATCACGCAGGCGCGCACCTTGTCGTTTTTCTGCGCCTCGCCCAGCGCTTCGCCAATCTCGCCCAGCATTTCCAGGTTCAGCGCATTCATCGCTTCGGGACGGTTCAGCCGGATCAGGCAAACGTTGTCTTCGATGTCGACGATAATATTCTTATAGGCCATGTGAGCCCCCCGGTGCCCGCTTGGTATTCGTCAAGCCCCGACTCCTATGCGAGTCGCCCGGGGCCAATCAAGTCATCTTTGACATGCCGGGCAATAGAACGAGGAACGGCCCGATTGCACAATGCGGCGGATGGTGCCAGAGCAGCCGGGGGTCGGGCAGGGGGCGTCTTCGCGGCCATAAACGCGGAAATTATGCTGGAAATAGCCCAGTTCGCCATCGGCCTGACGGTAGTCTTTCAGCGATGAGCCCCCCGAAGCGATGGCCTCGGTCAGCACCTCGCGGATCAGCGGCACCAGAGCTTCCACCCGGGCGCGGGCAATCTGACCGGCCTTGCGCTGAGGGCTGATTCCCGCCCGGTGCAGCACTTCGCAGACATAGATATTGCCCAGCCCTGCAACGATCTTCTGATCGAGCAGTGCGGATTTGATCGGCATCGCACGGCCCTTGAGCGCCGCGATCAGATGCGCCTCGTTGAAGCTGTTGCCCAGGGGTTCCGGCCCGAGACTGGCGAGCAGTTTCTGGCTCTCGTCCGCCCCGGAGGGAAACAGATCCATCGCCCCGAACCGACGGGCATCGTTGAAGGTGATCCGCGCGCCGTTCTCCATGTCGAGCACTACGTGATCGTGTTTTTCCGGCGCCGGGTGCTCGTGGTGAAACTTGCCCATAGGACTGCCCGAAATCAGCATCCGCCCCGACATGCCCAGATGAATCAGCAGGGTTTCGTCCGTGCTCAGATCCGCCAGAATGTATTTCGACCGTCGCCGCAGCCGCAGCACTTCGGCCCCGGTCAACCGTTCAGCCATTGCTTCGGGAAACGGCCAGCGCAGCCCCGCCCGGCGCACATCGGCCCGGGCAATGACCTGCCCCGCCATCACCGACTCCAATCCGCGACGAACCGTCTCGACTTCTGGTAATTCAGGCAATCCCGGCCCCCTTGCATTGTCTGCCCCCGCCGGGCGCTATATGAGGAGTGAGTTTCCACGATTGGGCAAGGGCCAATGACCGCCTCCGAGAAGAAAACCACCCATTTCGGCTTCCAGACTGTTGATGAAGATCAGAAGGCCGGGATGGTCCATGGGGTCTTTACCAATGTGGCGTCGAAATATGACGTGATGAATGACGCGATGTCGTTCGGTATCCACCGGATCTGGAAAGATGCGATGATGGATTGGCTGGCACCGCGCTCCGGGGCCAAGTTGCTCGATGTGGCCGGGGGCACTGGCGATGTGTCGTTCCGCTTCCTCAAGCGCGCGCCGGGCGCCCATGCCACCGTGCTCGACATGACCGAGTCGATGCTCATTGCCGGGCGCCAGCGCGCCGAGGCCGGGCAGATGGCGGAGAGCCTCGATTGGGTGGTGGGCGATGCGATGGCGCTGCCTTTCGAAGCCAACACCTTCGACGTTTACACGATCAGCTTCGGCATCCGGAACGTTACCCGCATCCCCGACGCGCTCAGCGAAGCCTACCGCGTGCTCAAGCCCGGCGGGCGGCTGATGGTGCTGGAATTCAACCAGATCCCCAACGATCTGATGCAGAAGGTCTATGACCTCTATTCCTTCAACATCATCCCGAAAATGGGCAAGCTCATCGCCAACGATGCCGATAGCTATCAGTACCTTGTCGAATCGATCCGCAAATTCCCCGATCAGGAGACCTTTGCCGGAATGATCCGCACGGCCGGGTTTGAGAACGTCTCGTATCGCAACCTGTCGATGGGAATCGCGGCGCTGCATTCGGGGTGGAAAATCTGATGCGCGGCCCCCACAATATTTTCCGGCTGATCCGCACCGGCGCCACCTTTGCCCGTACCGGCGCGCTGCACGAAGTGCTGCATACGATGGATGTGCCGCCGCTGGCGCGCACCGCCGTGCGGGCGGTGAGCTGGAGCTTTGCCTTTCTCGGCCTGAAGGGCGATCCCGATCTGCCGCCGGTCACCCGGGCGCTGACGGCGCTGGGCCCGGCCTATATCAAGTTCGGCCAGATCCTTTCGACCCGCCCCGATGTGGTGGGCGAGGAGATGGCTCAGCAGCTGACCTATCTGCAGGACAAGCTGCCGCCTTTCCCCACCGATGTGGCGCGCAAAACCATCGAAGACGAGCTGGGCATCCGCGTTGACGAGGTGTTTTCGGAGTTTTCCGACAGCATCGCCGCGGCCTCGATCGCCCAGGTGCACCGTGCCCGGCTGGCCGATAGCGGCGAAGAGGTTGCGGTGAAAGTGCTGCGCCCGAAGATCGAACGCGCCTTCCGCACCGATCTCGACGCTTTCCATTTCTTCGCGGGCATCCTTGAAATCATGCTGCCGCAATCGCGCCGGCTGCGCCCCTCTGATGTGGTGGCGCATTTCGAAAGCGTGGTTCTGGGCGAGCTGGACCTGCGGCTCGAAAGCGCCTCGGCTTCGGAATTTGCTGAAAACACCGCAAACGATCCGGGTTTCGTGGTGCCCGCCGTGCGCTGGGGTCTGTCGTCGCGGCGGGTGATGACGCTGGGCTGGGGCGAAGGCATCGCCGCCAACGAGCTGGAAAAACTCCATGCCGCCCAGCTCGACATGGAAGACCTTGGCAACCGGGTGCTGCAACTGTTTCTGAGCCACGCGCTGCGCGACGGGTTCTTTCACGGCGACATGCATCAGGGGAACCTGAAATTCGCCCCGAACGGCGACATCATCGCCCTCGATTTTGGCATCATGGGGCGGATCGACGAATATACCCGCCGGGTTTATGCCGAGATCCTGTTCGGTTTCATCCGCCGCGACTACCGCCGCGTGGCCGAGGTGCATTTCGAGGCCGGCTATGTACCTGCCGATCAGGATGTCGATGAATTTGCCCGGGCGCTTCGGGCCGTGGGCGAGCCGATTTTCGGCATGGATGCCACGAGAATCTCGATGGGGCGGCTGCTGCATTACCTCTTTGAGGTCACCGAATGGTTCGGGATGCAGACCCGCACCGAGCTGCTCTTGCTGCAACGCACCATGGTGGTGGTCGAGGGGGTGGCGCGGTCGCTGAACCCGCAAATCAACATCTGGGAAGTCGCCCATCCGGTGGTGGAAAGTTATATCGCCGAGTCGATCGGGCCGCGCGCGGTGATGCGGGATCTGACCCGCACCGCACGGATCCTGTCGCGCTTCGGTCCGCGTCTGCCCGAGCTGGCTGAGGCGGCGCTGATCCGCCAGTCGCGTCTGCCCGAGGCCCGGCCGCAGCATCGTCCGCTGCGCGCGCTGGGCTATTTCACCCTTGGCGGGGCGTTTACGCTCGCCGTTATCTGGGTCGCATCGGTGCTTTAGAGCCGAAAGCCAGCGCTTAGTTGGTGCTGGTTGGCTTACGCAGGGCGTCGACATCCGACGCGGCAACCTCGTTGCCACCGTCGAGGATCAGCATGGTTTGCCCGTGATCCAGACGGGCCTCGGTGACTTCGGAATAGGTCGCCATCTGATCGTTGCCGAGCAGGCGACCGTTTGAGAAGCTTTCCAGATAGAAAGTGTAGTTCCCCGTGCGCAGCGGCTGGCCATTGGCATTCAGGCCTTCCCACTGGAACGGTTTGTCCGAGACCGGAACCTCGAGACGCGAGACCTCTTTGTTGAAGCTGTCATAGGCGACAACATAGGTTTTCTCAGCCCCGGTCGGGGGATCGCCCTGAATCGTGACCGGCTTCGCCCCGTCGAAATAGACCGGCGACACTGAACGCGCCTCCATGCCGACCCAGCTGGACAGGTTCGACATGTTCATCGCGCCGATCTGATCGGCCATCGACTTGAGCAGATCGTTCGACTTCACCTGTTGCTCAACACCCGAAAAGGTGGCGAGCTGCATGGCGAAATCCGAACTGTCCATCGGGTTCAGCGGGTCCTGATTGTTCATCTGGGTGGTGAGCATTTTCAGGAAGGTGGTGAAATCCGACGAAATATTGGTGCCAGCGCCGATACCGCTATCCGATTCGGTGGTGTCGGTCGTGTTTTTCGGCGTCGTCGTGGTGGGGCCTGGCGCGACGGCTGTGGCTGAGGTGACCATGATCTGCTCCTGCGTCTAAAGACGGATATCGATGGATTCGCCGCTTAACCCGCCGCGAATCGGTGTGGGTGGCGCCAGCGGCTGCGACGGGCTGTCGAGGCTTTCCATCGGGGCCGATGTGCCAAAACCCGTCTCGCCAAAGCTGCCGCGCATATTCTGTCCGCCCTGGCCGGTATTGCCGCCCTGGAACGAGAAATCGACCGAGCTGTAGCCCATCTGGCGCAGTTCCTGGGCCAGTACGTCGATATGGCGGCGCATCATCGCCAGCGTGTCTGCGCGCTCGACCTGCAGCGCCACGGTCATCCCGCCGGTGGCGTCCTGGCTCATTGTCATGCTCACCCGCCCAAGCTCTTCCGGATGGAGCCTTAGCTCGACCGAGCGGCGGGCGCTGTTTTGCACGACCTGCGCAATCTGTGCGGCCACATTATGGGGCGTATCGGGCCGGGCGACGGCCGGGCCAGTCTGCGTGCTGCTGGGATCTTGTCCTCCGGTCACGCTACGCATCGACGCCTCGCCCAATGCGCCAACCGTGGCGGCATTCGACGGCGCCAGATCGGCGCGATTTGCGACGGTGGCCACTTCCTGCGGGGCGGTCAGCCCGGCCTGAACCTGCGAATTTGCCGTCATGGCTGCATTGGCACCCTTGACCGAATTGGCATCGGCGCTGGTGTCAGGGCCTTCGCGCCGCTCCGCGCGCGCATCGCGTTTCTCGGCGGCGGTGGCGTTTTGCTGCGCCATGGCCGCGTGCATCTGCATGTTATGTGCGGCCTGCGCGGTGCTCATGCCCGCGGCTGCGGCTGCGGGCATTGCCGCAGCTTTCCCCTCTACGGGGGGTACCGAGGGGTCAGCCGAACCGGGCTGAACCTCGCCCTTCGGGTTAGCAGCCGCCCCGCCCTGTGCCGGAACGGCGGGCTGAGCCGGAATTGCTGCCTGAGCCGGAGCTGCGGATTGTGCCGGAGCGGCGGGTTGGGCCGGAACTGCGGGCTGGGTCTGCGCGGCCAGCTGGGACGCGGCTTGCGTCACAGGCTTTGCCGCCTGTTGCTCTGCGTCCTGCGCCGGTCCGGCTGTCGGGGCAAGCTCTTGCACCGGGGCGTCGGCCGAACCCTCCGGCGCGGCCTCTGCGGGCGCGCCTGCAAGGGCAAACTGCATCGTTTTGGCGGCGTCCGGCTGCGCCTGTGCAGCGGGTGCTGCGGCCGCTTGCGGCTGTGCTGTCTGCTCGGGTTCGGTGCCGGTGAGTATCGCGGTCGGGTCGGCGGTGGGGGTGGTGCCCCGTTCAGCAACGGCAAGGGTCGGATCGTTGCCCAGCTCGGTTTGTAGCTCGGCCTTGGTGGCTGTCGTGGGGGCCTGAACCATCATCGCGGCCATGCCAGGCAGAAGCGTGATCTCTTCCGCCGCGGCATCGGCGGTTTCGCCGTCTGCCGGACTATCTTGCCCGGCCGAAGTGGTCTCGCCGTCATCGGGTGCGGCTTTCCCTCCGGCAAACAACGCGGCCAGATCATAGGCCAGCGCCGGGCGGTCGGATTGCCTGTTCGGTGTATCCGCCTGGGCGGGGGCGGCGTCAGCCTTTGCACCCTTCTGCGGGCGGGGTTGCTGTGCCGCAGGGGTGTCAGCCGTCGCGCCCTCCTTCGGACGGGGCTGTGACGCAGCGGGTGCGTCTGCCGATGCTGGCGTGGCCGCTGGCGGCGCAGAGCTGTCTTGCGGCGCGGGCGCACCTTTCGAATCGGAATGTGAACCCGACCCTGAAAAGACTTTTTGGAAGGGGATATCCGCCTTGCGGCTCGCCGTGGAAGCGGCGGCGGGCGCGTGTCCTTCATCCGAAGGCGGCTGGATGGCAGCAAACTGTGGCACTTGCATAATATGTTCCGGGTATTCTGACTCCGTTCTGCTCACCATGGCAGCGATGGGTTACCGATTCTTTACTCCCCCTTGTCAAACTGTGGGAAATCGCGATCAATTTGAGGGATTCGCTATGACACCCGTGCAGAATGCCGGACCGGTGACCGCAGCTTCACAATTCGCCTCGCCTGCCTCCGGGCAGACCAGCGCGGCGCGGGACAAGAAGCTGATGGATGCCGCGAAAGAGCTCGAAGCGACCTTTCTGGCCGAAATGCTCAAATCCGCAGGTCTCGGGAAAACCCCCGAGCTTTTGGGTGGCGGGGCCGGGGAGGAGCAGTTTTCCTCGTTCATGCGCCTCGAACAGGCGCGCGGCATGGTCAACGCGGGCGGTATCGGTCTGGCGCAAAGCCTGTTTGAGGCGATGAAGGAGCGTGCTGATGGTTCTCTTTAATATAGCAAACGCGCTGAGCGCGCTCGAAGACCTGCTTGATCACGAGCGTGAAGTCATCCTGGCCGGCAAGATCGGCAGCTTCCAGCGGATCGCGCAGGATAAAGAACGCCTGCTGACCCGTCTGGCCAAGGTGGATGCCGATCCCGAAACGCTGAAACGTGTGCGCGCCAAGGCGGAGCGGAACCAAGAGCTGCTGGTGTCGGCGGCGCGCGGCCTCAAGGCGGCCACGCGGCGGCTGGAAGCGATCGCCAAGCGCGATTCCACCCGCGACACCAATCTGCGCACCTATAGCCGCGATGGTGCCTCGGCCAATCTGGTGCGCAATCCCAGCGGTATGAATCACCGCGCCTGATCCGGCTGGCTGTCGACTTTACCGGATTATTCGCGCGTGCGGGATCGACTTTTACTCTTTCTTCGCGCCTGTCGCTTACACTTCACACATGCCCATACGGCATCGCGGGATCCTCGCATCTCCGCGCGGCCACCGGTGGATACCGTCGATGAAAGTGCGGCCTCGCAACGGGCGCACTCCATCGAACAGGTAGAGGTCGGTCTGATGGGTGTACAAAGCGGGAGTATCGCTGAAGTGAACAGATCTGCAAAACGCCTCATTGGCATTGGTCAGAATCATTTGGCAGACGGGGCAACCCCGTTAACCAATATGTCCGACGCCACATTGGCCACCCGGTTTCGTCTAAAATCTGACATATTCCGGGCGCAGTTCTTCACTGTTCTTTAGGCACTTAAGCCTCAGGGTGTTCAGGCATCCAGAGGGGGTGGCGCGGATTGGGAAACCAACGATCCGCAGAGGTCAGAATGGCTCTGAACCTGCCCCGAGCGGGCGGACCTCAAAACCTGGCGCAAACGGCGCCATATGACTGAAGGAACTGAATACATGTCCAGCATTCTGACAAACACCAGCGCCATGGTTGCGCTGCAGACGCTGAAATCCATCAACTCCAATCTCGCGATGACGCAGTCCGAAATCTCCACCGGTAAATCGGTGAGTTCGGCGAAAGACAACTCGGCGGTCTGGGCTATCTCGAAGGTGATGGAAGCCGACGTGAACGGCTTTAACGCCATTTCCGACAGCCTCTCGCTCGGCGAATCGACCGTTGCGGTGGGCCAAAAAGCTGCTGAAACTGTCACTGACCTTCTGGGTCAGATGAAAGAAAAGATCGTTTCCGCCCAGAGCGAAAACGTTGACCGCAGCAAGCTGCAAACCGATATCTCGGCCCTGCGGGACCAGATCAACTCGGTTGTGGGCGCGGCCCAGTTCAACGGCCTGAACCTCGTGACTGGCACCGAAGACGTGAACGTTCTGTCGTCGCTCGACCGGTCGTCCAACGGTACCGTGACGGCCTCGAACATCACCGTTGCGCGCCAGGATATGACCAGCACGGCTGGTACATATGGTGGCGGCGGCACCAGCCTTGCGACCAACATCACCTCGGGCGCAGCTGCTGTTGACAGCTCGGGCGATGCCAACCAGCTTCAGCTGACTCTCGCTGGCGCTGCAACCGACAACCTGACGCTGAGCATTGGCGGCAACTCGCTGTCCGTGACTTGGAACACCGACGCGGCGACAACGATTGGCGACGCGGTTACGGCGATCAACGCCCTCGGTCTGACCGGTATCTCTGCGTCCAATTCCGGCGCGCAACTGAATATCAACAGCACCAACTCGTTCGCTTCGACGGCAATCGCCTGGAACAGTGGCGCCACCAACACTATCGCTGCGAACAACCTTGGTGATGGTACGACCCAAGGCGCCGCGACGGGTGCGGGCACCGATACTCTCATGTATCGCGCTGAAGACGTGACCCTGTCGACCTCCGCCAATGTGAACGAGGGCGACAGCTATCGGGTTACCGTGGGCGGCAACAACTACGACTACATCGCCGGCAAGAACGAGACGATGGAAGACGTGGCCCGTGGTCTGAAAACCGCGATTGATGGTGGCGATGAGACGGGTGTGACCACCAATGTCACGCAGGACTCCGCCGGTGCCTGGATGGTTCAGGTCGATTATGATGGGACCGGCGCCGCGGCGACTATCAGCCTTGCCGATAACGGTGAAGATGGTGGTACGGCTTCGGGCGGTCTGTTCGGCCTCGACAACATTGATGTGACGACCACCGCAGGTGCGAATGCGGCCCTTGGCAACATCGAGACGTTGATCAACAACTCGATCGACGCTGCGGCTGCCTTTGGTTCAGCCGCTGGCCGGATCGAGATTCAGAATGACTTCATCTCGAACCTGACCGACTCGCTGAAATCCGGTATCGGCACCATGGTTGATGCCGATATGGAAGCCGCATCTGCCCGCCTGCAAGCTCTGCAGGTGCAACAGCAGCTCGGTACTCAGGCGCTGTCGATCGCCAACAAAGCCCCGCAGAACATCCTGTCGCTGTTCCGCTAAGGCATGCATTGACGGGGCGCCAAAAAGGCGCCCCGCCTCTTTCCACCTGATCACAACCGTTACCGGAAGGAACTCCCGTGAACGCCCTCAACATGGCCAAAACGGCCTACGCCACGAACAAGGCACCGATCAGAACTCCGCGCGGCACCGAATACGAAGCCTTCGCCCGCGTGACCCATCGCCTGAAAGCCGCCGCCGAAAAAGGCAAATTCGGTTTTGCAGATCTCGCACAGGCGCTGCACCTCAATCGCCGACTTTGGACTCTGCTTGCCGCCGACGTTGCCGAATCGGACAACGCGCTGCCGCAGGATCTTCGCGCCCGGATCTTCTACCTCTCCGAATTCACCACCCAGCACAGCCGCAAGGTTCTGCGTGGTGATGATACGGTGGATGCGTTGATCGAAATTAACATGGCCGTGATGCGCGGCCTGCGCAATAAAGTGGAGGCTGCGGTATGAGCGGACTGGTTTTGAAACTCGGACCCCATGAGCGGGTTCTCGTCAACGGGGCCGTGATTGAGAATGGCGAGCGTCGCTCGCGCCTCTCCATCGTCACACCCAATGCAAACATCCTGCGTCTGCGCGACGCGATCCATCCTGAAGAAGTGAATACCCCCGTGCGCCGGGTGTGCTACATCGCACAGCTCGTGCTTTCGGGCGACGCCGACAAGGATGAAGCGCGCCATCAGCTTCTGCGCGGGATCGAACAGCTGAGCCAGGTGCTCACCGATCACGACAGCCGCGCGCAACTTGACAAGGCCACCGAAGCGCTGGTCGACGACCAGTACTATCAGGCCCTGAAAGCATTGCGCACGCTGCTGCCGCGTGAAGAACGCCTGCTTGCAGCCTCTTCGGGAGTCTGAGCCATGAGTTTCCAGCCGATCATTCCGTTTGGCGGTATGGCCGGCTGGGCCTTCCTGCAGCGTACGCAGGAGGCACAGCAGAACGCCTTTAACGCGTCGCCCGACATCAAACGCGATATTGATTATTTCACCGCAAATATCGGCAATGTGCACAGCGCCGAGGATCTGGTGAAGGACTATCGGCTTCTGAAAGTGTCGCTTGGCGCCTTCGGGCTCGATGACGATCTGAAGAGCAAGGCCTTCATTCAGAAAGTGCTGGATGAGGGGTCAATTGATCCGAAAAGCTTTGCCAACAGGATGGTCGATAAACGCTATCTGGCATTGACCAAGGCCTTTGGCTTCGATCTGTCCCCTCCCAATACTCAAATGTCGGATTTCTCTGACAAGATCATTTCGAGCTACAAAAGTCGTCAGTTCGAAATCGCCGTGGGCGAACAGGATAGCGATCTGCGCCTATCACTTTCGCTGCAGCGCGATCTGGGCGAAATCGCCTCAGGTTCTAATTCCAATGACGGGAAATGGTTTTCCGTGATGGGCAATCAGCCGTTGATGCAGGTGTTTCAAACCGCACTTGGCCTGCCGTCGTCGATTTCTGCGATCGACCTCGACAAACAGGTTGTGATGTTGCGCGATCGGGCCGATCGGATCTTCGGCGACGGCGAGATCAGCCAATTTGCCGATCCTGAAAAGATGGATGAGCTGAACCGGCTCTTCCTTGTGCGCTCGCAGATCAACGCAAATTCGGCCTCCATGTCGTCCGGATCCATCGCGCTTTCGCTGTTGCAGGGTGTCTGAGCGCCGCGCAAGCCGGGTCTGCCGATCATCTTGACGGCAATGTTCCATTTATCGCCGCGCCCTTCGCCCTGACGCCGGGCTGATACCGTTTCCCAAATTCAGCGCTACGAGCCGACTCGGCCCGCATCTTCGGTTTTCAGGCATTCAGCCAGACGGCGGAAGCTGGCGGCGGTGTTTTCCCATTCGTCTTCGGCAAGGAAAGTATCGAGTTTCGGCCAGCAGGCGATGGCGGCATCAAGCGCCGGATCACTGCCTTGGGCGTAAAGCCCGGCCTGAATCATCATTTCCGAGCGGTCATAGGCCCCGAGGCGCTGACGCGCGGCGGAAATGAGAGTGTTTTCTGCCTCGCTCGCTGCCCCGGGCAAGGCACGGCTGACCGAACGCAACAGGTCAATCGCCGGAAACCGCCCGCGCTCGGCGATCTTGCGGTCGAGCACCACGTGCCCGTCCAGAACGCCGCGCAGAATGTCGGCCACCGGCTCTTCCATATCGGACCCAGCCACCAGCACCGAGAACACCGCAGTAATATCGCCCGCCGTGCCGGTGCCCGGACCGGAGCGTTCGCAGAGGGAGGTGATCTGGTGGGCGGTCGAGGGCGGAAAGCCCCGCAGGCTGGCCGCTTCGCCCGAGGCGAGGGCGATTTCCCGATGCGCTTCGGCAAAACGGGTGACGGAATCGGCTAGGAACAACACATGTTTGCCCTGATCGCGGAAATGTTCGGCCACCGACATTGCGGTCCAGGCGCAGCGACGGCGCACCAGCGGCGATTGATCAGAGGTGGCCGCGACCACCACCGCGCGTTTCATCCCTTCGGCGCCCAGCACCCGTTCGACGAATTCGCGCACCTCGCGGCCGCGTTCCCCAATTAGCCCGATCACCACCACATCGGCATGAACCCCGCGCGCAAGCTTGGCCAGCAGCGTCGATTTCCCCACGCCGGAGCCTGCAAAAAGGCCAATCCTCTGGCCGCGCACGATAGGTAGAAGGGTGTTGAACACCGCCAACCCGGTTTCAAGCCGCGCGCCCAGAACCCGCCGTTCGGTCGGGTTCATCGGCACGCCGCGCAGGGGCCGTGCCACCTTGCCGCGCAGAATCGGGCGCCCGTCCAGAGCCTGTCCCATAGGATCAATGACCCGTCCGATCCAGCTGTCGTCCGGGGCGATCTGGCTGGAGCCCAGCAGGCTGACCGCCGCGCCGATCTGCAAACCTTCAATATCGCCGTCAGGTAAGATGGTGATCAGGTCGGCCCCGAGATTGAGCACCTCGCCGCGCCGTACCTCATGGCCGGGCGTGTCAATTTCTACCATATCGCCCTGAGCGGCGACATGGCTGAGACCGGCAACTTCGATCGTGCCACGCCCGATGCTGGCCACGCGACCCACATCATGGGTTGGCGTGACAGCCGCGATTTCCGCGGTGAGCTGATCGAATCCGACTTGGGCCATCATTTTCTCCGGCGCTGCGACTCCCTGAAACCCTTTCTAAAGGATTCAGGGTTAAGCCTTGGTTGAACGATACTCGTGGGAGAAGCCCCGATGTTCGAAAAACTGAATGTCTTTAATATGGCGCAGTCGCTGGCGAAGTACAGTGCGGCGCGTCAGTCCGTCATTGCCGAGAACGTGGCAAATGCAGATACGCCGGGTTACCGCGCCCGCGATCTTGCCGCTTTCTCGGACACGTATTCAACCGATACGTGGACTCCGATGCGCGCAACGCGCCCGGGGCACCTCTTTGCAGGCGATGCTCAAAGCCAGGATCCGGTGGCCCACGCGGTCTATCGGCCCGGTGCACAATCCCCCAACGGCAATAGTGTGTCGATCGAACAGGAAATGTTCGCGGCGGCTGAGGCCAAGCAGAGCCATGAAACGGCGCTGGCGATCTATCGCTCGGCGCTGTCGGTGCTGCGCACATCCATCAACACCCGGAGCTGAGGAACGACACCATGGGCGATCTTCTATCATCAGTTCACGCCGCAATGAGCGGGATGCAGGCACAGGCCGCGCGCCTGAACCATACATCGGAAAACATTGCGAATGCGGATACGCCGGGCTACCGGCGTAAAATCGTTGCCTTCCAGGAAATTGTGGACGGCGGCAAGCATACGGGGCTGGTCGAAACCGGCCCCGTTCGGCTCGACCAGAGCGATCTGCCGAAAATCTATGACCCGACGCATCCGATGGCGGATGCGAACGGGTACTACGATGGTTCGAACGTGAATCTGGTCACCGAGATTGCGGACGCGCGCGAAGCGCAGCGTAGCTACGAGGCGAACCTCAAAATGTTCGAGCAGTCGCGGCAAATGTCGCGGGACCTGCTCGATCTTCTCCGCAAGTAGGGGGCTCCTGAATGGACCTGAAAACATCCCTCGCTGCACAAGGCTATGCAGCAACACGACCGGCCACAGCGCCGAAAACCGCAGCCGGCAACGGGGCCGGCGAAGCCTTCGCTAAAATGGCGGGGGACTTCGCCGACACCCTGCGGCAGGGCGAGCAAGTCGCGCAGGCCTCGATGAGCGGCAATGCCGATTCGCACTCTCTGGTGCAGGCGCTCGCACAGACCGAGCTCGCCGTCGAAACCGCCGTGACGGTGCGCAACAAGGTTGTCGAAGCCTACCAGGAAATTCTCAGGATGCCGATCTGACCATGAACGATGTGATCTTTTATGACACCCTGCGAGAAGGGCTCTGGAACGCGGTCATCATGTCGATGCCGATTCTCACCGTCGCTCTGGTGGCGGGTCTGGCCGTTGGCCTGTTCCAGGCGCTCACCTCAATCCAGGAAATGACGCTGACCTTCCTGCCGAAGCTCGCGGCGATCCTTGTCGTTTTCTGGCTGTCGATGGGGTTCATGACCGACACGCTCACCAGCTACTTCCAGGGCACGATCGTGCCCCTGATTGCGGGGATTTGAGATGGACAATGCAGGCTATGTCACGCTGACCCGCCAATCCGGACTGATGGCCGAGATGCAGGCTGTGGCCAACAACATCGCCAACGCCTCCACCACCGGTTATCGCCGCGAGGGCGTGATCTTTTCGGAATTCGTGCAAAAGCTGGCGCCGGGCGATCCGTCGCTGTCGATGGCCACTGCCGAGGTGCAGGATACGCGGATGGATCAGGCGCCCCTGACCCAGACCAACGGCACCTTCGATCTTGCCATTGAGGGCGACGGGTTTTTCCTGATCGAAGGCCCCGGTGGCAACCAGATGCTCACCCGTGCCGGGTCTTTCACCCCTTCGCCGGAAGGCGAGCTCGTTACCCCCGATGGGTATCGGCTGCTCGATGCCGGGGCAGCGCCGGTTTTCGCGCCAACGGATGTCGGGTCGATCTCGATCGCCGGGGACGGCACGATGTCGGCCGATGGTCAGCCCATCGCGCAGCTTGGTCTTTGGGAGGCGGTCAATCCGCTCGATATGCGCCACCGCGATGGCGTGCGGTTCGAGGTGCCTTCAGGGGCCCAGCCGATCGAGCTGGGGGGCTCGATCCTGCAGGGCTATCTGGAAAATTCCAACGTCGATCCGATCGGCGAAATCGCCCGGATGATCGAAATTCAACGTGCCTATGAACAGGGCCAGTCGTTCCTGGACCGTGAAGATCAACGCATCCGCGACGTCATCAAGTCGGCCGGATAATTGTCTAGAAAGGAGCCGTCATGCGTGCCCTGAATATTGCAGCGACCGGGATGCTCGCCCAGCAGATGCGGGTTGAGACGATTTCGAACAACCTCGCCAATATGAGCACCACGGGCTACAACGCCCGGCGTGCCGAATTTGCCGATTTGCACTATCAGCAAATGGTACGACCCGGCACCATCAGTGCAACCGATGGCACGGTGCTGCCAACCGGGGTGCAGTTGGGCCTTGGGGTTCGTCCGGCCGCGGTGTCGATGCAGATCCAGCAGGGGACGCTGGCGCAAACCGGCGGCGACCTTGATCTGGCGATCGAGGGCAAGGGCTACTTCGAGGTCACCCTGCCGTCCGGTGCCTCTGGCTATACCCGCGATGGCGGGCTGAAACGCAATGGCGACGGGCTGATCGTGACGTCGGAAGGCGATCCGGTGGTGCCGGAAATCACCATTCCTGCCGATACGCGTTCGATCAGCATCAACGCGGATGGCGAGGTCTACGCCTATTTCAACAATGATGTGGCCCCGACGCTGCTGGGCCAGTTCACTCTGGCGCAATTCGTCAACGAGCAAGGGCTTGAGGCGATCGGGTCGAACACCTTCCTTGAAACCGAAGCCTCGGGTGCGCCCACGGTTGGTGTGCCGGGCGAGAACGGTCTGGGCACTCTGCGCGAAGGCTATCTTGAGCAAAGCTCAGTGGACGCGGTGAAAGAGATCACCGATCTGATCGAGGCGCAGCGGGGCTACGAACTGAATTCCAAAGTGATCACCGCAGCCGATCAGATGCTGGCGGCGACGACGCAGGTGCGGTGATGAAACAGCTTCTCGCAGCCCTTCTGCTTTGTGTTCTTGCGCCTCCGGGCTGGGCCGAAACGGTCGTGGCGAGCCATACGATCCGGGCTCAATCCGTGCTGACGGCGGCCGATGTGCAGCTTGCAAAGGGCAATACGCCAGGGGCCTTTTCCGCGATCGAAGACGTGCTTGGTCTCGAAGCGCGCGTCAATCTCTTTGCCGGGCGTCCGGTCTTGCCGGGCGATATTGGCGCCCCGGCAGTGATCGACCGCAACCAGCTTGTCATGCTCACGTTCCAAAGCGGCGGTTTGACCATCATGGCTGATGGTCGTTCGCTCGGCCGTGCGGGCGTGGGTGAAATTCTGCGCGTCATGAATCTCGGCTCGCGTCAGACGGTGTCTGGCGTGGTTCAGATTGATGGCAGTGTCGTGGTCGGCTCATCGGCGCTGGCCCCCTTAACCAACTAAGAGGCAAAGATGACTTCCAGATTCCTCACCTGTACCAGCCTTCTGGTCATCCTGTTCACCGGCGCGGGCTGTGGTGATCGCTTTGCGAATATCGGCCAGGCCCCGACGATGACCGGAATCGACGGTACGCGGGAAGCGCAAGCCATGGCCACAACGCCACTGGCGCGCGATCTCTCGACCCGGCGCGCATCGGATGGCGCTTCGCTGTGGACCGCAGGCCGCGCCTCTTTGCTGGGCGATCACCGCGCGCAACAAACCGGTGACATCTTGACGGTGGTGGTCGAAATCAACAACAAGGCCGCCCTGACCGCGAGTTCGTCACGTGGACGGTCCGGCAGCGAAAACATGTCGATTTCTGCCCTGCTCGGGCTGGATCGGATCGGTCCATTCGATCCGAATGGAAGTTTGACACTGACCCCCGGGGTTTCGACCACCTCGTCCAGTGCCTCGACCGGCGATGGCGCCACCGGCGGCACCGATAAGCTGACGCTGCGCGTGGCCGCAACGGTTGTGGGCATGCTGCCGAATGGCGTGCTGGAAATTCAGGGCACGCAAGAGATCCGGGTGAATTTCGAACTGCGCGAGCTGATCGTCACCGGCTATGTACGGCCGGAAGACATCTCGCGCCAGAACGAGATCCCCTATGACAAGATCGCGTCGGCGCGGATCTCGTATGGCGGGCGTGGCCAGATCAACGACATGCAACAGCCGCGTTGGGGGCAGCAGCTTACCGACATCGTGCTCCCCTATTGAGGTCTCTGATGGGCAAGATCCTTCCAATCCTGCTGGCAATTATCGGGCTCGGGGCCGGAGTAGGGGCTGGTTTCGTTCTGCGCCCCGATTCCACTGGCTCAACCGAGGCCGCCGCGGGCACCGAAGCGGCCTCGGGTCATGGTGAAGCCGCGGCCGCAAGCAGCTCCGGTCATGGCGAAGCGGCGGCTGAGAGCACCTCGTCGGGGCATGGCGAAGCAGCCTCGTCCGGTCATGGCGAAGCGGCCGACTCGTCCGGCTCTTCGAATTTCGTGAAACTGGCCAACCAGATCGTCATTCCGGTGGTGCGTGACGGCAAGGTAACCGCGCTGGTCGTGGTGTCGCTTAGCATCGAGGTGACCCCCGGCGCGACCCAGGAAGTCTATCAGATGGAACCACGACTTCGGAACTCGTTCCTGCAGGTTCTGTTCGATCACTCGAATTCCGGCGGATTTGACGGCGCCTTCACCTCTGGTCCGAAAATGACGGCCCTGCATGAAGCGCTTGTCGAGGCAGCGAGGCACGAACTGGGCGAGACGCTGAAGGATGTGCTGATCACCGACATCGCCCGGCAGGATCTGTAGGCCTTCAAATTCCAGGACGTAAACATTGAAAGGCTGCGGCGCTCTGCTCGCAGCCTTTTGCCATTGGGGGGGAACACGCCCGGCGACCAACACAGGCAAAACCCACCTTGGTTTTGGGTTGCTCTGTCCTGTCCCCGCACGCGCAACTTCTGGCGGGGTTTCGATCCCGACTTTGCGGCGTCAGCTGGGCAAGGCCGGTCAGGGAATCGGACGCTGGAGGGGTGGGGGCGGATAAGTGGGGGCGGATGAACGGAGCACTGCGCCACCATTCTCGCAAGCCGTTTGGGCAGATCGGGCGGTTGAGGCCAGCCGCTATTGCGACGACATCTGATCCATCGCCCGGCGCATCGCCTGAATCTTGGCATCCGTGGCCTCGCGCGCCCGCAAACGGCCGAGCGCTTCGACCCGGCCGAAAGCATGTTTGGCCTTGAGGCGCTGCTCTTCCTGCCGGGCGGCGGCCATGGCCAGCTCGGCCCCCAACCGACGGGTTTCGCGCTCCAGCCAGACATGCCACAGCGCATCCTGCCCGGTGGTGAAGGCCAGATCCTCGTCATTGGTATCGGCTTTCAGCCGGTCGGCGCGCGCGTGGCGGGCTTCGGCAAGGGCCGCATGCTTGGCGCGAATCGCCGCCACATCGGCCGAACGCGCCCGGAGTTCCGCCAGTTCGGCATCAAGGATCATCTGGGTCAGATCCTGAAGGTTGGAAAGCGTTTTGCTCATTCAGACCCCTCCTTCTTTTTCAAGCCGCGGCCCAGACGCGCCCGCATTTTACGGCGCATTTCCTCGGCAAAGCGGATGGCGGCGGCAATGGCCTGATAATGCTCGGGCCGGATTTCATCGCCGATTTCGACCGTGGCGAAAATCGCACGCGCGGTCGGCGGATCGCGATGGATGGGCACGCCCGCCTCGGCGGCCACTTCCCGGATGCGCGCGGCAACCTCATCCACGCCCTTGGCCACACAAATCGGGGCTTCACCCGGTAGACGGCTCCATTTCAGCGCCACGGCGTAATGGGTCGGGTTCACAACAATCACATCGGCGGTTGGCACGTCGGCCAGCATCTGGTTCATCGCGATATCGTAGCCGCGCTGACGCCGCTTCTGTTTCATATGCGGATCGCCCTCGCTTTCTTTCGACTCGTCCATCAGCTCCTTGCGCGACATCCGGTTTTTGCGCAGGTGCTCCTGGTATTGCCAAAAGAAGTCGATGCCGCCGATCACCAGCGCCACGATCAGCACGATGCCGAAGAACCGCGCGCCAAGATCGAGCAGCACCACAGTGGCCATGGCGGGCGTGAGGGTGATGGTGCCCAGAACCCGGGGCATCTGCCCCCAAAGGAATGAGCCCAGCACGATCGAATAGATCACCAGCTTCACGAAGCTCTTGGCGAATTCGAACAGCCCGTTGCGGCCGAACTTGTTCTTGGCGTTCGACATCGGGTTGATCCGGCTGAGCTTGGGCTGCAGCTTTTCCGGGGCAAAGGTGAAGGACCGCATCGCAATCGAAACCATGATCACCAGCCCCGCAGGCACCAGCAGCCAGGGCAGGAAATTGCCCATGACCGTGGCCATGATCGACCCGGTCGAAACCTGCCCGCCACCGGAAAACATATCGGTGGAAAGCCCGGCGGAATGTTCCAGAATACCAGCCAGAAGCCCGCCGGTTTTCTTCAGAATCCCCGCGCCGGTGGCATAGGCAACGATCAGAAAGCCACCATAGCTCGCGGCGGTTGTCAGGTCGCTACTTCGGGGAACTTCGCCTTTCTTGCGGGCATCATCGAGCTTTTTCTGTGTTGGCTCGTGTTCCTTGTCGTCGTCGTCCGAGTCGTCAGCCATGATCAGCCTCCGAACGGATTATTGAGGAAAACGATCAACCCCTGGCTCCAGATATTCAGAAGCATCGGGGTCGACAGAAGCAGCAGGATCAAGCCGCCAGCGGTTAGGGCCGGGGCGCCGACAAAGGCCACCATCAGCTGCGGCATGGCGCGGTTGATGACGCCGAGCGCGACGTTGTAGATCAGCGATGCCACCACGAAGGGGGCGGCGAGGGTGAAGGCCAGCGCAAAGGCATGCACCACGCGGGTCATCCCCCAGGTGGACAGAAGATCAGCCGCAGGCAGCTCGCCCGGTTTGAAAATGTCGTAGGAGGTGACGAGAACCTCCGCGAGCCGCACATGCAGCCCCAGCATTACCGCCAAGGCAAAGCCCCCCATCATCAACACATGGCCCATCGCCGGCAGGGGTTCGACATTGTTGCCGCCGAATAGCTGGGCCAGCGAGGTGGCCTGGGCCGCCATCGAGCCGGCGATTTGCAGCGCCATCACGAAAAACCGCACCACGGCCCCGATGGCGAGGCCCGCGATGGTTTCGGTCAGCACAAACCGGACTGTGCCACCGGCCTCTACCGCCGGGCGCACGACCGGCTCGACCGCCGGGATGATGATAAGGGTGAAGCCGAGCGCCAGCACCAGCC
Organism: Paracoccaceae bacterium; assembly: GCA_050288685.1. Lineage (GTDB taxonomy): Bacteria > Pseudomonadota > Alphaproteobacteria > Rhodobacterales > Rhodobacteraceae > Sinisalibacter. The sequence continues at coordinate 44,117 of JBNKEH010000009.1, read as the reverse complement.
GGATCCGCTCGGGAACGGCCTTTTCGCCAAAGACCGGAAACATCGACATGGCCGCGCCGACCCGAATGAACACCACAAAGGCCACGCCCATCCAGTGCTGGCCCAGGGTTGTCAGATCGTCGAGCGCGAGGATCATAGCGGCACCATCCCCACCAGCGAGGGGCGCGCCTCGGTGCCGATTTCGTCGAAGGAAAACACCGGGTTGGCGATGCCCTTGGCGGTCAGCACCGTGCGCAGGAAACGGCGACGGCGGGTCGAGGTCACAATCGCCGGGTAAATGCCCCGTTCGGCGGCCTTGGCAATCCGGTCGGCGACCCCGTTGGCGAGCTGGTTGAATTTCTCTGGCGGCAGCGCGATGTCCTGCGATTTGCCGTTTTCCACCTGATAGGCGAGGAAGGTTTCCTCCCATTCGGGGGCCAGCTGCACCAGTGGCAGGGTGCCATCGTCGCGCTTCAGCTCGGATACCAGCTGGAACCCAAGACGCTGACGAACATGTTCGCAGATCCCTTCGGGCGTGGCGTAGACCGGGCGCGCCTCGGCAATGGATTCGAGGATCAAGGGCAGGTTACGGATCGAAACACGCTCGTCGAGCAACAGCCGCAGCACGGTGTGCAACAGGTCGATTGGCACCCGATCCGGCACCAGCTCGTCCAGCAGCCGCTGATTGGCCTCGGCGCGCCCCGGATCGGTGAGGTTGGTAAATTCGTCCAGCAAACGACGCAGGGACTTGTGGCTGAGCAACCGGCTGAAATTGCGCTTCATCACCTCAAGCAGATGGGTGGCAAGCACTTCGGTGGGGGTCACAACGGTGCCGCCTTGCAAGGCAACGTCTTCTTGCCGTTCGGGCGCAATCCAGCGGGCCGGGGCACCGTAGACAGGCTCGTCCACATCGTCGCCCGGCGGCAGGTCGATTTCATTGCCGGTCAGGATCGTCAGCACACGGCTGGGCTGCAACCGGTCGCGCGCCTGTTCTACCCCCTGAATGCGAACCACATAAGAGCCCGGCGGCAGGCTGGCATCGTCGGTCAGGCGGATTTCGGGCATGATCAGCCCGTATTCGCTGGCGATATGGCTACGCATATTGGCGATCCGGGCATCGAGTCCGGTGGCCGGATCGAGCACCATCGACACCAGATCGGGGGCAAATTCGACATGGATATCGTCGAGATCGAGAATGTCGCCCATCGATTCACGGGGTTTGATGTCGTCGGATGACGGGGCAGGCTTCGCAGCCTTTTCGGCTTCGGCCAGATTGCGGCGATGCCCCCGATAGGCGGCATATCCCAGCGCACTGGCACCGGTGACGAAGGGAATGAAGGGCAGACCCGGCACCAGACCGAACAGCGCCATCAGCACCGCCACGGTGGCCAGCGCTGACGGGTATTTGCCAAGCTGCGAAAAGAATGCAAGGTCGGCCGAGCCCGAAGACCCGCCGCGTGCCAGCAGCAGGGCCGAGGCGATCGAGATGATCACCGCGGGGATCTGCGTGACCAGACCGTCGCCAACCGTCAGGATCGCATAGGTTTCAAAGGCTTGGCCGATCGGCATCCCGTGAACGGCAACGCCCATCGTCAGGCCCATGATGATGTTGAGCAGCGTGATCAGCAAGCCTGCCACCGCATCGCCCTTGACGAATTTCGAAGCACCGTCGAGCGAGCCGAAGAAGGTCGTTTCGGCCTGTTCGGTCTCGCGCCGACGCTTGGCCTCTTCATGGGTGATGGCGCCGGAGGCCACATCGGCATCAATGGCCAGCTGTTTGCCCGGCATCCCGTCGAGGGCAAAGCGTGCGCCCACTTCGGCCATCCGGCCCGCGCCTTTGGTGATCACGATGAAGTTCACAATCAACAGCACGCCGAACACCACAAGGCCCAGAAACACGCTGCCCGACATCACGAAATTGGCAAAGCCTTCGATCACATGCCCCGCCGCACTGGTGCCGGTATGGCCCTGACCGATAATCAGCTTGGTCGACGACACGTTGAGCGACAGGCGCAGCATGAGCGACGCCAAAAGCACCGTCGGAAAGGCCGAGAAATCGAGTGGGCGTTCGATGAACAGCGTCACCGTAAAGATCAGGATGGCCAGCGCGAACGAGGTGGCAAGCCCGACGTCCAGGATCCACGATGGCACCGGTAGGATCATCATCACGATGACCGCCATCAGCGCGAGGGCCAGCAGGATGGTGGGGCGGAAGATCTGAGCGAGCGTCAGTTTCATGCTGGGTTATCCGGCTTCATCGGGGGCGAAAAGGCTGTGGCCAGTGCTGGAGAACAGGCTGCCCGGCGCGGCTTTGGCGCTGAGCGGCATGAGCGATCCAATCGCGGTTTCCCCGCCGCCCTGAAGCAGCGGAAAGGTGTTGACGCGTACATAGGTGACAGCCGCCCCGGTGGTATGGGGCATGTCGGCGCCGTTCCGATTGGCTGAGGCCACGCGCAGGGGCATCCCGTCTTCCGCAAGGAACTGATCCCGAAATCCGGCAAACCGGGCCTTGTACTTGTCGGCAAATTGCGGATTGAGCGAGTGATAGGCACCTGCGGCGGTGTTCCAATCGCCCGAGTCAGCGTAAAGGCTGGTCAGAAACCGGGCCGCATAGAGGGCGTTTTCCACCGGGTCGAACATCGCATCGAGCGAGTCGAAATTCTGGTGGTGCCATTTGTAATTGATCTGAAAACAGCCCACGTCGAAGCTGCGCGCGCCCCGGGCAAAGTTTTCATCGACAAAAGCGCGCGCCTCGTCGTTGCTGTCGAACCAGACGCCTTTACCCTCCATGTTGATGGTCCAGGGCCAGGGGCGGAAACTGGTGCCGCGTTTGCGTCCGGTTTCGGTCAGCGAGATGGCTTTCAGCACCGAGATCGGCACCCCGGTGCGGGCGGCGGCGATTTCGGCGGCTTTGTCACAGATTTCCGAAGGGTCGGAGATTGCCGCGAAGGCGCTGTGCGGCATCAGGATGGGCTGTAGAATCAGCGCAAAGAAAACGGCCAGAATGGCGCGCAGACGGCGGGCTGCCCTGCGCCCGAAATGCGTGCTTTTCCACTGTCCCGACCGTTGGGGTCGGAAAGAGACTGCACCTGAAGGCCTGTTCTGCATATGATCCACCGCAATTCTTGCGTCCTGTGGATCCAGTCTAGGAGGGCGTGGTTTACAAATGGTAACCAACCACCGCCCGGGCGCGTTTATTGGCCGCTTAACGGTTCAATATTGCTCAACAATGCGTCGAGGGTCTGGCGGACCGCCTGGCTGTTCTGAATCAGCGCTTCGGATTTCGCAATCGGCGTGGTCGGCAGCGGATCAACCGGGATTTGTGCTGTGCCATCCATTAGGCTGGCCGCCTGTCCTTCCGGGCCGGTGCTGTCAAGCCGGGCGACATCGGGCCAGAGCCCCCCGCGCCAGGCATTGTGCAAGGCGGCTTCGGTATTGCCGAGAGATTCGTATTTGCTCGTAGCCGCGGCGTAGTCGCCCGCATGGGCCAGCGCCTGAGCGCGCAGGGTTTCGGCCTCGTCGCCCTGCAGACCGGCAAGATAGCCGATCGCCACATCGGGGCGGCTGTCGAGCAGCGCGGCACGGGCATATAGCAGCCGGTCGGCCTCGTCGGGTACGCTGGCGCCGGTGCCTGCGAGCACCTGACGGGCGGGATCGGGCAGGTTCAGATCCAGAAAACGTTGGGCAATCTCGCGCCGGTTCGCCGCGGGCATCTTGACCACTTGGTCCATATGTCCGCTGATCCGGCGCAGGAAACTTGCATCGGAACTATTCTTGGCAAGCTGGCCAAACAGGATTTGCCGCAGCTCAACAGCCCGCGCATCGCTGACTTTGCCCTGGGCAACAGCATCGCGCAGCATGTTGAAGGCCTTTTCGTAATCGCGGATTGAGCCGCGCGCACGAATATTGGCATCGACCAGCTCGGCACCCAGTTCGGTGTCGCGCTGTTCGAAGACAAGGCTTTCCAACAAGGAGAGGGTCTGTTCGGGCACGGCCGCACCGCTATCGAGTGTGGTGTTCACCCGTTTCAGAAGGGCCTCCGGCAGATTGCTGTCTGCATTCGCAACCACGGTATCAAGCCGGTTCAGCGCACTGTCGACCCGGCCGTCTACCACGTCGAATTCCGCATTGACCATTGCCAGCGAGGTATCGGTTGGGGGTACCGCACGGCCGAAGGATCTGCGGATGATATCCGCCGTTTCCTGATCGTCGATGGCCAGGAATTTCTCAGCCAGTCGCGGCCCCAGATGGCGGCGCAGATGCGGGGGCAGGGCACTAAAGGTCAGGGTTACGGCCCGTTTGTTGATGCTTTGGCTGGGCAAGAGTTTAGGCTGCGCCAGCGTGGCCCAAAGCGCCGTCGCGCCGTTACAGGCCATTTGCTTCACCAGCGAAGGCGCCGCGGCGGCTTCTTTGTTGTCCATCACGTCGGCCATGACGTAGAGCACCGCCGGATGTTGCACAACGTCAGGATAGCGCTGGATCAGTGCCCGTGCCTCGGCCCCGAAAGACAGGTAGATGTAGTAGCGGGTAAGATCGGTCATGCCTGCGGCTTCCGGCTGATCGAATTCGCCAACGATATGGGTCCGATGGGCGCCAAGGTTGATCCCCTCGTCGAGCGGTTCGCCCCAGCTTGCCGCATCAAAGAGCGACGGATCAAGGCAGGCGGTACCATCGTCGGTTTTACCAACCGGCTGACCAGCCGCCGCGGCAGCCCGGTCAATGCCTGTTTCCACCGAAATATGCCCATCTTTGGTGATCGGCAGGGCGGCATAGGGCGCTTCGGGTTCGGCAGATGGTGTCGGCGTTCCGGTGGCCTGGGCCACGCCCGCCTCGATTTTTCCCATATCAGCATCAAGCAGGCCCTGCGCCGCCGCCCGTGCGATTTGTTCGAGCAGGGCCGTCTGGGTATCCCGCACCCGCTGGTTGTTCGCGGCCGTTTCAGCGCCGGACTCTGATGTTGCAGAGGGGACAAGCTCGCGCAGCGGCCCGAAATGCAGGCCCGCTTCCGATTGGCGACTCGTCGTGGTCAGGGGCAGCCCGCCGCGGTCCTGAACCGGCACCACCGGCTGTGGTGCGGGTTCAGATGCGGGCTCGGTTTCGGGCAGGGGGGCCGGAGCAGGCTCTGCCGCAGGGGCGGTCGGTTCGCTCGGCTGGGCTGCAGGTTCCGGTGTTTCGGGGCTTGCCGGTTGGGTCGGTTCGGCCTCGGCCTCGGCAACCTGCGCATCTGGCGCAGGGGCGGGCGCTTCCGCATCAAGCCTGGCCTCGAACGGCCAATCGGCAGTGGGGGCTGCGCCGTCGATGATGTCGAGCACTGTATCGCCAGAACGAAACACGAAGGCATCGCCGTGGCAGGTGCAATCTATCGCGAAAAACAGCCGCCCGTCGCCCAGATCGCGCAGATCGGAGATGCGAGAACGCGGGATGCGGTTGAACACCGTCGTCAGATCATAGGTGATATCCGAGCGTCCGGCACGAAATTCGTAGCCGCCATCGACCTTTCCAAAACTCCAGTTCGGCTCGGCCGGCATGCGCAGCACGATCCGGGAAAACCCCTCATGCTCGCCCGAGCTCACCTCCACGGTTTCGGCCTGCACGAGGGCAGGCCAAAGCAGGGCAAAAATCAGGGCAAGGGGCCGGATCATGCAACGTCTTTCTTCACGTCTTTCAGCGCCTCTTCGAGTTCCGAGAAACTGGGGCGCTTGCTGCTGGGGGTGTTCTGACGTCCGACCTCGATGCAGATATTGGTCGAGTGGTTGTGCAGGTTGGCCACCAGAACTTCACGGATAAGCTGGTAGAAATGCGCATCTTCTTCGGCGACGGAGGTAAGTTTGGAGGCAAACGGTCCAACCAGACCGTAGGCGATGAACACCCCCATGAACGTCCCGGCCAAGGCGCCGCCGATCATGTGGCCGAGAATTTCCGGCGGTTGGTCGATCGCCCCCATGGTCTTGATCACGCCAAGAACCGCAACGACGATGCCCAGAGCCGGCAGGCCGTCTGCCATGGTTTGCAGATTGTGGCCGGAATGCTTGGCCGCTTCAAGATTCGCTTCCATGCGTTTCTCAAGCACTTCTTCAACCTGATGCGGGTCGTCATAGTTCATAGATGCCGACCGAAGCGTGTCGCAGATCAGATTGATGGCTTCCTTGTCGGCCAGGATGCGGGGGTATCTGGAAAAGATCGCGCTCTCTTCTGGCAGTTCGATATGCTCTTCCAGCGCCACGGCATTTTGCCTTGCCTGCCGGATCAGCTCGAACAAGAGGCAGAGCAGGTCTTTGTAATCTGTGGGTTTCCAGCGCGCGCCTTTGAATACACGCCCCACATCTTTCAGGGTGTGTTTGATCGAGGGCACATCATTTGAGATGACAAAGGCGCCAAAGGCTGCCCCCATGATCATGGTGAATTCGTAAGGCGCGACTTCGAGGATCAGCGTCAGGTTCCCGCCTTCGGCGATGAAACCGCCAAAGACCAAAACGAAAACCATGATAATGCCGATAAGCCCAACCATATTCTACTTCCCCGATAGCGGCCTGTTGGTTCTGATCCTGACAGGAACTGGTTAATAAACCTTCATCACGAGCCGGTAAGCTCTCGATTCGGAGAGCAAATCCTGCAATCAAATCCGGTTTTATTCGGTCGGCGCCTTGGCGTTACGACCAGCCAGAAGCACACTGATTGTGTAGGCCTTCTGGGGATCGAGTCCGGACAGAATCGCGGCGGCGGCATCGGGGCGCATCCGGCCTAGGAACCCGGCGGCAAATTGCGGATCCATCTCCGAGAACAGCGGCACGGCTTCTTTGGCCTTCATGTTTTCGTAAACCGAGGTCAACCGGGCCAGATCATCCTCTGCCGCAGTCGAAGCGATGGTCATCGTCGATTTAAGCGACTCTTCGGCCTGTTTCAGCGCGGCCATGTTTTCGGAAATCTGTTTTTCGGCCACAGCGAGCGCCTGCATGCGATCGGCCAGCGCGGCCTCGCGCGAGGTGACACTGGCCTCACGGTTGCGCAGCAGATCAAGGGCTGACGCAATATCGTCCTCGGTCTGACAGGACGGGGTATCGGTCGCGGCGGTGCTGTGTTCGCCACTAGGCAGGGCGGCGTTGGCGATCGCCCAGCCGGTTTCGCCACCAAGACGCAGCAAACCCGACGCCACGAACATCAACATGATTGTCCACAAAACGCCGCGCCCGCTGCGCCGACGTTTGCGTTTTTTCACTGTGCCGCCGGCTTGTTGCGGTTGGGCGCTCGCCTTAGGAGGCTTTGGAGTCGCCTCTGCCTTGGGCTTCCGGCCAAGCATCACACACCCCCCACGGCTTGCGCACGACGGGTCGAAAAGAGCAACGCTGGTTCGTTGGTGTCGGCGTCATCGCGTATATCGTCCGCCGCCGCTTCCCATTCTGCATCCTTGACCTCTTCCATCGAAGCGGCGGGCGCTGCTTTCGGGGCGGGCGCACTGCTGGGCTCTGGCAGATCGTGCAGCGAGGCCATCATGAGTTCAAGCTTGCGCGCCGATTCCTCAGCGCGTTCGGTCAGCGCGGTCAGCGTGGCCGAAGAATGCGCTGCGGCCTTGCGCGCCAGATCCAGAGACCGGGTCATGTCGTCCACCTGGGCCGAGAGCACCGCAACCGCGCCACCGACGCCGTTTTCGAGGTTGTTGAACCGTTTGAGCCGCTGCGCGAGGATGTAGCAGTAAATCGCTGCTCCAAAGGCACCGCCGCCCAGCAGGATGTCAGATACCAGTGTAATGATCTGGTTCATATCGTTCTCCGTTCCCGCCCTAGTTCAACACAAATTCCATGATGAGCAGGTCTTTGACCCGCCCCTCTCCCACCACCAGCTGGATCCGGCGCAGCATCTGTGCGCGCAGGGTGACCAGGGTGGCTGGGTCTTCAAGATCGCTGACGGAGACCGCGCGCAGATAGGAATTGAGCACATCCATCACGCGCGGGGTCAGCAATGCTACTTCCGCTTCCATGCCCGCCTCGACCTCAAGTTCGCCGCGGAACCGCAAATGCTGAACAGCGCCGCCACTCAGCGACACGACCAGAGGTTCCAGATGAACAAAGCCTGCGGTTGTCGAACCGCCATTCGCACCATGTTCGGTGGTTGCGGCCCCATGGCCTTCGGCGGCTGTGCTTGACCCATGGTCAGACGAACTTGCCTCGGTGCTGCCGCCCGAGCCGAAAAGCATACCTGAATAGACAGCGTAAAATCCGCCGCCGCCCAGCACGAGTGCCAGAACGAGTCCAATCAGCAAACCGCGTTTGCTTTTCTTTTTCGGCGCCGCTTCGGACGTCTCTTCTACCGTATCTTCTGCTTCGGCCATGGTTCACCCACGATTTTCTTCGAATCGTTTATAGAACGTCAGGCACTAACCGATTGTTAAGAACGATCGGTGAAAGTGACTCGAGACGGGGGCAGAAGCCCGCTCGCAGAAGGAGTCACGTCGTGCAGCAAATTCTCGCTGTCTGGAATTCATTAGACATGCGCAGGCGGATCATCGTCGTGGTCGCCACGGTTGCTATGTTTGCAGCCATTCTGGCCCTTGCGAGTATCGCCTCAAAGCCTTCCATGAGCCTGCTTTATGCCGGGCTCGAACCTGGTCCTGCGGGCGAGGTGCTGAAATCGCTTGAGGCGCGCGGGGTCACGACAGAGATTCGCGGGGGCGCCATCTATGTGGATGCCAGCCAGCGTGACGAACTCAGAATGACTTTGGCCTCTGAAGGTTTGCCCAGCAATGCCAGCCAGGGTTACGAGTTGCTCGACACGATGTCAGGCTTCGGCACCACGGCGCAGATGTTCGACGCTGCCTATTGGCGCGCGAAAGAGGGCGAGTTGGCCCGCACCATTGTGTCTTCCCCCAACATCAAGGCGGCGCGCGTGCATATTGCCGTGCCTTCCTCGCAGGGCTTCGCGGCGCGGGGCAACCCATCGGCCAGCGTGACGATCACCACCGCGGGCGATACGATGACCGCCCAACATGCCAAGGCATTGAAATTCCTGATCGCTTCGGCGGTTCCGAATCTCTCAGCTGAAAATGTGTCGGTGATCGACACCCGCAACGGGTTGGTCATGGCGGGCGATGAAATGACGAGTGGCGGCACCGATACCGCCAGCCGGGTGACCGATCTGAAGCGCAATGTGCAGCGTCTGATCGAGGCGCGAGTCGGCTATGGCAATGCGGTGGTCGAATTGTCGATCGATACCGCGACCGAAAGCGAAAAGATCACCGAACGCACGCTTAATCCCGATAGTCGTGTCGCCATCGCGACCGAAACAACCGAAACCAACTCCACGGCAAGCGATGCGGCAGCCTCGGGGGTTACTGTGGCGTCGAACCTGCCCAGCGGTAACACAGCGGGTGGCAATGGCAGTTCGTCTTCGAACAATACCGGCACCACCGAGCGGGTGAATTACGAAGTGTCGCAGACCACGCGCGAGGTCAATCGCGGCCCCGGTACGGTGCGTCGGATTACCGTGGCGGTGCTGGTGGATGGGATTCGCAGCGTCGATGCCAATGGCCAGGATGTTTGGGCGCCTCGCTCGGATGCCGAACTGGACGCGCTGAAAGAGCTGGTTGCGTCAACCGTTGGCTATGACGAATCACGTGGCGATACGATCACGATCAAGTCGATGGAATTCCAACCGCTGGCCGCAGAAGGCTCGGCCGCGCCGGCTGGTGTGCTGGCCTCGCTCAATATCGATGTGATGTCGATCATTCGGCTCGCGGTTCTGGCACTGGTGGCGCTGGTGCTCGGGCTTTTCGTTCTGCGCCCGATCTTCGGATCGCGTGGGGCGCTGCCTGCTTCGTCGGCGGGGGCATTGCCCGGTCCTGACTACGGGTCGGGAAGCGATAACGGCATGGCTGATTTTGCCGATCTGCCCAGCCTGCCCGCCCTGACCGGAGAAATCGACGATGGCGGTCTGGGCGGTCCCGAAATGGCCGTCGTGTCTGACTTCAATTTCGGGGGCGGTGGCCTTCCGGCACTGCAGGATCCCAACGATCCGGTGAACCGCCTGCGCAACCTGATCGAAAAACGTCAGGATGAAACGGTGGAAATCCTGCGCGGGTGGATGGAAGATGAAGAGGAGACAGCCTGATGACGGCGAAGCTTCAGCTTGAAGTATTCGATGAAGGCGATCTTGCTTCGGTGAAAGCGGTGCGCCCGGCCCCTGAGCCTGCTCCGGCGCCGGTTGCTCCGGCGATCAGCCCCGAAATGCTCGAACGGGCGCGGCTGGAAGGCTACGAGAACGGATACAAGGCCGGGTGGGACGATGCCGCCAAGGCTGAGGCCGAAGAGCAAAGCCGAATCGGCGCCGAATTTGCCCGCAATCTTCAGGATCTGGGCTTCACCTTCCACGAGGCGCGCTCGCACGTGATGCAGGCGCTTGAGCCTCTGCTTGCGGGCATGGTCGAACGGGTTCTGCCGCGGCTGGTCTCCGAAACCATTGGCCAGACGATCATCGAAGAGCTGATGCCGTTGGCCTCGGCGGCGGCCGACACGCCGATTGAAATCGTGGTCAGCCCGGCCAGCCGGGCAGCGATCGAAGGCCTGCTGGCACGCGAATCCGCCGTGCCCTTCACCCTGAAAGAAGAGCCGACACTGTCTGAAGGCCAGGTCTTCCTGCGCGCGGGCAAGTTGGAGCGGCATATCGATTTTACCAATGCGGTCGACCAGATCGGGACGGCCATCAACGGACTTTACGAACTCAATGAAAAGGCCTTCCGTCATGGATGATCACGCCAGCGCTCTCGACGAAACCGCAATCAACAACCCCTTCACCCAGGTGCCGATCGAGATTCTCATTTCGGTGGGCCGGGCACGTCCGACGGTGCACGATCTTTTGCGCCTGAAGCCCGACACCGTGCTGCCGCTGGACCGCAAGGTCAGCGATCCGGTCGAGCTTTATGTCGGCGACCGTCTGATCGCGCGCGGCGAGCTGGAAGAGGTCGAAGGCGACCCTGCCGGCAATCTGGCCGTGCGCCTGACCGAAGTGGTCGATCTGAAGGCGGGTTTGTAATCCGATGATCCAGGCTATGGGGCATAGAAAACACCTAGTCACGCTTGCCGCGTTAACCATGATTCTGGTGATGCTGGCGCTGCCCGCTTCGGCGCAGCAGGTCAATATCACCATGGATGATGGCTCCGGCTCGCTGGCCACGCGCTCGATCCAGCTGATCGTGCTGATGACCGTCCTCAGTCTCGTGCCGGGGCTGGCGATGATGATCACCGCCTTCCCCTTCATCGTGACGGTGCTGTCGATCCTGCGTCAGGCCATCGGGCTGCAGCAGTCGCCGCCCAACATGCTGATCGTGTCGCTGGCGCTGTTTCTGACCTATTTCGTGATGGAACCGGTTTTCGTGCAGGCCTGGCAACAGGGCGGCGAGCCGTTTTCCAACGGCACGATGGAGCTGGAACCGGCATTTCAGGCGGCACTTGAGCCGTTCAAGGTGTTCATGGTGGGTCGGGTCGATCCCGGCACCTTCACCGCCCTTGCCACATTGCGCGAAGGCACGCAGGCGGCCACGCTTACCCCCGATGCGCCGATTTCGGTTCTGGTGCCGTCCTTCCTGCTCAGTGAAATCTCGCGTGCCTTCGAGATCGGCTTCCTGATCTTTCTGCCCTTCCTGATCATCGACCTCGTGGTTGCAGCGATCCTGATGTCGATGGGGATGATGATGGTGCCGCCCGCAATCGTCTCGCTGCCGTTCAAGCTGGCCTTCTTCGTTATTGCCAATGGCTGGACACTTGTCTCGGAAGCGCTGGTGCGAAGTTACTTTTAACGACGCTTTTCCATGATTCGGCGCGTCTGAGGCGCGCGATGGTGCGGCTTTCGAAGGAAGGCCGCACTTTTCGTATATCTGCCCGCGCTGGGCAGCCGCGCCGTGCCCTTGGCTGTCGCCAAAGCGGGGCGCTATCGCCTGACCTATGCCCGGCGGCGCAGCTCTAGCCCCGTGCGAACACTTCCATTGCCCCAATGGGGGCCACAGGGCGGGCTACACACTGGGCCATGATCACCGCCCAAATTCCAGCAGCGCAGGCTACAGCAGACCCTTGCCCGGCTGAGACCCAAGATCGGCTCATCCCCGCTGAGTCGTCCCGTTGGTGCCGGACTGGTTGGTGCTGGCAGGTTGGGTAATGCGCGCCTGATACGGACTCCGCGCGTGTTGAGAGGATGGGTCGCTATGCGTTGCGTCCACATGGCCGCAGCGGCGGGGGGGCATTGCCACTCTCCAGCCCCGATGCACTTCCACCGGGCAAACGAAACCGCGCCCGACGAGGTGTCGGACGCGGTGTGAGAGGGAATTTTCAGCGCTCGGCCCTGCGGCTCAGCGCACCACGAATTCGGCGTGCAATGCCCCGGCGGCCTTGATGCTCTTCAGAATGTCGATCATGTCGCGCGGCGCCACACCAAGGGCATTCAGACCGGCGATCACTTCAGACAGCGAGGTGCCGCCATTCACTTCGGCCAGACCAATCCCCTTGTCGGGCTGCAGCTCGGCCGTGGTTCTGGGCACCACGATGGCTTCGCCGCCCTGCGAGAACGGGTTGGGTTCCACCACAATCGGCTGTTCCTGAATGCGCAGAGTCAGATTGCCCTGGCTTACCGCCACGCGGCTGATGCGCACATCTTCGCCCATCACGATGGTGCCGGAGCGCTGATCGACCACCACCCGCGCCTTGCGTTCGGGTTCAACCGGAATGTTCTCGACATCCCCCAGCGCATGGGCCGGGCTGAGCGCGCCGGTCGCGGCAATATCAAGCACCACGGTGCCCGCATCGAGCATCCGGGCAACTGTATGCCCATATGCACTGTTGATGGCGTTTTCGATCCGCTCGGCAGTGGTGAAATCAGGATCGCGCAGAGCCAGCCGGATCGAGCGCAGCTTGGTGAAATCGAACTCGATTTCACGTTCAATCCGCCCGCCGGAGGGAATCGAGCCTGCCGTGGGCACGCCAACCGTGGTGCTGGCCGCATCGCCCTGCGCCACCGCGCCCCCGGCGATCACCGCCCCCTGCGCGACGGCATAGATCTCGCCATCGGCGGCGTTGAGTGGGGTCATGACCAGCGTGCCGCCCAGCAGGCTTTTGGCATCGCCAATCGCTGAAACCGATACGTCAATGGTCGAACCGGCGCGGCCAAAGGGCGGCAAGGTGGCGGTGACGAACACCGCAGCCACGTTTTTCGCCCGGAACTGTTCGCCGGTGATGTTCACCCCGAGCCGTTCCAGAATGTTCGACATCAGATCTTCGGTGAAGGGCGAATTGCGCAGCCCGTCGCCGGTGCCGTTCAGCCCGACCACGAGGCCGTAGCCCACCAGATCGTTGCCGCGTACACCATCGAATTCGACGAGATCCTTGATCCGGATGGCGTTTGCGACGGCGGCGTTTACCATGATCATGTAAAGCCCGAACGCGATCAGAATCCGGTATGTTCTGGTCATCTCATGTAATCCGTGAACTTGAGGCTCGCGATGCGAGCGGTGGCTGTGTAGAGCGTCTGAAGCTGCGAATAGACCGCCTGGAACTCGGACGCCGTCTGATAGGGATCGGCAGCGATGAGTTCGTTTCGCGCAATTTCATAGGCTGATTGTTCTGCGGCGTTGCGCGCCTTGGCATTTTCGATGCGGGCTTCCTGAGCGCCGATATGGGAGCGCAATTCGGTAATCCCGTCATCGGCGCCCAGCATGCGCTGGGAAGCAATTGCGGTTAGATCGGCCTTCTCGCTGGCTGTGCCGGTAAAGATCCCGTCGCTGATCAGGCTGGCCATGGCGAAGCTTTTCAGCGCGTTGCGGATCGACTGATCATCGGCGCGGGTGTCGACGTTCAACGTCTCGCCTTCGGCGATCATCAGGGGCCCCATATCGTTTTGCGAGCCTTGATAGCCGGTGGTTTCAAAGCCGCCACCCACATCGTCAAACCAGGCGTCGACCACCGCAACAACATCCGTCACAGTGGTTGCTCCGGCATCGGTAATCGCCGTTCCGAGGGCCGACATGATGTCAGAGGCTGAGGCGATCGGCGCCGAATCGGTGGCCGCCCCGGCAAACAGCGAGCGGTTCGCGACACTGGTATTGAACGAGGAAATGATGATTTCGAGCTTCTGGCGCGCGTCGTCCGAACTGGAAGCGATCAGCGTGGAATCGCGCGAACTCGACGCCTGCAACAGCCCTGTCGAGAGGCTTTGCGTCGTGCTTTGCACATTCTCCAGCGCGATCTGCATGGCGCTATACATGCCTGACGCTTCAAGATTGGAGGTGTGATAGGCCGAGAGGGATTTCAAACTGCGTTCGATCCCAGCATAGGGGCCAAAATCCCCGGCGAGCGATGCCCCCAGATCGGATTTCAGGCCGGTCGACAGCTCTTTGCTCAGCCGAGACATGTCGGTTTTCAGCTGAGTGGTCAGCCGTTGCGATTGAAAGCTTCTTGCGAGGTCTCCGAAATAAAGCGTGGCCATGACTCAGATATCCATCAATCGGTTGATCATGTTGTTCAGTGTGACGAGAACTCTGGCGTTTGCCGCGTAAGATTGCTCGACCATCACCAGCTGCTGCATCTCGTAGTCGGTATCAACGCCCTGTGCTTTTTCCATTTCTTGCAAGCTGCTTTGTTGCGCGCTCGCATAGCTCTGCTTGCTCTCTGCGGCAGCCCGATCCGCGCTGACACTTGACAGGAGGTCAGACGTCAGGCCGCTGACCGAGCGCGAAACCCCCAAAAAACTGCCGGATGCAGCAATGCGTTTTGCCGTGAGCGCACCATGCAGATCCTGCAACAACGCGGAGTTGCCTACGTCGCCCTGGGTGAGGGCGCCAAGACCATCGCGCAGGTGCCAGACCTCGCCGCCCTGATCAGGATCGACCAATGCGTTCACGCGGATCCGGGACGACAACCCGATCTCGTCGGCGGGATCAAAGGCACTGCCCGCATCGGTGTAAAGGCCAGGATCGCCGGGCGCGCGCGTCGTGTCGACCGAACTGTCCTGAAAACGATCGACAATGTCACGTGCAACCGCATCGAGCTGCGATTGTGCGCCGGTTGCCAGCTCGTCGCGAATCTCGAAAAGGGCGGCCAGAGAGCCCCCCTGGATCGGGCTGTTATTGCCGCTGACCCGTATATCCTTGCCGTTCAGGGTCAGGCCCGACAGGGCACCGGATCCGATCGTCATTTCGGGAACAATCACGCCAACCCGGTTATAGCCGAACTGGCTGGCCTGGCCGTCGAGAACCACCGAGCCCCCGGTGGTGTAAAGCGCGACCATTCCGTGATCGCGTTCGATCACCCTCATCGGAACGATTGACGAGATCTTGTCAATCGACTGTTGGCGCAGATCCTGCAGCGTTGACGGATCCAGACCTTTGGAGACGGCATTTCTGATCTGAATGTTCAGATCGTGAATTTGAGTGAGGCCATCATTCAGCTGATTTACCTGAACGTCGATCCGGGAATCGGCATTCATCCGGGCGTCCTGGATCTTGTCCGACGCAGTGTTCAGCTTGGTTGCAACATCATTCGCTGCGGTGACCGCCGCCGACAGGCGCGCGCTGCTATCGGGGCGCGACGATGCCTCGATGAAAGCGGATTCGAGCGACGCCAACCGTCCGGACAGCGAGCCGGAATCGTCCGGCGTGCCAAGAATGCTTTCTAGATCTTTCTGAAAGCTGGCGATGGTGCTGTTATAGCCAAGTTCGGCGTCAGACAGACGCCGATCCTGCAGCAGGTTTGCATCGACCTCGCGGCGCACGGCGGCGACGTTTACGCCCGCCGTCGCGCCGGCACCGGTATAGCGCGCCGAGAGTTCGAGTTCGCGCCGCCCATAGCCCGGGGTAAGAGCGTTGGCGACGTTCGACGAAATCAGCTCGGACGCGCGCCGCGTGGCGGCCAGCCCGGAGAGGGCATTGGAAAATGCATTGCCGATGGCCATCCGTCAGTTCCTTCCTTCGCGCCCCCGCTAGGTTATCGTTTGATGTTCGTCGTCTCCTGCAGCATCTCGTCCACGGTCTGGATGACCTTGGCATTGGTGGAATAGGCACGCTGCGTTTGAATCAGGTTGGTCAGCTCGCCCGCCACGTCGGTGGTTGAGCCTTCCCGGGTGAAGCCGATCACCTCACCGGTCGGGCCGTCACCGGCATCCCACAGGAAGAAAGACCCCGAACTCGGCGAGACCTGGAAGGTCTGGTTCGAGCTGGAGATCAGGCCGTTCGGGTTTGGCACGTCAACCAGTGGCACCTGATAGATGGTTCGGGTGAACCCGGTATCATAGGTGGCCGTCACATAACCGTTCTTGTTGATTTCCACCGAGGTCAGGTTGCCCACGGGCGAACCGTCCTTGGTGATCGAAACCGGTGCAAAACTGTCGGACAGCTGGGTCAGGCCGCTCTGATCGCCGAGCGCCCCGATCGTCAGGTCCAACGGTCCGCCTGCCACGGTCAGGGCAATATCGCCGGTGGCGGCATCATAGGCCCCACCAGAGACAACGGTGACCGATTGCAGCGTACCGCCATTGGCGCGGCTGTCGTCGAAGACCAGAGTATATTCACCGACAGTGGCGCCGTTGGACGCCGAATCGGTGATCGTCATCGTCCAGGTGTTCGAGGGCGACGTGGCAGCACTGGCGGGCAGGGTCGGCGTGAAGGTCACATCGAGAGATTCCGACGTGCCCAGGTTGCCGAAATATTCGATCGACAGTGGCATGGCGTCACCGTCGGCCCCGAACTCCGTCGCCGTTGCAGGCAGGTTCACGCCCAGATTCATCCGCGTGGTCGGGTCACCGGCCTGTTGGTTCACCTGCACCGTGACCGGCTCAAGCGCCGTCACCGTATCGCGCGGATAGGTGGCCACGTTGCCATCGGCATCGGCAGGCCAACCCAGCAGCACAAGCCCGGTTTCGGTTTTCAGTATCCCGTTTTCATCGGTGCGGAACGACCCCGTCGTGGTGGTCAGCATCGGCTGATCGCCACCCGCAATCAGATAGGCTTCTTCGGTCACCGGCAACATGCCGCGGCCGGAAATGGCAATATCGAGCGGGTTGGAGGTCGAGATCAGCGGCCCGTTCTCGTCGATCAGGCGCGAAGTGGTGGCACGCACACCACCTGCGGAATAGGTGCCCGCCCCGGCCATGCCGCCGATCACAAGCGATTCGAAGTCGGCCGTCGCACGCTTGTAGCCGTAGGTTCCGGAGTTAGCGATGTTATCGGAAATGGTCGCCAGACGCGTCGCGTTGGCGTTCAGGCCGGCAACCCCGGCACTCAGCGAAGAGGATATGGTCATGGTTGCGCCTTTCTGCTGCAAGCCTCTGTCACCCTCCGGAATAACGCCAGAGGGCTTAACAGGGGCCTAACAGCTAAAATCCTTTTCGTTTCTTCATCGCTTCGATCTCAGCAAAATCAGCTCGATCCTGTTGTTGCGTGCGGCCATCGGGTCGCGCACGGCGGGTTTGCGGTCGGCATGGCCGGTCACACGTTGAACGCGGTCTGCGGGCAGGGCGTCTCCCTGAAGCAGACGGCGCACCGAGTCGGCCCGGGCCGTGGACAGATCCCAGCCGGTTTGCTGCGCCACCACGATGGGCTGCGCGGCCACATGGCCTTCGATTGCCACGCCATTGGTCACCAGGCTGAAAATCTGCGCCATCATTTCGACCAGATCCTTGGTCAGCGGCGTCGGTTCGGCGGTATCGCCTACGAAAAGCGGTTCACCGTCGCCATCGAAGATCTGAATCATCAGGCCTTCATCGGTCAGCTGCGTCACGATGTGCCGGCGCTCAAGCTCGCTCACCATGCTTTCACCGGAATTGCCGGTCAGCATTTCATTGATACTGTCCAGCGCCTGCGCCTCGGCCTGATTGGCCGATTCCGATGTGGTCGTCGCAGGCGCGGGCGATGCCGTCGACTGCTGCAGATCGGTTGGCACGCCGCCATGGCCGGTATGGGCCAGCGTTTCTTCAACAAACACGCTGTCGCCGCCAAAGGCACCATCGCCCCCACCGGAGGCCCGCATTAGCGGAATCGACGGATTGAAGTAATCCGCAAGGCCCTTACGTTGTTTTTCGGTCGTCGCGTTTAGCAGCCACATCAACAAGAAGAAGGCCATCATAGCGGTCACGAAGTCGGCATACGCCACCTTCCAGGCCCCGCCGTGGTGTCCGCCACCACTGACCTTTTTTACCTTCTTATAGATGACAGGCGCATTACTTTGTGCGCTCATCCCACCACCTCATATTTTCACCCGTGGATCAGAATGGCGCCCCCACATTAAGATGCGCTTAATATGCTGGGGTGTCTTCGGATTTTCGAAACAATGGTTAACGGAAGTTAGCCAAGTTTCCGTGCCCTGCCCGGGGGACGGTGATCGCGCTGTCGGGGGCCGCGCTGCCACGGAAATGGGTTGACCCGGCGCGTGCCCCGGCCCCAAGTGATGTCTTCAGATCGGATGAGGAAAACGCATCATCGGAGGTGGGGCATGTCGGGGCGGCCAACGATCAAGGATGTGGCAAAAGCGGCGGGAGTCGGTTCGGCCACCGTCGATCGCGTGCTCAATGGCCGGGGTACCGTGCGCGAGGAAACCATGCGCCGCGTGGCCGAAGCCGCGCATCGGATCGGCTATCACGCCACCGCACTGATCGACCAGCGGCTGAACCCTTCAGTGCCGGAAATGACCTTCGGTTTCGTGCTGAACAAGAGCAAGCAGCAGTTCTACCAGAACTTTGCCACCGAGATTGAACGCGCGGTCGCGGCGCGTGGTGATATCCGTGGCCGGGCGATCATCCGTTTCGCCTCGTCGCAATCGCCATCGGCCTTTGTCGATGAATTCTCAGACCTGTCAAACCGGGTCGATGCGCTGGCAAGCTCTGCCGTCAATCATCAAAGCATCTCGCAAGAGGTGCAGCGGCTGAAAGATCGCGGCATTCCGACCTTTGCGCTGCTCAATGATTTTGCCCAGGGCATCCGCGAAAACTACCTTGGAATGAACAATATGCAGGTCGGGCGGCTGGCGGGCTGGATGGCCACCACGGCCGCCCAGTCCCCCGGAAAGCTCGGCGTTTTCGTCGGCGGCAACCGCTGGCACGGGCACGAGTTACGCGAAACCGGGTTTCGCAGCTATGTGCGCAGCAGTGCGCCCGACTTCACCGTGCTGGATACGATGGTCAACCTCGAAACCCGGCAGCTTACCTATGAAGCCACGCTGGATCTGGTGGCGCGCCACCCCGATCTGCGCGGACTTTATGTGGCCGGTGGTGGCATGGAGGGCGCGATTGCGGCGCTTCGCGAGGTGGTTCAGCCGGGCCAGGTGGCGCTGATCGTCAACGAGCTGACCGAAATCAGCCGCGCAGCACTGATGGAGGGCTATGCCACGATGGTGATCTCTACTCCGCTCGACGAGCTGTGCCGGGATATGGTCGAGATGATGATCAGCGCGGTGAAAAACGGCAGCGCCGAGGTGCCGGGGCAGCATTTTCTGCCCCCGCGCATCTATCTGCCTGAATCCTTCTGATGATGTAATCACATCAAATTGCAACATCAGCAAACATCAGGAATGATGGAATAAACGGCGCTGACATTGACCCATTGCCCGCCGACAGCGCAATCTCTCTGCGCTGATGGGGCCTGCATGGCCCCGTCTCCGAGAAGAATTTGCAACGACTGATCACGGATGTGCTTCATGGGAGGAGGGCGTCAGGTGTTCGACCTCATGGATCGGATCGTGGTGGTCCGGCGCGGTCGCATCTGCGCAAACCTCAATCTTGATGGCTCCAACAAACCTAAGGATCTGGTCGCTTACATCACCGGCGCCAAGGCCGGAGAGGAATACCCAGAAGCGGAGTAGCCGCAGGGCTATGCCGATACATATGTCAACCAAGGACAGAAAAAATGACGCTAAGAGTAGGTGTTATCGGAACGGGCATGATCGGGCGCGATCACACACGCCGTTTGCAGCAGGTGCTTGCGGGGGCCGAGGTGGTGGCGCTGAGCGACTATGTGCTCGACGCGGCGAAATCGGTTCAGGCCGATCTGGCCCCCAAGGCAACGGTCTATGAAACCGGCGAAGAGCTGATTGCCGCCGCCGATGTGGATGCGGTTCTGGTCTGCTCGACCGGGACCACCCACGAAGCCTATGTGCTCGCCGCCATCGCCGCCGGTAAACCGTGCTTTTGCGAAAAGCCGCTTGCCACCACGGCCGCCGGGGCCAAGCGCATCGTCGATGCCGAACTTGCCCATGGCAAACGCCTTGTGCAGGTCGGGTTCATGCGCCGCTATGACGAGGGCTATGTGGCTCTGAAAAAGGCGGTCGACGAGCATACCGGCGCGCCGCTGATGGTGCATGCCGCGCATCGTAACGCCACGGTGCCCGAGCAATACATCACCCCGATGGCCATTCATGACACCCTGATCCACGAGATCGACGTGTTCCGCTGGCTCTTGGATGATGATTACGTTTCGGCCCGCGTGACCTTCCCGCGCAGCTGCAAGGCCACCCATGCCAAACTGCGCGATCCGCAGATCGTGACCCTGACCACCGCCAAAGGCGTGGTGATCGACACCGAAGTGTTCGTGAATTGCCAATATGGCTACGACATCCAATGCGAAGTGGTGGGCGAGCTGGGCACCGCGCGCCTGCCCGAGCCGATGTCGATCAAGATGCGTCTTGGCGCCAAGCTGCAAAACGAGATCCTCACCGACTGGAAAGACCGCTTTGTCGCTTCCTATGATGTCGAACTGCAGGATTTCATCGAGGCGGCCAGCAAGGGCGGCGCCACCGGCCCCTCGTCTTGGGATGGCTATATGGCGGCGGTCACTTCGGATGCCTGCGTGGCGGCGCAGGAAAGCGACGGGCAGATCGTTGAGATCCACAATCCCGAGCGTCCGGCGCTCTATGCGTGAGATCTGACATGCGCCGTGCCCACCGCCATATCGCCGCGCCCTGCGGCCAATAGAGCATAGGAAGTTCGATGAGAGATTTGGACGTAATCACCATTGGGCGTGCCGGGGTTGATCTCTACGGGTCACAGATCGGCGGCCGCCTTGAGGATATGGGGTCGTTCGACAAGTATCTCGGCGGCTCTCCCACCAATATGGCGGCCGGCACGGCGCGGCTCGGGCTGAAATCGGCACTGCTCAGCCGGGTCGGCGACGAGCATATGGGCCGCTTCATTCTGGAAGAGCTGGCGCGTCATGGCGTCTGCACCGATGGGGTGAAGACCGATCCCGAGCGCCTGACCGCGCTGGTCATTCTGGGCATCCGCGATCAGGAGCATTTCCCGCTGATCTTCTACCGCGAAAACTGCGCCGATATGGCGCTCTGCGAAGAGGACGTGTCTGAAGAGTTTATCGCCCGCGCCCGCGCGGTGGTGGCCACCGGCACCCATCTCAGCCACCCCAACACCGAGGCTGCGGTGCTGAAGGCGCTGACATTGGCCCGCAAAACCGGCGCCCAGACGGCGCTGGATATCGATTACCGCCCCAACCTCTGGGGCCTGTCCGGCCACGGCGACGGCGAGAACCGCTTTATCGAAAGCGCGGCGGTCACCGCCAAACTGCAATCCACCCTGCATCACTTCGATCTGATCGTCGGGACGGAAGAAGAGTTTCACATCGCGGGCGGCTCGACCGATACACTCGAGGCGCTCAGGAACGTGCGCAAGGTCTCCGCCGCCACACTGGTCTGCAAACGCGGGCCGATGGGGGCGGTGGCCTTTACCGGCGCCATTCCGGGCAGTCTGGATGAGGGCGAAGCAGGCCCGGGCTTTCCCATCGAAGTCTTCAACGTGCTCGGTGCGGGCGATGGCTTCATGTCGGGGCTCTTGAAGGGCTGGCTCGATGGTGAAGACTGGCCGACCGCGTTGAAATACGCCAATGCCTGCGGTGCCTTCGCGGTCAGCCGCCACGGCTGCACTCCGGCCTATCCAAGCTGGAAAGAGCTTCAGTTCTTCTTTCAGCGCGGCATCGTGCGGCCCGACCTCAGAAACGATGCCGAGCTGGAGCAGGTGCATTGGGCGACCAACCGGCATGGCGACTGGTCGAGCCTGCGCAGCTTTGCCTTCGATCACCGGCTGCAGCTTGAAGAGATGGACGGCTACAGCCCCGAAAAGGGCGGCGCATTCAAAGAGCTGTGCCTTGACGCTGCGCTTCAGGTGCAAAACGGGCAGGGCGGCTATGGCATCCTTTGCGACAACCGGATTGGGCGCGCGGCGCTGCACCGCGCCTCGGGCACCGGCCTGTGGATCGGGCGGCCTGCCGAGCTTCCGGGCGCACGCCCGATTGCGCTGGAGCCGGAACTTGGCGCTGATTTTGGCCAGCTCACTGAATGGGCGCGCGAGGATGTGGTGAAGCTTTTGCTGTTCTGCCACCCCGACGACGATGCCAGTCTGCGCAAGCATCAGGAGGCGGTGGCAAAACGCCTGTTCACCGCCGCGCGGCGCAACAAGCTCGAATTTCTGCTCGAAGTGATCCCCTCCAGGGTTGGCCCGGTCGACGCCACCACCACCGCCACCCTGATCCGGCAATTCTACGCGGCGGGGATCTACCCCGACTGGTGGAAGCTCGAACCGATGGCCGACGCGGTGGCTTGGGCGAATGTCGTGTCCGCCATTGAGGAAAACGACCCCAACACCCGCGGTATCGTGGTGCTGGGGCTGGACGCGCCCGAGGCCGAGCTTGCGGCATCGTTCGACATTGCCGCCGGGTTTGAGCTGCTGAAGGGTTTCGCCGTGGGCCGGACGATCTTCGGCGACGCGGCGCGCGCTTGGCTGAAGGGCGAGATGAGCGACGCCGAAGCGGTGGACCAGATGGCCCAACGCTTCGCGCGGCTTTGCGAGATTTGGGATACGGCCCGCGCCAAGGCGCGCCTGACCGTGGCTGAGTAAAGGATGAGTGACGTGACCAAGACGATCAGACTGACGGCCGCGCAGGCCATGGTGAAATGGCTTTCGGTGCAGATGACCGAAGACGGCGAACGCTTTATCGAGGGCGTCTGGGCGATCTTCGGTCATGGCAACGTGGCCGGGCTGGGCGAGGCGCTGTATCACGCGGGCGATGATCTGCCGACATGGCGCGGGCAGAACGAACAGACCATGGCCCATGCCGCCATTGCCTATGCCAAAACCAAGAAACGCCGCCGCGCCATGGCGGTGACCAGCTCGATCGGGCCGGGGGCCACCAATATGGTCACGGCCGCCGCGCTGGCCCATGTGAACCGCCTGCCGGTGCTCTTGATCCCCGGCGATGTCTTCGCCAATCGTCGGCCCGATCCGGTGCTGCAGCAGATCGAGGATTTCGACGATGGCACGATCAGTGCCAACGACGCCTTCCGCCCGGTGGTGCGCTATTTCGACCGGATCACCCGGCCCGAACATCTGCTCACCTGCCTGCCGCGCGCGCTGCAGGTGGTGACCGATCCCGCCAATTGCGGCCCGGTCTGCCTGGCCTTCTGTCAGGATGTGCAGGCTGAAGCCTATGACTATCCCGAAAGCTTCTTTACCCCGAAAGTCTGGCGCATCCGTCGGCCCGAACCGGATCGGGGCGAACTGGTCGCTGTGGTCGCGGCGCTGGAAGCGGCGAAAAAGCCGGTGATCGTCGCGGGTGGCGGGGTGATCTATTCCGGCGCGGAAGCCACGCTGGCGGAGTTTGCCAAACGCCACAATATCCCGCTGGCCGAAACGCAGGCAGGCAAGGGCGCGGTCGATTGGCAGGATCCACTGAATTTCGGCTCGCCCGGCGTCACCGGCACCGATGCCGCCAATCAGGCGCTGGCCGAGGCCGACCTCATTCTGGGCGTCGGCACGCGCTTTCAGGATTTCACCACCGGCAGCTGGACGGTGTTTTCCAATCCCGCCCGCAAGCTCGTCTCGATCAACCTCGCAGGCTATGACGCCGCCAAACATGGCGCGCTGAGCCTCGTGGCCGATGCGAAAGTGGCGCTGGAGCAGCTTTCATCGGCACTCGCCAACAAGTCCTATCCCGATCAGGATGGCGGCAAGCGCGAGGCGTGGTTTGAAGCCGCAGACGCGGTGATGGCCGCGCCCAACGCGCCGGGCCTGCCCACCGATGCGCAGGTGATCGGCGCGGTGCAGCGTCAGGCCCTGCCCAACACCGTGGCGATGTGCGCGGCGGGCACCATGCCCGGGGCGCTGCACACCCTCTGGCGCGCGAGCGAAGGCGGCTATCACATGGAATACGGCTATAGCTGCATGGGCTACGAAATCGCAGGCGCGATGGGCATCAAGCTGGCCGAGCCGGAAAAAGACGTGATCTGTTTCATCGGCGATGGCTCTTACATGATGGCCAATAGCGAGCTTGCCACGGCAGTGATGCGCCGGGTGCCCTTCATCGTGGTGCTGACGGATAACCGCGGCTTTGGCTGCATCAACCGGCTGCAACAGGGCTGCGGCGGGGCGGAGTTCAACAACCTCTACAAAGACACCAATGTCGAGGCCCAGCCGGAGATTGATTTCGTCGCCCATGCTGCGTCCATGGGCGCTCATGCCGAAAAGGCCAGCGACATCGCCGATCTGGAGGCGAAAATCATCGCCGCGCGCGCCCGCGATATTCCCAGCGTGATCGTCATCGACACCGACCCGCAGCCGGGTACCGGGGCAGGCGGCTTCTGGTGGGATGTGGCGGTGCCGGAAGTTTCGGAGCGCGCCGAAGTGACCGAAGCCCGCCAGCGCTACATCGATATGACCGCGAAACAGCGGATCAACTGACCATGATCCGTAGGGCAGAGCCTATCCAACCGTCCGGCCCGGTGGCACCGCCGGGCCGCGCCCGACCCTCCCCCCGGGAGGGCGCTTTGGCGACGCAGTTGGAATTGACCCCGGCATTGATGCTTGGGGGCGCTGCGCCTCGCCCCGATACCGCACTGCGCCCACCCAGGGTCGGGCGCGTCCCTCAATATGAATTGCCCCTCCGGCAACCCGCAAAACCCCGCCCATATGGGCAATCTCTAGGACAAAAACCATGATCCTTTACGGCACAAATCCCATTGCCTGGGCCAATGACGACGATCAGTCGATTGGCGCCGATATTCCCACCGCGCGCATCCTCGACGAAGCCGGGCGGCAGATCGGCTTTGACGGCATCGAGAATGGCCACCGCTGGCCGGACGACCCGAAAGAGCTGAAAGAGCTTCTGGGCAGCTATGGGCTCAAATTCATCTCCGGCTGGTATTCCACCGAGCTTCTGACCCGCTCGCTCGACGAAGAGATTGCCGCCTTCCAGCATCATCTCGCCAAGCTCAAATACAATGAGTGCAAGGTCTGCGTGACCTGCGAAACCTCCAACGCGATCCACGGCTCTGATAAGCCGCTCACCGAAAAGCCAGTGCTCTCGGTGGATGAGATGCTGGCTTTCGGCGCCAAGATCGAAGCCTTCGCTGCCTATATGGAAAGCCAGGGCATCCAGCTCGCCTATCACCATCACATGGGCACCGTGGTGCAGACGCCCGACGAGATCGACGCCTTCATGGCCGCCACTGGCCCCGCCACCAAACTGCTCTTCGATGCCGGGCATTGCGCCTTTGGCGGCGGCGATCCGGTGGCGGTGCTGGGCAAACACGCAAGCAGGGTTGTACATTTCCACGCCAAGAACATCCGCCCGGCGATCACCGCCAAGGTCTGGGACGAGGGGCTTTCCTTCCTTCAGGGCGTTTTGGCCGGGGCCTTCACCGTACCCGGCGATCAGGAGGGCGGGGTGGATTTCGCGCCGCTGCTGAAGATCCTTGCCGACCACGCCTATGACGGCTGGATTGTGATCGAGGCCGAACAGGATCCGACCTTGCGCAACCCGCTGCTTTACCAGACTCTGGGCCTTGCAACGCTTAAACGGCTTTCCAAGGAAACAGGTCTGATCTGATGTTCGATATGCGCCACCCCTTCTTTCTGCCGCTCTGGCGGCGGATCCTCACCGTAGGGATTTGCCTCGGCTGGGCCCTGATGGAGCTTCTCACCGGCTCGCCCGGCTGGGCCCTCCTGTTCGGCGCTGTGGGGGGCTGGGCGGGGTGGCAGCTTCTGGTGACCTGGGATCCGACCTATTTCGACAAGACAACCGATGAGACGGACACCGATGAGTGATCTTCTGAAAAAACCCTCCGGCGCCCATGGCAAGGTGCATGACATCACCCCCGCCTCAGCTGGCTGGCGCTATGTGGGCTTCGGCCTCTATCGCCTGCGCGCAGGTGAAAGCGTGAATGAGGCCACCGGCGAGCGCGAGGTCATTCTTGTCATGGTCGAGGGCAAGGCCGCGATCAAAGCCGCCGGGCAGGATTGGGGCGAGCTGGGCGAGCGGATGGATGTCTTTGAAAAGACCCCGCCGCATTGCCTCTACGTGCCCAATGGCAGCGATTGGCAGGCCACCGCCACGACCGATTGCACCATCGCCGTGTGCTCGGCACCCGGCAAGGGCGGGCACGAGGCGCGGCGGATAGGCCCGGACGGGATCAGCCTCACCCAGCGCGGCAAGGGCACCAATACCCGCTACATCAACAACATCGCGATGGAGAACGAGGATTACTGCGACAGCCTGTTGGTCACCGAGGTGTTCACGCCAGCGGGCCACTGGTCGTCCTATCCCAGCCATCGCCATGACGAAGATGACTTCCCGAGCATCACCTATCTGGAAGAAACCTATTATCACCGCCTGAACCCCGCGCAGGGCTTCGGTATCCAGCGGGTCTATACCGAGGATGGCAGCCTCGATGAAACCATGGCGGTGTCTGATGGCGATGTGGTCTGCGTGCCGCGCGGCCACCACCCCTGCGGCGCGCCCTATGGGTTCGAGATGTATTATCTCAACGTCATGGCCGGACCGCTGCGCAAATGGCGCTTCATCCCCGATCCGGCCTCGGCCTTCATCCTCGAGCGCGACGCCTGATCGCCTCCCCAAGCCAAACCCGCGCCGCACTCGACAGAGGCGGCGCGGGTTTGTTTACAGCAGGTTGTCCAACCCCCGCACCAGCCCGGTGATCGCCATCACCTTACGCGCCGCCAGCAGGGTGCCATCGGCATAGATGCTGGCATCCTTCCCGGCGTCATGGGTCACGGTCAGCCGCGAATTGCCATGGGCAAAGGTGCTGGTGACGGTGGCAGAATACGAGGGCAGGCGGACCGAATGCACCTGCACCCCGTTCACCGTGCCGCCGCGCAGCCCCGGCTCGCCCGTCACGCTGTCGGGCGCCACCTCGAATTTCGGCTGTTTCACCGCGCCCATCCGCTCGGCCAGTTCGCGCGCCGTACCGGTGGGGGCGTCGGTCTTCGACGGGCGCGAATAGTCGATCACCTCGAACCAGTCGAGATATTCCGCCGCCATCAGGCTGAACCGGGTCATCAGCGCCGCGGTCAGAGCGAAATTGCCCGAGGCCACCACGCCCACGCCCTTGGCCTGAGCTGCCGCATCAATCTCGGCATATTCGGCGGCGTTCAGCCCTGACGTGCCCACCACCACGCGCCGCCCGGCACCAATGGCTTC
Source organism: Paracoccaceae bacterium (assembly GCA_050288685.1). Classification (GTDB taxonomy): domain Bacteria; phylum Pseudomonadota; class Alphaproteobacteria; order Rhodobacterales; family Rhodobacteraceae; genus Sinisalibacter. The sequence goes on along the minus strand of JBNKEH010000009.1, from coordinate 16,681 downwards.
CAGCGTATGGCCCATGATCGCCTCTGGCGCAGTGTAGTCGATCAGCACATCGAAAGCCGGACCCGCTAGCGCCTCGGCAACGCTGCCAAAGCAGGGCGCGCCCAGCACATCCTGCCCCGCCGCCCGGCGCGACACGGCGGAAACCAGTTCCATATCCGGCGCCGTGGCTGCCGCCGCCGCGATCGCGCCCCCGGTCCAGCCCGTTGCCCCCGCCACGCAGATCTTCACCATGCCCGTTCCTCCGATTGCGTTGAAATCACATGCGATTGCTCGGGATCAGCTTTACCAGTTTTAGCGCCGCGAGGGAATGTTGAGCCCCCGCGCCCCGATCCGATCAAACGCTTGCCCTCTGATCCGCCTGCTGCCAGTCTGCCCGCAAACATCAAGCCCTTTGGAGAGTTTATATGCGTCGTTTCGCCCTTGTTGCCGCCTTTGCCATCGGTTTCGCCAGCCCGCTTGCCGCTGAGGATACCACCGCCCTTGCCCAGCAATATGCCGATCTGCCTTCGGTTCAGGCGATGTTCGACGACATGTTCAAACCCGACAGCCTGGCGACGCAGTTCCGGGCGGGCCTGCCGCAGGATTTCGAGATTTCCGACGACAAGGTTGCACGGATCGGCACCAAGATGGCCGAGATGATGAACGGCCTGCGCCCAGAGCTGACCGATATGATGGTCAGCGGCATGGCGGAAAACTTCACGGCGGAAGAGCTTCAAGCCCTGATCGAGTTCTACAGTTCCGAATATGGCGCCTCGGCGATGACCAAGATGCAGCCCTTCTATCAGGGCGTGATGTCCCAGCTCGCCCCGCTGATTCTGGAGCGTCAGAAGGCCATCATGCCCGAGCTGATCGCTATCCTGCAGGAATAGCGCGCGGGGCGTTCCGCTCACGACGACGCGCTGGATGACTCAGATCAAGGGCGCAGCAGGAGAGCTATGCCACCGTTAGGCGAAGCCTAGCCCGGAGCCCTCCCTATGCCCAAAATCTTCGAAACCCCACTCTACCCCTATGTGCGCAGCCCCGATCAGGACGGGGAAGAGATCAAGCGCCACAAGGTGGTGATCGTCGGGGCCGGGCCGGTTGGTCTGGCGCTGGCCATTGATCTGGCTCAGGCCGATGTGCCGGTGTTGTTGCTGGACGAGAATGATCGCGTTTCCTTTGGTTCGCGCGCGATCTGCTTTGCCAAACGGCCGCTGGAAATCCTTGATCGCCTCGGCTGTGGACAGCGGATGGTGGATAAGGGCGTGGAATGGGGAAACGGCAAGGTCTTCTTCGACACAAGAGAAGTCTACGGGTTCGAGCTGCTGCCGGAAAAGGGACATCAGCGCCCTGCTTTCATCAATCTGCAGCAATACCACTTTGAAGATTACCTGCTCGACCGGTTGCGTGAGCTGCAATCCGAAGGCAAGCCGATTGAATTTCGCGGTGGCAACAAGGTGGATGCGATTGGCGATCACGAGAATGGCGTGGTGGTCGAGATCGACACCGAGGAAGGCCCTTATGAGATCATGGCCGATTGGCTGGTCGCCTGCGATGGTGCCACCTCGCCGATCCGCCGGATGATGGGGCTGGATTTCACCGGCAAGGTCTTCGAAGACAATTTCCTGATCGCCGATGTGATCATGGAGGCCGAATTTCCCTCCGAACGCTGGTTCTGGTTCGATCCCCCCTTCAACCGCGGCCAATCGGCGCTTTTGCACAAGCAGCCCGACAATGTCTGGCGGATTGATTTCCAGATCGGCTGGGACATCGACCGCGAGAAAGAGCTGAAGCCGGAAAACATCGACAAGCGCCTGCGCGCGATGCTGGGCAAGGATGTGAGCTACGAGCTGGAATGGAGCTCGATCTACACCTTCCAGTGCCGCCGGATGGAGCAGTTTCATAAAGGCCGGGTGATCTTCTCCGGCGACGCTGCGCATCAGGTCTCGCCCTTTGGCGCGCGCGGGGCCAATTCCGGCCTGCAGGATACCGACAATCTGGGCTGGAAGCTGAAACTGATCATCGACGGCAAGGCCCCCGCCAGCCTGCTCGACAGCTACGATGCCGAGCGCATCTATGCGGCGGACGAAAACATCCTCAACTCCACCCGCTCCACCGATTTCATCACTCCGAAATCCGAGATGAGCCGGATCTATCGCGATGCGGTGCTCGATCTGGCCGCGCAAAACGAACTGGCGCGGCCCTTCGTGAATTCCGGCAGGCTGTCGGTGCCCGCAATCTACGACGGCTCGCCGCTCAACACGCCCGATGCGCTGGAAGGCGGCCCGGACGTCACCCGCCCCGGTGCGCCCTGTCCGGATGCGACGCTGGGCGAGGGCTTTCTGCTGCCCAAACTGGGCGGGCAGTTCACCCTGCTGGCGATCAACACCGACGCGCCCGAAAGCCTTGAGGAAGGTGGGATCACCGCCACCCGTCTGGCGCTATCCACCGCTGACGATCCCGGCGGGGCCATCGCCACGCGCTATCTCGGCTCTGCGCCCTCAGCGCTTTATCTGATCCGCCCCGACCAGCACGTCGCCGCGCGCTTCCCGGATTATAACGAAGAGCAACTCCGCTTCGCGCTCAACCGCGCCACCGGAAAGGAGGTCTGACATGACCCGTCTCACCCAGACCCCGAATATCGACAATCCCGACGAATTCTATGCCGAGCTGCTGGCCGCCCATGACGGGCTAACGAAAGCCGAAAGCGACGCGCTCAACGCCCGGCTGGTGCTGGTGCTCGCCAACCATATCGGCGACCGCGAGGTGCTGAGCGCTGCGCTGAAACTGGCGAAAGAGGCAGGGTAGGGGCCTCACCGCTACCCGTTTCATCCCTAGCCCTGTGGCGGCATTTTTTCAAAACAGGGCAGCTTTCTGTTGATGTGGTGCCAGCTAGGCGCAGAGCTGGTGTAGATCTCCATCTGCGGCACCAGATCGCTGTTATCGTCGAGCGCGCCAAGCTTCAGCGGGATGAACGGCTCATGCGCCGGATGGCTCCAGAGCGGGCTACCGCAGTCGCCACAAAACGCCCGCGCTACCTCGGCCCCGCTATCGCCTTTGGTTTTGTAAAGCCGGGGCTCGCCTCTCAGCACGTTCAACGCGCCATTTGGCGTCAGGGCCACGTGGTTCGCCCCGCCGCCCGAGGCTTTCTGGCAATCGCTGCAATGGCAGGTGCCAATCCCGAGAAAATCCTCGGTCACTTCAAATCGAATTGCCCCGCAAGCGCATCCGCCGGTTCGTTTCATCACGGTCTCCTTATCTGGTGATGACCGCGTCTTAACGGGGGGCTCCTGACAGCATCCTGTCAGGAGCCTGCGGCGGAAAAAAAACAAAACCCCGCCGGTTCAGGCGGGGTTTCATATCGTGCAAGGCGCGGGGCTTATTTGTTCGGGTCAGCCGCCAGGCGCAGATAGGGGAAGATCTCTTTCACATCTGCGAATTTCTGTTTCGCGTCTTCGGTCGAGACGCTCAGCGCCACCACCACATCTTCGCCCGGGGTCCAGTTGGCCGGGGTGGCGATTGGTGCGCCATCGGTGGCCATCACCGCATCGAGCGCGCGCAGCACTTCGGCAAAGTTGCGGCCCACCGACATAGGATAGGTCATCGACAGGCGCAGCTTCTTGTCGGGGCCAAAGATGAACACGACCCGCACCGAGGCCGAATGCGCGGCCGTGCGCCCGTCGGGCAGATAGGCTTCGGCGGGCAGCATATCGAGCAGCTTCGACACCGCCAGATCGTCGTCGGCGATGATCGGAAAGCTCGCAGGCGCCCCGGCAAAGCTGGAAATGTCTTTCTTCCACTTCACATGCTCTTCGGCGCTGTCGACCGACAGCCCGATCACCTTCGCCCCGCGTTTGGCCCATTCATCGGCCAGCTGGGCAACGGCACCAAACTCGGTGGTGCAGACCGGGGTAAAGTCTTTCGGGTGCGAAAACAGGATCGTGTAGCTGTCGCCGATGAAATCGTGAAAGTCGATCTCACCCTGATCGGTGGTCGCGTGGAAATTGGGAACGGTGTCATTGATGCGCAGTGCCATTGGAGCCTCCTGTCGGCAAAAGAGCGTTGCTATTTAGAATGGTTCTAATCTTGCGCTTTTCAATCCCAGTCCCGCAGAATTTTGGTTGCAAAGCCAGCAAAAAAATTTGATCAAATTATGCTCGTTCACTCTTGCTCCGGCAGAAACCCGATGACAGAGTGCCGCAAAATTCCGCTGGGAGAGAGTTATGATTGAGAAACGCGCCTTCTATATCAACGGCGAATGGGTCGCCCCCGTCGCCCCCGCCGATTACGATGTCATTGATCCGTCAACCGAAGAGCCGGTGGCGGTGATTTCGCTGGGCGGGGCTGCTGATGTCGACAAAGCCGTGGCCGCCGCCAAGGCTGCCTTTCCGGGCTGGATGGCCACCCCGCCTGCCGAGCGCCTTGCGCTGGTTGAAAAGCTGCTGGAGATCTATGTCGCCCGCTCTGAAGAGATGGCGCAGGCGATGACCCTCGCCATGGGCGCGCCGATTGATCTGTCGCGCAGCAAACAGGTGGGCGCCGGCACCTATCACATCCAGGAATTCATCGCCGCCGCGAAAGAGTTCGAATTCATCCGCCCGCTCTCCGACGACGCCCCGAATGACCGGATCGTTTACGAGCCTGTCGGTGTGGCCGGGCTGATCACGCCGTGGAACTGGCCGATGAACCAGATCACCCTGAAGGTGATCGCCGCCGCCGTGGCGGGCTGCACCATGGTGCTGAAACCCTCCGAGGAAAGCCCGCTCGACGCGATGCTCTTTGCCGAGTTTATCCACGAGGCGGGCTTCCCCAAAGGCGTGTTCAACCTCGTCAACGGCAACGGTCTTGAGGCCGGGGCAGCGCTGACCGGCCATAAGGATGTGGATATGGTCAGCTTCACCGGCTCCACCCGCGCCGGGATCGCCATTTCGAAAAACGCCGCCGAAACCGTGAAGCGCGTGCATCTGGAGCTGGGCGGCAAGGGCGCCAATATCATCTTCGCCGATGCCGATGATAAGGCGGTGAAGCGCGGCGTGCTGCACATGATGCAGAACACCGGCCAAAGCTGCAACGCGCCCAGCCGGATGCTGGTGGACCGCGCGATCTACGATCAGGTGGTGGAAGAAGCCGCCCGCGTGGCGAGCTCGGTGACCGTCGGCGATCCGCATCAGGAAGGCCGCCATATCGGCCCGGTGGTGAACCGCGCCCAGTGGGACAAGATCCAGGGCTTGATCCAGCAGGGCATCGACGAGGGCGCGCGGCTGGTCGCGGGTGGCCCCGGCCTGCCCGAAGGGTTCAATCGCGGCTATTACATCAAGCCCACGGTGTTTGCCGATGTGACCAACCAGATGACCATCGCGCGCGAGGAAATCTTTGGCCCGGTGCTGTCGATCATCCCGTTTGAGACCGAAGAGGAAGCCATCGAGATCGCCAACGACACCCCCTATGGCCTGACCAACTATGTGCAGACCCAGGACGGCGCCAAGGGCAACCGCGCCGCGCTGAAACTGCGCTCGGGCATGGTCGAGGTGAATGGACGCTCGCGTAGCTTCGGCGCCCCCTTCGGCGGGATGAAGCAATCGGGCAATGGCCGCGAAGGCGGGCATTTCGGCATCGAGGATTTCCTAGAAGTGAAATCCATCGGCGGCTGGGCGGCGGAATAATCCCGCCCCAAACGCCCAAAGCATCGGACACCCGCCCGGCGGGTGTCCTTTTTTTCTTGCCTGTTACGGCAGCTCGGCCAGCACCGCTTGGGCCATCTGGCGCGGGCTTTCGGCGCGGGTGATCGGGCGGCCCACCACGATGTGATCGGCGCCTGCGCGGATCGCCTCGCCGGGCGTCATGATCCGCTTCTGATCGTTCACAGCGGCCCATGTCGGGCGCACGCCGGGGGTGACGATCAGCTTGCCCGCCGCTTCCGGCAGAGCACGAATATCAGCGGCCTCATGCGGCGAGGAAATCACCCCATCCGCCCCGGCTTCCAGCGCCCGGCGGGCACGTTCCACGGTCAGTTCGTGCAGATCGCCCGGGGTGAACATCGCCGCATCCAGATCGGCGCGGTCGAGCGAGGTCAGCACCGTCACCGCCAGAATTTTCAGATCCGACCCACCTTTGCCTTCCGCCGCCGCGCGCACCACATAGGGGTCGCCATGCACGGTGAGAAAATCCAGCCCGTAATCCTTCAGCCCCCGCACCGCGCCTTCAATGGTGTTGCCGATATCGAAGAGCTTCATATCAAGGAAAATGCGCTTGCCGTATTCGTCGATCAGCTCGCGCGCCAGCGCCAGCCCGCCGCCCATCAGCATTTCCAGCCCGATCTTGTAAAATCCCACCTCGTCGCCGAGCGTCTGGGCCCATTCGAGGCCAACAAGCGGGTTGGGCGCGTCGAGCGCGACGATCAGACGGTTGTCGGGATTGGTCATGGCTGCGGCTCCAAAATGGGCAAAATTGGAGCCTTTTCGCCCAGTCTCCGGGGGCAGGTCAAGCCGAGGCGGCGCGAGGCCGGAAGGCGCCGCCTTGGGTCTCCAGCTCGATCTGACGTTCGCCCCGGCGAAACCCGGGCATCCGATGCGCCTGCCGCAGGGCATCCGCGATCAGGTCTTCGGTGATCAGCGACGGGGCGCAATCCTGCAAGCGTTTGGAATGGCATAGAAAATGAATATGCGTCTCCGGGCCGCCCGGCTCGGCACGCAGGGCGAGGGTCACATGCCCCTCATGACAGGCGGTGGCGCAATCGTAATGCACACCGCTAATGTCGATATCGACCACTCTCATAGCCTGTGCCGCCCCCATTTGCAGCGCCCGCCGGGCGAAATCGCGCGGTGGCCTTTGGCTTCTGTGGCTAGTGATGTTCCGATAACAGTGATTCTTCAAGGTTCTGATCTTGCGAAATTTCCCCCATACTCCCATCTCAAGTGCGAGGCCCGAAAAGGGGTGTGCCGCCGGGCGGGCACCCAAGTGAGCGGGCGCTTGAAAAGGAGAATGCTATGAACTTGGAGAAGTTCACGGAACGCGCGCGGGGCTTTGTTCAAGCCGCGCAAACTATCGCGATGCGCGAGAACCATCAAAGGCTCGCGCCTGAACATCTGCTGAAAGCCCTGATGGATGACGAGGAAGGCATGGCTGCCAACCTCATCCGCAAGGCGGGCGGCGAGCCGAAACGGGTCATCGAAGCGGTCGATCTGGCGGTTGCGAAAATTCCGCGAGTCACCGGCGATACCGGGCAGGTTTATCTCGACAACGCCACCGCGCGGGTGCTCGACGAGGCCGAGAAGGTTGCCAAGAAGGCGGGCGACAGCTTTGTGCCGGTGGAACGGATGCTCACCGCACTGGCGCTGGTGAAATCTCCGGCGAAAGAAGCGCTGGAGGCCGGGGCGGTCTCTGCCCAGAACCTCAATTCCGCGATCAATGACGTGCGCAAGGGCCGCACCGCTGACTCGGCCAGTGCCGAAGACAGCTATGAAGCCCTGAAGAAATATGCCCGCGACCTCACCGAGGCCGCCGAAGAGGGCAAGATCGACCCGATCATCGGTCGCGATGAAGAGATCCGCCGCACCATGCAGGTGCTCAGCCGCCGCACCAAGAACAACCCGGTGCTGATCGGCGAGCCGGGCGTGGGGAAAACCGCGATTGCCGAAGGGCTGGCGCTGCGCATCGTCAATGGCGACGTGCCCGAAAGCCTGAAGAACAAGAAGCTTCTGGCGCTCGATATGGGCGCGCTGATTGCCGGTGCGAAATATCGCGGCGAATTCGAAGAGCGGCTGAAAGGCGTGCTGAACGAAGTCACCTCGGCAGCGGGCGAGATCATCCTGTTCATCGACGAGATGCACACGCTGGTGGGCGCCGGGAAATCCGAAGGCGCGATGGATGCGGCCAACCTGATCAAACCGGCTCTGGCGCGGGGCGAGCTCCATTGCGTGGGCGCCACGACGCTGGATGAATACCGCAAATATGTGGAAAAAGACGCGGCTCTGGCCCGGCGCTTCCAGCCGGTGATGGTGGAAGAACCGACGGTGGAAGACACCATTTCCATCCTGCGCGGCATCAAGGAAAAATACGAGCTGCACCACGGGGTGCGGATTTCCGATAGCGCTCTGGTGGCGGCGGCGACGCTCAGCCATCGCTACATCACCGACCGCTTCCTCCCCGACAAGGCCATCGACCTTGTCGACGAGGCCGCGAGCCGGTTGCGCATGGAGGTCGACAGCAAACCCGAAGAGCTCGATCAGCTCGACCGGCAGATCCTGCAAATGCAGATCGAAGCCGAAGCGCTGAAGAAGGAAGACGACAAAGCCTCGATTGACCGGCTGGCGAAGCTGGAAGGCGAGCTCAGCGAGCTGCAGGAGAAATCCGCCAGCATGACGGCCAAATGGCAGGCCGAGCGCGACAAGCTGGAAGGCGCGCGCGAGATCAAGGAACTGCTTGACCGGGCGCGGGCCGATCTGGATGCGGCCAAGCGCGAGGGCAACCTGGCCCGCGCGGGCGAGCTGTCCTATGGGATCATCCCCGAGCTGGAGCGCAAGCTCAGCGAGGCCGAAGCGCGCGACGACGACATGCTGGTGGAAGAGGCCGTGCGCCCCGAACAGATCGCCGCCGTGGTCGAACGCTGGACCGGCATTCCGACCTCGAAAATGCTGGAAGGCGAGCGCGACAAGCTCCTCCGGATGGAAGATGGCTTGCACAAGCGGGTGATCGGTCAGGATCAGGCCGTGCGCGCCGTGGCCAATGCCGTGCGCCGGGCCCGGGCCGGGCTGAACGACGAAAACCGGCCTCTGGGCAGTTTCCTCTTCCTCGGGCCGACCGGCGTAGGGAAAACCGAGCTGACCAAGGCCGTGGCCGAGTTCCTGTTTGACGACGACAGCGCCATGGTGCGCATCGACATGTCGGAATTCATGGAGAAACACGCGGTGTCGCGGCTGATCGGCGCCCCTCCGGGCTATGTCGGCTATGACGAGGGCGGGGTGCTCACCGAAGCGGTGCGGCGCAGGCCCTATCAGGTGGTGCTGTTCGACGAGGTCGAAAAGGCGCACCCGGACGTGTTCAACGTGCTGTTGCAGGTGCTCGACGATGGCGTGCTCACCGACGGGCAGGGCCGCACGGTGGATTTCAAGCAAACCCTCATCGTGCTCACCTCGAACCTTGGGTCGCAGGCGCTGAGCCAATTGCCCGAAACCGCCGATGGCGCGCAGGCGAAACGCGATGTGATGGATGCGGTCCGGGCGCATTTCCGGCCCGAATTCCTGAACCGTCTCGATGAAACGATCATCTTTGACCGGTTGACGCGGGTGAATATGGACGGGATCGTCGACATCCAGCTTGGCTTGCTGGCCAAACGTCTGGCCAAGCGCAACATCACGCTGACGCTTGATGAGAGCGCCAAGATCTGGCTGGCCGATCAGGGCTATGATCCGGTCTACGGCGCGCGGCCGTTGAAACGGGTGATCCAGCGCAGTCTGCAAGACCCGCTGGCCGAGTTGATCCTCGCGGGCGATGTGATGGATGGCGAAACCGTCACGGTGCATGCCGGGGTTGACGGGCTGATGATCGGCGAGAAAACCGGCGCCAGCCACAAGCCGAAACCGGATGATGCCGTCGTGCATTAAGGTCGTGCTTTAAGCCTGTGTCGTAATGCAATGCCCCCGCCGGATCGCTCCGGCGGGGGCAGCTATTTCGTTTGCGGCACGATTACATATCGTCCGACATCGGCAGCGTGCCAGCCTCTTGCGCGGCGGCCAGCTCGGCCTCGTCCAGCAGCCCGTCGTCATTGGTATCGGCGGCGGTAAACTGGTCTTCGGTCACGTCCGGATAGACGGCCACCATCTCGTCATAGGTGATATTGCCATCGGCATTGGCGTCGAGGCTGGTCTGCGCGTTGGCGGCCGCAGCCCCCGCAAGGAACACGGCGATCGAAAGTGCAGCAGGTTTCATAAGAGTCTCTCCATTTGATGTTTCGGTGTCGTGTAAGTGCCCGCCTTATTGCGGTGCAGGGGCACCCGAACACGCCGCGCCGCCGCCCGCACCGGGCAAAGCGCAAGGCCCGCCTTTTGGGCGATGGCCCGCGTGCAGCGGCTGAAAACCCGCGCGACAAACCGCACATCAAAGGCGGCTTCTTGCCATGCGGCGGCGATCCACCTGACGCGACGGCAGATTTCGGCGGGGCTATGCCAAACCCATGCGCTGGCTACACTCGGCGCAAAACGGGAGGAGAGACCCATGCGCAGAATCGACGCGCTTCTCAGCGAATATTCCGAAAGCCACCAGAACCAGATCAACAAGCGGGTGCATTGGATCTGCGTGCCCACCATCTTTGCCTGCGTGGCGGCGTTTTTCTACGTGCTGCCGCCGATTGCCGGGATCAACTGGATGTGGATCGCGGCGGCTCTGGTGCTGACCTACTACGTCAGCCTGTCATGGCGCCTCGCGCTGGGCTTCGTGCTGGTGATGGCCGCAATCGTGGTGGTGCTGAAACTGGTCGAGGCGCTGGTGCCGCTGCCGCTCTGGCAAGTGGCCGCGCTGGTCTTCGTGCTGGCCTGGATCGGGCAATTCTGGGGCCATGCGGTCGAAGGCAAACGTCCGTCCTTCTTCAAAGACCTGCAATTCCTGCTGATCGGCCCCGCCTGGGTTCTGGGCTTTATCTATCGTCGTCTGGGGCTCAGCTACTAAGTCCTGACCGGCGCCGGGACCGCGCGAAAAAATTTCTATATTTCTACTTGCCGTATTAACCAATCCCGCCTCATGTTGCGAGCAACGCAGGTGCCGAAAGGGAAATGGTTATGGCGTTCTTCAACTGGGCAACCACCGCGCTGCAATTGCTGGCGCTGGTCTTTGTCTTTGTCATCGGCCTGATGCTCGCGATCGTCGTGGTCTTCTACCTGCTCGATGTGCTGCAAACCTCCGACGCAGTGCGGCGCAACTATCCGGTCATCGGGCGCTTCCGGGGCTGGTTCACCGCGCTGGGCGAGTTCTTCCGGCAATACTTCTTTGCGATGGACCGCGAAGAGATGCCGTTCAACCGGGCGCAGCGCGATTGGATCTATCGCTCGGCGCAGGGCAAGGACAACACCGTTGCCTTCGGTTCAACCCGCAACCTGCAATCGCCGGGCACCACGATCTTCATGAACGCGGCCTTCCCGCCGCTGGGCTTTCAATACGCCAAAACCGAACCGCTGCGCATCGGGCAGACCGCGCGCGAGCCTTACGATGCGCCCTCGTTCTTCAATATTTCCGGCATGAGCTATGGCGCGCTGTCGCGTCCGGCGGTGCAGGCGCTGTCGCGCGGGGCGCGGCAGGCCGGGGTCTGGATGAACACCGGCGAAGGCGGCTTGTCGCCCTTCCACCTCGAAGGCGGCTGCGACATCGTCTATCAGATCGGCACGGCCAAATACGGGCTGCGCGATGAGAACGGCAAGCTGTCGGATGAAAAGCTGATCGCCGCCGCCAAGCTGCCGCAGGTGAAGATGTTCGAGCTGAAGCTCGCCCAGGGCGCCAAGCCCGGCAAGGGCGGCATTCTGCCCGCGAACAAGGTCACCGAAGAAATCGCGGCCATCCGGCACATTCCGGTGGGGCAGGCCAGCGAAAGCCCCAACCGTCACGAAGACATCGACGATTGGGGTGATCTGCTCGACGTGATCGCCCATATCCGCGAGGTCACTGGCAAGCCGGTCGGGTTCAAAACCGTGATCGGCCGGGTCGATCCCTTTGCCGAGCTGTTTGACCTCATTGTGCAGCGCGGCCCGGAATCGGCCCCCGATTTCATCACCATTGATGGCGGCGAGGGCGGCACCGGGGCGGCGCCGATGCCGCTGATCGATCTGGTCGGGATGCCGATCCGTGAAAGCCTGCCGCGCATCGTCGATCTGCGCGACCAGCGCGGCTTGCACAACCGCATCCGCATCGTTGCTTCCGGCAAGCTGGTCAATCCGGGCGATGTGGCCTGGGCGCTTTGTGCCGGGGCCGATTTCATCACCTCGGCGCGCGGTTTCATGTTCAGCCTTGGCTGCATTCAGGCGCTGAAATGCAACAAGAACACATGCCCGACCGGCATTACCACCCACGACAAACGGCTGCAAAAGGGGTTGGTGCCCGAAGAAAAGTCCAAGCGGGTGGCGCTGTTCGCAACCAGCCTGATCCACGAGGTCGAAACCATCGCCCATTCGGTGGGGGTGGCTGAGCCGCGCCAGATGCGGCGGCGCCATGTGCGCATCGTGCAGACCGATGGCCGCTCGATCCCGATGAGCGATCTCTATCCAAGCTACAGCACGGCGGCGGTGTTCTGATCCACCGCCTGCCGCCAATGCCTTCTGGGCGTCCTTGAACGCAGACCTGCCCGGGTCAGAAATACTCGGGCAGAGCCTTCGCCAAAGCGTCGTGGATACGGTCGCGCACCGATTGCTCGGGATCGGGCTTTTCAAACGGCAACCCGGTCAGCTGTTCGTACAGCGCGATATACTTGTTGCTGAACGCGATCAGGGTCTCGGCCGGGATCTCGGGGATTGGCTCATTATAGGGGTCGCACTGGCTGGTGATCCACAGACGCAGGAATTCCTTGTCGAGGCTGTCCGGCTCTTCCCCGGCCGCAAGGCGCTCCGGATAGGTTTCGGCAATCCAGAAGCGGCTGGAATCGGGCGTATGGATCTCGTCGGCAATCACCACGGTGCCGTTCTCATCCACACCGAACTCGTATTTGGTGTCGACTAGGATCAGCCCCTTCTTCGCCGCCAGCTCTTGCCCGCGCGCAAACAGGGCCAGACTCTTTTGCGCAATCTCCTGCCACTGCGCGGTGGTCACAAGCTGGGTCGCCAGAATTTCCGCCTCGGTGATCGGCGCGTCATGGGCACCGTCCTCGGGTTTGGTCGTCGGCGTGATGATCGGCACCGGCAGCTTCTGGTTCTTCGTCATCCCATCCGGGAAGTCATGCCCATAGATCACCCGCTCGCCGCGCTTATACATCGGCCAGATGCTGGTATTGGTCGAACCCGTCAGATAGGCGCGCACCACCACCTCGATCGGCAACATGTCCAGATCCTTGGCCAGAACCGCGTTCGGGTCGGGATAAGAGATCACATGGTTCGGGCACACATCGCGGGTTTCATCGAACCAGTAGCGGGCGATCTGGGTCAGCACCTGCCCCTTATAGGGCACCGCCGTCAGAACCTGATCAAAGGCCGACTGCCGGTCGGTCGCAATCAGCAGCCGCCGCCGCCCCGGCAATTGATACGTGTCGCGCACCTTGTTCTGGCGAAACCCCGGCAATTCCGGAAATTCTGCACTCGTCAGGCAGTTGTCCAGAATCTTTTGGATGTCGGCTTGCCCTGTCATGATCATTGCCTCTCAGGTGATCTGAATCATGCGCCTGTTATCTAGATGATCTGATGCGCGGTCTAGAGGGCGGATCGGGTGTGCCGCACGCATCAAATCGCTGCCTGCGGCTTTGGTTACAGTTTCCAACACCAAAGTGAACCGGCTTGTTTTGGCTGATCACGTCTTTTGCACTACGTTCATTGAAAGCCAGAAAGGGGATCACATGGCCTATAAGTCAAAACTCACCTGGGCGGATGTCACTCCGGAAGCCGCCTTTCTGAATCGCCGCCAGATCATGGCAGGGGCTGCCGGTCTGGGGCTGGGCGCGCTTGTCGGGCCGCTGGCCGCCAAGGCAGAGGCGCTTTCGCCCAACAGCTTTGACGAGATCACCAACTACAACAACTACTATGAATTCGGCACCGGCAAGGAAGACCCGGCGCGCAATGCCGGCCAATTGCACACCGATCCCTGGACGGTGACGGTTGACGGGCTGGTCGACAAACCCGGCACCTATAGCCTTGCCGATCTGATCGCGGGCCTGACCATCGAAGAGCGGATCTATCGCTTCCGCTGTGTCGAGGCCTGGTCGATGGTGATTCCGTGGAACGGGTTTGAGCTCGCTGCGCTGCTGAACAAGGTCGGGGTGAAACCGGGCGCCAAATATGTGGCCTTCGAAACCCTGACGCGGCCCGAGGAAATGCCCGGCCAGAAAAGCCGCGTGCTCGACTGGCCCTATGTCGAAGGGCTGCGGCTGGACGAGGCGATGCATCCGCTCACCCTTATGGCCACCGGGCTCTATGGCAAACCGCTGCCCAATCAAAGCGGCGCGCCGCTCCGGCTCGTGGTGCCGTGGAAATACGGCTACAAGTCGATCAAGGCGATTGTGAAGATCACCCTCACCGATAAGCAACCGCCCACCAGCTGGAACAAAGCCAATGCCAATGAATATGGCTTCTATTCCAATGTGAACCCGACGGTGGACCACCCGCGCTGGTCGCAAGCCACCGAACGGCGGATCGGCGGCGGCCTTTTTGCCCCGCGGATCGATACCCTGATGTTCAACGGCTATGAACAAGAGGTTGCCGGACTTTATACCGGCATGGACCTCAGAAAGTTCCACTGATGGCTCTGACCTCCACAATAAACGGCGCATTGCGCAAACTGCCCACCTGGCCGATCTATCTGCTCGGTGCCGTGCCGCCCTTCTGGTATCTCTATCTGGGCTTCACCGGCGGGCTGGGGGTCGAGCCGATCTCGGCGCTCGAACACAAGATCGGGCTTCTGGGGCTGCAATTCCTCATCGCCGGGCTCATGGTGACGCCGCTGCGCAAACATGCCGGGCTGAACTTCCTCCGCTTTCGTCGGGCGCTGGGGCTTCTGGCCTTCTATTATATCAGCGCCCATCTGCTGGTCTGGCTCCTGCTCGATATCCGCGACCCGGCCCGGATCTGGGCCGACATCGTGAAGCGACCCTATATCACCATTGGCATGGTCGGCTTTCTGATCCTGATCCCGCTCGCCGCCACCTCTTATAATGCCGCGATCCGCAAACTCGGGATGCGCTGGCGCCAGTTGCACCAGCTGGTCTATCCGGCAGTGCTGCTGGGTGGGGTGCATTTCGTTCTGGTGCGCAAAGGCTGGCAGGCCGAGCCGCTGATCTATCTTCTGCTGATCGTGGCGGTGCTCAGCCTGCGTCTGCCGGTCAAACGCTGGCTGGCGGCGCGCAAGCTGGTGAAAAGCCCCACCTGACCGCCCGCCTGATGAAAACCCCAAACGCCCGCCCCGCGCGGGCGTTTTCGTTTGAGCCGTCTCTGGACAGTGCCGTGCAGGCGCCTAGGATGCCCGCGCATGAATAGGAGGTTCCCATGAAAACACGCATTCTCGGCAAGACCGGCTACGAGGTCTCGGAAATCGGGATGGGCTGCTGGCAACTCGGCGGCGATTTCGGCCCGATTGAAGACAGTACCTCGCAGATCGCGCTCGCGGCGGCCCATGCGGCGGGCATCACCTTTTACGATACCGCCGATGTCTATGGCGCCGGGCGCTCGGAAACTCAGGTCGGGCTGTTTCTGAAAGGGCCGGGGGCCGGGTCGGTCGTGGCTACCAAGGTGGGCCGCACTGCCGAGCTTTACCCGAGCGGCTATGAAGAAGACCGCATCCGCACCCATCTCGCCGCCTCGGCCCAGCGGCTCGGTGTGGACAGCCTCGATCTCGTCCAGCTCCACTGCGTGCCCACCGAGGTGCTGCGCGATGGTGCGATCTTTGCGATGATGGACAAGATGCAAGCCGAAGGGCTGACCAAGCATTGGGGTGCCAGCGTCGAAACCCTGGAAGAGGCGCGGCTCTGCCTTGCCCAGCCCGGTTGCGCCAGCCTGCAGATCATCTTCAACCTCTACCGCCAGAATGCGGCATGGGAGATTTTCGACGAAGCCAAGGCCAAGGGCGTGGGCATCATCGTGCGCCTGCCGCTCGCTTCCGGGGTGCTGGCCGGGAAATTCGAAAAGGGCCATCGCTTCCCCGAAACCGATCATCGCAACTACAATGCCGATGGTGCGGCCTTCTCGGTGGGCGAGACCTTCTCGGGCATCGAGATGGACAAGGCGATCGACGCGCTGGATCTGATCCGTCCCTATGTACCCGAGGGCATGAGCATGGCCGATTTCGCCCTGAGATGGATTCTCGACCATGATGCGGTGAGTTCGGTGATTGCCGGGGTCAGTCGGGCCGAACAGGCCGAACGCAATGCCCGCGTCTCGGATCTGCCGCCGCTGCCCGAGGCCACCCATGCGGCCTTGCGTGCGATCTATGAGGCCCAGATCGAACCTCTGGTGCGCTGCCCGATCTGATCCTGCCCTTTCTGCGGGCCCGATTCCCGGAAATCTGCTTCCGACTCGCGGGCCCGCAGCCTTGATTCCGCTCCAGACAGGCGAATTTGCGGCAAGACTCGCAGCCTCTGGATGAAAACCCCTCTCCCCACCGCCAGATTCGTCCCCGAACCCCCGGCTAACCGGGTTTCCCCGGCGCGGTATTTCTGAACCCATCAGCCTCTAGTGCCTTATTTTTAAGGCTTAAAGTGGTCTCTGCGAAGAAAATCGCATTTTTTGTGAAAAAGCACTTGCGGGTCTTGGTGTGTAGCCGTAGAACCCCCTTCACCGGCGGCGCTGAGGCGCGGTTGGTCGGCCAGACGGACGGACGGAGCGGTGCTCGGAAGGGAAGTTTGGTTGAAAATCAGAGGCATACGGGCGGGGCGCGCTGAGAGAGTTTAGCGCATCCAGTTTCGTTTTGTCTCAACGCTGTTTGACATTGATAGAATACTGAAGAGATATGTGGGCGGTTTGGTTCATTCGATGAACAAACACCTGCATATCAAACTGCCTAGGGTTTCGGCCCGATGATGGTAGTC
>JBNKEH010000008.1:0-102690 GCA_050288685.1 Paracoccaceae bacterium | reverse complement strand
CTCGTATTCAACGTGCGCCGTCGAGATCGTGATCCCGCGGGCTTTCTCTTCCGGCGCGCCGTCGATCTGGTCGTAGGCTTTGAATTCACCGAAATATTTCGTGATCGCCGCCGTCAGCGTCGTCTTCCCGTGGTCAACGTGACCCACCGTGCCGATGTTCACGTGCGGTTTGGTACGTGCAAACTTTTCCTTGGCCATGTGCCAAAAGCCTCGCGGTTGGGGGGTTCCACGCGAACCCGTTTCATATTCGGGCGCTCGTTACTTGTTTGGGCGCAGAAAATCAAGACGATGTTATGCCCCAGAGGATGCAGAATTGGCTGAGGCCGCAGATGCCGCCGGATCACCCCCTGCTTCACCGTCAGAAGCCCCAGCAGATGCCCCAAAAACAGGCATCGGCGGCAGGGGCTGTACAGGCCGCCCGAGCGACGTGGTGGCCGGGTCCATCAGCGCAGGATCGCCAAACCAATCGCGGTTGCCTTTTAGCCATTTCACAATTTCGCCGGTCAGGCCCTGAGACAGACTGTCCATCTGCTCTTCGGCGCTGCGGGTGAAGCCGGTGCCGAGAATAAAATCAACGGGCTGCTCGCCCGCTCCTTCGAGCACGGTGAACTGTTTCGGCTCCGCATTCAGCGGCTTGCCGCCATCGCGATCATCATAGACGCTGACATCGGCAATCAGCACGCTTTTCGGCGAGGCGATGATCGGAATGCCGGGCTGAGCCAGAACATAGCCAAGCACCACCACCGAGATGTGGTAATACTGATCGCCATCATAGCGGCTGAAGGTCTGGTTCACCGCAGTGCGGATCGAAGCGACGATGGCGTCGTTTTCAAGCGTGCGCGAAAACGGCCCGACCTGCACCTGATCGGCGACCAGAGCGATGTTGTGCCCCAAAAGGAAGCGCCCGAGCGGCGGCGGCGGCAGATCGGGATTGTCCGCCGCGCAGGCCGACAGCAGGATCGCACCCAGCGACAGGCCGAGGGCCAGACGGGCAAGACGAGAGAAACGGGACATCGGCAGCTCCTTGCGGGGTCGTTCGGGGCCTTGGATAGCCTGCCTGCGCCGCTCAGGCAAACGATACCCCCCGGGCGGATCGTCTCAATCCCCGGGGATACTCGAAAATCTGCGGCAAAGCGGGGGAATGGCGCGGCGGCGTCGGCGGGATTTTGCCCGATGCCGCCTAGTTGCGCCCGAGCCGCCCTGTCGTGTCGGAGCGCGTCGGACTGGTACTATCGTCCTCAGGAAGCGCGTCATCATCCGGAATCGTATCATCATCCGGGATTACGTCCGGGGACGCGGCGGGCGCATCGGATTCGTCGGGCTGAGCACCGCAGATGGATTGCAGGGCCTGCCATTCATCCACATTCAGCACCGGATCGCCCAGCGCGCCTGCCCGGTCCTGCGCGGCCAGCGCCGCCTCGATGCGGGCGGTCATCTGCGGATGCGAAGAGAAATGCGCGATCAGATCCGGCTCGTCGCCATATTCCGCGCGCAGCCTCTCGAAGAAATGCCCAAGGGCGGCGGGCGGCAACCCGGCATCGGTCATCAGCGCATAGGCGAAATCGTCTGCCCCGGCTTCGGCGGCTTGCGAATATTGCGCGTTGATCAGCTGGTTGGCGAGCAGCAGAACCACGGTGCCGCCGGCGAAATCGCCAAAGAGCAGCCCGAGCACCCCGACCGAACCGGCCACACGCAGCGCATCGCGGGTGGGATCGCGATGGGCGACATGGCCCAGCTCATGCGCCAGAACCGCCGCCACCTCCTCGGGTTCCTCGGCTGATTCCAGCAGCCCGCGAAACAGCACGATCCGCCCCCCGGGCAGTGCGAAAGCGTTGACCATTTCATGGTCAAGCACCGTCAGCTCGACCGGATAGGGCAGATCCTTGGCCGCATTGAGCCGCGCCTGTATCACCGACAGCGCCGCTTGCCCGGTGGGCTCGGCACAGGCGGTGAGCGGCAGGCCTCCCTGAGACAGGGCCGAACGGATCTGCTCGAACGTGGCATCGCCCAGCGCCTTTTCGCCCGAAGGCGGCAGATAGAGCGCAAGCTGGTTGGCGATCATCGGCACCAACACGAAGATGATCAGCGCCACCGAGGCCACCGCCCCAGAGGCCCAGCCGACGATCCGGCCCAGATGCTCGACCGGCGGGCGTTTGTGCAGCGCCTTGGCATTGGAGCGGATCAGCCGGGCAATCTCGACATCGGTGACTTTCAGCCGGGTCAGCGGATCGCCAGCCAGCGTGAGCATGAGACTTTCCCTGTCGGCCTGATCGGGCACGGCGCGCAGATCGTCGGCGGTCCAGTCTTCCACCCGACCATCGGGCAGAGCGATGCGCAGCCGGTCGGGCATCAGGGTGAGAACGACGCGGCGCACGATGGCCTTTTCGCCGTCGAGATAATCGCCGAAGCCTTCGATGGTGTTCTCCGCGTCGCTCATATCCCGTCCCCCAGGGGCAGCGCATCGGCAAAGCCTTCAGCCTCGACAAATTCATCGCGGTCGCGCTGGCCGATCTCGCTCAGCCCATGCACGTTCACGATCTCGGTGCTTTCGGCCAGATAGCGTGCCATTGGCAGGGTCAGAAAAACTTCGCGCAGTACCCCCCAGAGCAGGAACATCGAGAAATAGCTGGCGATGCCGAAAATAGTGAGCAGCCAGGCCGGGATCGAGAAAAAGCTGGCCGGATCCTCGAGCATGTCGAGCGCGTTCATCGAGCCGAGCACCGCGAGCAGGATGCCGAACCCGATACCGAAGACAAAGAAGAATGCGAGCATCAGCAGCGAGATCAGCGTACTGCCGCCCAGATAGATGCCGATGATGCTGATCGGACGGGGACGGCAGCGAAACCCGGCCCCGCCCAGCCGCTTGCCTTCCATCAGAGTGCGAAAGCTCATCGCCTTCCAATGGGCGAGGCCGAGCAGGGTCCAGGTCCCGCCCATTGCCACGCCGATCAGCCAGATCGGCTCGTCGTCATAGATCGTCGACACCACCACGGCCAAAGTGGTGAGCGTCACGCCCAGATAGACATGGCGCATGGCGTGAAACATCGGGCGCATGCCGCCGGTTTGTTCGAATTTCGCATCGCCGAACCAGGTGCGGTCGGTACGGTATTTTTCCAGCGCATAGGTTTTCGCAGGCCAGAGGATGCCCCCGGTGACGAGCGTGGCCAGCCACCACAGGATCGCCCGCCAGACATAGCCCTTCACCCCCGGCTCCAGCCCGAAGCGGATGCCGCGCCAGCGGGTGCGGGCGAGAATGTAGCGGCGCGAGCGGTATTGGGCGAAAAAGATCATCGGTGCCACGCCAATGCCGCTGACCACATAGGCGGGGGTGTTGCCACTGAACAGGCTGAACGAGAAGTACATCAGGATCAGATTGACGATGCCGATATAGAAGGCGAGCACCACCACGGCAGTCAGAAACCCGGTGAGCGTTTCGGTGCCGCGCCCGGTAAATTCCAGCGGGATGCCACCCGGGCGGATCGCCGACCAGTAATAGCGGCGCATTCGCACCTTCATCCAGAAGCGATAGAAGCCCAGCGTCAGCACGGTGAATATACCGGTTTTCAGCGCCAGGCCTAACATCGCGGGTTTGCGGCCCGCATAATCAATCCTGAGATCACGCAAGGCCACTTGCTCTCCTTACGACGTGAACTTGTTATCCCTCGGGAAGCCATGCGGCGGCAGCTTGCCCGCCCCTGCACGTTTGCCGATCCAGGGGCCCATGTCTACCTCGGTGCGGGTGCGATCGCCGCCCGCAGCCCAGGACAGCCCCTTGGCAAGATCGAAGGTGGTAATGTCGGACAGGCCGCCATCAAGCTCCAGCACACCCTGCTTGCCGCGCGCGACATTGTATTTCTGCAACCGCACCCCCTTGCCCCGGCCCATTTCGGGCAGTTCGGAGAGCGGGAAAACCAGCAATTTGCGATTTTCGCTGACCACGGCCACATGATCGCCCAGCACCGGCCTGCACAGTTTCGCAACGCCGTCGCCGACATTCAGCACCTGCTTGCCCGACCGGGTTTGCGCCAGCACATCATCGGCGGGCACCACGAAGCCATTGCCCTCGGCAGAGGCGACGATCAGCTTTTCACCAGGCTTGTGCACGAACATGCCAAGGATCGCGGCCTCGTTGGGCAGATCGACCATCAGCCTGAGCGGCTCGCCCATGCCGCGACCGCCGGGCAGGTTGGCGGCCAGAAGCGTGTAGAAGCGGCCATTTTCGGCGAAGATCACGATCTTGTCGGTGGTTTCGGCATGGAAGGCGAAACGCGGGCCGTCGCCATCCTTGAATTTCAGATCGCGGGTCAGGTCGATATGGCCCGACATGGCGCGGATCCAGCCCATCTGCGAGCAGACCACGGTGACCGGCTCGCGCTCGATCATCGCTTCCAGCGGCACGTCTTCCACATTGCCCGCCTCGGCAAAGGTGGTGCGGCGGGCGCCGCCGATGACGTTATCCTTGCCGAAGGTCTTCTTGGCCGCGCGCAATTGGTCCGAGATGCGTGCCCATTGCAGTTCTTCGCTGTCGAGCAGGTCTTCCAACCCGGCACGTTCGGCCATCAGCTCGTCGCGCTCGCGCACCAGCTCCATTTCCTCAAGCCGCCGCAAGCTGCGCAGCCGCATGTTGAGGATCGCGTCGGTCTGAACTTCGCTGAGCTCACCATCGCCCGGCGCGGGAGTGATATAGTCTTTTTCGTTGGTGGCGCGCACATGGTCGATCGACCAGTCTTCGCGCATCAGCGCCGCTTTCGGATCGTCATCGTAACGGATGATGTCGATCACCCGGTCGAGATTGAGGAAGGCGATGATGAAGCCTTCCAGCACTTCCAGCCGGTGGTCGATCTTTTCCATCCGGTGCTGCGAGCGGCGAATGAGCACTTCGCGGCGGAAATCGAGGAAGGCGCGCAGCACTTCCTTCATCGAGCAGACCTTGGGCGTGACCCCGTCGATCAGCACGTTCATGTTGAGGTTGAAGCGCGTTTCCAGATCGGAATTGCGGAACATCAGCCCCATCAGCAGCTCGGGATCGACGTTTTTCGACTTCGGCTCGAGAATCAGCCGGATGTCGTCGGCGCTTTCATCGCGCACATCGCCAAGGATCGGGATCTTCTTGGTCTGGATCAGCTCGGCGATTTTCTCGATCAGCTTGGATTTCTGCACCTGATAGGGAATCTCGGTGACCACGATCTGCCACTGGCCGCGCCCAAGGTCTTCGACCTCCCAACGCGCCCGCAGGCGGATTGCCCCGCGCCCGGTGGCGTAAGCCTGCGCGATGGTTTCGCGGTCGTCCACGATCACCCCGCCGGTGGGAAAATCCGGGCCGGGCACGTAGTTCAGCAGGGTTTCGTCACGCGCATCGGGAGTCTTGATCAGATGGATACAGGCATCGACCAGCTCGGCGATATTATGCGGCGGAATGTTGGTGGCCATGCCCACCGCGATCCCGGTTGCGCCATTGGCCAGCAGATGCGGGAAGGTGGCGGGCAGAACAGCGGGTTCTTCAAGGCGGCCATCGTAGTTGGCGCGGAAATCGACGGCGTTTTCGTCGAGCCCTTCCAGCATCGCCTCGGCGACGAAGGTCATCCGGGCTTCGGTATAACGGCTGGCGGCCGGGTTATCGCCGTCGATATTGCCGAAGTTCCCCTGCCCGTCGACCAGCGGATAGCGCACGTTGAAATCCTGCGCGAGGCGGGCCATCGCATCATAGATCGCGGCATCGCCATGCGGGTGGAAATCGCCCATCGTGTCGCCGGAAATCTTGGCGGATTTCAGGAATCGGCCATTCGACGCCAGTTTCAGCCGGTGCATCGCGTAGAGAATGCGCCGGTGCACAGGCTTCAGCCCGTCGCGGGCATCGGGCAGCGCCCGGTGCATGATGGTCGACAGCGCATAGGTCAGATAGCGATCACCGATCGCGCGGCGAAGCGGTTCGGAGATTTCGATGCCTACGGAGGGGGCGTCATGGGGAAGATCACTCATGGGTGCTGAATACAGTCGCGATTCGCGGCCCGCAAGCGCCGGTTGAGGGAAGTGATCAGAACCACACTGGCCTGAGCCGAGATGTCGCGCTATGGAAGAAGCATGGGTATCGTCCGGCTGACACTTTTCACCTTGGTTTTGCTCTGGCTCGGCATGAAGTATTTCGGCCGGGACGCAGGGCTTTCTGATCATCTGATAGGGCGCGAGGCCGAGCCTGCGCCGGTGACCGTGGTGATGGAAGAGCCCGCCGCGCCGGATGCCGAGACGGCCCTTGCCCCATTGGGCGACAGCGCGATGGTGACAGAACCCAGCAGTGCCGTATCAGCCACGGATACGACCCCGGACGCGACCCCGGCGCTGGATGGGTTCGACGCCCAGATGAATGCTGCGCTGAATGACGAGATTAACGCCGCTGTCGTGGCGAGCGAGCTGGATGCGGCCGACGAATCTGCAACGCCGGACAGTGCCACCCTGCCTGCAGACAATCCGCCTGGCACGCCGGTTGCGGCTGAAGGCGGTGATACGGCGGTTGCGCCTGCCCAAGACGACATCGTCCTGCCCGCCGAGGATGACCCGAGCTTTATGCCGACCCCGGAGCCCGACCCTGCCTTGCCCGGGCTGCTTTATGTAACCGGCACCAAGGTCAATCTCCGCTCCGACCCCTCGACCACGAACGAACCGATTGCCGCGCTGACCCTGGGCACCGAGGTGATTGATCTGGGCGACGTGGGCGACAACTGGCGACAGATTCAGCTTCAATCGGGCGAGATCGGCTTCATGTCGAATGATTTCCTCTCGCCCATAGCCCCCTGAAGCGAGGCAGACATGAGCAAGCGTGCGATCCTTATCACCGGCTGCTCGTCAGGAATCGGGTTGGGCGCCGCGCGGGGCATGAAAGCGCGCGGCTGGCAGGTGTTTGCCACCTGCCGCAAGGAAGAAGACTGCGCCCGTCTGCGCGACGAGGGGCTGGAGAGCTTCGTGCTCGACCACACCGACCCGAAGAGCATTTTCGAAGCGCTGGACGAGGCCACCACCCGCAGCGCAGGGCGGCTGGACGCGATCTTTGCCAATGGCGCCTTCGGTCTGCCCGGCGCGGTGGAAGACCTGCCCACCGATGCGCTGCGGGCGATCTTCGAGACGAATTTCTTCGGCGTGCATGAATTGGTGCGCCAGACCATTCCAGTGATGCGGGAACAGGGCTTTGGGCGGATCGTGTTCAACTCGTCGGTTCTGGGGCTGGTGCCGCTGAAATGGCGCGCCGCCTACAGCACCACGAAATACGCGCTGGAGGGCTATGCCGACACCTTGCGGCTGGAGATGAAAGAGCTGGGGATCAAGGTGATTCTGATCGAGCCCGGCCCGATTGCCTCGAAGATCCGGGAAAACTCGCGCCCGCATTTCGAGCATTGGATCGACTGGCAGGCCTCGCCGCGCCGCGACCAATACGAAGCGCTGGTGCTGCCCCGGCTTTATGATGACAGCGGCAAGCCCGATCCGTTTCAGCTCGGCCCTGACGCCGTGACAAGAAAGCTCGCCCGCGCCGTCGAATCGCGCCATCCGAAGCCGCGCTATTGGGTCACCACCCCCACCTATGCTGCTGGCATTGGCAGGCGGCTGCTTTCGACCCGCTGGGCCGACAAGCTGATCTCGGGCGTATAGGACAGGCTCGCCTTCATCGGCAAAACCGGGTATCCATGAAAGGGTCAATCGGGAGGCTATCATGACTGGAGACCCGCTATTTCTGCTCGTCATCGCTGCGGTGGCCATTGTGGCCGCGATTCTGGTCACCGGGATCGGCAGCTTTGCCAAGGGTGGAGACTTCCACAAGAAAAACGCCAATCGCATTATGCGCTACCGGATTTACGCGCAGGCCGTCGCGGTGGCTCTGATCATGCTCTACATCTGGCTGCACGGCGGCCGCTAAGATGGTGGTTCTGAACAAGATCTACACCCGCACCGGCGATGCGGGCGAAACCGCCTTGTCGAACGGGGCACGGGTGGCCAAGCACAGCCTGCGGGTGGGTGCCTATGGCACTGTGGACGAGTTGAATTCGGTGCTGGGGCTGGCGCGCCTGACCGCCGAGGGCGATGTCGATATGGCGCTGGGGCGCATCCAAAATGACCTGTTCGATCTGGGGGCCGATCTGTCGAACCCCGATCTGGACAAGGACGACAGTGCCGACTATCCGCCGCTGCGGATCATCGCGGCACAGGTGGACCGGCTGGAGGCCGAGATTGACGCGATGACGGCGGTTCTGGAGCCGCTGAGAAGCTTCATCCTGCCCGGCGGATCGACGCTTTCGGCGCATCTGCATCTGGCCCGCACCGTGGCGCGCCGGGCCGAGCGGCTGGCGGTGGAGCTGGCCGGAACCGAGCCCGTGAACCCTGCCGCGATCCGCTATCTCAACCGGCTGTCGGACTGGTGCTTTACCGCCGCGCGCATGGCCAATGACGAAGGCAAGGCCGACGTGCTCTGGGTGCCGGGGGCGACCCGGTAGGATGGCCCTGTTCGGAAACAGGCGCTTGCTTCCTGTGGACGAGGCGGAATGGATTTCTGAGCAATGTGCCGGATTTGTCGATCGCTTTGGCCCGGACTGGCGGGACTCGCGCAGGCTGATCCTGCCCAGTCGTGAATTTTTCGACGCCCCGAAGGGTAACGATCACGCCGTTGCCTTGATCGTATTCGACCAGATCAAACGTCATATGGGCCTTGGAGAAGACTGGCCGGTGCGGCTGGAAGCGCAGGAGCCCGCGCCGCGCGTACAAGCCGTGGCTGAAACGCTTCTCGTCCAGCACGACACCCGCCCGATTCTGGGCAGCTTTCGGGTTGATGAACAGGGACCGTTGATTACCTACGATCCCGACTTGCCGCGCAATCCACGCGCTTTCATCGTCACCATGGCGCATGAGCTTGCGCATTATATGCTGTTGGCCACCACCAGCCAGAACGACGGATATGACGATCCGGGCCTTGAAGAAATCGCCACGGATCTGCTCGTGGTGGAAGCCGGATTTGGAGTGATGAGCCTTGAAAGCGCTTTCACGTCGGAAGCGTTTGGCGATGCCTTTGCTCAGGGCTGGCGGGTGTCGCATCGCGGCTATATCTCGCCCGAAACCATCGCCTTTGCGCTCGGCCTGTTTCTGCGTCGGTATCAGATTGACGCGAAGGAGGCGCAAACGCTTCTTTCGCCGATCAATGCCAAAAGATTGAAACGGGCGCTTCGGCAGATCGACGCCGACCCCAGTTTGATCTGGCCCAAAGCGGAAACCGAGCAGGTCGCGCCCTGACAGGCGGTCCTTCCGGCGATACCCGGTCGTTTTTCCCCCTAACGAGCCGGAGCACAAACGGGCAGGATGGCGCGCGGGCCGGGTTCGGCCCGGGTTCATCTGGAGTACTTCATGCGTTTGTCTACTTTTTGCTTTGCCGCCGCTGCCGTTTGTGCGCCCGGTCTCGCCGTCGCTGGCGATCTTACCATCACCTTTGGCAATAACAGCTGGGATACCCTCAGTGCGGCGGAATATGCCCCGGCGGGCAGTGACAGCTACACCGCGATTGCGCTGGCCGATGGCACGCTGGCGGCGGGCGGCGTTGTCGATGTGACCTTCCCGGGCGGGGCCGAAACCTGCCTTTACGATCTGCGCTTCACCAAGGCCGATGGCAGTGCGCATGAGCGCCCGAATGTCGATCTTTGCGCTGAGAGCTACTATCATTTTGCCGACGGATAAGTCGGAGGCGGGGTGTGTTCACCCCACCGTTACCGCCACCATCATGCGAAACGACAAAAAACGCGGCGTCGCAGCGCAATTATGTGTCGCTTTGGCATTGTTCCCTCGCCTGATGACTCGCTAAACACGCCCAAGACGATTGCCCCAAAGGGCTGGCCAAAGGAGTGACACGCCGATGAAGGTTCTTGTGCCTGTGAAGCGCGTGATCGATTACAACGTGAAAGTGCGCGTGAAAGCGGACGGAAGCGGGGTCGATCTTGCCAATGTGAAGATGTCGATGAACCCGTTTGACGAGATCGCGGTGGAAGAGGCAATCCGGCTGAAAGAAGCCGGGAAAGCCGACGAAATCGTGGTTGTCTCGATCGGGGTCAAACAGGCGCAGGAGACGATCCGCACCGGTCTCGCCATGGGCGCCGACCGCGGCATTCTGATCGTTGCCGCCGACGACGTGACGAACGATATCGAACCGCTTGCCGTTGCCAAACTGCTGAAAGCGGTGATCGACGAAGAGCAGCCGGGTCTGGTGATCATGGGCAAGCAGGCGATCGACAACGACATGAACGCCACGGGCCAGATGCTCGCAGCCCTCACCGGCTGGGCGCAGGCCACCTTTGCCTCGGGCATGGAAATCGATGGCGACAGCGCCACCGTGACGCGCGAAGTCGATGGCGGCTTGCAGACGATCAAGGTGAAACTGCCTGCCGTGGTGACCGCCGATCTGCGCCTGAACGAGCCGCGCTATGCTTCGCTGCCGAACATCATGAAGGCGAAGAAAAAGCCGCTCGACGAGAAAACGCCTGCCGATTACGGCGTCGACGTGAGCCCGCGGCTTGAGATCGTGAAAACCACCGAGCCCGCCTCGCGTCAGGCCGGGATCATCGTTGGCTCGGTCGACGAGCTTGTGACCAAACTCAAAGATGCGGGGGCAATCTGATGGCTGTTCTTCTTCTTGCTGAAGTGACCGACGGCGCGCTGGCGCTGGATGCCACCGCGAAAGCTGTGACCGCTGCCAAATCGCTGGGCGATGTGACCGTGCTTTGCGCCGGTGCCTCGGCTGCCGCTGCCGGTGAAGCCGCTGCGAAAATCGACGGCGTCGCCAAAGTGCTGGTCGCTGAAGATGCGGCACTTGGTCATCGCCTGGCCGAACCGACCGCCGATCTGATCGTGTCGCTCGCGGGCGATTACGACCACATCGTCGCTCCGGCTACCACCGATGCCAAAAACATCTTCCCGCGCGTTGCTGCGCTTCTGGATGTGATGGTGCTGTCGGATGTGTCCGGCGTGGTCGATGCCGACACGTTCGAGCGCCCGGTCTATGCCGGTAACGCCATCCAGACGGTGAAGTCGAAAGACGCGAAAAAGGTCATCACCTTCCGCACCTCGACCTTCGAGGCGGCCGGTGAAGGCGCTGGCGCCCCGGTGGAAGCCATCGGCGGCGCGACCGCCTCGGCGCTGAGCTCTTGGGTGGAAGACAAGGTGGCGACCTCGGATCGTCCCGAACTGACCTCGGCGAAAATCGTCGTGTCGGGCGGGCGCGGGGTTGGCTCGGAAGAGAACTTCGCCGTGATCGAAGCGCTGGCCGACAAGCTGGGTGCCGCCGTTGGCGCCTCGCGTGCGGCGGTCGATTCGGGCTTTGCCCCGAACGATCATCAGGTTGGCCAGACCGGCAAAGTGGTTGCGCCGGATCTCTACATCGCCGTCGGCATTTCCGGTGCGATCCAGCACCTCGCCGGGATGAAAGATTCGAAGATCATCGTCGCCATCAACAAAGACGAAGAAGCGCCGATCTTCCAGGTTGCCGATTTCGGCCTCGTGGCCGACCTGTTCGAAGCCCTGCCGGACCTGACCGGCAAGCTCTGAACGGACCCGATCCAAAAAAATAGAAAGGCCCGCCAATCTGGCGGGCCTTTTCTTTGGCAGATCCGTGGCTCAGAAAAAGCTTTCGAGCAGCGGTTTCAGGGCTTCGGCCACCTTGTCATGGGCCACAGTGCCCAGCATGCCGCGTGCCGCCGGTTCTTCCAGATCGGAATAGACCAGGCCGGGGAAGCCCGCCTCAATCTCTTCCGGCTGCACCACCACTTCGGCAATGCCTGCAACGAAGGGTTCGACCTGCCGCAGCATGTCACGGTCGACGAACAGCGGATCGACACCGCCGAGCGCCTGATCGTCGGCCTTGTCCGGCGAATGATCCGAGAGCCAGAGCAGGATGACATCGGATTCGATGCTGGAAACCAGCGTTTTCATCCGGGCCACCCAGGCCTCTTTCAGCTCCTGTTCCACCATCAGAAACTTGTCGGGGCTGGCATCCCGCAGCGCCGTCAGCAGGTGCCGCGTGAAGTTGAACTCGGTGAAATCCACCTCGCGATAGATGGTTTTCAGCAGGTTCGACGCCCGCAGGAACCGATCATTGCGCCGCGGATGCACCGCATAGAACCGGTTTGACATGTTCTGCGCCCCGGTGGCTTGAATCACCGTCACCTCGGCACCCGAGCAGATATCGATCACCGACTGATCGCTCATGAAGACATCAATTCCGGCATTGACCATGCCGAGATTGACCACCTGTTGGCCAAGCAACTCGCCGGTCAGGACCGGAAACGGATGCTCAACGAATTTCCCGTAAGTCTCTGTGCCCCCGATCATCGCCACATAGGGATGGTCGAGTTTGTGCTTCGGTCCCCGGAACAGAAGCTTGGATTTTCCATAACGGCACGGATAATAATCAAGGGCACCTTCGCCCAGGTTTTCATAGGCCATTCCACCCACTCCTTTTTCACCCGAGTAAGAGAATCGCACCGAACCGTTGCCAAATTCCTAAATTTTCAATACTAAACAAATCCTTAACCCTACACTAAGGTTAACGCTGCGCGGGGCCTCTTGCACCTGCAGCATGAACACCCCTATGGTCGCCCTGCATTGCAAGGAGCATGGGCATGAGCGTTGAAACGGTCGGGGTTATCGGTGCGGGGCAAATGGGCAATGGCATTGCCCATGTGATGGCACTGGCGGGCTTTCAGGTTCTGCTGAATGACGTGAACCAGGACGCTCTGGATAAGGCTCTGGTAACAATCAAAAAGAATCTCGACCGGCAGGTCTCTCGCGAGAAGATCAGCGCCGAAGACCGCGATGCGGCGCTGGCGCGGATCGGCACCACGCTGGTGCTCGCCGATCTGGGCCAGACCGACCTCATCATCGAGGCCGCGACCGAGCGCGAAAGCGTGAAACAGGCGATTTTCGAAGACCTGCTGCCGCATCTGAAGCCCGAGACCATTCTGACCTCGAACACCTCGTCGATCTCGATCACGCGACTCGCCTCGCGCACCGACCGGCCGGAAAAGTTCATGGGCTTCCATTTCATGAACCCGGTGCCGGTGATGCAGCTCGTTGAGCTGATCCGAGGCATTGCCACCGATCAGGCGACCTATCACACCTGCCTAGAAGTTGTTGAAAAGCTGGGGAAAACGGCTGCTCCTGCGGAGGATTTCCCAGCCTTCATCGTAAACCGCATCCTGATGCCGATGATCAACGAGGCGGTTTATACGCTCTATGAGGGCGTCGGATCGGTGAAATCCATCGACGAATCAATGAAGCTGGGCGCCAATCACCCGATGGGGCCGCTGGAGCTGGCCGATTTCATCGGGCTCGATACCTGCCTGGCGATCATGAACGTGCTGCATGAGGGGCTCGCGGATACCAAATACCGCCCCTGCCCGCTGTTGACGAAATATGTCGAAGCCGGCTGGCTGGGTCGCAAGACCGGGCGCGGCTTCTACGATTATCGCGGCGAAGTGCCGGTGCCCACGCGCTGATCTGCGCGCGGCCTTTTTTTACTCAGTCTTTGAGGCTCAGCGTGTGTTCGCGCAGCCAGGCGATGAAGCCGCGCGGATCGGTCTTCAGCGGTGCCATCTGCGCCTCGTCAAGTGGCGCGCCGATGATCGGCGCGTGGCGGCGATTGCAGACACGGACGACCTCGTGCAAGAGCAGCGCCTGACGCAGGGTTGCCGAAATCCGGTTGGCCACCTGATACCAGCGCGAATTCTGCCCGCGAAACCGGATCGGCACCACGGCCGCGCCGGAGCGGCGGATAAGCTGGGCGGTGAAGACGTTCCACTCCGCCTCTTCCACCGGGCCGAAGGCGGTGCGCGAACTGGCGACCACGCCCGAGGGGAACACGCAGATCAGCCCGCCCGCCTTCAGCCGGTCCATCGCCTGCGCCCGCATCGCGACGCTTTTCTTCTGGGCATCCTTGTCATGCGGGAACGGCACCGGGATCAGGAAGGACGAGGCCACTTCGTCGAGACCGATCAGCACTTCGCGGGTGAGGATCTGAAAATCGCTGCGCACCCGGGCGATCATCTCGGCCAGGATCATGCCATCGACCAGCCCGTGCGGGTGATTGGCCACCACCACCACCGGCCCGGTCGCAGGAATGTTGGCAAACTGCTCGGGGGGCGTGGTGATCTCGACCCCCATCACCTCCAGCGCGGATTTCCAGAAGCCAAGCCCCCGCGCCCCGCCGCGACGTTCGAATTCGCGCACCATGCGCAGGATCGTCACCTTGCCGCTCAACCACTCGATTGTTCGAATAATCGTGGATTGCAGGCCATTTTCGAACGAATTGGCATAGGTCAGGTTGCGCTTGTTATAGGCACGCGCAGCGACGGCACTTTGCGGCCGGACCGACACGGGATCAGCTTTCTTCGCCGAACCTGTCGGCCACCAGCGCATCGAGCGCGTCCATCAAGGCCGGCGCATCATCCCCGGTGGTCTCGACCTCGATCTCGCTGCCATAGGCCGCGCCAAGCATCAGCAGGCCCATGATCGAATCGCCATCTGCCTCCATCCCGTCGCGGAACACGCGCGCATGGCCATCATGGGCCTCAACCACCTCGACAAACCGGGCGGAGGCACGGGCATGAAGACCCTTGTTGTTCACGATTTTCATCCGGCGGCTCAGCCTGTCGGCCATATAGTTCACTCCCGACTCGGTTTTCCGTCTACGCAATCAATGTATTTCCGGCCAGCGGCCAAAGCGGCATGGGTGGCATCTTCGACGCTGGTCTGACGACATTTCGCCAGCTTTACCAGCATCGGCAGATTGGCACCGTAGAGAATTTTGCGCTTTCCGTCACGGCAGGCCGACAAGGACAGGTTGGACGGGGACGAGCCGAACATGTCGACCACCACGATCACCCCGTCGCCGCTATCCACCTCATCGGCGGCTTTGGCGATTTCCTCGGATTTTTTCGCACGGTCGTAATCGGCGGCAATGGCAATTGCGCGGGCCTGCTTGAGCGGCCCGACCACATGCTCAACTGCGGCCAGATATTCCGCAGCCAGCCCGCCATGTGCGACGATCACGATCCCGATCACGCGACCGCTCCTTTTTTCAACCCAACCTCGGCACCGCACCCGGTGCCCTCGATCTCCCGGTGTCTAGTTGACACCCGCCAGCCCGCATCCGCAAGATGCCTGGCGACAGTTTCGGCCAGAGCCACCGAGCGATGATGCCCGCCGGTGCAGCCGAATCCGATTGCCAGATGCGCTTTGCCCTCTTTGGCATAGGCCGGAAGCAAAAACGAGATCAGCCCGGTGATACGATCAAGAAACTCTGGATAAAGCGGATCCGATGCAACATAGGCGGCCACCGCCGCATCGCAGCCGGTGAGCGCACGCAGATCTTCCTGCCAGTGCGGATTGCGCAGGAAGCGCACATCGAAGACCAGATCAAGCCCACGGGGCACGCCGCGCTTGTAGCTGAAGCTCTGCACCGAAACCGACAGGGTTTCACCCTCGTCCAACCCAAGCCAGCGATGCAGCTCGGCCTTCAGGTCGTGCACATTGAGGTCGGAGGTATCAATCAGCATATCAGCGCGCACTCTGAGCGGCGCCAGCAATTCGATCTCGCGCTCGATCCCGCGCGCCGGGCCATCATTCTGGGCCAGCGGGTGGCGACGGCGGGTCTCGGAATAGCGTTGGGTCAGCACATCGGCGCGGCAATCGAGATAGAGCAGCTGCGCCTCTACCCCCGGATCGGCGGTGAGCATATCGATCACGTCGTTCAGCGCATCAACCGAAAAGCCACGGGTGCGCACATCGATGCCCAGTGCCAGCGGATGGTCGAGCGGGGGGCCGTCGATCAGGCGTGGAATCAGGCCAAGGGGCAGGTTGTCGATGACCTCGTAGCCGAAATCCTCGAGCACCCGGATGGCAGTACTGCGCCCGGCGCCCGAGGCCCCGGATACGAGAACAATCCGCTGCTGCGCCCTCGTCTCTTCAGGTTGTCCGGTCTTTGTTCCGCTCTTAGCCATCTTGCCAGCGTCCGCTTTTTGCAAGCGCGAGTATGGCACTGGGAAAAGCCGGGCCGTCAACCCTTCGGATGCGTGTCACCGGCTGGCCAAGCACGATTTCTTCCATTGGCTCGGGCAAACGCGCCTGTTCCACGGTGGCCATATCCACGATCAGCCGCAGTGGCGCGCCTGCACTATGGGGCACCTGCACAAGCCCGATTCCCCGCGCTTCGATCACACCAGTAAGGCGTTGGGGGGCGAGCGCCCATGGCCAGCCATCGCGTAGCGCGAGCGGCGCGCGGTCATCGGCGATCAGCCGGGCTCCAAGCGCGATGAGTTGCAGGGCCAGCCCCGATTTGCCGCTGCCGGAGGGGCCTTCGATCAGAATGGCGCTGCCGTCGATTTCAACAGAAGTGGCATGGCGCGTTTCGCCCGCAAGGCCCTGCGCGAGCGGCGTCGCACTCACACCGGCAGGCCCACGACAAAGCGCGCGCCGAGCGGTTCAGAGGTGATGTCGGCATCGGTGGGACGGATATTCTCGGCCCAGATCACGCCGCCATGAGCCTCGACGATCTGCTTGGAAATCGCCAGACCAAGGCCGGAATTGTTGCCGAACTGGTTTTCCGGCCGCTGGCTGTAGAAGCGGTTGAAAATCTTGGTCAGCGCCTCTTCGGGAATGCCCGGGCCGGTATCCTCGACCACCACCAGCACCCGGTTATCGCGCTGACGCGCCCAGACCCGAATGGCGTCGCCGTCTTCGCAGAAGCTGATGGCGTTGGTGATCAGGTTCACGAAAACCTGCGCCAGACGCGCCTCAAGCCCGTTCACAATCATCGCGCCATTGGGCAGATCTGTGATGAAATCCACGCCCTTCTGCTGCGCCTCGTTGCCGAGATATTCGGTGATGTTGCGCATCATTTTCAGCAGATCGAAGCTTTGTTCGTCTTCCTTCACCAGCTCGCTATCCAGCCGCGAGGCGTTGGAAATGTCGCTGACCAGCCGGTCGAGCCGACGCACATCGTGTTCGATCACGTCCAGCAGCTTTTCGCGCTGTTCGTCCTGCTTCACGAACCGCAGCGAGCCGATGGCCGAGCGCAGAGAGGCGAGCGGGTTCTTGATTTCATGCGCCACATCGGCGGCGAATTGTTCGTTGGCATCGATCCGGTCATAGAGCGCGCTGACCATGCCGCGCAGCGCCTTCGACAGCCGCCCGATCTCGTCGGGCCGCCCGGTCAGATCGGGAATGCGTACCCGGCCGGGATTGACCTTGCGGGAATTCTTGTCACGCCCGATCTCGGCCGCAGCGGCAAGATCGGAGAGCGGATTGGCGATGGTCGAGGCCAGAACCGTGCTGAGCCCGATCGAAACCAGAATGGCGATCAGGAACATTTGCAGGATCTGCTCGCGTTCGGCGCGGACCAGCGAGCTGAGCTGATCATTTGCGCTCGACAGGGCCACCACGCCAACCACCTGATCCTCAATCAGAATCGGTGTGGTAATGATAAAGGCCGCTCCGCCTTGGGTGGCGCTGCCGGTGAACACCCGCGTTTTTCCCGCAAGTGAGTCGCCGATCAAATCCTGCGCTTCCGCGATCACATCTTTCGGTGTCAGGCCGCTGTCGCGATCCGGGGCGATCAACCCGGCGACCACATCCCAGGCATGGCTGAGCCCGTCGGTAATGACGGTGGAGCGCTGACCATTGTCCAGCCCCAGAATCGGCGGATGCACCATGCTGGGGGTGTCGATGGAGGAGCCAAGCAGCGATCCATCGGTTCCGAAGATCAGAACATCCGCACCGCTATGCAGGTGGGTTTCGCCAAGCACCGTCTGCACCAGATCCTGCGGGATCCCCGCTTCGGCGCCGGTTTCGGCCCCCACCTGATGAACTTCGAACAGATCGGCCACCAGCTCGGCGGCCAGAACCATGCTCTGTTCGCGCTGATAGAGCAGGCTGGTGCGGAAGGGGTTCAGATACAGAACCCCGGCGACCAGAACGATCAGACCCAGCAGGTTGAATACGATGATCTTGCGGGCCAGGGGCGAACGGTTAAGCGAGAAGCGGCGCCGACGCCGACGCCCTTCGCGCAATTCCGCATCGACCGAGGTTTGAGGGCCAACCCAATCCTCGCCCAATACCACTTCGGTATTGTCTGCCATGCCCTTTGTATCGCGCACCAATGCGTCCCTATCTGCGCGCTATCGCCCGCCCCGTCTGGCTGCGCCTATTCCTCGTTATATCTATAGCCGATGCCGTACAGCGTCTCAATCGCCGAGAATTCGTCATCGACCATCCGCATCTTCTTGCGCAGGCGCTTGATATGGCTGTCGATGGTCCGGTCGTCGACATAGACCTGATCGTCATAGGCCACATCCATCAGCTGATCGCGGCTTTTCACGAAACCCGGCCGCTGCGCCAGAGCCTGCAACAGCAGGAATTCGGTCACGGTCAGCGACACATCGCGACCCTTCCAGGTAACGGCATGACGCAGCGGGTCCATGGTCAGATTGCCGCGTTCCATCACCTTGTTGTCTTCGGTTTCGGGGATGTGAACACCCTCGATCGCATCCTGCCGACGCAGAAGCGCGCGAATCCGTTCCACCAGAAGCCGTTGCGAGAAGGGCTTTTTCACATAATCGTCTGCGCCCATGCGCAGGCCCAGCACCTCGTCGATTTCATCGTCTTTCGAGGTGAGGAAGATCACCGGCATATTGGTTTTCTGGCGCACCCGCTGAAGCAGGTCCATGCCATCCATCCGCGGCATCTTGATATCGAACACTGCCATATCCGGCAGACTCTTATTGAAGGCGTCAAGTGCCGCCTGGCCGTCGTTGTAGGTTTCAACCTCGAACCCTTCGGCCTCTAGGGTCATCGAGACCGATGTCAGGATGTTCCTGTCATCATCAACCAAAGCAATCCTCGGCATATGAGGTATCCTCTGCTGCTCGTTCTTATACCTGTTTTCGGGCTATTGAATCCGCTTTTGATCAGGGAATCAATATCCAAGGGCGAATCAGTACTCCTATTGAGTCTATTCCGCACCACAATCCTTCAATATTTGACTAATCGTTTCCTCGTTTTCTGCAAATAGCTTGATTCAGCTCAAGGCTGATGGCGCAAACATGTGAGAGGTAGCGCTAACTCGTTACGCGCGCAGGTTCCTTTGCAATTTCTGCGTGCTATAGCGAGGCCACGCTGCGATCGCAGCGAGCGCGAGCTTGGCCCCTCGCGCGACCTTGAAATGATCGAAACGCCCCGGCCATTGGCCGGCGATTAGGAGAGTGAAATGGGCAGCATTGGACGCGTCAATCAAGAGAAACGCCTGTCTAAACAAGGCATTAAGGGCCTGAAAAACGTATATTACAACCTCACCGAGGCTCAGCTGTACGAGCAGGCCATTCTGCGCGGGGAAGGCAATGTGGGCAAAGGCGGCTCGATGCTGGTTTCGACCGGCAAGTATACCGGCCGTTCGCCCAAGGACAAATTCGTCGTGCGCACCCCTGAGGTTGAAGACACCATCTGGTGGGAAAACAACCAGCCGATGGACCCGGCAGCCTTTGATCAGCTTTATGCCGACATGGTCGCGCATATGCAGGGCAAAGAGTATTTCGTCGAAGACCTGTATGGCGGCGCCGATCCCGAGCACCGGCTTGATGTGCGGCTGGTGGCCGAGCTCGCTTGGCATGGTCTGTTCATGCGCCACATGCTGCGCCGCCCTGACCGCGAAGAGCTCGACAGCTTCGTGCCGGAATTCACCATCATCAACTGCCCGACCTTCCGCGCCGACCCTGAAAAGCATGGCTGCCGCACCGACACCGTGATCGCGCTGAACTTCACCAAAAAGATGATTCTGATCGGCGGCACCGAATACGCTGGCGAGAACAAGAAGTCGGTCTTCACGCTGCTGAACTACATCCTGCCCGGCAAAGGCGTGATGGCGATGCATTGCTCGGCCAACCACGCGCCCAACAATCCGGTCGATACCGCGATCTTCTTCGGTCTGTCCGGCACCGGCAAAACCACCCTTTCGGCCGATCCGAACCGGGTGCTGATCGGCGATGACGAACATGGTTGGTCGGAAAAAGGCACCTTCAACTTCGAAGGCGGCTGCTATGCCAAGACCATCAGCCTGTCGAAAGAAGCCGAACCGGAAATCTATGCGACCACCTCGATGTTCTCGACCATCGTCGAAAACATGGTGTGGGACAAAGACAATATGGATCTCGATTTCGAAGATGACAGTCTGACCCCGAACATGCGCTGTGCCTATCCGCTGCATTACATCTCGAATGCCTC
Organism: Paracoccaceae bacterium; assembly: GCA_050288685.1. GTDB lineage: Bacteria > Pseudomonadota > Alphaproteobacteria > Rhodobacterales > Rhodobacteraceae > Sinisalibacter. The sequence goes on along the minus strand of JBNKEH010000008.1, from coordinate 82,401 downwards.
GGAAACCTCGTTGGGGGGCCACCCGAAAAACGTCATCATGCTGACCGCCGATGCGTTTGGGGTTCTGCCTCCGATCGCCCGTCTGACCCCGGCGCAGGCGATGTATCACTTCCTGTCTGGCTTCACCGCCAAGGTGGCTGGCACCGAGCGTGGCGTGACCGAGCCGGAGCCCAGCTTCTCGACCTGCTTCGGTGCGCCCTTCATGCCGCGCCGCCCCGAGGCCTATGGCAAGCTGCTGCAGGAAAAAATCGCCAAACACGGCGCCACCTGCTGGCTGGTGAACACCGGCTGGACCGGCGGCCCCTACGGCGAAGGCAACCGGATGCCGATCAAGGAAACCCGGCGCCTGCTGTCTGCCGCCCTCGACGGCTCGCTGCATGACGTGGAATTCCGCACCGACGAGAATTTCGGCTTCGAAGTGCCGAAACATGTCGCCGATGTGCCGGAAGTGCTGCTGGATCCGCGTCGCACCTGGAACGACCACAAAGCCTACGACAAACAGGCCGAAAAACTGGTGGCCATGTTTGCCGAAAACTTCCAGCAATACCTGCCCTATGTCGACAACGACGTGAAGGCGATTGCGCTCTGAGCCTGACGGCCAATGGAAACACGAAAGCCCCGGCACATTGCCGGGGCTTTTTTTATGCGAAGAGGGCGCGACGCAGGAGGTTGAGGCCTGCGAAGAACAGCACCACCAGCATGACCCGGCGGAAGGTGGCTTGCGGCATCCGGTGATGCAGAAGCGTGCCCAAGGCCATGCCCGCCAGCGCCGGGATCAGCGCCGCCGCCGAAAGTGGCAGGGTGCTCGTGTTCAGCACCCCCGATTTCAGATGCGCCGCCAGCAGTTCCAGCCCACCAATGCCGAAGACCACACCCTGAATGCGGATCGCATCGCGTTTTTCGGTGTTGGTGGCGACCAGATAGGCGATCAAGGGCGGCCCCCAGACCCCCGACAGACCGCCGATGAAACCCGACACGCCGCCAAGGATCAGCTCGTCGCGCAGCCGGGTTTCCGGGCCAAGCCGCAAATGCCAACCCAGAAGCTGGGTGAGGGCGAAAAGGACAATCGGCAGGCCGATGGCCATGAGCAGCAGGGATTGCGGCACGAGGTTCACCAGCTGCGCCGAGGAAGCGAGAAAGACCAGCATCATCACCAGATAGACCCGCAGACGCAGCACCACATCGAGCGCAGCGCGCGCGCCCTGCCGGAAAGCCTGAAACAGGTTGGTGACGAGCGTCGGCAGGATCAGGATCGCCAGCGCGGTTTCGGCGGGCAGGATCGAGCTGAGCCCCGAGATCAGGATCATCGGCATGGCAAAGCCCACCGCGCCCTTCACGAAACCGGCAAAGAACACTATAGCCGTCGCGGCCAGGATCAGGTCTGAGGGGAGGCCCCCCAAAAGTTGGCTCATCCAGTTTCCTTTCTGCTGTGCCGGGTTCTAACGGCTTCACCGCATGAGAACACCCCAATTCGGTTGCGTCACTTTTGTGCGCATTGTGGCCATGTCGCGTATTTTTATTGCGCTGCACTTGCACAATAGCTATCACGGGGGCGACCAATCCGGGGAAGATTCCATGCCGAAGGACGCCACCATGCACAGCCCGCTTCTTGACGACCTGCTTGCTCAGACCAAAGGCGCCATTGGCCCGGTGGAGGAGGTGCTGGACAGCGCCAAGGCGCAGCTGCGTGCCCGGCTGGAGGAGAACGGGCGGATTTCTGCGGCGCAGCTAGAGCTGCATCAGGCTGCGACCCATGCGCTCTCGTGGTTCTCGACCTATCTGGAAGCGCTGCGGCAGATGCAGAACTGGGCCGAGCGGCTGGTTGAAGCGGGGCGCTATGGCGAGATCGAAGCGCTGATCCTGCAAATCGCCTTTGGCGAATATCTGGCGCAGATCCATGGCGGCATTCCGATGAGCCAGAACGAGATCGCCCGGTTGCAGGACATGTTTCTGGAGCCGGAAGAGCTGGCCATTCTGGTACAGCGTGAGGTGCAGATATTGCTGGCGCGGGGCAATACCCCTGCGGCGCGGGCACGGCTGGTGGAGCTGATGCGCGGGCATGAGGGCTATGCCACCTTCGGGCAGACCGGGCTCGAGGATGAGCTGGAGATGATCCGCGAGCAATTTCGCCGCTATGCCGACGACAAGATCGTGCCCCATGCCCATGACTGGCATCTGAAGGACGATCTGATCCCGATGGCGGTGATCGAGGAGCTGGCCGAGATGGGCGTGTTCGGGCTGACCATCCCGGAAGAATTCGGCGGGCTGGGCCTTTCCAAGGCCTCGATGGTGGTGGTCTCGGAAGAGTTGAGCCGGGGCTATATCGGCGTCGGCAGCCTTGGCACCCGGTCGGAAATTGCCGCGGAGCTGATCCTTGCCGGGGGCACCGAGGCGCAAAAGGCGCAGTGGTTGCCGAAAATCGCCAGCGCCGAGGTGCTGCCGACGGCAGTGTTCACCGAGCCCAATACCGGATCGGACCTTGGCAGTCTGCGCACTCGCGCGGTGAAGGATGGTGACGCTTATCTGATCACCGGCAACAAGACCTGGATCACCCATGCGGCACGGGCGTCGGTGATGACCCTGCTGGCGCGCACAGACCCAGCGACGAAAGACCATAAAGGGCTTTCGATGTTCATCGCCGAGAAGGCGCCGATGACTGAGGCTGAGGATTTCCCCAGCCCCGGCATGAGTGGCGGCGAGATCGGGGTGCTGGGCTATCGCGGTATGAAGGAATACGAGCTGGGCTTTGACGGCTTCAAAGTGCCAGCCGAAAACCTGCTGGGCGGGGTCGAGAATCAGGGCTTCAAGCAGCTGATGAAAACCTTCGAAGCCGCCCGCATCCAGACCGCCGCCCGCGCCATCGGCGTGGCGCAGAACGCGCTGGAAGTGGGGCTGCGCTATGCCGAAGACCGCCAGCAGTTCGGCAAGCCGCTGATCGAGTTTCCGCGCGTCGGCAACAAGCTGGCGATGATGGCGGTCGAGATCATGGTGGCGCGTCAGCTGACCTATTTCGCCGCCTGGGAAAAGGATCACGATCAGCGCTGCGATCTTGAGGCGGGCATGGCCAAGCTCTTGGGCGCGCGGGTGGCCTGGGCGGCGGCCGACAATGCGCTGCAGATCCATGGCGGCAACGGCTTCGCGCTGGAATACCAGATCAGCCGCATCCTCTGCGATGCCCGCATTCTCAACATTTTCGAGGGGGCTGCCGAGATCCAGGCGCAGGTGATTGCACGCCGCCTGCTGGAGTGATCTGAAACAGTTTCTTGTCGGCGCGACCCGTGCTAGATTGGGCAAAGGTCAAACCGGAGCCTTGATGCTTGTTGTCTGAACCATGGGGGTAGCGGATGCACCCCGATCCTTTGTGCCGCACAGGCGCCTTACCGTGGTTCTCACGAGGTTGAGACTTTGACTTATTCCCTGAATTCTCTTGGCTGGTCTGCCGATTTTCTGCGCCAGCTCGAACTTGACGAAATCGGCGTGCTGCCCCCGGCAAGGGTGGTTGCGGTGCATCGCGACCGGGTGGATGTGCTGGCCGAGGCGGGCCCCTCGACGCTGGTTCTGCCCAAGGGCCTGACCACCGGCGAAGTGGCGGTGGGCGACTGGGTGCTGATCGCTGCCGATACGCTGCATGTCGCGCGAGTGCTGGAACGCAAAAGCGTGTTGCGTCGCCGCGCCGCCGGACCTGAGGCGCGCAGCCAGCTCATTGCCGCCAATGTCGATACGCTGTTCATCACCACCTCGATGAATGCCGATTTCAACCCGGCGCGCCTCGAACGCTATCTGGCACTGGCCTATGATGGCGACGTGTCCCCGGTTTTCATGCTGACCAAGGCCGATCTCTGCGACGACCCCGCACCCTATCTCGATGCGCTGCGGGCCATTGCCCCCACGGTACCCGTGCTGACCGTCAATGCCCACGATCCGGGCACGGCCGAGGCGCTGGCCGATTGGTGCGGACCGGGGCAGACCGTGGCGCTGCTGGGATCGTCCGGGGTGGGCAAGTCGACGCTGGTTGGCACCCTCACCGGCAAGGCGCTGGTGACACAGGGCATCCGCGAGGACGACGCCAAGGGTCGCCACACCACCACAGCGCGCGAATTTCACGCCATTGCCGGGGGCGGCTGGCTGATCGACACGCCGGGGATGCGCGAGCTGCAGCTGGCCGGGATGGAGGCGGGCATCGACGCGGTGTTTGACGATATTGCCGAACTGGCAACGGCTTGCCGGTTTTCCGACTGCGCCCATGACACCGAGCCGGGCTGCGCGGTGCAGGCGGCCATTGCGGCAGGCGAGATCGACCCCGAGCGGCTGGCGCGCTGGCAGAAGCTGAAACGTGAAGACGCTTTCAACAATCGCACCATAGCAGGGGCGCACGCCCATGCCCGTGCCTTTGGCAAACGGGTGAAGCAGGCGAAGAAGATCAAAGGCCGGTGAGCTTGCCGGAGCCTAACCCATACGCTAGCGTATAGGCACCGCACCGATGGAGCCCGCTATGGCAGAGAGCAAACCCCGCCTGACCCGCGAGACCTGGCTGGAGGCCGGGCTTGCGGCGCTTGAAGCCACCGGGCCGGAGGCGCTGAAAGCCGAACCGCTTGCCCGCGAGCTGGGCACGACCAAGGGCAGCTTTTACTGGCACTTCAAAGACGTGCCCGCGTTTCAGCTCCACCTGCTTCAGCTCTGGCGCGACCGGGCGCTTGGCCGGTTGGTCCCGCTGCCGGGGGCCAGCCCGACCGAGCGGCTATTGCATCTTGCCCGCCCTGACGGGGCCGAAGCCGCGATCCGGGCGATGGCGCAGAAGAGCCTGCCCGCCGCGGATGTGCTGCGGGATGTCGATGCTGCGCGCCGCACCGCGCTGGCGGGCGAGCTTTCTGCGCTTGGCCTCTCGAACCCGGACTTTGCCGCGCTGTTGCAGGCCACGGTGATCGGGCTGGAGGCTTTGGGCGACACCAGCCCGCTCTCGACCCTTTTGGCGGCACTTCTGGCGCTTCAGGAGGCCTGACGCGATAGCCGGTCGACCAACCGGGCGCGGGCTTCGGGCAGGGGCTTGTCGCCCAGCGAATGCGCGAGCCCATGGGTGAGGAAATGCCCGGTGGTGCGCAGCGCGTCGGCGATCCCGGCCAGATCGCTGGTGACGACGCCCAGAAGTTCGGGCGGCAGGGGCAACAGCCTGTCGACCCATTCTCCGGCCCCCTCGGCACTGACCGCTCGGCCCGATTTCGGCGAGACGTAATCCAGATGCTGGTTCTGCCCGGTCACCGCGCAGGCGGAAAAATCGAGGCCGAAGCCCAGCTCTTCCAGTAGCGCCAGCTCCCATTGCAGATAGGCGACCGGCCAGGCGTCGGTCTGGCCGAGCAGATCGAACATCTCGACGCTTTTTGCGTAAAGTCGTGGATGGGCCTCGCGTTCGGGTAGGGCAAAGCCCAGAAGCGCGGTCATCGCGTTGAGTCCCGCCAGCGCGGCGCGATCGCTCATCACCGCAGCGGCGCGGCTTTTCACCGGCTCGACGCTGAAGGTGCCCAGATGCTCTTCCAGCCGGGCGCGCCAGGCGAGGTCAAGCTGCGCCCCCGGTTGCAGCACCGGTGCGATCTTGCGCGACACGCCCCCGCGCACCACACCCGCATGGCGCCCATGCGTGGCGGTAAAGGCCTCGATAATCACCGAGGTTTCGCCATGCTTGCGCACGCTCAACAAAATGCCCTGATCGCGCCAATCCATATCTGCCTCCGGCGACAGGAGCACAAAAAATCCCGCCGAAGGCAAGTGGGGATCGCCTTCGACGGGAAAGGGCAGGCAAGTTGCGGTTGGGGGCCTGCCCATTTGCGCCGAAGCGCAACTGAATATGGTATCGCAGAAGCTGAAGCGGTCGGGATGCGAGGCACGCACCGTTCCGCGAAAACGCGCCGCGTGGTGGCTTGTCACCTGCGACGCTCTTCCCCCCATAGCGGTAGGGTTCAGATCTCCTGCGCCGAGAGTGAAGATGCCGAAAGCGAATAGCTATAGGGCGGAGGTTATAGTGCCATTGAAAGCATTGGATATAAGCCGATGCTTATGGCTGCCGTTACGGCAGAGCCGCGACATGGCTCTTGCGTGGCTTGGGGCTTTCGGACAGCGTGATGAATATGCAACTGACACCCACTGCACGGCTTGGCGCCGCCTTCGTCGCCCTCATCGCCTGGAGCGCCCTGATCGGGCAGCTCTCGATTTCGGCCGCCGAGAACGGAGGAGTCGCTCCGGCGCTTTGGATCCTTCTGCGCTATTTCACCATTCTGACAAACCTGATGGTGGCCATCGTCTACACGCGGGTGGTGCTCAGGAACCGGGTGCTGGGTGATGGCTGGATGGCGGCGCTGACCTTGTGGATCCTGATCGTTGGCGTGGTCTATCACCTGCTTCTGGCGGGGCTGGCTGACCTGCACGGATTTGCATGGTGGGTCGATCAGGGGCTGCACAGCGCGGTGCCCGCGCTGGTGGCGCTAATCTGGATCGGTTTTCTGCCCAAACACAGCCTAAACTGGCGCCATGCTGCGCTCTGGCTGGTCTGGCCGCTGGCTTATCTGGCCTATGCGCTGCTCCGGGGCGGGCTCGACGGGACATATCCCTATTTCTTCGTCGATGCAGGGCAGTTCGGCTATACCCGCGTGGCGCTGAATTCGCTCGGGCTGTGCCTTGCTTTCTATGTCGGGGGGCTGGGGATCGTCGGCGCAGGCAAGCTTTTGTCGGGCAAGACTACTCGCTGAGGCCCGGCTGGTCGAGCAGGTGACGCCCGCGCGCGTCTTCCACTTCGATCACCCATAGATCAGGGTCAAAGCTGCGCTGGCGGGCGATTGCGGCGTCCACCTCGGCTTCCGTCCCCTCAGCCAGCAGCTCCCACTGGCGCGCGCCGCTCATCAGATCGGGCACCCGGTGAAAGGCCTGCGCCTGACCGTTGAGCGTGGCGAGCTTGACCAGCACCGCGCCCGCCGTCTCGTCACCGCGGGCCAGCACGTAAACCGGAATGCCTTCGGCCTGCAGCCGCGCCAGATAGGCACTGACCCAGATACCGGAGGCAAGACGGCTCATGAATTCCCATCTTTGAAGTCGAGGCCCATTTCGGAATAGCGCTCGGAGTCTTCCAACCAGTTCGGGCGCACCTTGACCTGCAGGAACAGGTGCACCTTGCGGCCAAGGAATTCTTCCAGCTCAGCCCGCGACGCCTGCCCCACGGCCTTGATGGTTTCGCCCCTTTTGCCCAGCACGATGCCCTTATGGCCGTCGCGCACCACGTAAACCAACTGGTCGATCCGCACCGAGCCATCGCCGCGCTCTTCCCAGTTCTCGGTTTCGACGGTGAGCTGATAGGGCAGTTCCTGATGCAGCCGCAGCGTCAGCTTTTCGCGGGTCATCTCGGCGGCGATCATGCGCAGGGGCAGATCGGCGATCTGATCTTCGGGGTAGAGCCACGGCCCTTCGGGCATCCGCTCGGCCAGCCATTTGCGCAGGTGATCGACGCCATGGCCTTTTTCGGCCGAGATCATGAAGGTCTCGGAAAAGGCAAAGCGTTCGTTCATCTCTTTGGTCAGTTGCAGCAGAGTTTCGGATTGCACCTTGTCGATCTTGTTGATCGCCAGCGCCACCTCGCGGCCTTTGCCGATATTCTGCAGACCCTCCAGGATATTTTTCACCCCGGCGGTAACACCACGATGCGCTTCGATCAGCAGCACCACCACATCGGCATCGGCAGCCCCGCCCCACGCGGCGGCGACCATGGCGCGGTCAAGCCGACGCTTGGGCTGAAACAGGCCGGGCGTATCGACGAATACGATTTGCGCCTCGCCTTCCAGCGCCACGCCGCGAATGCGCGCGCGGGTGGTCTGCACCTTATGGGTAACGATCGAGACCTTCGCCCCCACCATGCGATTGGTCAGGGTCGATTTGCCCGCATTGGGCTCGCCGATCAGGGCAACAAATCCGGCGCGTGTGGTCATCATAAGCCTATCTGGTTGGGCGGGAATGGCCTGAAATAGCGGAAGCCCCCCGCATACACAATAGAGAGGGGCTGGACACGAGTGTCGATTACTTTACCAACTACGAGAGAGTAATAGGGAAGCAGGTATGCATTTTTCAGTACGAGCTATCATAGTTGTTGCGACAACTTTTGTTGTCTTCGGAGCAATACCCGGGTGTTCAATCTCCGGCGCTGGTTCCGGCACCAGCTTCGGTTCGGGTTCCGGCTCGAGTATCTGCTACACCGGTCCGAGAGGAGGCACCTACACAATCACCTCCGGCGGAAACAAAGACTACAGCGGCTGCTGAATTTCCATTCAGATGTAACGACTTAGGAAACGGTGTTTTCCGCCTCTCGAGCCAGAGCGGTGAGCACCGCTGTTTCCAGCAGTTCGAGCGAAGCGCTGGCGTCGAGGCGCAGGATCGGTTGGCCGAGTTCGGCCAACCAGACCTCGTGCCGCATTCGGCTGCGGCCGGTAAAACCGGGGTCGTCATATTGCGCGGCCCAGTTGAGAAACTCGGAATTGATCAGAGCCATATCGCCGCCCGGATCAATCCGCGTGCCAAACAGCCGCCGTTCGCGCCGGATCAGCCGGGCCATCCGCTGGCTACGAGGCAGGGTCAGAAACACCACCAGATCGGCCTCTTCGATCAGCGATGTGCCCCAGCTCTCCAACGCGCCGGAAATCACCCAGCCGCCCGGCCCCATCGCTTCGCGCATCAGCCTGATCCGCTCAGAGATCGGGTTTTTGTCGGTAAAGGGCGGATCGGTGCGCTGCCAGTAGAAGTCATCGGTGTCGAGCTGCGGCACCTGCAACGCCTCGGCCAGCCGCGCGCCCAGCGAACTGACGCCACAACCGGACGCGCCGGTGATGTGAATTTTCGGATGATCTGGCAGATGTGCCATTTGCGCCCCGTTGCTGGCCGTCTTCGGCCAACGATGGCGCAAGCCGGGGCGGATTGGCAAGCGCCCCTGTCGTCGCGCCAGGGTCAGCGCAAAATCGGCGGCGCGCCTTTGACCTGCCCGCGCTGGGTCACGCTATAGCGCATGCCAGCCCCGATACGTTCGGCCAGAGCCACCATTTTGGCAGCCTTTTCCGGCGCCAGCTCGGCCTCGGCCACGATCCGAAACAGCCCCAGCCACGGCTCGAACATGCCGGGGCGCACATCGGTGTTTTCCACATGCACCTTGGTCGGGTTGCCGTCATAGCTGCGATCAATCCCCACAGCGTTGCGCCAGAACCCGGCGATCTTGGCCTCATGCGCACGCCATTCCGGCCCGTCTTCGGCAGCGATGGCACGGGCAAAGACCGGGCCGAGGCCAGGATGACTGCGAATACGGATATAGAAAGCGGCCACCAGCCGGTCGATCTCTTCGGCGGTGATATCGAATTTTGCGACTGGGGTGCTCATCACCCCTCCAGACGGGTCAGAAGCGCCTTGGCCGCGGCCTGTTCGGCGGCGCGTTTGGAGGGGGCGGTGGCGCTCGCCTCCTCGCCGTTATCAAGCTGTGCCGCGATGGTGAAAACCGGGGCGTGGTCCGGGCCGATGCGGCCGGTTTCGACATATTTCGGCGGTTTCAGCCCGCGCGCCTGCGCCCATTCCTGCAGGCTGGTCTTGGCGTCGCGCGCGTCGTCTTCCACGGTTTCGATCCGCTTACCCCAGAGCCGCAGGATCATTCTCTGCGCCGCTGTGAAACCGCCATCAAGGTAGACGGCGGCAATCACCGCCTCCATCGCGTCGCCCAGCAACGCCTGTTTGCGCCGCCCGCCCGACAGCATTTCCGAGCGGCCAAGTTTCAGCACCGCACCCAGATCCACCTCGCGGGCGACATCAGCGCAGGTTTCCTTGCGCACCAGTGCGTTGAAACGCGGAGCCAGCAGGCCCTCGCTGGCGCCCTTGTCGGCGCTCAGCAATGCTTCGGCCATGACCAACCCCAGAACCCGGTCGCCCAGAAATTCCAGGCGCTGGTTGTCGGGGCGGGTGGAGGACGAAATCGAGCCATGGGTGAGCGCGCGCACTAAGAGATCGGGCTGGGAAAACTCATGCCCGATCCGGCCCGAAAAGGCTTTGAGGTCAGCGGAAAGTTTCATTCGACCTTCTTGAAGAAGCGATCCGACCGCCAGGTCCAGAAATAGAGCAGGTGCTTGCCAGCGGCCGAGAACATGATCCGGTCAACCCGGCCCAGCAGATGGTCGGCAGGCACGAAGCCCACGCCACCCTGGCTTTGGGCAAAGCGGCTGTCGGTGGAATTGTCGCGGTTATCGCCCATGAAGAAGTAGTAGCCTTCGGGCACGGTATAAACGCCGGTATTGTCGGGGAAGCCGGAATAGTCTTCGACGTTCAGCACGTCATGCGCCACGCCACCCGGCAGGGTTTCGGTGGCACGCGGCTTTTCACAGATTGCCCCCTGCCCGACCGCGCCATTGGCGCATTTCGGCACAGAGTTGAAACTGCCTTGCGGGGCGAACACTTCTTCGAACGTGCCGGCGGGTACCTGCGGCGCGGCTTCGCCGTTGATATAGAGGATGCCCGCCTTCACCTGAATCTGATCGCCCGGCAGACCGATGAGCCGTTTCACGTAATCGGTGTTCTGGGTCGGGTGACGGAACACGACGATATCGCCGCGTTCGGGGGTCGAGGCCAGAATGCGGCCCGGGAGGGGGCACATGGCGAAGGGGCAGGAATAGCGGCTATAGCCATAGGCCATCTTGTTGACGAAGACGAAATCGCCGACCAGCAGCGTGTCTTTCATCGACCCGGAGGGGATGAAGAACGGCTGAAAGAACAGGGTACGGAACACGCCCGCGATAAGCAGCGCCCAGAAAACCGTCTTGATCGTTTCGACAATCCCGTCGTTCTTTTTCTCGGTCATGGCCCCGCCTTTTCATCTGTTGGCGCGATATGATCAGACAGCTCGGGGGAGTCAACCGCTCAGCCGGTCTTCACCGGCTTGTGTAACGTGCTCGGGCGCTCAGCGGACCGCTTTAAAGAACCGATCCGCCCGCCAGGTCCAGAAATAGAACTCGCTTTTGCCCGCGGCGGAAAACACGATCCGGTCGACCCGGCCCAGCAGGTTTTCGGCAGGCACCATCCCGACGCCGCCCTGACTTGGGGCAAAGCGGCTGTCAGAGGAATTGTCGCGGTTGTCGCCCATGAAGAAGAAATAGCCCTCAGGCACGGTGTAGACATCGGTGTTATCGGGCAGGCCCGGATAATCAGCCACGTTCAGCACGTCATGCGCCACGCCGCCCGGCAGGGTTTCGGTGACGCGGATCTTGCGGCAGATCTCGCCCTCGGTATCCACGCCATTGGCGCAGCGCGGGGTGGTGCCAAAGCTGCCCTGATGCTCGAACACTTCTTCGAACATTCCGGCAGGCACTTGCGGCGCAGCTTCCCCGTTGATGTAAAGAAGACCCGCCTTCACCTGAACCCGGTCGCCCGGCAGGCCGATGAGCCGTTTCACCAGATTCTGACCATCGGTGTCGTTGTGAAACACCACAATGTCGCCGCGCTGCGGATCAGAGGCAAAGATGCGGCCCGAAAACGGGCACATCGCGAAGGGGCAGGAATAGCGGCTGTAGCCATAGGCCATCTTGTTGACGAAGACATAATCGCCGATCAGCAGCGTGTCTTTCATCGAGCCGGTGGGAATGTAGAAGGGCTGAAAGAACAGGGTGCGGAAAACGCCCGCGATCAGCAGCGCCCAGAAAACCGTTTTGAGGCCTTCCACGAAGCCGGTATCTTTCTTCTCGTCCACTGCCTGCCCCCTGTTGTTGCCCTGCGATATGGGGACGGAGGGTGGGCCGTCAACCGCAGGTGGGCGATTTAGCGAGGGTTTTGGGCGAGAGGCCGCGCTTCGATCACCACGAAGGCCTGCGCCCATGGGTGATCGTCGGTCAGGGTCACATGCACCACGGCTTCATGCCCTTGGGGCGTCATCTCTGCCAAACGTTCCTCCGCCCAGCCGGTCAGGTGCATCACCGGCTGGCCGGTTTCCAGATTGCTGACAGCCATATCCTTCCACGAGATGCCCATGCGCAGCCCGGTGCCCAGCGCTTTGGAACAGGCTTCCTTGGCAGCCCAGCGCTTGGCATAGGTGCCAGCGGTATCGGCGCGGTGCTCGGCCTTCCTCTGCTCGCGCTCGGTGAACACCCGATTGCGAAACCGGTCGCCATGGCGCTCAAGCACCCCCGCGATGCGCTCGATATTCGCCAGATCTGTGCCGATGCCGAGGATCATGATGATAAATGCTCCCACGATCGCGGCAGAAGGCGCAATTTGGTTCCCAGAGAAAAGACGATCCCGTTCGCCAGAATCAGGATCAGAGCGGCGACCACCAGCCAGACGACAACAATGAACGGCGTAAGTTGTTGCAGCATGATGGCCATTTCATCCATCGCACCCCCCTGCATGGCAGGCGCGATCAGCACGCCCCAGAAAAGCGCCCCATTCACAAGCATCACGATCAGCGTGGAAATCAGGGCAAACCGCAGGGTCTCGCCCGAAGTCGCACGGCGCCGGTTCACCTTGGGGAAATGCAATCCGGCGGACAGGGCCGCCAGCACGATGGCCAAAATCAGCACCAACAAAACGGGCAGGTTCATGCGCTCCACCCACTCAATTTTCCGCTGCACCATGAGCCCGGCGATGGTGAGAACGATGAACCAGAGCAAAAAATAGAGATAGGGCATTCTGGCAGATGTCCGTGCATTCAGGCTCGAAGGCACCGGCTCTGTTCCTGTCGCATCACCGTCGGCTTGTGCCTCATCATCGTCGAATTGTGTTTCGTCAAAGAAGAGACGTGTCTCACCGCGGACGAAATAAGTTGGCTGCGTGGGCGCAATGGGTTTGCGCAGGCTGGCCGTGCCGCCGGGCATATAGCCCGAGGTCAACCCTGCCCCGGCTTTGCTCTGCGCTGGCAGGGTTTTCATGACCCGTTTCGCACCCTTACTGAAAAGCGCCCGGTTGAGCAGGAGGGTCAACACGTTCACCACAGCCAAAATGATGAGCAGAGTACCGGTCGCGCCCGCTTCAAAGACGGTTTGGATCTGCGCCATGATTTCGGGGTCGCCCAGGCTGTACACCGCCCAAAGCGTCAGGCCGGAGAAGATCAGGACGATCACCGTGGCGCCGAGACTGAACCCCCAGCTTTCGCCGGATCTCGGCATGCGCCGGTTGAGTCTGGCAAACCGCATCCCCGCCATCATGGCCGCCACCATGATCGGAACAAATCCGACGAACGCCCCCGGCGACGGCGACACCCCATTCAGTTCAAGCGCCATATTCAGCGCCAACACGACCAGGGAAGACCCAAGATAAACTATCGCGTAAAAAAAATAGAGCATCAGCACCTCCGAAGGTTTCAGCTTCGTGCGGCATCCATCAGACGGCGCATTTCGCGGATGGCCGGATCCAGCCCCATGAACAATGCCTCGCCGATCAGGTAGTGGCCGATATTCAGCTCCATCACCTCTGGAATGGCGGCAATCGGGGTGACAGTTTCATAGGTCAGCCCGTGGCCGGCATGAACTTCCAGCCCCAGCGCATGGGCAAGCTTCGCGCCCTCGCCCAGTCGCGCTAGCTCGGCATCGCGTTTGTCAAACTCACCGGCATAGTGAAAGTCGCAATAGGCCCCGGTATGCAGCTCAACCACAGCCGCGCCGATGCGGGCGGCGGCTTCGATCTGCCGGGGCTCATGGCCGATGAACAGGCTCACGCGAATGCCCGCCTCGCTCAGCGGCGCAATGAAATGCGCCAGCCGGTTTTCCTCCCGCGCCACTTCCAGCCCGCCCTCGGTGGTCACTTCCTGACGCTTTTCGGGCACGATGCACACGGCATGGGGTTTGTGGCGCAGGGCAATCGCCTGCATCTCGTCGGTCGCGGCCATTTCAAGGTTGAGGGGCAGCGTGAGCCCTTCCATCAGCCGATCAATATCGCTGTCGGAGATATGGCGCCGGTCTTCGCGCAGATGCGCAGTAATGCCATCGGCCCCGGCGGCCTCGGCCACCTCGGCGGCGCGCATCGGATCGGGATAATCAGTGCCGCGCGCGTTGCGCAGGGTCGCCACGTGATCGATATTCACGCCCAGTCTCAGTTTGCCCAGCGGCTTCATCACAGTCTCCCTTACCCGATGGCTTTGGTCCGAGCGCCCAGCTTAACGCGGCGAATCCTCGGCGTCAGCCCGTGCTGCACGTTCGGCCATGCGCTTTTCGTATCGTTTTTTCAACCGCATCACCCGCCGTTTCTGATAGGCGGTGATCAGTGGTGCTGACAGGTAATAGGCCACGAGTGCCGAGACCAGCCCCGGCAATAGCCCCCCCACGATATAGGGCAGCATCACCCGATGCAGGAAATGCTGAACCCCGCGCCAATCGGCATGGCGCGGCGAAAACAGCGCGGTGAAATTCTGCCACAAATCGCCCATCACCACCCAAAACGCCTCGATCACCTGCGGCAGGTGCATGTTGACCGGCAGGCCCAACATCTTGGAGCCGAGATCGAGCGAGACTTCGGCGATGATCGGGAAGGTCAGCGGATTGCCGACAAAGGTGGCCAGAATAGCGGCGAGGATATTGCCCCGGATCACCCAGGTGATCAGCGCCGCGGTGACGAAATGCAGGCCAAAGAACGGTGTCCAGCAGACGAAGACCCCGGCAGCAATGCCACGGGCAATGCGATGGGCGGGGTCGGGCAGGCGCCGGATCCGGTGAACCACATAGACCGCCGCACGATACCAGCCACCGCGTGGATAGAAAAACTCCAGCACGGTCCGGGCGTAGCTGCGCGGGTTGCGTTTGAACACCGATGTCTCCCCTTGGGGGGTTGTTGCATTACGGCGCCAGAGAAAGATCCCGGTGTCGGCGAATCTCAGCCACGTCACTATCGGCTTCGAGCATCAGCATGACGGCATGCAGGTGTTCGATGTCGCGCAGTTCGATGTCGATGATCAGACGGTAGAAATCGGGTTTGCGATCCACAAAGCGCAAGTCTGAGATATTGGCCTTCTGCTCACCAATCAATGAACAAATACGACCAAGTACCCCGGCATCGTTCGCAATTGTGAGATCAAAGCTCACATTATGCACCGTGGCGTGCTGACCGGAGTGCCATTGCACGTCGACCCAGCGGCTGGAATCCTCGGCAACCTCTTCCAACGCGTGGCAATCGATGGTGTGGATCACCACCCCACGGCCCCGGTAGGAAATGCCGACAATGCGCTCGCCGGGCACCGGTTGGCAGCATTGTGCGAGGCTGAAGCTCTGCCCGCTATCAAGCCCGACAACCGCGCGCTTGAGGTCGATCTCGCCGCCTTCGCGGGCTTCCGGGTAGAGCACCGCCACCACATCGCGCGCCGCGAGTTCGGCCGAGCCGAGCTGAGCCAGAAGCTCTTGCGTATCGCCAAGGCTCATCGCTTTTGCCGCCGTTGCCAGCGCCCGGTCGGTGGCTTTACGCCCCACATGCTCGAACGCCACCCGGGCCAGTTCGCGCCCGAGCTTGATGAAGCGCTCGCGGTCTTCTTCGCGCAGCCTGCGGCGGATCGCGCTTTTCGCCCGTCCGGTGACGACGATGTCGATCCAGGTGGCTTGTGGGCTCTGCCCCTCGGCGGTGACGATCTCGACCGACTGGCCGTTCTTGATCCGGGTCCAGAGCGGCACACGGATGCCGTCGACCTTGGCGCCCACGCATTTGTCGCCGATCCGCGTGTGGATCGCATAGGCGAAATCCAGTGGCGTCGCCCCGCGCGGCAGTTTCACCACCTCGCCTTTCGGGGTGAAGCAGAACACCTGGTCGGAATACATCTCGAGCTTCACATGCTCGAGGAATTCGCCGTAATCGTCGGAGTTTTCAAACCGCTCGGTCAGCGCCGCCAGCCATTTCGCCGGGTCAACCGCAAAGGGGTTTCCGGCGCGCACGCCGTCACGATAGCTCCAATGCGCGGCCACACCGGCTTCGGCCACTTCGTGCATCTGGCGGGTGCGGATCTGCACCTCGACCCGTTTGCCGTCGCGGCCCGACACCGTGGTGTGGATCGAGCGATAGCCGTTGGATTTCGGCTGACTGATATAATCCTTGAACCGGCCTGGCACCGCACGCCAGCGTTGATGGATCACCCCCAGCACCTGATAGCTTTCCATCTCGCTTTCGGTGATCACCCGAAAGCCATAGACGTCGGACAGCCGCGAATAGGGCTGATCCTTTTCCTGCATCTTGCGCCAGATCGAATAGGGCTTTTTCGCCCGGCCGAACACATCGGCTTTCAGCCCGGCTTTATCGAGCTCCAGCCGGATATCCGTGGTGATCTTGTTGATCACGTCGCCGGTTTCGCGTTGCAGCCGGATGAAGCGCCGGATGATCGAGGCCCGGGCATCGGGGTTGAGCACATGGAAGGCGAGGTCTTCCAGCTCTTCGCGCATCCATTGCATCCCCATGCGACCGGCAAGCGGCGCATAGATGTCCATGGTTTCACGGCTTTTCTGTACCTGCTTGTCGGGCCGCATATGCTTGATGGTGCGCATATTGTGCAGCCGGTCGGCCAGCTTGACGAGGATCACCCGCAGGTCTTTCGACATCGCCATGAACAGCTTGCGGAAGTTTTCCGCCTGCTTGTTCTCGGTCGAGCTGAGCTGGATATTGGTGAGCTTCGTCACCCCATCGACCAGCTCGGCCACGTCGCGCCCAAACCGCGCCTCGACCTCGGAAAAGGTCGATTTCGTGTCTTCGATGGTGTCGTGCAGAAGGGCCGTGATGATGGTGGCGTCGTCCAGCCGCTGTTCGGCCAGAATATGCGCCACCGCCACCGGATGGGTGAAATAGGGCTCGCCGGAATGCCGGTTCTGCCCCTCATGCATCTTCATCCCGTAGGCGAAGGCGCTGCGGATCAGATCGGAATTGGACTTGGGGTTGTAGGCCCGGACCTGTGCGACAAGCTCTTCCGGATCAAGCTCGGCAGGTGTCGCAAGATCGCTGTCTGGCAAGTTGAGAGACCTTTAGCCCTGACCCTGAGCTTCCATCAGCGCGCGCAGAAGATTTTCCTCGGTCAGGTCATCATCGGCGGGCTTGTCGGCTGCTTCGGCACCCATCAGCAGGGCCATCTGGTCGTCTTCGGGCTCGTCCACCTCGATCTGGGTCTGGTTCGACTCGATCAGGCGCTCGCGCAGGTCATCGGCGGCCTGAGTTTCGTCGGCGATTTCGCGCAGGGCCACGACCGGGTTCTTGTCGTTGTCACGATCGACAGTGATCGGAGCGCCAGACGAGATTTCGCGCGCCCGATGAGCGGCAAGCATCACCAGGTCGAACCGGTTGGGAACCTTATCAACGCAATCTTCAACCGTCACGCGGGCCATTTGCGACTCCAATCCAGATTTCGGCTTATTCGAGCGGCCTATCTAGGCGCTTGAACACATCTTGACAAGGGGATTTCACGATTTTCCCGATTCCGGCGCCAGCGGCGCAATCGCGGCAACCTCGTCTGCGGGCAGGGCGGCGCAGAGTGCGGCCAGCGTCTGGCCAAACAGTGGGTGGCGCCAGTCGGGGGCAATTTCGGCGGCGGGCACCAACACGAAGGCACGATCCTGCAGGCGCGGATGCGGCAGGATAAGCTGATCAGGCGCCCTGACCCTCTGGTCTTCCGGCGGCAAATCCACCCAGGACTGCACGATTTCGGCGGACGGATAGACTATCTCTTCAGCCAGGATCAGATCGAGATCAAGCGTCCGGCTGCCCCACCGCGCCATGCGCTCGCGGCCAAACCGGGTCTCGATTCCATGCAGATGCGCCAGCAGCGCCTCGGGCGAAAGCTCGGTTTCGATGATGGCAGCCGCATTTACAACGTCATCGCCCGCCCCTGCCGGGAAAAACGGGGTCAGATAGAGACCGCTTCTGGCGACAAGGCTCAGCGGCGCCTCGGCCAGTGCCATAAGCGCTTTTTCGACGATTTCGGCGGGAGAACCGTCCGACGTCTTCGCATTGCTGCCCAATGCAACTATATACAGTATTGAGTGGTTTTTGTTACTCGGCACTTGCGTCAAATTGATGAAGCCCTATTTTGCGGAGGCCGTATCTCAGGCCCGATGTTCCATCCTACCACTCACGAGCCGGGTCCTGCGATATGATTTTTGAAAGGAATGCTGATGTTCTACAGGGACGAACGTCTCGCACTGTTCATCGACGGCTCCAACTTGTATGCCGCGGCGAAAGCGCTCGACTTCGACATCGACTACAAGCTTCTGCGTCAGGAGTTCATGCGTCGCGGCAAGCTTCTGCGCGCATTCTACTATACTGCCCTGCTTGAAAACGATGACTATTCGCCGATTCGCCCGCTGGTGGACTGGTTGAACTACAATGGCTTCACCATGGTGACCAAACCGGCCAAGGAATTCACCGATTCCTCGGGGCGTCGCAAGGTGAAAGGCAACATGGATATCGAGCTTGCGGTCGATGCCATGGAAATTGCCCCGCATGTAGATCATATCGTGCTGTTCTCCGGCGATGGCGATTTCCGTCCGCTGGTGGAAGCACTGCAACGCAAAGGTGTGCGTGTTTCGGTGGTGTCGACCATTCGGGCCCAACCGCCGATGATTGCCGACGAGCTGCGCCGTCAGGCCGATAATTTCATCGAGCTGGACGAGCTGCGCGACGTCATCGGCCGCCCGCCCCGCGAACCGCGTGAAGATCGCTCGGTCTCGCCGGAACGCAGCGAAGCCTGATCGGGCCATTAGCCCATTCGTGCAAGAAAACGGGCCGGGGATCTTCGGCCCGTTTTCTTTTGCGCCCGTTCTTGTGCTTGTTCCCGCCTCCCCGCGCCTTGGCATCTGGACCTCGGCGCGCCACCGCTTTAGGTCTTGGGGGAACAGGAGAGCTGCGATGCCCAAATCCCCCCTTACCCTCTATCTGGCCGCCCCACGCGGCTTCTGCGCCGGGGTCGACCGGGCGATCAAGATTGTCGAGATGGCGATCGAGAAATGGGGCGCGCCGATCTATGTGCGCCACGAGATCGTGCATAATAAATTCGTCGTCGACTCCCTGCGCGAAAAGGGCGCGGTGTTTGTCGAAGAGCTGGATGAATGCCCGACTGACCGACCGGTGATCTTTTCCGCCCATGGGGTGCCGAAATCGGTGCCTGCTGATGCGGCTGAACGGCAGATGATCTATGTCGATGCCACCTGCCCGCTGGTGTCGAAGGTGCATGTCGAGGCCGAACGCCATGCCGAGGCGGGGCTCCAGATGATCATGATCGGCCATGCCGGCCACCCCGAGACAGTCGGAACCATGGGCCAGCTGCCCGAGGGCGAAGTGCTGCTGGTGGAAACCGAGGCCGATGTGGCCACCATTGCCCCGCGCGATCCCGAGCGGCTGGCCTGGATCACCCAAACCACCCTGTCGGTTGACGATACCGCCGGGATCGTCGCCGCGCTGAAAGCGCGTTTCCCGGCCATCGTCGGGCCGCATAAGGAAGATATCTGCTACGCCACCACTAACCGGCAGGAAGCGGTGAAGGCCGTCGCACCCAAGGTGGATGCGCTGCTGGTCATCGGCGCGCCGAACTCGTCAAATTCGCGCCGTCTGGTCGAGGTGGCCCGCTCGGCGGGCGGCACCTATGCCCAACTGGTGGGCCGCGCCGACGAGATCGACTGGCGCGCCTTGGAAGGCGTGACCTCGGTCGCCGTCACCGCAGGCGCTTCGGCCCCCGAAGTGCTGGTCGACGAGGTGGTCGAAGCCTTCCGCGCGCGGTTCGATGTGACGGTGGAAACCGTCGAAACCGCCAAGGAACACGTAGAATTCAAGGTGCCGCGCATTCTGAGGGAACCCGCATGAGCCCGGAATTTCTGCTAACCGCTTTGTTCGTGGTGCTCGCGCCGGGCACCGGGGTGATCTACACGCTTGCCACCGGGCTGACCCGGGGCCGGACCGCCGCCATTGCCGCCGCATTCGGCTGCACCTTCGGCATCGTGCCCGCGATGCTGGCCGCAATCCTTGGGCTGGCCGCCGTGCTGCACAGCTCGGCCATCGCCTTTGAGATCGTGAAATATGCCGGGGCGGCGTTCCTGCTCTATCTCGCCTGGGGCACGCTGCGCGACCGCTCGATGCTGGAGGTCGACCCGGATGAAACACCCGGCAAGCTCAGGGCCATCGCGCTGAAAGGCACGCTGATCAACGTGCTGAACCCAAAGCTGTCGCTGTTCTTCCTCGCCTTCCTGCCGCAATTCCTGTCGGGTGCACCGGAAACGGCCAGCCGCGAAATGCTCACGCTCGGCGGGGTCTTCATGCTGATGACCTTCGTTGTGTTCGTGCTCTATGGCAGCTTCGCCGCCGCCACCCGCGACAGAGTGCTGAACAGCCCCCGCGCCATGACCTGGCTGCGCCGCGCCTTCGCCGCCAGCTTTGCCGGGCTGGGATTGAAGCTGGCGCTGGAGCGGGCATGAGCGCAGATCAAGAGACGCTGGCCGTCTATGACGCGCAGGCCGAAGCCTATGCGGCGCGGCGTGACGGGTTGATCGAACCGGGCCTGCCCGAATTCATGGCGCAATTGCCTGCGGGCGGGGTCGTGCTCGATCTTGGATGCGGTCCGGGGGATTCGGCGCTGCATATGCAGCAGGCGGGGTTTCGGGTCGATGCGGTCGATGCCAGCGCCGAGATGGTGAAAGCCGCCCGCGCGCTTGGGGTCGATGCCCGGCAGGCAACCTTCGCCGAGATCGAGGGCGAGGCTGTTTATGACGGTATCTGGGCGAGCTATTCGCTGCTGCACGCCCCGCGCGAGGCGATGCCCGGCCACCTTGCCCGCCTGCGCCGGGCGCTGAAACCCGGCGGATACTTTCATATCGGGATGAAGCTGGGGGTAGGTGCCAAACGCGATCCGCTCGGGCGGCTTTATACCTATTACGGCGAAGACGAGCTGGAGGGCCTGCTGCGAGCGGCGGGCCTGACCCCGGTTGCGCGCGAACTCAGTTCTGGCATAGGGCTCGACCAGCAGGAATATTTCGGAATTTGGATCCAGGCGAATGGTTGATCTTGTCGCACATACCGATGGCGCTTGTTCGGGCAATCCCGGGCCGGGGGGCTGGGGGGTGCTGTTGGAAGCCAAGCGCGGCGAAGAGGTGGTAAAAACCCGCGAGCTCTGCGGCGGCGAGGCGGAAACCACCAATAACCGCATGGAGCTGATGGCGGCGATCATGGCGCTGGAAACCCTCGAACGGGCCTCGCCGATCACCATCGTCACCGATTCCGCCTATGTGAAAAACGGTGTCACCGGCTGGATTTTCGGCTGGAAGCGCAACGGATGGAAAACCTCGAACAAGAAGCCGGTGAAGAATGTCGATCTGTGGCAACGGCTCGACGCGGCGCAGGCCCGCCACAAGGTGACCTGGGAATGGATCAAGGGCCATGCCGGGCATGACGGCAATGAGCGCGCCGACGAACTCGCCCGCGCAGGCATGGCGCCGTTCAAATCGTAAGCGCTATTTAACGTAGCGCTGCCAGAGCCAGATCAGCAGCACCGCCCCAAGCACGGCCCCGACAAACCCGGCGGCCACGCCGGTGAGCATGATCAGAAAGCGCAGGATGAAGCTGCCCAAGAGCGCGCCCAGCACGCCAAGGATCACGGTCTGCGCCACGCCGGTGTCAAAATCCATGACCCGCGTGGCCAGAAACCCCGCAGCCGCCCCAACAATGATGAGAAGCAAAATAGGCATGGGATGAATATGGGATGCGCGCGGGCAAAGCGCAAACCCCGCCGCCCGTCTTTGGTCGATAAATACCTCGGGGAGCGCGAGGGGCTGGCCCCTCGCCATTATCACTGCATCCCTCTGGGATGACGGGCAGGCCCTCGCCTGCCGTTCGACCCGACAAAGAGGGCGAGTGCCAGCCCGTGGGGTGGCGTATCCCGACTTGTGATCTTCGCCATTTATGCAGGCCACATACTGCCTGCCATGCCGCGTGGCGCGGAGGCCCCATAGCGCCAACCTGCCCGAACGGGCTGGTGCTCGCCCGGCGCCTGCGGCGTGTTAACCGGGCGCAGGAATGCTTCCGCCTGCTACCCCCGCCCGTGCGGTTCCATCCAGTTGATCTCCGGCCCGATCGGCACGATCCGGTGGGGATTGATGCTTTCGTGCGAATAGTAATAGTGCCGCACGAAATGCCCCGGCCGCACCGTTTCGGCCACACCGGGCCACTGGTAAAGCTCGCGTGTATAGGCCCAAAGGTTGGGGTAATCGGCCAGCCGTTTGCGGTTGCATTTAAAATGGCCGTGATAGACCGGATCGAAACGCACCAGCGTCGGGAACAGCCGCCAATCGGCCTCAGTCACGCGCTCGCCCATGAGATAGCGCTGGCGGCTCAGCCGCTCTTCCAGCCAGTCGAGACTGTCAAACAGCGCCGT
Organism: Paracoccaceae bacterium; assembly: GCA_050288685.1. Classification (GTDB taxonomy): domain Bacteria; phylum Pseudomonadota; class Alphaproteobacteria; order Rhodobacterales; family Rhodobacteraceae; genus Sinisalibacter. Next base: position 60,041 of record JBNKEH010000008.1, on the reverse strand, counting down.
CACGGCTTCATCATAAGCGGGCTGCGTGGTGGCGAACCCGGCACGATAAACGCCGTTATTCACCGTGTCATAGATCCGGGTGTTCACCGCCTCGATCTCGCCACGCAGCTCCTCAGGCCAGTAATCATCATTATTGCCGGTGATCCCGTTGAAGGCCGAGTTGAACATGCGGATGATCTCGGCGCTTTCGTTCGACACGATGGTGCCGCGCTCTTTGTCCCAGAGGATCGGCACCGTCACCCGGCCACTCATCTCGGGATCGGCACGCAGATAGATCTCGCGCAGGAAATCCGAGCCGAACAGCGTATCGCCCGTCGCGCCTTTGAAATCGGTCGAGAAGGTCCAGCCGTCGCTCAGCATATCAGGATGAACCACCGAAATGTCGATGTGATCCGTCAGGCCCTTCAACGCGCGGAAGATCAGGGTGCGATGTGCCCAGGGGCAGGCATAGGATACGAAGAGGTGATAGCGCCCGCTTTCGGCGGCAAAGCCACCCTCGCCCGACGGCCCCGGCGCGCCATCCGGGGTGACCCAGTTGCGGAAGGTCTGTGGTGAGCGCACGAATCGCCCGCCGCTTTTCTTCGTGTCATACCAGGTGTCTTCCCACACCCCGTTCACCAATTGGCCCATATCATTCTCCTTTTGGCATAGGTAGCGTGCCGGGGAGGCTGAAAAAACACCCCTCCCCGCGCAGCTTGCGTGCAGAGCTGCACAATCGCGACGCTTCCGGGCCCGAGAGGTCGCTTTCCATCATTGTCCGGGGGGGCCGCTCGGCCTATACCGGGGCCAGACGATGCCCCGACGGGGCCGGAGAGGTGTGTAGCGGCAGGATCGACCCAATCGGGGATCGCGCCGCGCGATCGTCAAGACGCACGGGCCTCTTCGTGCCGCTTCGGCGTGAGGAAAGGATGTGCCATGAAATACCTCGCCGCTATTCTGCTTTCGCTTCTGCCCGGGATGGCTTTCGCGCATCCGGGACATTTGCTGGAGGTTGCCGGGCATAACCACGCCCTTGCCGCCGCCGCGATTGCCGCAGCACTTGGGGTGGCAGTCTGGGGCGCGCTGAAAGGTAAGCGCGACGAGGATGCGGAAGCCGACGCGGAAGAAGACCTGCCCGAAGACGCGCTGCAGGACGCCTGATCATGAGCAAAATCGGGGTGATGATCTGCGGGCACGGGTCGCGCAGCCAAGCGGCAGTGGATGAATTCAAGGTGCTGGCCGAAAAGCTGCCCGCATTGCTGCCCGAGGATTGGGTGACGGATTACGGCTATCTGGAATTTGCCAATCCGGTGATCCGGGTGGGGCTCGACAATCTGCGCAACCACGGGGTTGAGCGGATCGTCGCGGTGCCCGGCATGCTCTTTGCCGCGATGCACACGAAAAACGACATCCCGACCGTGCTGAACAGCTACGCCACCGAACATGGGATCGAGGTGAGCTATGGCCGCGATCTGGGTGTGGATCCGAAAATGGTCGCCGCCGCCGGTGAGCGCGTGCGCGAAGCCGTTGCCGCCGCCGATGCTGAACAAGGCGCAGTGCCGCTGGAAGAAACCTGCCTTGTGGTCATCGGGCGCGGCGCTTCTGACCCCGACGCCAACGCCAATGTCGCCAAGATCGCCCGGCTCTTGCAAGAGGGCATGGGTTTTGGCTGGCTGGAGGTTGGCTATTCTGGCGTGACCTTCCCGCTGGTCGAACCGGCGCTCACCCATGCTGCCAAGCTGGGCTATAAGCGTATCGTCGTTTTCCCCTATTTCCTGTTCACCGGTATCCTGATCGACCGCATCTATGGCTTCACCGATCAGGTGGCCGCCGCGAACCCCGATATTCAGTTCGTGAAAGCGGGCTATCTGAACGATCATCCGAAAGTGCTGGAAACCTTTGCCGAGCGGGTGATGGAACAGGTTTCGGGGGCGGGTGTGGCGAACTGCGCCAAATGCGCTTATCGCAATCAGATCCTGGCCATCGACGGGCAAGCGCCGGTGACGATACGCGCCGAAGAGAGGGGCGATTTTGCCGCGGTGCCGCCGGTCTGCGTGATGTGCAAATACCGCACCGAGGTGCTGGGCTTTGAGGCCGAACTGGGCGCGGTGCAGGAAAGCCATCACCTGCATGTGGAAGGCCAAGGCGCCTCGGCCCCCGGCTCGAATGTCGAGGATTGCGGGCTGTGCGACACCTTCTGCACCGGCGCCTGCCGGTTGGAGGCCGAGCCGCATCACGGGCATGGGCATTCCCACGACCACGGACATGACCATGGGCACGATCACGGACATGCCCACGATCACGACCATGGGCACCACCACCATGGGCATGGGCATCACCACCACGATCACGACCATCCCCATGAGCACGACCATGGCCATGATCACGGGCACAGCCACGACCACGGGCACGGCCATCCCCACGGCCACGATCATCACCACCCGGTCTATCCCCATGCGAAACACCCGCATGGGCCGGAATCGGCGCGGGTGAAATGAGCGAGCGGCCCCCTCTGCGCTACGAGCGCGACCCGGCAGCGATCTACGCCCAGAGCTTTGCCACCGTTCAGCGCGAGGCACGGCTGGATCGGTTTCCGCCGGGCATGGCCCAGCTTGCCACGCGGCTGATCCATGCTTGCGGGATGGTCGAAGTGGCCGACCGGCTGGCCTTTTCGCCCGAAGCCTATGAGGCCGGGCATGAGGCGCTGCAGCGCGGTGCCCCGGTGCTCTGCGATTGCGAGATGGTCGGGGCGGGGATCATTCGCCGTTATCTGCCTGCGGGCAATGAAGTGATCGTGACCCTCAACGATGCCAGCGTGCCGGAACGGGCGAAAGAGATCGGCAACACCCGTTCTGCCGCCGCTGTCGAGCTTTGGGCCGACCGCCTTGAGGGGGCTGTGGTCGCCATCGGCAACGCCCCCACGGCGCTGTTTCGCCTGCTGGAACTGCTCGACGCGGGCGAGCCGAAACCGGCGGTGATCCTTGGCTTCCCGGTTGGCTTTGTCGGCGCGGCGGAAAGCAAGGCGGAACTCGCGAACGATCCGCGCGGCTGCAATTTCGTCGCCCTGCGTGGCCGTCGCGGCGGCTCGGCCATCGCCTCTGCCGCCGTCAACGCGCTGGCCGCAGGCCTACCGGAGATCACATCATGACCCCTTGGTTGCATATTGTCGGTATCGGTGAAGACGGGCTTCCGGGCCTGAGCCCCGCCACCCGCGCGGTGGTGGAAGCGGCCGAGGTGATCCTTGGCGGCGGGCGGCATCATGAGCTGACCGAAGGGGTGATGGCGGAACGTATCGCCTGGCCCTCGCCCTTTGATGCCCTGATCGACACGCTGATCAGGCTGCGCGGCAAACGCGTTGTGGTTCTGGCCACTGGCGACCCGCTGTGGTTCTCGGTTGGCGCGCGGATCGGACGCCGCATCGACCCGGCCGAGATCATCTATCACCCGATGGTGTCGGCCTTCCAGCTTGCCGCTGTGCGCATGGGCTGGTCGATGGCCGACCTCGAAACCCTTACCGTGCATGGCCGTCCGGTCGAGCAGATGATCGCGTTCATCCAGCCCGATGCGCGACTGTTGATCCTGACCACCGGTGCCGAAACCCCCGGCCAGATCGCCCGTTTCCTGACCGAGCGCGGCTTTGGCGACAGCACCATGAGCGTGCTGGCCAACATGGGCGGCGAGGCGGAACAACGCTTCGACGGGATTGCGAAAAGCTGGTCGCATGAGGTGCCGCCCTTCAACACGCTGGCGGTGGAATGCATTGCCGCCCCTGACGCCGCGCTGCTGCCGCGCGTGCCGGGGCTGGCGGATGAGCTGTTCGAGCATGACGGCACCATGACCAAACGCGAAGTGCGCGCGATCACGCTGGCAAAACTGATGCCGATGCGCGGGGCACTTCTGTGGGACATCGGCACCGGCTGCGGCTCGATCGCGGTGGAATGGATGCGTGCGGCCCGCTATGCCCGCGCTATCGGCATCGAACCCCGCGCCGATCGCCGCGCCATGGCCGCCGCCAATGCACTGGCGCTCGGCGCGCCCCGGCTGGAGCTGGTCGAGGGCAACGTGCCCGAAGCGCTGACCGGGCTGGAAGCCCCCGATGCGGTGTTCATCGGCGGCGGGCTGTCGGAAGAAACATACGCTGCCGCATGGTCGGCGCTGAAACCGCTCGGACGGCTGGTGGCCAATGCCGTCACGCTGGAAAGTCAGGCGATTCTGGCCGATCTGCATCGCCGCCATGGCGGGGATCTGACCCAGATTTCAATCGCCCGCGCCGAACCGCTCGGCCCCCATACCGGCTGGCGCCCGCTGATGCCGGTCATCCAGTGGAGCTTGGTGAAACGATGACAGGAAAACTGATCGGCGTTGGCCTTGGCCCCGGTGCGCCCGACCTTCTGACCCTGCGCGCGGCCCGGCTGATTGAGGCCGCCAAGGTGATCGCCTATCCGGCGCTGCCCGGCACCGAAAGCTTTGCACGGCGCATTGCCGAAGGCTTTATCGGGGCCGATGTGCATGAAATCGTGATGGAAATCCCGATGACGCGCGAGCGTGCGCCCGGACAGGCCGCCTATGACCTTGGCGCCAGCCGGATTGCCGAAGCGCTGGAGGCGGGCGAAGATGTGGTGGTGCTCTGCGAGGGCGATCCGTTCTTTTATGGCTCGTTCATGTATCTCCACGCCCGGCTGGCAGATCGCTATGAGGTCGAGGTTGTGCCCGGCGTCACCTCGGTTACCGCCGCCGCCGCGCAAGCCCATCTGCCATTGACCGCGCGCAACGAGGTACTGGCGACGATCCCCGCGCCGCTGCCGACCGAGACCATACGTGAACGTATTGAGATGGCCGATTCCATCGTGCTGATGAAGCTGGGCCGCCATCTGGGCCGTGTCCGCGCGCTGCTGACCGAGCTCGGCCTTGCCGACAAGGCCCGCTATATCGAGCGCGCGACGCTGGCAGAAGAGGTGATCCTGCCGCTGAGCGAAGCGCCGGACCCTGCCCCCTATTTTTCCATGATCCTTGTCACGAAAGGCGCCGATCCGTGGCTCTAAAACCCGTCATTCTCTGCCTCAACCGCGCCGGCGAAGCCACTGCGCATCGCCTTGCTGCCGCCCTTGGCGCGCAGATCCATGGTCGCGAGGGCCGGGTGGACCAGGCCGACGCCTTCTTCCCCAACGCGCTCGATCACATCCGCACGCTGTTTGCCGCAGGCACGCCGATCATCGGCATCTGCGCCTCGGGCATCCTGATCCGCGCCGTTGCTCCGCTGCTGGCGGACAAGCGCAGCGAGCCGCCGGTGCTGTCGGTGGCCGATGACGGGGGCGTGGTGGTGCCGCTGCTTGGCGGTCATCGCGGGGCCAATCGGCTCGCGCGGGAAATTGCTGGCCTTCTCAATGCAGAAGCAGCAGTGACCACAGCAGGCGATATTGCCCTTGGCGTGGCGCTCGATGTGCCGCCCGCAGGCTATCGGCTGCAAAACCTTGGCGATGCCAAGGCGGTGATGGCGCGGCTTCTCTCCGGCGACCGCCCGCGCGTGATCGGCGAAAACATCTTCGGGCTTGAGAGCGACGAAAGTGGCGCGGTCGATCTGATCGTGACCGATGAACAGATCGAGGGCAGCGACAGTCAGCTGGTCTACCATCCGCAGACGTATGTTCTTGGCGTCGGCTGCGCACGCAACGCCCCGGTGGAAGAGCTGGCACAGCTGGTCAGCGATACGCTCGCCAGCGCCAATATCGCCCCCGGTGCCATCGCAGCGATTGCGACGCTGGATCTCAAGGCAGATGAGCCCGCAGTGAACGCGCTGGCCCGCAGCCTTGGCGTGCCGCTGCGCCTGTTCACCGCCGAAGAGCTGGACGCGATGACCCCGCGCCTCGCCAATCCGTCGGAGATCGTGTTTTCCGAGGTCGGCACCCATGGCGTATCGGAAGCCGCTGCGCTGGCCACCGCCGAGGGCACAGAGCTTGCCGTCGAAAAACACAAATCGGCCAATGCCACCTGCGCGCTGGCCAAGGCCCCTGCGCCGATCACCGAATTCAACGGTCGGTCACGCGGGCGGCTGGCGATTGTCGGCATCGGGCCGGGGCAAGCCAGTTGGCGCACGCCGGAAGCCTCACGGCTGATCGCGGAATCCGAAGAGCTGGTGGGCTACGGCTTCTATATCGACCTGCTCGGCCCGCTGGCTGTGGGCAAGACCCGCAGCGATTTCCCGCTGGGCGGCGAGGAAGACCGTTGCCGCTATGCCCTTGAACAGGCAGCGAAAGGCAAGCGCGTGGCGCTGATTTCGTCGGGCGATGCAGGCATCTATGCGATGGGCGCGCTGGTGTTCGAACTGATGGATCGCGGCCCGGAGGCGCTGGGTGTGTCGGACGCCGCACGGCGGGTCGAGGTTATTTCAACCCCCGGCATTTCGGCACTGCAAGCCGCAGCGGCTCGGGCCGGGGCACCGCTGGGCCATGATTTCTGCGCCATTTCGCTTTCCGATCTGCTCACCCCCACCGACACCATACGCAGCCGTATTCGTGCCGCCGCCGAGGGGGATTTCGTCATCGCCTTCTACAACCCGGTATCGAAGCGCCGCCGCACCCTGCTGGCCGAAGCCCGCGAGATCCTGCTGGAACATCGCCCGGCCGATACGCCAGTTCTGCTGGCCACCAGCCTTGGGCGGCCGGAAGAAAACATTCGCTACCGTATGCTTTCGGAGCTTGAGGTCGACGAAGTCGACATGATGACGGTGGTTCTGATCGGCAGCTCCAATTCGCGCCTTGCCCAGCTGGGCGAAGGTCCCCGCATGTTTACCCCGCGCGGCTATGCGCGGCGGATCGATGGCGATCTGACCGCCGTCGGCAACAGACATCTTTGAGAAAGGACAGACCATGAAGGTCTATTTCATCGGCGCAGGCCCCGGCGACCCAGAGCTTTTGACCCTGAAAGCGCAACGCATCATTAGCGCCTGCCCGGTCTGCCTTTATGCGGGCTCGCTGGTGCCGCCCGAGGTGGTGGCCGGAGCGCCGGAAGGCGCGCGGGTGCTCGACACCGCCGCGATGACGCTCGACGCGACCCACGGTGAAATTCTCGCGGCCCGCGACCGGGACGAGGATGTGGCGCGGGTGCATTCGGGCGATCCCTCGCTCTACGGCGCCATTGCCGAGCAGATCCGCCGGTTGCGCGCTGACGGGATCGAATATGAAGTCGTGCCCGGCGTGCCCGCCTATGCCGCCGCCGCCGCCGCGCTGGGGCAAGAGCTGACCATCCCCGAGATCGCACAGTCGATCGTGCTGACCCGGGTGTCGATGCAATCTACCGCCATGCCCGAGGGCGAGACGCTGGAAAACTTTGCCCGCACCGGGGCGACGCTGGCCATCCATCTTGGCGTGCGCAACATGCGCGAGATCGAGCGCGTGCTCACCCCCTATTACGGGGCTGATTGCCCGGTGGTGGTGGCTTACCGCGTCGGCTGGCCGGATGAGCTGTTGATCCGTGGCACGCTCTCTGACATCCGCCTGAAGGTGCGGGCCGAAAAGATCACCCGCACCGCGCTGATCCTCGTTGGTCCGGCGCTGGGGGCAGCGCGTGATTTCAAGGATTCCGCGCTCTACGATCCGGCCAAGCCGCATGTGCTGCGTCCAGTCGTCGGCGTCGAGCTGGTGGAAGAGCACAACACCTGAGAAAATATCGGCACGTCACAATAGGTTAACTTGACGTTCACTATGTTCACGCCATGTTGGGCGCGAAGGAGTGTCGAGATGACCAGCTTTTTGTCGAAAGAAGTGCTTGAGGGGCTGGAACTGGCCCGCAAACTGGCCCTGAAGAAAAACGCCCGGCTGCGAGTGCGGGTGGATGATCAGGTGTTTCCGGTGCTGGATTTCACCGAAACCGGCTTTGCGCTCGACCGTGATAACGCGCCGAAACTGCGCGGGCTGGTCGACCTTTATGACGGGTCGCGCCATCTCTACCAGTGCCTGATCGTGGCCTCGGAAGAAGATGGCACGCTGATGCGCTACGAGTTCAAACGCGCCACGGTGGTCAGCGACACTGCCCCGCTCGATTTCGTCCGCGACGAAAACGCCCCGGTGGCGCTGCTGACGCACTGAGCCACACAAAATATCGGGATTGAATGCGGGGGCTTTTACCCCCGCTTTTTATTGCAGATCCGAAAACGCTTCGCTCAGCCGCTCCACCGCCTGCTCCACCCTTGCATGCTGGGTGCCGAGATTGAAGCGCAGGCCTTGGGATCCGCCGAGGCCGAAAGCCGGGCCGGGCGAGGGCACCACACCCGCTTTGGTCACCCGCTTCCAAAGCTCCTCATCTGACAGGCCGGTGCCGGAGCAATCGGCCCAGGCCAGATAGGTGCCCTGCAGCGGATGCACGCTCACACCGGGAAGCGCGTTGACGCCATCACTGAAGGTCGCAACGTTCTTCGCAAGATAGACCAGCAGTTCATCGACCCAGGCTGCACCCTCCGGCGTGAAAGCCGCGCGCGACATGGCGACGCCGAGAAGGTTGGGGGCCAGATCGGCGCGATACACCGTATCGGCAAACTGGGCGCGCAGGGTCTTGTCGCCGATAATCGCCGCCCCGAGCCGGGTGCCGGCGATTGAGAATGTCTTCGAGGCCGAGGTCATCGTTACCAGCCTGTCGGAAATCTCCGGCACGGCGACGGCGGTGGGCAGATGTTTGAACCCCGGCAGAACAAGATCGTTATGCACCTCGTCCGATATCAGGATCAGATCATGGCGCTGGCAGAAATCGGCGATGCCGCGCAGCTCTTCCGCGCTCCAGACCCGCCCGCCGGGATTATGCGGCGAAGACAGTATCAGCATCCGTTCGCACCCGGTCATCAACCCGTCATAGCTCTTAAAATCGAGCGCGAACATGCCGTCGCGCCGGATCAGCGGCAGCTCGGTCACCTGCCTGTCATTGCGGCGGATCTTGCTGGCAAACTCGTGATAGACAGGGGTGAAAATAGCCACGCTGTCGCCGGGCTTCGACCAGGCTTGAATAGCCAAGGCAATCGCATTGCCGAGGCTTACGGTGGTGGTGATCCAGCTCGGATCGATCTCCCAGCCATGGCGGGTTTTCGCCCACCAGCACACGGCTTCATAATAGCTGTCGAGATGCGCGAAATAGCCGTAATCGCCGATCTCGGCGACGTCCCGCGCGGCCTTCGTCAGAAAGTCAGGGGCCTTGAAATCCATATCGGCAATCCACATCGGCAGCGGGTCTTCGCCCGTCACACCAAATGCGGCCTGCATCGCCGTCCATTTTGCTGACCGGCTCGCGATCCGATCATAGGTTTCGTCGAAGTTCATGTTGCCTCCTGAATGCGTCCGGGCGAAACTAGCTGTGATCTCAAACTGTGCAAGGGTCGCCCAAGAAAGCAGGCGCGCTCGCAATAGTCTGTTTGTTCCGTTTATTTGACGCAAACCAGCACATCGTTCCATAGGTAAAATCGCACTCAGGAAATGGTCCTATCGATTTGCCCATTTGGGAGACAGTGTTTTACAGACTTACCGCAAAAACACTCGATTTCGAAACGCGCCTCCCCATTGCGTGACGCGAAGCCTTGTCCTACATGAAGCCGCATGAGTATTCGCCCGATTGTAATTCACCCCGACCCGCGTCTGAAAAAGATCTGCGACCCTGTGCCAGACCTTTCCGACGAGCTGTTGCGGCTCGCCGATGACATGCTTGAAACCATGTATGACGCGCCGGGCGTGGGCTTGGCCGCGCCGCAGGTTGGTGTGCTGCAAAAGCTGATCGTCGCCGATCCGGCGAAGAGCCCCAGTGAAGAGCCGCAGCCGATCGTGATGTTCAATCCCGAGATCATTCTCTCGTCGGATGACACCTCGGTCTATGAAGAAGGCTGCCTGTCGATCCCCGAGCAATATGCGGAAGTCACCCGCCCTGCCGAAGTGCGGGTGCGCTGGATCGACCGCAGCGGCAATGAGCAGGAAAAGGATTTTTCCGGCTTCTGGGCCACCGTGCTGCAACATGAGATCGACCATCTGCAGGGCAAGCTGTTCATCGATTATCTGGGTCCGATCAAACGCCAGACCATGACCCGCAAAAGCCAGAAGCTGAAGCGCGAGCGGGCGCGGGCCTGATGGCCACGCGGCCTGTTCTGCTCTGGCCCGATCCGCGGCTTTCGACCCGCTGCGATGCGATTGCCGAGATCGACGATGATCTTCGCCGCCTCACTGCCGAAATGTTCGACACCATGTATGACGCCCCCGGTCGCGGCCTCGCCGCGCCGCAGGTGGGCGCGCTCGTCAGGGTGTTCGTGATGGATGCTGGCTGGAAAGAGGGCACGCCGACGCCGAGGGTGATGATCAACCCCGAAATTCTTGGCGTCTCGGAAGAGCGCATCGAGATGGTCGAGGGGTGCCTGTCGATCCCCGGCATCGAAACTCCGATCACCCGTCCCGCCACGGTAGAGATGCGCTGGATGGATCTTGAGGGCGAGAAGTACGAGGCCGAGCTCAACGGTGTCGAGGCCCGCATCGCCCAGCACGAGCTCGATCACCTCGACGGATTGGTGAGTTTCGACCGCCTGTCCGCTGGGACCCGCGCCCAATACGAAAAGGACTATGCCGGATGAGCCATCGCCCCTTTGTCATGTGGCCCGACAAACGCCTGCGCACAGCTGCCGCACCGGTCGAGGCCATCACCGATGAGGTCCGCGCGATCTGGGATGAGATGATCCGTGCGATGGAGGCGATGCCCGGCGTTGGCCTTGCCGCCGTGCAGCTGGGCATTCCGCTGCGGCTGGCGGTGGTCGATGCTTCGGAAGAGCGCGGGCAAGCGGTGCGAATGGCCAACCCGGAGGTGCTGCACGCCTCGGTGAAGCCGCGCGAGCATGACGAGGCCAGCCCCAACCTGCCCGGCGTCTGGGCCACGATCACCCGCCCGCGCGCGGTGACGGTGCGGTTCATGAATGAAACGGGTGAGGTTGAGGATCGCGATTTCGTCGGGCTCTGGGCCACGTCTGTGCAGCATCAGATCGACCATCTGAACGGCAAGATGTATTTCGATCACCTGTCGAAGCTGAAGCGCGACATGCTGATCGCCAAGGCAAGGAAGCTGGCGAAATGAAACTGATCTTCATGGGGTCGCCCGATTTCTCGGTGCCGGTGCTAGATGCGCTGGTTGAGGCCGGGCATGAGATTGCCGCCGTCTATTGCCAGCCGTCCCGCCCTGCCGGACGCGGCAAGAAAGACCGCCCGACCCCGGTGCAGGCCCGCGCTGAAGAGCTGGGGCTTCTGGTGCGCCACCCGAAAAGCCTGCGCAATGAAGAGGTGCAGGCCGAGCTTGCCGCGCTGGGAGCCGATCTTGCCGTGGTCGTGGCCTATGGGCTGATCCTGCCGCAGGCGGTGCTGGACGCGCCCAAGCGGGGCTGCCTCAATATCCACGCCTCGCTGCTGCCGCGCTGGCGGGGGGCGGCGCCGATTCACCGCGCGATCATGGCGGGCGATATGGAGACCGGGATTTGCATCATGCAGATGGATGCGGGGCTGGATACCGGGGCGGTGCTGCTGCGCCGCGCGATCCCGATCGGGGCGGAGGAAACCACGGGTTCGCTGCATGACCGGCTGTCGGCGCTGGGGGCGGAGAGCATTATTGAGGCACTGGAGCGGCTGGACGAGCTGACCCCGGAGCCGCAGCCTGAGCTGGGCGTGACCTATGCCGAGAAGATCGACAAGGCCGAGGCGCGGGTGGACTGGACCAAGCCCGCCGAGGAGGTGAGCCGCCTGATCCGTGGCCTTGCCCCCTTCCCCGGCGCCTGGTGCGAGATGAATGGCGAACGGGTGAAACTGCTCGGCGCCCGGGTGGTGGCGGGAGCAGGCGAACCGGGGCAGATGCTGGCCCCGCTGACCGTGGCCTGCGGCAGCGGCGCGGTGGAGATCACCCGCGCCCAGCGCCCCGGAAAACGGGCGATGGAAGCCAAAGAGTTCCTGCGCGGATTTGAGCTGCCGGACCGGGTGGCCTGACCCCTGATCGAAGGGTGCTCGAACTCGAACAGGGGCGTAAGTCTTTGGCGACAAAGACGTTACCGCTAACTGATCGAAGTTTTGTCGCGCCGTGTTCGAGGGGTTATTTGGGCCGGTTTCACCGGGCGTGGTGCGCATGAATGCGCACCCTACGGGGCTATAAAAACGGGCGACGCCCGACACTGGGTGGGCGTTTTTCTGGGGTTGTTCTAAGCGCCGCACTTGAAAGCATCCACGCCCGATCTGCTTCAACCGGAGCCGCCAAACGCCCGCGCGGGGGGATAGGAGGACGGGCCGTCGCGCCTCATATGCCGCCGGGCGGTTAGGCTGGTTTGGCGCTTATCTGCCTTTGGCGGGGCTCCTCCCTCAGCGGTGGGCGGAAGGCCTTATGCACATTCAACGAATTTGAACATCCTACCATAGCCTGCCTTCTCGAGCGCTTGCTTGAGACGGTCGGAAAAGAACAGGGTCTTTTGCACGGCAAAGTCGCACCACAGATCGACATCCGAGCTGAAGCCCGCCTTCAGAAGCATTGGCCAGTGGCCCAGATCGCCCCACAACTGTGCAACGATTTTCCCGGAAGGGGCGTGCTTCTCGCTGATCCATCCCTGCTCGACCCCGATTGCCCGATCGAGCACCTCTCGCGGTTCCTTCATCTGCACCATGTAGTATTGACCATCATGCTGTTTCACCACGCCGTCTTTGTCGTAGAACGAGACAGGGTGCAGATGGGTCTTACCCAGATTGAACCCGGCGAGCAGATCGTGCAGCGCATCGTTCACATAGAAGGTATCGATAGCTATCGCCGGTTTCAGCTTACGGTTCTTCGAGCCAAACAACAGGTATTCGACCATCTTGTTTGGCAACCAACTGTAATCATATTCTGCACCATGCCTTAAAGCGCCGGTCATCTTCCGATACTCATCAAGCGAAAGAATATCTTCGGAAAACCTGTAATAGTAGTATTGCCCTGGGCGCTTCAGAAAGTCTGAAAACCAAATCTTGTCGCTCATTGCAGGCGCTCCCAGGCCGGATTGCGGAAAGTGCCGTGCAGTACCTCGGGCACATCATCAGTACAAAATGTCAGGGTCGAAGGATAAGGGTCTTTGTCATTCGTCCAAGGGTGCTCCAACCAGGCGAACAAGAGCAGCAGCATGGCCTCCCGACGTTCTGCCGTCCATTCGGGCATGGCACTGCCTTCTCTCAGGTCAACGCGATAGCAAACGAATTCCTGACCAAACCGGCTCAGGAAATCGTGCTTTGCAGCCTCTTGTTTCTCAAATGACCAGTGAAAGTGCTGGTGAAGATCGGTGCCAAGATAATCTACAATTCGATTTGTCAGCCCCGGCGCTTTCACGGCCGTCACGATATGCACCTGCCAATCCTCGCCGGGGGGCGCGTATAGCAGAAGCTCCTGCCATTGCCCCCGGTCGATAAAGGGCAAGGCTTTGATGTCATAATCCAGTCGCATCCCTGTCGGCAGGTGAACAACACCCGGCTCCGCAGGCCAACGCTCGGGCTTTCCGCCAATACGTGGCCGATGTTCCAGCTCGGGCAGCTCCACAGATCCCCACTTGACCATCAGTTCCGCCCCCCTGCTTGCGATGCTCCCAGCTTCTCCAGCACCTCTTGATCAACCAGACGTCCGATCAACGGGTGCGGGCTGGCGGTGGTTTTCCGGTCGGGGGCATTCATCGTTTCAAAGGCCTTCTGGTTGAATATGGCGTCATCAATACGCCGATATTACGGCGAAGGGTGTTGGGGTAAAGCTTTTCGTTGCAAGGGGATACGGGGGTGGGATGCACACGATGCGGACCGCTGCGAGAAACGGGAGACGCCCGACACTGGGTGGGCGTTGTGCTGGGGGTGGTCGGGGTGCCGTGTCTTAAAGCATAGCAACCCGATGAGCTTCCCATGGAGGCTCCAAACGCCCGCCCGGGGGGAGGGTCGGGCGTCGCCCGGCGTTCCGCCGGGCGGTGAAGGTTGGCTATCGCGTTGCGTTGATCAGGCCACCGGGTAGCTGGCGCCGTCGTCGGGCGGAGAAGGTGGGCTTTTCAACGACAGACGCGCGGTGCGCATGAAGGCACGCCCTGCGGGGCGTTTGGCTGGCGCTCTCGGCTCAGCCTTTTTCGCGCATCAGGCGGGCTTTTTGGCGGCCCCAGTCGCGTTTGGCTTCATCGGCGCGTTTGTCGTGGTTCTTCTTACCCTTGGCGATGCCGATCTTCAGTTTGGCGATGCCTTTATGGTTGAAATAGAGCACCAGCGGCACCAGCGTCATGCCTTTGCGCTGGGTGGCGTTCCAGAGCTTGGACAGCTCTTTTTTCGACACCAGCAGCTTGCGCTTGCGGCGCTCTTCATGGCCCCAGGTTTTCGCCTGTTCATAGGGCGCGATGGAGCTGTTCACCAGCCACAGCTCGCCCTCTTCCACGGCGGCATAGCTTTCGGCGATATTGGTGCCGCCCATGCGCAGGCTTTTCACCTCAGACCCGGACAGGATGATGCCGCATTCGAGATCTTCCTCGATGGCATAGTCGTGCCGCGCCCGCCGGTTCTCGGCGATCACCTTGTAATTCGGATCTGTCTTCGGTTTCTTGGCCATAATGGGCCGCATATAGGCGATTGCGACGGGCAGCGAAAGGGTCTCGCCGCCCGCGCGGGCCGGTCTTAGATCAGACCGGCATGAGCCAGCGCCGCATCAATGGCGGCTTTGGTGCTGTCGGTGAGCTCTTCCAGCGGCAGGCGCACCTCGGGCGAGCAGAGGCCGAGCTTCGACATCGCGTATTTCGCGCCCACCAGACCCGGCTCGGTGAAGATCGCCAGATGCAGCGGCATCAGCTTGTCGGACAGCGCCAGCGCCTGCGGGTAATCGCTCGCGAGCGTCGCCGCCTGCATGTCGGCGCAGAGCTTCGGGGCCACGTTGGCGGTGACCGAGATGCAGCCCTGCCCGCCCATGGCGTTGAAGCCCACGGCGGTGGCGTCTTCACCCGAAAGCTGGATGAAATCGGTGCCGCAGGTCAGGCGCTGCTTGGCCACACGCGCCAGATCGCCGGTCGCGTCTTTCACCCCGACGATCATGTCGAGCTTTGCCAGTTCGCCCATGGTCTCAGGCGTCATGTCGACCACCGAGCGGCCGGGGATGTTGTAGACGACGATCGGCAGGCCGATCTCGGCCAGACGGCGGTAATGCGCCAGAAGCCCGCGCTGGGTGGGCTTGTTGTAATAGGGCGTTACCACGAGGGCCGCATCGGCACCGACGCGCTTGGCGTGTTCGACCAGACGCACCGCTTCAACGGTGTTGTTCGACCCGGCCCCGGCGATCACCGGAATGCGGCCTGCGGCGGCTTTCACCACCTCTTCGACCACACGCTCGTGCTCGGCATGGGTCAGGGTCGGGCTTTCGCCGGTCGTGCCCACCGGCACCAGACCGCTCGAGCCCTGTTCGACATGCCAGTCGACAAGGTGTTTGAGCGTATCAATGTCCAGCTCGCCGTTCTTGAACGGCGTGACCAGGGCAGGAATTGATCCTTTGAACATGACACGCTCCTTTGTTGTTATGCGTTGTGCTTTCGCCCGGGGCCTGAGTCGGTGCCGGGTGAAACGCGGCGGAAACTAGCCGCTTGCCCGGCAAATGCCAAGAATATGTATTGCTCTGGGAAACATGCGCGTTACGACTCGCTCATGATTAACCGTCGCCCTTCCCCGCTTCGCGCGCTGCTTGCGCCCCTTTCACTGATCGCCCTGCTCGCCGCCCCTGTTGCGGCACAGGACGCCGCCACGGTTGCAGCGCTGCAATCGGGGTTGGAGCTGACGCGCCATGGCAACTGGGAGGGCGGGCTGGCGGCGGCGGGGCCTGAGGGCTCGGTGGCGCGCGATATCGTGGAGTGGAACCGGCTGCGGGCCTCTGAAGGCAGCTTTGACGAGGTGCAGGTTTTTCTCAAGCGTCGCCCCGACTGGCCGGGGCTGGCGCTGCTGCGCGAGCGCTCGGAAAAAACCATTCCGGAAGATGCAAGCTATGCGGCGGTGCTGGATTTCTTCATAAAGCAGAAGCCCGAAACCGGCTGGGGCACGCTGCGCTTTGCCAAGGCGCTGTGGGAAACCGGCGCCAAGCAAGAGGCGATGGCCGAGGCGATCCGGGGCTGGACGAGCTTTTCCATCTCGGAAGAGGAAGAGGCGCAGTTCATGGTAGACTGGCCGAAAACGCTGGCGCATCAGCACTGGAAACGGCTCGACATGCTGCTCTGGCGCGGGCTGACGGGCGAGGCCAAGCGGATGCTGCCCCGGGTGGACGATGAGCACCGGGCACTGGCGCAGGCGCGGATCATTCTGCATGACGATGAAAACGGCGTGGACGCGGCGATCAGCCATGTGCCCGCAGCGATGGCGGATGATCCGGGGCTGGCCTTTGAGCGCTTTCAATGGCGCGCGCGCAAGGGGCGCAATGACGATGCCATCGCGCTGATCCTTGAGCGGTCGGGGTCGGCGACGGCTTTGGGCAAGCCCGATATGTGGGCGGGCTGGCGGCTGGTTCTGGCCCGTTGGGCGATGCGCGAGGGCAAGGCCGAGACTGCCTATAAAGTCGCGGCAAACCATCATCTGAACGGCGGCGATACCCGCGACGAGCTGGAATGGCTCGCGGGCTATGTGGCGCTGACCAAGCTCTATAATCCGACCAAGGCGCTGAGCCATTTCCGCGCCTTTGCGGGCGGGGTGGAAAGCCCGATCAGCCTGGGCCGCGCCGGGTATTGGGAAGGCCGTGCGCTGGAAGCTCTGGGGCGGGCGGACGAAGCGCGCACGGCCTATGCGCGGGCCGGGCAGAACCAGACCGCGTTTTACGGGCTGCTGGCCGCCGAAAAGGCCGGGATGGCGATGGATCCGGCGCTGACCGGGCCGGCGCGGGCGGGCGATTATCATCAGGCGCCGTTCTGGACGAGCTCGGTGATGGAGGCGGCGCGGCTGTCGCTGGCGGCGGGCGAGCTTTATCTGGCGCGGCGCTTCGTGGTGCAGCTGTCGGAAAGCCTTGATGCGGCCGGGCTGGCGGCGCTGACCCAGTGGGCGGAAGACGCGAACGCCCCCTATCTGCAGCTGGCGCTGGCGAAATATGCGGTGTCCTATCACGGGCTGATGCTGAACCGGCCGTATTTCCCCACGCCGGATATCGGGCGTGGCAACCGCACCGTGCCGCGGGCGCTGGAAATGTCGATCTCGCGGCGCGAGAGCGAGTTCAATCCGGGCGCGCTGTCGCGGGTGGGCGCGATGGGGCTGATGCAGCTGATGCCGGGCACCGCGAAGGACATGGCCAGACGGGTGGAGGTGGATTACGAGCCGGGACGGCTGACCTCGGAAATGGCCTATAACACAAGGCTCGGCTCGGAATATCTGGCCTATCTGATCGAAGAGTTCGGCAATAACCCGGTGCTGATCGCGGTGGCCTATAATGCCGGGCCGGGGCGTGCGCGGCAGTGGATCGAGACCTATGGCGACCCGCGCGATCCGAACGTGGATGTGGTCGACTGGATCGAAAGCATCCCGTTCAACGAGACGATGAACTACGTGATGCGGGTGACCGAAAGCCTGCCCAACTACCGCGCCCGGCTGACCGGGCAGGTCGAACCGATCCGGTTTCTGGAAGAGCTCAAGAGCCGATAACGGGGCGTGTTCCGGCACGCTTGCGTTCGCGCCAGGCGGTGAAGAGGCCTGCACCCACCACGATGGCGGCGCCAAGGGCGACGGGCGGTTCGAGGGTTTCGCCGAAGACCGGCACCGCCATCAGGGTGACGAAGACCAGCTGCAGATAGGCGAAGGGCTGCACCGCCGAGGCTTCGGCCACTTCATAGCAGCGGATCAGCAGGTAGTGGCCCAGCGCGCCGGAGACGCAGAGCACCGCCATCCAGCCCCAGTCGGGGCCGCTCATCGGTTCCAGATGCCACAGACCGATCGCGGTCATCGCGGGGGCACCCACGACGCCAGCCCAGAAAAACGAGGTGGCCGAGCTGTCGCGGCGGGCGGCGTAGCGGGTGAGGAGCCCGTAGCTGGCCCAGAGGATCGCCGCCAGAACCGCGATCAGCGATTCCGGGGCGAAGACCGCAAAGCCGGGGCGCAGCACGATCAGGATGCCGATGAAGCCCACCCCGATGGCGGCCCAGCGGCGCGGCCCGACACGCTCGCCCAGGATCGGGCCGGAAAGGGCGGCGATGATCAGCGGGTAAGAGGCGAAAATCGCGTGGGTCGGGATCAGGCCGAGCCGGACGAAAGCATAGATCGTCACACAGATTTCGGAGATCAGCAGCAGCGCCCGCGCGGTTTGCACCAGCGGCTGTGTGGTGGCCGCCGCCGCTCGCAACCCACCAGCCTTGCGGGTGGCCACAACGATGACGAAGCCCGCAAAGAACCAATAGCGGATCATCACCACCATGAAGACGTTGTATTGCCCGGCGAGGTGGCGCGAGATGCCATCCTGCATCGCAAAGACGAAGGCTGAGGCGATCATCAGGATGATGCCGAGACGGGTGTTTTGCTGGCTCACGCAGAGCGCTCCTTCTGAGCCACGGTCATGTGGCGTTTGCGTCCGAAACCGGGTTGGCGGGTGACGGTGAAGCCTGCCGCCTCAAGCCCGCGTCGCACGAAGCCTGCGGCAGTATAGGTGGCCGCCGTGCCGCCCGGGGTGGTGTGATCCGCCACCGCCTGCATCAGCGCTTCGTTCCAAAGCTCGGGGTTCTTGGCCGGGCTGAAGCCATCAAGAAACCAGGCATCGGCCTGCCCCGGCCAGCGCGGCAGAGTTTCGCGGGCGTCGCTGATGATGACCTCAACCTCAACTCCGCCCAGATCAAACCGCGTCTCGCCCCGCGCCCAAGCCTCCAGAAACGGCGCGGCAACGGCTTCGGCTTCGGGGAAGGCGGTAAGGGCGCGGGCGATCTCGTCGGCGCGCATCGGGAAGGCTTCAAAACTGGTGAAGCGGATCGGGCCGGGGCTGCCTGCGGCGCGAAAGGCGATGAGGGTGGCGAGCAGGTTGAGCCCGGTGCCAAAGCCGAGTTCGGCGATCTGAAAACCGGGCTGAAATCGCGCGGGCAGATCGTTGCCGGCCAGAAAGGTATGACGGGTTTCTTCCAGCCCGTTATCGAGGCTGAAATAGGGATCATCAAAGCGGGTCGAGACAGGCGTGCCCTGCTCGTTCCATGCGACAGTGGCGTGCTGGCTCTCGCGCATCACTTCCCCTAGAAAGCTTCCAAAGCGCGAGAATGCGTGAGGCCGGAGGGCTTGGCAATGGTGGATGTAACGGTGCGTGGCGCGGGGGCGTTCGGGTTGGCCGTGGCCTATGGCTGCGCGGCGAAGGGCGCCAAGGTGCGGGTGGTCGATCCCGGCGGGCCGGGGGCTGGATCATCGGGCGGGCTGGTCGGGGCGCTGGCCCCGCATGTGCCGGAAAACTGGAACGATAAGAAGGCGTTCCAGTTTGCCTCGCTGGCGATGGGCGAGGGATTCTGGGCCGAGGTGGCGCGGATTGGCGGGCGCGATCCGGGCTATCTGCGCTCTGGCCGGTTGCAACCGATTGCCGACGATCACGCGCTGGAGCTGGCGCGGGAACGGGCGAAAACCGCTGCGGACCTGTGGGAGGGCAAGTTTGCCTGGGAGATCATCGAGGCACCGCGCGACTGGGCACCGATCACGCCCACGGGGCTGTTGATATACGACTCGCTGACCGCACGGATGTCGCCGCGCACCGCGATCCCGGCGCTGGCGGCGGCGGTTGAGGCGCTAGGGGGCGAGATCGTGAGCGAAGCGGCGGATGAGGGCAAGGTGGTCTGGGCCACCGGATCTGCCGGGCTGGTGGAACTGTCGGAGATTTTCGGCAAAGTGGTGGGCGCGCCGATCAAGGGGCAATCCGCCTCGCTGAAATATGACGCCCGCGAGCTGCCGCAGATCTTTGCGGGGTCTGTGCATATCGTGCCCCATGCCGATGGCACGGTGGCAATCGGCTCGACCACCGAGCGGGAGTTTGACGCGCCGTTTAGCTGCGACGAGCAGCTCGAAGAGGTGATCGCCCGCGCCCGCGCCGCCTGCCCGGCGATTACCGAGGCCCCGGTGGTGACCCGCTGGGCCGGGCTGCGGCCGCGCGCCAAGACCCGCTCGCCGATGCTCGGGGCCTGGCCGGGGCGCGAGGGGCATTTCATCGCCAATGGCGGCTTTAAGATCGGCTTTGGCATGGCGCCGATGGTGGGGATCACCATGGCCGATCTGGTGCTCGACGGCGAAGACGGCATTCCTGAAGGGTTCAGGGTCGAGGCCAATTTGTAGCTTGGACTGAGCAGGGTGAGTGCCTGCCCGGGGGCTGGCGCGCCTTGGCGTGTGTGCAACGCCATTTATACCTGCAACAAACTGCCTGCTTTTGAGCGCATACCCACGCCCCCACAGCGCCAGCCCGCCCTCACGGGCAGGCGCTCGCCCTGCGCCTTCGGCGCGCATCGGGCGGAAGAGGGCAAGAACGCGGGCCGCCTACCCGCCCAGCTCGCCGCGCAGTTTTTCCATCAACAGCCCGAGCAGTTTGGCGGCGCGGTCGTCGGTCAGGCGTCCATCCTCGCGGAAGGCCGAGCGGCAGTTAGCCACGCAGACTTCCGGGCCGTAGACCAGCCGGGGGCGGAAGGGCATCATTGCCAGCACCAGTGAGTTCGTCGCGCGCTCGCCGCCTGCGCGGCCATCGGCGGCAGACATCAGCGCCACGGGTTTACCGTTCCACGGATTGCCCTTCACCCGGCTGACCCAGTCGAGGGCGTTTTTCAGCACGCCGGGGATGTTTTTGTTATATTCCGGGGTCGAGATCAGCACCGCATCGGCAGCGGCAATCTGGTCGGCCAAAAGCTGCACCGGCGCGGGAATGCCCGACGCCTCTTCCAGATCGCCATCGTAGAGTGGCAGGCGCAGATCGGCTTCGACAAGGGTCGCCGTGCCAAAATGCCGCACCGCTTCGCGCAGGAGTAACCGGTTGGTGCTGCCTTGCCGAAGGGCGCCGGAAATGCCAAGCAGGGTGAAATTCGACATGCGGCCTCCATCAGGTTTGCCCACAGGATGCGGGGCTGCCCGGTGCGGCGCAAGACAAATGCAGCGCCACGGCGGCAGCAGGTAAGGATGATCGACATGGACGAGCATTATCACTTCGACGAACACCATATGGCGCACCGGGTTGGCTGGCTGCGCGCCGCGGTGATGGGCGCGAATGACGGGATCGTCTCGACCGGCAGTCTGATCGTCGGGGTCGCGGCGGCGGCATCAAGCCAGAGCGCGGTGCTGGTGGCCGGGATTGCCGGGCTGGTGGCGGGCGCGATGTCGATGGCGGCGGGCGAATATGTGTCGGTCTCGTCGCAATCCGATACCGAGCGCGCCGATCTGGAAAAGGAAAAGGCCGCCCTGCGTGACCGGCCCGAGGAAGAGCTGGCGGAACTCACCGCGATCTATGTCGAGCGTGGGCTTGAGAAAGAGCTGGCGCTGGAAGTGGCGAAACAGCTGACCGCGAAGGATGCGCTGGCCGCCCATGCCCGCGACGAGATCGGCATTTCGCACACCATCACCGCGCGCCCGGTGCAGGCGGCGCTGGCCTCGGCCGCGACCTTCACCGTTGGGGCCGCGCTGCCGCTGACGGTTGCCGCCTTCGTGCCGATGTCGCTGGCGATCCCGTCGGTGACGGCGGCCTCGCTGGTATCGCTGGCCGCCCTTGGGGCGCTGTCGGCGCAGGCGGGTGGCGCGCCGGTTCTGAAAGCCGTGGCCCGCGTGACGCTTTGGGGCGCCCTCGCCATGGCCGCCACCGCCGCCATCGGCGCTCTGTTCGGCGCAACCGTGGTCTAAGAAGGGACCGGGGTCAGTATTCCACCCCGGCTTGCGCTTTTACGCCGGAGCGGAACGGGTGTTTGATCAGCTCCATTTCGGTGACCAGATCGGCCGCCTCGATCAGGGCCTCATGGGCGTTGCGGCCGGTGAGGATGACATGGGTCATCGGCGGTTTTTCGGTTTGCAGGAAGCTCACCACCTCGGCCACGTCGATGTAATCGTAGCGCAGGGCGATGTTGATTTCGTCGAGCAGCACCATGCGGATATTCGGATCGCGGATCAGCTCTTTTGATTTCTCCCAGGCCGCCTGCGCCATTTCGATGTCGCGGCTTTTGTCCTGGGTCTCCCAGGTGAAGCCCTCGCCCATCGTGTAGAACTGGCAGATATCCGAGAACCGTTCGGTGATCAGATCGCGCTCGCCGCACTCCATCCCGCCCTTGATGAACTGCACCACGGCAGAGGGCATGCCATGGGCGATGGCGCGGAAGATCATCCCGAAGGCGGCGGAGCTTTTGCCCTTACCCTTGCCGGTATGGACGATGATCAAGCCCTTTTCCTCGGTCTTGGTGGCCATGATCTTGTCGCGCGCGGCCTTTTTCTTGGCCATCTTCATATTGTGGCGGCTGTCGTCGTTTTGCGGGGCGTCGGTCATGGGGTTATCCTTGTTCGCGTGTCGGGGCAGATTGCGTCTCTGGGCCGGTAATGACAAGGGGCGGACCAACCGGCCCGCCCCTTTCGCATCACGTTCTCTGGACGTTTTCTGACGGCTATTCCGCCGGAACCGCATCGGCTTCAGCGCTGCGCGCGAAATGCTGACGATTGAGACGGAAGACCAGCGCCACCATGGCAATCTGGAACAGGATCGCCACCGCAGTTTCCCCCCAGTAGATCACCCCGTATTTGGCGATAACGCCAGCGGCCACCAGCCCCTTGTTCACAAAGAACTGGATCATCACCGACAGCGCCACACCGGGGCAGACCAGCGCATAGGAACCGGGCGAGGTTTTCGAACCGAAGACGAATTCTTTGAAATAGCCCTGACGCAGCAGCACCGTCAGACCCAGCAGCAGAAACAGGAACTGCACCGAGAGCAGGCGCGACAGCAGCACCATGGTTTCGCCCTCGTTGCTATGAGCTTCAAACACCCCATGCAGCCCGTGGCCCTGCCGCATCATCATAATGCCCAGCGTGGTCATCACCGGAATGATGATCATCAGGGTCGGGGCGGCTTCTTTCGAGGTGCCATAATGCAGCATCGAATTGAAGGCGGTGATCAGCGCCACAACCCCATAGACCATGGCTGCGGTGCCGAAGAAGGTCGAGGTCATCACCCCCGCCGACACGACGAAGGAATTCGTCGACATCGCCGCCGGAGCCGACAGGCCAACCGCCACCATCGACAGGGAGAAGGTGGGCAGAAGCTGCGCGAAGGAATTGTTGGCGGTGACGTCAAACACGCCACCGGCGGTCAGCACGCGGCCCAGAAAGTCGCCAATGATCGACAGAGCAAACAGGCCGATGGCCAGAAACGCCGCCAGCGCGAAGGGGAAGAGGTATTCCACCACGGTCCAGAGCCCCGGCACAAAGACCAGCCCGGCAATGAACAGCGCATTCACGCTCATCGCCAGCGCCAGCGGATAGGCCAGCAGCGTGGTTTCGGCATTGGAATTGCGCACCGTTTCATAGGCAGCGGTTTGCTTCCAGGCGTTATAGGCCGAGATATTCCAGATCAGTTTCTGGAGATTCATCACCGTAAAGATGGCGATGCCCGCCATGGCCACCACGATTGCGACCTTCAGCGGCAGTGCGCCTTTCGCCCAAGCGGCGGCAATATCTTCAAAAATCGGCACCGCACGGCCTTTGTGCGGAACCCAGAACAACAGATACATGAAGAAGGTGACGCTCAGACCGCCAGCCCCCACGGATGACAGAAAATAGAGCGGAGAATATTTGTCCGCTGCGCGGGTGAGTTGCATGTTACAGCTCCTATGGCTTTCATATTCAGGATTTGGAATGCAAATAACAAGCGCAGGGGAAATGAAAACTGCGACGAGCTGACGCAGGGGGGGCGGTTAACCATTGGTTAACCATTGGTTAACCATGATGGCGCAAAGATGAAGATATGGTTACGCGTGCTGTTCTTCTGGGTCTGATCTGTGCCGCCGGTCTGCTGGCCGGATGCGATAGCCCCAGCCCGCGCTTCATGCATGCCCAGCGCTATGAGGCGCGCGCGGGGGGGAGCAGCTTCACCATCTATATTCGTGCGGGCGAGGCCGAGATCTGCCGCACCTCGCCGGAGCCCCTGCCCAGCCGCTCGGCCACCTTCGCCAAGGCCATAGAGGCAGTGCGGGCCGCGACACCCTGCGCTGTGGTGGAAGGGTCGATGGAAGGCGACGCGGCGCTGATGACGGCGCGGGTGCGCTGCCGGTAACATTTGCAGGGCGAGTGCCGCCCCGGGGGGTGGCGCATCCCAGCCTGTGAGCGATGCCATTTATGCAAGCCGCAAACTGCCTGCTTGTCCGCGTGATTGAGAAGCCGCAATAGCGCCAGTCCGCTCGGCCGGACCGGCGCTCGCCCGGCGCCTTGAAGGGCGCTGTTCGGGCGGGGAAACGTCACAAACGCCACTCCCCCGACCGGCGCTCGCCCGATTGGGCAGCCCGACGCGAAACTGCCCAAATTGCGTGCCGGGTGAAAGCGCCTACTCGATCAGCTTGCGAAAGATGTAGGAGGTGGGGTGGTCGTAGCCCGGATGAGCGGTTTCGCCGGATTTGACAAAGCCCAGCGCCTGAAAGGTGGCATGGTTTTCGATCAGCTCCACCCGCGTTTGCAGCTCCAACACCTGCAACCCGAAGACCCGCGCGCGCGCTTCGGCCATCTTGATCAGGGCGCGGGCATGGCCCTTGCCCCGCGCGCCCTTGGCGACGGCAAGCTTGCCCAGATAGAGCGCTTTTGGCTTCGGGGTGAGAAACATGCAGGCTTCGGGCGCCTCGGGCGGACCGATCACCCAGACCTCGCCCGCATCGGCCTGTTGGCGCACCGCCGCCGGGGTGAGCCGGTGCATGGAGCTGGGCGGATGCACCCGTCCGTCCATATAGGCAAAGCTTTCGCGGATCAGGGCAAGGATCGGGGCCGGGTCATCGATAGCAAAGAACTGGTACGGCGTCATGCCGGTGGTCTCTGATGATGGTTCATTCATGATGTGAGAAGCTCAACCCATACAGTGTCGGTAGAGGACAGGTAGCAGGAATTTCGGGCACCACAACAGCGTCGGCTCATTCGATCTGCGCGGGTGAGCGATTTTATCTGCGCCGTTGGACAGGACTGTGGGCGGGCCGGGTTAAATCACCGGGTCCGGCCAAGGGATGAAGGTCAGCTCCGGCCAGAGCGCCATCTGCCGGGCGGCCTTGGCATCATGGGTGGCGCGATTCTCAAGCCGCGTATTGGGCGTGAGGCGGAAGGCGAAAATATCGTCGAGCCCGTAGGGGGCATAGAGGCTGCGGCTATCGTCACGCTCCAGCCGCAGCCCCACCGCGTGGGTCTTGCAAGCAAAGCGGTCGATACCCTCGGTGGCGCTCGCCAGCGGCGGATAGGGCTGGCCAAAGTGATCCTCGTACCACAGATGCACCCGGGCCTGATTGCGGATCTCCACCGGCGGCTCGGGGGCAAAACGCCCCTCGGCGCGGCGAATGTGGCGATCTTCCGCCTCCCACGACGTGTCGGGATCGAAATAGAACAGATCGGCATCCTTGATGCCATGGGTCGGCGCGCGCCCGGTCAGGGCGTTCCAGACCGCGTTGTAGATCGCGCCGGAAACCAGCCACCAATCGGGCAGGTCGAGCGTGCGGGCGGCGTGCAGGATCTCCATCAGAAAGGGCGTGCCCTCGACGATTTCGATCAGGGCGGCGCGCTGGTCGGCATCAGATTTTCCGGCATGGCGCAGATGGGTCATTTCAGCTCGTCAAGCCGGGCGCGGGCGGAGTTGGAGCGGGGCTGCCAGAGGCCACGCTCGATGGCTTCCTCCAGCCTTTGCGCGATCTCGGCCAGTGCCGGGGCGTTGTGTTCTTCGATGAACTCCCGCGTCGCGTCGTCTTCCAGAAAGGCCTCATAGACCAGATCGAAATGGTGGCTTTTCACCGCGCCGGTGGTGGCGGCGAAGGCGAACATGTAATCGACCGTTGCGGCGATCTCGAAAGCGCCCTTGTAGCCGTGGCGCTTGACCCCTTCGATCCATTTCGGGTTCACCACGCGCGAGCGCACCACGCGGGCGATTTCATCATCCAGTGTGCGGATCAGCGGGCGCTCGGGGCGGGAATGATCGTTGTGATAAAGCGGGCGGTCGCGGCCCTGAAGGGTGGAGACCGCCGCCGCCGCGCCACCTTCGAACTGATAGTAATCGTCGCTGTCGAGCAGGTCGTGCTCGCGGTTGTCCTGATTCTGCACGATAGCTTCGGTCTGGCTGAGGCGGGCCTCGAAGCCGACGCGGTCGCGCTCACCTTCGGCCCCGGCGCCATAGGCATAGCCGCCCCATTCCAGATAGGCATCGGCCAGATCGGCCTTGGTTTTCCACAGCCGCTCGTCGATCATCGCCTGCAGCCCGGCGCCATATGCCCCGGGTTTGGAGCCGTAGACCCGCGCGGAACTTTCACCGGCGCGGGCGCGGGCGGCGGCGGGGTTGTCTTCGTCGGATTCATCCAGCGCCATCACCGCGCGGGCGGCGCTATCGACCAGCGCGATGAGGCCGGGGAAAGCATCGCGGAAGAAGCCCGACACGCGCAGGGTGACATCGACGCGGGGGCGGCCCAGCGCGGTGGCGGGGATGATCTCGAAGCCGGTGACGCGGCGGTTGGCGCCTTCCCATTGGGGCTTCACCCCCATCAGGGCCAGCGCCTGCGCGATGTCATCGCCGCCGGTGCGCATATTGGCGGTGCCCCAGGCGGTGACCAGCATCGAGCGCGGCCAGTCGCCATGGGTTTGCAGATATTTCTCGATCAGCAGATTGGCCGATTTCCATCCCAAAGCCCAAGCGGTGGGGCTGGGCACGGCGCGGGTGTCGACGGAATAGAAATTCCGGCCCGTCGGCAGCACGTCGAGCCGCCCGCGCGTGGGGGCTCCGGAGGGGGCGGGAGCAAGGAATTTTCCGGCCAGAGCGGTGAGGAGCCCCTGCCCCTCGTTCGGGCCACAGGCGCGCAAGGTGGGGCGGATATGGGCCTCGATCGCCTCGATCACCGCAGCACTGGCCGGGCCGGGGGCGGGCATTTCGCCGTCGATAAGCCGAGAGGCTAACAATTCCAGCCGCTCGACGGTGTCGCCGTGGCTGCGCCAGCCACCGGGGGCGGTGAGCAGCTCGGGGCGGGGGCCGATCCAGGGCGCGGCCATCTCGCAATCGAGCGGATCGGTGCCCAGATCAAGGTCGGCGGCCAGAGCGCGGATGAGCGAGGCATCGCCGCCCTCGCCCGCGCCGCGCGGCACCCGGACCAGCGCTTGCAACAGGTCGCGTTCCAAGCGCCCCTCGGGGCTTTGGCCGAAGATGTGCAGCCCGTCGCGGATCTGTGCCTCTTTGAGTTCGCAAAGATAGGCATCGAGCTTGGCCAGATCGCTGTCTTCATCCGTGCCGCTCATGCCCACATCGGCATCAAGCCCGGTGACGGCGGAGAGCGACAGGATTTCGCGGCGCAGATGGTCGATGCGGCGCGGATCGACCCCAGCGGCCTCGTAATATTCATCAACCAACGCTTCGAGATCGCGCAGCGGGCCATAGGTTTCGGCGCGGGTGAGCGGCGGGGTCAGGTGATCGACGATCACCGCCTGCGCCCGGCGCTTGGCCTGCGTGCCCTCGCCCGGATCGTTGACGATGAACGGGTAGACATACGGCATCGGCCCCAGCACCGCCTCGGGGAAACATTCGGCCGAGAGCGACAGCGCCTTGCCGGGCAGCCATTCGAGGTTGCCATGCTTGCCCATATGCACGATGGCCTGCGCGCCCTGCTGGTGTCGCAGCCAGAAATAGAAGGCGAGGTAGTTGTGCGGCGGCACGAGGTCGGGGGAATGGTAGGTCTCGGTCGGGTCGATATTGTAGCCGCGCGCCGGTTGCAGGCCGACGGTGACGTTGCCGTAGCGGAGCACCGAGAGCTTGAAGCCCACGCCCGGCTCGACAAAGGGATCGGCCTCAGGCGCGCCCCAACGGCTGGTGATCGCCTCGCGCACGGAGTCCGGCAGGGCGTCGAAATGGGATTGGTAAGCCTCAAGGCTAAGTGTCACCCCGCCCTGCCGCTCGGCCCGGTCGGTGAGCCAGTTGGTCGGCCCGGCCATCACCGCCTGCATCAGCGCATCGGAATTTTCGGGCGGGGTATCCGCCCGGTAACCAGCGGCTTTCAGGAGCTGCAGCGCGTGCACCGTGGCGGCGGGGGTATCGAGGCCGACGCCATTGGCGAGCCGCCCATCCTTGTTGGGATAGTTCGCCAGAACCAGCGCGACCTTGCGTTCGGCTTCAGGCGTGGCGCGCAGGTGCGCCCAGTTGGCGGCGAGGTCGGCCACGAAGGCAACCCGGTCTTCGCGGGCGCGATAGGCGGCGATGGGGCATTGGGTGGCGTCGTCAAAGAAGGCTTCGCCCTTGAAGCTGATCGCACGGGTCAGCACCCGACCATCGACCTCGGGCAGGGCCACGTTCATGGCGATGTCGCGGGCCGAGAGGCCGGATTGACCGGTTTCCCAGACCTCTTCCGACCCGCCGGAGAGCACCACCTGAAACACCGGGGCGGCAGCGGCGGCTGGCATGGTCAGCGGGTTCAGCGCGCCATCGCTGCCATCGGGGGTGCCGACGGCAAAGGCGGTGGCGTTGAGGATCACGGCGGGCGGGGCGGCGGTGAACAGGGCCTCAAGCGTGGCGACAGAGACCGGGTCTTTCAGCGAGGCGACGAAGATCGGCAGCGGGTTCAGCCCGCGTTTGATCAGGGCGCGGGTCAGGCGGGTGACGGGGTGCAGCCCGGCGCCCTCCAAGAGCGCGCGGTAGAAGATGAAGGGCACGACCGGCGCGCCCTCGGTCCAGCTTTCGCGCACGGCATCGAGATCGGCCATGCCTGCACCGGGCCAGAACACCCCGGCGCGCAGGAGCGGCTTGGCCGGGGTCGGCTTTTCGCCGCCATCGAGCATCGCGCCCGCATAGGAGAGCAGATTGGTGGCGTTTTCCGGTCCGCCCTCGACCAGATAGGCCCAGAGCGCGTCGTAATCTTCATCCGATACGGTCGACAGCCGCCTCAGATCGGGGTCGGGTTTGTCATCGCCGGGTAGAAGCGCCAGCGGCACACCGGCCTCGTATAGATGGGCCGCATATTGTTCGACCCCATAGCGCCAATAGCCCAAGCCGCCGAGCACGCGGGCGATCACCAGACGGGATTTCCGGGCGCAGGCGTCGATATGCAGATCGACGCTCATCGGGTGGGACAGATGGATGAGATTGGCGAGCCGCAGCGTGGGTGCGCGGTCCATTTCGGAGCGCGCCACCGAGAGCGCCGCCAGCTCGGTATCGGCGGCTGAGATGAAGACCAGATCGGCGGGGGTCTGGCCCAGATCGACGGCATCCTTGCCGTCGTCGATCTGGCCGGGGGTGGCGGCGAGCAGGTGCATCAGATGCTCCCACCTTGTGCAATCGTGCGATTTCGGGCATGAGCCAAGGCGAAACGGCGCGCAATGCGCCCCGATGAAAGAACCATTCGATGGACTACAAAGCCGCTGGCGCGCCGAAGATCGGCAAGAACGCCCCGAAACATGCCGAGCATAATGCGCGCGGCACCGACAAGAACCCCTTTGGCAAGCGCGAGACCAAAGCCGAGCTGCTGGCCCGGATGAAAGCCGCCGCCGAAGCGCGCAAAGCCGAAAAATAGGCTCATAGCCGCTTTTCCATAAAGACCGACGAGCCGTTATCCTGGTAATCGCCAAACGGGCCGCAGCGGGTGAAGCCGAAGCGGTTGTAGAGCCGCACGGCGGCTTCCAGCTCGTCGCCGGTTTCAAGGCGCAGATGGGATTTGCCCTCGTCGCGCGCGATGTCTTCGATCGCCCGCAGAATGGCGGCGGCGATGCCCTTGCCCCGGCCTGCTGGTGCGGTGAACATGCTCTTCACCTCGCCATAGCCGTCGTGCAGCTTGACCGCCCCGACCCCCAGCAGCACCTCGCCCTCGCGCGCGGCGAAAAAGCGGATATCCGCCGCCGCCAGCGCCTCGGTGGGCAGGGCGAAATTTTCCTCGGGCGGGTAGATCGCGTTTTGCAGCGCCTGCGCCTCGGCCAGCAAGGCCGAGGGCGCCGGGTCGAGCGGGTTGGCAAGCTCGACAATCAGCATCACGCGATCAGCGCCTCGGTGATCGCAGCGCGGTCGAGCCCGGTCTGGCCGATGACCACCAGCCGCGTGGTGCGGGGCTGGGTGCCGAAGGGCTGATCGAAATAGGTATCGACGCGCGGGCCGACCGCCTGAAGCGCCAGCCGCATCGGCTTGCCCGAAACCGCGACAAAGCCCTTGAGGCGCAGGATGTCGTGATGGCGGATCACCCCGGCCACCTGTTCGGCAAAGGCGGCAGGATCGGTCACCTCGGCACGCTCGACCACGAAGCTTTCGAAATCGTCGTGGTCATGGTGGTGATGATGATCGTCATCATCGTCGTCGTCATCATCATCGTGATGGTCGTGCAGATGGTGAACCTCGTCGCGGCCTTCCATATTGGCTTCGGCCTCGGCCCCCTGCCCCAGAACCACCTCGACCGGCAACACGCCCATGGTCGAGCGCAGAACATGCACGCCGGGGCGGGCTTCGGCTTCCAGCTTGGCGGCCAGCGCCGCAGCGGCCTCTTCGCCCAGAAGGTCGGATTTGTTCACCACGATCATGTCGGCGGCGGCAATCTGGTCTTCGAAGAGCTCGGAGAGCGGGGTGTCGTGATCGAGATTGTCATCGGCGCTGCGCTGCGCCTCGACGGCGTCGAGATTCGCGGCAAACAGCCCTTCGGCCACCGCCTTGCCATCGACCACGGTCACCACGCCATCGACGGTGACGCGGGTGGAGATCTGCGGCCATTGGAAGGCGCGCACCAAGGGTTGCGGCAAAGCAAGACCCGAAGTTTCGATGACGATGTGATCGGGCGCGTCGGGGCGGGCCAGCAGCGCTTCCATCGTGGGGATGAAATCCTCGGCCACGGTGCAGCAGATGCAACCATTGGACAGCTCGAAGATATCGTCTTCGCTGCAGGTCTCATCACCGCAGCCCTTGAGGATATCGCCATCGACGCCGAGATCGCCAAACTCGTTGATGATCAGCGCGATGCGTTTGCCGCCCGCATTATCGAGCAGGTGACGGATCAGCGTGGTTTTACCGGCACCGAGAAAGCCGGTGATCACGGTGGCAGGTATCTTGGCAGCCATGGTGGCCTCCGTTATCTGAATTCCGGGACCCTGCCCGGAAATGCGGTGAAAGGAAAGTAGATGGCGGCACGCGTGAGCGTATGTATCGGATGCGAGGGCGGCCACGCGCTGGCCGATGCGCTGGAAGTGCAGCACCCGGTGGCGCGGGTGGAGTGCATGAATGTCTGCTCCAACCCGGCTTGCCTGTCGGTGCGCGACACCGGCAAGGCGGCATATCTGTTCGGCGGGGTCAGCGCCGATCTGGCCGAAAATGTCACCACGTTTCTGGCCCTGTATGAGGCGGCAGAGGCGGGCATCGTTGCCGACGCCCGCCCCATTGG
This sequence comes from Paracoccaceae bacterium, assembly GCA_050288685.1. GTDB lineage: Bacteria > Pseudomonadota > Alphaproteobacteria > Rhodobacterales > Rhodobacteraceae > Sinisalibacter. Next base: position 28,546 of record JBNKEH010000008.1, on the reverse strand, counting down.
TGATTTGCGGTTCAAACTGATCGGTCGCATTCCAGCCTAAGCTTCTGGCTTCCCGTAGAAATACCCGGCGAGGCTGCCCAGCACGACCCAACCAAGGGCGCCGACACCCAGACTGCGGGCCGCGAATTCCGAGGCCAGTTCCGGCGCAGCGACGCCGTAATAGGTCTCGAGATGCGGCGCGCCGATGATTTGCGGCACCAGCAGCAGAGCGGCCCCGATCACCGTCATCCCCCAGCCCTTGCCAAAGGCAAACAGCCAGAGCGCCAGCGCGGTGGACAGAACCGTGCTCGCCCACCAGATCTGACGCGGGATCAGCTCGGCGGTGATCGTGCCCGGCAATTCCGGCGCCAGCCCGAAAGACGGCGCCAGCATCACCGCCACAAATCCGGCAGCCCCCCAGACGGCACCATTCCGCGCATCAAGCTTGTGCCCTCTGCCCGCAGCAATCGCCATCAGCCCGGTCATCACCAGCCCATAGGCCACATAGGCGATGACGTCGAAACCGATGGTGCCCATATGGCGCGCGAGGTCCCAACCAAGCGCCGGAGCCCCGGCGGGGCTTTGCGGCGATTGCATGCCGAAATGAATGCGCGCACCCGTTTCATAGAGCTCGCCCTCCAACAGAAGTGGAATCACGAACGCGAACTGCAGTGCTGCCGTGACAACGCCGGCAACCGCACCGGCGATCAACGCGCCGGTCAGCATGTGTTTGAGCATGAAACTCTGTCTGCCTCAGTGGCAGGGGAAGGCCATCGCGTGGCGCTGGTCATGCGCCGTGTCGTGCAGGGCGGCGGCTTGCGAGAACGAGGTCAGGGCAAACAGCATCACGCCAGCGGCGATCACGGTGGCGATGGCCGAGAAGCGGGTGTTGGTTGCAACGATGGAAGCGGTACGAGTGGTCATGAGAAGTATCCTGATATCGGAGGAAAGGGGATGCCGGGGCGATGCGCCCCGGCGCATTGGATCAGTTGAACAGACGCGGGGTCACGAGACCGGTCGTTGCCAGCCCACGTGCCGATTTTGCCATGCCCAGAACAGCGATATCGACCAGCGGCTCGACCAGAACGACAAGCATGTAAGCCCCGCCGAAGGTGAAGACCGAGGTCATGGTTTCAGCGCCGAAGCCCTGACCGTAGAAGGCCCAGAACGCCACCCAGGAGACGATGCCGCCCTGATAGGCGGTCGAAAGCGCCAGCGCCTGGCTGTATTTCAGGTCAACATAGGCGGTATCGCGCGCGATGATGCGGGAGGCGAGGCCACGGATGGCGAACAGCGGCACCAGAAGGGTGGTCATGTTGGCGCCGTATTGCGGCAGATCGAAGGGGGCGAAGAACAGGCCCTGAATGAGCAGGCCCATGGCCAGACCGATGGCCGCAGGCGCCGCGCCGAAGATCAGGAGCAGGGTCGAGCCGAGGATCAGGTGAACTTCCGAAATGCCCACAGCATGATGCGGCAGCACTTCAAAGAAAGAAAACACCAGCGCGGTGGTGGCCAGCGACCGCAGCGCGAGCGAGGCGGCGCCCTGTTCTTTCACCGCGTCATAGGCGGCTTTCAGCGCGAAGGTGCCGGCGCCGGTGGCGGTGGCGTAAGCGAGAGTCATTTTGATGGGGTCGATAAGACCGGGTGCGATATGCATGTCGTTTCTCCATTGCCCGTCTCCCCGACGGGTGGGTTGCAAAACACATGGCAGGTCTCCTGGCTTGCGGGTCGATGCGTTCCACCGCCTTCCCGGGGTTCGGCCGGAACCTTACCCAGTGGCAATTGGTGGACGCTCTCCGCATACAGTCGCGGGGGCGGCTACGGCTGGGGGCCCCGACTTGGGTCACCCGTTCCGCATTCCCTATTCTCCCTCGGTGCTTTGCACCACGTGCGGGAACCATGCTCTGCCCTTTTGCCGTGCGGGACCGCTTGCAGTCAAGGCACTTAGCGTCGGATCGGGGTGCGAAAACGGCATTTGACTTTGGTCAGACGGGCCGGGTTTTGCCGATATATTGTGGATAAGTCGGCGGATAACTCCATATGCTGCGGGGGTCGCGTTGACTCCTCTGCCTCCAACGGGACAGTCTAAGGACCGGGAATCATCTGAGGGCGCGCTGGTTGCGATTCACCAAACTCCGACTCAATGGCTTCAAGAGCTTTGTCGACCCCACCGATCTTGTGATCGCAGAGGGGCTGACAGGTGTGGTCGGACCGAACGGCTGCGGCAAGTCGAACCTGTTGGAGGCGCTGCGCTGGGTGATGGGCGAGACCCGCGCCAGCGCGATGCGCGGCGGCGGGATGGAAGATGTGATCTTCGCCGGGGCCTCGACCCGACCGGCACGCAATTTCGCCGAAGTCACCCTGTCGATCGACAATTCCGAACGCCTTGCCCCGGCGGGGTTCAACGATAGCGACGTGCTGGACATCACCCGGCGGATCACCCGCGATGCGGGCTCGGCCTACAAGGTGAACTCAAAAGATGTGCGCGCCCGCGATGTGCAGATGCTGTTTGCCGATGCCTCGACCGGGGCGCATAGCCCGGCGCTGGTGCGGCAGGGGCAGATCTCGGAGCTGATCAACGCCAAGCCGAAGAACCGGCGGCGGATTCTGGAAGAGGCGGCGGGGATTTCCGGCCTTTATCAGCGCCGCCACGAGGCCGAGCTGAAGCTGAGCAGCACCGAAGCGAACCTGTTGCGCGTCGATGACGTGATCGAGCAACTGGCCAATCAGCTGGCGCAACTGGCGCGGCAGGCAAGGCAGGCGGCGCGGTATCGCGCCATCGGCGGCGAGCTGCGCAAGGCCGAGGGGTTGCTGCTCTATCGGCGCTGGAAAGAGGCCGACGAGGCGCGGCTGGCAGCGGCTCAGGCGCTGACCGAGCGCGCGAAAGAGGCGGCGCAGGCCGAGGGGGCTGCCCGGTTGGCGACGAAGGCCCGGCAGGCGGCGGAAGACAAGCTGCCCCCCTTGCGCGAGGAAGAAGCGATTGCCTCGGCGGTGCTGCAACGGCTGCAGGTGTCGCGCGACCAGCTCGCCGATCAGGAAGCGCAGGCGCAGGACCGGATCGACACGCTGAAGGCACGGATCACTCAACTGGAGCGCGATAGCGAGCGCGAAGAGGCGCTGAACCGCGACGCGGGCGAAACCATCGCGCGGCTGGACTGGGAACAGGCGGAGCTGGCGAAAGCCGGGGAAGGCCATGGCGAAAAGCTGGAAGCGGCGGCTGAGGCCGCCCGCGACGCCAAACGCGCGCTCGACGGGCAGGAAGATGCGCTGTCGCAGCTGACCGAGGATGTGGCGCGGCTGGCGGCCCGGCACCAATCGGCGCAGCGGCTTTTGGAAGACAGCCGCAAGACGCTGGAGAAAAGCGAGGCCGAAGCCGCCCGCGCGCGCGGTGCGGTGGCGGAGTCGCAGGCCGCACTGGAAGCGGCGCAGAGGGCTTTTGCGGCGGCAGAAACGGCGCAGAGCCAAGCCACGGCACAGGCCGAGGCGGCTGAGGCGGCTTTGGTGGCGGCGGACGAGGCCCGCGGGCGGGCGCAGGCGCGCGAGGTGGATGCCCGCGCTGAACGCTCCGAGGCCGAGGGCGAAGTGAATGCGCTGCGCGCCGAGGTGATGGCGCTGGCCAAGCTGCTCGAACGCGACACCCGCGAGGGTGGGCAGGTGCTCGATATGCTGCGGGTGACGCCGGGCTATGAAAAGGCGCTGGGGGCGGCACTGGCCGACGATCTGCGCGCCCCGGCGGTGGAGGCCGAGGCGGCCTCTGGCTGGGTGGCGCTGCCGGGCTATGCCCAGCCCCAGACCCTGCCCGAGGGCGTGATGGCGCTGACCAATCACGTAACCGTGCCCGAGGTTCTGGCGCGGCGGATGGCGCAGGTGGGGCTGGTGGAGCCGGAAGACGGGCCGCGCCTGCAGGCCGCGCTGAAACCCGGCCAGCGGCTGGTGAGCCTTGAGGGCGATCTGTGGCGCTGGGACGGGTTCCGGGCCGGGGCGGAAGATGCGCCCTCGACCGCTGCGCTGCGGCTGGAACAGCTGAACCGGCTGGAAGAGTTGAAACAGGCGCTGGAACAGGCTTCGGCGCGGGCCGATGGGGCGATGCGGGCGCATGAGACGCTGCGCGAGGCCCTGACCCGCGCCACCGATGAAGATCGCGCCGCCCGCGAGGCAAGGCGTGAGGCCGACCGCGCGATGTCGGAAGCGAACCGGGCGCTGTCGCGGGCCGAAGCCGATCAGAACATCGCGGCGGGCAAGCTGGAAAACCTCGGCATGGCTGTGACCCGGCATGAGGAAGAGGCGGAGGCGGCGCGCAGCCGGCTGAGCGAGGCCGAAACCGCGGCGGCGGAGCTGGGCGATCTGGGTGCGGCGCGCAGCGCGGTCGAGGATCTGAAACAGCTGGTTGAAAGCGCGCGGGCAGCGATGCTGGCGAAACGCTCGGCCCATGACGACTTGAAACGCGAGGGCGAGGCCCGGATCACCCGCAGTCAGCAAGTGACCAAGGAAATCTCGGGCTGGCGGCACCGGCTGGAAACGGCGGGCAAACGGATTGCCGAACTGGCCGAGCGCAAGCTGGGCTCGGAAGCCGAGCTGAAAGAGGCGAGCGCGGCCCCGGCAGAGCTGGCCGCGAAACGTGAAGAACTGGCCCGCGCGATTGCCGATGCCGATGCCCGCCGGGCTGCCGCTCAGGATGCGCTGACCGGGGCGGAAGGCGGGCTGCGCGAGGCGATGGGACAGGAACGCGATGCCGAACGGCTGGCCGGGGAAGCGCGCGAGGCGCGTGCCCGGGCCGAAGCCCGCGCCGATGCCGCCCGCGAAACCGTTTCCTATGCGGCCGAGCGGATCGAGGAAGATCAGGACACCACGCCAGCGGGGCTGTTGGAAAGCCTTGGCGACGATCCCGATCATATGCCCTCGTCCGAGCAGATCGAGCAGGACGTGAACCGGCTGAAACGCCAGCGCGATGCGCTGGGGGCGGTGAACCTGCGCGCCGAAGAAGATGCCCGCGAGGTGCAGGACGAGCATGACATGCTGGTCAACGAAAAGGCCGATCTGGAAGACGCGATCAAGAAGCTGCGCGACGGCATTGCCAGCCTGAACCGCGAAGGGCGCGAGAGGCTGCTGACCGCCTTTGAACAGGTGAACAGCAGTTTCCGGCTGCTGTTTACCCATCTGTTCGGCGGCGGCGAGGCCAATCTGGTGCTGGTGGAAAGCGATGACCCGCTGGAAGCGGGGCTTGAGATCATGTGCCAGCCGCCGGGCAAGAAGCTCTCTACCCTGAGCCTGCTTTCGGGCGGCGAACAGACGCTGACCGCGCTGGCGCTGATCTTTGCAGTGTTCCTCGCGAACCCGGCGCCGATCTGCGTGCTCGACGAGGTGGACGCACCGCTGGACGATGCCAACGTCACGCGCTTCTGCGATCTCATGGATGAGATGACCCACCGCACCGATACCCGCTTTCTGATCATCACCCACCACGCGGTGACGATGAGCCGGATGAACCGGCTGTTCGGCGTGACCATGGGCGAACAGGGGGTGAGCCAGCTGGTGAGCGTCGATCTGCGCAAGGCCGAAGCGCTGGTGGCCTGACCGCGCGACCGGTTGTCCCCTCGGAAGTAGTTGATCCGCCTCACGATTTCGTTACCCTTTCGGGCAGAGAATCAGCCGGGAGGTTTCCATGAAGTTTCGTTTGTTCACAGCATCTACTCTTACCGCCCTGTCGCTGAGCGGCGCCGCGATGGCGGGCCAGGTTCTGGCCTCGGACCCGCAATCGGTGGTGAATTTCTTCTTTGACCATGGTTATCCGGCCCAGCTGACCACCGACTCGGTGGGCGATCCGCTGATCGAGTTTCGCAACAACGGCAGCAAGGAAGCGCTGTTCTTCTATGATTGCGCCGACAACACGGATTGCCTTTCGCTGCAATTCTATTCCGGCTACGAGCTCGACACGCCGCTATCGTATGAAAAGCTGAACGAGTGGAATTCCGGCGACCGCCGCTTTACCCGGGCCTATCGGACCGAAGACGGCGCGGCACGGATCGAGATGGATATTGCCACCAGCGCTGACGGGATAAGCGACCGCGATTTTGCCGAGCTGCTGCAGCTCTGGCTTGACCGGATGGAAGAATTTGAAGAGTTCATCGGCTGGTAAGCCCTGCCCGATGGAAAAAAAGCCCCGCCAGCAATGCTGCGCGGGGCTTTTTCGTGTCGGGATGTACCGGGTTCAGAGCCGGTTCAGCAGCTCCACCGTCGGCCAGGCATCGGGGATCAGCCCCAGACGCTCTTGCTCTTTCTGCACGGCAATGCGGGTTTTGGCGCCGAGAATGCCGTCGATCTTACCCACGTCATAGCCGCGCGCGGCGAGTTTTTGCTGCAGCGCTTTCATCTGCGCACCCGACAGAACCGCGCCGGGGGTGCCCGCATCATAGACCGGGGCCCCTTCCAGCCTTGTGGCAAAATAGGCGGCGGTGAGGACGTAGGTGAAGCTCTGGTTCCATTCGAAATAGACGTCAAAATTCGGATAGGCGATGAAGGCCGGGCCGCCATGGCCCTGCGGCACGATGATCGAAGCACTGCCATTGCCAGCAAAGCCGCCCGAGCGGGGTTTCACCCCCATCGCGGCCCATTGATTGACGCTGAGCTTGGTGTCGATGCCGCTTTTCGAGAAATCGAAGCCCTGCGGCAGAACCACTTCCTGCAACCACGGCTCATTCGCCCGCCAGCCGAGCTTGTCGAGCATATTGGCCCCGGAGAGCAGCGCGTCGGGCGCTGAGGTTTTCGGGTTTACATGGCCATCGCCATCGCCATCGACGCCGCTTTCCAGAATGTCTTTCGGCAGCATCTGCACCATGCCGATTTCGCCCGCCCAGGCGCCGGTGGTGGCGGTGGGCGAGAAATCTCCGCGCTCGTAAAGCGTCAGCGCGGCCAGAACCTGCGGTTGGAACAGGCCGGGGCGGCGGCAATCATGGCCGAGGGTCATCAGCGAATTCAGCGTGTTGAAATCGCCCTGAAAGCCGCCGAAATCGGTCTCGAACGCCCAGAAGGCCACCAACACGCCGGGGCTGACCCCGAATTGGCGCTGCATCACGTCAAAGGTCGAGGCGTATTTCGACAGGTATTTCTTGCCGTTATCGAGCCGGTATTGCGAGATGAGCTTGCGCGAGAAATCGACGAAGCCCTGATTGAAGAAGCCCTGCCCGTGATCGGCGCTGAGGGTTTTGCCATCCTGCGCGACGCCCGCAAAGAAGCGATCGACGGTGGCGCGGTCATGCCCGCGCGAGGTGGCCAGATCTTTCATCCGCCCCACGAAAGAGGAAAACGACCCGCCGCATTCGACCAGCGGCGGCGGAACGGCCCCGACATCCACGCTGGCGGCAAGCGCACTGGTGGCGGTGGACAGGCTCAAAATCAGGCTCAGGGTAAAACGGCGCATGAAAATTCCTCGTCTGGCTTTCGCGCCAGCCTAGCAGGAACCCATGTTCAGACAATGAAAAGCAGGAGGGAAAGCCCGAGCATTATTCCCCATACCCGCCAGAGCGACTGGATGGCGTCGTCGATCTCTTCGGGGCCGCAATCGTGCAGGCCTTCGTCGTTGACGAAGCGGTAATCGCGGATCTCGCCGTGATAGCTGCGCGGGCCGGACAGGGCGACGCCGAGGCCCACGGCCATGGCAGCTTCGGGCCAGCCGGCATTGGGTGAGCGGTGCAGGGGAGCATCGCGGCGCACGATTTCCCAGCTGCCACGGCGATAGCGGGCGAGCAAGAGCATCAGCGCGGTGAGCCGGGCGGGGATCCAGTTCAGCACATCATCGAAGCGGGCGGCGGCTTTGCCGAAGGCTTCATATTCCGGGGTGCGATAGCCGATCATGCTGTCGGCGGTGTTGACCATCTTATAGGCCATCATCCCGGGCAGGCCGAGAAGGAGAAACCAGAAGGCCGGGGCCACTACGCCATCCGACAGGTTTTCGGCCGCACTTTCGATGGCGGCGCGGGCGACGGCGGCCTCGTCCATTTCCGAGGTGTCGCGCCCGACGATCTTGGCCACTTCCGTGCGCCCGTCATCCAGCGAGAGGTGCAGCGCATTGGCCACGGCGCCGACATGTTCGACCAGCGAGCGCTGCGCCAAGAGGATGGCGGCGACGATCAGCTGGGCCAGCCAACCGAGAGCGGCAATCAGGCTGCCCAATCCCCAGCCCAGCGCCACCAGCCCGGCCAGCGCCAGCGCGCCGGTAATCACCCGCCCGGCGCCATGGTTCATCATCCGGTCCGCCCAGCCCACGGCGCGGCCCATCAGCACCGCCGGGTGGGGGAAGCGCGACCACAAAGCTTCGGGCTCGCCCAGCGCGGCGTCGAGCAGAAGGGCAAGGGCCAGAACCAGCGCGTGGCTCATTTCAGCGCCGCCTCGAGCTGATCCCAGCCGGTTTGCGGCGGCAGGCCAAGGCGCAGCCAAGTCGGCTCATAGGGGAAGACGCGCGACCAGACCCGGCCTTTGGCGAGTTTTTCCTGCCAGGCCGCCGCATCATCGACTTTGTAGAGCCGAAAGAGCGCGGTGCCGCCGATCACCTCGGCGCCGCGCGCTTCGAGCAGCGCATCCATCCGTGCCACATCCACATGCATGATCTGGCGCATCTGATTGGCCCAGCGCATGTCTTCCAGCGCCACGGCGCCAATGTGCTGCGCCACACCTGAGACAGGCCAGGGGCCGAGCATATCGCGCAGTTTGGCAATCAAGGCCGGGTCGCCGATGGCAAAGCCCAGCCGAACCCCGGCGAGGCCCCAGAATTTGCCCAGGCCTTTCAGGATCACCACGCCGGGGCGGGTGGCCAAGCTACGCACATGGCTGTTGCCCAGCGCGACATCGCAGAAGCTTTCATCGATCACCATCAGCGGGCGGCCCGGCTGTTCGTCTTCGCCCGACCACATCTGGCCGGTGGGATTGTTCGGATGCACCACCACGCGGGCATCGGCGCGCGATCCGCCCTCGGGTGCGGTGCGGATCACCTGCCAGCCCGCCGCGCGAAACGCCGCCTCGTGTTCGTTATAGGTGCGCTCGACGATCCGCACCCGGCCCGGTCGGACCAGACGCGGGAGGTTGACGATCAGCGACGAGGCCCCGGGCGCGGCCAGAACCGCCGCCTCGTCAGGCACCATCCAGAAATCGCGCGCCGCCGCTTCCAGCCGTTCCGCCGCCCGCCGGTCGGGCAGTGCGGTGAAGGCCAAAGACGGGATCTCGGGCAGCGGATAGGCGCGCGGATTGATGCCGGTCGAGAGATCAATCCAGTCGCCCCGATTCCCTCCATAAAGCGCGATGGCATCGTCTAGCCCGCCGCCATGGTCGCGCGGCATATCCTTTTGAATAGTCATTCCTCGTCCTCAGGGAGCGGCGGGTGACGTGTGACAAAATGTCCTTTCACCGCCTGTGGCCAGTCGCGATAGGGCACTTGCCCCGACGCGCTTGTGGCATGGTTGGCGGCATAGGCCACGATGGCTTCGGCGGCTTCCCGTTCGGGCTCGAACCGACCCAGAGTGTAGTTGAGCTTGCCTTTGGCCTGAATTGCGACGTTGCAACCGTGATCGCAGCCCATCAGGCAGGACACGCGCCGGACCTGAACCCCGGAGCCTTCGGCAGCCTGTTCAACCAGCCCGGCCAGCATTTCACCATCGGTTTGCGCCTGCCCGCGCTCGGACCAATCCTCGCGTTTGCAGGTGTCGCAGACCGTGATCCAGGTGGTTGCCATGTTCTTTCGCCTCGCCTAATTCGCCTCGGTTTGATAAGGGTTTCACCTGCAAAGGCAACCTGCCGGAATTTTTTTTCCGACGGAACAAAAGATCTGCCGCGTATAACATCCTACAGCGTTCTCGGGTTTCGCCGTCCACGTTGGTTTTCAAAAAGATTGTTTGCTGAGTTGTGGGGGGGAAATGAGGGTATTGCTGGTTGAAGAAACACCGGAGTTGGGCGGGCTCTGGAAAGCGCATCTCAACAAGCTTGGGGTGAATGCCGATCTGGTCAGCGGCGATGACGACGCCATTTTGGCCCTGCGCAACGCCCAACCAGATGTGATCGTTGCCAATCTCGACCTGCCCAATGCGGGCGCCATCGCGGTGGCCGATTATGCCGCCTATCGCTACCCTGACACGCGGGTGATCTTTGTCACCTCGTCTTCGTTCTTTTCGGATGGGTCGATTTTCGCCACCAGCCCGAATGCCTGCGCCTTCCTGCCCGCGAAAACGCCGCCTTCGGATCTGGCGGCGGTGATCGAATTCCATGCCAGACGCAAGGCACGCGAAAGCTGATTTGACATTTTCAAGCCCGGAGCTTGCGCGTAGGCTTTGACTATGAGTCGGCATATCCCCCTGCATCCTGCGATGCGAGCTTTGGCTTCATCCCATGCAGAGCCGATTTTTCACAGCCAGTCCGGAAGCTTAGAGGGGCGCAGATGAAGATTGAGATCGTCCCGTTTGAAGCGGAAGGCCTGCTGGATTGGCGGGAGCTGACCGATGCGCTGCAGGAAGGCCACAAGCTGCCGCGCGCCGAACTGGGCGACACGTTTCTGTATCGCGACCCCGACACGCTGTTGTCGCGCTCGGCCTGGATCGACGGGATGGGCGCAGCGGTGAAAACCGCCACAATCTTTCCCAACAACCGGGCCAGCCACAAGCCGGTGATCAATGGCGCGGTGAACCTTTACAGCGACAGCGACGGCACGCTGGAGGCGATAGTCGATTTCCATCTGGTCACCAAATGGAAGACGGCGGCGGATTCGGTGCTGGCGGCGCGGCTGCTGGCCCCGCCCCGCACCGATTGCATCCTGCTGGTGGGCGCGGGCGAAGTGGCGAAATCGCTGCGCGAAGCCTATGGCGCGGTATTTCCCGAGGCGCGGTTCATGGTCTGGAACCGCTCGGCCGCCGGGGCCGAGGCGATGGCCTCGGATTATCCCGACACGCTGGTGGCCACCGATCTGGAAAGCGCGGTCATGTCGTCTGACATCATCGCCTGCGCCACGATGAGCCGGGCACCGGTGATCCTGGGCGAATGGCTGCAACCGGGCCAGCATCTGGACCTGATCGGCGCCTATCGCCCCGATATGCGCGAGGCCGACGATACCGCCCTGACCCGATCGCGGATTTTCATGGATAACCGGCTGACGGTACTCGACCATATCGGCGAGCTGAAGATCCCGCTGGAAGCTGGGATCATCAGCCGCGACGATGTGCAGGGCGATTTCTACGATATCGAGGCCGGGGCCTTTGCCCGCACCGCCGAGGATATCACCCTGTTCAAGAATGGCGGCGGGGCGCATCTCGACCTGATGACCAGCCGCTATATTCTTGAGAAATGGCGCCGCCGGTAACCGGCCCGGCCAGCGGTCAGCCTTTCGCGAGTTCTCGCCTGTAAACAAATTGATTCCACGTTGCAGCTTGCACGTGTGCCATGGCGCGCTAGCATGGCGTTGGCAGGCGCAGCTCGTGCCTGATGCGATCCATTGAGGCACCATGCTTTACCTGTTCAGCCTGCTTGCCGGGCTTGCCCTCATCGCCGATTACCCCTGGGTTCGGGAAGCCTTGCTGCGGCCGATGGATGACGCGCGACGGAACGGAGCGCCGGGCGCCTTTGTCGAGCTGACGGGCGGGCTGACCCATTATCAGTGGCACGGGCCGCGCTCGAACCGGGTGCTGGTGCTGGTGCATGGGCAAACCTATCCGTCCTGGGTCTTTTCCGGGATGATCAAGGGATTGCTCGGGATGCGCTATCATATCCTGAGCTATGACCTTTATGGGCGCGGCTATTCCGACCGTCCGAAAGGCCGGCAAACGCTTGATTTCCACATCCGCCAGCTTGACGAGCTGCTGTTCAACATCGGGGTGAATGTGCCGGTGACGATGCTGGGCTATTCGATGGGTGGCACCATCGCTGCGGGCTTTGCCGCGCAGCATTCCGAGCGGGTGGAACGGCTGATCCTGCTGGCGCCCTTGGGGTTGGCCTATACGCCGATGCCGCTTTTGCACCGCGCCACCCAGCTGGGGCCGCTGGGCGACTGGCTGTGGGGGATGTTTGCGGGACGCAAGCTGCAACGCCGGGCGCAGACCGAACTGGCCGAAGGATCGGTGATCACGGATCTGGCCCGACGGGTGAGCGCCGAGCTGAACAACCGGGGCTATCTGCCTTCGCTGCTGTCTTCTGAACGGTTCACCCTGTCGCAATCACTGGAAGAGCCGCTGCAAGAGATCAAGGCGATGTATATTCCGACGCTGGTGATCTGGGGCGGCAGCGATCATGTGATCCCGCAACAGGCGCCGGGGATGATGTCGGTCTGGAACCGCCATGCAAGGCAGGACGTGATCGAGGGGGCGGGCCATGCGCTGGCCCATACCCATCCGAAACAGGTGCTGGGCGCAATCCGCAATTTCCTGCGCGACGTGCCGGAATAGGGGCGGCCCTAGGGCACGATCACCAATTTGCCGGAGACCTGCCGCGCGCCCATCAGCATCAGGGCTTCGCGCGCGCCTTCGAGCGAGGTGACTTCGCCCACCACCGGGTGCAGGCGTTCTTCGCGCACCATTTCCATCAGATCGCTGAGGTCATCGGGGCCCTGTTTGACCGCGAGCAGCCCGATTTTGCGGCTGGAAAACAGCGACAGGACCGAGGCGCCGAGCGCGCCCAGCACCCGTTTCATCGGCCCGCCGACCATCATGTAGCGTCCGCCGGGGGCAAGGCAGCGCCGGATCACCCGCATTGGCCGCGTGCCCCAGAGATCGAGGATCAGATCGAACTGGGCGCCGCTTTCGGCCCAGTCTTCGGTTTCGAAATCGAAAAGCCGCGTGGCCCCGGCCTCGATCATCACATCGGCTTTCGCGGCGGTATCGACGCCCCAGACCTCGGCCCCGGCCGCCACCGCCAGTTGGATCGCCAGCGAGCCGGAGCCGCCACCGCCGCCATTGACCAGAACTTTCATTCCAGGCTTCACCCGGCCCCGCATTGCGGTAAGCGCGATGGTGCCCGATTGCGGCAGGGCGGCGGCGAGAATGTCGCTGACCCCTCCCGGCACCGGCACAAAGAGCTTTTCCGCCGCCACGGCATAGCTTGCAAAGCCGCCGAAGCTGCCGAAGGTGTCAGCCGCCACCCGCTGGCCGGTTTGCAGCCTGGTGCAGCCCGGCCCCAGCGCCTCGACCCGGCCAACGATGTCGGAACCGAACACATCGCGCCCGCGCAAGAACCAACGGGTGACGCGGCCATAGGCGGGGCGCCCGGTGATCATTTCCCAATCCGAGGCATTGGCCCCGCAGGCCAGAACCTTGACCCGCACCTCGCCCGGCCCCGGCTGCGGCACCGGACGGCCCTCAAGGGTCAGGTTGTCGCCCGCGCCATATCCCCGACATGACAGAACCTGCATGCGCTCGTCCCTTGCCTTTTGCCGTCCGGCTGTGCTCCAAAAGCTGCAACCTGGAGGTCTTCGATGGTCGACATTGCCACTCGCGTCTATAATCACCACTGGAAGATCGACCCGATCGTGCGGTCGCTGATCGATACCGACTTCTACAAGCTCTTGATGTGCCAGTCGGTGTTCCGAAACAAGCCCGACACGCAAGTGACGTTTGGTCTGATCAACAGAACCACCCGCATTCCGCTCGCCGATCTGATCGACGAGGGCGAACTCAGGGAGCAGCTTGACCATATCCGCACCCTGAGCCTCAGCCGGGGCGAAAGCACATGGCTGCGCGGCAACACCTTTTACGGCAAGCGCCAGATGTTCCGGCCCGACTTCATGGAGTGGTTCGAAAAGCTGCGCCTGCCGCCCTATCATCTGGAGCGCATCGGCGATCAGTATGAGCTGACCTTTGAGGGCAGCTGGCCCGAGGTGATGCTGTGGGAGATCCCGGCGCTGGCGGTGATCATGGAGCTGCGCTCGCGGGCGGTCTTGCACAAAATGGGCAAGTTCGAGCTGCAGGTGCTCTATGCCCGCGCGATGACCAAGATGTGGGAAAAGGTCGAGAGGCTGCGCCCGATCGAGGGGCTGAAACTGGCGGATTTCGGCACAAGGCGGCGGCATTCCTATCTGTGGCAGGATTGGTGCGTGCAGGCGATGGTCGAGGGGCTGGGATCGGCTTTCGTGGGCACTTCGAATTGCCTGATCGCCAAGGAGCGCGATCTGGAAGCGATTGGCACCAATGCGCATGAATTGCCGATGATCTATGCCGCGCTGGCCGAGAGCGACGATGCCCTGCGCGAGGCGCCCTATAAGGTGCTGGCGGACTGGCACGAGGAACACGAGGGCAATCTGCGCATCATCCTGCCCGATACCTTTGGCTCGAAAGGGTTTTTGGACAATGCACCGGACTGGCTGGCGGGCTGGACCGGCATCCGCATCGATAGCGGTGATCCGGTCGAGGCGGCGGAATACGCGCTCAGCTGGTGGGAAAGCCGCGGCGAAGACCCGCGCGAGAAAATGGTGATCTTTTCCGACGGGCTGGACGTGGACCAGATCATCGCGCTCCACGCCCGCTTCAAAGGCCGCTGCCGCCCAAGTTTTGGCTGGGGTACGCTGCTGACCAACGACTTCCGAGGCCTCACCCCAGACGACAGCCTCGCGCCGTTTTCACTGGTCTGCAAAGCGAGCGAGGCCGAGGGGCGGGCAACGGTGAAGCTGTCGGATAACCCGCTGAAGGCGATGGGGCCGGAGGCAGAACTGGCCCGGTATAAGCTGGTGTTTGGGGTTGGGGAGCAGGTTGTGAGGGAGGTTGTGGTTTAGGCTAGGCAGACCCACTATATATGGATAAGATCCACCAAGTAGTGTGGAGGTAGTGTTGTGACGGCCGAAATAGCGGTTTTGAACAAATCTGCCGTGGTTTTAGCTGCAGATAGTGCGGTGACCATTGGCGGCGGCGATGGAGCAAAAATCTACAATTCTGCCAATAAGATATTCGAGATTGGGTCACAAAATCCGATTGGATTGATGGTCTATAATCGCTTAGATTACATGGACTTACCAATTGAAGTACTAGCAAAAGAGTATCGCAGACAGAGGAAGGCTGTTGACTTTGCGTCCGTCGAGGATTGCTGTCGTGACTTCCTCAGCTTCCTCGAAAATGAAGTTGCCTACAACGACAAGGACGAAATACAGAACCTTGTGGTAATCTGCTTCAGCGTCGCAGAGCGCCTGCTGCTCCAGTTTGATCGAGCACTGCGCGACGACGTCGAGAAAACAGGGAAAATTCTCAAGAGTCGTTTCAACTCGCTCCTAAAGGGTGTTCTAGATAAAGAAATCGAAACGCTGAAAAAACTTGACAAGGCCGATGGCTACGCTCGGGTGGTGTTGTCTGAAGTCGAAAAGAGTATTGCCGAAGACATATTTCAACGTTCTTTTCGGACTTTCAGGCTGAACAAAACAGCGATCCGACTTCTCAGGCGACTAATCTCACTGACGATAGAAAAGAAAGCTGTAAGCGACATCGCAATGGGGTTGGTGTTTGCAGGCTTCGGTAGTGGTGAGCTATGCCCAACACTCATACACCTAACGACCGACGGAGTGCTGTCAGGAAAACTGAAAACAGTAACCCGTGAGATAGTAGATATTGGCCGCCAAGGTGCGCCAGCGGAGATCATGGGATTTGCGCAAGATGACATGGTACAGAGCTTCGTAAACGGTGTAGATCCGCTCTATCGGCAGTACTCTCGGCATCTTCTTCGACAAGCTATAGAGACTTCTGCAAAGTTGGTTTTAGCCCCGATCCTAAAAAACCCAACCCAAACCAATAGCGTTCTTCAAGGCTTGGCTGACGATTTTGATGACCTTACCACCGACCTTGAAAAAAGGGCAGATAGCTGGGTTCAAAAAAACTTCACCGATGATGTTAAGGACATGGTAAGGTCTATGCCAAAAGAAGAGTTGGCAAACTTGGCAGAGTCACTGATTGAAATCACCAGTTTGAAACGCAAAGTAACAAGAGATCGTGAGACCGTAGGCGGAGAGGTAGATGTTGCTGTAATTTCCCGCTCAGAAGGACTTGTGTGGGTGAAGAGAAAGCACTACTTCCCGCCGGAACTGAACGCTAGGTTCTTTGATCGCAGAAGAGGACAAGTATCATGATTAGCCTCATCATGACACCTCACCGGGCAGACTATGATGACGAGGTCACCGTTGAAAAAATTCTTCAAAGCGAAGTCGAACGTGAGGTTGAAGAAGTGCGAAAGGCGCTCGAAAGTGCATTTACTCGAAATGTTGAAGAGCTAATCGCTCAAGCACAAAAAGAGACGGCCTAAGCCTACCCCCTACTCATCCACCTTCCCCCTGAGCGCCTTCACTTCCCCGCGCTTCTTCTTGCCTTCCAGCCGCCGCCGCTTCGATCCCAGCGTGGGTTTCGTTGGCACCCGGCGTTTGGGGGCGACGAGGGCGGCGCGGATCAGGTCGGCGAGGCGTTCTTCGGCGATTTCGCGGTTGCGGGCCTGGCTTCTGGTGTCTTCGACGCGGATCAGAAGCGCGCCGTCGAGGGTCCATTTGCGGCCTGCGAGGCGTTTCAGGCGGGCTTTCACCGCCGGGGTCAGTGCCGGGCAGCGGGCGGCCTCGAAGCGCAGTTCCACGGCGGTCGAGACCTTGTTCACATTCTGCCCGCCGGGGCCGGAGCTTCGGGTGAAGCTCTCGCTCAGTTCCCAGTCTTGCAGGATGATATCGTCGGTAATGCGGATCATGGCGGCAGTCTAGCGCAGCGCGTGGCGGACCGGAACGGCCTTCCCGCTGAAATCGGAGGGCGGCGCGCGGCCGCGTGCGGGTGTGAAGGCCCCCTTCCGCCCGAACAGCGCCCCTTGGGGCGCCGGGCGAGCGCCGGTCCGACCGGAACAGTCTTCCCGTTGAAGTCGGAGGGCAGCGCGCGACCGCGGGTGGGTGTGAAGCGCCCGCCCCCTTCCGCCCATGGGGGGGCGGTCGTGCGCTGCCCGATGGTGCCCATCGGGCGAAAGCGTTGAATTTGGCCCACGGTTAAAATCGGCCTGAAAACACAGGCCCAAAATCAAAAAGGGCCACCCTTGGGGTGGCCCTTCGAGAAGTCTGGAGGTGGGGCCGGTTAGGCTTGCGCCAGATCAGCCCGCTAACCATGCCGGGGGCTGCCCCGGCAAGGCGCGACTAGTTTGTCCCGGCACCCCGCTCCGTTGCATCTCTAGACATGGACACCTCCTTTCTGAATGTTGCTATACTCAGAGGGTGCCACAGATCTGGTGTGGGTCAACAAAAATCACGCAACTTGTGGTGAAAGTTTTGTGACCAGCACTTTGAAGGGCACAAGTGCCACCAAAGCGAGCGAAAGTTTGACGATCCAGTCCGCAAAGGCGAGGCTGACCCAGAGCGGCACGATGGGGCCTGCGCCCATGAATGGCACGCTTTCCCAGGCCCAGTTGATCGCTCCATCGGCATTGGCGCCGAACAGGGTGATCGAAGCAGAAAAGGCGATGGAGAAGAACAGCGCGGTATCGGTGGCCGAGCCCACAAGGGTGGAGACCAGCGGCGCGCGCCACCAGCGGCCCTCGCGGAAGCGGTTGAACACTGCCACGTCAAGCAGTTGCGCGGTGAGGAAGGCGATGCCGGAGCCCACGGCCACACGCAGCGGCACGGCGGCATAGGTGTAGCCATCGCCCTGCAGCTCGATCTGGCTGCCGATGAGCGAGCAGACCACGCCGACAACGAAACCGGCCAGCACAACTTTGCGGGCAGAGTCCGAGCCATAGACGCGGTTCATCACATCGGTGACGAGAAAGGCGATCGGGTAGGTGAAGGCGCCCCAGGTGAGCCAGTCGCCCACAAGGAATTGCACGAGGATGTTGGAGGCCACCACGACGGCGGCCATGGCGATTACGCCAGGAAGAATACGGGTCATATCTGGTCCGTTTTATCAAGGTTGCGGAGACTTGGCCCTCTGATGAGGACGGGCGGCGTCTACGCCTGCGCCGGGCTCACGTCAAGTCAGTTGGCAACCAGGTATTCGACGAATTCGGTTTTCTGGAAGAACTGGAAATTGTCGTCGGAGATCATGGTGAGGTGGATCTGCCCCGCCGGACCCTGCCAAACGCCCAGCCCTTCAAGATTGTCATGGGTGCCCGGTTCGGTCTGGAACAGCTCGGTTTCGTTGGTGAAACCGTCGGGCGTGATGTCAAAGCGGCGGACCCGGTTCACGAAGCCGAAAATGCCGACGAGATTGCGCTCGAGCAGGTAAAACCGCCCGTCGGGGCCGATATCGGCGCCCACCGGCAACAGGTTGTCATGGCGGGGGATCTGAGCAAAGACCCTCCAAGTGCCATTCGCGAAACGAAAGACCGGGGCGCTGCCGGTGTGATCGTCCCAGAATTCGGGGATCGCGTAGAGCCGACCGGCGGGATCAATCGCCAGCGCCTCGATCCCGGAGTTGATCGGAAAGCGCTTGAAGGCCTTGTGAAGGGGCAGATCGGTTTCGCGGCTGACCCGCAGGTCGGGATAGGATGCGACCCGGTGCTTGCCCTCGAACGAGATGAAAACGCCGCCATCGCCCGCAATCGCCAGCCCCTCGCTATCGGTGTAATAGCGCGGCAGCTCATTGCCATCGGTATAGGTTAGGGGCCGGATCGGGGTGACGATGACGCGGGAGATCTTGCCATCGGCGTCGCGCAGGAGCTGGCCGTTGAGGATCGAGCCGCGATCCGAGATCGTTACGAAGGTTTTCCCGTCCTCGCCCATTTCCAGCCCCGACCAGCCGCCAAAAGCCGGATCGTCAAGCGACCAGGTGAGGCTTGAGACGAATTGCGCCGGGGCCGCCTGTTGCGCCAGAGCGGGCGCGGCGGCGGCCAGCGCTATTGCGAAGACAGCACAGAGGCGCATTGGGCAGGCAGATCGGCAAGGGTCAGCGGGCCGCGCGGAGTGACCGGCGGCGCATTCGGGTCGCGCGGCGGCGGCGGGGGCGGATTGAGGATGGTCTCGACCACCTTCTCGGCATCGGCACAGCCATCGCCGGGGGGCGGTGGGGCCTGTTCGACGCAAGCGGTATCGCCTGCGGGGCAATGCAGGCGCACATGGAAGTGGTAGTTATGCGCGGGCCAGGGGCGGATTTTGTTCAGCCAGGCCCGGTCGCCGGTTTCGGCGTTGCACATCGCCACCTTAGCACCCGCCACCACGAAGATCCGCGCCACGGCCGGATCTTCGGCTGCTGCTTTCATCACCGCCATGTGCTGGGGCGTCCAGTTGGCGCCGGTATAGGCGCCATGAGCGCGGTCGATGGCGATGGTGCTGAGACTTTCGCGCTCGGCCTCGGTCAGGTTCAGCCGGTCGGGGGGCAGCATCCAGATATCGGCGTCGAGCCCGATCTGGTGGCTGGCATGGCCCGAGGTCATCGGTCCGCCGCGCGGCTGGCCCAGATCGCCGATATAAAGCCCTTCCCAGCCGGGCAGGTTGGCGGCTTTGGCCGAGAGCCGTTCGAGGAAAGAGATCAGCTCGGGATGGCCCCAGCGGCGGTTGCGGCTAAGGCGCATCGCCTGCCATGTGGGGCCGGTATCGGGCAATTGCACCGCCCCGGCCGCGCAACCTTTGGCATAGGATCCGAAGCTTTCGGGCCGTTGGGCTGAAGGGGTCTGGGCCGCGCCGAACAGTTGTTTGGCGGGCTGGTTCGAGGTTGAGGTGATCGTGACCGCCCGCGCCCTTGGCAGGGTGCTATCGCTGGTCCCCTCGCCACTAGAGCAGGATGCGAGCACCCCGGCGAGGGCCAGCGGCAGAAGGGAAAAACGTGCCATCACTCATACCTTTTCGCCATCCGGTTTCACCCAGATTAGCAGAATGAGCCCCATAAGGAAGAGCACGATCAGCGGCGAAATGCCGAGCTGCTGGCTGCCGGTCCACGCGGTGACCAGACCGATGGTGATCGGGGCGATGAAGCTGGTGGCCTTGCCCGCCAGCGCATAAAGGCCAAAGGCTTCGGTCATCCGGTCCTTGTTGCCCTGACGCACCATCATCGTACGGCTGGCCGCCTGCAGTGAACCGCCCGCCGCACCCAGCAGGGCGCCGACGATATCGAAGGCAATCGTCGGCATGGCGGAGCCTTCGCCCAGAGTGATGCCAAAGAGCGAGATCGGGGTGATAGTGAGGATCGCCGCCGAGAGCACCACAAGCGCCACGATCGACACGGTGATCACCGGCTTCGGGCCAAATTGCGCATCGGCCTTGCCGCCGAGAAAGGCGAAAATGGCGCCGGTGATGATGGCGATAATGCCGAAGATCCCGGTTTGGGTGACCGACCAGCTGAGCACCCCGGCGGCATAGATGCCGGCGAAGGTGTAGAGGCCGTTGAGCCCGTCGCGGTAGATCATCGAGGAGATCAGGAAGGCAAACAGGCTTTTGTTTTTCGGCAGGTCCCGGATCGTGCGCCAGAGATCGGCGAGCGCATGGCTGACCAGCTTCGGATCGGGGCGGTTGTGGCGGGGATCGCGGACCCAGAGGAAGAACGGCACCATGAAGACCACGTACCAGATCGCCGAGAGCGGGCCGACAAAGCGGGTGCCTTCGCGCGCGGTGGCATCAAGACCCAGCGCCGGGGCTTTGCCCAGCAGGGTGAGGCCATTGGCGTTTTCAGCGAAGAACAGCAGCATGATCACCAGCGCGAGCAGGCCGCCGACATAGCCCCAGGCCCAGCCATTGCCGGAAATCCGGCCCATTTCATCGTGCTCGCCGAGATCGGGCATCATCGAATTGGTGAAGATCGTGGCGAATTCCATCCCGATCAGGCCGATGCCGAAGAACACCATGACAAAGAGTAGATTGAAACTGTCGGGGGCCGAGAACCAGATGCCCGCCGCACCGATGACATAGAGCGCCGAGAACACCCAGATCCAGCGCAGCCGGTTGCCGCTGTTATCGGCGATGGCACCAAGGATCGGGGCGAGGATGGCGATGACGATGCCCGCAAGCCCGATGCCAATGCCCCAGGCCGCCTGCGCCTCTGCGCCATCGGTCAGCACCGATTTCACATAAGGGCCAAAGATGAAGGTAAGAAGCAGGGTGTTATAAGGCTGGCTGGCCCAATCGAACCACATCCAGCCCCAAATCTTTTTCTTCGCGGAAATTTCGCGCGCCATCCCCAGCACTCCCCCCTGTTTGTTGCGGGCGAGAGAAGCCGAAATACACGCCTAGGGCAAGCGGCAATGACGGGTTACATCTGCGGGGGCCAGGGCCGGGTGGCGTCGGCATCGACCCAGGCCTGCACCCAATCGGGCAGCGGGCCGGGCATCGGATCACCGCCCACGGCCGCGATCACATCGGCGGGCGGCACGATGCCCTTGGCGCTGGTGGTGGCCATGCGGAGCAGCAGATGAGTGGTGCATTCGCCGTTTTTCCACATGCTTTGCTCGATATAGAAGAACCGCGCATCATGGCCGATGGCGCGCGAGCGCATCTCGACCCGATGAAAGAGCTGAATCCGTTTGCGGTAGCGCACCGAAGCACCGGCCACCGTGAGGCCCCATTTGTTGTCGCGCACGGCTTTCTCAAGCCCGGTGCGGCGGGCCAGCGGGATGCGCCCCAGATCGAACAGGGTGAGGGTGCGGCCATTGTTGAGCTCGCGCCAGAGATCGAGATCCCACGGCCAGCAGATATGCGAGCTGACATGGGTGCCGGTCAAAGGCAGGGTTTCGGCGTGGCGGTGCACCACCAGTTCTTTCATCATCCGAACGAAAGGATACATGCGCCCTCCTTGGCCACTGTTCGCCCCGCTTACCTGCCCTCGGGGCAAAGGGGCGTCAACCACAACCCCGCGTCAGACTTGCGCAAAGCCCTTCGGCCCCTTAGGTGGAACGCGAACAGCGAAGGAAACCCCATGATCTCCCCGTTTATTCTCACGCTCTTTCAGGTGCTGAACTTCGTGATCAGCGTGGTCTGGTTCATCGTGATCGCCCATGTGATCGCCTCGTGGCTGATCAGTTTTCAGGTGCTGAACCTGCGCCAGCCGCTGGTCTCGCAACTGTGGTATGCGCTGAACCGTTTGACCGAGCCGATGTATCGGCCGATCCGCAAGTTCCTGCCCGATATGGGCGGGCTTGATCTGGCGCCGCTGGTGGTAATCCTGGTTCTGTTCGCGCTGCGCTCGCTTCTGGCGAATTACACCTTTGCGATGATGTATCACTGATCGGCCCTTGCCCCCTGTGGTGGGGCGTGGGATTGTGCCGCCCAACGATGTGAGCAGCCCAAATCCATGCCCCGCGCAAACGATCTTCTGAAATCCGTTTTCGGCTTCGACGCCTTCCGCCCCGGGCAGGAAGAGATTGTGGAAGCCGTGCGCGCGGGCGAGAACACGCTGGCGATCATGCCCACCGGCGGGGGCAAATCGCTGTGCTTCCAGCTTCCGGCGCTGCTGCGCGAAGGTGTGACGGTGGTGATTTCGCCGCTGATTGCGCTGATGCGCGATCAGGTGCGGGCGCTGCGGGCGGTCGGGGTCGAGGCGGGCGCGCTGACCTCTGGCAATACCGAAGACGAAACCGAAGCGGTGTTTGCGGCGCTGGCCGAAGGGCGGCTGAAGCTGCTTTACATGGCGCCGGAACGGCTGGCCTCGACCGGCACGCTGGACCTGCTCCGGCGCGCCAATATCAGCCTGATCGCGGTGGACGAGGCGCATTGCGTCAGCCAGTGGGGCCATGATTTTCGCCCGGATTATCTGCGCATCGGCGATTTGCGGCGGCTGCTGGATGTGCCGCTGGCCGCCTTCACCGCCACGGCGGATGCCGAAACCCGCGACGAGATCGTTGAAAAGCTGTTTGACGGGCAGGCGCCGCGCAGCTTTCTGCGCGGCTTTGACCGGCCCAATATCCACCTTGCCTTTGCGGTGAAG
This sequence comes from Paracoccaceae bacterium, assembly GCA_050288685.1. GTDB lineage: Bacteria > Pseudomonadota > Alphaproteobacteria > Rhodobacterales > Rhodobacteraceae > Sinisalibacter. The sequence goes on along the minus strand of JBNKEH010000008.1, from coordinate 5,759 downwards.
GACAGCCCGCGTAGCCAGATCCTGAATTTCGCCGCCGCGCGCAAGGGGCAGTCGGGCATCGTTTACACCGCCACCCGGGCCAAGACCGAAACGCTGGCGCAGGCGCTGAATGAGGCCGGGCACAGCGCGGTATTCTATCATGGCGGGATGGAGGCCGGGGCGCGGCGCGAGGTGGAAGAGCGGTTCTCGACCGAAGACGGGCTGATCGTGGTGGCGACCGTGGCCTTTGGCATGGGGGTGGATAAGCCCGATATTCGCTGGGTGGCCCATGCGGATTTGCCGAAGTCGATCGAAGCCTATTATCAGGAGATCGGGCGCGCGGGGCGCGATGGGGCGCCTGCGGAGACCCTGACGCTGTTTGGTCCTGACGATATTCGGCTGCGGCGCACGCAAATCGACGAAGGGCTGGCCCCGCCGGAGCGGCGCAGCGCCGATCATGGCCGGCTGAACGCGCTGCTGGGGCTGGCCGAGACCCATGGTTGCCGCCGGGTGACGCTGCTGGACTATTTCGGGGAAGAGGCCACGGCTTGCGGCAATTGCGATTGCTGCGACAGCCCGCCCGAAACCTTTGACGGCACCGTGCCGGTGATGAAGGCGCTTTCGGCGGCTCTGCGCACTGAAGAATATTTTGGTGCCGGGCATCTGATTGACATCCTGACCGGCAACAGCACCGACAAGACCCGCGCGCGCGGGCATGAGAACCTGCCGACATGGTCGGTGGGGCAGGATATGGCGCGGCGCGAATGGCAGGCGCTGTTTCGCCAGATGATGGGGCTGGATCTGGTGCGGCCCGATCCCGCCCGCCATGGCGCGCTTCGGGTGACGGAAAAGGCCCATCCGGTGCTGCGCGGCGAGGGCCGGGTGATCCTGCGCAAGGACACGATCCGCAAGGCCAAATCCGGCCCGGCGGTGAAGATGCTGGTTTCCGAAGAGGATGCGCCGCTGCTTTCGGCGCTGAAGGCCAAGCGCCGGGCGCTGGCCGAGGCGCAGCATGTGCCCGCCTATGTGGTGTTCACCGACAAGACCCTGATCGAGATGGCCGAGACCCGGCCGCGCACGCTCGACGATATGGCGGGGATTTCCGGTGTTGGCGCGAAGAAGCTGGAAACCTATGGGCAGGCGTTTCTGGAAGTGATCGCGGGGGCGGTGGAAGAGATGCATCCGGCGCGCCGCCGTTTGGCCGGGCGGGCCTCGGGCACGCTTTACGACCGCTTGCAGGAGGCCGCGCTGGAACTGGCGCGGGGAGAGGATGGCACCGGAAAGCTGATCTCGCTCTCCCCTGCCACCCTGCGCCATATCGCCGAACGCCCGCCGCATGACATGGCCGCACTCGCCCGGATACAGGGGATGAGTGAGGCCAAGGCCGAGCGGTTTGGCGCGGCGTTTCTGGAAATCATCGCTGAGGGTTGAGCCGCAGCGCCCGCGCGCCTAGGGTTGCGCGAAACGAGGATGACATGCGCAAACTTCTGACCCTTCTGTCCCTGCTGCTGCCCGCCGCTGCGCGGGCCGAAAACGCCCCCTGCCCCACCGATGCCCATGCGCAGCTCTATGCGCTCACCGCGCAGGCCGAGACCATCAGCGACGAGGTGCTGAACAGCACGGCCACCGGCATCTTGCAGGGCTGCGGGCCGGATCGGGCGCTGTTGAGCCAGCTTCTGGGGCTATTCAGTGCGGCGAGCGTAGCCGCCGAGCCCCCTGCCCGCTTTGCCCGCGAGGTGAACGGGTTCAAGACCATTGATTTCATCCGCCGCACCGGAACCCCGCATTTTGACCCGGTCCGCTTTCCCGGCCCCGATGGCGCCGAGGTGAGCTGGACGGAAGAAGACGAGCGCAATGCCTATTGGGATTTGATGTTCGCGATGTCGGGCGATTTTCTGACGGCGGGGGTGCATGGCGACATTTACACCCCCGGCAAGGCCGAAGAATTTGGCTGCCTGCTCTATCCCGGCGAAGAAGCCTCGGCGCTGGCGCGTCATGCTGAGGGCAATGAAGATGGCGGCGAGCTGATGGCGCGGGTGGCGTTTCTGGGCCGCAATTGCGATAACGCAGCGCATGATGCCAGCGGCTATACCGCGCTGTATTTCGCGGGCCATGCCGATGCGCGCGCGGCTGATCCCGACTATGCTGGCCTGACGATTGGCGATATTCGCGCCGGGCTTTCAGGCTTTCTGACCCAACATCTTGACGGGGCTGCGGAAACTGCGCTGTTTAGCGCCGATGTTGTGGCGCGACTGAAGGCCTATTGAATGTTGATCGTTGTTTCCCCGGCCAAGCGCCTGAACGAAGCCCCGGCGCGTGAAAGCGCTGGCACGGCGCCGCATTTTCTGGAGGAGGCGGCAAAGCTGGCCGAGACTGCCGGGAAACTGCGCGCGCCGGAGCTGGAAAAGCTCATGCATATCTCGCCGAAGCTCGCCGCACTGAACGTGGCGCGCTTTGCCGATTTCGGCAGTGGCACGGGCGAGAAACAGGCGGTGGAGCTGTTTGCGGGCGATACCTATACCGGGCTGGAAGCAGCCTCGCTCGACCCCGAGGAGATGGACTATGCCCAGCGGCACTTGCGCATTCTTTCAGGGCTTTACGGGCTACTCCGTCCGCGCGATGTGATCGCGCCACACCGGCTGGAAATGGGGTCGCGGCTGGGCAACGCGCGGGGCAAGAACCTTTATGAGTTCTGGGGCGACAGGGTAGCGTTGCGGCTGCGTGAAGAGGCGGCGGAGTTGAACACCGATGCGCTGATCAACTGCGCCTCGGTGGAATATTTCACCGCCGCCAACCGCCCAGCGCTGGGGCTGCGGGTGATCACGCCGACCTTTCTGGAAAACCGGCCCGAGGGGCCACGGATCAATTCGTTCTGGGCGAAACGGGCGCGCGGGGCGATGGCGCGGTTCATCATCCAGAACCGGCTGACCGAGCCGGAGGCATTGCAGGCGTTTGACGGTGGCGGATATGAATTCCGGCCCGACATGAGCGGGCCGGATAATCCTGTGTTTCTGCGCGCGGCAGATCAGGCTTCTTAGGCTTCCTCCGGCAGCGGCGGCAGCGCGTCCTGCGGCTTGGCACCGTCGAGTTCGACAAAAATCTCATCTTTTTTCAGCGGCTTGGTCAGGTGCTTGTCGAGACCGTGCTTGAGGATTTTTTCCGCGTCGCCGTCCATCGCATGGGCGGTGAGGGCCACGATACGCACGCGCGGCAGGCCCCGTTCAGCCTCAATGGCGCGGATGCGACGGGTGGCTTCGGTGCCGTCGACGCCCGGCATGGAAATGTCCATGAAGATCAGGTCCGGCACTTCTTCCTCATAGGCGGCAATGGCTTCGGCGCCGTCATGGGCAAAGCGCAGCTCGATATTGCAGGCCTTCACCAGCTTGGAGAAGATCAGCCGGTTGGTTTTGTTGTCTTCGGCGGCCAGAACCCGCATCCGGCGCAGGGCCGGGGCGGCAGGTTCGACCGGCGCGGGCGTGCCCGCTTCGACCGGAGCAGGCGCGGCAACCACCGGGGCCACTTCTTCAACCACCGGAGCGGCAACCGGAGCTTCGGCTTGCGGCGCGGGGGCGACCGGGGCAGCGGGGGTCTCACGACGCGAGCCGAAAACCGGCATCTGCACCACGTTATCGCCCATCGGCGGCACCACCGGCGCGACTTCAAGGCTGGTCGCATCGGGCAGGACCGGCGTGGCAGTCGGGGCAGCGGTCGGGGCCATCGGCGCAATCGGGGCGGCAGGTTGGCTGGGCTGAGCGGTAACCTGCGCCAGCGCATCGCGCAGCGAGGGCATCACGGGGGCTTCTGCCGGAGTCACTGCCGGAGCTTCGGCCGGGGCGGAAGCTTCGGGCAGCAGGGCCAGATCGGCGAGCGAAGCCACTTCGGTTTCGGCGGGGAGATCGGCGGCGATTTCGGCAGGTTGGTCGGCCGGGGCCATATCCAGCGCCAGATCCATCGCCGGGGCGACATCCGCTGTCAGGTCGAGCACATCGGACTCTTCCAGTGCGGGTTGCGCGGCCTCCATCATCGGCGCCGGGATGTCAGCCGGCTCTTCGGCCATCGCATCGCCTGCCGGAACATAGCTGGCGGGGGTAGCGGCAACCGGGACCTCCATGACCGGAGCAGGCTCTTCCTGCGACAGGTCGATCATCGGCGCTTCGGCAATTTCCGGCAGCTCGGTCAGATCGGCAGTCGGGGCAGCTTCGATGCTTTCGGGCTGCGCGGCGGGAAGATCGAGCGGCGCGATATCGGCCACAGTTTCGGCCACAGCTTCGGTGGCTTCGGGCAGATCGAGCGCCGGGGCGGCGGGCAGTTCGGCAACCTCGGCCACAACCGGCGCTTCAGGCTGCATGTCGATCATCGGGGCTTCGACGACCGGGGCTTCCAGCGCTTCGGTTTCGAGGGTCGGGGTTTCCATCGCCGGAGTTTCCAGCGCTTCGGTTTCCATCGCCGGGGCTTCAGCTGCCGGGACTTCGATGGCGGTGCCTTCGATCACGGCGTCTTCAGCCACAGAGTCTTCAACTGCGGGGGCCACATTCATTGGCTCGCCTTTTGCGAGCGTGGTCAGCACATCGATGAGGGCCGGACGGGCGATGGGTTTGGTCAGCGTCGCGGCAGCACCGGCCACCTTGACCGTGCGCGCGGTGGTCGGCGCGACCAGCACCACCGGGGCAACGACGCCACCGGCGCGCAGCACAGCGATGAAAGAGGCCACGCCCATATCGCTCATCCGCTGATCGGCAAAGATCACGTCGGCTTCCGAGGCGCGGAGGGCATCGACCGAGGCGGCACGGGCCGTTCTGTCGACCCGAAGGCCGAGCGCGATCAGGCGTTTTTCAAGAATGTCGCGGCTCAGATCGTCGTCCATCACCAGAAGCGCGCGCTTGACCCAATCGGGGATTTCGGGGGCGTCCACCTCGTCGGCAACCGGCAGAGTAACCTGGATTCCGAAGACAGAGCCGACGCCCTGTTCGCTTTCAACCCAGACCTCGCCCTGCATCAGCTCGACCAGTTGCTTGGTGATCGCAAGACCCAGACCGGTGCCCTCATAGGCGCGGTTGCGTTCATCATCGACCTGATTGAATTCGCCAAAGATCAGCTTGAGCTTGTCAGCGGGGATGCCGATGCCGGTATCTTCCACGGTCAGGTGGATGCGGTGACGGGCGGGACCATCAGGCAGGCCGACGACACGGACCAGAATATGGCCGTTATGGGTGAATTTCACCGCGTTGCCCATGAGATTGGTCAGAATCTGGCGCATCCGCACCGGATCGCCGATATAGCGGGTGGGCAGGAACATGTCGTAATCGAGCATGACCTTCAGCTTCTTCTCGCGGATCGAAGGCTCTAGAAGCTGCAGCACGTCGAGGATCGTGCGTTCCAGATCGAAGGGCTCGGCGTGCAGGGTAAGCTTGTTGGCCTCGATCTTGGAGTAATCCAGCACATCGTTGATGATCGACAGAAGCGCCTGACCGGAGGAGCGGATGGTGTCGACATAGATCATCTGCTCTTCGTCCAGCCCGCTGTCGGCCAGAAGATCGGCCATGCCGACAACGCCGTTCATCGGGGTGCGGATCTCGTGGCTCATGTTGGCCAGAAACTCGCTCTTGGCCCGCGTGGCGGTTTCGGCCTCCTCTTTGGCCGCCAGGATCTCCTTTTCTGCGAGTTGCCGTGCCAGAAACGCGCCGATAATCTCCGATGTCGTGCCCAGTAGCGCCACATCGGTGGAGGTCCAGTGCCTTCTGAGAAAGGTGTCGTCGAAACCGACAAATCCGAACCATTCC
>JBNKEH010000007.1:0-23376 GCA_050288685.1 Paracoccaceae bacterium | reverse complement strand
CTCGTATTCAACGTGCGCCGTCGAGATCGTGATCCCGCGGGCTTTCTCTTCCGGCGCGCCGTCGATCTGGTCGTAGGCTTTGAATTCACCGAAATATTTCGTGATCGCCGCCGTCAGCGTCGTCTTCCCGTGGTCAACGTGCCCCACCGTGCCGATGTTCACGTGCGGTTTGGTACGTGCAAACTTTTCCTTGGCCATCGTAATGTCCTCTTTTTTCTGTTCGGGCAGCGGGGTGTTCCCCGCCCTACGGTTTAGTTGGGTAGGGCGGGGTTCACCCCGCCATCCCGGTTAAGCGTATTTCGACTGGATCTCGTCCGCGATGTTCTGCGGGACCGGATCGTAGTGATCGAATTGCATGGTGAACTGGGCGCGGCCCGACGACATCGAACGCAGAGTGTTGATGTAGCCGAACATGTTGGCCAGCGGCGCGAAAGCGTTGATGACGATCGCGTTGCCGCGGGTCTCTTGGCCCTGCACCTGACCACGACGCGAGGTCAGATCGCCGATGATGCCGCCGGTGTATTCTTCCGGGGTCACCACTTCGACTTTCATGATCGGCTCGAGCAGTTTCGCACCGGCCTTTTTCATCCCCTCACGCATACACATGCGGGCGGCGATTTCGAAGGCGAGAACCGAGGAGTCCACATCGTGGAACTTACCGTCGATCAGCGCGACCTTGAAGTCGATCACCGGGAAGCCAGCCAGCGGACCGCTGTCCATGACCGAGTTGATGCCTTTTTCGACGCCGGGAACGTATTCCTTCGGCACCGCACCACCAACGATCCGGCTTTCGAACGAGTAGCCTTCGCCCGCTTCGGTCGGCGTGATTTCCAGTTTGACCTCGGCGTACTGACCCGAACCACCCGACTGTTTCTTGTGGGTGTAGGTGTGCTCGACCTTGTGCGAAATGGTTTCGCGGTAGGCCACCTGCGGCGCGCCGATATTGGCTTCGACCTTGAACTCACGCTTCATCCGATCGACGAGAATGTCGAGGTGAAGTTCGCCCATGCCCTTCATGATCGTCTGACCCGACTCGATGTCGGTTTCGACGCGGAAGGACGGGTCTTCAGCCGCCAGACGCTGCAGCGCGATCGACATCTTCTCTTGGTCAGCCTTGGTTTTCGGCTCGATCGCGATCTCGATGACCGGATCGGGGAAGGTCATGGTTTCCAGCACCACCTGTTTCTGCGCATCGCAGAGGGTGTCCCCGGTGGTGGTTTCTTTCAGACCCGCCAGAGCGATGATGTCGCCCGCAAAGGCTTCGTCGATCTCTTCACGGTTGTTCGAGTGCATCATCATCATCCGGCCAATGCGCTCGCGGCGACCTTTGGTCGAGTTCATGATGCCGTCGCCCTTCTTCAGAGCCCCGGAATAGATCCGGGTGAAGGTGAGCGAACCCACGAACGGGTCGTTCATGATTTTGAACGCCAGCGCGGCGAAGGGCTGCGCATCGTCGGCCGAACGCGGGATGTTCCGCGTTTCGGTTTCGTCACCCGGTTCGAAGCCCATATAGGCCGGAACGTCGAGCGGACCCGGCAGGAAGTCGATCACGGCGTTGAGCAGCGGCTGAACGCCTTTGTTCTTGAACGCGGACCCACCCAGAACCGGAACGAAGCTGAGGCTCAGCGTACCCTTACGGATCAGCGCGCGCAGCTCGGCCACATCGGGCTCGTTGCCTTCGAGATAGGCTTCCATCGCATCATCGTCCTGCTCAACCGCATGTTCGATGAGGTGGCTGCGCCATTCGTCGGCGGTGTCCTGAAGCTCGGCACGGATCGGCTGGCGCACCCAGGAGGCGCCCAGATCTTCACCTTGCCAGACCCATTCTTCCATGCTGATCAGGTCGACGATGCCTTCGAGCTGGTCTTCGGCACCGATCGGGAAGTTCACCGGAACCGGGGTCGCCCCGGTGCGGTCTTTGATCATCTTCACGCAGTTGAAGAAGTCGGCACCGATCTTGTCCATCTTGTTGACGAAGACCATCCGCGGAACCTTGTAGCGGTCAGCCTGACGCCACACGGTTTCGGTCTGCGGCTCAACACCGGCGTTGGCGTCGAGCAGCGCAACAGCGCCGTCGAGCACGGCCAGCGAACGCTCGACTTCGATGGTGAAGTCAACGTGGCCGGGGGTGTCGATGATGTTGAAGCGGAACTTCTCGGTCTGAGCTTCGCCACCGGTTTCGGTGCGTTCCCAGAACGTGGTGGTCGCCGCCGAAGTGATGGTGATCCCGCGTTCCTGTTCCTGCTCCATCCAGTCCATCGTCGCAGCGCCATCGTGCACTTCGCCGATTTTGTGGGACTTGCCGGTGTAGTAGAGGATACGCTCGGTCGTGGTCGTCTTACCGGCGTCGATATGCGCCATGATCCCGAAATTTCGGTAGCGCTCAAGAGGATATTCGCGTGCCATGTTAGCGGGCCCTTACCAGCGGTAGTGGCTGAACGCTTTGTTCGCGTCGGCCATCTTGTGGGTGTCTTCACGCTTCTTCACGGCCGAACCACGGCCGTTGACGGCGTCGAGCAGCTCGCCAGCGAGGCGTTCTTCCATGGTGTTTTCGTTGCGGGCGCGGCTGGCATTGATGAGCCAGCGGATCGCCAGCGCTTCACGGCGCTCGGGGCGCACTTCAACCGGAACCTGGTAGGTGGCACCACCAACGCGACGCGACCGAACCTCAACCGAGGGTTTGATGTTGTCGAGCGCTTCGTGGAACACTTCCACCGGCGCGCGTTTGATCTTGCCTTCGACGCGATCGAGCGCGTTGTAGACAATTTTCTCTGCGACCGATTTTTTACCATCGACCATCAGGTTGTTCATGAATTTCGTCAGAACCCGGTCGCCATATTTGGCGTCGGGCAGAATTTCGCGCTTCTCAGCGGCGTGACGACGGGACATACCAGTCTCTCCTTACTTCGGACGCTTCGCGCCGTATTTCGAGCGGCGCTGACGACGATCTTTGACGCCCTGGGTATCGAGCACACCACGCAGGATGTGATAACGCACACCCGGAAGGTCTTTCACCCGGCCGCCACGAATAAGCACAACAGAGTGCTCTTGCAGGTTGTGGCTTTCACCGGGGATGTAGCTGATCACCTCGAAGCCGTTCGACAGGCGCACCTTGGCAACCTTCCGCATGGCCGAGTTCGGCTTCTTCGGCGTGGTCGTATAGACGCGCGTGCAGACGCCGCGTTTTTGCGGGCAGGACTCCAGGTGCTGCGACTTGGAGCGTTTAACTTTGGGCTGCCGCGGCTTGCGGATCAGCTGCTGGATCGTTGGCATTGGGTCTCGTTCCCCGTGTTGCAACACTATGTTCATGGGGCGCGCGCCCCGGTTAATTCGTTCTGCGCCTTACGCGTCCGTAAAACGCAAGGTACCGCACCCGCCCTTTTGCTGGGCGACGCGGTGGGTTTTCAGAGGATCGGGGCGCAGGCCCGGATCGTGTCCACTTCAGCTCTGATGCAGGCAGACAGTAAGCCTGTATGCCCGGGTGAGGCGGCTTGTATGGGGAGTCGGGGGGCTTGTCAACACATGCAAGGGCCCGCTTTCTGCCGAAAGCCCCTAGCCAGCCATGTTCTGCCTGATAGGGTAACGCAGGACAACCGATTTGACGAGTAGCATGGATGCGACGGTTGCGTGGCAGCACGGTGGTGACCGCGGTTCGGAACGAAGGGCCCTTTCTGCTCGAATGGATCGCCTGGTACAGGATGCTGGGTTTCGAAAACATCCTGATCCTGCACAACGACTGCACTGACCGCTCGCCGCGCCTGCTGCGCCTGCTGGAGCGTGAGGGTGTTCTGACCCAAAAGCGGCATGTGGTCCCGGCGGGCGAGGCCCCGCAGCCGTGGGCCTATCAGCACGCGACCGAACACCCGCTGGTGCAGGAGGCCATCTGGGTCTTCGTAGCCGATGTCGACGAGTTTCTGGTGGTGCATGTCGGAGACCGATCGATTGCCGCGCTGGCCGAGGAGATCACCCCCGAGGCCGCCGGAATGGCGATCAACTGGCGGGCCTTCGGTTCAAGCGGAAAGCTGAAATGGCGCGACACCTTCGTGCATCGCCGCTTCACCCGGACAGGATCGGTCTACTCGCCGCAGAATGCCTGCTTCAAAACCTTCTTCCGCTACCCGTCGCAGTTCGGCCGCCTGCACGCGCATGGGCCAAGGCAATGGCTGGGTCCTGAGGACTGGGGCAGTGGCGACAAGACCTTTCTGCTCGCGGACAAGACCCCCTTCCCCGAATACCGCCCGACCGAAGCGCCGAAGCAAAACACCAAATGGGCGCAGATGAGCAACGATCTGGCTCAGGTGAACCATTACGTGGTGCAGAGCCACGAGCAGATGGCCTTCAAGCATTCCCGGCCCGCCGCCAGCAATGGCAAGACCAATCGCTATACCGACGCCTTTTTCAAACGGTTCGATCACAACGAGATGGAAAACACTGCCGCGCTCGAATACGGCGCGGCCTTTGATCGGGAATATGAAAAGCTGATCGCCATTCAGGGGGTGGCGCGGCTGCATCATCAATGTTGCGCCGATTTCGTTGCCGCGATGTGCGACAAGCGGGGCGACGATCCGAAGGCCGATCCGCGCTATGTCTTTCACCGCGCAACCGGGCGCCACCTGCCCCGCCCCGTGGACCTCTAGCCTGCCCTAGCCGCGCCGCGCGCGCAGCCGTTCGCGGTAGATGGTGAACAGCCCGGTGGCCACCACGATCCCGGCCCCGACAAAGGTGAGCATTTCAGGCCATTCATCGTAGAACATCCAGCCCAGCCCCAGCGCCCAGAGCAGACCGGTATAGCGGAACGGCGCGATGAAACCGATCTCGCCCACCCGCATCGTCATCAGGCTGAGCAGGTAGCCCAGGAAGATCGTGAACGCGGCACCGCCAACCAGCAGGCCCGAACCCCAGCCGACCATCTGCCAGCTTTCGCCAAGGCTTTGGACGGCAAAGAACAGGGTGATGAAACCGGCGGTGACGAAGGCGACCGCGAGCGAGGGCACCGAGGGCGGGAGCTTGCGTGCGATCAGATCGCGCAGGGTGATGAAGCCGACGGAAATCAGCACGCTCAGCGTGCCCGCGCCAAAGCCGTCCGGCCCGGGGCGGATGATCAGCATCACCCCGGCAAAGCCGATGGCGATGGCGGCAAAGCGTCGCCAGCCCAGCGGTTCGCGCAGGAACAGTGCCGCCCCCAGTGCCACGGTCAGCGGCAGGGCTTGCAGGATGGCTTGAAGATTGGCCAGCGGCATCACCGCCAGGGCACGCAGGAAAAACCACGTCATACCGATCTCGGCGACAGTGCGCAGCAGGACCAGCCCCCAGTCGCGGCGAGAGTAATCAAAGCGGAACTGGCCGAACGCCACGGCCAGAAGCCCGATAAACAGGGTGGCCAGCACCCCGCGCAGCACCACGGCTTCTCCCATCGGCATCTCGACGACGATTGCCTTCATGATCGCGTCATTGATCGCGAAAGCCGCCATGGAGCCCGCCATCAGAAGCGCGCCCTTCATATTATCGGAAAGGGTCATCTGGTCCTGCCGTGAAAACTGCCCGGCGTAACGGGCCGGATCCCAGCGCTATCCTGCACCCGCGCGCGGGCGGCGAAAAGCCCGTTTTTGCAAAACAAAACCCCCGCCACAGGGCGGGGGTTTCATGTCTTTAATCAGCGCCTATCAGGGCTGTTCGTCGCCCGAAGCTTCCGGGGTTTCGACCAGACCAGAGCCGGAGAAGATGTCGTCGGCCGAGAGATCGCTCGTGGTCGGAGCCGCCAGTGCCGCGGCAGCTTCTGCCTCGGCCCGTGCCGCTTCGATCACCTTGCGATCGCGTTCCTGAGCGATGTGACGCATATCCATCGTCGCCCCGCCGGTACCGGCCGGGATCAGACGCCCGACGATGACGTTTTCCTTGAGGCCCACCAGCTTGTCGCGTTTGCCCTGAACCGAAGCTTCGGTCAGCACACGGGTGGTCTCCTGGAACGACGCCGCCGAGATGAACGACCGGGTCTGGAGCGACGCTTTGGTGATCCCGAGCAGGATCGGAGCGCCGTCCGCCGGACGACCGCCTTTGGCGACGGCCTTTTCATTGGCCTCGTCAAATTCGGCCTTATCCACATGCTCGCCTTTGAGCAGCGTGGTTTCGCCCGAGTCGGTGATCTCCCACTTCTGCAGCATCTGGCGAACGATCACCTCGATGTGCTTGTCGTTGATCTTCACGCCCTGCAGCCGGTAGACGTCCTGCACCTCGTCGATCATGTAGTCAGCCAGCGCTTCGACACCCATGATGGCCAGGATGTCATGCGGCGCGGGGTTGCCGTCCATGATGTAGTCGCCCTTCTGGACGAAGTCGCCTTCGACCACCGGGATGTGCTTGCCCTTCGGCACCATGTATTCCACCGGCTCCAGGCTTTCGTCGCTGGGAACGATGGCGATACGGCGCTTGTTCTTGTAGTCCTTACCGAAGCGCACATAGCCGTCGATTTCGGCGATGATCGCGTGGTCTTTCGGACGACGGGCTTCGAAGAGTTCGGCCACACGCGGCAGACCACCGGTGATGTCTTTCGTCTTCGCACCTTCGCGCGGGATACGGGCCACAACGTCGCCGGCCTGAATGCGCGAACCATCCTCGATCGACAGAATCGCGTCCACCGACATCGGATAGGTGATCGGGTTGCCGGCTTCGTTACGCACCGGCTCGCCATCGTCGCCCACGAGAATGATCTCGGGTTTCAGATCCGACCCACGCGGCGCCGACCGCCAGTCCGACACGATCTTCTGCGTCATCCCGGTGGCATCGTCGGTTTCGTCGCGCACCGAGATGCCCGAGATCAGGTCGACGAATTTCACCGTGGCACCGGCCTCGGCAATGATCGGCAGGGTGTAGGGGTCCCATTCGAACAGTTTGTCGCCGCGGGCCACTTCGGTACCGTCTTTGACAAACACCTTGGCCCCGTAGCCCGGCTTGAACGCGGCGCGCTCGACGCCATGCTCGTCCATGATCGCAATCTGCATGTTGCGGCCCATGACGATCTGTTCGCCTGCGGCGTTTTCCAGGATGTTGGCGTTGCGGAATTCGATTTTGCCGTCGCCGTTGGATTCCTGGAAGCTCTGCTGACCACCCTGGGCGATACCGCCGATGTGGAAGGTCCGCATGGTGAGCTGCGTACCGGGTTCACCGATCGACTGCGCGGCGATGATCCCGACCGCTTCGCCGATATTGACCTTGGTACCGCGTGCGAGGTCACGACCATAGCACATGGCGCAAACGCCTTCTTCGGCTTCACAGGTCAGCGGGCTGCGCATGCGCATGCTCGCCACACCGGCTTCCTCGATCATATCGGCTTTGCGTTCGTCGATCAGCTCGTTCTTGGCCACCAGCACTTCGCCGGTCGCCGGATGCAGCACATCATCGGCCGAGACCCGGCCCAGAATGCGCTCGCCGAGGCTTGCCACCACTTCACCGTCGTTCACCGCCGGTTTCGCGGTGATGGCGTTTTCGGTGCCGCAATCGTTCACCCGCACGATGCAATCCTGCGCCACGTCGACAAGACGACGGGTCAGGTAGCCCGAGTTCGCGGTTTTCAGAGCGGTATCGGCGAGACCCTTACGGGCACCGTGGGTCGAGTTGAAGTACTCGAGCACGGTCAGGCCTTCTTTAAAGTTCGAGATGATCGGGGTTTCGATGATCTCGCCCGAGGGCTTGGCCATCAGGCCGCGCATCCCGCCGAGCTGTTTCATCTGCGCCGGGGAACCCCGGGCACCCGAGTGGCTCATCATATAGACCGAGTTGGGTTCCATTTCGGCACCGGCATCGTCGTAACGCACCGCCGAGATTTCGCCCATCATCGCGTCGGCCACCTGATCGGAACATTTCGACCAGGCATCGACCACCTTGTTGTATTTCTCGCCAAGGGTGATGAGGCCGTCCATGTATTGCTGTTCGTACTCGGTCACCTGATCGCGCACGGCATCAACGATGGTCCATTTCGATTCCGGAATGACCATGTCGTCTTTGCCGAAGGAAATGCCCGCCTTGAACGCTTCCTTGAAGCCGAGCGACATGATCTGGTCACAGAAGATAACCGACTCTTTCTGACCGCAATAACGGTAGACGGTGTCGATGACCTGCTGCACTTCCTTCTTCCGCAGAAGGCGGTTCACCAGTTCGAACGGGGCTTTGGCGTTGAGCGGCAGAAGCGCGCCCAGACGCACCCGACCCGGGGTGGTTTCGAAGCGCTGATAGACCTCGTTGCCGTGCTCGTCGATCTGCTTCACGCGGGCTTGGATCCGGGTGTGCAGATGAACTTCACCAGCGTTCAGGGCGTGTTCGATCTCGTCGATCGATGAGAAGATCATGCCTTCACCAACCATGCCCTGACGTTCCATGGTCACATAGTAGAGACCAAGGATCATATCCTGCGACGGCACGATGATCGGCGCGCCGTTGGCGGGCGACAGAACGTTGTTGGTCGACATCATCAGCACGCGCGCTTCCAGCTGGGCTTCCAGCGAGAGCGGCACGTGAACGGCCATTTGGTCACCGTCGAAGTCGGCGTTGAAGGCCGAGCAGACCAGCGGGTGAAGCTGGATCGCCTTACCTTCGATCAGCGTGGGTTCGAACGCTTGGATCCCAAGACGGTGCAGCGTCGGCGCGCGGTTCAGAAGCACCGGGTGTTCGCGGATCACCTCGTCGAGGATATCCCACACTTCGGGGCGTTCTTTTTCGACCAGTTTCTTGGCCTGTTTCACCGTCGAGCTAAGGCCTTTGGCCTCAAGCCGCGAGTAGATGAAGGGCTTGAAGAGTTCGAGCGCCATCTTCTTCGGCAGACCGCACTGGTGCAGCTTCAGCTCGGGGCCGGTCACGATGACCGAACGACCCGAGAAGTCGACGCGTTTACCCAGAAGGTTCTGACGGAAGCGACCCTGCTTACCTTTCAGCATGTCCGAGAGCGATTTCAGCGGACGCTTGTTGGCGCCAGTGATCACCCGGCCACGACGGCCGTTGTCGAACAGCGCATCGACCGACTCTTGCAGCATCCGCTTTTCGTTGCGCACGATGATGTCGGGCGCACGCAGCTCGATGAGGCGTTTCAGACGGTTGTTGCGGTTGATCACGCGACGATAGAGGTCGTTGAGATCCGAGGTCGCGAAGCGGCCACCATCGAGCGGCACCAGCGGGCGCAGTTCGGGCGGAATGACCGGGATCACGGTGAGGATCATCCATTCCGGGCGGTTGCCGGATTCCAGGAAGCTCTCAACGATCTTCAGGCGCTTAATGATTTTCTTCGGCTTCAGCTCGCCGGTGGCTTCGGCCAGATCGGCGCGCAGCTGTTCGGCTTCGGCTTCAAGGTCGATGGCCGCGAGCATTTCGCGGATCGCTTCGGCGCCGATATTGGCGGTGAAGGCGTCCATGCCGTAGAGATCCTGGGCGTCCAGGAATTCCTCTTCGGTCATCAGCTGGCCGTAATGCAGGTCGGTCAGGCCCGGCTCGATCACCACGTAGTTCTCGAAGTAGAGAATACGCTCAAGATCGCGCAGGGTCATGTCGAGCATGAGGCCGATCCGGCTGGGAAGCGACTTCAGGAACCAGATATGCGCAACCGGGGCGGCGAGCTCGATATGGCCCATCCGCTCGCGGCGCACCTTCTGGAGCGTCACTTCGACACCGCATTTTTCGCAGACGACGCCGCGATATTTCATGCGTTTGTATTTGCCGCAAAGGCATTCGTAATCTTTGATCGGGCCAAAGATACGGGCGCAGAAAAGACCATCCCGCTCGGGTTTGAACGTGCGGTAGTTGATCGTTTCCGGTTTCTTGATCTCGCCATAAGACCACGAAAGAATCCGTTCCGGCGAGGCCAGCGACACCTTGATCTCGTCAAAGATCTTGGGGGAAGCCAGCGGGTTAAACGGGTTGGTGGTCAGTTCCTGGTTCATTTTGAATTCCTCAAATCTGTGCGGTTAGGGGGTGGTGAGGGCTTGCGCCCTCACTCGTCCTCCGCATCCAGGAGTTCCATGTTGAGGCCGAGACCCCGGACTTCCTTCACAAGCACGTTGAAGCTTTCCGGCACACCCGCTTCGAAGTTGTCCTCGCCTTTGACGATCGACTCGTAGACCTTGGTGCGGCCTGCAACGTCGTCCGACTTGACGGTGAGCATCTCCTGCAGCGTGTAAGCAGCGCCGTAGGCTTCCAGAGCCCAGACTTCCATCTCGCCGAAACGCTGACCGCCGAACTGGGCTTTACCACCCAGGGGCTGTTGCGTGACCAGCGAGTAGGGGCCGGTGGAACGTGCGTGGATCTTGTCGTCGACAAGGTGGTGCAGCTTCAGCAGGTACTTCATGCCGACCGTGACCCGGCGGGCAAACTGCTCGCCGGTGCGGCCGTCAAACAGAACCGACTGACCCGAGGTGTCGAAGCCCGCGCGTTTCAGCGCATCGTTCACATCGGCCTCTTTGGCACCGTCGAAAACCGGGGTTGCGATCGGCACACCACGGGTGACGTTCTGAGCGACTTCGACAAGCTGGTCTTCTTCCAGCCCGGCGATGCCCTCTTCATAGACGTCGTCACCATAACCGTGGCGCATCGCTTCACGCACCGGCGTCAGGTCGCCCGAACGGCGGTATTCCTGCAGCGCGTCGTCGATCCGGAGCCCGAGCCCACGCGCGGCCCAGCCCATATGGGTTTCCAGAATCTGACCAACGTTCATCCGCGACGGCACGCCGAGCGGGTTGAGGCAGAAATCGACCGGCGTACCATCGGCGAGGAACGGCATGTCTTCCATCGGGACAACCCGCGAAACCACACCTTTGTTGCCGTGACGGCCGGCCATTTTATCGCCCGGCTGCAGCTTGCGCTTCACCGCGATGAAGACTTTGACCATCTTCATCACGCCCGGCGGCAGATCGTCGCCACGGCGCACTTTCTCGACCTTGTCTTCGAAGCGATGCTCCAGCGCGCGTTTCTGCGCTTCGTACTGGGCATGCAGCGCCTCGATCTGGGCCGCATCCGCTTCGCCTTCGAGGGCGAGCTGCCACCACTGACCGCGCGACAGGCTTTCCAGCAGCGTCTCGTCGATCACGCTCCCGGATTTCACCCCTTTCGGGCCCTTCACGGCGGTTTTGCCTTCGATCATCGTGCGCAGACGGGCGTAGATGTTGCGATCGAGGATCGTCATCTCGTCGTCGCGGTCACGCGCCAGACGTTCGACTTCTTCCCGCTCGATCTGCAGCGCGCGTTCGTCTTTCTCCACCCCATGGCGGTTGAACACACGCACTTCCACGACGGTGCCGAAATCGCCCGGTTTCACCCGCAACGAGGTATCGCGCACGTCCGACGCTTTTTCCCCGAAGATGGCGCGCAGGAGTTTTTCCTCCGGCGTCATCGGGCTTTCGCCTTTCGGGGTGATCTTGCCCACGAGAATGTCGCCCGGCTGCACTTCGGCGCCGATATAGACGATCCCGGCTTCGTCGAGGTTGCGCAGGGCTTCCTCGCCAACGTTCGGGATATCGCGGGTGATCTCTTCCGGCCCGAGCTTGGTATCGCGGGCCGCGACTTCGAATTCCTCGATATGCACCGAGGTGTAAACGTCGTCACGCGAGATGCGTTCGGAGATCAGGATCGAGTCTTCGTAGTTGTAGCCGTTCCAGGGCATGAACGCGACGCAGACGTTCTTGCCGAGAGCCAGTTCGCCCATATCGGTCGAGGGGCCATCGGCGATCACTTCGCCTTTGCCGATCACATCGCCCACTTTCACCAGCGGACGCTGGTTGATGCAGGTGTTCTGGTTCGACCGCTGGAACTTGCGCATCCGGTAGATGTCGACGCCCGGATCGCCGGGGGCCAGATCTTCGGTGGCCCGGATCACGATCCGGGTTGCGTCGACCTGGTCGATCACACCGGCCCGACGCGCCTGAATGGCAGCGCCGGAATCGATGGCGACCTTGGCTTCCATGCCGGTGCCGACCAGCGGCGCCTCGGCGCGCAGGAGCGGAACGGCCTGACGTTGCATGTTCGAGCCCATGAGAGCGCGGTTGGCGTCGTCGTTTTCGAGGAACGGAATGAGCGCAGCAGCGACCGAAACCAACTGTTTCGGCGACACGTCGATCAGGTCGACGCTATCGCGCGGCGCCATGGTATATTCGCCCGATTTGCGGGTGTTGACCATGTCGTTCACGAAGCGGCCTGCGTCATCGAGATGCGCGTTGGCCTGAGCCACGGTGTGACGCATCTCTTCGGTGGCCGACATGTATTGCACGTCGTCGGTCACCTGACCATCGACCACCTTGCGATAGGGGGTTTCGATGAAGCCATATTTGTTCACGCGGGCAAAGGTCGCCAGCGAGTTGATCAGACCGATGTTCGGGCCTTCCGGCGTTTCAATCGGGCACATCCGGCCATAGTGGGTCGGGTGAACGTCGCGGACTTCGAAGCCCGCACGTTCGCGGGTCAGACCGCCCGGCCCAAGCGCCGAGAGACGGCGCTTGTTGGTGACTTCCGACAGCGGGTTGGTCTGGTCCATGAACTGCGACAGCTGCGAGGAGCCGAAGAATTCACGCACCGCAGCCGCAGCGGGTTTGGCGTTGATCAGATCTTGCGGCATCACCGTGTCGATCTCGACCGAGCTCATCCGCTCTTTGATCGCGCGTTCCATGCGCAGCAGGCCGACGCGATACTGATTTTCCATCAGCTCGCCAACCGAGCGCACCCGGCGGTTGCCGAGGTGGTCGATATCGTCGACATCGCCGGTACCATCACGCAGCTCGACCAGCGCCTTGATGCAGGACACGATGTCTTCGCGCCGCAGGGTGCGGTAGGTGTCGGGCGCATCGAGGTTCAGACGCATGTTCATCTTCACCCGGCCAACGGCCGAGAGATCGTAGCGCTCGCTGTCGAAGAACAGCCCGTCAAACAGCGCCGAGGCGGCATCGACGGTGGGCGGCTCGCCCGGACGCATCACGCGGTAGATGTCCATGAGCGCGGTGTCGCGCCCCATGTTCTTGTCCACCGCCATGGTGTTGCGGATGTAGGGGCCGACATTGATGTTGTCGATGTCGAGCACCGGAATATCGGTGATGCCCGCATCCAGCAGCTCTTTCAGCGACCCACCGCTGACATTGCCCTCTTTGTCGAGTTCCCAGGTCAGCTCGTCACCGGCTTCGACATAGATCGCACCGGTTTCTTCGTTGATGATGTCGCGGGAGACATAGCGGCCAACGATATTGTCGAACGGCACCAGAAGCTCGGTGATCTTGCCTTCTTCGATGATCTTTTTCACCGCGCGCGGCGTCATCTTCTTGCCGGCTTCGCAGATCACTTCACCGGTCGCGGCGTCGACCAGGTCGATCGTCGGACGGGTGCCGCGAATGCGCTCGGGGAAGAAGCGGGTAACCCAGCCCCGGTTCTTTTCGAGACGGAAATCGACGGTTTCGTAATAGGCATCCATGATGCCTTCCTGATCGAGACCCAGCGCATAAAGCAGGGTGGTCACCGGCAGTTTGCGGCGACGGTCGATGCGGACGAAGACGATGTCTTTGGCGTCGAATTCGAAATCGAGCCACGAGCCGCGATAGGGAATGATGCGGCAGGCGAAAAGCAGTTTGCCCGAAGAATGGGTTTTGCCCTTGTCGTGATCGAAGAAGACGCCCGGGCTACGGTGCATCTGGCTGACGATGACCCGCTCGGTCCCGTTGATGATGAAGGTACCGTTCTGCGTCATGAGCGGCATATCACCCATGAACACGTCTTGTTCCTTGATGTCCTTCACGCTGCGCGCGCCGGTGTCTTCATCGACATCGAACACGATCAGACGCAGGGTCACTTTCAGCGGTGCGGCATAGGTCATGTCGCGCTGCTGGCATTCCTCGACATCGTATTTCGGCGCTTCAAATTCGTATTTCACGAATTCGAGCACGGCGGTCTCGTTGAAATCCTTGATCGGGAACACCGACTGGAAAACACCCTGGATCCCCTCGCCGTCGGTCGGCTCCGGGGCTTCGCCAGATTTCAAAAACAGGTCGTAGGAGCTGGTCTGCACCTCGATAAGGTTCGGCATCTCCAGCACTTCGCGGATTCTGCCGTAATATTTACGAAGACGTTTCTGGCCAAGATAGGACTGCGCCATAAGGTTAAAACCTTTCTTTTCTCACTGACGCGCGTTGCCGCTGGGCTTCGGCACGCGCACCGCTCGAAACGGGGGTTCGGATCCATACCTGGAAGCCTTCCCACAGGCCCCCTCCCGATCCTTGAACCGACCTTGGGAAAGGCTTTGTTAAGCCCTTTCCAAGACAGGCTCGGCTGGGCCCGGAAACCTCCGGACCCAGCCAGTATATACAGTCGGAGCCGTAGCTCCGCAGACCTTAGGCCAGCTCGATCTCGGCGCCAGCTTCTTGAAGTTTCTTCTGAACTTCTTCGGCTTCGGCTTTCGACACGCCTTCTTTGATCTTGCCACCGGCTTCGACCAGGTCTTTGGCTTCTTTGAGGCCCAGACCGGTGATGCCGCGCACTTCTTTGATCACCGCGATTTTGTTGGCGCCGGCGTTTTTCAGCACAACGTCAAACTCGGTTTTCTCTTCAGCGGCAGCAGCGCCTTCGCCGGGAGCAGCAGCCATCATCACGGCGCCGCCAGCAGCGGGTTCGATGCCGTATTCGTCTTTCAGGATGGTTTTCAGTTCTTGAGCTTCGAGAAGGGTCAGACCCACGATCTCTTCAGCAAGTTTCTTCAGATCAGCCATTTGACTTCTTTCCGTATTAGATGTGTTCCAACGTATTCGCGATATCCGCTACGTCGGTCTCTCGATTGCTTACGCAGCCTTTTCCTCGATAGTGGAAAGGATGGATGCGATGTTGGAAGCAGGTGCGCCAATGGCCCCGGCGATGTTGGAAGCGGGTGCGCCGATTTGCGACACGATCTGAGCGATAAGCTCTTCACGCGACGGCATCGAGGCGACCGTTTTCACACCGGCCGGATCCAGAGCATCCCCACCCATAGCACCACCAAGGATAACGAGCTTTTCGTTGTCTTTGGCGTACTTATCCATGACCTTGGCCGCAGCCACAGGATCTTCGGAATAGGCGAGAACGGTCATGCCCGTCAGGTATTCGGCGATCGAAGCCGCCGGCTTGCCTTCGAGGGCGATCTTGGCGAGCTTGTTCTTGGCAACACGCACCGACCCACCCGCTTCGCGCATGCGTCCGCGCAGGTCTTGCATCTCAGCAACCGTGAGGCCTTCGTAGTGAGCAACCACTACAACGCCAGAGCTTTCGAAGATCTGGCCGAGTTCGTCGACCAATTTCTCTTTCTGGGCTCTATCCACAGTTTTACTCCAAGTATGGAGGGTCTCCCCTCCGGCTCATGTTTCACCGGGGAAATCCCCGGCAATCGGGTCCTTACGGGTCCGTCCAAGTCGCCCCGGGAAGCCTGGCTGCCCGAAGAATCTCTTTCTTTCCCGTCTCAGGCAGGAATTATGGCGCTTCGTTTCCTGGGCACCACCCACCGTCTCGGACGAATCATCAGGTCGCCACGAACGTGCCGGGCGACCTGATCGCGCGGTATCTAGAGAAGAATCGCCCGAATGTGAAGGGGCAATTTACCCTTTGCGTCCGGGCGACGCAGCCTGCCCCTGCCCCACGGCACGGCATCACGCCACAACACGGTGCTGATCACGGCAGCCTGACCGGACTGACTAGCCGAAATAGCGGCTCACATAGCGATCCAGCGGGGCTTCCAGCTCCAGCAAGGCGGCATCCGCGCGCATGGCGTCGAGGCGGTCCGGCGGCAGGTTAAAAATCTGCTCATAGACCGCGCGGATGCCGGCCTCGTCGCCCGCCTCAAGCAGATCGGCGAGATGCGCGCGCAGGGCACCCGGCATCGAAACCGAGTTCACCCGGAAATCCAGCTTGCCGCGCCATTGCTCGTAGCCCTCGGCATTGCGGTGCAAGAGGGCCAACGCCTCCGAGGCGGCGATGTCGAGATCGCAGAGCGGCGCCCCGTCGGCCGCACAGGGCCAGTGCTGGCGCAGCTTCAGACCGGTCATCCCGGCGCGGATGAACGACTTTCCATCCCGGTGCCCAACGAAGCCATTCCGGCCGGACAGGATCGGGGCAAAGGCGCCGTGAACCCGGTCCAGCCCCTCGGGCGAGAGCGGATGCCGGAAACGCTCCTTGTCGTCCGGGATCGCGGGGCAGACCTCTTCGGCGGGGCGTAGCCGGATCACCCGAACCTCTTCAGGCTGAGCCTCCAGAAAGGCCGAGACCGGCCGGTCCGGGCTATGGACGAACTCGTCGCAATCGAGGTTGAGAACCCAACCCGTCTGAACCTGATGATAGCCGAAGGTGGTGGCACTGTTCTGCCGACGCCCGTGCCGTTTCAGCACCGGCTTGCCCATGAGCGCCTGCCAGAACGCACCATCGCAAGGGGTTGCGGTCACCCGGTCCAAGGGCGCGAGCATTTGGATCGAAGGATCTTCGGGATCGTCGAAAAACAGGTGCATGTGATCCGCACCCATGGCCAGATGCCAGGACACGAAGCGCTGAATGGCTTCCGGCGTATCCTTCACCAGAGAAACCGTTGACCAGATTGCCGTCGTCATGATCGCCTGCCCTGCCCGCGGGGCCTGTCGGTACAGCCCCGCATCTGGTCAAGCACAAACCGACGACGCTTCGCAAGCCCAACCACAAAACAAAAGCGCCCCTTTCGGGGCGCTTTCAAATCTTGTCTGTCCGTCAGGCTTATTTGCCCGAAGCGCTTTCCACGTTGACCGACACGCCCGGCCCCATGGTCGACGACAGCGACACCTTTTTCATGTAGGTGCCTTTGGACCCGGTCGGTTTGGCCTTTTGCACGGCGTCCACGAAGGCGCGCACGTTTTCGGCGTGAACCACAAGCGTAGGGACAGCGATCAACTTGCTTCATAAGTCGCAAAGATCTTGTTCCACCGCTGCGCTTCGATATCTTCATCGGATATCCAGTAATGTATCACAGAATCACCATACCAACCCTGCCCGGGGTCATGGGCGAATTGCATGAGCAGGTTGGTGATGGAGCCGTATTCCGCGCTACCTTCCTGCACGACTGTCGGCCAACCACCCAGTTGAGTTCCCCGATTGTCGACCCGATGGCGTATCAGATCAACCTGAGCCGGGGTGATCATGTCTGTGCTCTCGGCTGATGTAGACAGGCAATGCTCAATCGCTTCCAGCATTGGCTCCTGCCAGACGCGGCTTCCAGGTTCGAAGGCAATACGCAAGGGCGTGGCCCTTGGGAAGTTTTGCCCAAATCGACAACTCGCTTCGAGATGATTGATGAAGCGGGTCCACGCCGCTGGTGGGACGGGTTCGGTTGGAGGATGGTTACGCGCCTCATCAAGCAGCTTGCCGCGCGCTGCAGCAAGCTCTTGTGCTCGCTGGAGCAGTCTCGGCTCATACTTGCCAAGCTTTTCGTGTCGCCTTTGGACTTGTTCCTCCAAGCCCGCGAGCACGCCCTCCACAGCCATCCAGACTCTGGGCATTCCCTCGTTTCGGCGCGCACCAGCCCAGCCGAAGGGCGCGAGGGCCTCGCTCGAATAGCTCCTCGGCTTGCCGAATGCTTCAGTGTTGGCTTGCTGGTCGAGTTCGCTGGAAACATTCCCCCATAACAGGTCGACAGCGTAGTCGTCGTCATCGGCAATATCGAATTCAACCTCGTTCGAAAGAAGCCTGGGGCTTTCCGGATGGCTTGCCACAACCACCGGAGAAACAGGCCATTTGGGGAAGATCCTTGTCATTCCCTGAGTCGAATGCTTCCAAAACGGCGCCATTCCGCTCGTGTTGAAATGCGGCAAATCAGACGGTGGGGGCAGCTCAGCCATCATGTCCGATGGGGACGAGGCGTAACGCACCACCTCAGATCCATCATTCCCCACCGGTGCAAAAAAATAGAACAGGCCGTGGCGCGGCAGACGCGCCGTAAATGCAGTCTCGGGCAGATCCGCCAGATCAAGCTGTCCCATGAAGACCAGTGGCAAACCTTTCTTATTGCGTGGCCATGCGAACATGGGCGGCGCCACGGGAAGCCCGCCGAAGAACGTGAGCGTCGTCACCGGGCGACTTGGCTTCAGATCGCGCCGAAACTTCACCGCCATACGCGCGTATTGTTTGACGGTCGCCTCAATCACCTCCCTGTCGGGTTGCAGCGGAAGACGAGGCAATGGCTCCGAACGACTGGGGATGAGCGTTTTCTCGACATGGCTGTAGATCTGCGCCGCAATCTCGTCATACGAGCTTGATTTAACGGCGCCCTTCAAGATGGCGTTCCCATCGTCCATCGAGAGATCGTTCGTATCTCTTTTAGAAGCCTTTTCCATCGCTCTCATAAACAAAAACCGAGCGATAAGGAAGATCACCAAAATCGTTATAGAGGTGGGAACATCAAGCATGTCGCGAAGCTCTTGTCCCAGCGACCACAGCATCAGGAAAAAGTGATTTAAAACCAAAGCTGCCGCCCCTTCTGTCGTCTCAGCAAGACATATCGGGCTCTATGATCGGGAACAACCAGACCATTGTGATAGGCAGCGCTTGTAACAAACAACGAAGGGCGCCCCGAAGGGCGCCCTTGTTGATCTTATCTGTCCGTCAGGCTTATTTGCCCGAAGCGCTTTCCACGTTGACCGACACGCCCGGCCCCATGGTCGACGACAGCGACACTTTTTTCATGTAGGTGCCTTTCGACCCGGTCGGCTTGGCTTTTTGTACGGCGTCCACGAAGGCGCGCACGTTTTCAGCCAGTTTGCCAGCGTCGAAGGAGATCTTGCCGATCCCGGCGTGAATCACACCGGCTTTTTCGACTTTGAACTGCACTTCACCGCCTTTGGCAGCTTCCACGGCCGCTTTCACGTCCATGGTCACGGTGCCAACCTTCGGGTTCGGCATCAGGTTGCGCGGGCCGAGGATTTTGCCCAGACGGCCAACGATCGGCATCATGTCCGGGGTCGCAATGCAGCGATCGAACTCGATTTTGCCGGACTGGATGGTTTCCATCAGGTCTTCGGCGCCAACGATGTCGGCCCCAGCAGCGGTGGCTTCATCGGCTTTCGGGCCACGGGCGAAGACCGCAACGCGCACGGTTTTGCCGGTGCCGTTGGGCAGGGTCACAACGCCGCGGACCATCTGGTCAGCGTGACGCGGATCGACGCCGAGGTTCAGAGCGATTTCGAGGGTCTCATCGAATTTCGCGCTGGCGTTCGACTTGATCAGCGCAACGGCGTCTTCAACCGTCACATCATCTTTGCCAACAAAGGCTTCGCGGGCGGCGCGGGTACGTTTTCCAAGCTTGGCCATGGTTTACCCTTTCACCTCGATGCCCATCGACTTGGCCGAGCCAAGGATGATCTGCATTGCGCCTTCGACGTCGATGGCGTTCAGGTCTTTCATTTTCGCTTCCGCGATCTCGCGCACCTGAGCAACGGTCACGGTGCCGACCACTTCACGACCCGGGTTCACCGCGCCTTTCGGACGGTTGCGCTTGCCAACCGGCTTCAGACCAGCAGCCTTTTTGAGGAAGTACGATGCCGGCGGCGTCTTGATATCCATCGAGAACGACTTGTCGGCATAGTAGGTGATCAGGGTCGGGCACGGCGCGCCCTCTTCCATTTCCTGCGTCTTGGCGTTGAACGCCTTGCAGAATTCCATGATGTTGATGCCGCGCTGACCGAGGGCGGGACCCACGGGCGGCGACGGGTTGGCTTTGCCTGCAGGGATCTGCAGCTTCAACTTGCCAGCGACCTTCTTGGCCATTTGGCGTCTCCTTTTTCAACAGCCCACAAACGCGTTTGGGGGCCTACGGTTGCCGTGGTCTGGTCTGAACGCGCGCGCCCTCGCCTTCCACGTATGAGAGGGCGGGAGAACCCGCCCGTTCATCTCAGCTCTGTTTGGTGACCTGAGTGAATTCCAGTTCGACCGGGGTGGCCCGGCCAAAGATCGAGACCGACACTTTCAGGCGCTGATGTTCTTCATCCACGCCTTCGACCATGCCGTCGAAGCCTTCGAACGGACCGTCGGTGACAGACACCGTCTCACCCACATCGAAGCTGATCAGGGTACGCGGCGCCTCGACACCTTCCTCAACGCGATTGAGGATCTGGTTCACCTCAGCATCGCGCATCGGCATCGGGCGGCCCTGCGGCCCCAGAAAGCCGGTAACCCGGTTGATATTGGTGACCAGGTGATAGCCCTGATCCGACATTTCCATATGCACCAGAACATAGCCCGGCATGAAGCGACGCTCGGTGGTCACTTTCTTGCCGCGACGGACTTCGATCACCTCTTCGGTGGGAACGAGCACTTCGTCGATCTCGGCTTCCAAGCCCGCATCGGCCACGGCAGTTCTGATCTGCTCGGCGATCTTCTTTTCGAAATTCGAGAGCACGCTCACCGAATACCAACGTTTCGCCATATGCTTCAGCCTCGTCTCACAACCGGCGGCGCACCACCGAAATTTGCATTGCGCGGGGATTTACCCGCCATTTCGGAACAAAAAACCGGCGTGCAACTCGAATCATTGCACGCCCGCCCCGAAAGTTTTGCCCGCTCTACCCTTGAAACTCGTGCGATTCAAGGGCTTTTGCCGGGTTACCTTAGCCGTTGGCGCCCAGGATGAGGGTCAGACCGTAACGGATCAGCATGTCCACCGCCGAGAAGAAAAAGGCGGTGAGCGCGGCCATGGTCACAACCATGCCGGTGGTCAGCAGCACTTCGCGGCGCCCCGGCCAGACGACCTTAGAGACCTCAGAGCGCACCTGCTGGATGAACTTGAACGGATTCGTCTTTGCCATTGCCCTGCCTTTCGCGGATTGGGAGGCAGATACGGGAAGTGGCCGAAGGTTTCAAGGCTTGAAACACGGGAGCAGACGCCCGGCCTTTGGCAGCCCGATAGACAGCACAGCCTGCCCGCTCTGAGCATGGGCGGACCTGAAACAATTTCAGAGATCTGAGGAAATGGCAGGGGCACCAGGGCTCGAACCCGGGACCTACGGTTTTGGAGACCGTCGCTCTACCAACTGAGCTATACCCCTGCAGCGAGGCACGAGGTAGCGCATGATACGAACCGTTTCAAGCCCTCAATCGCACCAGTGCCGCTTCCAATGCCGGAACATCGCCCGAGGCCAGCACCGGCACCAGATCGCGTATCTCTTCAAGTGGCAAATCCCACCAGGCGAGCCGGTCGAGCAGGGCGATAACGGGGTCGGGAAAGCGTGGCCGGAGCACCCGCCCCGGATTGCCAACCACGATGCTCCAGGCGGGCACATCGCGCGCCACAACCGCGCCTGCGCCGATCACTGCCCCATTGCCGATGGTGACACAGGGCATCACCTTGGCCTCTTGCCCGATCCAGACATCGTGACCGATCACCGTGTCAGGCTTCGGGGCAAACATCGCGCCGTAATGTGCCATGAGGGCATGATCGAACATCGAGAATGGATAGGTCGAAAACCCGTCCATCGGATGGTTGGCAGCGGCCAGAAACCGCACGCCATGGGCGATCTGGCAGAATCGGCCGATCACCAGCCGCTCGGGCGCGCCGGGATAGAGATAGGGGGCGATCCGGGCGGCGTAATCCTCGACCGGATCAAAGTCGTTGTAATAGGTGAAATCGCCAACCGAGATATTGGGATGGTCAATGACGCGGGCTAGATGAACGGTTGGGGTATGGGGCTTGCCCGTCAGGTCGACGAGCGGATGACGCGCGGACGCGTCGAGAAACGGTGCAGGCATGGCTGAACTCCTGTGAAACTGAGATTTCGGATCAGGTCAGTTCAGCGCTTTGTCCATCGCAGCCTCCATCGGTATGGGAGAAGTCTAGCACAGGCCGGATAAATGAAAAGGGCCGCCCCGCAGGACGGCCCTTGTCGATTCTGGGTCGGCTCAGACCGCGCGCAACCTCAGCCTGTGGGCCTGAACCCGCAACAGGCCCAGAACCACGACCCAATAGGCCAGCCAGGCCGCCAGGGTGACCTGATCCGGCGCCGCGCGGTAGCCGGTGAGACCGGAGACCAGACCGCCAAACCGGGTGCCGTCATCGAGCAGCCAGCTCGTGTCCCAAAGCACGCTGGTATAGGGCAGCAGACCCTGCGAAACCAAAGCATCGACGCCCGAGACGAACAGCGCACAACCGAGGAGCAGCAGCATGGCTTCCGAGACGCGGAAGAAGCCGCGCCAGGGCAGATAGCGCCCACCCAGCTGCAGCGCGCCGAAGGTCAGGACTGCCAGAAACAGCCCCAGCGAGGCCGAGGCGAGCACGTTGGCCAGAACCGCGTCACGTGCAGCGGCGAGTGTGCCGTAGAGAAACACCACGGTTTCGCTGCCTTCACGGGCGACGGCAAGGGCAGCCAGCACAAAGACCGCCCACCATTGCCGCTGCTCGCCCGCCGCATCGAGGCCGGTTTCGAGATCGCGTTTCAGGGTACGGCCATGGGCACGCATCCAGGCGACCATCTGCACGATCAGCCCGGAGGCGATGAAGACCATTGCCGTCATCATCACCTTGCGGGTGCCCGGCGAGAGCAGGCCGGAAAATCCCAGCACGGTCAGCGCGAAGAACACTGCCAGCGCCAGCCCGGCCAGAACCCCGCCCCACAGAAACCACGCCGCGCGATGCGAGGCGTCCTGATGGCGCAGCCAGCCGGCCAGAATACCGACCACCAGCAAGGCTTCGACGCTTTCGCGCCAAAGGATGAAGATTACCTGCCCGTTCATCGCCCCCTCACTTGGCGTTGATCACGCCGCGTCCTGTCGGCTGATTTTCGTGGAACTCTTCGACGAACTTGTACACACCTTCAGGAAGGCCGTTAATCTGAAATGTCGCCAGATCGCCAGGCGCGATGACTTGTTCGATATGCAGGCTCTTGCTTTCGAACTCGCCGGGGGTGGTGCCGGTGTTCTTCACGATCAGGGTGAAGGCGGTGCCCGCCGGCACATTGACCACCTGCGGGTCAACGACGCCATCGGTGAAGGTGATGGTAAACTCGGCATCCGCCGCAACTGCGGGCGCCGTGAAACTGACCAAGGCCCCGATCAGGGCGGCGGACAGGGTGGATTTCAGATTGGTCATGTGGATCCCCTCACAAATTGACAGGAATCGAATACCTGACAAGTTTACTCAGGTCAACAAATGGCCGAGTAATTCTATCAACAATTCGTGATCCACGGGCGGACACCCGCGCATCCAAACGCAAAAGGCCGCCCCGAAGGGCGGCCTTTCCGATCAGAGCAAGCTTCTGATTACTTGAGGATTTTCGACACGACGCCGGAGCCGACGGTACGACCGCCTTCACGGATGGCGAAGCGCAGGCCGTCTTCCATCGCGATCGGAGCGATCAGCTCGACCACGA
This sequence comes from Paracoccaceae bacterium, assembly GCA_050288685.1. Taxonomy (GTDB): domain Bacteria; phylum Pseudomonadota; class Alphaproteobacteria; order Rhodobacterales; family Rhodobacteraceae; genus Sinisalibacter. The sequence continues at coordinate 28 of JBNKEH010000007.1, read as the reverse complement.
ATTTCAGGTTGTCGCCCGGCATCACCAT
>JBNKEH010000006.1:0-28801 GCA_050288685.1 Paracoccaceae bacterium | reverse complement strand
CGGTTTGCCAGAAGCGATGCAGTCCCAACCACGCCCACGGCCACCATGCGACCGCCGTCATCAGCAGCCAGTGCCCGCCGCTGAAGTGCGCGATCCACTTGGGTGCCAGCGCAAACACCAGCGCTCCGATCACGGCGGCGGCGCGAGGGGTGCCAGTCAGCTTTCGCAGGCATAGATACATACCCGCTGCACACCACCAGACGTGACCAACGGCCAACACGAAAAACGCCAGCGGCAGCGGCACCAGTTGAATCACCCAGTAGGGCGGGTACATCAGCGGCACAACCGCGTGTCCGGCCAACGGCGTACCGCTGAGCAGGTAATCGCGCCATAGCGGGAGCGTGCCATCGTGACGCACCCCGTCGCGCAGCACCATCGCCGGGGGCACGATCTGCCGGTCAAGGTCGGTGCCCAGGTCGGCGGAGGGCATGAGGTAAGCGTTGGGTACCACGATCCAGAAGGGTACAAACACGATCAACACCGCCACCAACAGCGCCAGTAAAACCAGCCCATCCTGATGGTGCGCCAGTGGGTTGGCGGGTGATTGGTTACTCAAGTTGACGATTCCCCTCTCGTTATGCGAGCCTGCTCCCTTACAGAATCTTGTCCAAAAACTGCTGCGTGCGCTCATGCGACGGATTGCTGAAAATCACATCAGGCTGATCGACCTCGACGATCATCCCCTCATCCATGAACACGGCGCGATCCGCTGCCGCGCGCGCAAAGCCCATTTCGTGTGAGACCACGACCATCGTCATGCCCTCTTTCGCCAGCGCCAACATCACGTCGAGCACTTCCTTGATCATTTCGGGATCAAGCGCCGAGGTCGGCTCGTCGAACAGCATGATTTTGGGGTCCATCGCCAGCGCACGCGCAATCGCCACGCGCTGCTGCTGCCCGCCCGAAAGCTGGCCCGGATATTTATGCGCCTGTTCGGGGATCTTCACCTTTTCGAGGAAATGCATCGCAGTTTCCTCGGCCTCCTTGCGCGGCACTTTGCGCACCCAGATCGGGGCGAGCGTGCAGTTTTCAAGGATGGTCAGATGCGGGAACAGGTTGAAGTGCTGGAACACCATCCCGACTTCGGAACGCACTTTGTCGACGTTCTTGAGGTCGGACGTCAGTTCGGTGCCGTCCACGATGATCTGCCCGGCCTGATGTTCTTCAAGCCGGTTGATGCAGCGGATCAACGTCGATTTCCCCGACCCCGAAGGGCCACAGATGACGATCCGCTCACCTTCATAAACGGTGAGGTTGATATCGCGCAGAACATGGAACGAACCGTACCATTTGTTCATGTCGCGGATTTCAATCGCCACCTGATCGGAGACGTGCATATGCGAACGGTCTACGTCGCGTTCAATTGCTTGGCTGGACATGAAGTCACTCCTTTAGCGGTGATCTGTGCGCAGACGGCGCTCCAGATACATCGAGTAGCGGGCCATGGAATAGGTGAAGATGAAGAACAGAAGCGCGATGAAGCCGTAAAGCTCCCACACGACCCCGTTCCAACCACCATTCGCCCGAATGGCATTGGACAGGCCGACCGGATCGAGCAGCCCGATCACCGATACCAGCGTGGTATCCTTGAACAGGCCGATGAAGGTCGAGACGATCCCCGGGATGGAAATTTTCAGCGCCTGCGGCATGATGATCAGCTGCTGCGCTTTCCAGTAATCCAACCCCAGCGCGTCGGCGGCTTCGTATTGCCCTCTGGGCAGAGCCGCGAGCCCACCACGGATCACTTCGGCGATATAGGCTGCCGAGAACAGTGTGGCCATGATGATGACGCGCAGGATGATATCGAAATTCGTTCCCGGCGGCAGGAAGATGTTGAGCAGCACCGAGGCGACGAACAGCAGCGTGATCAGCGGCACCCCCCGGATGAACTCGATGAAGCCAACCGAGAGCCATTTCACGATCATCAGGTCAGATTGCCGCCCCAGCGCGAGAACGATGCCCATGGGCAGCGACACACCGATGGCGGTAACCCCGATTGTGATCGACAACAGAAGGCCGCCAAATTTCCGGCTTTCCACCAGGTCGAGGCCAAGTGGAAGGATCACGCCCATCGCATCGGAAAACAGTCCCATGCCGAAGAGCCACCACAGCGCCGTCGCCAGAACGGCGATTATCGTTGCCGCGATGGACCCGAGAACCGGGGAGAGAACACGCAGAGCGCCCCAACCGATCACAAAGCCCAATGCGGCACCAACCGGCGTCCAGAACGACCCGCCCCAGAGCAGCCAGGGCATCAGGAAGATATAGATCCCCGTGAAGATCAGCGGGTTGGGCAGACGTTTCGCACCTTGCTTGATCTGCTCGGCACGGTCGTCCTTACCCGTCGCCACAACCTGATAGCCCAGCGCGATCATCGCTAGGCCCAGCACAATGCGCAGGCCCCAGATCGCGAGGCTCGCCGGAGCAAAGAGGGTGGCAACGAACAGCACCGCAGCCAGCAGGAACCAGTTCATCCGGCGCGAGATCATCCCGAACAGGATGGGGATCAGCGCCACGAAGAGCAGGAAGAAGGCCAGGATCGGCCGCCAGTGCAGCTCTTCAGGATAGAACCCGAACAGCATCTGTTGCCAGCGGTCACGGATTACCCCCCAGCAAGCGCCACCGTAACCAGCGTCGCTGATGATGGTGCGGCACTGGTCGAGCGAGTCCGCATTCCAGGTCGGAGACCAGAACCACGGCGTGAAGCTATACAGAACATAGGCAACGAACAGGATCGAGACCACCGTCAGGATCGCATTCAGCCAGCCGTCGAACAGGTTCTTGCGCATCCAGCCGATCGCCCCCGCAGTCGAAGGCGGCGGCTCGCGCTGTTCAAGCATTTCGGAACGAACGAAAGACAATTTGCTCATCTCAGCGCTCCTTCAGCTTAACGGAATTGTTGTAAACGTTCATCGCCCCGGAGATGGCCAGAGAAATGGTGAGATAGATCAGCATACCGATGAGGATCGTTTCAAGCTCACGGCCGGTCTGGTTGAGGGTGATCCCCATCAGCGTGCCGGTGATGTCCATGTACCCCACCGCAATCGCCAGCGAGGAGTTTTTGGTGAGGTTGAGGTATTGCGAGATCAGTGGAGGAATGATCACCCTGAGTGCCTGCGGCAGGATAACCAGGCTCATAATCCGACGCTGACGCAGGCCAAGGGCCCCGGCCGCTTCTGATTGCCCCTTCGAAACCGCCTGAATGCCCGCGCGGACAATCTCGGCAATGAAGGCAGCCGTATAGAGCGACAGTGCCAACCAGAGCGCAATCAGTGAGTTGCGCATATGGGTGCCGCCAGCGAAGTTGAACCCCTTGAGTGCGGGCATTCCAAGGTAGAAGCCAAGCACCCAGAGCAGGGCAGCTGTCGGCAGAACCACGATGGCCAGCCGATAATGCCAAACCCTCGGGCGATCGCCGGTGTCTTCCTGAATCCGGTCGGCACGTCGCCCAACAAAGCGCGACACCAGAACACTACCGATGAACACGGCCAGAATGGCCAGAAGATCGAGGCTCACGTCAAACCGCAGCGCCGCATCACCAAACAGGTGCACATTCCCAAGGCTGTGGGAAAACAGCGGCTCGGGCACGTAGAACCCGCGATTGGTCAGGGCCATGCTGTTACCCAACACCATATGCGAAGTAGCGTTGGCCCCCCGGAATTCGCCGGGCGATGGCAGGGTTTCGATCAGGATCGCGTTGATGAACACGAGCCAGAGCAGCACCGGCACAGAACGGAAGGTATCGACATAGATCGCCATCAGCTTGGCAATCAGCCAGTTGTGCGACAGTCTCAGAACCCCGACGAAAACACCGATCACGGTGGCGGTGATGCAGCCCATCACGGCCACAAGCAGTGTGTTCAGGATGCCGACGAAGGCCGCCCGCAGATGCGTATCCTGGTTATTGTAGTCGATCAGGCGCTGGTTGATGTCATATCCGGCGGGTTCGCCGAAAAAGCCGAAACCCAGCTGTTTGCCGAGGTCCGAAAGGTTGTGTGCCGTATTGTTGATCAGCCAGCCGATCAGAGTCAGAAAGCCGATCAAGGCGATGATCTGAATCGTGATCGAGCGATATCGGCTGTCATAGATCAACATCGACAGATGGAACGACTCCTTCGAAGGGTCGGTCAGTGTCGTCATGGAATTTCCCCGTCATTCCCGGTTTGGCCGTCTTTTTGAGCGTGCCGTCCGAGCTGATTGTTTTTTGTTCGGGTGGGTCAGGAAGCGAAAGGGCGCGAAGATCTCTTCGCGCCCTTTGCCAGTTATCTTAGCGGAAGGGCGGCGCGTAGAGGATGCCGCCATCTTTCCACTGGGCGTTCAGGCCACGGGCCAGACCAACCGGAGTGTCTTCGCCGAGGTATTTGGCAAAGATTTCGCCGTAGTTGCCGCCCGCCGCGATGGCGCGCTTGCCCCAGTCAGCTTCGAGGCCGAGCATTTCACCGAGGTTGCCTTCAGTGCCGAGGATCCGGTTGATTTCCGGGTTTTCGGTGCCTTTGGCCAGCTCTTCGATATTCGCCGAGGTGATGCCCATTTCTTCACCCGCGATCAGCGCGTTCAGAGTCCAGCGAGCGATGTCGCCCCATTCCTGGTCGCCATGGCGCACGAGCGGACCGAGCGGCTCTTTCGAGATGATCTCGGGCAGGATCACGTGATCGCCCGGAGCTTCGAAGGTCGCACGGGTGGCCGCGAGGCCCGACGCGTCGGTGGTGTAGACGTCGCAGGCGCCAGCCAGGTATTGCTGCTGAGCTTCGGCGTTGGTTTCGATCGGAACCGGCTCGTAGCTCATGTTGTTGGCACGGAAGAAGTCCGCGAGGTTGAGCTCAGTGGTGGTGCCGGTCTGGATGCAGACGGTGGCGCCATCAAGCTCTTTCGCCGAAGACACGCCCAGCGCTTTCGGGACCATGAAGCCCTGACCATCGTAGTAGTTCACACCGATGAATTCGAATTTCAGGTCGACATCGCGCGACAGGGTCCAGGTCGTGTTACGAGCCAGAACATCGATCTCGCCCGAAGCCAGAGCCGTAAAGCGGGTTTTGCCGGTGGTCGGTACGAACTCGACAGCTTCCGGATCGCCCAGAACCGCAGCGGCCAGCGCGCGGCAATAGGCAACGTCAAAACCGTCCCAATGGCCATTGGCGTCCGGGGCGCTGAAGCCGACGAGGCCGGTGCTCGTGCCGCAGTTCAGTTTGCCGCGCGCCTTAACATCGTCCAGCGTTGACGCCGACGCGGCGGTGGCCATCAGGCCAACCACGGTCAGAGCGCCAAGAAATACGGTCTTTTTCATATGTACCTCTTCCTGAGTTTTTAGCCCCTTTAAGGGGCGTTTTTTTCCGGCTCACGCCGGGAGTAATACGAAGAAGGATTCACCCCCCCTCCATGCGCAGAGTTTGGGCGGATTCTTTCCTCGTGGTCAAGGCTTGCGGTCATACTTTTTCAAGGGTTCGAAACCCGCAAGGCCATTGTAAACAAATGCTTTTCTTGCCAGCTGCGCTTTTCAGTCACGCTTCAACAGTGAAAATATCAGCGCCGCATCGAGAAAAGCCTGTTTTTTTAGCGCCGCATGCGCCTCGGCTTCCTCGTCTGCGCCCCACTGTTCGGCCTGCCAGTCCTCATCAAGCCGTGACAGCGCCCAAAGCGCTTCGGGTGGGCGAATCTCTTGCTGAACGGCAAATCCCAGGATCAAAGAGCCGGTCAGCGACACCAGATCGTGGAAGGCCGCGAGCTGGAAAGCATCGAGCGCGTGCACCCGCTGCGACAGAGAGGCAAGGGCAGCCGGATCCTGATCCGGGGCGATAATGCCCGCCACCGGAACAAGCCGGGCACCCAGCGCCGCTGTGGCCCAATCGAGCATGGGATCCCAGCCCGCCTTCTGGCGCGCCACCAGCTCGGCAGGGGTATCGGCGCGGTGGCACAGAAGGTCTGTCTCGCCATAAGCTGCGAGCAAATCGGCGACTTCAGCATGTTGCACGGCCACCTTGTCGATGGCCGAGTTCATCGTGCGAGTCATCGGCATGGTGTCGGGGCGCAGCTTTTCCTCCTGCGCGTTCCATTCCGCCGCTACCGCTTCGGCCATGGCGCGGCTGGGCATCACCAACAGCGCTTTCGAAGGGGTACGCACCGGGCGGCCGTCAAGCTGGACGGTATAGCCGCCGTCTGCCTCGGCCACCTCGGCCAGTTTCCAGAAACGTTTCGGTTGCCAATCGCTCATACTGGCTGCCTCCAGATTGCATCCACCGCGCCCGGCAGATCGGCGAAATCCGTAATCACCTGGGCCGCCCCTGCCGCGATCAGCGCTTCGGGCGAGTGGTATCCCCAGCTCACGCCGATAGCCGCGATCCCGGCCGCGCGGGCCATTTCAATGTCAAAACTGGTATCGCCCACCATCACTGCATGCTGCCGTTCCACCCCGGTTTCCGACAGCGCCGCATGGATCATCGAAGGGTGCGGTTTTGACGGGTGCGTATCGGCGGTTTGACGGGTCACGAAAAACCGATCCAGATCATGCGCTGCGAAAGCGTGATCGAGCCCGCGCCTGGCTTTGCCGGTGGCAACCCCCAGCAGCAATTCATCACGCGCATGCAGCGCCTCCACTGCCGCCCGCGCGCCCGGATAGAGCGGCGACACCGCCTCGGCCCCTTTCGCCTGACGCTGCGCCAGAAATGCTGCGCGATATCTTTCCGCGCCACGCGCGATCATCGCCTCGTCGGCTTCGGGAACCAGCAGCGCAACCGCCTCGTGCAAGGACAGGCCGACGATCTGCAGCACCTGCTGACGGCTCGGCACCGGCAGGTCCATTTCGGCAAAGGCGATCTCCATCGCGGAAATGATCGCGTCCTGACTGTCAATCAGCGTGCCATCCACATCGAAGATGACAAGCTTCAGCGCTGCGCTCATCGCAACGCCTCGAAAGGGTCAATCTGAGCGAGGTCTTCGGTCCAGCCGAAGGTATCCCAACTGGCCGCCATATGCTCGGGCAAGGGCGCGACGATGGTCAGGGGCTTGCGGGTGACCGGATGCATCAGGGTGATCGAGCGGGCATGCAGATGCAGCTTTTTCGAGATGATCCCACCCAGTTGCGCGCCCCAGCCATCGCCAAGGTTTTCTTGGCCCGAGCCGCCATATTTGCCATCACCGATGATCGGATGCCCGATCTCGGCCATATGTGCGCGTAGCTGATGGGTGCGGCCAGTAACCGGCTCCATCGCCACCCACGCTGCGCGCGAGGCGACGCGGTAGAGCGTGGCATAAAGCGTATGGGCGCGCTTGGCGTCCGGGGTCGTGGCGACTTCATTGGGGTGCAGGCAAAGCATCTTTTCGCCCTCGCCCTTGCCACCACGGCCCGGCGCCTTGACCAGCCCGTATTTGATTTCGCCCAGATAGGGCGAGGGCACGCCAGCAACCAGCGCCCAGTAGATTTTGTGCGCTTCGCGATGGCGGATCGCCTCTGTCAGGGCCTTGGCCATCACCCGGTTGCGGGCCAGCAGCAGCACGCCCGACGTGTCCTTATCAAGCCGGTGCACCAGACGCGGCTTTTCTTCGGCGTCGAATTTCAGCGCCTCGGCCAGCGCATCCACATGGCGATTACCCTGACCAGAGCCCCCCTGCGTGGGCAGGCCCGGCGGCTTGTTGATCGCGATGATATACTCATCGCGATAAATCACGCAGGACTGGATCATCTTGGCATCGGCGTCCGAGATCCGGGGCTGGCTTTGTTTCTGCACAGGCGCTTCGCTATCGGGCAAGGGCGGCACGCGCACCTCCTGCCCCGCTTCCAGCCGGGTTGCCGGTTTTACCCGGCCGCCATCGACGCGGATCTCGCCCTTGCGGCACAGCTTTTCGATATGGCCCTGCGAGATGTGCGGAAAATGACGACGAAACCAGCGGTCCAGCCGCTGATCGGCGTCATCCGCGCCCAGGGTGATGCGTTGAACCCCGCTCATAGCGCGATCAGCGCACGGGTGGCGAGAATGCCCACACCGATTGCCCCCAGAGAAAAGCCGACAGACAAGACAACATAGAGCCCCGCCAACCCGACATCGCCGCGCTCAAACAGCGTGACGGTATCGAGTGAGAAGGCCGAGAAGGTGGTGAAGCCGCCCAGAAGGCCGGTCATCAGAAACGGCGCATAGGCCATGCCATCGCGCCGCGCGAGCACCACGACGATCACCCCCATGATGAAGGAACCGAGCACATTGGCCACCATCGTGCCAAAAGGGAAACCGGGGCCGACGATGCGCATAACCGACACGTTGGTCAGATAGCGCGCCGAAGCGCCGATTGCGCCACCGAGGGCGACTGAGAGAAGCGTTGAAAACATGGGTTTCCTTTAGGCGCCCTAACGGCAATGTCAACCTTGCCGCTTGTTGCGCAGCCCTGCAAACCAATCCACCCGCTTTTTCAGCTCGCGTTCGAAGCCGCGTTCGACGGGAATGTAGTAGACGCCGCGCTTCATGCTGTCGGGGAAATAGTTCTGCCCCGAGAACGCATCGGGCGCGTCATGGTCATAGGCATAACCCGCGCCATAGCCCTGATCTTCCATCAGCTTGGTCGGCGCGTTCAGAATGTGCTTGGGCGGTGGTTCGGATCCGGTTTTCTTCGCCGCTGCCATTGCCTGTTTATAGGCGGCATAGGCGGCGTTGGACTTGGGGGCGAGAGCGAGATAAACCACTGCCTGCGCCAGCGCCAACTCGCCCTCGGGCGAGCCCAGCCGCTCATAGGTATTCCAGGCATCCAGACAAACCGCATTGGCCTGCGGATCGGCCAGCCCGATATCTTCCACCGCCATGCGGGTGATCCGGCGCGCCAGAAAGCGCGGGTCTTCGCCTGCCGTCAGCATCCGGGCGAGCCAATAGAGCGCCGCGTCGGGGTCTGAGCCGCGCACCGATTTGTGTAGGGCCGAAATCAGGTTGTAATGGGCGTCGCCGGATTTGTCGTAGCTCGCCGCGCGCCGCATCAGCCGGGTTGAAAGCTGCGCGCTGTCGAGCGCGCCCGTTACCTTCCAGGCCGCGACCTGTTCGATCAGGTTCAACAGCGCGCGCCCGTCGCCATCGGCCATCTCGATCAGCGCTTCGCGCGCATGGCCATCCAACGGCAGAGCACGGCCCAACTCTTTCTCTGCGCGCTGCGCCAGTAGTTCCAGATCGGTTGGGGTCAGGCGCTTCAGTACCAGCACCTGCGAGCGGCTGAGCACAGCGGCGTTCAGCTCGAACGACGGGTTTTCGGTGGTCGCGCCAACCAGAAGGATCGTGCCGTCCTCCATATGCGGCAGGAAGCCATCCTGCTGGGCCTTGTTGAAGCGGTGGATCTCGTCGACGAAGAGCAGCGTGCCCTGCCCGTTGCCGCGCCGGATCTTCGCCGCTTCAAACACTTTGCGCAGCTCCGGCACCCCTGTGAAGATCGCGCTGATCTGAACGAAATGCAGGTCAGTTTCCTTGGCCAACAGCCGGGCGATGGTGGTTTTCCCCACGCCGGGCGGCCCCCAAAGGATGAGCGAACTCAACGATCCCGAGGCCAGCATCGTGCCCAGCGGGCCATCCGGGCCCAGCACCTCGTCCTGCCCGATCACATCGGACAGCGCGCGCGGACGCAGCCGGTCGGCTAGCGGGCGCGGACCTTCGGGGCGGGCCTCGCCCGGGAGGGAGTCGAACAGATCAGACATGGGGGCAGAGTATCGCCAGCAGGCAGCCGCCGCCAGAGCCAAGCGCGCGCCCTGCCCGTCAAAATCCAGACGGAGGTGGCATTGGGATCAGAGGGCTCAAAGCCGTGTCAGAGCAGCTTGTATTCCTGCGCGCGCTGGATGGCTTCGGCGGTGGTACGCACGAACAGCCGTTCCCGGGCAGAGCGCAGCCGCGCCTTCAGAGCCGATTCCGATATCCCCAGAATCGAAGCCGCTTCGGCATAGCGGCTGCCACGCGCCACCAGCCGCAGCGCCATCCGTTGGGCGGGGGTCAGCTGTTCCGGAGGGGTCGAGGCCTGATGCAGCTCGCGCACCACATCGGAAATTCTGGCGATTTCGTCATCGTTGAACTCGCGGTCTTCGCGGGCAAAGCCACCAATGGTGCGCGAAGAGGTCGGGCCGAAGGCCACAGTCATGCCGTAGCGCAGCCCAAAGCTGCCCGCCTGTTTCAGGATACTGTGCGGATCAGGCAGGTCGATATCCGACCAGCGGACCGCCCCGTCATTACCGAACCCCCAGAACACTGTCGGATCGGCCAGCATATAGCCGCGTTCGGTGTAGATCTCGGTCCAGCGCGGATCATAGGTCTGGATCATCAAATGCGCCGAGGCGAAACGAATATGAAGCCCAAGCGCATATCCCTTGGGAGACATATCAGCGAGCTGCGCCAGCCCGCGCTCAAGTCCGAGCGTATCAGTCATGATCTCGCTTCCCTCGCTGCGCCTCGCACTCACAAACGCACTAACTTGTGACGCACCCCCTCAACAACTTTAAATTGCATTGCTCTTTCGATGCAAGCCACAAAGAGGGGGAAGCTACGGCAGCTTGGACATGCTTTGCCCAAACGGGCGCATTCTCATCGAACTCCGAGCGACAAAAAAAGGCCCCGCCAGATTGGCAGGGCCGAATTTTTCGTCTTGTGACTGAAACTTAGGCTTCAGCTTCTTCCTCGGCAACGCGGGCTTTGTCAGCCGCGCCCTTGGCGCTTTCGTCGCGGTCGACGAATTCGATGATCGCCATCGGGGCCATGTCGCCATAGCGGAAGCCGGCTTTCAGAACGCGGGTGTAGCCACCGGAGCGTTCGGCATAGCGCGGGCCGAGCACTTCAAAGAGCTTGGCAACATAGGCATCCTGTTTCAGCTGCGCGGCAGCCTGACGGCGGGCGTGCAGATCGCCACGTTTACCGAGCGTGATCAGCTTGTCAGCGATGCGCTTCAGTTCTTTGGCTTTCGGCAGGGTGGTTTTGATTTGCTCATGTTCGATGAGCGAGCCAGCCATGTTCGCGAACATCGCCTTGCGGTGTTCATGGGTGCGGTTCAGGCGGCGGTAGCCTTTTGCGTGACGCATGTGTCTTCTCCTAATTGCCCTCTACGGGCGGTTTTGCTTTGTCTGGCAGCCCATGCGTGCGGGCCGCTCTCCTTGGGGCGGAATGCCCGGGGTATCGGCAGGCGGACCGAAGCCCGCCCAACCGTATTCAATCAGAACTGGTCTTCGTATTTCTTGGCCAGTTCTTCGATGTTCTCGGGCGGCCACTCTTCGACATCCATGCCGAGGTGCAGCTGCATACCCGAAAGCACTTCTTTGATCTCGTTCAGCGACTTGCGGCCGAAGTTCGGGGTGCGCAGCATCTCGGCTTCGGTTTTCTGAATGAGGTCGCCGATGTAAACGATGTTGTCGTTCTTCAGGCAGTTGGCGGACCGCACCGACAGCTCCAGCTCGTCGACTTTCTTGAGCAGCAGCGGGTTGAATTCCAGCCCGTCATCTTCCGCCTCGCGACCAGCCGATTCCGGCTCGTCGAAGTTCACGAAGATCGACAGTTGGTCTTGCACGATGCGGGCGGCGTAGGCCACGGCATCATCAGGCGCAACCGAGCCATCGGTTTCGATTTTCAGCGTCAGTTTGTCATAGTCGAGCACCTGACCTTCACGGGTCGGCTGCACGTCATACGACACCTTTTTCACCGGCGAGTAGATCGCGTCGATCGGGATCAGGCCGATGGGCGCATCTTCTGGACGGTTCTTGTCGGCGGCCACGTAGCCTTTGCCGGTATTCACGGTGAGTTCCACGAACAGATCGGCGCCATCGTCGAGGTGGCAGATCACGTGGTCCTTGTTCAGAACCTCGATGCCCGAGCTTTCGGAAATATCGCCCGCGGTCACAACCATCGGCCCTTTGGCCGCGATCGAAAGCCGCTTCGGCCCTTCCACATCCATACGGAGGGACACGCCTTTGAGGTTCAGAACGATGTCGGTCACGTCTTCACGCACACCAGCAATCGAGGAAAACTCGTGCAGCACGTTGTCGATCTGGATCGAGGTGATGGCGGCGCCTTGCAGCGAGCTCATCAGCACCCGGCGCAGCGCGTTGCCGAGGGTAAGACCAAAGCCGCGTTCCAGCGGTTCGGCAATAACGGTCGCCTGACGTGCGGGATCATTTCCCGGTTTCACCTCAAGCTGCGTCGGTTTGATCAGTTCTGCCCAGTTTTTGTGGATCATGCGTCCCTCCATTCCAGTTCTGCCCCATGTCCAAAAAAGCAGAACGCCCGAGGATAAATGACAGACTCGGGCCAGAGGAATCCCCCTGACCCGAGCGAAAAAATATTAGACCCGGCGACGTTTCGGCGGGCGGCAGCCGTTGTGAGCAATCGGGGTCACATCACGGATCGAAGTGATGTTGAAACCAATCGCGGCCAGCGCACGCAGCGCCGATTCACGACCGGAACCCGGGCCCTGAACCTCGACTTCGAGGGTCTTCACGCCATGTTCCTGAGCTTTCTTGCCAGCGTCTTCAGCAGCCATCTGCGCCGCGTAGGGCGTGGATTTCCGCGAGCCTTTGAAGCCCATGGTGCCAGCCGACGACCAGGCAATCGCGTTGCCTTGCACGTCAGAAATCAGGATCTTGGTGTTGTTGAACGAAGAGTTCACATGCGCAACACCAGCGGCGATGTTCTTGCGCTCTTTGCGCTTCGGGGCGCGTTTATCGCGTGCCATGTTTCAGAGCCTCCCTTATTTCTTCTTGCCAGCAATGGCTTTCGCCGGGCCCTTACGGGTGCGAGCGTTGGTGTGGGTGCGCTGACCGCGCACGGGGAGGTTGCGGCGATGGCGCAGGCCACGGTAGCAGCCAAGGTCCATCAGACGCTTGATGTTCATCTGAGTGTCACGGCGAAGGTCGCCTTCAACCATGTAGTTGGCGTCGATATGTTCGCGGATGGCGAGCACTTCGGCGTCCGACAGTTCGTTGACGCGACGGGATTCTTCGATTTTCACGGCTTCGCAGATGGCTTTCGCCGATGCGGGGCCGATTCCGGTGATGTAGGTGAGGGCGATCGGGACGCGCTTGTGCGTCGGGATGTTCACGCCGGCAATACGTGCCAAGTCTATCTTCCTTTTCGTTGCGGACCCGTAGCGCCAGGTCCTTTTTTCACAACGTAAGCCCGCGGGGGTCATCCCTGCGGGCCGCAGCTGGAACTCTGATCTCGCGTAGTTTGGGGAGCGACCCCGCCCCACGCCGATTCCCTTACGGGATGCGGTGCTTTACGAGGGATTTACCGACAGGTCAAGGGCCGGAACGGGAAAGAGACAGGTGGCAGCATAGGAAAGGCCGCCACCTCAGATTCCGCCCCGACGTCAGGCGTCGAGGATGCCGTTGATCGCACCCGCGACCTCGCCGATCTCACCCAGGCCGTCAACGGACTTCAGGGCACCTTTAGCCCAGTAGTACCCGATCAGCGGCGAGGTTTTCTTGTAGTATTCCATCAACCGGATGCGCAGGCTGTCCTCGTTATCATCAGCCCGGACCGGCTTGCCCGCCTTGCGAGCCTCTTCGGCGCGGCCGATGATCCGCCCCACGAGCACATCGTCATCGACTTTGAGCTCGATCACGGCATCAAGGGTGGTTCCATGCCGCTCCAGCAAAGCACCCAGAACGTCCGCCTGCGGAAGGGTCCGAGGAAAGCCGTCGAAGATGAACGACCCGCCCGGGTTCTGGTCGAGCTTTTCCTCGATCAGGCCGATGACGATCTCGTCCGTGACGAGCTCCCCCTTGTCCATGATCTCGGCGACCTTCCTGCCCATCTCGGTGCCCGAGGTCTTGGCTTCGCGCAGCATGTCGCCGGTGGAGAGCTGGATCATGCCCCGCTCTTCGACCAGAAGACCAGCCTGTGTTCCCTTCCCCGCACCCGGGGGCCCAAGCAGAATGATATTCATCGACGCGCAGGTCCCTTACTTTTGGTTTTGCCTTTACCGCGCTTGCCGCGCAGCTGCGAACGTTCGATCAGGCCTTCGTACTGATAGGCCAGCAGATGCGATTGCACCTGATTGATCGTGTCCATGGTCACCGAAACGACGATGAGCACCGAGGTACCACCCAGGTAGAACGGGATGGACATCTGACCGCGGAGAAATTCCGGCAGCAGGCAAACGGCTGCGAGATAGAGGGAACCGACCACAAGGATCCGCGTCACCACATAATCGATATATTCCGCCGTTTTCGCACCTGGACGAATGCCGGGCACAAAGCCGTTTTGTTGTTTCAGGTTATCAGCCACCTCGTCGACCTTAAACGCCACCTCACGAGTGTAGAAGAAGGTGAAGAAGATGATCAGGCCGCCATAGAAGGCCAGATAGAGCGGTTGGCCAGGGCCAAAATAGGCCAGCAGCGTCGACATGATCGGACCGGTTGTGCTCTGCGAGAAGGTGGCGATGGTGGTCGGCAGCAGCAGCAGCGCCGAGGCGAAGATCGCCGGGATCACACCCGCCGGGTTCACCTTGATCGGCAGGTGCGACGAGCCGCCATCATACATCTTCATCCCGACCTGACGGCGCGGATACTGGATGTGGATCTTGCGCAGCGATTGCTCCATGAACACCACGAAGCCGATCACCGCAACGACCATCACCAGAGCACCGATGATCACCGCCGGGCTGACCGCGCCGGAGCGGCCCTGGACGAGAAACTGAACCACAGCGGTTGGGATCTGGGCCACGATACCGACGAAGATGATCAGCGAGATGCCATTGCCGATGCCGCGGGCGGTGATTTGCTCACCCAGCCACATCAGGAACATCGTACCGCCAACCAGCGTCATTGTCGCGGTGACGATGAAAAAGATGCCGGGGGTGTGGGCCAGGTTGCCTGCCTGCAGCGAATTGGCCAGCGCGAAGGCCTGACCCGAAGCCAGCGCCACGGTGCCGTAGCGGGTGTACTGGTTGATCTTGCGGCGGCCCTGCTCGCCTTCTTGGCGCAAGGCTTTCCAGGGTTCGTAGAGCGTTGCCATCAGCTGCACGATGATCGAGGCCGAGATGTAGGGCATGATGCCGAGGGCAAAGACCCCCATCCGCCCCAGCGCACCGCCGGTGAACATCGTCAGAATGCCACCAATGCCCTGCTGCGCCTGCTCCATGAAGTCACGAAGCGCGATCGCGTCGATCCCGGGCACCGGAATGTAGGTGCCGAGCCGATAGATCACCAGAAGCCCGATCGTGTAGAAGATCCGTTGGCGAAGCTCGGTGGCTTTGCCCAGAGTCGACCACGACAGGTTCGACGCCATTTGTTCTGCTGCAGATGCCATCAAGGCCCCCCGTCATATGCAAACGCCGCCAAGACCTTTCCGGCCCGGCGGCGTGGAATTCACGTGCGTGTGTAAGGGGCAGAGACGCCCCTCACAAGCGCTTACTCGGCCGCCGTCGCGTTTGTGATCGTCAGCGAGCCACCGGCTTTTTCGACAGCTTCCACCGCCGATTTCGAAGCGCCGGTCACGCTGAGGGCCACTTTGGCGGTGATTTCGCCTTTCGAGAGCACCCGAACGCCGTCGAGCTTGCGACGGATCACGCCGGCTTCCAGCAGCGCGTCTTCGGTGATCTCGGCTTTGGCGTCGAGTTTCTTGGCGTCGATGAATTTCTGGATCAGGCCCAGGTTCACCACGGCGAATTTCTTCCGGTTCGGCTTGTTGAAGCCACGTTTCGGCAGACGCATGTAGAGCGGCATCTGGCCGCCTTCGTAGCCGGCAATCGCCACGCCCGAACGCGATTTCTGACCCTTGATACCACGGCCAGCGGTTTTGCCGGTGCCGGAGCCCGGACCACGACCAACGCGCTTGCGTTTTTTCGTTGCGCCCGGATTGTCGTGCAGTTCATTCAGTTTCATGTCGCTTCTCCTTTGCCGGATGCGGCCCCCAGCGACGGGAGCGGCCGAACACGGCGTTTCTTGATTGTTGAGTCGAGGCCCAGAAGGGGCCACCGGGGGTCTATAGACTGCTCGCCCCGCTGGATCAAGGGGCACGTCAGACCCCGTGTTCGAAGGTGTCCGAACTCGAACACATATCTAAGCTGTTGGTCCTAAAGACGTTACCGCTAACTGCTCCTTCGCACAGCGCGCGACGAAATCTGGCGTGGTGGGTTTCCGTGGAGAGGATTGTGCCCGACACGTTGCTGCGGCGTGTTGGCGCCCTGCCCCGCCGCATTACCGGCCCCATGCGCTCCGGGTCTGCACTATCATTTGACAACTGAAAATTCTCAATTCAAAGACCCCTCGAACCCTTCACCAGAAAGCTGCCTCAGAAACGGACCCTGCATCATGACGACCAACAAGCGCATCGCCCTGTCGAGCGACCACGCCGCCATTGAGCTGCGGCAGGCCATTGCCAAACATATCGCCGCCGCGGGATGGGAGGCCGTCGACATTGGGCCGGTGACGCCCGAGAGCACCCATTATCCGCTGCATGGCGAGGCGGCGGCTAAACTGGTGGCCTCGGGCGACTGCCGCTTCGGTATTATCGTCTGCGGCACCGGTCAGGGCATCATGATGGCCGCGAACAAGGTGAAGGGCATCCGCTGCGGCGTCTGCGCCGAAACCTTCTCGGCCCGGATGATCCGGATGCACAACGACGCCAACATGCTGGCCCTGGGCGCGCGCGTGGTCGGCGAAGGGCTGGCGCTCGATGTTGTCGACGCATTCCTCGGCGCCGAGTTCGAAGGCGGCCGCCACGCCACGCGCGTGGACCTGATCATGGATATTGAAGGGTAAGAAGCGCGGGGCGGGTGGAAGCCCGCTCTACGGCAACGGGGAAGGCTCGCGTTCACGGGAGCCGCTTCCTGCCACGACCCCTAGGGGGTGCAGGCAATGCGCCCCTGCCACTTGCCTTGCCAGAAATGCCTTCGAAGCGACCAGAGCAAGCGCCTGACCTCGACGCGCAATTCCGGGCGGGTGCGCGGCGTGATCTTGACCCGTGGGTTTGACTTAACCGTGCGAGCTGTCATCGTGATGAGACCGCAGGGGGAGAGGATCAGGCCATGGAAACGCTTTCACTACAGAACCCGGTATTTGCCACCTATGCCATTGCCGCCATGCTGGGCGCTCTCAAGGTGATGGGGCAAGGCTGGATGACGGTTTATCGAATGATGAAGGTCGATGCGGGCTATGCCAGCCCGGAAGATCTGAGGCCGGGGCCGTTGAACCGCACCCCCTCGCCCGAACAGCTTGAAGTGAATGACTACGTCGACCGCTCGCGGCGGATGCATCGCAACGATCTGGAAAACATTCCAGCCTTTTGGATTGCCGGGCTGGTTTTCGTACTCACCGGGCCGCCGCTCTGGCTGGCGCAGGTGACAATGTTTGGCTTTGTCGGTGCGCGGGTGCTGCATGCGCTGGCCTATGCCACAAAGCAGACCCACGAGGTGCGGGCCACGTTTTACACGGTGGGGTCGCTCATCGTGATTTACATGGCAGGGCATGTATTGTGGGTGACGCTGGGGTGATGCCCACGCTGCCGCTTGCGGATGAGTAAAACGGGCGACGCCCGACCCTGGGTGGGCGTTTTCCCGGGGGGGTGGTCCAGACGCTGTGTTCAAAGCATCTCCGCCAGATCTGCTTCATCCGTCATCGCCAAAACGCCCTCCCGGGGGGAGGGTCGGGCGTCGCCCGTCGTGCCGACGGGCGGAGTGGTCGAGCTATAGAAACCAGCTGGCCGTTAGGAGCGCATGAAGCGCACGGCTTCTGGCAATGTCCTCGCAGATGACCGCCCCCCAAATAGAAAACGCCCCGGCGTTTCCACCGGGGCGTTTCATTCCGTCAAAGATCGCAGGGCTTAGCCGCGTTCTTCGATGATTTCCACCAGATGCGGGATCTTGTTGACCATGCCGCGCACGGCGGGGGTGTCTTCAAGCTCACGAGTCTTGTGCATTTTGTTCAGGCCAAGCCCGATCAGCGTCTGACGCTGGATGCCGGGGCGGCGGATCGGGGAACCGATCTGTTTGACTACGATGGTTTTCGCCATGTTCTGATCTCCTTACGCTTCGGCGTCGGCCGGGGTGGCCTCGGCTTTGGCACCCAGAATGTCAGCGACTTTTTTGCCGCGACGCTGAGCCACCGAACGCGGGCTGGCTTCTTTTTTGAGGCCGTCCAGCGTGGCGCGGATCATGTTATAGGGGTTCTGCGAGCCGATCGATTTCGACACCACGTCTTTGATGCCCAGCATCTCGAACACGGCGCGCATCGGACCACCGGCGATGATCCCGGTGCCTTCCGGAGCCGTCCGCATGACCACTTTACCGGCGCCGTGACGGCCTTCGATATCGTGGTGCAGGGTGCGGCCTTCCTTCAGCGGAATGCGGACCATCTGACGTTTGGCTTGCTCGGTGGCCTTGCGGATCGCCTCGGGCACCTCTTTGGCCTTGCCTTTGCCGAAGCCGACACGGCCTTTCTGGTCGCCGACAACCACGAGAGCTGCGAAGCCAAAGCGCTTACCACCCTTCACGGTTTTCGACACACGGTTGATCGCTACAAGACGATCAGCGAATTCCGGCGCAGCTTCCTCGCGGTCGCGGCGGGGCCGGCGTTGTTCACGTTCTGCCATCAGGCATTCCTTTTCATGGTGGTGCGCTTCCCGCGGAGGCGGGCCCGGCTTGCGGGACACCTTTCAAACTCAATCCTGGTGGGGCCCCGGCTGGGGCGCCCCCGGATCATCGGGGTGGCGCGAACGCCACCCGCAGACTTAGAACTTCAGACCGCCTTCGCGTGCGGCATCGGCAAGCGCTTTCACCTTGCCATGGAACAGGAAGCCGCCACGATCGAAGTAGCACTCTTCCACGCCAGCTTTCTTGGCGCGCTCGGCAATCGCCGCACCCACCTTGGTCGCTGCTTCGACGTTGTTCTTGCCAACCATGCCCAGATCCTTCTCGAGCGAGGAGGCCGAGGCGAGGGTGACGCCGTTCACGTCGTCGATCAGCTGTGCGCTGATGTTCTTGTTCGAGCGATGCACCGACAGACGAAGCTTGCCAATGTTGCCCTTGCGAAGTTTGTTCCGTACGCGCAGGCGGCGTTTGAGGAACAGGTCCCGTTTGCTGTTTGCCATCTGTCCGGTCCTTACTTCTTCTTGCCTTCCTTGCGGAAGATAAACTCGCCTTTGTACCTGATCCCTTTGCCTTTGTAGGGCTCGGGAGCACGCCATTCGCGGATATTAGCCGCAACCTGGCCGACGAGTTGTTGATCGATGCCTTCGACGGTGATCTCCGTCGGCTTGGCCGAGGTGATCGTGACGCCAGCGGGCGCCTCGAAGTTGACATCATGCGAGTAGCCGAGGTTCAGCTTCAGAACGTTGCCGTTCATCTGAGCACGATAACCAACACCGGTGATCTCGAGCTCTTTCTTGAAGCCGTCCGACACGCCGGTCACGCAGTTCTGCACCATCGTGCGGCTCATGCCCCACTGCTGGCGCGCGCGCTTCGACTGGCCACGCGGGGTGACGGTGATCGAACCTTCTTCCACCTTGATCGTGACATCGTCCGTGGCGGTGAAGCTGCGGGTGCCTTTCGGCCCCTTCAGCTCGATGGTCTGGCCGGAAACAGCGGCGGTAACACCGCTGGGCAGCTCGACCGGTTTCTTACCAATACGAGACATTCCAGACCTCCTTAGAACACGGTGCAAAGCACTTCGCCGCCAACATTGGCTGCGCGTGCATTTGCGTCCGACATCACGCCTTTCGGCGTGGAGACAATGGAGACACCAAGGCCCTGACGGACCTGCGGCAGCTCCTGAGCGCCCATGTAAACGCGACGGCCGGGTTTGGAGACCCGTTTCAGTTCGCGGATGACCGGGGTGCCATCGAAGTATTTCAGGCTGATTTCAAGGGTCGGGTGACCGTTGGCATCGGTGCCTTTTTCATAGCCGCGGATATAGCCCTCAGCCACGAGCACATCCAGAACCCAGGCGCGCAGCTTGGAAGCCGGCGTCGAGACAACGGATTTGCCACGCATTTGAGAGTTGCGGATGCGGGTGAGCATATCGCCGATAGGATCGTTCATGTCTCTCTCCTTACCAGCTCGATTTCACGAGGCCGGGGATCTGACCATGCGAACCGAGTTCGCGCAGCATGATCCGGCTGACCTTGAGTTTGCGATAGTAGGCGTGCGGACGCCCGGTGAGCTGGCAGCGGTTGTGAAGACGCGTTGCCGAGCTATTGCGCGGCAGTTTCGCCAGTTTCAACGAAGCCCGGAAACGCTCTTCCATCGGGCGCTCCTGGTCGTTGATGATTTCCTTGAGGGCGGCACGCTTGGTCGCATATTGATCGACCAACTTCTGCCGCTTGACCTCGCGGGCAACCATGGATTTCTTAGCCATCTGTCAAATTCCTCCGAGGCTCAGCTGTTGAACGGCATGTTGAAAGCTTTCAACAGCGCCTTGGCTTCCGCGTCGGTTTTCGCGGTGGTGGCGATCACGATGTCCATGCCCCAGACTTCATCGACTTTGTCGAATTCGATTTCCGGGAAGACGATGTGCTCTTTCATGCCCATGGCGTAGTTGCCACGGCCGTCGAACGACGTACCCGGCACGCCGCGGAAGTCGCGGATGCGCGGCATCGCCACGGTGATCAGACGATCGAGGAATTCATACATCCGGTCGCCGCGCAGGGTCACTTTGGCACCGAGCGGCATGTCTTCCCGCACGCGGAAGCCAGCGATCGACTTCTTAGCCTTGGTCATCAGGGCTTTCTGACCGGCGATGGTGGTGAGATCTTCCTGAGCCGATTTGGCTTTCTTGGAATCACGCACAGCCTCGGCGCCACAGCCGATGTTCAGCACGATTTTGTCGAGCCGCGGGATCTGCATGTCGTTCTTGTAGCCGAACTCTTCTTTCAGAGCGGCACGGATCGAGTCCTTGTAGACCGACTTCAGACGCGGGGTGTAGGTCGCTTGATCCAACATCAGATCACGTCCCCCGTGGTTTTGGCGAAACGCACTTTCTTGTCGCCGTCCATGCGGAAGCCGACGCGGGTTGCTTTGCCGTTGGAGTCAAGAAGCGCCAGGTTCGACAGGTCGATCGGCATGGCTTTCGGCATGCGGCCGCCTTGCGAGGTCTGGCTTTGCTTGGTGTGACGAATGGCGATGTTCACGCCTTCGACGATGGCTTTGCCTTTGGCGGGCATGACCAGGGTGATTTCACCCTCTTTGCCCTTGTCCTTACCGGCAAGCACGACGACCTTGTCGCCTTTTTTCAGCTTAGCAGCCATTAGAGCACCTCCGGAGCGAGCGAGATGATCTTCATGAAGTTCTTGGCGCGCAGCTCGCGAACAACCGGGCCAAAGATACGGGTACCGACCGGCTCGTTGTTGTTGTTGAGGATCACGGCAGCGTTGCGATCGAAACGGATCGCGGTGCCGTCTTCACGACGTACTTCTTTGGCGGTGCGCACGACGACAGCTTTACGCACATCGCCTTTCTTCACGCGGCCGCGCGGGATGGCTTCCTTCACCGAGACGACAATGATGTCACCAACGGAGGCGTATTTACGCTTGGAACCACCCAGGACCTTGATGCACTGCACCCGGCGAGCGCCGGAGTTGTCAGCGACATCCAGATTGGTCTGCATCTGGATCATGTGGTTTCTCCTGACCTTTGGGGGCCCGTTTCCGGGCATGTCCCCATGGTTTCGACATATCTGTGAAGTGGCGCCCTATCAGGCGGTGATCACTTCCCAGCGTTTGGTTTTCGATTTCGGCGCACATTCTTGAATGCGCACGGTATCGCCGACTTTGAACGTGTTGTTCTCGTCGTGGGCCCGGTATTTCTTCGATTTCCGAATGGTCTTCTGCAGAACCGGGTGCGTGAAGCGGCGCTCGACGAGCACGGTCACGGTCTGAGCGTTGGCGTCCGAAGTCACGGTGCCTTGCAGGATACGTTTAGGCATCTGTCAGGCCCCCTTCTCAGTTGCCAGCCGCTTGCGCGGCTTTTTCGTTCAGAATGGTGTTAACGCGAGCCACATCACGACGGATCTGGCGCACGCGCGCTGTGTTTTCCATCGCGCCGGAGGCTTGCTGGAAACGCAGGTTGAAAGCTTCTTTTTTGAGGTCGGCCAGCGTTTCTTTCAGCTGGTCCGGCGTCTTGTCGCGCAGTTCATTGGCGGTCATCGCCTGTCTTCCTTTCAACATCACCGGGGCGCCCCAAAAGGTCACGCCGAATCCGATGGAGTTCGTGTGAAGGCTGCGCAATACGCGCCTTTGCCTTATATGGCAAGCCCTTTGGCCAAGTTTTCGAAGGCTTACGAGCGACCGGCAGGATCTGGCCCGGATCCGTGCCCGCCCCCTGCCCTGTCGGGGTGGCGAAACGCCTCTCTTCCGCTCTGCTTCGGCTTGGAGTATCACGCCGCCATGGCTGATATCAAATCACTCTTCGTGACCCGACTTTACCAGGCCCGGCTGTCAGAGCACGGGCCCGCAATTGACACTGACGAGCTGGAGGCCTCCTGCCTGTCCATCGCTGAAGACGATGAGGCCGGGCAGCGCTGGTCGGAGGAAAATGACTATCCCGGCTACACGTCCTATGCCTCGCTGGCCGATCTGCCCTGGCGGTTTCCGATCTTTGCGGAACTGAAAGAAGCGCTCGACAAGCATGTGGCGGCCTTTCTGGAAGATCTGGAATATGATCTCGACGGGCGGAACGTGGTGCTGGAAGATCTGTGGATCAACATCCTGCCGCCGGGCGGCACCCATTCCAGCCACCTGCACCAGCATTCGGTGATTTCCGGCACCACCTATGTGGCGATGCCCGAAGGCGCCAGCGCGCTGAAGCTGGAAGACCCGCGCTCGGCCCGGATGATGGCCGCCCCGCCCCGCCGCAAGGATGCGCGCGAAGAGCTGAAGATGTTCGTCTATGTCAAACCCGTGGTGGGCGACATCCTGCTGTGGGAAAGCTGGTTGCGCCACGAAGTGCCGCTGAACATGGCGGAAGAAGACGAACGGATTTCGGTGAGCTTCAACTATCGCTGGGAGTGAGGGGGCCGCAGGTGCAGTTGTCGCCCGCCCTTCCCCACACAAAGCAAAACCCCCGCCGATTGCTCGACGGGGGTTTCTTTTTTGTCTCAGACCGGGATTACCAGTCTTCGCGGACCACGGTGCGGGTCTTGATCGGGAGTTTCATCGCGGCGAGGCGCAGGGCTTCGCGAGCGATTTCTTCCGACACACCGTCGATCTCGAACATGACCCGGCCCGGCTTCACTTTGCAGGCCCAGTAATCGACGGAACCTTTACCTTTACCCATACGGACTTCGGTCGGCTTCGACGACACAGCCACGTCCGGGAAAATACGGATCCAGACACGGCCCTGACGCTTCATGTGGCGGGTCATCGCGCGGCGAGCCGCTTCGATCTGACGCGCCGTGATGCGCTCGGGTTCCACAGCTTTGAGACCAAAGGTGCCAAAGGTCAGCGTGGAGCCGCCCTTAGCCTGACCATGGATCCGGCCCTTGTGGTACTTACGGAATTTAGTGCGCTTCGGTTGCAGCATTGTTTTCGCTCCTTACCGGCGGCCGCCCATGGCACCACGAGGGGCCGGGCCTTCCTGAAGTTCCTGTTGACGACGGTCACGCGCAGCAGGGTCATGCTCCATGATTTCGCCTTTGAAGATCCAGACCTTGATCCCGATGATACCGTAGGCGGTTTTCGCTTCGGCCAGCGCGTAGTCGATGTCTGCGCGCAGCGTGTGAAGCGGCACCCGGCCCTCACGGGTCCATTCGGTACGGGCAATCTCGGCACCGCCAAGACGGCCAGCGACGTTAACCCGGATCCCGAGACCACCCATGCGCATCGCGTTCTGGGCCGCGCGTTTCATCGCACGACGGAACGACACACGACGCTCAAGCTGCTGGGCGATCGACTCGGCGACGAGTTGCGCGTCCAACTCGGGTTTGCGGACTTCAACGATGTTGAGGTGAAGTTCGCTGTCGGTCATCGCGGCAAGCTTCTTGCGGAGCACTTCGATGTCCGCGCCTTTCTTGCCGATGATCACGCCCGGACGGGCCGTGTGGATCGTCACCCGGCACTTTTTGTGCGGGCGTTCGATGATCACGCGGCTGACACCGGCTTGTTTGGCGTAGTCACGGACGAAATCACGGATCTTCAGGTCTTCAAGAAGAAGATTACCGTAATCTTTGGTATCCGCGTACCAGCGGCTGTCCCAGGTGCGGTTCACCTGAAGGCGCATGCCAATCGGATTGACTTTCTGACCCATTAGGCTTGCTCCTCAACTTGACGCACCTTGATGGTGAGTTCCGAGAACGGCTTCTTGATGGCGCCGTAACGACCACGTGCCCGCGGACGACCGCGCTTCATCACCAGGTTCTTGCCCACATAGGCCTCGGCCACGACGAGTTCATCGACGTCGAGGTTGTGGTTGTTCTCGGCGTTGGCGATCGCGGACTGAAGGCATTTCTTCACGTCCTGCGCGATGCGCTTTTTCGAGAAGGTGAGGTCGTTGAGAGCCTTGTCAACCTTCTTGCCACGGATCATCGCGGCCACGAGGTTCAGCTTCTGCGGCGAGGTGCGCAGCATGCGCAGTTTCGCCATCGCCTCGTTATCCGCCACGCGGCGGGGATTCTTATCCTTGCCCATGGCTTATTTCCTTTTCGCTTTTTTGTCGGCCGCGTGACCGTAATAGGTCCGCGTCGGCGCGTATTCACCGAATTTCTGACCAATCATATCTTCGGTAACGTTCACCGGGATATGTTTGTGGCCATTGTAAACGCCGAAGGTCAGACCCACGAATTGCGGCAGGATCGTCGAACGGCGCGACCAGATCTTGATCACTTCGTTGCGGCCCGATTCACGAGCCTTCTCGGCCTTTTTGAGGACGTAAGAGTCGACAAAAGGCCCTTTCCAAACAGAACGTGCCATAGATTAGCGACCCTTCTTCTTGGCGTGACGGCTACGGATGATGAGCTTCGACGACGCCTTGTTCTTGTTGCGGGTGCGGGCGCCCTTGGTCGGTTTACCCCAGGGGGTAACCGGGTGACGGCCACCAGAGGTCCGGCCTTCACCACCACCATGGGGGTGATCGATCGGGTTCATCACAACACCGCGAACCGACGGACGCTTGCCCATATGGCGCGACCGGCCGGCTTTACCGAAGTTCTGGTTCGAGTTGTCGGGGTTCGAAACCGCGCCAACCGTCGCCATGCATTCCTGACGCACCAGACGCAGTTCGCCCGAGCTCAGACGGATCTGAGCATAACCGCCGTCGCGGCCAACGAACTGGGCGTAGGTGCCCGCCGCACGCGCGATCTGACCGCCCTTACCGGGCTTCATCTCGACGTTGTGCACGATGGTACCGATCGGCAGGCCCGAGAACGGCATCGCGTTACCCGGCTTGATATCGGCTTTGGCCGAGGCGACGATGCTGTCACCAATGGCGAGGCGCTGCGGGGCCAGGATGTAGGCCTGCTCGCCATCTTCATATTTCACCAGAGCGATAAACGCGGTGCGGTTGGGGTCGTATTCGATCCGCTCAACCTTGGCCACAACATCGAATTTGTTGCGTTTGAAATCGACGATACGGTAGAGACGCTTCGCGCCACCACCCTTACGACGCATCGTGATCCGTCCGGTGTTGTTCCGGCCGCCTTTCTTGGTCAGACCCTCAGTGAGAGACTTGACCGGGCGCCCTTTCCAAAGCTCCGAACGGTCGATCAGCACCAGCCCGCGCTGGCCCGGCGTCGTCGGCTTATACGACTTAAGTGCCATGCTTTCTGTCTTCCGTTAGCTTGGTGGCCTCTTACGAGGCCTGTCTGTTGGTGGCCCATTCGGGCCGGATATAGGGCCCCGAAGGTCCCCGAATTCAAAACATCATAGGCCCCGGAGCGAATCCGGGGCCATGTGATCCGCGCGGTATAGCGGTGGTTGGGGGGCGTGTCTATAGGGGGTGAGGGAATGACGCTCTGAGGCGAGAAAATTCACTCAGCAAGCCTGCTTCAGCAGAACGAGACCTCTCAGTCCCTCCCCTGCTGGAGAATTACATTTTCAGGCGTCCCTGTTGCTTGGCCGAGGCACGCCAGTGCTTCTTTCTGATCCCTTGCGGTTCAAGGTGACGATACTCGCCTCCCGAAAACTTGGGCCAATCAAGCGCCAACCCCTGCTCGACCAGTTTGGCGGCTATATCCGTTCCGTCTGGAAGATAGCATTTGGCCACAATCCGATCGTATGAGACCTCATCCTTGATGTGAGCCGTAACGACCTTGCCCTTGCACATTTCGATCAGTGCGAATTTGGCCTTCTTGCCCCAAGGGTGATCAAGTTCTGGCGCATCAATCCCGGCAATCCTGATTTTGGTGCCGCTGATGACGATCGTATCGCCATCAATGACGTAGCACTTCCCCTTGATGGGGTTTGCAGTCGGAACACGGCTTGGCCTTTCAGGAGCCCTCGCAACTTTTGGCATCGGGCGTATTTTGTATGGCAGTTCGTCAGCTATCGGCTGCTCATATGACCGCCGCGACTTTGAAAGACCAAAAATTCGCAACAAAAATCTAAGCATTAGCTTTCCCAAGGCTTTTTCACATCAAACAAACCGAAGATGAATACCGCGTCAACAAAAACGAAAACCTATGCCCGCCTCCCCCAAGCAAAAAGCCCCCCGCCATCCGGCGAGGGGCTTTTTAATCTTCAAGCCTTGCAGCGATCAGAGACCGGTGGTCACGTCGATCGTGTTGCCCTCTTCGAGGGTCACATAGGCCTTTTTCACGTCTTTCCGTTTGCCAAGCTGGCCGCGGAACCGCTTCACTTTGCCTTTGGTGATGGTGGTGTTGACCGCCTTCACCTTGACGCCAAAGAGGGTTTCAACGGCCTCTTTGATCTGCGGTTTGTTCGCGTCGATCGACACTTCGAAGACAACCGCGCCGTTTTCCGACGCCATGGTGGCCTTTTCCGTGATGATCGGCTTGCGGATCACGTCGTAGAGTTTCGCCTTGTCGGTCATTTCAGTCGAGCCTCCAGAGCTTCGACGCCCGCTTTCGTGATCACCAGGGTGTCACGCTTGAGGATGTCGTACACGTTGGCACCGATCGACGGCAGAACATCGAGACCCTCGATGTTGCGGGCGGCGCGAACGAAGTTTTCGTTCACTTCGGCCCCGTCGATGATCAGCGCACGTTTCCAGCCAAGATCCTTGAGCTGTTTCGCCAGCAGGCTGGTTTTGCCTTCCGACGCTGCGGCTTCGAGGATCACCAGCTCACCCGCCTTGGCTTTCGCCGAGAGCGCGTGACGCAGGCCGAGCTTGCGGAACTTCTTGGTGAGTTCGTGGGCATGGCTGCGCGGGGTCGGACCTTTGTAGATCCCACCGTGACGGAAAATCGGCGCGTTGCGGTCACCGTGGCGAGCGCCGCCGGTGCCTTTTTGGCGATAGATCTTCTTGGTCGAGTAGCTGGTTTCCGAGCGGGTCTTCACCTTGTGGGTGCCGGCCTGCATCCGCGACCGCTGCCAACGCACCATGCGGTGCAAGATGTCGGCACGCGGTTCGAGACCGAACAGCGCTTCGTCAAGATCCATCGAACCGGCTTTGCCGCCGTCGAGTTTGATCACATCGAGTTTCATTCTTCAGCGCCTCCTTCGGGGGCCTGCACGGGAGCTTCTTCCACGGCAGCAGCCGCAGCAGCAGCAGCCGCTTTCACAGCAGCCGGGAACGGAACACCCTCGGGCAGCTTCTTCTTCACCGCATCTTTCACGGTGACCCAGCCGCCTTTCGAGCCGGGCACAGCGCCCTTGATGAAGACGAGACCACGATCGGCATCGGTGCGCACCACTTCCAGATTCTGGGTGGTGACGCGCGCGGCGCCCATATGGCCGGCCATCTTCTTGCCCTTGAACACACGGCCCGGGTCTTGACACTGACCGGTCGAACCATGCGAACGGTGGCTGACCGACACACCGTGGGAGGCCCGCAGACCACCAAAGTTGTGCCGCTTCATCGCACCGGCAAAGCCTTTACCGATCGAGGTACCCGAAACGTCGACCTTCTGACCTTCAACAAAGTGTTCGGCCGACAGTTCGGCGCCCACTTCGATCAGGTTCTCGGGGCTAACGCGGAATTCCACCAGCTTGCGCTTCGGTTCCACCTTGGCCGCCGCGAAATGGCCACGCATGGCTTTCGAGGTCCGCTTGGCTTTCGCCGCGCCGGCACCGAGCTGAACGGCGGTGTAGCCGTCTTTCTCGGCGGTGCGCTGCGCAACCACCTGCAGGTTATCGAGCTGGAGAACGGTCACAGGAATCTGTTTGCCGTCTTCCATGAACAGCCGGGTCATGCCGACTTTCTTCGCGAGAATACCAGAACGCATCTCAGTACCCTCCTCAGACCGAAATCTGCACGTCAACGCCAGCGGCGAGGTCGAGCTTCATCAGCGCGTCCACGGTCTGCGGCGTCGGGTCCACGATGTCGAGCAGCCGCTTATGGGTGCGGATCTCGAACTGATCGCGGGATTTCTTGTCGATGTGAGGGCCACGCAGAACCGTGAACTTCTCGATCTTGTTCGGCAGCGGAATAGGACCGCGAACCTGTGCACCCGTCCGCTTGGCCGTGTTCACGATTTCCGCGGTGCTGGCATCCAGCACGCGGTAATCGAAGGCCTTGAGGCGAATGCGAATGTTTTGGCCTTGAAGCGCCATGATATTGCCTTTCGCGTTGAGAGGTAGGCCGGACGATCACGCCCGACCTACATCGAACTGGGTCTTGATTACTTGAGGATTTTCGACACGACGCCGGAGCCGACGGTACGACCGCCTTCACGGATGGCGAAGCGCAGGCCGTCTTCCATCGCGATCGGAGCGATCAGCTCGACCACGAATTTCAGGTTGTCGCCCGGCATCACCAT
>JBNKEH010000005.1:0-107750 GCA_050288685.1 Paracoccaceae bacterium | reverse complement strand
GCGCTGACCTCGCTTTCGGCCGCGCAACTGGCGCTGAAATACGACCTGCCGATGGTGCCCGCCTACGGCACCCGCACCGGCGACGGCAGCACATTCGCGGTCGAGTTCGAAGCCCCTATTGCCCACACCGACGCCGTGACCATGACCCAGACCTTCAACGACAGCCTCTCGGCCCGCATCCGCGCCACACCGGGGCAGTGGTATTGGCTGTTGAAGCGCTGGAAGGGGGCGTAGGGGAGGCTGCTATCGGCCCAAAATCGCTGGTCTGCTTGACGCAATTACGTTCATTGTACGACCACTCGCTCAGATGAAACCACGGACTGAGGTTCTGAATGATAATCCACGGCATCAAATTCAATATGGATTGGTGTGAGGGTGCCAGTCCACGTGAAACTCTTCCTCGAGACTATGGGATATATTGCGAAATTGTCTGGCCCGTCCGGGGAATACGCATTGGAATTTCAAAAAATATCTGGGGACGACATGGAGGGGCTGCGAGCTGGATGCGCAGTATGAAGAAAGGCACAGGCGCTCGATCCAAACGCGTAGGTCCATATGCAAACCACGCAAAAGACTGGGGAGATGTGGGACTAGAGACATTTGTGCTTTCGACGGATCCTCGTTTGCAAGATGACGAACTAAGGTTTTCCTGTGAAACTCAATTACACCGATGGGCCGAAGAGCAAGAACAGTGGAAAAACTTCAACGCCGAGAAATGGAGGCCTAACAATTATGGCATACCGGTTCTGGACGAAGTTGCAGCAGCGAAGGCCTGGGGCGTAGAACTGAATTGGACGTTACCATAATTTTATAGCGGCCTTTGGGCCGACCTTGCTGTTTGTTTAGGGTAAAGTATTTTTGCCTCGGACGTCCGCTTCCGCTCAGCCTACATTTGACTGCCGAAATTGCTTAGCGATGCACGAATGACGGGTCGTGCGCGGCTGCGACGCAGCGCTAGATCGACTGACGAGCGGCAGCTTTGGGCGTTCGCGCAGTTCCTCAGCGACCCGAACTTTACAACCTCCGCCCTCTGCGCCCTCCCACCGTTCATGCGCAGCCCATCCACCTCCCCCCCAACGCAAAAAGACCGGCCTCTCAGCCGGTCCTTTCATCCCTCTCCCCGTGCCCGGCCTAATCAGCCGTCAGCAGGGGGGGATTTTTCTTGGAGGTGATCTGGGGTTTGCCCGGTTCCTCGACGCGCAGGTCGATCTGGCCGTCTTTGACCCCGACCTTCACATTGCCGCCCTTCATCAGTTTGCCAAACAGCAGCTCTTCGGCGAGCGGCTTTTTGATGTATTCCTGAATGACCCGGGCCAGCGGGCGGGCGCCCATCTTGTCGTCATAGCCCTTGTCGGCCAGCCATTCGGCGGCGGGACGGGTGAGTTCGATGCTGACGCCACGGTCCAGAAGCTGGGCCTCAAGCTGCAGCACGAATTTCTCGACCACCTGCAGGATCACCTCTTTGCCCAGCGGCGCAAAGTTGATCACCGCGTCCAGACGGTTGCGGAATTCCGGGCTGAAGGTGCGCTCGATGGCGGCGGTGTCTTCGCCCTCGCGGCGCGAGCGGCCAAAGCCAATGGCCTCTTTCGCCTGCTCGGCGGCCCCCGCATTCGAGGTCATGATCAGCACCACGTTGCGGAAATTCACCGTGCGGCCGTTATGGTCGGTCAGCTCGCCATGGTCCATCACTTGCAAGAGGATGTTGAACACATCGGGATGCGCCTTTTCGATCTCGTCGAGCAGCAGCACGCAATGCGGATGCTGGTCGACGCCATCGGTCAGAAGCCCGCCCTGATCGAAGCCGACATAGCCCGGCGGGGCGCCGATCAGCCGCGAAACTGCGTGTTTCTCCATATATTCCGACATGTCGAAGCGCAGGAGTTCCACGCCCAGATTGTCGGCGAGCTGTTTGGCCACTTCGGTTTTACCCACGCCCGTCGGCCCTGCAAACAGGTAGTTGCCGATGGGTTTTTCCGGCTCGCGCAGGCCCGCGCGGGCCAGCTTGATCGCCGAGCTCAGCGCGTCGATGGCGGCATCCTGCCCGAAGACCACGCGTTTCAGCGAAGCCTCAAGGTCGCGCAGGGTTTGCGCATCGTCTTTCGACACGCTCTTCGGCGGGATCCGGGCAATCTTCGCCACGATGCCTTCGATTTCCTTGATCCCGATCGACTTGCGGCGTTTCGAGGCCACCACCAGATGCTGCGCCGCGCCCGCCTCGTCGATCACGTCGATGGCGCTGTCGGGCAGCTTGCGATCGTTGATATAGCGCGAGGCCAGCTCCACCGCCGATTTGATCGCCTCGTTGGTGTATTTGATGTGGTGATGCTCTTCGAAATAGGGTTTCAGCCCCCGCAGGATTTTCACCGTGTCATCGACCGAGGGTTCGTTCACGTCGATCTTCTGGAACCGGCGGGAAAGCGCGCGGTCTTTTTCGAAATGCTGGCGGAATTCCTTGTAGGTGGTCGAGCCCATGGTGCGCAGCTTGCCGCCCTGCAAAGCAGGTTTCAGCAGGTTGGAGGCATCCATCGCGCCGCCCGAAGTGGCCCCGGCGCCGATCACAGTGTGGATCTCGTCGATGAACAGCACCCCATCGGGATGCGCTTCCAGCTCGTTCACCACCGCCTTCAGCCGCTCTTCAAAGTCGCCGCGATAGCGGGTGCCTGCCAGAAGCGCGCCCATATCGAGCGAAAAGATCGTGGTCTCCGCGAGCACTTCCGGCACTTCGCCTTCAACGATCTTCCAGGCCAAGCCTTCGGCGATGGCGGTTTTGCCGACGCCGGGATCGCCCACCAGAAGCGGGTTGTTCTTGCGGCGACGGCACAGAACCTGAATGCAGCGTTCCACCTCTTCATCGCGGCCGATCAGCGGATCGATCCCGCCCTTCTTGGCCTTGGCGTTGAGGTTCACGCAGTATTTCGCCAGCGCGGTGTCGTTCTCGCCCTCGTCGCTGTCACCCTCAACCGCTTCATCGCTGAAATCGGGGCTGCCGGTGATCGGGCGGGTTTCGCCAAAGGCCGGGTCTTTCGCCACGCCATGGGCGATGAAATTCACCGCGTCATAGCGGGTCATGTCCTGCTCTTGCAGGAAGTAGGCGGCATTCGATTCGCGCTCGGCAAAGATCGCCACCAGCACATTGGCGCCGGTCACTTCGGTGCGGCCGGAGCTTTGCACATGGATCGCCGCACGCTGGATCACTCGCTGGAACGCCGCCGTCGGCACCGCTTCGGAGCCTTCGATATTGGTTTCCAGAGTCGACAGATCCTCGTCGATGAATTTCAGCAAAACCTCACGCAACTCAATGAGATCGACGCTGCACGCCTTCATCACGCGGGCCGCATCCGGCTCGTCGATGAGGGCGAGCAGCAGATGTTCCAGCGTGGCAAGCTCGTGGCGCCGTTCATTGGCATGTGCCAGCGCGGCGTGAATGGCCTGTTCCAGCGTGTTCGAAAAAGAGGGCATCTTTTTCTCCTCGTTCGCGTTTCGGGGGCGGAGACGTGCCGTCCCATACCAACCCTGTTCCGATATCTTTAAAGTTCGGTTTTATTGGCGCCGCTTCAAGGCTTTTATTGTCAATTTTCTGCGGGCGCTTCGAGACTGCTCGGTTTTTCGGCACATATTAGCACGCAATTGCGCGGCGGAAAGCCACCATTCACGTGTCGTTCGCGGGGGGCTGGGCGCGGAAGCGCCCCCGCAGCTGGCCTTCCCAGTCGCGCATCAGAGCGCGCGATTTCTCAACAAATTCCGGGTTTTCTTCCGCCGGGATGTTGATGTCGTAGACCCTGGCAAGCTCGACCATCGCCTTGCGGTCGAGGGTGTTGAACTCGTCAACCATCGCTTCGGCGGTTTCGCGCGGATTTCCAAGCGCCTCCAGCGCCGAGCGGCCCATGCGCAGGGAAGAATCATAGGTCTCGCGGATGATGTCGCGGCAACCGACCGACCACAGATCGTAAACATGGGTGCGGTCGACGGCGCGGGCAATCACATGCAGGTTGGGGTAGGTCTTCACCGCATAGCGGGCCAGCTCGGTGATCTGTTCCTTGCCGTCGATGGCGATCACCAGCACCCGCGCCTCGGCGATCCCGGCAGAGGCCAGCAGATCGGGGCGGGTGGCATCGCCGAAATGCACATGCACGCCGAAGCGGCGCAGCATATCGAGCTGGGCCGAGGAATAGTCGATTACCGTGGTTTCCCAGCCAAGGGCGCGCAGGATGCGGTTCACGATCCCGCCGATGCGCCCGTGCCCGGCGATGATCACGCTGCCGGTGGGGGTGATCTCGTCAGCCTCGCGCGCTTCCTCTTGCGCAAGCCGCGGGGCGATCACCTTATCGAGCAGGATGAACAGCAGCGGGGTCAGCAGCATCGACAGCGCCACCACCAGCATCAGCATCGCCGCGATATGTTCGGGGATCACCGCATTGGCGACGGTGAAGGACAGGAGCACAAAGCCAAACTCGCCCGCTTGGGCCAGGCCGAGGCCAAAGAGCCATTTGTCGTAGCCCTTGAGCTTGAACACCCGCGCCAGACCCAGCAGCACAGCGGCCTTGATTGCGATCAGGCCGAGGGTGAGGCCGAGCACCGTGGCGGCATTGTCGACGAGCAGGGCAAAGTTGATCCCGGCGCCAACGGTGATGAAAAAGACGCCCAGAAGCAGGCCCTTGAACGGGTCGATATCGCTTTCCAGCTCGTGGCGATATTCGCTGTTGGCCAGCACCACGCCCGCCACGAAAGTGCCAAGCGCCGGGCTGAGGCCAACCAGCGTCATCAACAGGGCGATGCCGATCACGATCATCAGGGCAGCGGCCACGAACAATTCGCGCAGCTGGGCGCGGCCGATGAAGCGAAAGATCGGTGCGGTGAGGTAAGAGCCGCCAAATACCACCGCCACGATGGCGCCGATGGTCACAAGCGTGGTCTGCCAGCCGTTCAGCCCGGCCACAAGGCTGAGCCCGGCCTCATGTCCGGCCTCGGCCGCGCCATGGCCCGCGCCGATCAGCTCCGGCATGGCCAGCAGCGGGATCAGCGCCAGCATCGGGATCACGGCGATATCCTGGGTCAGCAGCACCGAGAAGGCCGATTGCCCGCCATCCGAGCGCATCAGCCCTTTTTCGCCAAGGGTTTGCAGCACGATTGCGGTGGAGGAAAGCGCCAGCACAAGGCCCGCCGCCAGCCCGACGCTCCACGGTTGCCCCAGCGCCATAGCCGCCGCCATGATCGCCAGCGCGGTCAGGCCAACCTGCAGGCCGCCAAGCCCGATCAGCTTGTGGCGCATCTGCCAAAGCCGCTTTGGCTCCAGCTCCAGCCCGACCAGAAACAGCATCATCACCACGCCGAATTCGGCGAAATGCTGGATCGAGGCCAGATCGACCTGAAGCAGGGCCAGCAGCGGGCTGATCACGATCCCGGCGATGAGATAGCCCAGCACCGAGCCAAGGCCGAAGCGCGAGGCGAGCGGCACCGATACGACCCCGGCGACGAGGAAGATGAAGGCGAGAAGCAGAAAACCCGTCACTAAAAGGCGTCTTTCGCGGCGCGGATATGGGCGAAAACGTCCACATCGGCGGCCGTTTCCATGCCCAGAGCTGCCTTCACTTCGTGCAGGCCTGCACGCAGGAACGGGTTGGTAGCCTTTTCCAGCGCCAGTGCCGAGGGCACGGTGGGGGTGCCCAGCGCACGGGCGCGGGCGGTGTGCTTGATCCGGGTGCGCAGGGCGGGATTTTCCGGCTCGATGGTCGCGGCGAATCTGCCATTGGCTTCGGTGTATTCGTGGCCCGAACAGACGATGGTGTCATCGGGCAGGGCGGCAAGGCGGGAAAGGGTTTCCCACATCTGCGCAGACGTGCCTTCGAAGAGCCGCCCACAGCCAAGCGCCATCAGGCTATCGCCGGTGAACACGGCGCCAAGGCGCGGCAGGTAATAGGCCACATGCCCGGTCGTGTGCCCGGCGGCATCGAACACCTGCACCTCGCGGCCCCACATGTCGTAGACATCGCCCGGCTGAACGGCGGTATCGAGCGGCGGCAGACGGTGGGCGTCGCGCGCCGCGCCAATTACCTCGGGGTGAAAGGCCGCCACCAGATCGGCCACCGCATCGATATGGTCGCCATGGTGATGGGTGATGAAGATATGCGTGAGCTGCCAGTGATGCTTGTGCAGCTCGGACAGAATCGGGGCGGTTTCCGGAGCATCGAACAGCGCGGTTGCGCCGGATTTCCGGTCATGCACCAGAAAGGCGTAATTGTCGGATCGACAGGGAACGGTCTCGATCTCGAGCGTCATGTGGATCTCCTCCGGAGGGGCTCCTCGGGTTTACAGGACATCTAGCGCCTTCGCGGCGGGCGGTGCAACCAAAGAGGAGGGCCTGCATGGGAGCCATGTGTCCTGCGCATATCCGCCTGTGCGGCGCTTACCAATGCGGCGGGCGCTGATCGGCCAGCGGGATCGAACTGCCGGTATCCAGCTCGCGCGCCGCTTCCCGCTCCATCAGCATCTGCTGACGCCGCGCCATGCGGTCGATCTCGCGGTCCTGCCGCGCGATCACATCCGACAATTCCTCGACCGTCCGGGTGAGATAGGCCAGCTGTTCTTCCAGCGCGGTTAGTCTTTCGTCCATTCGGGGCTCCTTTGTGCCCGTCTTAGCAGGCTTGGGGGCGATGTGCGAGGCGTCGCGGTGCCGGGGCAGGGGCCTGATCCCGCCAAAGCCGGCCCCTTCGGATTAATGCGCGGCGATGACATCTCAGCCCAACACAACCGAGCCTGTTGCCCCAAGGGCCGCTGTGGGCTAGACCGCGCCCGAACAAACCACGGTGACGACCTATGGCGAAAGAGAAAAAGCAGCCCCGGCCCAAGGCCGAAACCCCCAAGGGCTTCCGCGACTATTTCGGTGCGGAAGTGGCTGAGCGCAATCAGATGCTCGACCAGATCGCCAAGGTCTACCATCGCTACGGTTTCGATGCGCTGGAAAGCTCTGCCGTGGAAACGGTCGAGGCGCTGGGCAAGTTCCTGCCCGATGTCGACCGCCCGAATGTGGGCGTGTTCGCCTGGCAGGAAGACGAGGATGACGGCAAGGGCGATTGGCTGGCGCTGCGCTACGATCTGACCGCGCCGCTCGCCCGGGTCTATGCCCAGCACCGCAACGATCTGCCCACCCCGTACCGTCGCTATGCGATGGGGCCGGTCTGGCGCAACGAAAAGCCGGGTCCGGGGCGGTTTCGCCAGTTCTATCAATGCGATGCCGATACGGTGGGCTCTGCCTCCATGGCTGCGGACGCCGAGGTTTGCGCGATGCTCGCCGATGCGCTGGAAGCGGTCGGGATGCCGCGCGGCGATTACGTGGTGCGGGTGAACAACCGCAAGGTTCTGAACGGCGTGTTGGAAGTGATGGGCGTGGCCGAGGGCGAGGCCCGCGAAGCGGTTCTGCGTACCATCGACAAGTTCGACAAGGTCGGCGAGGCCGGGGTGCGCGAGCTTCTGGGCAAAGGCCGCCTCGATGCCTCTGGGGCCTATATCGACGGGGTCGGGCTGAGTGACGAGCAGGCCGAGCCGGTGATCAAGTTCCTGATCGCCAAGGGTGCCGACAATGCCGCGACGCTGGGCAATCTCAGCGCCGCCGTGGGCGAAAGCGCGGTGGGGGCCGAGGGCGTGGCCGAGCTGGCCGAGATCGTCACGTTGCTGGAGGCCCAAGGCTACGGGGCTGACCGCATCGTCATCGACCCCTCTGTCGTGCGCGGGCTTGGCTATTACACCGGGCCGGTGTTTGAGGCCGAGCTGACCTTTGAAATTCTCGACGAGAAGGGCCGCAAGCGGCAATTCGGTTCGGTTGCGGGTGGCGGGCGCTATGACGACCTCGTGGCGCGCTTCACCGGGCAAAAGGTGCCAGCGGTGGGTGTGTCCATCGGGGTCGACCGGCTGCTGGCCGCCCTGCGCGCCAAGGGCCGGATGGACGGCGCGAGCCAGGGCCCGGTTGTGGTGACGGTGATGGATCGTGGCCGGATGGGCGATTATCAGGCGATGGTGGGGGAACTCCGCGCCGCCGGGATCCGCGCCGAGGTTTATCTGGGCAACCCCAAGAACTTCGGCAACCAGTTGAAATACGCCGATAAACGCCTCTCGCCGGTGGCGGTGATCGAAGGCGGCGAAGAGCATGAGCGCGGCGTGGTGCAGATCAAGGATCTGGTGCTGGGCGCAAAGCTTGCCGAAAGCGCGACGCTGGAAGAGTGGAAAGAACGCCCTTCGCAGATCGAGGTGCCGCGCGCCGATCTGGTGGCGGAAGTGCAGAAGATGCTGGCAGCCTACGATGAGTGACAAATTCGCCATCCGCGCCGAGGCCGCCCGGCTTTCGGCGTTTTTCGAGGCGCAGGGCGCTCTGCCGGTCGATCCGCCGATCCTGCAACCCGCCGAGGTGCTGCTGGACCTTTACGGCGAAGACATTCGCGCCCGGGCCTATGTGACTGCCGATCCGCTGCTGGGCGAGGCGATGCTACGGCCCGATTTCACCGTGCCGGTGGTGCAGATGCATATGGCCAACGGGGCCGATCCGGCGCGCTACACTTATGCGGGCGAAGTGTTTCGCAAGCAGGAAGAGGCCAAGCACCGCCCGTCGGAATATATTCAGGTGGGCTACGAGCTGTTTGACCGCGCCGATCCGGCGGCGGCGGATGCCGAGGTGTTTTCGCTGATGGCCGAGGCGCTGGCGCCTTTGGGCCTGCGTGCCGCCACCGGCGATATCGGCATTCTGATCGCGGCGGTGAAGGGGCTTTCGACCACCGAGAAACGCAAGGCGGCACTGCTGCGTCACCTCTGGCGGCCGCGCCGGTTTCGCGCGCTTCTGGATCGCTTTGCCGGTCGGGCGCCTGCGCCTGCGGGCCGGGCCGAGCTGTTGGCCAAGGCCGATCCGCTGGATATTTCCGCGCCCTTCGTCGGGTTGCGCTCGCGCGGCGAGATCGAGGCCCGGATCGCGGCCCTGCGCGAAGATGCCGAAACTCCGCCGATCCCCGAGATCGAGGTGGAACTGCTCGACGATCTGATGGGCCTGCGCGAGACGATGACCCATATCATCGAACATCTGCGCGATCTGGCCATCGACATTCCCGCCATCGTTCCGGCGGTTGATCGGTTCGCGGCCCGCGGCGAGGCGCTGGAAGCCCGCGGGATCGACCTTGAAACCCTTGATTTCGAAGGCTCCTACGGGCGCACCTCGATGGAATATTACGATGGCTTCGTGTTCGGCTTCTTTGCCGAAGGCCGCCCCGATCTGCCCCCGGTGGCCACGGGCGGGCGCTATGACGCGCTGACCCGGGTGCTGGGGCAGGGGCGCGAAATTCCGGCCGTGGGCGGGGTGATCCGCCCTGAACTGGTGATGGCGATCCGGGAGGGGCAGCAATGAGCGTGAAGCTGGGCGTGCCCTCCAAAGGGCGCTTGATGGACAAGACTTTCGACTGGTTCGGGCAGCGTGGGATCACGTTGGCGCGCACCGGTTCCGAACGGGAATATTCCGGCGCGGTCGATGGCATTGACGGGGTTGAGCTGGTGCTGTTGTCGGCGGGCGAAATCCCGCGCGAACTGGCGGCTGGGCGCATTCATCTGGGCGTCACCGGCTCTGACCTCGTGCGTGAAAAGCTGGGCCTCTGGGACACCAAGGTGAAAGAGCTGGCGCGGATGGGTTTTGGCCATGCCGATCTGGTGATTGCGGTGCCGATGGGCTGGGTCGATGTCACCACGCTCGACGATCTTGATGCGGTGGCGGCGGCGTTCCGGGCCAAGCATGGCTTCCGCCTGCGCATCGCCACGAAATATCACCGTCTGGTGCGCGAGTTTCTGACCGCGCAGGGCGTGGCCGATTATCAGCTGATCGATAGTCAGGGCGCGACCGAGGGCACGGTGAAAAACGAAACCGCCGAGGCGATTGCCGATATCACCTCGACCGGCGACACCCTGC
The DNA here is from genome assembly GCA_050288685.1 of Paracoccaceae bacterium. Classification (GTDB taxonomy): domain Bacteria; phylum Pseudomonadota; class Alphaproteobacteria; order Rhodobacterales; family Rhodobacteraceae; genus Sinisalibacter. Next base: position 97,816 of record JBNKEH010000005.1, on the reverse strand, counting down.
GCGCGAACCACCTGAAAGTGCTGTCTTGCGAGCCGGTTCACCGCTCGCAGGCGACGCTGTTCAAATCGCGCAACGCGCCGTGGAGCGATGCCGACCGGGCAGTGATGGAAGTGCTGAAAGCGCGGCTCGACCTCGAACGCGACAGCTGAGGCATTTGATGTTTTCCAACAATCGGGGCCGATTTCGGCCCCGACTTTCGTTGAAAACATGACTTTTACAGCTTTAGTGCGGGTTGGCCGGTCAGACGTCCATCCAGATGGTCACCGGCCCGTCATTCACCAAGCCCACCTGCATATCGGCGCCAAAGCGGCCCTGCGCGGTTTCGATCCCCTGCGCGCGCATCTGCTCGGCGAAGAATTCATAAAGCCGCTCGCCCTCCGCCGGGGCGGCCGCCGAGGAAAATCCGGGGCGGTTTCCGCGCGAGGTGTCAGCGGCCAGGGTGAACTGGCTGACCACCAGAGCCGCGCCGCCGGTATCCAGCAGCGAGCGGTTCATCTTGCCCTCGTCATCCTTGAAGATCCGGAGCTTGGCGATCTTGGCGGCCAGTCCTTGCGCATTGGCGCGGCGGTCGCCCTGCATCGCGCAGACCAATATCAGCAGGCCCGGCCCGATCTCGCCCAGAAGCTCGCCATCGACGCGGACATCGGCCTGCGAGACGCGTTGGATCAGCGCCCTCACAGCTCGTGATCCCAGGGCGGGTTGGCCCCGGCGCGGCTGACGGTGATCGCCGCCGCCGCCACACCCAGCTTCAGAGCCGGGGTCACGGCTTCAGCGGTAAGGTTGGCAAGCCCGTCCTTATTCAGAAGCCCCGAACGGTCCAGCCCGGCCAGCAGCCCGGCATTGAACGTGTCGCCCGCGCCCACGGTATCGACCACCTCGACCTTGTTGGCAGGCACGAAGGTCTCGCCGCCCTGCCAGAAGGCCCGCACGCCTTTGGCGCCCTCGGTGATGCAGACGAGGCTGGTATCGCTGGCCAGCAGCTCCTGCACGTCAAGACCGAGCCAGTCGAGGTCTTCGTCGGACACCTTGATGATGTCGGCGGCGATGAGCATGGCATTGATCCGCGACCTGTAGGCGTCCTCGTCACGGATGAAACCGGGGCGGATATTCGGGTCGATCATCGTCACCCGCTGGCTCGCCTCGCGCAGCATCAGCGCCTCATAGGCCTCGCCACAGGGCTCGCCCACAAGGGAAATGCCGCCAAAAAACAGCGCGCGCACATCGTCGGGCAGGGCAGGAATATCGTCGGGCGTGAGCATCCGCCCGGCGGTGTTTTCGTCGTAGAAGGCATATTTGGCATGGCCATCGGTCAGGGTGACAAAGGCCAGTGTGGTGGGTCGGTCAGAGCGCACCGCCAGATCCGAGGTCACTTTCGAGCCCGCCAGCGCGTCGGTCAGGATCGTGCCGAACAGATCGGTGGACAGGCCGGAGAAAAATCCCGCCTTCGCTCCCAGCCGCCCGAGCGCAATCGCCGTGTTGAACACCGCACCGCCGGGATAGGGCGCAAAGGCCTTTTCGCCCGCCTCAGTTTCACGCGGCAGCATGTCGATCAGGGCTTCACCACAACAAAGGATCATTTCCGGGCCTCCTACGTTACCGCAAAGGGCTTACCCCGAGCGCGGCGCGGGAGCAATCGGGCGCATCGTCTTTTCGGCTTGGTTTAGCGGGTAAAGAACTGACCCGTCGGCGCATAGCCTGCCGACCCCGGCACCGGCGAACTGATCGCTTCGTAGCGAAAGCGCGGCTGGTCGAAATCGAAATCCTGCAAGATGTGAAACAGCAATCTGCGCCGCAGGGTCAGCTCTTCCTGTTCAAGGCTGGAGCCTGCAATGGCGGCGCTTTCCTCGGGCCGCGGGGAGAGATCGCGATCATGTATCATGAAGGCCAGTGACGCATGAAATTATGACGAATTTCTGCCCAGAGCCCGGCAAGAGGTGGCAGAAACCCCGGTTTTACCCATAAAAATAAGGCTATGGTTAATGTTTGGTAGGTGGCAACGGGTCGCAGCGGGCCGCGCTGTTAGACAGCGTTACGGGGGATATGCAGCGGTTGATCGGCGCCGGAACACGGCCGCAACGCGTCAGATGAAGATAAACGTATCGGCCAGCATGGCTGACGTGGAAAACGGGTTGGGCGTCCGGTTCAGGTCCGGGCCGAAATTTGGATTGTCGAAATCGAAATTGGCGAGCAGGCGAAACAACCGGTTCCGCTGCAACGAGATGTCGTTGTGTGCGGGCCGTGGCGGGACCATGTAACGCTCCCGAAAGCTGCTGTCGGTTTCCTGTATCATGGTTAACACTTACTTTTACAATATGGCGTCATTTGGCCTCTCTGTTGACTGGGATGTGAAAACGAGAGGGCAGGTTTGGACGAAATTACCTGAAAAGTCTTAACGCTTTGAAACCCGCCCCGTTGTGGGGGCGGGCGATGCCGTGCCGGTACCTTATTGGTTCTGCGAGACGAAATAGGCGATGGTGCCGGCGATGATCGCCACAACAATCGAGGCCAGCGCGATTTTCCACACCGACCACGGCCGTTCGCCCTTCACCTTGCCGGTGCGGCCGTTGACCACAAACCGATAGGTCTTGCCGCGAAACTTGTAGGCGGCCAGCCAGACTGGCAGCAGGATATGTTTGAAGGTCACATCGCTGACACTGGTGTTGATGTTGTGGATGCGCTGGCGGTCGCCGCCGATGTCGCGGGTGACGTCCTGACGGATCTGCCGGTCCATCACGTCGCGCGCCTTGTCATAGCCCTCGTCCAGCTCGACCGTGTAGCCTTCGGCGCTGTAGCCCGCGAGGAATTCCGGCTGATAAGGTTCCAGCGCGGCCAGATCCCACGGTTCCAGCGCGCTGGTATAGCGCTCAGGCAGGCTTTTCGAGGCGAGGATCAGGATGTCGTCGAAAAACCGCGCAACCCGGCCCGATTTCGGATGCCAGCGCACCCGCTCTTCGCGCACCTGTTCCTGTTTGCCGTTCCGGGTAACGGTGCGGGTGACGTAATAGACCGTGCCGCGCTCGCCGATATAGGTCGATTTGGTGTCGGCGTCGAAGGTCCAGTAGGGCACATAGATGCCCTGCATCTTGCGGCCCTTGCGGGCGTATTCTGTAAGGCCATTGGGGGCAAACCACAGCCGCCCCAGCCATTTGGTCATCGCCTCGCGGGCGCTGCGTTCGTCGATTGCGAAGGGCAGCAGCGCCTTCGGTTTGATCTGCCGATGCGCGCCGGTATCGGCCACCACCGGGGTGGCGCAGAACGGGCATTCGGCGGCATGGGTGGCGCCGTCGAGCGTGACCTGCGCGCCGCAGCTCGGGCAGGAGGTCACGCGGGTCTCTTCCATTTCGGCATTGCCGATCTGGGCGTCGAGGGCGGCGTGGAAATCCAGCTCGCGAGTGGCTTCGTCTTTGCTGGTGCCGTTCTCGATGCTGGCCTGATAGCCGCAATGATCGCAGCTCAGCGCGCCGCCCGCGCTGTCAAAGCGCAGGTCCGAGCCGCATTGCGGGCAGGGGAAGCGGTGCTCTTCATCCGGGGCAGGGGGCGGCACATCGCTGAAGTCGTCGGTCATCTTCTGTCTCCGGGATGTTCGAAGCTGACAAGCTGGGCAATCTGGTTGGCCGAGGCATTGGTGAAGCGGATCATGTGGCAGTAAAGCCGCGTTTGGCCCTTGCGGGTGATCCGCCCCGAGACCGACCCGGCCTGACCTTCGGTGATGATCTGCTCGATCCTTATGCGCTCCGCCGGGGGTTGAGCCTTGCGCGCCGCCAGAATGGCCGCGCGGCCCGAGACCGCGCCACCGCCATGATCCCAGATCGCGTTTTCCGCCAGCCAGCTTTCTTCCAGCGCGCCCACCCCCATCAGGGCAAGCGCGATGGCTTCGGCCTTGGCGTCTTTCGCGTCCGGCTCGTCTTCCAGACGGCGGATGATCTCGGGGGCGTTGGCGGGCATCGGGATCAGCCTGCGGGCGGCGGGGGCGGCGGCATCACGGTGAAGAGCGTGGCCAGATCGGCAACGTCTTCAGCCGCTTTCCAGCCGTCCTGACCAGCGGTCCAGACCAGGGTGCTGCGGCTAACTTCGCCCGCGCCCACTTTCTGGCCTATCGTGGCGCGCGAGAACGGCCCGGTGGTCTGGCCGTTTTCGGCAATGTGCCAGACCTTTTCCACCGGCGGCGGGGGCGGCGGGGCAGGTTGTGCGGCAGCGGGTTGCGGCGCGGCCTGCGCCGGGGCGGCACCCCAGGGGCCAGCAGCGCCTGCCATGCCCAGCCCCATTGCAGCGCCCATCCCGGCGCCCATCGAGCTTGCCATGGCCGAGTTTTCGGCCCCCATCGCCTCGGCGGCGTTGAATTTCATGTAATTGTCGAGATTGCCGACGATCCCCATCGAGGTGCGCTTGTCCATCGCCTCTTCCACCGCCGGGGGCAGCGAGATGTTCTCGATGTAGAATTCCGGGATTTCCAGCCCGTAATCGGCCACCACCTTGGTGATTTCCCCGGCCACCAGCTTGCCCAGCTGATCGGTATTGGCGGCCATGTCGAGCACCGGAATGCCCGAGCCGGCAACGATGCGGCTGAACGCCTGCACGATCACGTTGCGGATCTGGAAGCTGATCTCGTCCATGGTGAATTCACCATCGGTGCCGACGATCTCGGTCAGGAATTTGCCGGGATCGGTCACCCGCACCGCATAGGTGCCAAAGGCACGCAGCCGCACCGGCCCAAATTCCGGGTCGCGCGCCATGATCGGGTTTTTCGTGCCCCATTTCAGATCGGTGAACCGGGTGGTGCTGACGAAATAGATCTCGCTTTTGAACGGCGACTGGAAGGCGTGATCCCAGTGCTGCAGCGAGGTCATGATCGGCATGTTGTTGGTTTCGAGCATATAGAGCCCAGGGGTGAACACATCGGCCAGCTGGCCTTCATGCACGAACACCGCCGATTGCCCCTCGCGCACGGTCAGCTTGGCGCCGTACTTGATCTCGTGCCCTTCGCGTTCAAACCGCCAGACCATGGTGTCGCGGGTATCGTCGACCCAATGAATAACGTCGATAAACTGGCCGGAAAGAAAATCAAGAATGCCCATGACGGCCCCCTTTGCTTGTTAATCTTGTGACGATAGCACCCGTAGAAGGGGCGGCCAACAGGCAAGCGCCGGGGAATTTTCGTGGTCGCGTGTCACGGTGGTGAAAAGGATTTTCAAAAATCGCGGTTCACCGAAACCCCGGCGGACGGGGGTGGAACTCAACGAGCTCGGGACCACCCGCGGCTGTCACCCGGTCGCCGATTGCGGCAAGGGCCTCCAAAAAAGCCCGATCATTGGCGAACAGAATAGACCTCAATGTGATGCGGGCGGTTGGCGTGCCAATGTCGACTGCCATTTGAGTTAACATCGATCGACCCGTGTTTCGGAGCCGGAACTGGTCGATTTCGGTGATGTCGATGAATCTGGGCCTGCGAAACGGGATGGGAACGGTGAGGCTGACGTCGGTCAGAACGAGCTCTGATTGATTTGCCAGCCCGACGGCGCATACAAGCACGCCAAGAGCAAAAACCGCGCTGAAGAGCCAAAAGAGCACGCGCCAGAAGCCCGGGATAGCCAGCCCGACGTCCCAGAACAACGCCGCAACCGGTGCAGATGTAACACCCATCCAGAGGGGGAGGCGGTAGCGATACCGCACCTCACCCCTGTTCAAACATTCCCCCCCATCAGCTCGGCGGCGATCTGTTCCACAATCGGGCGCGCCTCGGCCTCGGCCATGCCGGGCTTCAGGCGCGGGTCGTACAGCATTTTCAGCAGCAGCTCGTCATGCTTGGTGAGGAAGCCGAATTCCTCGTCGTCGTTAAAGATCGAGGGCCGCGCCAGCGGGCTGTCATTGGAAAGCCCAAGCCCCTGCGTCAGCTCTTCGTGGATGCAGGAGATGCGCAGAAGGTCGGGATGTTCCGCCCGGATCACCGCCACCGCCTGATCATAGGTGCCATCCAGCTCGGGATCGGTGGCGAAGGCAAGGCAATAGGTCGAGCGCGGCAGGTCGATCACGGTGTTCATCGCGGTGGTCGAGATGTTCGGCATGATCTGTTTCAGCCGTGGCCCCAGCGCGCGCCGCTCGTCTTCACTCACAAAGAACACCCGGAAATTGCCGGTGCCAGCGGGCACGACCTCGATCGGGTGGCCGGACACGCGCGCCAGACGCTGCACGAATTCGATCACCGTATTGGTGTCGCTTGTGCGGGTGGCCGGATCGATCGAGGCGCCGAACTCCACCGATAGCGTCACGGGCTTCACCCAGCGGTGCAGGCGGCTGGCATTCTGGTGGGCAATCAGCTGGGTGCCGGTATCGGAATATTCCTCATAAAGCGCGATGCGAAGGAAATCGCGCACCAGCGTATCGGCATCGAAGGGGGCATCGGGCCCGCCGCCATCGGTGCGCAGAAGCCCCTGTTCCAGCAGCCCGATCTGCACCCGGCGGTAGTAATCGGCCAGCTCGGCGCTGGCCGATGTTCTGGGCGCGATGATCAGCCCTTCGTCCGACAGCGGGGCGGGGATGTTGCGCCCCCGATTGAACGCATCATCGCAGCCGGAAAGCAGAAAGCTTCCGGCCAATGCGAGGCCAAGCAGGGACGGCAGGCGCAGTGCCATCAGGTCAGGCGCCCTCGACCGCAGAGCCGACCTCGTGGCCAAGGCTGGTGCCCTTGGATTTGGCCGCACTCAGCGCGCTTTTCAGCTCGGCTTCCATCTTCACCAGCTCGCTTTCGGCGGCGGCGCGTTTGGCCTTGCCCTCATCGGCAATGGCAAGGCTTTCCTCGATCGTGGCGATAAGATCGGCATTGGCCGCCTTGATCGCTTCGATATCGAACACCCCGCGCTCCATCTCTTCGCGCACCACCTTATTGGCTTCGCGCAGGTTGGCGGCGTTGGATTTCAACAGCTCGTTGGTCAGATCAGTGGCTTCTTTCACCGCCTGCGCGGCACTTTGCGAGCGCTGGATCGTCACCGCCTGCGCCAGCTGGGTTTCCCAAAGCGGCACGGTGTTGACCATGGTCGAGTTGATCTTGGTCACGAGGCTCTTGTCGTTTTCCTGCACCAGCCGGATCGAGGGCAGGCTTTGCATCGTCACCTGACGGGTCAGCTTGAGGTCATGCACCCGGCGTTCCAGATCGTCGCGCGCGGCGCGCAGATCGCGCAGCTCCTGGGCTTTCAGCACGCCGTCATCTTCGCCCGCTGCAGCCACTTCCTTGTCCTTGGCGGGAATGGTTTTCTCGTCCAGCTCTTTCAGCTTGGCCTCGCCCGCCGCGATGTAAAGCGCCAGCTCGTCGTAGAAATCGAGGGTCTTTGCATAAAGCAGATCGAGGCTCTTGATGTCTTTCAACAGCGTGTGTTCGTGCTTCAGCAGGTTGTCGGTGATCTTGTCGATCTGGCTCTGCACGTCTTCATAGCGCGCCATGAATTTCGCTGCCGGGGCGACCTTGCCGGTGATCTTTTCCCAGAAACTGCGCTCGCGGCGCATGTCGAGCTCTTTCACCGAGAAGCCGCGAATGGTGGTGACGATCGAGCGCAGGCTATCGCCCGCCGGGCCAACATCCTTGTTGCGCACGCCTTGCAGCATTTCCTGACTGATCACCTGCAGCTCGCTCTGCGCGGCCGAGCCGAATTCGATGATCGACTGGGTGTCGCCGATCTCGATTTCCGCCATGCGCTTCTGAATCTCGGCGCTCTGGCTTTCATCGGCCTCTTCCAGCGGCACCAGCGCGGTGGAGGGTTCCGGCAGGATGGTCGCGGTGACCGCTTCAATGTCTTTCAGGGCCTGTTCGGCCTGCGTGCGAATGCTCTCGGTCATGGCATCAATTCCTTTGGCTCATCGGTGGCGGGCACCACGCCCTCGCGGGCAAGGCGTTCGCGCAGCACCTCGATTTCAACATTAAGATCGCTGCGGTCGTTCAACTGCAGCTTTTTCGTCTGGGCGGTGAAATTGGCTTCCAGATCGTCCAGCAGAAGTACGTAATCGGCCCGTGCGCCTGCATCGCGGCCCTGGGCGTAGAGATTGGCGAATTTGACCGTCGCATCGCGTGCGCCCATCAAATAGACGCTCAGATATCTGCGCGCCTGGGTAAGGTCGCCGGGATCGTCTTCGATGGTGCGAAACATCGCCCGCGCGGTGGCCTGAAAGCTCTCAACCCGGCGTTCCAGCTCGCGGTCGCGCGCCCGTAGGATCGCATCCTTCATTCCGGACAGGTAGGCTTCGGCCTCGCCCACGGCCCGCGCCACCCGGTCGGTCTGAAATTCGTCGATACCTTCCATCCCCTTGTTTTTCAAAGGATCAAGCCCGAAGGCAAAGCTGTGCAGCGCCGCGCCCAGCACCGCAAAGACCAGCGCATTCACGAGGCTGCCGCCAGACAGCCCCGCCAGCCCCAGCCCGAGGCCGGTGATGAGCGATCCGGCGATCTTGCGCGGCATGGCCGGGCGGCGGGCGATCTTGCGCGCCTCATAGGCTTCCTGCGCCAGAATGCCCTCGCGGGTCAGCCAGGCGGCGAGGATCAGAAGCCCAAAGCTCGCAAGCCGCAGGGCAAGCTGGGTGGCATCACCGAAAAACGCCGAAATCGCCAGCGGCAGGGGGGCCAGAAACAGGAAATTCACCCGCCCGCCAGCCCGGCTGCGCACCTGCCCCTCAAACGGGGCTTTCGGCGCGGGGGGCTTGCCTACGGGTTGGTTGGATTTGCCGTCGGGAGAAAACTCGCCGCCAAAACGCTGCGCCATCACACCCCTCCCCCGGTCACCGAGACGTAGAGGATCAGCGCCAGAAGCAGGAAAAAGGCCAGTTTCTGAAGGCCGCTATCTGACACAGTCACGTTCCCCCGGGGTGAATCTCCCAATATTTCACAGATATAGGCTGCACACGCTAAGCGTGCCAGTGAATTTCAGGGGGAATTTGCCCACGCGCGGAACCCCGCGCGGCAGAGTGAAGGCTCAGCGCCGTTTCGGCTTGCCGTCGTGCGTGGGCTTCGGCCCCGGTTTGGCCCCCGCTTTCAGTGCGGATTTCTGCGCCGGACGCTGGCCCGATTTCTGTACCGGTCTCGGGGCAGGGGTGCCGGTCGAGGCCCTTGACGGCTCATTGCGACGGCGCACCGGCTTCTTCTTCGCGGTGCCCACCTTTTCCTCGTCCGCCTCCGGGTCCATGCCCAGCTGATCGCGCAGCACTCTGGCGCGGACTTCTTCCACCTCGCCGGGTTTCAGCTCGCCCAGACGGAACGGGCCGTAGCTGACGCGCAGAAGCCGGTTCACGGAAAGGCCCACCGCCTCCATCGCGCGGCGGATCTCGCGGTTCCTGCCCTCGCGCAGGCCGACGGTCAGCCAGGCATTGGCGCCCTGATGGCGATCAAGACTCACGCTCATCGGCTGAAAACGCTCGCCGTCGATCTCGATGCCTTTGCGCAGAGGCGTCAGATCGTCTTCTGACGGGTTGCCATGCACCCGCACCCGGTATTTGCGCAGCCAGCCGGTCGAGGGCAGTTCGAGCTTGCGCTTGACCCCGCCGTCATTGGTCAGCAGCAGCAGCCCTTCGGAATTGATGTCGAGCCGTCCGACGCTCATCACCCGCGGCATGTCTTCGGGCAGCTTGTCGAACACCGTTTCGCGGCCCTTTTCGTCGCGCGCGGAGGTCACCAGGCCCGAAGGCTTGTGATAGAGCCAGAGCCGCGCCGGTTCCGGCGCGCCCAGTTCGACCTCGTCGACCGCGACCTTGTCCTTTTCGGTGACATTCAGCGCCGGGCTGTCGATCACCTTGCCATTCACCGCCACGCGGCCGGCTTCGATCATCCGCTCGGCTTCCCGGCGGCTGGCCACGCCTGCGCGCGACAAAAACTTGGCGATGCGTTCGCCTTTGGGGGTCTCGGTGCTCATGCTTCTCCCTAGGGCCACGCCGGGGGCTTGTCCAGCGCGCCGAGGCGCGGCATGAGGGGGCATGAGCCGTTTTACCTCTTATATGGACGCAGCGCTGGACGAAGCGCGCGCCGCCGCCGAGCGCGGCGAGGTGCCGGTGGGCGCGGTGCTGGTGGATCCTGACGGGCAGGTGGTGGCGCAGGCCGGTAACCGCACGCGAGAGCTGGCCGATCCCACCGCTCATGCCGAGATGCTGGTGATCCGCGCCGCCTGTGCCGCGCTGGGCTCGGAGCGGCTGACCGGGCACGATCTCTACGTCACGCTGGAGCCGTGCCCGATGTGCGCCGCCGCGATCAGCTTTGCCCGCATCCGGCGGCTCTACTACGGCGCCGCCGATCCCAAATCCGGCGGCACCGCCCATGGCGCCCGGGTCTTTGCCCATGCCCAATGCCACCACGCGCCCGAAGTCTATGACGGCATCGCGGCGGGTGAGGCCGAAGCCCTACTCAAAACCTTCTTCGCAGAAAAACGCTGAGACTAGCCCACATGCCCCGCCCGTTCGAAGGACGGGCGACGCCCGACCCTACCCCCGGGAGGGCGTTTTGGCGATAATGGACGAAGCCGTTCGGGCGGGGATGCTTTTGGTCGCGGCGTCCAAACCAATCTCAGCACAACGCCCACCCAGGGTCGGGCGGCGCCCGTCGCTGTGAGCGGATCGGCTGTAAGCGCGAAACGCTGAGCTGGATCGCCGCGCCGATTTGTGACAAGATCGCGTCGGGCTATTTCGCCCGCCATTCTGCCACATCATCCAAAGGAGCCCGTCCATGCGGGATCGTCTGCGTCTGCGCGAAGGGGGCCTTGCGGCCTGGGAACAAGAGCTGAAATGGTTCGCGCTCGGCCTTGGCGTGCTGTCGACCATTGCCATCGTGCAGAACCTCTACCCGCTCAATCTGTTCCTGGGTCTGCCCTTCTGCTTGATCTGGATCTATATGGCGTGGCTACATACCGAGCGGCAGTTGAAATATATCAACATCGTGTTCTCGGCGCTCTATGTCTATGGGATCGCACGCTATTTCATCGCGGGCAGCGCGGGCTGAGTTCGCCTTAGCCACTCTCGTCCGACACCGTCGCAGCGCCCAGCACCAGAACCGGGCAGCGGGCCGCATCGACCAGTGCGCGCAGGGTCTCGCCGCTGGTGATCGGTCCGGCGGACAGATCCAGCACCACCGCATCGGCGCTGAGCCGCGCGATCCGGTGGATGAGCTCGGGCAGGTTCTGCCAGCGAAAATCCGGGGCCTGCGGCGCGGCACTGCCATTGGCGGGATAGCCGGTGACCAGATGGGCGCGCAGCCCCTGCGCCAGTCGCCCGGCCAGCGCTTCGGCCTCGCTGCTGGCCCCCTCGGGCGGGGCGATCAGCACCACGCGGCCCTTTGTGCTGGGAGGCAGATGCCCGTTGCCATGGCCGATCACCAGCATATCCCAGTTTTCCGCCACCTTGAGCAGCCCGGCCACCAGCTCGCCCTGTCGGCGTTCAAAGGAATAGTGCAACGCCCGCGCCTTGCACATCGCCGCCAGCGCGGCGCGAAAGGCGCGTTCGTCGCGGTCATGCAGGGCCGCCAGCTCTTCGCGGCTTGGGGCCGGAATCAGCTGGCCCCGGCGCGACACCACCCGTTGACCGGGCCGCGCGATCAGCTCGGCCACATAGTCTTCTTCCAGCATCAGCCCGCCAATGCTTTCGGCGAGCATATCGGCCATCGCATCGGCCAGATGCAGCCCGGCGCGCGCATCGGCATAGGAGCTGGCGCCGATCAGCACCCGGTGCCGGATCACCCGCGCCGGTTTCATTTCGCCGCCCCCCCATTCGCGCCATTGGGCATCTTGCCAAAGTCACGCCGTTGCTCGGCATAGCGGCGCAGGGTGGCCTCGACCCGCGCATTCACGCTGTTCTTGGGAAAGCTGCCTTTCTTGCCGCGTTTTCCGGCGGGCTTGCCGGTTAGCAGCGCGATGCCCTCGTCGATATGGCGCACGGGGATGATGCGGAATTTTCCGGCGCGGGCGGCGTCGATTACATTGTCGCGTAGCATCAGATGTTCGACATTCGCCGCCGGGATCAGCACGCCCTGTTTGCCGGTCAGGCCGCGCGCCTCGCAGGTTTCGAAAAAGCCTTCGATCTTTTCGTTCACCCCGCCAATCGCCTGCACCTCGCCCAGCTGGTTGACCGAGCCGGTCACGGCAAAGCTCTGATCCAGCGGCAGATCGGACAGCGCCGAGAGAAGCGCGTAAAGCTCGGCCGAGGAGGCACTATCGCCATCCACCCCGCCATAGCTTTGCTCAAACACCAGGCTTGCATGCAGCGAGAACGGCACGTCGAGCGCATAGGTGGCGGTGAGGTAGCCCGAGAGGATCATCACCCCCTTGGAGTGTAGCGGCCCGCCCAGCTCGACCTCGCGTTCGATGTCGATCAGCTTGCCAGCCCCCATCCGCACCCGCGCGGTGATCCGCGACGGGCGGCCAAAGGCGTAATTGCCGAGCCCGATCACCGACAGCCCGTTGATCTGGCCTACTTTTGCGCCATCAGTGTCGATCAGGATGGTGTTACGCGTCACCGCCTCTTTCATCCGGTCGCGGATGCGCGAGGCGCGGCGGTCTTTCTCGCGCAGGGTGCGCTCGATGTCTTCGGCGTCGATCACCTCGGCCCCGCGCCCTATGGCGTAATGCTCGGCCTCGCGCATCAGATCGGTCAGGGTGCCAAGGCGCAGCGAGAATTTCTGACTGTCCTCGGCCATCCGCGTGGCTTCGTCGATCAGCCGCGCCACCCCGGCGGCGCTCATCGGTTTCAACCCCTCGCGCGCGGCGAAAGAGCCGACCAGCCGTGCGTAAAGCGTCAGGCTTTCATCGCTGCGCTCGGTGCTTTCCTCGAAATCCGCCTGCACCTTGAACAGCTCGCCGAAATCCGGGTCGGCCATGACCAGCAGCGCGTGCAGCATCCGGTCGCCGATCAGCACCACCCGGACATCCAGCGGAATCGGGTCGGGCTCCAGCGCCGTGGTCGAGATAAGGCTCATCCGCTCGGCCAGCGAGGTGATGGTGATCCGCCCGGCCTCGATCGAGCGTTTCAGCGCGTCCCAGGCATAGGGTTCGGTCAGCAACCGCCGCGCATCCAGCACCAGATAGCCGCCATTGGCCCGGTGCAGCGCCCCCGGCTTGATCATGGTGAAATTGGTGGTGAGCGATCCCATCTGGCTCATATGGTCGATCCGGCCGGTCAGCCGATCGAGCGTGGGCAGCTCCTCGAACACCACCGGCGCGCCCGGTTCGGTTTCGGGATCATAAGACACCAGCACATTCACCATGTAGCGGGCAAAGACCGGCTGGCGGTGCATCTTGCCGACCATGTCGGGGAAGGGGCCATCGCCCTTTTGCGCCGCCACCTGAATGAACAGATCGGCACTGGCGATGATGTCGGCATGGACCTCGTTGAGGAAATCGGCCACCGGCGGAATGGCAAACAGGCTCTCGTCCAGCGCTTCAAAGCGTTCCGAGACCAGATGTTCGGCCATCGCCGCGTTCAGCTCCTCCACCGCCTTGCGCCGCTCGCGGTCGAGCACCGGGGCCTGACGCAGCACCACTGCCAGCTCTTCCTGAAAGCGCGCGATTTTCGCGTCGATCTCGTCGCGTTCCTTCTCCGGCAGCTTGTCATATTCCTCGCTGTTCACCAGCTTTCCTTCGCGCACCGCGGTCAGCATATAGCCCATCGGCGTGCGCACCATGGCCACGTTCTCGGCCTTGATCCGATCGCCGAACTCGGCCATCGCCGCTTCCTGCTCTTCGCTGAATTCCTGTTCGATCACCCGCCGCTCGGATTGATATTCCTCGCTTTCGAAGAGCGAGGGAATATCGGTGGCAAGATCGTCGATCACCGCTTCCATCGCCGCGCGCAGCTTCGGGCCAACGCCTTGGGGCAGTTTCAGGGCGCGCGGCTTATGCCCGGCCTCGAAATTGTTCACATAGACCCAGTCCGAAGGGGTTTCGCGGGCCGTGGCCTGCTCTTTCAGAAGCTGCCGCACTGCGCTGTGCCGTCCGGTGCCTTCTGGCCCCACCACGAACAGGTTGAAATCGCGATGCGCAATCGTGGCCGAGAGCCGGATTGCATCCACGGCGCGGCTCTGGCCGATCAGCCCGTCTTCATCGCCAAGCTCGGTGGTGACGGCAAAGGGCAGGCTGGCCGGATCGCAGCGCCTTGCAAGGGCTTCAGGGGCAAGCGGGGGAAGAAAATCTTTATGGTCGGGCATGACGGCTCCGCGATACTGGTGACCCTTTGAGCTTGCGCGCGGCGCGCTGGGTTGGACATGACTTGAATCAAGGCCCCAAGCACGCTTACGTGAGGGTGAGGCCCGTATAAGCCCCGGATAAGTCCCGTGCGACGTAGCGACATCGTTGCGAGCTCGGGTGCGAAAACCGGTGGATTTCTGCGCCGCAGCGGCCTATTGCTGGCCCCCAGCCGACGTGTCAGTGGGAGGACATGATGAGCGCATCCGCATCCCAGAAGGCCCTCACCCCTTCTGATATTCGCGCCCGCAAAGGCGGCACGCCGATCGTGTGCCTGACCGCCTATACCACCCCGATGGCCGAGCAGGTCGATCGTCATTGCGATGTCGTTCTGGTGGGCGACAGCGTGGGCATGGTGCTGCATGGCCTGCCCTCGACCCTTGGCGTGACCATGGAAATGATGATCCTGCACGGTCAGGCCGTGGCGCGTGGCAGCAAAAACGCACTGATCGTGATCGACATGCCCTTTGGCTCCTATGAGGAAAGCCCCGAACAGGCCTTCCGCAACGCCGCCCGGATCATCGCCGAAACCGGCGCGGCGGCGGTGAAGCTGGAAGGCGGCGTGGCGATGGCCGAAACCATCCGCTTTCTGACCCAACGCTCGATTCCGGTGATGGCCCATGTCGGGCTGACGCCGCAATCGATCAACACCTTTGGCGGCTACAAGGTGCAGGGCAGGGGCGAAGACGCCGCCCGCGTGCTGGCAGACGCCAAGGCCGTGGCCGAGGCCGGGGCGTTTTCGGTGGTGCTGGAAAAGGTGCCGGAAGTGCTGGCCGACCAGATCACCGACGCGATTGATATTCCCACCATCGGCATTGGCGGTTCAGTGCATTGCGATGGGCAGGTGCTGGTGGTCGATGACATTCTGGGCATCTTCACCGGGTTCAAACCGAAATTCGTGAAACGCTATGCCGAGTTGGGCGCCCTGACCGACGAGGCCATCGCCGCCTTTGCTGCCGAGGTTCGCGCCCGGACCTTTCCGGCCCCCGACCATGTTTTTGCCGACGAGACCAACCGGAAATGAAAATCGTTCATACTCTGGCCGAGATGCGCAGCACCCGCGCAGACTGGGCCGCTGCAGGCGCACGCGTGGCCGTGGTGCCGACCATGGGCGCGCTGCATGAGGGGCATCTGAGCCTTGTCGAGGCGGCGAAGGCCGGGGCCGACAAGGTGGTGGTCTGGCTGTTCGTGAACCCGACCCAGTTCGACAACAAGGACGATCTGGCGAACTATCCGCGCCATCTGCAGGACGATGCCGCCGTGCTGGAGGCGGCGGGGGTCGATCTGCTCTATGCCCCCCATGTCGAAGAGGTTTACCCCGACGGCTTTGCCACCACGATTTCGGTCACCGGTGTCAGCGAAGGGCTGTGCGGCGCGCATCGTCCGGGCCATTTCGACGGCGTCGCCACGGTGGTGACGAAGATCTTCACCCAAACGCAGGCCGATGTCGCCTTTTTCGGCGAGAAGGATTTTCAGCAGCTTCAGGTGGTCCGGCGGCTGGTGCGCGATCTCGATCTGACCATCGAAATCATCGGCTGCGCTACGGTCCGCGAGGCTGATGGGCTGGCGCTGTCGTCGCGCAATGCACGGCTTTCGGCGGAAGATCGGGCGATTGCCCCGGTGCTCAACCGCGAAATGCGGAAAGCCGCTGAGGCGCTGCGGGCGGGCAAGCCGGTGGCCGAAGCGCTGGCCGAAGCCGAGCGCGCCATCGTGGCGGCAGGCTTCATCGCGGTGGATTATCTTGAGCTGCGGGCCGAAGATGGGCTGGCGCCGATGGATGTGCTCGACCGTCCGGCGCGGTTGCTGGCGGCGGCCTTCCTCGGCCCGGTCCGGCTGATCGACAATATCCCGCTACGCCCGGTGAGCTGAATCCGGCGGGCTGAGGCTCAGCCTCAGACCCCGTTCTGCGGCGTGCACATCCCGGCGACGCCTTTATCGCTGGTGCGTTGCAGTATCGGCTTCGGCGCGTCTTTCGGCACCGGCCCCCAGCTTGCGGCAATGTCCTGCATCGCATCAAACTGGCTGCCCTTGGTCCAGCCCTCAGCGGTGCCACGGGCATAGGCGACCACGCGCAGGTTCTCGCCGCGAATGGATTGGGCGGCAATATCGTCGGGCATCAGCACCAGATAGTCATAGGCTTTGCGCACCAGAAACCCGACCTGCGGCATGGATTGCGCCACCATTTCGGTGCAGGCGAGCTGGCCACAGGTCGAGACATCGAAGGTGTAATCGAAGGGCACGCCCAGCCGGGAAAAGAGCCGCTTCACCGCCTTGCGCCGGGCGGCGGTGTTGGCCAGTTTCGGGCGCACCATCAGGGCACCGTCGGTGTCGAAGATATGCGGGGCATCGTTCAGTTTGGCGCCGCCGCTGACCCCTTCGATGATGATATTTCCGGCGCGGATCTCGTCGTGATGCGGCACGATCAGCGGGTCGTTCCACAGACCCAGCGCGGTCAGCTGTGCTTCGGTGCCCAGATAGACGGCGGAATGGGTGAAACGCCCGGTGATCACCTGACCAGGGATCCAGTTCTTGCCCGAGGTCAGCAGGATATCCAGCGGCCGGGCCTGATCGAGCAGGTAGGACCACGCATCGGGGGCGGCGGTCAGATAGCCCTGACGGATCGGTGCGGCTGAGACCAGCGGCGAAAAGGCCGGCGACAGATCGAAGCCGATCTTGGCAATCGGGGCCGGGATGCGCTCGGGATTGGCGCAGCAGGTAAAGGTTTTCGGGTCAGTATCGGGGGTGATCCCCGTGAAGGCCGGATCCACCGCCGGAGCGCAGGCTGACAGCAAGCCAAGCGCTGCCAGCGCGGCGAGAAAGGCGGGACGGATCATCTGTGTTCCTTCATGGACGATTGTGCGGCACGCCCCAATAGGCGGCCAGATCTACCATGAGGGCAAAGGTGCTGCGGGGCGCATAGCCCTCATCGGTGCCGATCACATAGGTGATCAGGTCCAGCTTGTCACCCCGGATGGCCTGCGAGGCCACATCATCCGGCAAGATCGTGCTACGTGCGTAAATCCGGCGCTGGGTCAGGCCCAGACTGGGCATGGCGTAATTGATCAACCCGGTGCAGACGAATTTTTGATTGTTCGGGTCCAGATCCATGCTGAAATTGAACGGCGCGCCGATCGAGCCCATGAACCGCGCCATCGCCACGCGTTTCTCTTTCGCGGTCAGCTGCGGCCGCATCGCCACCACCCGATCGATCTCGAAGGCCTTGGCGGTGCTCATCAGATGCACATCCGGCGTGGCCGACTCCATGAAGATGTTCCCGGCGCGGATCTGGTCGTGATAGGGCACCACCTCGGGCAGCGACCACAGACCCGCCGCGCGCAGCTGGGCCTCGGTGCCGATATAGATCATCGAATGGCTGAACTGCCCGGGCATCAGGCGGCCAAGCTGGTAGGACTTGTTGCTGATCACCATGATGTCCAGCGGCTTGAGCCGGGCGCGGATCTTTTCATGCGCTTCGGTCTTGCCGGTCAGGGTGCCGGGATATTCGCTGCTGTCATATTCGCCATAGGCCGCGTTGGCGGCTCCCTGTCCGACCACGTCACCCAGCGCCAGCGCCAGCTGGGCAAAGGGCGGGAAATAGAATTTCTCGGGATCGGCGCAGCAGGTGAAGGTTTCGGCCTTCAGGCTCTTCGCCTCGGTGGTGAAATTTGGCCCGATCACCGGATAGGAACAGGCCGACAGCCCGAAGAACGCCACAAGGCCCAACAGCGCTGAAACGATGCGCAGAGCGGTTGCTGCTTGCCCAAATCTTGTCAGCGCCATCGGTCCTCCTCTTCTTTTCCATCCTAGACAACGGGCTGGCCCTTGCCAATCGCCCGACCACTCGCAAGACATTAAAGCACGATCACGTTTGCGCGTGCTTACCCGGTGCGAGGTTCTGACGGGCGGGCATGGCTATTCCGCCCGGTCCGGTGCATATCGGCCAGTAAGGCGAGTGGCGCAACCTTGAAGTGTCTTGTGGGGCGGTGCCGGGCCGCGCCATTGTATTCCTGCTTAGACGAGGTTGGTGACCATGAAGCCCAAACAGCCCGAATTTCCCGCCCCGGCCGATGCTGCCGCGCGTCGCGGGATCCGCCCGGTGGTGGCCTATCCGCCCGAAACCCTGCCAGCGCCCGATCTCACCCTCTACCGGGCCGCGCGGGCCGGGGCACGGCAAAGCGGGGCGGTGCTGGTGGCGCCGCGCGAGGCGGCGATTTTCGAGGTTCCGGCGGGCAGCTTCTTTCGCATCTCCTCGGTCGATGGGCCGCAGGTGGGCGATCTCAACCTGTGGAACGCGCGCGATCTGTCCGAGCGGTTCTATTCCGGCAAGACCCGCGCCCTGCATGGCACCCATCTATCGACTGGCGACAGGATGTGGAGCGCCTTTCCGCATCTGCGCCCGATGGCCACGATCGTGGCCGATACGCTGGATTGGTACGGGTTCGATGCTGATGGCGCTTCGGTGCATGACGTGATCGGCACGCGCTGCGATCCCTATACACATTGTCTCCTGTCCGACGATCCCTATCACCATTGCTGCCATTCCAACCTGACCCGCGCGCTGGCCGATCATCTGGGGGTGAGCCTCGCCGAGGCCGAACCGCATGTGCATGACGTGCTCAACGTCTTCATGTGCACCGGCTTTCTGCGCGAGACCGGGCAATACATGATGAAAGCCAGCCCGGTGCGCCCTGGCGATTATCTGGAATTTTTCGCCGAGATTGATCTGATCGGGGCGCTCTCGGCCTGTCCGGGGGGCGATTGTTCGGCGGAGCATTCGTCGGACGCCGCCATCTGTCATCCGCTCTTGGTGGAAACCTTCACCCCCGCGCCGGGGGCCTTGACCGGCTGGCGCGCGCCGCAGCCCAATTCCTACGATCAGTCGCACGGGCGCTAACCCAAAAAGAAATACCGCCCCCGAAGGGACGGCATTCCACGAGGTATTCTGTTTGCTTACGCGGCCTTGGCGCGGCTGCGGGCGGCGTCTTTCCAGGCCTTGCGTTGGCTGCCTCGGGCCCAGGGGGCCTTAATCGGCTCGGTTTTCGCGGTTTCGATCACCTTTTTCAGCCAGCGACGCTTGCTCATGGACTTGCCCTTGTACTGTCCCGCGACCCTTCTGGTCGTTGATCCCTTTTGGCGTGGGATTGGGGCAGGTTGAGGGCCGCGCCGGGGAAAGGTCGGGGCGGTTTTCGTGCAAAATTCGGCCAAGATGGCGCGATTGATGCTGGGTGGCGAACAACGCCGGACGTGGCGTTAGAGCCGGATCACCGAGATCAGCCGCCCGTAATCGGCCTCGTTGCGATGCACCGAACGGCGGAAGGAATAGAACCGCACCGGGTCTGAATAGGTGCAATGGCAGGTCCATTCGGCATGGCCGATCCCGGCCGTGCGCAGCCGGTGCAGGCCAAAGGCGGGCAGGTCGAACATCGCACGGTCGCCTTCGCCTGCGGCAAAGAACCGGCCATAGTCGCGGTCGGTATCGACGAAGCGCTCGACGAATTCCGGACCAACCTCATAGGCGCCTTGCGAAATCGTCGGCCCGATCGCGGCATGGGTGTTTTCGCGTTTGGCGCCAAGCGCTTCCATCGCATCGAGCGTGGCTTCCAGCACCCCGTCCAGCGCGCCTTTCCATCCGGCATGAGCGGCCCCGATCACCCCGGCTGTACGGTCGGCAAACAGCACCGGCTCGCAATCGGCGGTGAGAATGGCCAGCGCCACCCCCGGCGTGGCTGTGACCATCGCATCGGCTTCGGGGCGCGGATCGGCAAAGGCGCCGGTTACCGGCAGGGCTGTGGCCGAATGGGTCTGATGCACCGTCACCAGACCGTCGGGTTCCACCTCCATCGCCGCCGCCACACGCGCGCGGTTCATCGTCACCGCGTCTTTCAGATCGCCCGAGCCGGTGCCGCAATTCAGCCCCGCATAGATGCCGGAGGACGCACCGCCCTTGCGGGTGAAAAACCCGTGGGTCACGCCGTCCAGCGCGTCGGAGGTGATGATCTCTAGGCCCATTCTGACAATCCCGGCAGCATCGCTGCGCCTCTTTTGGTGAAGGCTATCGTTTTGAACAGGGTTCCCATTTCCTCGGGGTGCGTCAAGCGGCGATGGGCCTGAATGTGACTTTCCAGCGCCGCGCCGGCCAGATTTCCGGCCAGAGCCTGCGCGCGGGCGGTGATGCCGAGCCGTTCCAGAAACACCCCCTGCGGGGTCATGGCCGAGGCGGCAAGGCCGGGGGCGGCCCGCCGCAGCGCTTCGAAATCCACATGCGCGGTCAGATCGGCTTCGCCGGGATGGGCCAGCGGGTCTTCGGGCTGGTGCGCGCGCAGGGCCTGCAACGTGTCGCCGAGCGAGCGCCAGTCGCCATAATCCACGATCAGCGCCACCCCGCCATGGGCGGCAATCCGCGCCTCGATGGCGGCCATGATCGCCGGGGCGGCGGGGCAGATCTCGACCAGCCCACCTTCGGCCACATCATCGCGGCCAGCCAGCGCGGCGGGGGCGTCTGATCCGCCAAGGCCAAAGGCGAGCGTGCCGCCCTCAAGCCCCACCAGCCGCTCGCGCCAGCCATCGGCGGCCCGGATGAACTGGCGGATCGGCAAAGCGTCGAAAAACTCGTTGGCGACGAGGAAAAGCGGCGCATCGGGCAGATCGTCCACGCTGTCGCAATGGGTCACGTCAAAGCCTGCGAGCGTGGCCTTCTGCTTGTCGCGTAAGGTCGGCGAGGCTTCGACCAGATGCAGGCGCAGGGCGGCGTGAAAGCTCGGCACCGCTTTGGTGGCGCGCAGGATGTCGGCCATTAGCGTGCCGCGACCGGGGCCAAGCTCGGCAAGGGTGAAGGGGGCAAGCGCGCCCTGATCCAGCCAGCTCTGCGCCAGCGCCAGCCCGATCATCTCGCCAAACATCTGGCTGATCTCCGGCGCGGTGGTGAAATCCCCCGCCACCCCGAACGGATCGCGGGTGCTGTAATAGCCATGCTCCGGGTGCATCAGACACTCGGCCATGTATTCGGCCACGGAGATCGGCCCGGAGGCCGCGATGCGCGCGCACAGAAGGGGGGCAAGGCTCATGACGGGGCTCCGATGGTGTTGCCGTGCTCACCCTTGGCGCGGGCTGCAAGCCCGTGCCGCGCCTGACCTTCCCCCCGGGAAGGCGCATTGGAAACACCGCATTGAGCTATCCCGATATTTCTGCTTTTGCGCGCATCGCATCGCAGGGGCGCCGCAAAACGCCTCCCCAAGGTCAGGCGCGGCACTCCGCTGTCAGCGGCAAAGCTCATGCCTTCGCCCGTTTCCCGGCCCAGATCAGCGTCAGCACCCCGGCCACGATCATCGGCACCGACAGGATCTGGCCCTGCGTCATGCCCAGCAGCACATGGCCCATCGGGTTGTCCGGGGTGATGAATTGCGCATCGGCTTGCCGGAAGAATTCAACAAAGAACCGCGACAGCCCGTAGCCCAGAAAGAAGGTGCCTGCGAGCATGCCGGGCCGTTTCAGCCAGCCGCGCTTCCAGGCCAGCACCAGCAGCAGCACCATCAGCACACCGCCTTCCAATAAGGCTTCGTATAGCTGCGAGGGGTGGCGGGCGCAGGGCAGGGCATAGCCGGGGCAGCTCTGCGCCGCTTCGCCGGGAAAGATCACGCCCCAGGGCATGGTGGTGGCATGGCCCCAAAGCTCGGCATTGATGAAATTCGCCACCCGCACGATGCCAAGCGCCGGCGGGGCGGCGATGGCCAGTAGATCGGCGAGCGCGGCAACCGGCACCTTGTTGCGCCGCGCAAACAGCAGCCCCGCAACGACCACGCCCAGAAAGCCGCCATGAAAGGCCATGCCGCCATTCCACACCTTCACGATGTCGATCGGATGGCTGAGGTAATAGCCGGGTTGGTAGAACAGCACGAAGCCCAGCCGTCCGCCCAGAATGATGCCAAGGATCATCCAGGTGACAAGATCTTCCAGCTGCGCCTTGGTCATCGGCGGTTCGCCCGCCCACAGGCGCGGGTTGGCGACGGCGCGGGTGGCAATCCACCAGGCAATCAGGATGCCGACGATATAACCAAGCGCATACCAGCGCACGGCCAGATGCACCGCGCCGAGGCTGAACGAGAAAACCTCGGGCGAAATATCGGGGAAGGGGATCGCGTAAATCATGCCTGCTAGTTGGCCTCAGTCAGCGGGGCTGTCAACCTTGTGTCATCCGGCCGCTTGGCCCATATAGGCCGAAACGGATGGGAGTTTCCGATGCAGACCCGCAACAAGGTTTTTGATGACTTTTCGCAACTCTTCACCAACGCGATGGGCGTGGCGCAGGGGGCGAAAACCGAGGCCGAAACGGCGATGAAAAGCTGGATGGACCGCTGGCTGGCCGATCGCGAGCTGGTGACCCGCGAAGAATTCGACGCGGTGCGCGCGATGGCGCAGAAGGCCCGCGAAGAAAACGAGGCGCTGAAAGCCCGGATCGAGGCGCTGGAAGCTGCTGCAAAGCCTGCCAAAAAGGCTGCCGAGAAGAAATGAGCCTCAGCCCCTGCAAGGCTCTGATCGGGGCTTTGCTGGCGCTTTTTACCGGGTTCGGCACAGCCGTTTGGGCCGGGAATTGTCCGCTGCCCACCGATGCGCCGGGGCTGATGATGCAGGTTCTGGCCGAAATCAACGCCGTGCGCGCCGCCAAGGGCAAAGCGCCGCTGGTGCGTAGTGCCCAGCTCGATCAGGCCGCGCAGGGGCATGCCTGCTGGATGTCGCAAACCGGCACGTTTTCGCATGAAGGCGCGGGTGGCTCGATGCCCAGACGGCGGATCTACGCCACCGGTTATCACACGATGTTGAGCGCCGAAAACATCGCCTGGGGGCAGAAAAGCGCCCGCGAGGTGATGCAGGCCTGGATGGAGTCCGACGGCCACCGACGCAACATTTTGCTGAGTGGCGTCGATGAGATCGGCCTCGGTGTGGCGCTGATGAATGGCCGCGTGGCCTGGGTCACCGATTTCGCCGCACACTGACGGATCTCAGACGGAATGCAGAAAATATGAAAGCGCCCCCGATCAGGAGGGCGCTTTTCGCGTTAAAGTTGTGCTTTTTGTGACGGGCTAGAATTTCAGGATCGGCGGTTTGTTCGGATCGCTGCCGGGCGGAACCGGGGCGGAAACCTCTTCTTCCTGCTCCAGCTCGTCGAGATCGGGGAAGTCGTAGCGCAGCCCCATATGATCGAGATGTTCGCAGATCGGATCGCTGCCCGCGAAGAAGGCCACATCGACCGAAGCCAGATCGGTGCCCGAGAAAATCAGCGCTTCCTGCGTGGCCCGCGCCAGTGCAGCTTCGGCGCCCGGCATCGCGTCGATAAAGGCCAGAAGCCAGCCCTCGCGCTGATCGGCATAGCGGCCTTTCACGAAAACCGCATGCGAGGCGAGGCCGGTGGCGCTGATCAGCTTCTCCTCCAGCCCGGTGATCAGCGCATCGGGCAGGCCGGTGGGCGGCGCGATGCCGATCAGCGTGCCTTCGCCCGGGGCGGGCTCATGCGACAGGGTGTCCGACAGCCAGCTCATCGCCGCCGCCGGGATCAGAATGGACGAGGGCGCCACATCAAGGTTCAGCGCCAGCCCTACGCCTTGGCCTGCCAGCATCGCCGCAATCACCCGGCCCGGCAGGGCCGCATAGGGCATCGCGTCGCCTTTATATTGCGCCGCGAAACTGCCCAGACGGTCTTCGCTGTCAAAGACCAGCGCGAAACGGTCGATATTCGCGGTGTCCTCGTTGTTCACCTCCAGCACTTCCGGATCGAGCACCTCGCCGCTGGGCTCATGGCGCAGCAGCAAGAACAGCTCGGCATCGGCAAGGCGCTGGTAAAACCGCAGCCGGGCGGCATCGTCGGACGGATCGGCTTCCATCGCCTCATGGGCCATGTCGAGCGGGGTGGGCGTGGTCATCGGCGGTCTCCCAGTTCTGCTGCGATACGGGCCCGCAGGTCCGGCACAAGCTCGGCCTCGAACCACGGGTTTTTCTTCAGCCAGCCCGTATTTCGCCAGGACGGGTGTGGCAAGGGAAAGATGGCTGGCAGATGGTCGCGCCAGCCGCGCACGGTATCGGTCAGCGGCCCGCGCGCGGCGAGGTAACGGCGCTGGGCATGGGCGCCCACCAGCAGGGTCAGGCGGATATTCGGCAGGGCCGCATCGACCTGATCGTGCCATGTTTCGGCGCAAATCTTTGGCGGCGGCAGATCGGAGCCGCGTGCATCATAGCCCGGAAAACAAAACCCCATCGGGGTGATGGCGATCCGGGCATGATCATAAAAGCAGTCCCGGTCGATCCCCATCCAGCCGCGCAGCCGGTCGCCGGAGGGGTCGTTGAACGGCAGGCCCGTCTCATGCACCCGCATCCCCGGCGCCTGACCGATCACCCGGATCGTGGCCGAGGGCGCGAACCACGCCACCGGGCGCGGCTCATGCGCGGTTTTCGTCGCCGCAAAACGATCCGCGCAAAGGCGGCAGGCAGTGATGCGGGCGGCAAGATCGGGCATGGGCTTGGGTGTGGGCGTGGGCATGGGCAAGAGATAGGCGGCGGGGGCAGGGCTGGCAAGTTCGGGGCGAGGCGGTCTGCTCGGTCATCCCGGGGGATGCGGTGCATGGGGGCGAGGGGGCCAGCCCTGTCATCCCGGAGGGATGCAAAGCTTGGAGGTGAGAGGGCCCGCCCTCTCGCGCTCTCCCGAGGTATTTGCAGACCAAAGACTGCAACCTCCATATTTCTAGCATTATCGAAATATCTTGCGACTCACCTGACGTTTCGATAGTTCTAGAAATATGAAACAGGACTCATCCATCTTCGACACTTTGCCGATCGAACAGGCCGCTGCGGCTTTTGCCGCGCTGGGATCAGAACAGCGCCTGCTGGTGCTGCGCCAATTGGTGCGGGCCGGACCGGAGGGGCTGACCATCGGCATATTGGGCGAGCGGGCCGGGATCACCGGCTCGACCCTGACCCATCATTTGAAAATCCTCACCGCCGCCGGGCTGGTGACGCAGGAAAAGCGCGGTCGCTCGATTATTTGCGGGGCGGCCGACATGACAAAAATGCGGGCGCTCTCCGATTATCTTCTGTCGGAATGCTGCGCCGATTGCGCGCCGGGGAAAGGGCACGATCATGGCTGACACCACACACGAACCGCACGCACATCATACACCGCACGCACCACACGAACCGCATGGAACGCACGCACCGCATGGCTCGCGGTTCAAGCTCGATGGTCCGGTGCTGGCAATCATCGCCATTCCGCTGGCGCTTGCGCTGTACGATCCGGCGGCGGTCGCCCCCACGCTGACTGCGGCGCTCGGGTCCATAACCCATACTGGGGTGTTCATCGTCTTCGCGGTGCTTGCGGTGGCCTATCTCAAGGCGACGGGGGCAGAGAACCTGCTGGCACGGGCCTTTGAGGGGCGTGAGCTTCGGATGATCTTCTTTGCCGCGCTGCTGGGTGGGCTGTCGCCGTTCTGTTCATGTGAAGTGATCCCCTTCATCGCCGCCCTGCTGGCGGTGGGCGCGCCGCTCTCGGCGGTCATGGCCTTCTGGCTGGCCTCGCCGCTGATGGACCCGGCGATGTTTCTGATCACCGCAGGCACGCTGGGACTGCCCTTTGCGCTGGGCAAAACCGTGGCTGCTGTGGGGTTGGGCCTTATGGGCGGGCTGGTCGTGCGGGGCTTTGGCAGCTCGGCGCTGTTTGCCGATCCCCTGAAAGTGACCCCGGTGAAAAGCTGCGGCTGTTCCTCGTCCTGCTCAGACTCCCCGCTATCGGGCAAGGTGGTCTGGCGCTTCTGGGGCGAGGCCAAACGACGCGCCACCTTTGGTGAAACCGCGCTGGAAAACGCGCTGTTCCTCGGGAAATGGTTGTTTCTGGCCTATATGATCGAAGCGCTGATGCTGCGCTATGTGCCTGCCGATCTGGTTGGCGGTCTGCTGGGCGGCTCTGGTCTTCTGCCGATCCTGCTTGGGGCGTTGGTCGGGGCACCGGCCTATCTCAATGGCTTTGCGGCGGTGCCGTTGGTGGCGGGGCTGCTTGATCAGGGCATGAGCCAGGGGGCAGCGATGTCCTTCGTGCTGGCCGGTGGGGTCAGCTGCATCCCGGCGGCGCTGGCGGTCTGGGCATTGGTCAAGCCCCGGGTCTTTGCCGCCTATCTGGGCCTTGCGCTGATCGGTTCGATCCTTGCCGGGCTGATCTGGGGCGCGCTGGCCTGACGGCCCGCCTTCCGACCCCGGCCCGGGCCAGCGGCCATCGCTCTTGAGGTTGTTCCCGCCCGTCGCTTCCATTATGTCAGCTCAAAGACAAACGACGGGACGGGAGCGCACGATGTATCGGGTTTGGGACTTTATCTCCAACTATTCGATCCTGCTGATCTTCGGGGCGCTTCTGGCGTTGGGATGGGCCAATTTCGATCCGGCGACCTATCACCATTTCATCGAATACCCGCTCTGGTTCAATTCGCTGATCGGCACCAATATTGAACATTGGGCCCATGCCTATGGCGCCGCTTCGCAGCAATACGAGCTGGGCGACGTGGAAAAGGTGGTGACGGTTCATTTCTTCGTGAATGACATGCTCATGGCCTTCTTCTTTGCCATCGCGGCCAAGGAAGTCTGGGAAGCGGTGATCTTGAAAAACGGGTCCCTGCGCGGGCGCAAGGCGGCGACGCCGCTGATCGCCACAGCGGGCGGCATGGCCGGGCCGGTGGTGGTGTATCTCGGTCTGGCCCTTTTGATGGGCCACGAGACCTTTTCACTGGTCAGCCGCGGCTGGGCGATCCCGACCGCCACCGATATTGCCTTTTCCTATCTGGTGGGCCGGATGGTGTTTGGCGCGGGCCACCCCGCGATCCGCTTTCTGCTGCTTCTGGCCATTGCCGATGATGCGGGCGGGTTGATCATTCTGGCGATCTTCTACCCCTCCGGCGATCTGGCCCCGCAATGGCTGCTTCTGTCCTTCGGTGCGGCGCTGGCGGTGTTTTTCCTCGCCAACTGGCTGCCGCTCTGGCTTGACGGCGACAAGCAAACCCGCCCGGTCTCGACCTGGGTGCGCAAATATCTGAGCGTCTGGCCCTATGCGATTGCCGGTGTGATCAGCTGGTATGGCTTTGCGCAGGCGGGGCTGCATCCGGCGCTGGGGCTTTTGCCGATCGTGCCGACCATCCCCCACGCCGACCGCGCTTTCGGTCTGTTCTCGGAGGCCGAGCGCTACCTCACCGACCTTCTGAACGTGATGGAGCACCTGTTGAAAAACCCTGTCGAGGTGATCCTGTTCTTCTTCGGCCTGACCAATGCGGGCGTCGAGTTCGGTGCCATCGGCGCGGCCACCTGGCTGGTGATGGCGGGGTTGATCATCGGCAAACCGTTGGGCATTTCCATTCTGGGCTGGATCGCCGCCAAGCCGCTGGGGCTGGGTCTGCCTGCCGGGATGCGGGGCACCGACCTGATCGTGGTGGGCACGGTGGCGGCCATCGGCTTTACCGTGGCGCTGTTCGTGGCCTCAGTGGCCTTCGTGCCGGGCGAGGTGCAGGATGCCGCCAAGATGGGTGCGCTGCTCAGCTTTGCCGCTGCGATCGTTGCGCTGGCGGCGGGCAAGGTGTTTCGGGTCGAAAAGCGCTAGGGCGGATTGCTGGACGAATCACCGGGAGCGTTCCGAGACCTGCGACAGGTCCACAGACCTGCGTCAATTTGGTCGCAAAGCGGGCGATTTTCTTGACGGCGCTCGGCTTCGGCCGACATAATGCCGCCAGATTGGCGCTATACGTTACATGTTAACGAAACTTGGCTAGAAAAGACCAGGACGAGGCCCCAGCGGATCACGAGCGGATCGCATGATCGAATTCAGAAATGTCAGCAAGTCCTTCTGGACGGGCAAGCAGCGCAAGGTCATTCTTGATCAGGCGTCGTTTCGGATTGATCTGGGCAATTCGATGGGCATCCTTGCCCCCAACGGCACTGGCAAGACCACCCTTATTCAGATGATGGCCGGGCTGGAAAAGCCCGACGATGGCCAGATCATCCGCACCTCGCGCGTGTCGTTTCCGCTGGGTTTCATGGGGGGTGTGCTGGGCAAGCTCTCGGCCAGGGAAAACGCCCGCTATATCGCCCGGCTCTATGGGCTCGACCCGGACTATATCGAGGCCTATACTCGCTGGCTCTGCGGGCTGGATGAGTATTACGATTTTCCCGTCGGCACCTATAGCGGGGGCATGAAATCGCGGTTCAGTTTTTCACTGCTTCTGGCGCTTGAGTTCGATATTTATCTGATTGATGAAGGTATGCCGCAGACCACCGATGCCGAGTTCAACCGCAAGGCCGGTGATGCTCTGAAGGAACGACTGGAAAGTGCGACAGTGGTGATCGTGAGCCATCAGGCCAAAACTCTGGAGAAATTTGCCAGATCGGCGGCGGTGTTGCATCACGGGCAGCTCCATATGTTTGATACCTTGGAAGAGGCAAAACAGCTTTATGACTACCAAACCCAAGGCTAGAAAATTCCGCATCCGCCGGACTCCGTCGCAGATGGAGGCGCTCGCGCTGTCCTCGGCGGAAACGGTCGATGATACGCCCGGTGCTGCCAACTCGGTGCAGGTTCCGGCGAGCTCGACCGCGCCATCTGCCGGTGCATCGGTGCAGTCCTCCATTCGGGCTCCCGGGCTTATTCCGCGCCCGCAGGGGCAACCCGTGTCAGGCCTGCGCCCGATATCCCCCGCACTGCTCCAGCAAGCCCAGCCCCAGCAATCCCAGCCCCAGCAGGCGCAGCCCCAGCAAGCGCAGCCTCGGCAAACGCAGCCTCAGCAAGCCCAGCCCCGGCAAGCGCAGGCCCAGCAAGCACAGCCCCCAGCCCGCGAGCTCAACCCGCTTGAGGCGTCGGTGGAAGACGGCGTCGAAGACGGTTTTCCGGCGGAAGGGTTCAACACGGCTGGCCGCTCGGCTCGGGCCAAAACGGGCACCACCGCTCCGGGCGCTGCGGTGGCCGCGAAAGAACAGCCTGTTGATCAGGTCATCAGCGAAATCCGCAAAGAAGGGCTGACCGGCCGTCAGCTGCGCATGGCGCGGCGGCTGGCCCAGAAAAACGGCCTGCCCGCCACCTCGGATTTCGATGCGGTGCGGCTTTTGCGTCGGGCCGGGATCGACCCGTTCCAGCGCGAAAGCATGTTGCAGCTGATCCCGTCGGCCGAAAGCGGTCCGAACAATCCGGCGGGCGCGGCGATGGCGCGCGGGGACGATACCAAGCTGCCGCAGGTGCAGGAGCCGAAACGGCCGCAACTGCCGACCACCAAGGTGATGGATGCCGCCGAGCGGGCGCGCACAGTGCAGGACATTCAGCGCGACATCGCCCGTCGCCGCCGCCGCAAGATGATCATGCTGTTCACGCGGCTGGCCTTCTTCGTGATGCTGCCGACGCTGATCGCCGGGTATTATTTCTACGCCATCGCCACCCCGATGTATGCGACCAAATCGGAATTCGTGATTCAGAAAGCCGATGCCGGTGGCTCGCCGGGGCTTGCCTCGCTGTTTGCCGGGTCCGGCCTTGCCACCAGTCAGGATTCGATCACGGTTCAGAGCTATCTGACCTCGCGCGATGCGATGCTGCGCCTCGATAAGGATCTTGGCTTCAAGAAGCATTTCTCGGATCCCTCAATCGACCCGATCCAGCGCCTGCCCGAAAACGCCACCAACGAAGAGGCCTACAAGCTTTACAAACGCGTTGTGAAGATCGGCTATGATCCCACCGAGGGGATCATCAAGATGGAAGTGATCGCCGCCAGTCCGGCGCTGTCGGGGGCGTTTTCCGAAGCCCTAATCCACTATGCCGAAGAGCGTGTGGACAATCTGACCGCCCGCCTTCGGGAAGATCAGATGGCCGGGGCGATTGCCAGCTATCAGGATGCCGAGAACAAGCGGGCCGACGCTCAGGCCGAGGTTTTGCAGCTGCAAAAGCAGATGGGCGTGTTCGATGCCACCTCGGATGCGGCGGCGGTGATGAGCCAGGTCAACGGGTTCTCGGTTCAGCTTCAGAAGAAAAACCTGCAACTGCAACAGCTTCTCGACAACCCGCAGCCCAATCAGGCGCGTGTGGATGGGGTGAAGGGCGATATCGCCCGGCTGGAGACCATCATTGCGGATCTGCGGGCCAGGCTGACCGATAACAGCGGCGCCGCTGGAGGCGAAAGTCTGGCGCAGATTTCCGGCGAGCTGACGGTGGCGCAGAGCAACCTGCAAACCCGCACGATTCTGATGCAGCAGGCGCTGCAACAGGTCGAAGCGGCGCGGATCGAAGCCAACAAGCAAACCCGCTATTTGTCGCTGGGCGTGCATCCGGTGGCGCCTGACGAGCCGACCTATCCGCGCGCCTTCGAAAACACCATCCTCGCTTTCCTGGTGCTGGCGGGGGCCTATCTGCTGCTGTCGCTGACAGCCTCGATCCTGCGCGAACAGGTGGGCGGATAATGGCGATGAAAGCGTTCGAGATTGGCAGCGTATCGCTCGGCAACGACCTGCCGCTCACGCTGATTGCCGGGCCCTGCCAGCTCGAAGGGCTCGATCATGCGCTCGACATCGCCAGGGTGCTGCAAGCGGCCTGCGCGGCTGAAGGCGTCGGCTTCATCTTCAAATCCTCCTTCGACAAGGCCAACCGCACCTCGGCCGATGCGCCGCGCGGGCCGGGGATGGATGAGGGGCTGAAGATCCTGGCCGAGGTGAAGGCGCGTCTTGGCGTGCCGGTGCTCACCGATATTCACCTGCCCGATCAGGCCGCGCCTGTGGCCGAAGTGGCCGATGTGCTGCAAATCCCCGCCTTTCTCTGCCGCCAGACCGATCTGCTGGTGGCCGCCGGGCAGACGGGACGGGCGGTCAATATCAAGAAGGGCCAGTTTCTGGCGCCCTGGGATATGAAGCGCGCCGCCGCCAAGGTGGCCGCAACCGGCAATGAACGGATCATGCTCACAGAGCGGGGCAGTTCCTTCGGCTATAACGCGCTGGTGGCCGATATGCGGGCGCTGCCGATCATGGCCGAAACCGGCTATCCGGTGATCATGGATGCCACCCATGCGGTGCAGATGCCGGGCGGGCAGGGGGCCGCGTCCGACGGTGACCGACGCATGGCTCCGGTACTGGCGCGTGCGGCGGTGTCGCTGGGCATTGCCGGGGTGTTTCTGGAAACCGATCCCGATCCCGAAAGCGCGCCCTCGGATGGGCCGAACATGATCCGGCTCGACGATATGCCCGGCCTGATCGCCGATCTCGCCGCCTTTGACCGGCTGGC
Source organism: Paracoccaceae bacterium (assembly GCA_050288685.1). GTDB lineage: Bacteria > Pseudomonadota > Alphaproteobacteria > Rhodobacterales > Rhodobacteraceae > Sinisalibacter. The sequence continues at coordinate 66,355 of JBNKEH010000005.1, read as the reverse complement.
GAAAGCCCGCCCTGTCCGGCTGGACTAGGCGCCGCGCCCCCCAACTGATCTTCCGATTTCCGGGCCTGATCCGTACCCCAGCCGCGTCCCGACGCCGCAGGGCAGAAACTTGTGGTTCCGAGAAATTTGGGGTTCAGTGCGCCTGCGGGGCGTGACGTGCAGACGTGGCTCGCGAAGGTTCCGGGACACCCTCCCGACCTACCTTTTCGGACGCGCAGCAGGTCGCCTTCGAGCGTTTCACCGGGGCATCAGGCCCGCCCTGAGATCCGATGAACAATCCTCCTCGCGTCGTGCCGGACGGTCCTTGGGCCAGTGAATCCCGGCTGAATACGAAACAAGGATCTCGATTATGAGCATTGGGGTAGAAACGTATCCTGACCGCCGCAACCCGGCGCAGGCTGTGATGTCGCGCATGGCTTGCGCAGCGGTCCAGCCGATCCTGTCGCGCGTTGTCCGCCGGATTGCCGCCCGGCATGAGTCGCTGTTCGCGCGGCTTGGGGCGCATCAGAAAACCGACTTTCTGATCGATGCGGTCGAGCTGCCCTTTGCGCTGCATCTGCGCCCCGACCCCGAGGCTTTGGTGTTTCGTGCGGTGCCGCGCGATGCCGCCCCAGAGGCGGGCGCGGTGATCCGGGGTCGGTTCATGCTGCTTCTGGAACTGATCGACTCGGAAGAAGATGGCGACGCCGCCTTCTTTTCGCGCGATCTGGAAGTGTCTGGCGAAACCGAAGCGGTGGTCCGGCTGCGCAATGCGCTCGATGACATGGACGGTTCGGTTGCCGAAGAGGCCGCCGAGATGTTCGGGCGCCCCGGCAAGGCCATTCTTGCACGGTTACGGCGCTCTTATCCGAGCGATACAAAAGGACATTTTGCCTGATGAGCCTCGCGGAACTGATCTGCCCCGCCGGAACCCCCGCCGCCCTGCGCACCGCTGTCGATGCCGGGGCCGATGCGGTCTATTGCGGCTTTCAGAATGCCACCAATGCGCGCAACTTTCCGGGGCTGAACTTCACCCCCGACGAGCTCGCCGCCTCGGTGGTCTATGCCCATGCCAAGGGCACCAAGGTACTTCTGGCGCTGAACACCTATCCCCCGGCGGGCAAGGTCGATCTGTGGCGCGAGGCAGCCGATACCGGCGCCCGGCATGGCGTTGATGCCTTCATCGTCGCCGATATGGGGGTGGCCGACTATATCGCGCGGACCTATCCCGAGATCCGCCTGCATCTGTCGGTGCAGGCCGCCGCCTCCAGCCCCGAAGCGATCCGCTATTATTGCGAGAATTTCGGGGTCAAGCGCGTGGTCCTGCCGCGCATCCTGACCATCCCGGAAATCCGCGAGATCCGCAAAGAAATCCCCTGCGAGATCGAGACCTTCATCTTTGGCAATCACGGGCTGATGGTCGAAGGCCGCTGCAGCCTGACCAATTATCTGACCGGGCAATCCACCAATATGGATGGCGTATGCTCGCCCGCCTCTGATGTCGAATATCGCCGCCACGAGGATGGTTCGATGTCCTCGCAGCTTGGCGGTTTCACCATCGACCGTTTCGGGCCGGACGAGATGGCGGGCTATCCGACCATCTGCAAGGGCCGCTATACCGCGCCGCACCGGCCCGAGGGCTATTATGCCTTTGAAGAGCCGATCAGCCTCAACCTGTCGCGGCTGCTGCCAGAGCTGATCGACGCGGGCATCCATGCCTTCAAGATCGAAGGGCGGCAGCGCTCGAAAAGCTATGTGCGCAGCGTGGTCTCGGCCTTCCGGCAGGCGGTCGACGATATCCGCGCCGGCCGAGAGGCGAATATTGCCGATCTGGTGGCCCTCACCGAGGGGCAGAAACAGACCCAGGGCGCCTTCGAGACAAAGAAATGGCGGTGAGCGAGATGACGAAACTGACCCTTGGCCCGATCGCCTATCACTGGTCCCCCGAAATCCGGCGCGATTTCTACGCCCGCATTGCCGACGAAGCCCCGCTGGACGAGGTCTATCTGGGCGAGGTGATCTGCTCCAAACGCGCGCCGTTTCAGGAGGCCGACCTGCCCGAGATCATTGAACGGCTGGAGCGCGGCGGCAAAAGCGTGATTCTGTCGTCGCTGGCCGAGGTGATGCTGAAGCGCGAGCGCAAGGCGACCGAGGAGCTGGCGGCGCTGAACAACCCCGAGATCGAGATCAACAACGCGGCGGGCCTGTTTGCGCGTGGCAAACACCCGCATCGCGTCGGCCCCTTCATGAACGCCTATAACGAGGCCACAATGGCCTGGATGGCCGGGCAGGGCGCCAGCCATATCAGCCTGCCCCCGGAAATGCCCGGCGAGGCGATTGCCGCCGCCGCGAAAGCCGGGCGCGAACTGGGGCTGGGCATCGAGGTGCAGGTGTTCGGGCGGGTCTCGCTCGCCGTCTCGGCGCGCTGCTATCACGCCCGCTCGCATGGCCGCACCAAGGACAATTGCAGATTCGTCTGCGAGGAAAACCCCGACGGGATGCCCCTGCGCACCCGCGACGACCGCCCGATCCTGCGGATAAACGGCATCCAGACCCTGTCGGAAAGCTATGTCGAGCTCTCGCGTGAGATCGGGCAGATGAAGGCCGACGGGGTCAGCCATTTCCGCCTGATGCCGCAGGATGTCGATATGGTGCAGGTGGCGCAGATCTACCGCGATGTGCTGGACGAGGCTCTGGCGCCCGACGCCGCCGAGGCTGCCCTTGCGGCGCTGAGTGATCAGGCAGCCTTCAGCAACGGCTTCTATCACGGTCAGGCCGGATATAAGCGCATCGCGGCAGCCGCCCCCGCCTGACCGCCCGCCCGCCAACCCGCGCGTTGCCCCAGCCGAGTCGCTGGGGCGGGCGCCCAACATTGCTGCTCCGGGAGGTAAACCCCGCCCCGGCGCGGCTTCTTTTGCGGCTCCCGAACAGCCCCGGCTATGCGGCCAAAGACGATCCGCATTCGGGACGCAATAAAGCGCATTTTGGGGGTTGCAGGCGCTCAGCGCTTTGAGTAGGAAAGCCCGCACCGTTGGGGTGTAGCCAAGTGGTAAGGCAGCGGTTTTTGGTACCGTGTACCGTAGGTTCGAATCCTACCACCCCAGCCAGTCTTTCCTGACATTTCAAAACGCTGAGCCTCCCGCGCCATTGTCGGATATTTCCTATGCTTGGTTCATGTGGCTTTCCGATGCGACGCAAACCAGAGCGCCAAGCCGGGCGATCATGGGCCGCAGTCTCTGTTTGCGAGTCCGGCGGTACGCGTTTGAAGGAATGTAGGGGGAGGGGGGATCAGAGTGCGGCGAACAGCTTGCGCTGGCCTGACCCGATCGCGGGAACCTGTCTCGATCAGACACAACTTCCTAAGACCCTGCAGTATATGCCGGAAAGCCTCCTTACGGAAGCCCTCTGAAAGACACCACAATCAAAGAAAGCGTTGTTCCAATGGGAACAGCGCTTTGCGCCCCGGTGTTTGTTGACGGCACTGTCAACAAACATCGGGCGCGGTTTCACCATGGGTGGGCTTATACCAGCCCGCCGACATGCAGGGCCTTGGTTTCGAGATATTCCTCGATCCCGAGCTGCGAGCCTTCCCGGCCCAGCCCCGATTGCTTGACCCCGCCGAACGGCGCGACCTCGGTCGAAATCAGCCCGGTATTGAGGCCGATCATCCCGAATTCCAGCGCCTCTGCCACGCGCCAGGAGCGCTTGAGGCTTTCGGTGTAGAAATAGGAGGCCAGCCCGTAGGGGGTGCCATTGGCGATGGCCAGCGCCTCTTCTTCGGTCTCGAAGCGGAACAGCGGCGCGACCGGCCCGAAGGTTTCTTCAGAGGCGAGCATCATCTCGGTGGTGGCGTCAGCCAGCACCAGCGGCCGGGCATATTGGTGGCCGTTCGGCATGACCTCAGCCTGGCCGACGATCCGCGCGCCCTTGGCTTGGGCATCCGCAACATGGGCTTCGATCTTGGCGATGGCGGCTTCGTTGATCATCGGGCCAATATCGGTGCCGTCATCGGTGCCCGGACCCACTTTCATCTGCGCCACCCGCTGGCTCAGCTTTTCGGCGAAAGTGTCGTATATCCCCGCCTGCACCAGAATCCGGTTGGCGCAAACACAGGTCTGGCCGCCATTGCGGAATTTCGAAGCGATGACGCCATCGATGGCAATGTCCAGATCCGCATCGTCGAACACGATGAAGGGGGCGTTGCCGCCAAGCTCAAGGCTCAGCCGCTTGATGCTGTCAGCCGCACCGCGCATCAGCAGCGAGCCCACGCGGGTCGAGCCGGTGAACGAGATCTTGCGCACGGTTTCGTTCGCCATCAGCTCGTTGCCGATCTCGGCGGGCATGCCGGTCACGATATTGATCACCCCGGCCGGAATACCGGCACGTTCCGCCAGAACGCCAAGCGCCAGCGCCGAGAAGGGGGTGAATTCCGAGGGTTTGATCACCACGGTGCAGCCCGCGGCCAGCGCCGGGGCGACCTTGCGGGTGATCATCGCATTGGGGAAGTTCCAGGGCGTGATGATGGCGCAGACCCCCACGGCCTCTTTCAGCACCAGAATGCGGCGGTCGGCGGTTGGCGACGGGATGGTGGTGCCGCCGATCCGGCGGGCCTCTTCGGCGAACCATTTCACGAACGACGCGCCATAGCGGATCTCGCCGCGCGCTTCCTCCAGCGGCTTGCCCTGTTCGAGGGTCAGGAGCAGCGCCAGATCTTCCAGATTGTCGATCATCAGATCGTGCCAGCGTTCCAGCAGTTTGGCGCGTTCGGCATGGGTCAGGGCCTTCCAGCCCTTGAACGCCTTTTCCGCCGCCGTGATCGCGTCCCGGGTTTCGTCGCCGCCCATATCGGGAATGGTGCCAAGCACCGACTGGCTGGCCGGGTCGATGACATCGACGGTCTTGCCGCTCGCCGCATCCTGCCAGTGGCCGCCGATCAGCCCCTGCTGGCGCAGCAATCCGGCATCGCTGAAAGTGCCGATTTTAGGTATCGCGTTCATGGGTCTTTCCTTTCATATTGGGCCATCTTCGGGGCAGACATGATCGTCCTGTTTCGAGCGGGATCGCTCACGGATCGCAGTAAGTGCCCTTGATCTTGCGGATGGTCAGGACTTCTTGGACCGCCACGGGGCACCCGAAATGCACGGCTATTCGTCAGGGGCAGAATAGCCATGAGGCAGGAGAGTTCCCTGCGGAAAGGCACTGAAACATGGCAGAAGATTTGGAAGACCCGCTCAAATGCAGCAATTTCTGCTAGCGCTCAGGCGCCATTATGTTTCAGAAGGCGATCACATTGATCTTACGGCGATGATTGGGTTTGAGATAACGGACGCTTCGCTGCCCCGCTCATTGATGAGGGAATTGACATGGCTAAATCTGTTCGCGTGAAGTCATTTGATCTGGTCGCGCAGGACATCGCCGAGGTTGACGTTGATCTGCTGCATGCGCTGTCGATCGGTGTCAGCTGGCCGCACCGGCCTGCAGACTGGGAGTTCCTACGGCGCGCCGGGCAGGGCATCGTTGCCGTTGACGGGATCGGCCGGGTTTTTGGCAGCGCGATGTGGTTTCCGCATGGCGAGGACTTTGCCACTGTCGGGCTGGTTATCACGACCCCGCGCGCGCAAGCGCATGGTGCCGGTCGGTGGCTGATGGAACAGGTGATGGAACGCTGCGAAGGCCGGAACCTGAGCCTGAACGCAACCAAGGCGGCTTATCCCCTCTATGCCTCGATGAATTTCCAGACCGAGGCAACGGTCTTCCTGCACCGGGGCACCGTGTCCGGCCTGCCGGAGATTGGCGCCCCGAATGGGGTGCTGAGCGAACTGCCTGCCGAGCGGATCGACGAGATTTTTGCCTTTGACGCGCCAGCCTTTGGCACCGACCGCTCGCGCATGCTCACGCTTCTGGCCGAAGTTTCCGTTGCCTGCGTTCTTGAGCGAGAGGGCGAGATTGTGGGCTATGCCATGCGCCACGAATTCGGACGGGGCCACGTGATCGGGCCGATCGTCGCGCTGAACGATGATGATGCGATTCACCTTGCCGCCTGGCATCTGCGGGCGCTGGAGGGCAGGCATGCGCGGATCGACACGCGCGAGGAAGATGGGATTTTCTCGGACTTCGTCCAGCACTGCGGTCTTGCCGCCGCCGAGACGGTCATCACCATGTCCAAGGGCCGCAAGTTCCTCAACCGGACGGCAGATGCACCTTGGGTCTATGGCCTTGCGGGCCACGCGCTGAGCTGACCGCGCCCCTGCCTGCGCACCCTTACCCCGTTTGCACCGAGCACCGCTGACAGTCCCTGTCGCGGTGCTTTGCTGTGTGGTGCCCTGCTGCACCCGCTCCGGCCCGGACACAGCAAAAGATTTCGCGGCGGCCTGCTTGGACAACGCAAACCCGCTTTCGCCGGATGAGGATCAGCAGCTTTCACTGCCGTCCTGACGCCAGAATTGATCCAGACCGAAATGACGGGCCGCCCGGCCCGGCCGCAGGAAAAGGATCCCGAAATGCTGGCCAATTCACTTGTAGACCTTGATCGCGCCCATCTTGTGCACCCACTGGCCTCCTATCGCGGCCACGAGGCGACGGGGGTGCGGGTGCTCACGTCAGCCCAAGGCGCAACCGTCACCGACGCCGAGGGGCGGGAACTGCTCGACGGTTTTGCGGGCCTCTGGTGCGTGAATGCCGGTTACGGCCAGCAAAGCCTGATCGACGCGGCAACCGCGCAGCTCAGCAAACTGCCCTATGCGACCGGCTATTTCAGCCTGGGCTCGGAACCCGCCATCCGCCTTGCCGCGCGGCTTGCAGAGCATGCGCCGGGCGACCTGAACCACGTCTATTTCAGCCTCGGCGGATCGGATGCGGTCGACAGCACGATCCGGTTCATCCGCTATTATCACCACGCCATCGGCAAGCCGCAAAAGGACCAGTTCATCTCGGTCGAAAGCGGCTATCACGGGTCGTCGACATCAGGTGCCGGTCTGACCGCGCTGCCGATCTTTCACACCGGCTTCGGCCTGCCGCATGACTGGCAGCACAAGATCCCGTCGCATTATGCCTACCGCAATCCGGTGGGCAGCGACGATGAAACCATTATCGCCGCCTCGGTGGCCGCCCTGCGTGCCAAGATTGCCGAACTGGGGGCAGACCGCGTTGCCGCCTTCTATGCCGAACCGATCCAGGGCTCGGGCGGCGTGCTGGTGCCACCAGCAGGCTGGATGAAGGCCATGCACGCCGTCTGCAAAGAGCATGACATCCTGTTCGTCGCCGACGAGGTCATCACCGGGTTCGGTCGCACCGGGCCGCTTTTCGCCTGTGAGGAAGACGGTATCGTGCCGGACTTCATCACCGTCGCCAAAGGCATGACCTCGGGCTATGTGCCCATGGGCGCGGTCTTCATGTCGGATCGCGTTTACAATGCCATCGCCGATGGGGCAGGGGCCGCGCCGGTTGGCCACGGTCAGACCTATTCCGCCCATCCGGTCAGCGCCGCCGTGGGCCTTGCCTGCCTCGATCTCTATGAGAATGGCCTCTTGGCGAATGGCCGCAAAGCCGGTGCGCGGCTGATGGCGGGGCTGCAGGCGCTGTCCGATCACCCGCTGGTGGGCGATGTGCGCGGGCGCGGCATGCTGGCGGCGATTGAGCTCGTCACCGACAAGGAACGCAAGACCCCGCTGCCGGTCGAGGCGGATGCCGGGCACCGTATCTTCGACCGGGCCTGGCAGAATGGGCTGATCATCCGCGCCTTCAATCAGGGCGTGATCGGCTATGCGCCGCCGCTCTGCTGCACCGAGGCCGAAATCGACACCATCGTCGAGCGCACCCGGCTGACGCTGGATCAGACGCTGGAAGACAAGGACGTGCGCCGCGCGCTGAAGGACTAAGCAATTCCCGGGGGCCCTTCGACAGGGGCCCCCGACCTCAATCCTCTTCGACGATCGAGGCGAGGGGGAAATGCGATTTCACGATCGGCGATTTCAGGATGACAAAGGTGAAATACTTGTCGATCCCGATCTCCATCTCGATCAGCCGTTCCATGATTGCCTGATATTCCGAGATCCCGGCGGTCATGAACTTCACCAGATAATCGTAGCCTCCCGACACGAGGTGGCATTCGATGACCGAGTCGATTTTCTCGACCGCCGACAGAAACCGCGCAAAGTCGATCTGCCGGTGGTTTCGCAGGGTGATCTCGGTGAAAACGGTCAGGCTCTGGCCCAGTTTGGCAATGTCGATCTGCGCCGAATAGCCGGTGATAAAGCCCTCGGACTGAAGTTTTTTCACGCGCATCAGGCAGGGGCTTGGCGACAGATGCACCAATTCCGCCAGCTCGACATTGGTGATCCGGCCGTTCTTCTGCAGTTCAGACAGAATTCTGATGTCGATTTTGTCCAGTTTCATGCGCGTCACCCTGTCCCCGTTCAAACCATGAATACTATCGCAGACATGATCCGTCACGGAATTCATGACAGCGCGAACAACCCGGCTCGCGCACTGCCTGTTTAAAAGTCGGCAACCTTGCCCCACGCCGAGCGGTTCAACCGTTCGGGGGCATAGGGTCGCGGATCGACGATGGGCTCATCGCCCGAAATGAGATCGGCGATCAGATGCCCCGCACCCGGACCGATGCCAAAGCCATGCCCGCTGAACCCGGCCGCAAGGATGAAGCCCGGCACGCCTTCCACCTCGCCGATGGCCGGAACGCCGTCGGGGGTGCTGTCAATATAACTCGCCCAGGAGTTGGAAATCTTGCACCGCGCCAGATCGGGCAACAAGGCGCCGGCCCGCGCGTAGGTCAGTTGGATCTGGCCACTATCCGGTTTCGGATCGAGGATACGGGTGCGCTCCATCGGCGTGACCTCATCCAGCCCCCAAGTCTTCAGGCTTTCATGGCCCAGACGCCAGCCTTGCAGTCCACCGGGCGCCAGCGAGCGCCAGCGGCGGGCGAACATCGGCACAAATTCCCGGCTGAACCGAAGCTGTTGCGGCGAAGTATCGACGCGGGCGCGTCCGCTGATCGCCAGCGTATAGCCGCCGTTGAGGCGACGGGTGAGCGTCACGTCGGAGGTATGCAGCACGTCGGGCAGCCCCTCCGGGACCTCCGACACCGCCAGGATCGAAGACCGTACCGAGGCTTGCGGAAAGCGGAAGCCCAGCTGGTGGCAGAAAGACGAGGCCCAGGCGCCGCCCGCCATCACCGCGGTTTTGGTGCGGATGGTGCCCGCTTCGGTCACCACGCCACTCACTCTTCCGCCCGAAAGCTCCAGCCCGCGCGCCGCGCAATTCTGATGCACGGTGCCGCCGAGCTTCATGAACGCGGCTGCAACCTGCGGCACGGCGACCGAGGGATCGGCGATGCCATCGGTGGGAGAGAACACGCCGCCTTTCCAGCTTTTCCCGGTGGCACGGCCGCGCTCGCTGGCTTCCTTTGCGCTCAACACATGGCTGGTCACCCCGACGGTCTTGGCAAATTTACCCCATTTGGCCCAGCCCGCGATCTCGCTCTCGTCCTGCGACAGATAAAGAAGGCCACAGCGGCGGAACCCGACATCGGCGCCGATCTCGCTGGCCAGCGTATCCCAAAGCGCGAGGCTTTTGGTGGCCATCGGCAATTCGCGCGCATCGCGGTTCTGCTGGCGGCACCATCCCCAGTTGCGGCTGGATTGTTCAGCCGCAATGCGGCCTTTCTCGATCACGGCCACTTTGATCCCGCGTCGCGCGAGATAATAGGCCGTGAACACCCCCACGACACCGCCGCCGATCACGACGACATCGGCCTCGGACGGCAGCGAGGGGCTTGAATCGATATGCATGAGCGGTGCGGGCATCATATTCCTCCGGTCTTTGGTCAATCCTAGGCGGTGTTGCACATCACCATGCAGCGGAGTTGGCGCCGCAACAGAATTTTCTGCGGAAAACCGATCTGGTTTCAGGGGATTGCTTTGCCACGTCATTGTCGCGCCGATCAACCCGGGCACAGGGCTGCGCCCGTTTGGGCGCGGCGATGTGACCTGCCCCCTGTCCATTTCCCTCCTGCGGATTAGAGCGCGGGGCGGGGCGTGCTGCGTCTATATAAACGGTGCGCCCCGCCGGGGACGGATCGCAGCATGGGCGCGCGATGGCCGCGCGGCGGATGAGCCGACTACAGAGCCTCTCCGATCCCCCCTTATCAGCATTGCGTCGCTGCTTTTTGCCCCGGCGACGAGACTGGCGAATGCCTTGCCCGCCTCCGTCCTGTGCCGGGCCCGACCCTGGACGATCCCGGGATCCGGACCGCGAGGAAGGGTTAATGAAATGCTGGGGAGGGCGACAATTCAGCAGAACCTGCTGCCAGAGGCGCCGCTTTCAAACCGTATCCACCAAGCGGCAGCCTAAACTGAATTGAATAATTTCAACAAAAACCACACCCAACGGAGGATGAGATGTCTCAGCAGTGGAATGACAAAGATCGTGCGCTGGTCACACACATGTTGCGCCGTGGCGCAGGTCGGCGTGACGTGTTGCGTCTGCTTGGTGCAGGGGGGATGGCGATGGCTTCGGCCGGTACGCTCCTCTCCAGCGCCGGGCGCGCATTTGCGGCCACGCCGGTCAGAGGTGGCTCGATCCGGGTCGCTGGCAGCGCCTCGTCGAATGCCGACACCCTCGATCCGGCAAAGGCGTCGAAAGGCGTCGACTACGTGCGGATTTCGGCCTTCTACAACCGGCTGACCATCCTTGACCGCGCTGGCGCGCCGCAGATGGAACTGGCCGAGAGCATCGAAAGCGCCGACGCCCAGACCTGGACCGTCAAACTGAAAAGCGGCGTGACCTTCCACAGCGGTCAAAGCCTCACCTCGGCCGACGTGGTCTATTCGCTCGCCCGTCACCTCGACAAGGACGTTGGCTCAAAGGTCAATTCCGTCGCCAAGCAGATGACCTCGATCCGCGCCGTTGATCCGCTGACCGTCGAGATCGGGCTCGAAGCCCCCAACGCCGACCTGCCGACCCTGCTGGCGCTGCATCACTTCATGATCATCGCCGATGGCACCACCGATTTCAGCACCGCCAATGGCACCGGGCCGTTCATCTGCGAAGTGTTCGAACCCGGCGTGCGCTCGGTCGGTGTGCGCAACCCGAACTACTTCAAGAACGGCTATCCCTATCTCGACTCGTTCGAGTTCTTCGGCATTGCCGACGAATCCGCGCGCGTCAACGCGCTGCTCTCGGGGGATGTGCAGATCGCGGGCACGGTCAAACCGCAATACCTGCGCCTGCTGCAAGACAACCCCGACATCACGCTGGTGCGCAACAATGCCGGCAACTACACGAACCTCAACATGCGCCTCGATCTCGACCCGGGCTCGCGCGCCGGTTTCGTGCAGGGGGTGAAGCATCTTCTGAACCGCGAACTGATCGTGAATTCGGTCCTGCGCGGTGTTGGTGAAGTCGGCAACGACCAGCCGGTTCCCGCCTCGAACTTCTACTACAACACCGATCTGCAAGCGGCGGCCTACGATCCCGACCTCGCCCGCCACTTCTTCGAGCAGGCCGGTGTTATGGGCGAGACGATCCCGATCGTCGCCTCGGATGCCGCCGACCTTTCGGTCGAAATGGCCGTCGTCCTGCAGCAGGCTGGCAGCGAGATCGGCATGAAGTTCGACATCCAGCGCGTGCCGTCGGATGGCTACTGGTCGAATTACTGGCTGAAAGCTCCGACCCATTTCGGCAACATCAACCCGCGCCCGACGCCGGATGCCTATTTCTCGCTGTTCTACGCGTCGGATGCGCCCTGGAATGAAAGCCAATTCCGTTCGGAAAGCTTCGACGCCATGCTCCGCGAGGCGCGTGGGCTGCTCGATATCGACCGTCGCAAGGCGATCTATGGCGATATGCAGGCCATGGTTGCGAACGAGGCTGGCACGGCGATCCCGGCCCGGATTGGCGGCACCGATGCAACCAGTTCGAAGATCCAGGGTCTGGAGCCGCACCCGCTTGGTGGCCTGATGGGCTACAGCTTCGCCGAACATGTCTGGCTGAACAGCTAATCACCAAAACAAGAAAGGGGCGCCCCATGTCTAAGATTCTATTCCCAATCATGATGGGGCGTCTCGCCATCGGACTGGTGACGCTGTTGATCGTCGCCATCGTCGTCTTCGGTGCAACCATGCTGCTGCCCGGCGATGTGGTCGAGGTGATGCTTGGTCAGGCCGCCACACCTGAAGCGGTGGCCGGGCTGCGTACCGCCATGCACCTGGACGACCCCGCGCCCCTGCGCTTTGCCTATTGGCTCTGGGGTCTGCTGCACGGCGATCTGGGGCAATCCTATGCCAGCGACCTGCCGGTGGCCAAACTGATCGCCTCGCGCCTGCCCAACACCCTGCGTCTGGCCGCGATCACCGCCGCCATCTCGGTGCCGCTGTCGCTGTTCCTCGGCATTACCGCTGCGGTGATGCGCGGCAGGTTCTACGACCGGGCCGTCAGCATCCTGACCGTGAGCGTGATTTCGGTGCCTGAATTCGTCACCGCAACGCTGGCCGTTCTGATCTTCTCGGTGTGGCTCGGCTGGCTGCCGTCGCTCTCGCATCTCTATCATGCCGACAGCCTAGGTGCCATTCTGCGCGCCTATGCGATGCCGGTCATCACCCTGACCTTCGTGGTCTCGGCGCAGATGATCCGCATGACCCGCGCCGCCGTGATCGAGACGCTGGATTCCCCCTATGTCGAGATGGCGGTGCTCAAAGGTGCCTCGCCCACCCGTGTGGTGCTGCACCATGCCCTGCCGAATTCTTTGGGGCCGATCGTCAACGCGATGGCGCTGTCGCTGTCCTATCTTTTGGGCGGGGTGATCATCATCGAGACGATCTTCAACTATCCGGGCATCGCCCGGCTGATGGTGGATGCCGTGGCGACCCGCGATCTGCCGCTGATCCAGAGCTGCGCCATGATCTTCTGCATCGGTTACCTGATCCTCGTGATGCTGGCGGACATCATCGCGCTCATCGCCAACCCCAAACTGCGAGGATAGTCCCATGATCGTGTTCGGCTACCGCTTCCCGCTGCCGGGTCTCATCGGTTTTTCGGCCTTGCTGATCTGGTCGATCGTGGCCATTTCCGCGCCCTTGATCGCACCGCATGGCGTTGGCGAGATCGTGGATTTCGACATTTTCACCCCGATGTCCGACCGCTTTCTGTTTGGCACCGACTACCTCGGGCGCGACGTGTTTTCGCGCATCCTGATGGGCGCCCGGGTCACCATCGGCATTGCGTTTCTGGCCGTGACATTCGCCGTGAGCATGGGGGTTGGGCTGGGCATGACCGCCGCCCTGATCGGCGGGCGCTTCGATACAGTCCTGAGCCGGTTTCTGGACGCTCTGAGTTCGATCCCGTCGAAGCTGTTCGCGCTGGTTGCGGTGGCGGGCGGCGGCTCGTCGATCCCGATGCTGATCTTCATTCTGGCGATCATCTACACGCCCGGCTCCTACCGCTTCGCCCGTTCGCTGGCGGTGAACGTGAACGCGATGGACTACGTCACCGTTGCGCGGTTGCGGGGCGAGAAACTGCCCTATCTGGCGTTTTCCGAGATCCTGCCCAACATCCTCGGCCCGGTGCTGACCGATTTCGGCCTGCGCTTTGTCTTCATCGTGTTGCTGTTGTCGGGCCTGTCCTTCCTGGGCCTGGGCGTGCAGCCCCCCATTGCCGACTGGGGCGCATTGGTGCGCGAGAATATCGGCGGGCTATCCTTTGCGGCCCCGGCTGTGATCGCGCCGTCGCTCGCATTGGCCAGCCTGACCATCGCGGTCAACATGACCATCGACAACCTTCCGGTGAAAATCCGCGATCGGAGTGAATGACATGCCTCTCGTTTCCGTTTCCAACCTTCATGTCGAGGCAGCCAGCGATTCAGGCCGCATTATCGAGATCATCAAAGGTGTTTCCTTCGACGTGAAGGAAGGCGAGATCGTTTCGCTGATCGGAGAGAGCGGTTCGGGCAAATCCACCATTGCGCTCAGTCTGTTGGGCTATACCCGCAGTGGCTGCCGGATTGCGGGCGGCGAAGTGATCGTGGACGGGCATGACATCACCAAGATGAATGACGCCGCCCGTGAAGACCTGCGTGGCGCCGTGGTCTCCTATATCCCGCAAAGTGCCGCCGCGGCCTTCAACCCGTCGCACCGGATCCTGCGGCAGGTCATCGAGGCCGCCCAGATCCACGGGCTGTTGCCCGAAGCCGAGGCCAAGGCGCGCGCCATCGAGTTGTTCCGGGCGCTGGCCCTTCCTGATCCCGAAACCATCGGCCAGCGCTATCCGCATCAGGTCTCGGGCGGTCAGTTGCAGCGGCTGGCCGCAGCCATGGCGCTGATCACCCATCCCAAACTGGTCATCTTCGACGAACCGACCACCGCGCTTGACGTGACAACGCAGGTCGAGGTGTTGCGGGTGTTCAAACGCGTGATGCGCGACATTGGTATCGCAGGGGTCTATGTCAGCCACGATCTGGCGGTGGTGGCGCAGGTTGCCGACCGCATCGTCGTGTTGCGTCATGGCGAGGTTCAGGAGGAAGGCAAGACCGAAGCCCTTCTCGAAGGTGCCAAGCATCCCTATACGCGCGAATTGCTTGCCGCCTTCCACCCGGTTCCGCGAACCGCCGAAATGGCCAATGTCAGACCCATCGATGAAAAGCCGCTGCTGGAGCTGTCCAATCTTACGCTCGGCTATGGCCGCATGGGTGCGAATGGTCTGCCCACTGTTGTTGCGGTCAAGGATGTCAGCCTGAGCCTGAAGAAGGGGCAAAATCTGGGCATCATCGGTGAAAGCGGCTCGGGGAAATCGACCCTGGCGCGGGCGGTGGCGGGTCTGCTGCCGCCAGCCAAGGGGCAGATGCGATTTGAAGGCAGCCCCCTTGCCCCCGAGGCATCGGCGCGCAGCGCAGACGATTTGCGCAATATCCAGATCGTGTTCCAGCACGCGGATACGGCGCTCAATCCCCGCCGCAGCATCGACGAGATCCTCGGCCGGCCGCTGAGTTTCTACCATGGCATGAAAGGCGCGCAGCGCTCGGCTCGGGTGGATGAATTGCTCGACATGGTGCATTTGCCGCGCGCCCTGCGTGATCGGCACCCCGGCGAATTGTCTGGCGGGCAGAAGCAGCGCGTGAACCTCGCCCGGGCATTGGCCGCCGATCCCAAACTGATCCTCTGTGACGAGGTCACCTCGGCACTGGATACGGTCGTCGCCGCCGCCATCATCGATCTTCTGAAGGAGCTCCAGCGCGAGCTCCACCTGTCTTACCTGTTCATCAGCCACGACCTGTCGACCGTCCGCGCGATCTGCGACGAAGCCGCGGTGATGTATCTGGGCGAAAACGTTGAAAACCTGAGCGCTGCGGGCATGGAACAAGGTGGAACCCATCCCTATACGCGGCTGCTGTTTTCATCGGTGCCCAGACTCGACCCGACCTGGCTCGACACGCTGGAACAGGATCGCAGCGCGTTGCTTGCCGCACAATAACGGTTCGGGGATCCATCCCCGAAACCCCGTCGCCGCAGATATAAACACCCGCCCGAACCTGTCACGTTCGGGCGGGTGTTTTGTTTCGGCCAGCGCTGCGCCCCATCCCGGATTGCCCGCCGCCAGAGGCTACGCCGTTTCATGGGAGCCCGACGGTCGGCTTGGAGGCCAAGGTGACGGAAGCTGCGGCACGCATGAATGTTAGCAAAACGACGGCTACATGGGTTTTCGAAGCGATAGAGCTGGCCCTAGGAATATCTCCACGATCATGCTCTAGTGTCCCTGTTTCCTAATAATAAGGTATTGCAATGTGCAACGATAACGGTTCTGCGATCTCAACTGTTACCATTGATAATGATCGCGTCAGGGTCACAGAATGGCGTTTTAAAAAGCGTGGCGACAACACGGGTTGGCATCGTCATGCTTATGATTATGTTGTTGTTCCACTGTTTGATGGCGTTCTTGAGATTGATGCCGGTCACGGTGAACGTGTCAAAGCCCAGATGAAAAACGGAGTACCATACTTTCGTGAAGTTGGTGTGGAGCATGACGTTGTCAATGGGAACGACTTTGAATGTGCGTTTGTGGAAGTAGAGCTATTGCAATCCAGAAACAGCGAGTCCGATTAAACGTGTCGAGTGCTCGCTGGTTTCATAGGATGTTTCACTGAAGCCAGCTTAGGAACTGCTACGGCGAAAGTATAGTTTGTCCGCAAAACTGCCCGTGGGCTCCACGCGCCACGGGCAATTGCCTAAATGGGAAGATATTTTCGTTCTGGCCACCCAGCCGCAGGCTACGGGTAATAACCGAGGATGGACTTCACTTCGAGATATTCCATCATCCCCTCCAGCCCATATTCGCGGCCGTTTCCGGATTGCTTGAAGCCGCCAAACGGCGCGTGCGGGTCCCAGGCCGGATAGTTGAGCAGCACCTGGCCCGAGCGGATCTGCGAGGCGACCTCTCTGACCAGCTCCATATCGCTGCCCTGGACATGCGCGCCGAGGCCGTAGACGGTGTCATTGGCGATGGCGATGGCCTCTTCGACCGTGTCATAGGGCAGGATGCACAGGACCGGGCCAAAGATCTCCTCCTGCGCAATGCGCATATCGGTCCGCACATCGGAAAAGATCGTCGGCCTCACGAATAGCCCGACATTCAGCCCGCCGGGGCGGCCCGGCCCCCCGGCCAGCAGCCGCGCCCCTTCGGCGATCCCGGCCTCGATCATGGTCTGAACCCGGTCGAACTGCGCGCGATTGGCGATGGCGCCATGGGTGCTGGTCTCAGCCTCAGGATCACCGACCACGATCTGTTCCGCCGCCTGCCGGGCGAGCGCCTCGACCTCGGACAGATGCGCGCGCGGCACGATCATCCGGGTCGGCGCGCTGCAAGACTGGCCGAGATTGCGGAAAGCGGCGGCAACGCCCGGCGCGACCGCGCGGGCAAGATCGGCATCGGGCAGGATCACGTTGGGCGACTTGCCGCCCAGCTCCTGCGCCACGCGCTTGACCGTGGGGGCGGCGGCCTGTGCCACAGCAACGCCCGCGCGGGTGGAGCCGGTGATCGAGATCATGTCGACATCCGGATGGGCGGCCAGCACCGCTCCGACCCCGACGCCATCACCCTGCACAAGGTTGAACACCCCGGCCGGAAACCCGGCTTCCTCGATGACCTCGGCAAAAAGCAGGGCATTCAGCGGCGACAGCTCGCTCGGCTTCAGCACCACCGTGCAGCCCGCAGCCAGCGCCGGGGCGACCTTGGCGGTGATCTGATAAAGCGGCCAGTTCCACGGCGTGATCAGCGCCGCAACGCCAATCGCTTCATAGGCGATGGCGGTATGGCCGCGCGGCCTGACGAAATCGAAACCCGACAGCACCTCGCGGGCGGTCGTCACATGGGCGATGGCCAGCGGCACCTGCATGTTGCGCGCATAGTCGAGGGCCGCGCCCATTTCGAGGGTCAGGCACTGGGCAAAAAGCTCCCGGCGCGCTTCGATCAGCGCCGCAAGCCGGTCGAGCAGCTCGGCGCGATACTCGGGCGTGCTGCGGCTCCAATCGGGGAAGGCCCGGCGTGCCGCACGCACCGCCGCCTCCACATCCGCGCCATTGCCCAAGGGAAAACGGCACACTGCCTCTTCCGTTGCCGGATTGATCACCGATCCAAAGGCATCGCCCTTCGGCGCAACCCAGGTGCCACCGATGAAGAACTGGTTCAGATGGCCGCTCCGGGTCAGGTGGTCGAGGGGCGTGATCATGTCACGAGGTCCTTCATTTTGTAGTAGGCGCCCAGCACCGGCAGGAACCAGGGCTTGCCGAAATAGCCGGGGATCGCGGGCCAGTTGAAATCCTTCCAGGGGTTCAGCTGTGGCTTGCCGTCCATGACATCGGCCATGACATGGCCCATCAGCGTGGCCATATGGGTGCCGTGGCCGCTATAGCCGGTGGAATAGAAGATGCCGTCGCGCTCGCCGGCACGGGGCAGGCGGTCGCGGGTCATGTCCACAAGCCCGCCCCAGCAATAATCAATCCGCGCCCCGGCAAGCTCGGGATAGACATTCGCCATCGTCGCCTGAAGGATCCGGCCGCTTTTCTCGTCGGATTGCGGATTGGACCCAGCAAACCGCGCCCGCCCGCCGAACAGCATCCGATTGTCCGGCGTCAGCCGCCAGTAGACGACGAGGTTGCGGGTATCGACCACATTGCGCCCCGTCGGCATCAGCCGGGCAATCTGCTCCGGCGCCAGCGGCTCGGTCACGATCAGGAAGGCGCCCACCGGCACGATGCGGCGGCGGACCCAGCCCAGCGGGCCAACCTGCGAGATGCCGCTGGCCAGCAGCACCTGCCGCGCGGTGATCTTGCCCTTGGGCGTATCCACCACATGGCCGCCAACGACCTTGCGCAGCCCCGTAACCGGGGCCTGTTCGTAAATATCCGCCCCATGCCGCGCCGCTGCACTCGCGAGACCCCGAACAAAGCGGCCCACATGCATTTGGGCGCTTTTGGGGAACAGAAGCCCGCCGTGATAGCGGTCGGTCCCGACTTCATTGTGCAGGTCGGATTTCGCGATCAGCCTTGTGTCGGGATCGGCAACCTCGGACAGGAGGGCTTGGGCGCGGGCCAGCTTGTCGTAATGTTCGGGCTTTGCGGCCAGCTTCAGCTTGCCGACGCGCGCGAAGTTGCAATCGATGCCTTCCTCACGCACCAGCGTCTCGACCAGATCGACGCCGGAATCGAAGGCCTTGTAGAAGGCGTTCGCCTTTTCCTTGCCGAACTTGCCCACCATGGAGCCATAGTCTTGGGCAAAGCCGTTGTTGCACATGCCGCCATTGCGCCCCGAAGCGGCATTGCCGATCGATGTGGCTTCAAGCACGGCAACGCGGGCCCCCTTCTTGGCGAGGGCCAGCGCGGCAGAGGCTCCGGTGAGACCGCCACCCACCACGGCCACATCGTAGCGGCCTGAGAGAGGGGCGGAGGGGCTTTGGTTGAACGGCTCGGATGTATCGAGCCAGTAGGGGGTCAGTTTCATATCATCCACCGTCAAAGTTGTCATTTCAGGGGCGTCGGAATGGGCTCTGCCCGCTACCAGCCGCGGATCCGTGGCCAGCGCGCCAAAATCTCGGGGTCTGCGCCATCGACCACGCCATAGATTTCATGCTGAGAGGCCATCGCGCAGGCATGGTTGGGCAGGATCCTGACCTTTGTGCCAACCGGCAGCTCCGGCATGGCCTTGCCCGAGCCTTTGCGGATCTTCAGGATCCCGTGCTCCTGGCTGGCTTCGGCCACGATCACATCGTCCAGCACCCGCCCGCTTTCGTCGCAGACAACACCATAGCCCTGATCGACTGTCTGGTTTGCAGTGCCCCGGTCGCGCGACAGCGCCATCCAGCCCGCATCGACCAGCACCCAGCCCTTTTCGGGCTTGGTGCCGATCACCGTGGCCAGCACGGACAGCGCCAGATCGTCGAGCGTGCAGACGCCGACCCCATGCTGGACGAGGTCAAAGAACATATAGACGCCCGCACGCAGCTCGGTGATGCCGTCGAGGTTCTCGGCAAAATGCGAGGTCGGGGTCGAGCCAACGCTGACAATCGGGCAGGCATGGCCGTGTGCGCGCAAGATCTCGGCGGCGCGCACCGTGGCCTGCCGCTCATTCTCCGCCGCCTTCACCAGCGCCTCTTGCGAGTTCAGCCCATAGGACTCGCCTGCATGGGCGAGCACACCGGCCAGAGCGGCACCGGCGGCCACAACCCTGTCCGCCACCTCGATCAGCAGCGGATCGTCCGGCTTCAAGCCGCCGCGATGGTCGTCGCAATCCAGCTCGATCAGCACCGAGGGCACCACGCCACTGGCCTCGCGTACCGCCGCCAAGGCATCGGCCTGCTCGGTGCTATCGAGCAGCAGCTTCACCTCGGCGCCGGTGCGGGCGCAAAGCTCCAGCGCGCGCAGGGCAGAGGCGGGCGACAGGCCCACCGCATAGGTGATGTCGCGATAGCCGTGGCTCGCGAAATATTCCGCCTCGGCGATGGTGGAAACCGTGATCGGACCGGGGCCGTCGGGAAAGACGATCTTGGCAACCTCGATGCTTTTGGCCGTTTTCATATGCGGGCGCAGCACCACCCCAAGCTCTTCAGCGCGGCTTGCAAGGCGCCGGGTGTTGCGCTCCAGCTTTGCGCGGTCCAGCAGCAGCGCCGGGGTAACGAGGTCACCGATTGTTGCTGCCGGTCCAGAGATTTTGTTCTGTAGCGTCATCTTCCCGTGCTCCTTGTGTTAGCCGAGAGACTGGCTGGCCAGCGCATACATGCGCGCAGCCCCGTCAGGTTGCGGCGGCTGGCCCTTGACCATGGCAGTGCCCTGATCGGTGCGCGGCAGGCCGAGGCTTATCAGCCAATCGCTCAGCCCATGTTCGTCATGAACGTCAATGCGCACGAATTGCCCCTGCAACACCGCAAGCTGTTCGAGGATCAGGCGTTTGGCGTCTTCGGTGCTTTCGGCGGCAACCGGGCCAACCACATAGCCGCGCCCGAACCTGCGGGCGATCGAATAGCCCGTGATGCCGCCCGCGCCGTCGATGATCGCAACGCGGCCGACCCGAACCAAGGCCGCCACCAGCGGCCCCCGGTCGAGGCCCGTGGCCTTGCGGTCGAAGTCCTGAATCGCGGGGATGTCGGTGGCATTCGCCAGCCGCACGCCGTCGCCGCCCTCAACAGCCTGCTCAAGCGGCGCCTGATGCTGAACGATGGTGCCCAGCTCGACAAAGCCGCGCCGCTTGTAAAGCGCCAGCCCCTCTTTGGTGGAGCACAGCGACACATTGCGCCCCTCGGTCGCGTCCAGCAGCGCGTCGAACAACAGCGCGCCATAGCCACGGCCCTGTTCGCTGCCGGTCACGATGATCATCCCGGCATTGGCATGGTTCTGGCCATAGGGCCACCACAGGGCGGTGCCGAGCAGCGCGCCATCCCGCTCCAGCGCCACACCCTGGCCCGCCGCCGCCGCGAAGTCCCAGTCTTCCAGCCGATAGGGCCAGCGCATCTCTTGCGACAGCTTCAACGCGCCCGGCAGATGCCGCGCTTCGAAGGTCGTCAGGTCCGCCTGCGCGTCATGTGTCTTTTGTTTCGCCTCAATAGCCATTGCCGAGGTGCCTTTCGAAGTCTCAGGATCGCGTTTCCCTTTCCCGACAGCTTGGCGCCCGGCCTGCCGTTTTCACTGCTGTTTTGCCCGGCCAACTCGGCAGGATCATTCGTTCTGCCCGGCCTCTCAGCATAAAAGGCGGCGCCAATCGGGGGACAAATGAGTGCTCACCAACAGGCGCCTTGGCGCGGCTTGCAAAGGGGGGCGAGCCAGCAGACGCAGGAGGAAATGACAGTGATTTATATCAGCGAAGAGGAATCGGCGGGCCTCGTCAGCCATGAGCTTGCCTATACGGCGGCGCGCGAGGCGCTGGCGGCTGCGGCTTCGGGGCATAGCGGGGTGTTTCCGGCGGTGCTGGGCCGCTCCTGCGATCCGGGCAATACCTTCTCGGTCAAATCCGGCTGGTCGGATGCCTTGACCGGCGTGAAGGTCGGCTCGTTCTGGTCCGGCAATCCGGAGCGGGGTCTGCCCCGGCACAATTCCACCATCGTGCTGCTCAATCAGAACACCGGCCAGCTGCGCGCCGTGATCGAGGCCGGGCAGGTCAATGCTTACCGCACCGCCGCGTCCGATGCGGTCGCCGCCGATCTGCTGGCCCCCAAGGACGCCCGGGTGCTGGCGATCTTTGGCGCGGGCAATCAGGCCTTATTCGAAGTGGCGGCCCTCGCAAGTATCCGCCCCATCGACACGGTTCTGGTGGTGGCTCGTCCCTCGCCGCGCCGCGATACTTTCGTGGCGACCCTTGCCGAGCGTGGCCTGACCGCGCGGGCGATTTCAGCCGAGGAGGCGGTGCGCGGCGCCAATATCGTCGTCACCGCGACCCCCTCGCGAGAGGCGCTGTTCGAGGCCGACTGGGTCAAGCCGGGCAGCCATGTGGTCAGCATGGGTTCCGACGCGCCGGGCAAACACGAATTGCCGGTGGCGCTGTTGCAGCGGGCAAGCCTGTTCTGCGATCTGTCCTCGCAATCCGTTCAGATCGGCGATTTCCAGCACGCGCGCGAGGCCATCGAGGCGGGCAAGCTCGAGCTGACGCAGATCGGCGATGTCATCGAAAGACGCGCGCCGGGGCGGCTCTCGGACGAAGAGATCACCGTCTATGACAGCTCCGGCATCGCGCTGCAGGATCTCTACATTGCCGAGGCGCTGATCCGGGAGCAGGCGAAAACGCGCGGGGATAGGTAATCCCCGCGCCTGTTTCTAGGCGGCTTGTTCGGCCAGCTTTGCCATCGTTCGCTCCAGCGCGGCAAGGAACAGCTCCACATGCTCGCCCTGACAGACGAGCGGCGGGCGCACCTTGAGCGTATCTTCGTTGGCCCCGGTGGTGCTGATCAGCACACCATCGTCGCGCATCGTATTGACCACATTCAGGGCCATCGCGCGCCGCGCGTCGGGGGCATCGCCATCCTTCCCGATATCGACGCCAAGGAACAGGCCCGCATGGCGGATCGCGCGAATGCCGGTCTTTTGGCTGGCAATCCGTTCCATCCCGTCGCGCAGGCGTTGGCCCATGGTCAGCGCATTGTCCAAGATCCGGTCGCGCTGCAGGATCGTCAGCACCGCATCCGCCGTGGCGATACCAACCGTGTTGCCGGCGAAGGTGTTGGAATAGCGGGCGATGGCGCCGAACTTCTCCATCGGTCCCTTGCGGCCGACCACGGCTCCGATCGGGAAGCCGTTGCCCATCGGTTTGCCCAGCGTGGCAAGGTCGGGCACGATCCCGTGCCGCTCGAACCCCCACATATGAGTGCCGGTCCGCCCGAAGCCGGGTTGCACCTCGTCGGCAATGACCAAGCCCCCGGCCTCGCGCACCGCCTCAACAGCGCCCGCAATGAAGCCGGGCGGGTCGATCCAGACGCCATCGCTGGAAAAGATGCTGTCGAACAGCAGCGCTGCCACACCGATACCGCGCCGGTTCAGATCGTGAATGGCATCGCGCACCTGCGCCTCAAAGAACGCTGCCGCCTGCGCCTCGGGCACGCCCGCAGGCCCCGGCAGCGCGACCATCCGCACATTGGGGCTGAGCTTCACTGCGTTGCCCAGATTGGGCGAAACCGCCGCCACCGCCGCACTGGTGCCATGATAGGCATAGGATGAGACGATCACGCCCTCATTGCCGCTGGCATGGCGGGCGATCCGCAGGGCCAGATCGTTGGATTCGCTGCCCGTACAGGTGAACACCACCCGGTCCATTTCGGCCGGGAAGGTCTCGACCAGCCGTTCGGCATACTCGACAAGGCGCGGTTCGAGATAGCGCGTATTGGCACTGATCCGCCCGGCCTGTTCGGCCATGGCGGCGTTCACTTCCGGGTGGCAATGGCCCAGCGAGGGCACGTTGTTGTAAAAGTCGAGATAGGCCCGCCCGTCAGGGTCATAGAGCCACATGCCTTCGCCCCGGACGAAATGCACCGGCTTGCGGTATTGCAGCCGGTAGGAGGCGCCAAGCACGCTGTCGCGGCGCGCGATCAGCTCGGCTTCGCGGTCGGGCAGGTCGATTTCGCCCGGCCGGTAGCGGTTGGGCATGAGGTCGGTGGTCATGTTGATCTTCCTGTCTGATGAAGGGCTCTGCCCGGGGCCTCTGGCGACGGCAAGGCAAGTGCCGCCAAAACCGCCGCCTCGCCCGATGGGCCATCGAGTGGGGCCAGAATCGAAAGGCCGCGCTCGGCCCGTGCGACGTTCTTCTTGATATAGTCCGCCTCGGCGGGGAAAAGCTCCGCCCGCCAGTAATTGACCAGGATCAGCGCACTTTGCCGCGCCTTCATCATTCCGGCAAGCAGTCGCGCTTCCAGCGCCGATAGCGACAGGACCGAGGCATAGCCCGCAATCAGATATTCAGCCCCGCCCAGAGGACGCGCCGGATCGGTCACGACATGGCTGGCGGCAATGGCCAGATCCTGAAATCGGGGGTTCCAGCCGCCATCGCCAAAGTCGATGAAGCCCAGCCCCCGCTCGGTCACGATCATATTGTGCGGGCTGGGATCGTTATGGGTCATCTGCCAGTCCAGATCGGCGATATGGGGCTCAACCGAACCCATATAGTCCGCCATCGCAGCGCGAACATTGTCGGCAATGCTCCCGGCGGGAAGATACCGCGCCAGGTCCATTAGCCGCGGCCAGCAGCCGATATTCCACAGAACCGGACGATGCGCCG
This sequence comes from Paracoccaceae bacterium, assembly GCA_050288685.1. Classification (GTDB taxonomy): domain Bacteria; phylum Pseudomonadota; class Alphaproteobacteria; order Rhodobacterales; family Rhodobacteraceae; genus Sinisalibacter. Next base: position 42,124 of record JBNKEH010000005.1, on the reverse strand, counting down.
TGGGCAGCTCGGCTTTCGCCAGCGCCCGATCCAGCCGCGCGAGCGCGCTGCCGGTTTGGAAAAGCAGCTCCGGCGCGGGCGCCGCCTGATGCAATGGCGTGCCTTCGATCCGGGTCTGCAAATAGCCGCAAACCCCGTCTTCCTCGAACATCAGAGCATCGCTCCGGGTCGAGAGCACCCGAGGCACCACGACATTGGCCGTGGCATGCAGATGCGCCATAGCGGCGCTTTGAAACCGGAAACTGTCGACAGCTTCCGGTCTCGTCGAGGTTTTCAGGATCAGTCGGCGAGAGGTCGGCAGGGTGACCTCGACCGTGCGCTCCACTTCGGAAGACAGGGTCGTGATCGTCCCTTCCAGCCCATAATGGCGCTTCAGCAAATCCGCTGAAATGTCCCGCTCCGGGGCATCGGGCCGCACCGACAGGTTGGCACAGGCAGCACGAAAAAAGGCGTCAGTCGAGGCACTTGCCCCGAGCTGACGAGTGCCCCTCGCACCTGCAGGTTTATCGCTCTGACCTGCAGGAGCGAGGGGAGGGGAGGCGGGACCGACAGCCAACGTGAAAGATCCCTCTTAGATGCCGAACACGCCGGGCAGTTCCGACACGTCGCGGATCTCGGTGTATTCGTAGAAGGGGTTCGCCGGTTCATGGCCACGGTTGACCCAGACCTTGCTCTTGATGCCCAGATCATAGGCCGACATCAGGTCGTGGCGGAACGACGACGACACATGCGTCACGTCTTCCGGTCCGCAGCCCAGCATGTCGAACATATATTCGAACGCCTTGAAATGCGGCTTGTAGGCGCCCGCATCTTCGGCGGTGAAAACGGCATGGAAGGGCGCGCCGAGTTTGGCGATGTTCGAATGAATCTGCTCGTTCATCGAGTTGGTGATGGTCACCAGCGGGATTTCCTTGGCCAGCTTAGCAAGCCCCGCGGGCACATCGGCATGCGGCCCCCAGCTTGGAATGCGCTTGTAGATCATTTCCGCATCTTCGGCGCGGAAGGCGATATTGTTGCGGCGGCAGGTGCGCTCCAGCGCGTTGTGCACGACGTCGGCGTAGGGTTTCCAGTCCTGCATCACTTCGTCGAAGCGATAGCCTTGGAAGTTGTTGATGAATTCGACCATGCGCGGCTCATCCAAAAGATGGCCGTAGAGGTCGCGTGCGGCCCCGGCCATTTCGAAGTTGATCAGCGTCCCGTGGGTGTCGAAGGTCACGTATTTCGGGCGAAAGTTGGCCATGGTGATAGCTCCTGCAAAACTGTTGTCCTGACTGAGCATAGCCGCGCGGATTTGGCAGAATGTGCTGCAATGCCGTTCCATCCGGCAGAAGGCGCTCCAGTCGCCGAAAAACGCAGCACGTCCTTTCAAATGCCTGTTTCACCCGCCGTTTTTCGCCCGAAGGATGAATCAGGCCAAGGGGCCTGCTCCGCCTCACCCGATATCAAGACGCAGCTATCCCGCTGGTCTCAGGCGTGAAACCGGCGGGATTACAAGGTGTTGCAGGGGGCAGGTCTATCTGAGGGTCGGCTCGGAAGAATGCCGCATCAGCTCAATGCAGCAAGCACCGCCTGGGTGATGGTTTCCGTCCGGTCCTGCCCCGGGATCGTGCCAACCCCCTGCGCGGTGACCGCCTCGATGGCCGACATCACCGCCGCCGCCGCTTCGCGCTCGCCCAGATGATCCAGCATCATCGCCCCCGACCAGATCGTGGCAATCGGGTTGGCGATGCCAAGATGGGCAATATCGGGGGCCGAGCCATGGACCGGCTCGAACATCGACGGCGCACTGCGGTCGGGGTTGATATTGGCCGAGGCCGCAAATCCCAGCCCGCCCTGAATCGCCGCCCCGAGATCGGTGAGGATATCCCCGAACAGGTTGGAGGCGACAATCACATCAAGGCTGTCCGGCGCCATGACCATGCGCGCCGCGATGGCGTCGATATGGTACTGTGTCACCTCGACATCGGGATAGTCCTTCGCCACTTCGCGCGTGACCTCATCCCAGAACACCATCGAATGCTTCTGGGCGTTGGACTTGGTGACCGAAGCCAGCTTCTTCTTCCGCAGCCGCGCCTGTTCGAAGCCAAAGCGCAGGATCCGCTCCACCCCGGTGCGGGTGAAGATCGAGGTTTCCACCGCAACCTCATCCGCCGTGCCCTGATGCACCCGGCCCCCGGCGCCGGAATATTCGCCCTCGGTATTCTCGCGGATGCAGAGGATATCAAACCCCTCAGCCCGCAGCGGCCCCTCGACCCCGGGCAGTAGCCGGTGCGGGCGGATATTGGCATATTGGGTGAACTGCTTGCGGATCGGGAGGAGCAGCCCGTGCAGCGAGGCCGAATCCGGTACCTCAGCAGGCCAGCCAACCGCACCCAGCAGGATGGCATCGAAGCCGCGCAGCGTCTCGATCCCATCCTCGGGCATCATCGCCCCGGTCTCGCGGTAGTAGGCGCAGGACCAGGGAAAATCCGTCCCCTCAAGGGCGAAACCGCCCTGCTTTGCCGCCGCCTGCAGCACCTGCCAGGCCGCTGCGGTCACGTCCTTGCCAATGCCATCACCGGGGATGAGCGCGATCTTGTAGCTGTTCACGGGAGGGCCTCCTTGCCGTCTTGATGCGCAGGCGCGCTGGGCGGGATCAGTCGTTTACAACGACATAGATTTTGCGCACCGTTTCGATGGTGCGCCAGACACCGACAAAACCGGGCTTCATCACGAAGCTGTCGCCCGCGCGGTAGGTCTTGGTCTCGCCACCCTTCTCCTCGATTTCGACAACACCCGACAGGATGTGGCAAAACTCGAAGGTCGTGCCCTTGATCGAATGGGTCACGCCGGGGGTGGCTTCCCAGATGCCGGTCAGCACCTTGTCGTCTCTCGAAGCGTCTTGCGCCCAGGTCTTGAAGGCGGGATCGCCCGAAATCAGCCGCTCCGGCGCGGGGCGCGCTTCCTTCGGGGTGAAGCTGGGATTGGTGTCGATGGTTTTCAGAAGCGACATGGTGTTTTCCTTTGTAGCAGGGGGATGGGTCTAATAGCCGAGGCTTCGATCGACGGCGCCGATCAGCTTTTCACCGGCGCGGTGGCGCCTGATGTTTTCAACAACCGATTGCGCCGCCGTCTTCGGCTGGGTCACGGACGCAATATGCGGGGTGATCATCACCTTGGGATGCGACCACAGCGGATGGCTCTCGGGCAGCGGCTCGGGATCGGTGACATCCAGCATCGCGGCGGCCAGCTGGCCGCTGTCCAGCGCCGCTATCAGGGCAGAGGCATCAAGCTGCGGTCCCCGTCCGACATGCAACAACCGCGCCCCGGCAGGCAGTTGCGCGAAAAGGTCCCGATCAAGCATCCCGCGCGTCTCTCCGGTCAGCGGCAACAGGCAGACCAGAATATCCGTCTGCGCCAGAAAACCAGACAACTGCTCGGCACCATGAAAAGAGGTGACGCCCTCGATCTGCTTCGGGCTGCGGCTCCATCCGGCCAGCGGAAACCCAAACGGCATCAACCGCGCGATGGCCGCCTGCGCCAGCATCCCGAGGCCGAGAAATCCCACCCGGCAATCTGTGGCCTGCCGTGCGGGCAGGGCCTGCCAAACCCGGCGGCGTTGCTGCTCCTGATAGGCGGGCATATCGCGCTGCAGCGCCAGTACGCCGAGCGTCACATATTCCTGCATCATCCGGATCAGCCCATCCTCGACCATGCGCACCAGTTTCACATGGGGCGGCACGATATCGGCATTGAACTGGTCAACGCCCGCACCGATCGAGATCAGCAGTTCCAGATTGGGGTAGCGCGCGATGTCGTCCGGCACCGTCCAGGTGACGAGGTAGCTGACCTTCTCGGGTGCGACATCGTCCTCACGTTGGAAAACCTCCACCTCCGGCAGCGCGCCCGCGAACACGTTCCGAAAGATCGCGCCGCGTGCCGCATCGGAATTGAAAAGCAATGCCATGGACGCGCCCCCACTCGTCACGCCGCAAGACGTGCGCCGAGCGCCTCAATCATGTTCTGGCAGTCCCGAAGCTCGCTCATTTCGATGAATTCATTCGGGCGATGGGCGCGGCCAATCTCGCCGGGCCCGCAGATGATCGCGTTGATCCCGGCCTTCTGGAACAGCCCCGCCTCGGTGCCATAGCTGACCGCCTGGATCGGTTCCTGCCCGGTAAGCTCCGCCAGCAGCCCTGCCAGCGCGGTCTCGCCCGCCATGGCCAGCGCCGGGTAGGAGCTCAGCTCTTCCCAGGTCACCTCGAAACCACTGCCCTTCAGCGCCATGAGCCGGGCTTTGATCGGCTCCAGCAGCGAGGCGGGCACGACACCCGGCACGGCCCGCACTTCGATATCGGCAGTGCAGCGATCCGGGATGATATTGACCGCCTGACCGCCAGAGATGACCCCGACTTGCAGCGAGGAATAGGGCGGGGCGAAGGTATCGTCGAACGGGCCACCGGTGAGCGACTGACCATGCGCCACGGCATGGGTGATGACCTCGGCCATGGCATGTACCGCATTCAGCCCCAGATCGGGACGCGAGGAATGGCCGGACCGCCCGATCACCTCCATCCGTGCCGCCACCTTGCCCTTATGGGCCAGCACCGGCCGCATCCCGCTCGGCTCGCCGATGATCGCCCCAAGCGGCAGCGCGCAAAGGTCGGGCAGGGCGGCCAGCATATGCGGCACGCCCCGGCATCCGACCTCTTCGTCATAGGAAAAGGCAAGGTGGATCGGTTGCGCCAGATCCATCGCCGCCAGCTTTGGCAGCGCAGCGAGGGCGCAGGCCAGATAGCCCTTCATGTCGGAGGTGCCACGGCCATACAGCCTGTCGCCCTCGCGGCGCAGGGCGAAGGGGTCCGAACTCCATTCCGCCTCACCCGCCGGTACCACATCCATATGCCCGGAAAGCACATAGCCTTGCCGCTCGCGCGGGCCGATGGTGGCGAAGAGGTTCGACCGGTCGCCCTCAGGGCCGGCCAGAACCGTCACTTCAGCTCCGGCAGCCCGGCAATACTCGGCAATCCAGTCGACAATCGCGCCGTTTTGAGTTCGCGCGACCGTGGGAAAGGCGATCAGCGTCGCAAGAATATCGTCCACGGTCATGGCGGCCCCTCTGCTGGTAGAATTCGGCGGATAGGAACAGCCTAGCCAGCGGCAGAAGTATTCCCTGCTGAATCACGCCAAGCATTGGCTGAAAGTTTCAAAATCAAGCCTCGAGCTGGCCGAACGTGCTGAGGGTCAGGGCAGGGCGGCTTCCCACGACTGGCAGCCGCGGTTGCCCCCGAGCTTCAGCGATGCCACGCACCGGACTGGTCTACCCGTGTGTCCTGTTCGGCCCGCCATTGCTGCACATTAGGGGCTTCGTGGAAAGCCTGGCGAGCAGGTCTGTTCGCCGAAACCGAGATAGCCAGAGTCTCTGGCGCCTGTCGATCCGCTAGCGGCTGCGGATCGCTGACAGGGCAAGACCCGGCAGAACCAATGCGCTGTTCAGATAGCGTCGGGCCAGGCGGCGGGGATTGGAGAGCATACGCCACAGCCATTCCAGCGCCAGTTGCCGAACCCAGGCAGGGGCGCGGTTTTGCTCGCCAGCGATGAAATCGAGCCCGGCGCCGAGCGAGGCAAACCCACAATGCGGAAGCGCCGCATAGGCGCGTGCCGCGAATACTTCCTGTTTCGGCGCCCCAAGCGCCAGAATGCAAAGGCGTGCGCCAGATTGGCCGAGGGCGGAAATGCACGCCTCAGCCTCTTCGCCTTCAGGATCGAACCCATATGCGGGTGAGATTTGTGCAACGATGTTCAGGCCGGGATGTGCCTTTACAAGGCCAGCCGCAGCACGGTTGAGAGAGGTCTCTGTTGCGCCCAGCAAGGCCAGGGGCAGATCGAGTTCAACGGCCAGCGCAGCGAGGGGATGCACAAGATCGGCACCCGGGATGAGTTCCACCGGGCGGTCTGCTAGCCGCGATATCCACACAATCGGATTGCCATCGGCAACCACATGGGTGTGTTCTGAATAGGCTTTTCGAAAAGCCGGTAACCGGCGTAGTTTGACGACATGATCAAGATTCACCGTCGCCAGCGTGAATCCCTGTCCTGCGGAAAGCCGGTGGCGGAGATCGGCAAACAGCCCCTGCCGTTCCGGCATATTCACCTTCACTGAATCGTTCAGTTTGAACCAGCGATCATCCATCGTGATTTCGTCGCGCATTTGGCTTTCCATTAGGTGCTGCCTGTAGACCCGCAGCGGAGTTTTGGCGATCTATAAGGCGGGAGAATGATAAAATGAAGGAAACAGTGGGGGGATATGAACAATTTGACCGATTTTCGGGAAGGTTTTGGGGGCGGCGGTGCAGGTGAGACGTGAGAGGATTGGACCGTGTTGATCCGATCCCCTAGTTTTTCAGGTCGCGCGAGTAACGTCGAACCGGCCTGCGGCTTGTAGTAGGTCGAGCTGGGGAGCCGGCGTCTTCAGATTGACTGGCGGCCTGGGGCTCCTCTTCAACTGCGGCTCGTTTGCGCCGGCCAACCGGAGCTTTGGCAAGGGTCGCAAGCACCGGGCTGAGCTCACATCGTCCCGCCAGCGCTCCAGCAATCAGCCAGGTGACCGGGGTGATGCCGGAATTCGGGATAAGATCGACAAGATTGACGACCAGCACAATCGCGAGACCGGATGTCGCGAGCGAAATCTGAAGCTTTTGCCAATTCCGGGAAAGCAGGAATATCGGCAGTGTCTGCAAGCCGAACAACGCGAGATAGCCGAGCCAGCCATTCACGCCGATCAGGATCACCCAATATCCATCTACAGTACTGATATCCTGCCCGGTTTCGGTGTCGAAAACCCGTGATCGCCCCCAGCCGCCCCAACCAAAAGCAGGTTTCAGATTGGCTTTTGCAAGCAAGCGATCTTCATTGATGAGACGGGTCTGAAGCGAAATCGCGCGCTCTTCGCTTATCGATTGCGCCAATTCATGAACCGTGTCGACCGGGATCAAAGACGCGCCGCGCAGCATCGGATAAGATAAGATGATAGCGGCGACGAGCGCCGACACGAATAACTGCCCTCGCACTTTCACAAGCAGTGCGACCGGGATGAGTAGCAGCGTCGTCGCCAGGGCGCCGAGCGATTTCGACAGAACCAGCGTCATCAACAGCCATAGGGCTGCTGCCAGATAACCCGCCCGGGCTTGGCCTTGCCGTGTGCGCCAGGTTGCAAGAGCCGCAAATACTGTGAGGGCGAAAAACAAGCTGACTCGGAGCCCGTGCAGCAGGAAGACCACCGGTCGAAATCCGCCATCGCGGATCTGTTGGGCAAAAGAATGCGGGAAAAATCCATAAACCCACACATTGAGTTGCGGACTCATCCGCACCTCGAAAAGCGCTGGGAGCGAGTAGAGAAGCCCGGCCAGGACGAGGACCATGAGCAAGACCGCATGAGCTTTTGGCGTTGCCAGATAGCGCCGTGCCAGAAGGAAAGGCAGGATCATCACCAAGCTGGAAAGTACCATCGAGAACGAGTCATAGATCCGGATGCCCGGTAGATTTGCTGTGCCATAGGTCAGCGGCTCGCCATTGGTGATGCCGGTCAGGAATGGGCTAACGACGATGAGGCCGATCAGGAGTTTGATCGCGATCCCGCCTTGGGACTGGATACGTGCCAGTTCGGGTCCATTCTCATTTTTGGCGCCCCGTCGCGAGGCGAAAGCGGCCTGTACCTTCTCTCGTTTGATCGCGCCGATGATGAATAGACCGGCCGCCAGGCTGGGGATCAAGTCTTTGTCCAGCGTCGGAATCATTGGAAAGTCGACACCGACCCGGGTGGGGATCATCAGATACCCGCCAATAACCGCCCATGCCAGGGCCTCGGCGGGCGGGCGCAGGCGGAACAACAGCCAGACAACGGCCGGCCAACTGAAAAGAACGATATAGGCGAGTGTGTTCGGCATGGCGCTGTATAGACACTCCCCAAACGCTCTGTCGCCCCCAAAAGCTAACAACCCTGAATTCTGGCTGCAACTCTCTTCGCCAAGGGTTACAAAATTGTTCCGAACCGACTATGGGATTGGGAAATTCAAAGCCTTGATCCCGGGCGACTAAGACATTGGAGTGAATCGACGGTGGAAGCTATCGCGGCGCAAACGGAACCGGAATTGGTTGTCTCGATCATCAACTTTCGTACCGGTGATATGACAATCAATTGCATACGCTCCGTGCTCGACGATCTCGGCGGGATCGACGCGAAGGTAATCGTTGTCGATAACCTTTCGAATGATGGATCGGCCGACCAGATTGCCGATTGGATTGAGACGCAACAGCTTGGCGCCTCTGTTACTCTGGTACGTTCCGCCACAAATTCCGGCTTCGCTGGGGGCCACAATCAGGCGATCAACGCCGTGCGGGCGAAATACTATCTCATTCTCAATTCCGATGCCGAAATCCGGCCAGGATTTTTCGCAGCGCTTTTGCAATCCGCACGGGCGGCTCCGGAGAACGGCCTCTTTGCGCCTCATATCGAGTATAGCGACGGGCCGCAGCAGGTGAGCTGCTTTCGGTTCCACTCCCCGGCGAGCGAGCTGATCCGCGGGGCAGGGACGGGCGCCGTCACAAAGCTTTTCAAGCGCTATGACGTGCCATTGGAGATGCCTCCGCAGGACGGCGAAATCGATTGGGCAAGCTTTGCCTGCATCCTTGTCGATCGGCGCGTGATTGATGACGTGGGGCCGCTCGATGAAGGATATTTTCTTTATTACGAAGATTCCGACTATTGCTGGCGTGCACGTCAGAAAGGCTGGCGGATTGCCTATGTCGATCACGCCCGCGTCGTGCATTTCCGCGGGGGGTCCGGTCCGGTGAAAACGCTCGCGGCGGCGCGCAAACGGCTGCCGGGCTATTACTATGCGTCGCGCACGCGCTTTCTGTATCGCGCCTATGGCTGGTGGGGACTGATCGCGGCCAATCTGCTCTGGTATCTGGGGCGCGGCATCGCGCAAGCCCGAAGGCTAGCAGGCAAGCCGGTGCCCGCGCGCAACGAACGCGAAGCGGCGGATATTTGGATCAATGTTCTTTCTCCCTACGGCGATCGCCGGATAGGCTAGCTCTATGGCACTTCCTGACTTCATCATCATCGGTGCGATGAAATGTGGCACCACAACTCTGCAGGCCCAGCTTGTCGCTCAACCGGGTGTCTTCATGACGACCCCGAAAGAGCCCAATTTCTTTTCCAATGACGAAATCTACGCCAAAGGTTTGGATTGGTACGAAGGGCTATATAGCGAGGCGTCGCCGGGCGATCTTCTGGGCGAGGCCAGCACGCATTACACCAAGCTTCCGACCTATCCGGAAACGCTTCCCCGTCTCACCGCCTGTGTCGATCAGCTGAAAGTCATATATCTGATCCGCAACCCAATCATCCGGGCGGTTTCGCATTACATCCACGAATGGACCATGGGCGAGATGTCCGGCGAGATTGACCAGGCGTTCCGCGACCATCCCGAACTCATTGCCTATAGCCGCTACGGCATGCAGATCGCCCCTTGGTTCGAGGCCTTCGGCGCCGACAATATTTTGATCGCAAGCCTCGAAGAGATGAACCGCACGCCACAGGCGGTGCTTGATCGGGTGGGGCAATTCCTCGGCCTTGATCAAACGCTGGTCTGGCATGACGACGCCGCTGCGATGAACGTATCGGCCGAGCGCATTCGCCGTTTTCCGCTTCATGAGCTGATTATCGACAACCCGGTGGCCACCAGGTTGCGCCGTCTGCTCGTGCCGCAAGCCTTGCGGGATCGCATCAAGCAAAGCCGCCAGATGCAGAAACGCCCGGAGCTTTCCCCCGCGCTGAAAGCGACGCTCGAAGAGGTCTTCACGGAAGACTATGCCCGCCTCACGGCGCAGTTTCCGGGCGTGGATCTGAGCGCGAGCTATCCGTTTTGTCCGTCATGACCATCGCGGCTGTCCTCATTGGTCGCAACGAGGGGGAGCGGCTGCTGAACTGCCTTGCCTCGGTGAGCGGGCTGGCACGGATCGTATATGTCGATTCCGGCTCGACCGACGGCTCGGTTGAAGCCGCAGAGGCGGTTGGGGCCGAGGTGATTGTGCTTGATATGACCCAGCCCTTTACGGCGGCGCGGGCGCGCAACGCCGGGCTTGAGCGGCTGCGCAATCTGGGCGAGCGTCCGGATTTCGTGCAGTTTATCGATGGCGATTGCGAGCTGCAGTCGGGCTGGATCGACACGGCGCATGGCTTTCTGGCGGAGCACGAAACGGCGGCTGTGGCGTGCGGGCGGCGGCGCGAACGCTTTCCCAAAGCCACCGTCTACAACGCGCTTTGCGATGCGGAATGGGATACGCCCATCGGCCGCGCCCTTGCTTGCGGGGGCGACGCACTGATGCGTATGGCGGCGCTTGATCAGGTTGGCGGCTACAATCCGAACCTGATCGCCGGTGAAGAACCCGAACTTTGCGTGCGTTTGCGGGGAAACGGCTGGGAGGTCTGGCGGCTCGACTGCGAAATGACCCTGCACGATGCGGCGATGACCCGCTTCGGGCAATGGTGGAAACGCACCAGACGGGCCGGGCATGCCTATGCTGAAGGGGCTGCGATGCATGGGCAGCCCCCCGAGCGGCACTTCGTTGCACAAGCCCGCCGTGCGCTGCTCTGGGGGGCGGCTCTTCCGCTCGTTATATTACTGGCCGCGCTGATTTTTGGACCCTGGGCGCTGCTGTTTCTGGCGATCTACCCTGCTCAGGTCCTCCGCCTCTCGCGCCGTGTAGGCTGGCGAAACGCCTTTTTTCTAACGCTTGGAAAATTCCCGGAGGCGTTGGGGGGGCTGGAGTTCCACCTGCGCAGAATGGTCCGCCGCCCGGCCGGACTGATCGAGTACAAGTAGCGCCTGTTGCGCCGCGTTTCGCCGTAAAATCCAAGCTGAAAGCTGAAACATGGCTGCGGTCGGACCTTGCTCAAAGTGCCGGCGGCAGATTGTGGCCAGATTGTGGCAATACTGGAAACGAATATATTTCAGTTAACTTGTTGTAAATAAATTTAGTTCATTGTAGCAAAAAATTGACAGACTGGGTTGGAAAAGTCATGTTTTCGGTTGCTACTTCAATGTTGCGCGCAGTGTGTGCTGCGGCGTTTGTTTTTGCTGCTCAGACGGCAGATGCTTCCTCGGTTGCTCTCACACCGAGCGGGTCAAGTGTATTCGGTCCCGATGACGCCTACACGATGATGCAGGTGAATGTGCGAAATGCCGGGCAGACGACCTATGGCAGCTTCGTCGTTCCCGCTGGTGCGCTCTACCTGAACAGTCGCACGGAAAACTTCCTGGCTTGGAGCGTTTCGATCTCGGCGTCGTTCAGTGCTGGTCTGGATTACATCGCAAACGACACGACCCCTGCCAGCTCCTTTTCAGATGCGCAGTGGGGCAATCTGCGGCGCCTGTTCCAAACCTCTTATAGTGGGCTGAATTTCAGCGATGGGGCCATGGTGGCCGGGTTCCAGATCGCCATGTGGGAGGTTCTGTTTGAAACCTCGGGCACGTTTGTCGCGTCTTATGACGATGGCTCTTCGTTGTATTTCGGCGATGGTGGCGGTGCCCCGCAAACCCTTGCTGCCCTGACCTATGCCAACACGTTTCTTGATCGGCTCAATGACCCGCAAACCGGCAGCTACGAACTGACGGCGTGGACCCCGGCTACGACCCCAACCACGAACGCACCGAGCAGCTGCACAATTGCACCCTGCGGGCAAATCTTGGTCTCTGCACCGACCCCCACGACCCCGACCACGCCGACTGGCTCAGAGCCGACCGGCAAGAAGCCGACAAGCCTGCCGCAGTCAGAGGCGCCGCTCGCGCCTGTGCCGCTTCCGGCGGGGATTGGTCTGCTCGCTTTCGCGGTGGCCAGCCTGTTCGGTCTGAAGCGCCGCAAAACTGCGTGAACGGCGCAGGGATCGGGCATCCACATGTCGCCTTCCCATCTTCGCAGAACATGACCAAGGGCGTCGGCATCAATGCTGGCGCTCGAGCCATGGAGTTCCTCGGACGGGCCTACGATCTGGCCGAGGGCGGCGACACGTTCGAAGCCATGTATGACGCCGCCGCGATGTTGTTTTTCGCAACGGTCGATGGCCACGCGCTTGATCCCGATTTTCCCGCCGAGCAGATCGACGCGGCCTTCATCCGCCATCTTGATCGTCTTGCGCGGAGCGATGGCGCTGGATCTTCTTCTGCTCTGGCAACGCTGGTGATTGAGCGCGGCAGCGAAACCGTGGATGGAAATAGCCCGGCCGAGGCGCTGGTGGGGCGCTCCTTGCCCGCTGGGCTGAGCGAGCTCGATTTCACAGCCGCAACCCAGACTCTTCTGCGTGAATACCTGCAAGGGATGTTTCCCATTGCAGAGCCTCAGGATCTGGTTCTCACCCGGTCGAGCGATCAGCAGAATTTGCACGCCCGCGCCTGTCTGCTGGGCAACGGGTCCCGGCTGATGGTGACCTTCGCGCATTTTGCCTGGACCGAAAAGCAAATCGCCCGCATTGCCGCGCGCTTTGGGCTGACGAAAAGCGAGACCGAGGTGTTCGGGGGGCTGCTGTGCGGCAAGACCCAGTCCGTCATTGCAACGGAACGCGGTCGCAGTGTTGAAACGATCCGGGTGCAGGCAAAAACGATCCTCAGAAAAACCGGCACGGCGCGGGTTTCAGAGCTTGTGCCGCTGGCGTTTGGGCTTCTGTTGCTTGAAATCGAGGCCGCTGATGGTCGCGAGGCGGCGCCAAAGCGCGGCGCAAACGCCGTCTATACCCCGCGCCAGCGTGCCGGTTTCGCGCATGATCGGTCGGTGGGGATGATCGAACTTGGCCCCTCTGACGGCCGCCCGGTGCTGATGGTGCATGGCTTGCCCTATGGCCCGTTTTTCTCTCATGCGATGACGAGCGACCTGACCCGCGCGGGCTATCGTCTCGCCGCCGTCTCGCGCCCCGGTTTCGGCCGCAGCGATCCAGCGCCTGACGGCGTCGATTTCGATGCGCTTGTGGTTGAGGATGCCCTGCGCGCGGTCGAACTTGCCTGGCCGTCGCGACAGGACAGGCTGACCATTCTTGCCCATCAGGGTGGGGCGAGCCATGCCTGCCGGATTGCGCGGGCACTTGGGACAGAGGCAGAAGCTCTGGTCATGGTCGGGGCCGGTATACCGATCCTCGATCACCATCTCTCGGCCATGCCCAAACATGTGCGCGTTGCGGCGGCTGCCAGCCGACACACACCAAGGGTCATGGAGCTGATCCTGCGCCTTGGGGTGCCGGTCTGGATGCGGCGCGGCCCCTCAGCCTATCTGCGTCATCTGTTCGATGGCTGTCCTGCCGATATGGCCGCGCTCGAAAATCCCGCCTTTCGGCCGGTGCTCGAAGCGGGGATCCTGCACATGGTCGAGCAGGGGCCGCATGCCTTCGTCAGCGATGGTGCCGCGGCGATGGCCGATTGGACCGACGATTATCGTGCCGTTCCCTGTCCGATCCACTGGATTATCGGCGATGAAAATCCGGTTCTGTCTGCGGCAGATATTGATCGGTTTACCCAAGCCGAGGGCCGGGCCTCGTTTGATCTGATCCCCGGGGGCGGATCGACGCTCCTCTTCACGCATTTTCGCGAAATCATGGAAATCATGAGGGAAATTGCCCCAGTATAACCCGTTCGGGTGATAGACGAACTGTGTTGCGCTGGACAGATTGCTCGGGTGGGAAATTTTCTGACCCGAGGGGGTATAATGAGACGTTCAATTCTTTCTGCAGTGCTTGCGGGCGCTGCATTCATCGGCGGCTCGGCTGAAGGCGCGTCGGTGACCTACACGTTCAACGACGTGTTTTCGAGCTACCAGATCTACTCCATTTCCGGAACCGAGACCGGGCCTGGCGGCACTCTGACCGGCACGCTGAGTTTCGACACAGGCGCAGGTGGCCCCGTTGTGACGGGCTACGATCTTGCGTCGTTCCTGCCGGGGCCCTGGCGCAGCGCCGCCTATACGTTTGGCGGGAGCAATCAGCTTGTGAACTGGTCGGGCAACGTGTTGCAGCTGATCAGCAAGGGCGGATCGCATTGGGAAGTGCTGACGCTGGATTTCGGCAGCTCGGTGATCGGCGATACGCCCATCGCCCTCACCGCGAGCGAGAAGTACTTCAATTGTAGAACGATCTTCGCTGGCGGTTTCCCGCGGAATTCTTGCGCGCAACCCAATTTCGGGGTCGGAGGCGGCACCGGTGTTGCTGGCGCGAATGGCGGCACCGATATGCGCGTCAGTGCAGAAGGGGCCGTGGCCGCTGTGCCATTGCCCGCGGGTTTCCCGATGCTGCTTGCCGGTCTCGCGGCACTGGGGATGTTGCGCCGCCGCAATTCCAACGCCTGACACGGTATTTCCAACGAGGCGAGGGTTGGCGATATTTCGCCAGCCCTATTTGTTTGAGAACAGGCTCGAATTGCTCCGTCGGCGCACCGCGGTAAGTATTTGGTAACTATGTTTACATGCATGTGTAGGCTTGCACATGACTTGGTCCTATCCTGAAGACGAGCGAGTCTCGAAATCGGTATGGGATCAATATGCAGGTAGGTCTGCTTGTCATCGGGATGTTGATCGGCGCGGTTGCAGCAATTGCTGTCATCGCCTCGGGGCATGCCTGGTGGCTGGGGCTCTTGACCTATTCCCTGGTTGGCTCGCTCGGCGTGATCATGACGGCGCTCTTGGTGTACGGGCTCGATCATCTTTCCAGCCTCTCCCATGACCCGTCTGCCAAGCATCGGACGAAGCCGATCACACGGGAAAGCTGAGCCCTTCGCTGCGGCAAATCGCCCAGTTGCGAATCAGGGAAAACGACAAGCTGCGCCATGAAACGCCATCAGGACGTCAGGCTGGGCCAATCCAACCATCGAAAATTTCAGTATAATTTTACCGAAACGATGAGTTTCCAAAAATCATATTAATGGCATCCCAATCCGTGTTAACCTGATCAGGTGAGACTATTGTGAGTAATGCTGCATATGTTGCAGCACGGGGGTGGGGGCCTTCATGACAATGTTTATTACGAGTGCATTCCGTGGGTATGCACAAACCCTGAAAGGGGTGGTTGCTGCTGTTATCATCGGGTCTGCTGCGTCTACGGCGGCTTCGGCCGCGACCGTTGACTGTCCCGGTTCGTCCGTTTTCGCGAACCAAAGAACCTTTTCTCTGACATCGGACCCGACGGCGACCTGTTTGGGATATGGCGTTGGCAATGAAAGCCTTGCCGACGTCCAGGGCGTCACCGGAATTTCCTCACTCGTCTTGATCGACAAGCGGGAAAGCGGTGGCAGCGAAGGGGTGCTTGCGGGGACGGCTTTGCAAGCCATTACCGGAACCTTGTTCTCGGGGCTCAGCGGATCGCTGAGCATTGCAGCGCCGGGTTATTCCAATCTGGTCTTGGTGTTCAAAAGTGGCGAGGGGCGGCTCGATCCTGATTGGGCGGCCTTCGGCCTCGATGGCGACCTTACGGCCAGTTGGAGCATTTCAGGCCAGCAGGAGCTTTCGCATGTAAGCCTTTATGGCACGATTGCTGCGGTCCCGCTGCCCGCTTCCTGGTTGCTTCTGTTGGCCGGACTTGGTGGTTTGTCGGTACTGCACCGACGCAAACAGATGCTCTAGCCTCCGTCTAACGACGGTCGCAAAGAACAGCGCTGAAGAGAAACCCGGCCACCATCTGGCCGGGTTTCTTTTTTCAGCGACCGCACGGCCCGCTATGGTGCTGGCGCGGCGGGGTGGAAACTGTTATGGGCAGACACTATTGAATGGCAGTCATGATAGCGTCCAAAGGCATGAGACAAAACGGAATAAACCAACCGGGCCGGGGTCCGGATGCCGCTGGGTCGCTGCTGAGCATCATTATCCCTGCGAATAACGAAGCTGCCTATATTGGCGAGACCCTGTCGGCAGTGCTCGGGCAGGACAGGACGGCTGGCGCCCTTGAAATTGTGGTTTCCGCGAATGCCTGTATCGACGGGACCGAAACCGTTGTGGAAAGCTTCATGCCGCAGTTTGAGGCCCGGGGATGGCGGCTGATCGTGGTGTCGGATGCCGCGCCTGGCAAGGTGGGCGCGCTCAATCGAGCCGACGCTGCTGCCAGCGGAACAGCCCGAATTTATCTCGATGCGGATGTCATCTGCAGCCCGGCTCTGATCGGTGAACTGCGGGAGGTGCTTGCCTCCGAAAAACCTGTTTATGCCACGGGAACGCTTGCGGTTCGGCCTGCGCAGAGCTGGGTTACCCGTCGCTATGCGGATTTCTGGATCCGCTTGCCGTTCATTCAGGGTGGCGCCGTGGGGGCCGGACTATTTGCCGTAAATGAAGCCGGGCGCACGCGCTGGGGCGCGTTCCCGGATATTATTTCCGACGATACCTTCGTGCGGCTCAACTTCGCCCCGGATGAACGGATTGAAGTGCCCGCCCTGTATCATTGGCCAATGGTCGAAGGGTTCGCCCGGCTCGTAAAGGTGCGCAGACGGCAGAATAACGGGGTGGATGAGGTCTATCAGCACTGGCCACACCTGCGTGAAAACGAGGGCAAGGCGTCACTCGGTATCGGCGGGCTCGTGTCACTGGCTCTGCGCGTTCCGGTGAGTTTTACAGTCTATGCGCTTGTGGCTTTGGCCGTCAAAGCGCAGCCAGGCGGCATGGAGTGGAGTCGGGGCAGATGAGCGAAGAAAATATGGCGCATAAGCCGATTGCCTATCTCACCGGCGAATACCCGAAGGTCTCGCACACTTTCATCCTGCGCGAAGTGCAGGCTTTACGTGCCGCTGGTCATGAGGTTCATACCTTCACAGCGCGCCGGGCTCATCCCAAAGATGTCGTGGGCGACGATCAACAAGCAGAGCAGGCGCGGACCATGTCTTTGGTCGAGACCGCGCGGCGTGCCCCGGGGCGCGTACTGGCCGCCCATGCGCGTGCGCTCCTGCGCGATCCGCGCGGATGGTTCTCGACGCTCGCCCTCGCCTGGCGCACCCGGCCGGCCGGAGGTAAAGCGCTTCTGTGGCAGCTTTTCTATTTCATCGAGGCAGGGCTGCTGGCGGACGAGCTGAAACGCAAAGGCGTTGTGCATCTGCACAACCACTTCGCCAATTCGAGCTGTTCGGTGGCCATGCTGACCAGCGCGCTTTCCGGCATCCCCTACAGCTTTACCCTGCACGGCCCGGCGATCTTTTTCGAGCCGATGCATTGGCGCCTTGACGAAAAGATCGCCCGCGCCCGTTTCGTCGCCTGTATCAGCCATTTCAGCCGCTCTCAGGCGATGCTGTTTTCTGATCAGGCGCATTGGTCGAAGCTTCGGATCGTGCATTGCGGCGTAACGCCCGACCACTACGGCACGAAGCCGCGCGAGAGCTACGGCAAGCGAGTGGTTTTCGTGGGTCGTCTCGCCGCGGTGAAGGGCGTGCCCCTGCTCCTCGATGCTTTCGCCGCCCTTCGCGAAAAGCACCCGGACGCTCATCTGACGATTGTCGGCGATGGGCCCGACCGCGCTGCCCTTGAGACGCGCGCGCAGGATATGCGCGACGCGGTGACATTCCTTGGCTATCAGCCGCAGGACGCGGTGGCAGGCATTCTGGAAGAGGCCGATATGCTGGTTCTGGCGAGCTTCGCCGAAGGTGTGCCGGTCGTGCTGATGGAAGCGATGGCCAGCCGCATCCCGGTGATTGCCAGCCAGGTGGCCGGGGTCGGAGAGTTGGTGAAAGACGGTGAAAACGGTTTTCTTGTCTCGCCAGGCGACGTCATCACCCTGACCGACCGGCTGGACCGGCTGTTATCCGACCCGGCGCTCTGTGCCGATATGGGCCGGGCAGGGCGGTCGCAGGTCGAAGCCGATTTCGACCTCCACCGCGAAGCCAACTGGCTCGGGCAGCTGTTTGACGATATCGAGAATGAGCCGAGGCTAAGGCACGAACGCACTACAAGGGATCACGTTAAATGACGAATGCAGGCTTGACCCGCAATGTCTTCATCTTGCTGTCGTCTCACTCGATGGCTTATGCGCGGGTGTGCATTGATACGATGCTTCGCAATTGCATCGAGCCGGTGCGCTTGCACCTCGTGGTTGACAATTTCGATGAAAAAGAAATCTTCGAGGAAGAGGCTGGCAGACTGGAAATCCCGTCTCAAAGCAGTATCGAGGTGATCGCGAAAGAAGAGGTCGCAGCGCGACTCGAAGAACGATTCCCGGGAAAGATCGGCCTGCGCGCTCTGCATGAAGGGCATCCCTGCTGGCGGAAGATAATTGATCCAATCGTGCTGAGTGCGGCAGAGGACGAAATTATCGTTACCGATCCCGATTTGTTTTTTCCGAACCGCTTCAGCTTTGAACCCACACCGCAGACGGGCGTGATGATGATGCGCCAAGGACCAAACTGTCTCTACCCCCCCGAAGCCGTGCGCCGGGTGTTTGAGCTGGGAGTCCCTTTGGCCAACCATGTTGATATCGGTGTGGCACAATTGCGCGCCGGGGCGGTTGATCTTGACTGGCTCGACTGGTTTATTCGCGAGCTCGATGTTGAGCGCTTCCGGCCCTTTATGCACATTGAAGCGGTTGTCTGGTCGGCGTTGGCCATGCAGATCGGTGGTGAACACTTGTCGCCTCAAGCGTGGCGGTGCTGGGAACGCGGGAAGTTCAAGCGTATCGCTGTAGCGTTAGGACTACCCGGACACCTGACCATGAAGCTTGAACCGCTTGATAAGGTGAAGTGCATCCACGTGAGTGGACCATCAAAATGGTGGGTATTGCGTGGGCTCGAAACCGGGTCGCTCCGGGAATTCCATAACGCGCGTAACGGGGTAACTCAGGGGGTGAGTTATATCGAACTTACGCCTTCAGACTACGAGCGTGAACAACGCCTGAAGGCACTGGCGCGGAAAATGGGGTTCTATAAGTTGACCAAGAAGGTTTGAAGACGATTGAAGGGCCGGAAACTCAAAGCCCATTTGTCCGCCAAGCTGAGGGAACTCACGTCTCTTACTCTACGTGGAAGAGAGGCCTTCTGTGCCTTTGCGAATGCGATGCGTTCGTGCGCATCCGGCCTCTCCCGGCCAGAGGGGATATACGGTAAACCTCTAAGCCAAATCGGTCCAGTTTGCTGAGAACGCATCGGTTTGATTGTTGGCTGGATGAAGTTGCACCAAAGCGTTTCCCTTCGGGCCGGGGTAAGTTATTGATATAATTATGAAATGCTGCGAACGCTGAGGCGTTCTTGGTCGAACTTCTGCCATCTGAAAGCGCTGATCAGGGAAGGCAGTTCCTGCCATTTTTACTGGGCTGTTCACCCCCTTCCGCGACTATCAACTAAACTCTGGTGCAAAGGGCTTGCATTGCCGTCTCGCGAGCCGCATGGTCTGCGCGCCATTTCTGTAGAGTATTTGCATGTCTGATATGAGCCAACCTCGGGTTTTGATTGTTGCGCCGAACGCCTCATCTTTGTTTGGCGGCGAAGCCTTTCTGCCTCTGAAGTATTTTCAGCTTCTCAAGAGACGTGGTCTGCCGGCGACGCTCATCGCGCATGAGCGCAATCGCAAGGACTTGGAGCATATGCTCGCCCCTTGGCGTGAGGACATACACTATATTGAAGATACCGTTTGGCACCGCGCTGTCTGGCGGACTGGTCTCATGTTTCCAAGGCGGCTGCGAGAGATCGTCTTCGGCAATATTCTGAATCTCGTAAACGAACGCTTTCAGGCGCGCATGATCCGCGATTTGATTGCGGATGGGCAGGTCGATCTAATCCATCAGCCGATCCCGGTCTCACCATTGGCGCCATCGAGTATTTACGGCTTCGGTGTACCTGTCGTGATTGGTCCGATGAATGGAGGGATGACCTTTCCTGAGGGATATGACGATCTCGAAGGCCACTCGGCACGCCTGATGGTCGGGCTGGCGCGACGTCTGGCGCGTGTTGCAAACTATTTGATCCCAGGAAAACGTAGAGCGAAAACCCTGGTCGTCGCCAATGCGCGAACGCGATCTGCTTTGCCGTTTCATGACCATCCGAGCGTGATTGAGTTGGTCGAGAACGGAGTTGATCTGGAAACATGGCAGGGGCCCTCTGCGGCGCGAAAACCGAGCACAGGCAGCAAACTACGTCTCGTGTTCATGGGGCGATTGGTCAAGTGGAAGGCCATTGACATCACACTGGATGCTATCGCGTTGGCGCGACGGTCGGGAGTGGATGTAAGCTTGGATATTCTTGGTGATGGAGACGAACGGGTAGCGCTTGAGGCCTATGCGACGAAGCTGGAGATCGATGACCAAGTACATTTCTTTGGGTTTCGACCGCAGACAGAGTGCGCAAATCTGTTGCAGGATGCCGACGCGCTAATTCTCAACTCCGTTTGGGAATGCGGGGGCGCGGTGGTGCTTGAGGCAATGAGCATGGGCCTTCCGGTGATCGGTCCCGATTGGGGTGGGCCCGCGGACTATCTGGATCCAACATGCGGCCTTTTGGTCTCTCCGGTTCCGCGGGACTCCTTCGCGCAGCGCTTGGCAGATGCAATTGAGACTCTCGCGCTTGATCCGACGTTGCGTGTGCGATTGGGGAATGCTGGACGTGAAAAAGTGCGGGAAGAATATGACTGGGAGAAAAAGGTGGATCAGATGCTGGAGATCTACCGGACCAGGTTCGAGGGAAAGTGACCCTGTTCAGTCGGGCTCCAACGTGTTGTGACGATGCAAGCGCGCGTGGTTATTGAGACGATTCGCCGCGTTTTTTTACATTTGTATCAATCATATTAACAATATGGGGCAGCATATTAGATTGTTTCCATGCGCAGGTTTTTATTCCAGAATCACAGGTCTGTTCTCGACTGGCATTGATCGAACCTCTGCCGGTTTGTTGGTCAGATGGGTTATCGGGTGAGCGTCAGATACCGTAATAATTGATGTCTTCGCGGTGAAACAACCAGGAGTAGAAGCTGTGAGTCGGCAATCCGGGAATTTAGGCGAAAGTTGGGCAAAAACACTAGAAACGCGTTGTTGGGTTGGCTAGTTTTCGCTTATAGTAGATTTGGTTCAATTTTGACTGACCCGAGGGGATCATTATGAAGTATGTAAAGATTGCTGCATTTGCAGCGGCGGCTACATTCGTAGCTTCGGCGGCCACCGCCGCAACTCTGAGCCTGACGGGCTCCTACACGGCGGGCGCTCTCCCGGCGAGCTTTGGCGCGTTCGGCAAGATTGGCGCTGCTGCTGGGGCGCCTATCGCGATCTATGACAACACCAGCACTGGCGGCTTGACGGTGTCAGACGCCGGCCAGATCAAGTATACCTATCTTGGTTCGGCAGCGGCTAACAACAACACCGCGCTCGAGATTTCGCTGGGAACGATGTTCAACAACCTAACCTCCAGCTACGGCGACACGGTTGTGGCGGATGATAATGGTGGGATCGTTGATTTTCTGTTCCGCAATGAAACCAAAAGCACTCAAATCGCCAATGGTGATTTCGGTGCTTCCGGTGCTGATCTTGCGCTGGCCTTCTATGTCATCGACGATAAGAATGTGATCGCAATGTTCGGCGACGGGGCTGGCGACAAAGACTTCAACGACATCTTTGTGAAGATCTCGGCTGTTCCGCTGCCGGCCGGTGGCCTGCTTCTGCTGAGCGGTCTGGGTGGCTTGGCTGGCCTGCGCCGCCGCAAGAAAAAAGCCGCCTGATCTAAGCTCTGATCAGACGCAATGACGAATAGGAAAGGGCCCCTTTGGGGCCCTTTTTCATTGCCTCGGCGGTTTTCTAAGCTGTCGGACGCGGGCGCGGTGTCGGATCCAGAAGTCCAGCCATGATCCAGCCTGCAACAAAGCCGCCAAGATGGGTCTGCCAGGCCAGAAGCCCGCTCATCGCCCACCACATCACAAGATTGAGGGCAGCGAGGAGCGCGATGGCGCGGGCCACCGGCCAGAGCCGCTCGCTGGCGCTGAAACGGTCGGTGTATTCCCAGGAGACCCAGGCGCCGGCGAGGCCAAACAGGGCGCCTGACGCCCCCACCATCGGGCTGAGCCCATCGGAGAGAAGGGTGAACCCGATGCCCCCGCCTATGATCGAGGCAATATAGAGGACCAGAAAGCGTTTGGGGCCGATCCGATCAATCAGAAGTGGACCGAACGATGTCAGCGTCATCATATTGACGATGAGATGGGACAGGCCGCCATGCAGAAAGGCATAGCTTGCGAACATGATCCAGGGCTGAAACGGATAGTTCGGGTGCCAGTCGCTGAGCAGTCCGGGCCAGAAGCCCCCCCATGCATAGGCAATGCGACGCCAGCTCGCCGATCCCCAAAGCCCCCAATCGGCGCCGCTCAGAACCAGCTCGGGCAGAAGATTGAGCCCGACCAAAATCCAGACCGCCACAGGAATACCCGTCAGCCAGTCGAATAGCCAGAAGCTGCGCTGGGGCGGGGGCGGGGGCGACGCGGACTCTGTGGGCATGAATCCTCCTGGATGATCGTGCTCCGGGGGCTCAGAACTTATGAGCCAGCCTCACAAACAACCAATTGTCGCTACGGGTCCCGTTTACATCGTCGCTCAATCGGGTTCTGGCGCCAGTTTCGAGGTTCCAGCTCTCGGTCAGCTCATGGGTATATGACGCGCCGAGGGTTTTGTAGTCGGATGTGACGACACTTCCGCCACCGCCATCGACATTCCGTGTCCAGTCAAAGGACAGGCCGAAATTGTCGAACTGGGTCAGCTCAAGCGAATAGTCGATGCCAACTTTGGTGGTCACAACATCTGCATTATCGGCGTTCAGCGAGAGATTGCGCGCCAGGTTTATGCTCAGCGTCCCATCCCGAAACTGTTCGGTGTAATTCACTTCACCGCTGTACATGAACTGGCCGCCATCGCGCCAATCGGTGCCAATCGAACCGGATAGCGTGCCCCGGGGCAGCTCCATATCGCGACCGAAGCGGAAGGTGTTGACCGCACCATTCACATCCTGAGACCGGGTCATGCGCGCGGTCAGTCTTCCGTCCTGCAGCTCGCGTGAAACCCCAAGGGCTCCGGTAAAGCCATAGCTGGTGGCCGTGGTCGCCAGGGCCGTCTGGTCGGTGAAGATGTTGGTATAACCCAGCGAGCCATCCAGGCTCCACAGCGGGGTCAGATCCTGCGAAATGCCAAGCGAAACACTGCGGGTGCTGCGCTCGGTTTGCGCCGCGTCATCAAGGGTCAGGAAGCTGTAGCCCAGGCTCAGTCTGGCTTCGGTGGTGGGCGTCAGGCTGGCCCGGGTTGAAAGAGTTCCCCCCCAGCTCTGATTATTGATCAACCCGGCGGCTGTGGTGTTCAGATAGTCGGAGCGCTTGTAGTTCAGCTCCAGCGCGGCACCAATCGGAGCGGCATCGCCGAAGGCATAAACCAGCTTGCCGCCGGTCTGAACAAGCATCCCATCTTCGGTTCCCGTCGCCTCGCTCGGAAGTGAGGCCGTATCGGCGTAGAGCAGCGTATCCCAGTTCTGAAACAGGTTGATGCTCAGTTTGGAATCCACACCTTCCAAGGTGTAGTCGACTGCGAAACGCGGATCGCGAAAGCCGAAACTAATCCCCTTCGCTGTATCCGAGGTGAAATGCAGTGTCCCCTGGCCGCTGATTTTCAGGCTGCTTGTCGGGGTTTCAAACGTGTAGCTGTCACCATAGACGATCTCAGCTGTAGATTGCAGCTGCTGCGCCTTCGTGGCTGACGATACAAGTATGGCCAGCGGAACGACCGGCCATACAAGTGTGAGGTGCCGTCGAGACATAAGCGTCACTTACTCGAAGAGCATACGGGCAGGGACCACGATCACATCGCCGGACTGAAGAACGATCGTCGGCTGTGCAACCCCCGACATCGCCGCGCCGTAATTATAGTTGTAGATCACGGTTTGGCCGGAGCTGTCCGTCCGGTGGAGCTGAATACGCTTGGGCGCCCCGAACTTGGTCAGGCCCCCGCCGACGGCCAGCGCCTGCAGAAGCGTTGTCCCCGGCGCGACATCGATTTTGCCGGGTTTGGCGATCTCGCCCATGACATAGATGCTCATACCGGCGGCGCTGGAACTGCCACTGCGGGACCCACCCGACGGGGTTGAGAGTTTCGCCACCGAAACAAACACGGTGGGCGACGTGGCAAAGCTCGGTGCCAGCCCGGCGGTGATGCTGGCTTTCAGATCTGCAAGCGACCGGCCAGCGGCCGGGATCGACCCGACCATGGGCACGCTGACGCTGCCATCCGGCAGGACGAGCAGAGAACGGTTCAAAGAACCATCTTCGACCACCTCAAGCTGCAGCGTGTCGCCAGTGTGAACTTTATAGGTGCTTTGTGCCGCAGCCGGCGTCGCGAAAACGGCGACAGCCATCAGCATGGCCATCAGGCCCGTCATAAATTTCAGCATTGTGCCTGTCCTCTCCGTGAGGTTTTGAACAAAACATGCGCCATTCCTGACGAAAAATACAGGTTGCGCTTCATGGCTCGCCGAGAAAGCGCGTAGGCGTATTGTCATTGCAACACTTATGCGGGCATCCGTGTTCCAAAACAATGGTTTCGTTGGCAGGCGACCGGGTTATTTGGTCGCCTGCTCCAATTTTTTGATCGCCGCCGAAGAGGTTTTCACGAAGTCGCGTGTGTCGAGCTCTCCAACCAGGCTCAGCACCTTGCGATATTGTGCGAGCGCGTCAGCCGGTCGATCAAGCGCCTCGTAGTTCTGCGCGAGGTGGAACTGGGTGACCGGGTCCGTGGTCAGGGCGGCAGCCGCAGGCTCCAGATAGGTCAGAGCATTTTCCTTTTCGCCATGCAGATAGATGATCCAGCCATAGGTGTCCTGGAAGGGCGGGAAGGTCGTTCCCTGCAACCGGCGGGCAACGGCATAGGCGCGATCCAGACTTTCAGCGTCGGTCCGGTAGCTCGCCAGCAGGCTGGCCAGGTTGTTGGCAATGACCGCATTCCCGGTGTCACGGCTATAGAGCGTCTCGTAAATCGCAATGGCACCATCAATGTCATTGTCTTTTTCAAGGCTGCCAGCTTTCAGCCACAACAGGCTGGGGTCGTCTGGATTGGTGTCGAGAGCCTCCGACAGAAGCGCATTGGCATCTTCCGGACGGCCATCGCCATTCAGCAGCCCATAGAGCGCCACCCAGACCTTGGTCCGCGACGGATTTTGCGCGACGAGGCCGCGATATTCCGTTTCGGCTCCCGCCAAATCGCCAGCCGCTGCCAGAACCGCGCCTTTCATAAACCGATAGGTCGCGTTCTCTGGATCGTCCTGCAACAGACCGTCGACATAGGACCGTGCCTTTTCCATGTCCCCGCCGGAGAGATAGGTCCGCAGGATTTCGATCTTCGCGTCGG
The DNA here is from genome assembly GCA_050288685.1 of Paracoccaceae bacterium. Classification (GTDB taxonomy): domain Bacteria; phylum Pseudomonadota; class Alphaproteobacteria; order Rhodobacterales; family Rhodobacteraceae; genus Sinisalibacter. Next base: position 16,785 of record JBNKEH010000005.1, on the reverse strand, counting down.
TGCCGCCGTTCGGCTGCTGCGCGAGGTCGTTCAGATAGCCCAGAACCTCTTGCGTGTTGTTCTGGCCGCGCAACATCGCCAGCCGCAGGGCTTTTTCAGATTGCTGCGCCTCTTGCCCGTCGATCTTTGCGAGTTTGTCGAGCACCGATTGCAACCGGCCCCAATCTTCCATCTGCACATAGATCGCGCCGAGCTGCCGGAGCAGGCCGACATTGTCGGCATTGAGCCGCAGCGAGTCGATCAGCACGCCTTCCGCAGGCTTCAGCTTGCCGGATTTCGCCAGATAATCGGCATAGCGCAGCGTTTCCGTCGGCGCTTTGTTCGACGCTTCGACAGCCAGCGACAGCATCGAGGCCATCAGATCGGTATCGCCGTTGTGCTGATAGGCTTCCGCCAGAAGCGTCATGATCGAGGTGTCTTGCGGGTTCTGGTCAAGCGCCGTGCGCAGCAGCGAGATCGCCGTGTCGCTCTTGTCATCCTGAATGAGCCAGGCGGCTTTCATCTTCAGGGCGTCAACCTGACCTTCGTCTTTGGCCAGAACCTCTTCAATCAACGCGCGCGCGGTGACCTGATCGCCTTCTTTCTGGTGCATCTGCGCCAGAGCCACCTTGAACGTGCGGGTCTGATCACTCTCATCCCCGGCATCGACGATCGCCTGCATTTCGGTGATGGCGTCTTCGTGATTGCCACGTTCGAACTTCAGTCCGGCGCGCATGGCCAGCAGAACCGGATCGTTGCGTCCATCCGCGATCATCTGCTCAAGCTCGGCAAATGCGGCGTCGCTACCTTTGGTCTGTTTCAGGAAGGCCAGCAGCGAGATCCGCGGTTCGGTTCCGCTATCGGGTTTGATCTGGTCGCGCAGATAGGCTTCGGCCTTGTCGAGCTGATCGTGCGACACATACCAGCGCAGCAATGTCTGCTCGACCGCCTGATCGCCAGGGAACTGCTCGATCATGCGCAAGAGCCCGGTTTCGACCTCTTGATCTTTCCCCTCGGTGGCCAGCACCGAAAGCCGTTTCAGGTGGAATTCCTTGTTGTCCGGCGCGATTTCAATCGCTTTTTCAAGCGCAGCAGAGGCATCGCTGTAGCGCATCTCGCGCAGATCGCTGTCGATCGCAATGCGCCAGAGAAGCAGGGATTGGGGCTGCGTGTCGATCATCGCTGTGGCTTGGGCGGCGAGTTTCTGACGCGCATCCTCATCTTTGTTTTCGATCGCCTGAGCATAATCGGCACCCAGCATCGCAGCTTTCAGCGACGGATCTTCAGGATCGAGTTCAAGCGCGTGCCCGCCATATTTGCGCACAGATTTCCAGTCGCCACTGTCGGCGGCAATCCGGGCCATCGGCTTGAGGGCGGCGAGATCGTCCGGCGATTTCTCGGCAACGCGCAGATACTGTGCATAGGCTTCAGCGACATTGCCGCGTTCTTCCTGCAGGGCCGCAAAGGCAAGCCGCGCGTCATGATGCTGCTCGTCAAGTTTGAAGACGTTGCGGAACTCGACGACCGCGCGGTCGGGGTCGCCTGCCAGGATCAATTCCTGCGCGCGTTGATAATGATCTTCGGCTTGGTCTTTCGCCGATTTGCAGGAAGCCAGGCTCACAGACATCATAAGAACGAGCGAAGCCGTCAGGCCCTTGCGGATAATCATTTGGGAATCCCCTCATTTTTCACAAGCAACTAATACTGTCCTGTGGAAGTAGTACCCACGCATCCTGATGGCAATCAAGATGCGTGGGGTGCTTGTGATAACGATTACGTCAATAACCGGTGGCGTTGAACACGACAGAGACAGTCCGAATGATCAGCGTCACGTCGGTCCGCAGAGACACGGTTTCATAATATTGGTGGTCGTAGATCGCACGGTCGATGAATTCGGACTCGTTGCGCTCCGACACTTGCCAGGGCCCGGTGAGGCCCGGCAGCAGCTCATAATAGCTCCGGCCCGGATACAGCGACGTCTGCGACGGCATGAAGGGGCGCGGTCCGACCAGCGACATTTCACCGATCAGCACGTTCCAAAGCTGCGGCAGCTCATCGACCGAAGTCTTGCGCAGAAGCCGCCCCAGCGGGGTGATCCGCGGATCGTTCTTGAGCTTCTGGGTGGTCTCCCACTCGTGCGCGGCTTTCGGATTTTGCTTGAGGTAGGCTTCAAGCCGGGAATCCGCGTCATGGACCATGGTCCGCAGTTTCATCATCTTGAACACGCGACCATGGCGGCCCACACGCTCGCTCCAGTAGATCGGCGAGCTGCCATCCATGGCAATGAAAACAGCGGCGATCAGGAGCACCGGCACAACAACCGGCGCGGCCAGAACGACCAGAACGACGTCAATCAGACGCTTGAAACGGTTGCGGTAAAACGCATTAGGCTCTTGGCCATAGTCAATGGAGGCAACGGCTGCGAGCGCGGAAACACTGCGCCCGTTCAGTCGGCCAACCTGAAATTCGTTAGAAAATCCCGTAGTCGCTTTGCGGTAATTCGGTTCAACAATCATCCCAACCCCTCCGTCCACCGGAAAATGCTCATCAAACACCTCTTGAATCGTCGAACACGACGGCGGAACGGGTGTTGTGAATGCGCAGGCAGCAATATCAGACAAATGCATATAACCACGCGGGCCAGATTTGGACAAAGTGATTTCGCACGAGCGGCGTTCTTTTGCCCCAAAAAGGACAGAATTGAACGTAATACGCTAATATCTATGATGTTTTTAGATACATTCTTCGGACCTGTCGCCGTCGAATTGTTCGATCCTGTGAAACGGTGGCTGATGTTTCAAAAGATTGTGCGGCTGGCGAAAATTAGCACCTGTTTTGAACGTGATTCGGTATCATGATTAACGAAGCTGTTATCAGTCTTCGTCAGGATCATCGCGTTGCATCGACTGTGCTTCTGAGACATAGAAGCCTGAGTGTGACACCAATGCATTGGGGTCAATGCGAAGCAATGTCATCTGAGGCCAGCGCGAGAAAATGAGGAACAAAAACGATTCATACGCAGACTCGTCAGCGGGGCCCGCTTCGCGTCCGGTGCTGTATGAGCCGTTCTATGGATTCACCCATAGGCCGTTTTCGCTCACCCCCGATCCTGCCTTCATCCTTTGGGCGCCGCAGTATCAGCGGGCCTTTTCCGTCCTTGAGTTCGGTATCTTTTCACACGCGCCGATCACGCTGATCACCGGCGAGATTGGCTGCGGGAAAACCACGCTGCTGCGCGCGCTGCTCAAACAGCTCGACGATTCAGTCCGCGTCGGCCTGATCTCAAATGCTCAGGGTGGGCGAGGTGAGCTGATCCAATGGGTGCTCAACGCGCTCGATCAGCAATTTGCTGCGGAAGACAGTTATGTTCGCTTGTTCCAGCGGTTACAGGACTTTCTTCTTACGGAATATGCCAGCGGACGCCGGGTTGTCTTGGTGTTCGACGAGGCGCAGAACCTCTCGACCGAGACGCTCGAAGAACTGCGGATGCTGACCAACATCAACTCCGAAAAGGATGAGGTGTTGCAGCTGGTGCTGGTCGGTCAGCCGGAGCTGCGCGACATTGTGCGCCTGCCGTCGCTCGAACAGCTGGCCCAGCGGATATCGGTGAGCTTTCACCTCAAGCCGCTCAATGTGGAGACGGCCCGGGAATTTATCGCACACCGGCTCAGGGTGGCCGGCGGCTCGGGGGAAGAGATCGCGCCCGAATGTGCCGCTGAAATCCATCGGGTGTCGCGTGGCGTGCCGAGACTAATCAACCAATTCTGTGATATGGCGCTATTGTATGCGTGGAGTATCAAGGAAAAGACGGTGAGCCCGGAAATCGTACAAATGATTTTGGACGATGGCGTGTTCTTTGCGGCGGAACGTCAAAGTGAAGCCATGTCGGTTGAATCTGAGGACAACACCCAGAAAGAAGAGCGAAGCTCATGAACTTGGATGTAAAGTATTACCTGGCGGTCTTTTTGCGACGTTCGCCGATCTTCCTGCTGGCCTTCGGATTCGTTTCCGCACTGATAGTGACCATCGCTTTCAAGCTGCCTCCGGTCTACGAGTCCGAGGCGCGACTGCTGGTTGAATCCTCCCAGATTCCCACGCAGCTTGCCGCCCCGACCGTTGATACAGCCGCGCGCGAACAGCTCGAGATCATCAGGCAGCGTCTGCTGACCCGGGCAAATATGCTGGATCTGGCCAATCGGTTCTCGGTCTTTCCCGATCATGCGAACATGACGCCGGATGAGATCGTGGCGGCGATGCGGAAACAAACCCAAATCGTCAGCAAATCGGGCCGCGATCAGGCGACGACGATGAGCGTGGCGTTCGAGGCCGGATCGGGTCGTGTCGCGGCGGGCGTGGTGAACGAGTATGTCACCCTGATCCTGCGCGACAGTGTTTCCCTGCGCACCGGGCAGGCCCAGGCAACGCTTGAATTCTTCCAAAGCGAGGTTGATCGCCTGTCAAAGGATCTGAGCGATGCCAGCCAAAAGATCCTTGAATTCAAGAATGCCCATGCCGACGCGCTGCCCGATACGTTGTCGTTCCGGATGCAACAGCGTTCCTCGCTGCAGGATCGGCTTTCTATCGTCGAGCGCGACATCGCCTCGCTGAAAGATCAAAAGCAACGGCTGATCCAGCTTTTCAACGCCACGGGTCAGGTCTCCGGGGCGTCAGGGAACCGGTCACCCGAAGCCGTCCAGCTCGACGCCTTGCGTGCGCAGCTGTCGGAGGCGCTTGCGGTCTATTCCCCCGAGAACCCAAAGGTGGTTTTGCTCCAGTCGCGCGTGGCACAGCTTGAAAAAGTGGTCGCCGCTCAGGTTGCAGCCAATGGCGGCTTGGCGGAGCAGCCGACCGCGACGCCGCTGGACATCCAGACCTCGGAGATCGACAGCCGGATCGCACAACAAAGCCAAGACCGAACCAAGCTGATCGACGAAATCGCGGCCCTGAGCGATTCAATCGACCGGACCTCGGCCAATTCGATCGTCCTCGAGGGGCTTCAGCGCGATTACGAGAATGTGCAGGGGCAATACAACGCCGCTGTCGACCGGCTTGCAACAGCTTCGACCGGTGAACGTATCGAAGTGCTCTCGAAGGGGCAGAGGATCACGGTTCTCGACTCCGCCACCGTGCCAGACCAACCCACGCGGCCGAACCGGGTGCGCCTTGCCATGCTTGGCATCGCCGCCGGGCTTGTTCTCGGCCTCGGGCTTGTGATGCTGATCGAGATGCTCAATTCGACAATCCGTCGCCCGAGCGATTTGATCCGCCAGCTCGAAATCACCCCGATCGGCAGCATCCCGTATATGCGAACCCAGAGCGAGATCTTCTGGCGGCGGTTCGGCATTATGTCGGCGCTGCTTGTCACTGTCGCTGGTGTGCCGGCGGTGCTGTATGCCCTGGATACCTATTATTTGCCGCTCGATCTCATCATCGAGAAGCTCGCAAACAAGGTCGGACTATGACACAGGACAAAGATAAAATCCCGATGGAGCGCCTCGCAGCGGCGATGGCCAAGGCGCGTTCGCAGCGCGTGAATACGAAGCCGTCCACAAGACGCGAAGCCCCGTCGTCGGAAGAGGCTGCGCCGCAACAAGATAACTGGGCTGCTCTCAAACCGATCACGCTTACGGCCAAGGCCCTCAACCGGGGGCGCATTGGTGCGCTCCAGAACCCGGCCTTGTCGACTTCCTTCGACATCCTGCGAACCCGTGTTTTGCGAACGATGAAAGACAACCAGTGGTCGCGGCTGGCGATCACATCGCCGGGCCCGGGCAGTGGCAAGACCACGATGAGCGCCAATTTGGCGTTCAGTCTGGCGCGCAAGCCCGAGCTGCGGGTGGTCTTGATGGATTTCGATATGCGGCGCCATTCGCTTGCGGGCCTTATGCGATACGCAAAGCCCGGCAACATGGTCGATCTCCTGCAGGGGCGGGTTGATTTTTCGGACTATGCGCTCCGCTATGGCGAAAATCTGGCCATCTGCCTGAACGCCCAACCGGTGCCAAATGCCGCAGAACTGCTGCACGGCGACCAGATCGCCGATCTTCTGGATGATATCACCGCCCGTTGGCAGCCCGATATCATGATTTTCGATATGCCGCCGCTGACCGGGAATGCCGACACGCTCAGCTTTCTCGAAAATGTCGATGGTGTGCTGCTCGTCGCTGCGGCAGAACAAACGACGGTTTCTCAAGTCGATGTCGCCGAACGCGAGCTGTCACAGGTCACCAATGTGATCGGAACAGTGGTCAACAAGTGCCGCTATCCCGATTCCGAGGGCGGCACTCAGGCAGGATATTACTAAGGGCCGCCGCCGGGCTTTAGCCAATCAGCTTCAAGATTTCGTCCCAATGGAGCCAGCAGGCGAGGCCGTTCACGGTGAGGCCCAGCAGCAGGAACCCAATATCGGCGACCTTGTCGAAGGCCTTGTACTGGTTTGCAAAGAGTGCACGCAGAGGGAAGGTGATGAGCCAGGCAGTTCCGCTCGCCAGGATGACGCCAAATATCCCGAACCAGATCACGCCAGCGAACATAAGACCCGTCTGCAGCAGCGCCGTTGTTGCCTGAAGAAAGAACAGCCGCTTGGAATCGCCGTTGGCCAGAAGCACCCCCTGATAGGGAATGCCCACAATTCTGGGAACGGATGACAGGCCGAATAGGACGATCATCGCCCCGGCTGCAGCATAGCGGTCATCATAAAGCAGATTTACGAGCCAGACCCCGGAATAGGTCAGTATCGCGCTGAAGGTCAGCGCGATACTCACGATCAAACGCCGAGCTTTGAACAGTTTCTTACGGTTTTCGATACTCTCAGCAGGTGGGCGCATTCGGTAGAGTGGAAACACAATGCGGGAACTGATGACGTTGCTGAGATCGAACGGAACGGTCCCAAGGAAGAAGGCAATGCTGTAGATGCCAAGGATCGAAAGGTCGGCATAGGCACCAAGAATTGCACGGTCGCCCTGCATCAGCAGAAAACCAGCAATTGTGCTGAAAAAGATGAACTTCCCGAAACCAAACACTTCGCGGGAAGATGGCCGATCCCATTGGAATCGGTTTTTAATTCCCGGAAGAAGCAGGTGCAGCAATGAAGTATTGGCAATGCTTCCAATCAAGCCGCCGATTGCCAGGGCCCAAACAGATTTGAGCATCAGCGCCAAAAGGATCATTGCGACGATCCCAATCGTGCGGGAAAGAAGCTGAATTGCAGTCACGCGCCCCAGCTTCAGATGGCGACGCGCAAGTGCAAGGCTGGTCGGGTTGAAACCCGCGATGAGGGCGTTCAGCCCCGCGACCGGCAGAAGCAGGCGCAGCATGGGCTCGTCATAAAGGGCGGCTGCAGGGAAGGCGAGCGCGCAGCTTCCAAGCCATAGAGCAACGCCCCGGAAAACCTGCATCGTCCAAGCGGTGTTCTGAAAGGCCGGTTCGTCTCCGCGCTTATGCTGAATGATCGAGGTCTGAATCCCGAGATCGGAGAACATCTCGAGCCCCGAGACAAAAACCTGTACCAGTGCCATCAGGCCGAATGCCTGTGGAAACAGCAATCGAGTCAGGATCAGGTTTGACAACAGGCGCAGAAAGTTGCCGCCGCCATAGTCGAGGACAGACAGGGCCGTGCCCCGAAGCGCCCGCGCTCGAACACCATCTCCAAAGAAAAAACGTTTCATGATTTCCTTGATTTGGCTGATCCTAGGGGAGACGTAGTTCGCCCGTTTCAGGGCGCGATCCACAGTGCACCAAGCGGTTAGCATATCGCTCGGTTGTTGCCAATCAGGCGGTGCGAAAATTCGGGCTTGAGCGCTTGGCGCGTAACAGGGCGAACCAGATCGGGTTGCGCCAGGCTCTGGACCGAAGGATCATCATGCGCAATTGCCCGGTCGATCTTGGCCCCAGCTCGTGCTGATCAACAAGCTTCCGACGCCAGGCAAGTACCGGGCGCCCTCCCGTCTCGCGGGGGCCGGTTCTTCTTTTCAATGGGGGTAGGGCGGGTAGCGTCCCGAAATTGCGACCTAAATCCTAGGCGCCGGTGCTCCGCAACACCACGCTGAAGGTGCTCAGGATGATCCGAAGGTCCATGCCGAGGGTGAAATGCGACCGGTAGGCTTCGTCAAAGGAAACGCGACCCTCGAATGAGGTCCTGTTGCGGCTACCGACCTGCCACAGCCCGGTGACACCCGGCCGCAGATCATAATAGCCACGCCCCCCTGCCACGCGATAGCGGGCGTCCTGATCGGGCAGAAACGGCCGCGGACCGACCACCGACATATCGCCGATCAATACGTTGAGAAATTGCGGCAATTCATCAAGACTGGTCTTGCGCAGGATGCGGCCTAGCCGGGTAACGCGGGGGTCATTGTCGAGCTTCTGTGTGCGAGCCCAGATTTCGCGCTGATCGGGGTTGTCTTCAAGGTAGCGCGCCAACCGCGCATCGCCATCGACCACCATCGAACGCAGCTTGAAAAATCGGAAGGTTTCGCCATTGCGACCGATCCGCGGCTGCGAGTAAAACGCCGATCCGCCGTCGCGACGCACCAGAAAGGCCAGTAAACCAATGAGCGGGATCAGAAGCGGCGAGATTGCGAGCACAAACAGGATATCAAAGACGCGCTTGCCGACACGGGCATAAAACCCCTCATCCTTGTTGAAGGACGCATCGTCGACAACGGCAAATCCTTTGCCGTCCTCAAAGGGACCAACATAATCGTACATTGTTTCACCCACCCAGATGAAAAGCAAAAGACTAAAATTCAACGCAAATTAGCGTCAATTTGTAACGTTTTGATAGCATTAAAGCCGAAGATTCGCAAACAACTTGCGGCAATATGAGGAAAATTTGCTGAATTTGTCAAGGCTTAGGGCGTATTCGGCATTTTTTTGAACAAACCTGTATGGGGGCGACCGTTCCATAGGCAGGGGCGAGACAGCGAAACCGTAACCGGTCAGGCGGAGCATGTCAGAGCGGGTAGGCGCCCCAACGGGGGCTCTCTGCGGCTATCGATGTTTTCCGTTGAGCCTTTCGCCCGCGACTATTCTGCGGCCCGGCTCTTTTTCCACCACAAATGGTTTCGATGGCGGCGGAAAAAGGCTTCGAGCGTTCGAAAGCTGATCTCCGCCATCAGCCAGGAAGTGAGCGCATACAGAGCGAAGAACAGCCAGCCGTCGCTGAACCCGACTTTATGAGCAGCCACGCTCACAGCGTGAAGCGCGAACAGGTGGTAGAGGTAGATGCCATAGCTGATCTCTCCGACCCGAGCGATCGGGCGCCAGGCGAGCAGCGGACGTAGGATGTTGTCCTCACGAACAAGGACAGACGCGAGGCTGATCGTCATCGCAATATGTATGGCGAAGTTCGGCCAACCGCGCAGGTCAGCTGGCAGGATGGCGATCAAAACCGTGAGCGCCGCAAAGCTGATAAGCGGAGCAGCGGGGTGGCTGAGCATCCTGTAGAGAAAAGCAAAGCCGGTTTGAGTATTGAGCATCACCGCCAAGGCCGAGCCCATCAGAATGGGGGCATAGGTGGCATTGGGAAGGGCAATATGGAGCTCCCCGATGTCAAACGCATGAATGCCCAGCGGTGCTAGCGCGCCCAGTATCCCTGCCACATTGAGCGCAATCAGTGCGCCCAGTACGGGCAGTACGGCACGTCGCGGCAGGAGCAAAAGCAAGAGTGGCCAGATCAGGTAATATTGCTCCTCCACCGAAAGCGACCAGGTCGGCGCGAGGTTGGGCAGGTCATGGGTGAGGAAGTTTGCCAGGAACAAGTAATAATAGGGCAGAATTCTAAGGTTTTCGGTCTCACCTTTGATCACGATCGTGATGATCGCCACCAGTGTGACCACCAAGAAATAGACTGGGATAATTCGCAGGAACCGGCGCCAATAGAAAGCTGCAAGCGAGAAGCGCCCCGTCTTGGCCTCTTCGCGCAGAAGCAGAGTCGTGATCAGAAATCCGCTCAGAATGAAAAAGAAATCGACGCCGAGGAAGCCGCGATGGAGGATCAGCGCTGATGTGTCTGCGCTGCCAAGTAGCCGGGTGTAATAGTGATGCCAGAGAACCGCAAAGATGCTGAGAAACCGCACCCCATCAAGACTTCCAAAGTGTCGGACACGCAGGAATTTTGAATAGGCCTCGTCCGGGACGCCGACAGACGCCGCCGCGGGAACCGCATTCTCGATGGTATCAGTCAAAAGTGGCTCCCTGTCACATGGAACGAACAACGTCGTTGGGTTGCCGGGAGATTAGTGGCCCGCACATCCCATCGCAACTCCTGGACGGTTGTGGCGGTCACTTTTCAAGGCTCGCTTCAGGATCCGGACGATCACCGTTTCCCCTGGGCGTACAATCATGAAAGTTGATGCCGTTCTATTTCTGCTCGGTCATCCAGTCACGTGAATTTTTTCCCAAGGCCATTGCCAAACGGCTCAAAATCGGGATTCGTGGACAAGCTTTGCGGGGTGGGTTGCCCGATAGCTGTATTTTGTGGGACTGGGGGCTATGGCCGAAACATTGATGTCGGATATTAGGCCGCGATTGGGGCGGGGCGTTTTTACGTGGGGTTTGTTTTGGTTCGGGCTTCTGGTTGCCGGAGCGGTGCTGCTGTTCTGGCCTGGGATCGACTCGTTGCTGGTGGCTTGGGCGACGCCTGAATACAGTCACGGGCCACTGATCCCAGTGCTCTCGACCTTCCTGTTTCTGCGTCAGCTTAAATATGTGCCGGTCAATACCGGTGATGTCGGTGCGCGCTGGCCCGGCGTCGTGGTGATCACCATGGCGATCCTGCTGGGCAGTTTTGGGCGCGTCATCGAGATCTCGGATCTGGTCGCCTATTCGGTGATCATTTTCGTCGGTGGTGTGCTGCTGACCAGCTTTGGCTGGCGCACCGGGCGTCATCTCTGGCCATCGGTGCTGCATCTGGTCTACATGCTGCCGCTGCCGGGGGTGGTCTATTATCTCGTGTCCACCAAGTTGCAGCTTATCTCCTCGGTGCTCGGGGTCTATTTTCTGCAACTGCTCAATGTCCCTGTTTTCCTCGAAGGCAATATTATTGACCTCGGAGTCTACAAACTGCAGGTCGCCGAAGCCTGTTCCGGGTTGCGTTACCTGTTCCCGATCCTCAGTTTTTCGTATGTCTTCGCGGTGCTCTATCGCGGGCCGGTGTGGCACAAGGCGGTGTTGCTTGTCTCCGCTGTCCCGATCACCGTGTTGATGAACTCCGTGCGCATCGCCGTCGCGGGGATTATTGTTGACCGCTCGGGCATCGAGCATGTCGAGGGATTTTCGCATTTCTTCGAAGGTTGGGTGATTTTTGTCATTTGTGTGCTGATCCTGTTTGCGCTTGCGAAGCTCATGCTGTTCTTCCGGCCCGATCGTCCGGGGCTGGTCGAAGCGCTGGATCTCGAAACCAGCGGGCTGGCGACGCAGGCCATACGGCTGGGTCTTGTGCAGCCCTCGCGCGCGCTCATCCTTGCCAGCCTTCTGATGCTGACCGCTGGTCTGTCGTTTCTTGCGATCCCAAATCGTGGCGCTGTTGCGATTGAGCGGGCGCCGTTTTCTGCCTTTCCCCGGCATGTCGGAGACTGGACAACGGATGTCCCCCAGCGGCTCGAGGCGGATGTCGAAAAAATTCTGGGTGCTGACGATTACTATGCGGCCAACTATGCCGAACCGGGCGCGGCATCGCAGGTCGAGCTGTTCATGGCCTGGTATCATGACCAGCTTCATGGCGGGACGCATTCGCCAACACTCTGCCTTCCGGGTGCCGGTTGGGAAATTGCCAAGATCGAGCCGATCGAGAGCCCCGTCGTGGCCGAGGGCGGCGTGCCCTTCACGCTCAATCGGGCGGTGATCCAAAAGGGGGTGCAGCGGATGCTGGTCTATTACTGGTTCGACCAGCAGGGCAGCCGGACCGCCTCTGAATATTCCGCCAAATGGGTGCTGACGACGGGTAAGATGCTGCGTGGCCGCAATGACGGTGCGATCGTTCGGCTGATCACGCCGATCAATGAAGGCGAGACCGAGGCTGTCGCAGAAGCCCGTCTGATCGAAATGATGCGCCCATTGTTGCCGCGGTTGCCACAATTTCTACCACAGTAGCACTATGAAGTCGGGAGCCGATATGAAAGCTGGGCAGACAGGTCAACAGCCAGTATTTATCTATGGTGCCTTGAGATCTGGAACAACAATGTTCCGGCTCATGCTTAATGCGCATCCAGGGCTTAGCAACCCCGGAGAAGTGGATTTTCTTTTCGACTATCTTGAACGTCGCCCCGATGGTGGCTGGGCCTATGATAAGGATCGACTGATAATTGACAGGATCTTTCGCAGTTACGACCTGACCATCTTGCCCGATAGAGATGGGCTTGTGCTCTTACATGACCTGATTGAACAGCTTGGCAGTCGGGCGGCTGGTGTTCCGTCGCTGAACATCCATCGAAATATCGATCGGGTATTTGAGGTGCTGCCAGAGGCGAAATTCATCCATATCTTGCGCGACCCGCGTGATGTGGCACGTTCATCAATCGGCATGGGATGGGCGGGCACACTCTATCACGGGGTTGGGCATTGGATCGGTACAGAAGCAAGCTGGTCCAAAGTGGCCAAAGTCCTGCCAAAGGATCACGTTCTTGAGCTGAAATACGAAGACTTGTTTCTTGATATCGAGGCCAATCTCCAGCGAGTCTGCTCCTTTCTTGGAGTGAAATACGAACCCGAGATGCTCAGTTATCATGAAAACACGACCTATGCGCCACCGGATTCTAACCTTGTCGAGCAATGGCGGCGGAAATCGTCACCGCGAGAGATTACGCAGGTGGAAGCCCGCGCCCGCGCCTTGATGGAACCCCTCGGCTACGAACCGGCAAGCAAATCGGACCATATTTCTATTCCTGAGCGGATAGCACTTGCTGCGAAGAACAAGCTCTTCGTTTGGCGGTTCGGCTCGCGGCGGTTCGGCCTTGGGCTTTTTGTTTGGGAAAAACTGACGCGTAGAGTCGGTCTCGTGTCGAGCCACCGCCGCGCGGTGCTGCGCATGAGTGAGATAAGTCGTGAGCATTTGAAGTGAATGTGGCGAAATTTGGAATTGTGAGGCCATAAATGTTTAATTTTAGTTAAATTTGAAGATTGTTGAAACCATGGAAATATTGGCGATCGTTCGAGGAAAATTAATCGGTAAGGACAGGATTTGGCCATAGTTAAGGCAAACAACCACCAAAATACGACGGCTCTTTTGGGTGCGAAATTAATCGCATGCATCGCGCTTTTTCTCTTGGTTTTCCACGGGACCGCGCTTGCAGCAAATCGCACCGGGGTGGCCGATATGGTTGATGTTGCTGTTTCTGACGCTGTTGGGCTCAACGATCCCACGCTCTCTTTCAACTTGGATGCCGTGAACGACTGGTCGACGGAAATGCCCTTCCTCGATATTTTTAAAAGCGCGCGTCCCTGGATTGGGCACACGTCAAGCACTTGGAACGCAGCCAGCTACGATAGTCTTATGGCCGATGGCACCTTGGATGCGAACGGCTGGCCTACAGAAATTCCCGCCGGCTTGGACTCGATTGGCACAATCTGGTCGTGGGGAGATGCTTCAGCGGCTCAAAGTCGCGCCGGGGTGTATGTCCTGAATTATGAAGGTGAAGGGACGATCAATCTCAGCAAGGTCAATGTGTTGAGTTCGGAGCCCGGTCAGATTGTTTTTGAAAATACAAGTGGCGGTGACTGGCGTCTCGACATCACTGACACTGATCCGAACGGAACAGGGAACTATATTCACGATATTACAGTGGTGAAGGAAGAAAACGTCCCACTTTTCGAAGCTGGCGCGGTGTTCAACCCTGACTTTCTTTCCATCATTGATGACGCTCGTGAACTGCGCTTCATGGACTGGATGCGTACCAATGGTTCAGAGAAATCTGCCTGGGCAGATCGCCCAACGTCAACAGATGCAGTCTGGACCACCAGCGGCGGTGTTCCGCTGGAGGTCATGGTCCAGCTTGCGAACGAAGCTGGCGTAGACCCGTGGTTCACAATTCCTCAGGCAGCGGATGACGATTATGTGCGTCAGTTTGCAGCCTATGTCCACGACCACCTAGATCCCAGTTTGAAAGCCCATGTCGAATATGCGAACGAGGCTTGGAACCCTTCACTGCCAGCCTATCACTGGCTGGAAGCGCAGTCCCTCGCCGCGTGGGGAGAAAGCGCGCCTTTCGATTACTATGCCAAGCGTGCCACGGAAGTGGCCGTGATCTGGGAACAGGTTTATGGCAGCGACAGCGGCGATCGTCTGGTCAATATATTAGGGACTCAGGCCTCAAATAGCTGGATCTCTGAGCGCTTGCTCAACGCGCCGGTCTGGTTGGCGCATGAACCTGATACTTTTGTCGATCCGGCTTCTGTTTTTGAAGAACTTGCGGCCACGACCTATTTTGGCAATGCCACAATTACAAACGCCGATCTCCGTGCCGAACTTCTTGCTGCGATCAATGACCCAAGCGTCGATGCAACTCAGTTCTTGTACGAAAAACTTCAGGACCCGACTTACGCGCGTTCGATCCCTCAGATCCAAGATTTCCTGGACAGTCAAAAGGCCGTTGCGGATGCCCATGGGTTGGGTCTGGTTGCATATGAAGGTGGACAGCATGTGCACCACAGTTTTGCCGTGTCAGGTCTGTCGGCCACTGATCTGACCGCCCTCACAGATTTCATGACCGACTTTGTGCGCAGCCCGGAAATGGCCGATCTCTATCGCCAGCTTTGGGATGCATGGGCGAGTGTCGGCGACGGCGCGTTCATGCAGTTCGGTGATGTTGGCTCCCCCAGCAAATTTGGCTCTTGGGCACTTTATTCTTTCCTTGGCGATGAAAATCCGCGCGCGGCGATGCTCGATAGCCTCAATGGCTCTACCCCCAATTGGTGGGGGGAGGCCGCGAATTCGGCCTATCAACACGGTGTGCAAATCATCGGGACCGATGGCAATGACGCAATAGCCGGCACGACGCAGGAAGATTATCTCGTTGGTGGCGCCGGCGACGATATCTTCAATGCCGGTACAGGCAATGACGGTATCAACGGTGGTGCGGGATACGACCAGTTGATCCTGTCCGGCTCTGCCAACAGCTATACCATTTCTGCCCACGGAGCCGGATATCTGCTGGTTGGCCCCGACGGGACCGACTACGTTGTGAACGTCGAGGGGTTCATCTTCGACGGACAAGTCTCCTACTTGCTTCAGCAAATGCTCGATGGGATTTCACACACTGATGCAGGGGGCGGGGCGACCGCAGGATCCGGCGGTGGTGAGGTGCAAGTCCCAACTGACGGGGGTGAAGTACAGGTCCCAACTGACAGCGGTACAGTGCCTGTTCCTGCTGGCAACGGTGCGGCGCATGCCCCCCACGTGAACTTTGCGCATAGCAACGGCCACTCACTTTTCCCGACATTGCAGGAGAGCTCCAGCCTGACGTCATCTGATCTGATGGGGGTCAGCAACACCGGCTTCCTGACCAGCGACGGCACGCATAACTTCTCTGTCCAGGTTGTCGATAACCACAACTACTATGCGCAATATAAGAACGTGCTAGGCGTCTACGAAGTCGACGAAAACAACCAAATCGTGGATGTGCGGCTCCTCTCGAACAACGTCAAAACCGATGCTGGCAACGCCATTTCTGTTGATGGCATCGAGAGCGGGCATGTCCTGGGCTTCTTCATCGTTCAGAACGCCGCAGAATGGGCCAATACGCTGTCGGACACGGATGAACTGATGTTCGCACCATCTGGCTCTGGTCGTAATGCCACACTGGAACTGACGGTGAATGGTGTGGATGCAGATGTCACGGTCTTCCACGCGCTGGATTCGACGCTGAACACCGATGGTGAGATCCATGTTGTTTCGGGGCTGAACTCGGATGGCACCTCCATGCTGATGGGCTTCGAGGACCTGACAGGCGGCGGTGACCACGACTATGAGGATGTTGTGATCAGTATCACCACCGACGAGTTCCTTTTCGCGTGATCCGTCTCTACCTCGTCACCCCGCGCGGCGGGGTGGGCGCCTGCGGCGGTGAGACACTGCGCATGATCGTCGTGGCCTGGTAGCTTCGGGCCGCACTTCGGAAACGCGCCGCCCTGATCTCGATGCGCGGGCAGCGGAGGTGCGACGATACGTCGATGGTCGCGCTTCTGTTCGGAACCAGCAGGTCGTCGCTGATCCGGCCAGCCGCTCGGCAAACGGCAAACGGGAAACAGGCTGAAACCGCCATCTCCAGATATGTCGGGGGTTGCAAACCGTCGGCGACAGTCATCGCCCTGTGAGCTATTCCCGCTTCGTTGGAGGGGGGCTGGCTTAGATTAAGCTACTCTTTGCCCCTGCTGATCGGGTTGGGGCTTGTCGTTTCTCAGCCAATAGACCACGGCAGGTGGCCTGCGGCCAAGGGCTGAGTGTGGGCGTTGAAAAGGCCATCCATTTTCGAATGCCCGCCTTCGCCTTCGAGTCGGTCTCCCAAGCATGCAGGTAGACGCACTCGTATTTCAGAGTTCGCCACAACCGCTCGATGAAGGTGTTGTCTAGGAAGCTGCCCTCACCGTCCATCGAGATCCGCACGTCGGTCCGGCGCAAGCGGTCCGTCCAGGCAAAAGATGTGAACTGAGATCCTTGATCAGTATTCATGATCTCGGGCGGGCAGAACTTGTGGATGGCCTCATTCAGTGCCTCGACACAGAAGTCGGCCTCCAGCGTGTTCGAGATGCGCTAGGCCAGAACCTTTCAAGTGTGCCAATCCTTAATCGCCACCAGGTAGAGGACGCCGC
>JBNKEH010000004.1:0-173358 GCA_050288685.1 Paracoccaceae bacterium | reverse complement strand
CCAATAGACGCGCGCCAATGGTAATCGAACCCTGATCGGTAAATTTGACGGCGTTGCCGGCATAATTCAACAGCGCCTGGCGAAGACGGGTGGGATCGCCACGCAGTTGCAGCGACGATACTTCGTTGTTGATGTTAACGGTAATCCCTTTGGCCCTAGCCTGGGCCGAGATCAATGAACGGACATTATCCAATATGGTGTCAAGAGAAAAGTCGATATGTTCGATCAGCAGCTTACCCGACTCGATCTTGGATATGTCCAGAATATCGTCAATGATGGACAGCAGGTGGCGAGCGGCATCGGTGATCTTATCCAGATATTCTGTCTGCTTCGGCGTCGCGCCGCTTCTTTGCAGCAGGTGACTGAGGCCGAGGATTGCGTTCATCGGGGTGCGGATCTCGTGGCTCATATTGGCCAGGAAGGCGGATTTGGCACGACTCGCGGCCTCGGCCCGTTCGCGGGCGGTTTCCAGCGCGGCTTCGCGGCGCATCGTATCGGTGATGTTGAGGCCCAGCGACACTGTGTCGCCCCCCGGTGCACGGTGATCGACCAGACGGATCCAGGTGCCATCCCAGAGCCGGATCACCCGCGGTTCGGGCGTGACAGAGAACCAGCGCGCCAGCATGTCGTCGCGCCATTGGGTTGGGCTTTTGCCTTCGATATCGACCATGCCTTCATAAAGCGCGGCCTCGATGATTTCCTGATAATGCGCGCCGGGACGCACGCATTCCAAACCGTCGAACGGAGCCAGATAGGCCGCGTTGGCGATGATCATCCGACTGTCGGCATCGAACACCGCAAACCCGTCTTCAATCGACTGAATCGAGTTCCACAACCGCCGTTTGGCAATATCAATCTCGCTGTTGGCACGTTCCAGATCGGCCAGAAACTGGCTTTTCTCGACCTCGGCGGTCTCGACCTTTCCGCGGGTCTCGACAAGGTCTTCCGACAGGGCAAGCGCATGGCGCGACAGCCGACGGTTGGCCTCGTACAATTCTCGCTCTTTCTGCGCCAGCAGCCGCTCTGCCGCCATCCTTGCGCGCCGCTCTTCGGTTAGCAGGTGTTCCGCTCTCATCCCGGTCTCCTCTGTCAGAGGCTTTCTGCCTTTGCGGTAATCTTCGCCAAACAAGGTGAACAGGGGCTTAACAAAGATGAATTTCCCCAAAGACTCTTGGCAAGATTAGATGCAATCTGAGGTTGGCGTATCGCGTTTGGGAGTTGGCATTATGCGGAAATTTCTTGTTTTACTGACATTTATTTCAATTTTTAGTGGTTCCGCTCAGGCCGATCCGATGCTGCCCGAACACCGGCTGATTGTGCATCGTGACGCGGATTTTCCCGGCGGAGACGTGCAATCCATCTTCGATACCAGCTTCGAGGCCTGCGAATCTGCCTGCTACAGCCGCAATGATTGCGCCGCTTTCACCTATAACACCCGCTCTGCCGCCTGTTTTCTGAAGGATCAGGTCAACCCGCCCGAGACCTATGCCGGGGCCTATTCGGTTGAAGTCGAGGCTGTGCCTGCCGCTCTCAGGGCCGCTGCCGAGGCGCGGGGTGCGCGGCTTGATTTCCTGACCTCGGGCGATCTGGCTTCCGCTAGAAGCCGGGCGGCCAACCTGCCCTACGATTACGCGGCGGGCGGGTTCGCGGCCGATCAGCTGGACGGATATGCACGCGAGGCCGAGGCCAGTGGCAATATTTCCGGCGCGATGCGCAACATGGCCGCCAAGGTGGTTCTGACCGATGCGGCGGCGGATTGGGCCGAATTTGCCCGGCTGGCCAATGCCAACGCCCAGAACACCGAAGCCAACGACACCAAACGCAGCTATTTCTCGATTGCGCTGGATGCCTCGATTTCCGCCTATCTGCGGGCTGAGCGGCCCGCGCTTCAGGCCAGAACGCTGGCCGAGATGGCGGTGGCGCTGGAAGGGCGCGGACGGGGCCGTTTGGCGATCCCGGCGCTGCGTCTGGCGCATGAGATCAGCCCGCGCGAGGATATTGCCAGCGCGCTGGATCGGGTGGCCGGGCTTTACGGGTTCCGGGTGGTGGAGACGACGGTGAGCGCCGACAGCGCCCAGCCGCGCATCTGTACGACCTTCTCGGAAGATCTGGTTGCAGCCGGGGTGGATTACGCCCCCTTCGTGCAATCGGCCACGTCTGGGCTGGCGGTGAGTGCCGAGGGGCGGCAGCTTTGTGTAGACGGGATCGAGCATGGCCAACGCTATACGCTGACCCTGCGGGTCGGGTTGCCCGCCGCCACGGGCGAGACGCTGCTTAAGCCGGTGGAGCTGAACCAATATGTGCGCGACCGCGCGCCTGCGGTGTATTTCTCCCGCAAAGCCTATGTGCTGCCCGCCGCCCCTGATGCGGGCTTGCCGGTGGTGACGGTGAATGCGCCGAAGCTCAATATTTCGCTGTCGCATGTGTCGGACCGCAACCTGATCCAGCTGTATCAGCAGGGCTATTTCGGCACGGCGATGGATCCGTGGAGCGAAGAATGGTTCAACGAAACTCTGGCGACGCCGTTCTGGAGCGGCACGGCGGAGGTGAAAACCGATCTCAACCGCGACGTGACCACCCGGTTGCCGATTGGCGATGCGCTGAAGGGTCAACCGCCGGGGCTTTATGTGCTGCAAGCCTCGGTGCCCGGCACCGATCCCTATGATGTGCCCTCCGCCACGCAGTGGTTTGTGGTGTCGGATATCGGCCTGACCACGCTGGACGGCGCGGACGGGCTGACGGTGTTTGTGCGCAGCCTATCCAGTGCTGCGGCGATGGAGGGGGCGACGGTTCAGCTGGTCTCGGAAGCCAATGACGTGCTGGGCGAGGTGGTGACCGATGCCAAGGGCTATGCCCATTTCGCCGAAGGCATGACCACGGGAACCGGCAGCGCCGCGCCGTCGCTGGTGGTGGTGAAGATGGGGGACGATCTGACCTTCCTGTCGCTGTCCGGCCCGGCTTTTGACCTGTCGGACCGGGGCGTGGCGGGGCCCCCGTCGGCACCGCCGATTGATGTCTATCTGACCACCGACCGGGGCGCCTATCGCGCCGGCGAGGTGATCCATGCCACCGCGATGGCGCGGGACGGCACCGCCACGGCCATTGAGGGCCTGCCGGTAACCGCCGTTCTGAGCCGTCCGGACGGGGTGGAATATTCCCGCCAGCAGGTGCAGGACGCAGGCGTCGGGGGCTATGTGATTGCCCTGCCGCTGGCCGGGAACGCGCCGCGCGGCACCTGGCGGCTGGATCTGCATGCCGACCCGGATGCACCGGCGCTGGCCTCGTCGACGCTGCTGGTCGAGGATTTCCTGCCGGAGCGGATCGATTTCGACATGGCGCTGCCCGAGGGGCCGATTGCGCTGACCAACCTGCCCACGCTCAGCGTCGATGCGCGCTATCTGTTCGGGGCACCGGGGGCGGATCTGGCAGTTGAAGGATCGCTGCGGCTGAAACAGGCGCGGCAGGTTGCGGGTTGGCCGGGCTATCAGTTTGGCCGCTATGACGATGTGATGCCGGTGCGATGGGGCGATGTGCCGATGGCCAGTACCGATGCGACCGGCCATGCCGATCTGGATCTGAGTTTCCCGGAGGTGGCGGCCAAGGGCGTGCCGCTGACCGCCGATATTACCCTGATGGTGAAAGAGGGATCGGGGCGTCCGGTCGAGCGCACGCTCAGCACCGATCTGCTGCCCGCCGGACCGATGATTGGCATCAAACCGGATTTTGACGGATCGGTGCCGAATGGCAGCGTTGCGGGCTTCAACCTGATCGCTCTTAATCCTGACCTCAGCCCGAAAGCGATGGAGGTGAGCTGGGCGATCAACCGAATTTCGACCCGCTATCAGTGGTATTCGGTCGATGGCTATTGGTCGTGGGATCCGGTGACAACGCGCGAACGTGTAGCCTCGGGCGAGGTCAGCCTTGGCGAGACGCCGGTCAGCGTCTCTGCCCCCACCGATTGGGGCGAATACGAACTGGTGGTCACCGAGACTGGCGGCACGCTGAGCTCGTCGGTGTCGTTCTATGCCGGGTGGTACGCGCCCGCCGATACCACCAGCACGCCTGACATGCTGGACGTGTCGCTCGATGCCAAATCTTACGCGCCGGGTGAGACCGCCACCTTGCGCTTTGTGCCGCGCAGTGCGGGCAAGGCGCTGGTGACGGTGATGTCGAACCGGCTGATCGATATGGTGGCGGTGGATGCAACGGCCGGGGAAAACACCCTGACCTTGCCGGTGACCGATGACTGGGGCGCGGGGGCCTATGTGACCGTGACCCTGATCCAGCCGCTGACCGAGGCCACCGGCCACGAGCCGACCCGGGCGCTGGGGCTATCTTATGCGACGGTCGATCCCGGTGCGCGGCAGCTTCGCGTCGCCTTCGAGGCGCCGGTACAAGCCGCCCCGCGCGGGCCGCTTGATCTGGTGCTGAACGTCGAAGGGATTGCCGAGGGCGACACCGCCTATGCGACCATCGCGGCGGTGGATCAGGGCATTCTCAACCTCACCTCGTTCGCGGCCCCCGACCCGTCGGACCACTATTTTGGCCAGCGCCGCCTTGGTATGGCGATCCGTGATCTTTACGGGCGGCTGATCGACGGGCGCAGCGGCGAAATGGGCGTGATGCGCTCCGGCGGCGACGAGATGGGACAGATGCGGATGCAGGCGACCCCGCCGACCGAAGAGCTGATGGCGCAGTTCTCTGGCCCAATCGAGGTGGTGAACGGCAAGGCCGTGGCGCATTTCGATCTGCCTGCGTTCAACGGCACGGTGAAGCTGATGGCGGTGGTCTGGTCGAAAGCCGGGCTGGGCAATGCGAACGCCGATGTGCTGGTGCGCGATCCGGTGGTGATGACCGCCTCGCTGCCGCGCTCTCTGGCCCCGGGCGACGAGGCGCGGCTGCTTTTGGAGCTGACCCATGCGGAAGGTCCGACCGGGGCGATGCATCTGAGCGTGACCTCGGATGCGGTGGCGGGCGGCAGCTATGAAACCGATGTGGCGCTGGACAGTGCGGGGCAAACCGCGCGGCTGTCGGTGCCGGTTACGGCGCCGGAAGTGGGGCTGCATCAGTTCGATCTGGTGCTGGAAACCCCGGACGGCAAGCAGCTGACGAAGACGCTGACGTTGCCGGTCGAGCTTTTGGATCCGGAAGTGGCGCAAACCTCGCGGCTGTCGCTGGCGCCGGGGGAAAGCTTCACCCTGTCGCGCGACATTTTCGCCGAGCTGATGGCGCCGCATGCCAGCATCACCGCCGGGCCGCTGGCGCGGATGGATGTGGCGGGGCTGATCACCCTGCTTGACCGTTACCCCTATGGCTGCACCGAACAGCAGACCAGCCGGGCGCTGCCGCTGATCTATCTGGGCGGTTTGGCCAGCACGATGGGGCTGAGCGGGCCGGAGGATGTGACCACACGGGTCGACAAGGCGATCACGGCGGTTCTGGCCAATCAGGCGGCGGCGGGCAGCTTTGGCCTCTGGTCGCCGGGCTCGGACGATATGTGGCTCGATGCCTATGTTTCGGACTTCCTGAGCCGGGCGCGGGCCGAGGGCTATAGCGTGCCCGATACCGCCTTCCGGGCGGCGATGGACAACCTGCGCAACGAGGTGAACTACTATCCCGATTTCGAAACCGGCGGGCAGGATCTGGCCTATGCGCTTTACGTGCTGGCGCGCGAAGGTGCGGCGGCAATGGGCGATCTGCGCTACTTTGCCGATGTGAAGCCCGAGGCTTTCACCACCCCCTTGGCTTCGGCCCATCTGGGGGCGGCGCTGGCAGCCTATGGCGATCCGACCCGGGCCGACCGGATGTTCGCGCAGGCCAGCCAGCTACTGGCGCAGGCGACGGATGAAGGGCAGTTTTGGCGCGACGATTACGGCACCGATCTGCGCGATGCCGCCGGGGTGCTGGCGCTGGCCACCGAGGCGGGCAGCGACGCGGTGGATCGGGAAGCGCTGATCAGCCGGATCGCCCGGGCGGGGGCGCGTCTGTCGACGCAGGAGGCCACATGGTCGCTGTTGGCGGCCCGGGCGCTGGTGGATGAGGCCGGGCATGGCAGTATCAGCTATGACGGCGCCGCGCTGACCAGCCCGCTGGTGCAGGTGGCAGATGGGGCCGCGCTGGCCGCGCCGCATGTGATCCGCAATGACGGGACGGCGAAGACCGATCTGACCGTCACCAGCTACGGCGTGCCGGAGGTGCCACCGGCGGCGGGCGGCAATGGCTACGCGATCGAGCGGCGCTATTTCACCATGGAGGGCGATCCGGTGGATGTGGCTTCGGTGGAACAGGGCACGCGGCTGGTCACGGTGCTGACCGTGACCCCCTGGACCAAGACCAAGGCCCGGCTGATGATCTCGGACCCGCTGCCCGGCGGTTTTGAGATCGACAACCCGAACCTGCTGCGCGCGGGCGATATTGCCGCGCTGGACTGGCTTGAAGTGACTAACGCTACCGAGACCACCGAGTTCCGTCAGGACCGGTTCCTCGCGGCGGTGAACTGGTCGTCGAAAAGCCCGATCCGGCTGGCCTATATCGTGCGCGCCGTCACCCCCGGTAGCTTCCGCCACCCGGCGGCCACGGTGGAAGACATGTATCGCCCCACCTACCGCGCCAATGGCGAGGCGGATGAGGTGGTGGTGACGGAGTAGCGATGGTGCTTTGGAGCCTCGGAAAGACCTATCCCATCCGGCTCGCAAGCCGGGTGGGGTTTGGTGTTGGGGGGGATGAAAAACGGGCGACGCCCGACCCTGGGGGGGCGTTGTGCTGGGGTTGGTCGCGGCGCGGTGCTCTAAAGCATCCTCATCCGGTCTGCTTTGACTGGTATCGCCAATACGCCCTCCCGGGGGGAGGGTCGGGCGTCGCCCGTCCTGCGGCCGGGCGGGGCGGTTGGCCAGTTCTCCGAATTAATCAAACCTCCGGGCCTCTGGCATCCGTCCTGCGGGCGGGCCAAGGGGAGTGCGATCCCCTCAGCCCCCAGAGGTCTGTCTGATGCGGGCGCGGTGGGTGTTTGCGGCGGCTCTGTTGCTCTTTGCCGGGGCGGCGGGGCGCGACGGGGTTGATCGCTGGATCGATGCCACCCCCCTGCCCGCGCTGCAGGTTGAAACCTCGACCGAGGTGCTCGACCGGCACGGCGCCTTGCTGCGCGCCTATATCGTCGCGGATGGGCGTTGGCGGCTGGCGGCGGACCCGGCGGCGGTCGATCCGCTGTTTACCCGGATGCTGGTGGCCTATGAAGACAAGCGGTTTTACCGGCATCACGGGCTCGACCCGCGCGCGCTGATCCGGGCGGTCTGGCAGGCGCTCAGCACCGGGCAAATCGTGTCGGGGGCCTCGACCCTGACGATGCAGACCGCGCGGCTGATCGAGGACGGGCCGACCGGCACGCTTGCGGGCAAGCTTCGGCAAGTGCGGCTGGCGCTGGCGCTGGAGCGGCGGCTGACCAAAGACGAAATCCTGACGCTCTATCTCAACCGGGCGCCTTATGGCGGCAATATCGAAGGCATTCGCGCCGCCACCCGGGCCTGGTTTGGCAAGGATCCGGCGCGGCTGACCCCGGCCGAGGCGGCGCTACTGGTGGCGCTGCCGCAATCGCCCGAGACCCGCCGCCCCGACCGTCACCCCGCCGCCGCCGAAGCCGCGCGCAACCGGGTGCTGGAGCGAATGGTCGGGGCCGGGGTGATCAGCGCCGATACCGCCGAGGCAGCACAGCGCGAGGCCCTGCCCCATACCCGGCGCGACATGCCGCAGCTGGCTGCGCATCTGGCCGACCGGCTGCGCGGCGAGAGCCCGGAGCTGGGGCAGATCCTGACCACGGTAGACGCCGGGCGGCAGGCGCGGCTGGAAGCGCTGGCGGCACAGGCGGTGCGCGATCATGGCGGCGGGGCGCTGTCGGTGGCGATTGTGGTGGCCGATCACCAAACCGGCGAGCTGATCGCCAGCGTCGGTTCGGCGGGCTATGACAATTCCACCCGCGAGGGCTTTGTCGATATGACCACGGCGCTGCGCTCGCCGGGCTCGACGCTGAAACCGCTGATCTATGCGCTGGCCTTTGACGAGGGGCTGGCGAACCCACAGACGATGATCGACGACAAGCCGATGCGGTTTGGCAGCTATGCGCCGCAGAATTTCGACGGGCTGTTTCGCGGGCCGGTCACGGTGGAGCGGGCGCTGCAATACTCGCTGAACATCCCAGCGGTGGCGCTGACCGATGCCATTGGTCCGGCGCGGGTGATGGCGGCGATGAAACGCGCGGGCACCACGCCGCAATTGCCGGGCCATGCTCAGCCGGGGCTGGCGATTGCACTGGGCGGGCTGGGGATCACGCCGGAAGACCTGACCATGCTTTATATGGGGCTGGCCGAAGGCGGGCAGGCGGTGGTGTTGAAACTGCGGCCCGGTACGCGCGCCGGGGAAGCCCAAAGCGCGATGGCCCAGCGCATCGTGTCGCCGGAAGCGGCTTGGCAGGTGGGGCATATTCTGGCCGGGATGCCGCCGCCCCCCAATGCCCCGCGCGAGCGGCTGGCCTACAAGACCGGCACCTCTTACGGCCACCGCGACGCCTGGGCGGTGGGCTTTGACGGGCATTATGTGGTGACGGTGTGGATGGGGCGCCCTGACGGCACACCAGTGCCCGGAGCCTTTGGCGCCGATGTCGCCGCCCCGGTGCTGTTCGAGGCGTTTTCGCGGGTGACGCCGCAGCTCGAACCGCTGCCCCCGCCGCCGCCGGGCACGCTGATGGTGTCCAATGCCGCCCTGCCCGCGCCGCTGAGGGTATTTCATCCGCGCGGGGCGGTGTTTTCCGCCGAAAACCCGCCCGAGATTGCCTTTCCGCCTGATGGCGCGGCGGTGGAGACCGGCGGGTTGCCCCTGGTGGTGAAGATCGCCGGGGGGACGCCGCCCTTTACTCTGCTGGCCAATGGCGCGCCGGTGGCGGTGGCCACCCAATCGCGCGCGCCCGAACTGGCGCTGGCGCCGGGGCATGTGCAGCTATCGCTGATCGACGCCAGCGGTCAGGCCTCGCGGGTGCAGGTGGAGCTGAAATAGCTAGCCCGCGGTATGGCCGCAGAGCGTTTCGTCGATGACGGCATTGCTCCAGCCGAAACCGATCTGGGTGCTGTCGCGGTAGAGGCTGAGGAAGCTCCAGCCATCAGGGATGCCGAAGAAATTATATTCCCAGACGATGTCGTCGCCGGGCCCGACTTCGGCAATGACCTCGGCCCCCGAACGCGGACCAAGCCGCAGCGGCAGGGTTGGCCCCTGCCAATCAAGGCAGCCACTGGCCGACATGCTGTCGAGCACCGGCACGGCCTCGAGCCGCAGGCGCAGCGCGAGGTGAGGAATGTCGAGGCGGGTACGGCTGGTGTCGATCTTGCACTCAAGCATGGCTTCGCCTTCGCGCGCGAAGGCCACGGCCTCGGCTCCGCCCGGTTCCAGCGTCACGTCTTTGCCAATGCAGCCCTTGTTGCCGAAAATGGCCTGACCGAGCGGCGAGGCAAAGCAATAGCCCGCCCGAGCAAAGATCTGGTTGCGGGCAAACCACAGATCGTCGCAAGGCGACCAGGCAAAGGCGGGGGCGGCGAAAAGGGTGAATACGAAAGCCAGACGAAGCATTAGAAATCCTCCCGAGTACTGCACTCAGCCTTTCGTGATGCTGGGCGCGCAACAACCCGGCCAATCGCCGCAACGCACAAAAAACCCCGGCGCGAGGGCCGGGGTTTTTGTATTCTGGAACGGGCGAGGCTTATTCCTCGTCGTCGTCATCGTCCTCGTCGCTGGCGGGCAGGTTGAACAGGCTCTCAGCGTTGAGCTCTTTTTCACGGTTCCGCTCGGGCAGACCGGAGAGGGTGAAGCCTTCCAGCCCCTCGATCGCGGTCGGGATTTTCGGCTCGGCGTCCATCGACAAGCTTTGCTCGGTCGAGAGCAGTTTGCGGCGCTCGTCATCCGACATCGCTTCGCCCTCGGCGGCCTTCTTGGCGGCGGCTTTCTGCACGGCGGCATCGAGCTCGGACTGTTTGCACAGGCCCAGCGCAACCGGGTCAATCGGTTCCATCGACGAGATGTTCCAATGGGTGCGCTCGCGGATCGACTGGATGGTCGGCTTGGTGGTGCCGACCAGCTTGGCAATCTGGCCATCGCTCAGCTCGGGGTGGAATTTCACCAGCCAGAGGATCGAGTTCGGACGGTCCTGACGTTTCGACAGCGGCGTGTAGCGCGGGCCACGACGTTTTTCTTCGCCCACGGCGGCCGGGTTGAATTTCAGCTTCAGCTTGTGAAACGGATCTTTCTGGGCCTTGTCGATTTCGTCCTGGGTGAGCTGGTTGTTGGAAACCGGGTCAAACCCTTTCACGCCCTGTGCCACGTCGCCATCGGCGATGCCCTGCACTTCCAGCTCGTGCAGGCCGCAGAAATCCGCGATCTGTTTGAAGCTGAGGGTGGTGTTATCCACCAGCCAAACGGCGGTGGCTTTGGCCATAATCGGTTTGTCCATTTCGGCACTCCTTCAAATACGCCGGTCCCGTGCCCCGGAGAGGGCGGCCCCGGCTGGAAGCCTGCGGGCGGGTTACCGTTGTGGGGAAACTTGCCCGCTATATAGTGCCACACGCAATAGGAGGGAAGGGGAAATGCGCAAAACACTTGCAGCATTGCTGTTTGTTGCCCATGCCGCCCATGCTGGCGGCGAGCAGGCGGGGGATTTCGACTATTACGTGCTGGCGTTGAGCTGGTCGCCCGATTGGTGCGCGCTGGAAGGCGATGCACGCGGGGCGGCGCAGTGCAGCACCGATGCGGGCTGGGTGGTGCATGGCTTCTGGCCGCAATACGAGGCGGGCTGGCCGAGCTATTGCAACACGGCCGAGCGCGCGCCGTCGCGGGCGATGACCGCCGCGCAGAGCGATCTGTTCGGCGATGGTGGCGCGGCCTGGTATCAGTGGAAAAAGCACGGGGTCTGTTCGGGCTTATCCGCCAGTAATTACTACGGTCTGGTGCGCGAGGCCTATGGGCAGGTGCAGCGCCCCGAAGTGCTGCGCAAGCTCAATCACGCGGTGCGCCTGCCCGCCTCGGTGGTGGAGGACGCGTTTCTGGCGGCCAATCCCGACCTGGCCCCCGACATGATCACCATCACCTGCGATCAGGGCTACATCCAGGAGGCGCGGATCTGCTTCACCCGCGATCTGGAGCCGCGCGATTGCGCCCCGGATACGGTGCGCGATTGCCGTCTCTCCGGCGCGCGGTTGGAGCCGGTGCGGTAGCTACTCGTCCCAGACCGGGCACCAAGGGCCGTTGACCAGCCGCTTGCCCTGATCGTGGCGGCGCAGCTCGATCAGATCGCGGGCATCCAGCTCGACCTTCTGCGCGGCGAAATTCTCGGCGATGCGGGCACGCGATCCGGCGGAGGGAATCACCACATGCTGTTCGGCCAGCAGGAAGGCCAGCGCGAGCTGGGCGGGGGTGATGCCTTTTTCTTCGGCGATTTCGACGAGCAACGGGTCTTCGTTCACCGCGCCACGCGCCAGCGGCGAATAGGCGGTGACGGAAATCCGCTTGGTGCGGCAATGTTCGACAATCGGGCGGTTCTGCATCAGCACATGCACTTCGACCTGATTGGTCAGGATCTCGCGCCCGTCGAGGAGGTCGATGGCCCGGTCGAGATAGTGCCGGGTGAAGTTCGACACGCCGAGATGGCGGGTGAGCCCGGCATCATAGACCTCGGCAAACTGCGCCATGTAATCCTCGATCTGATATTCATCGTTGATCGAGGGATAGTGGAGCAGCAGGAGATCGACCTGATCGAGCCCGAGCTTTTCCAGCGAGGCCTCGACATGCGGGCGCAGCTGGCCCGGGCCAAGGCTTTCGGGGGCGATCTTGGTGGTGACCCAGACCGCGTCGCGCGCCAAGCCGCTTTTGGCCAGCGCCCGACCCACTTCGGCCTCGTTGCCATAGCCCTCGGCGGTGTCGATATGGCGATAGCCCACCTCAAGCGCATCAAGTACGCCGCGATAACAAGCCTCGCCTTCGCGTTGCCATGTGCCATAGCCCAATTGCGGGATCGGACCGATCCTGTTCATGCCTGCCTCCCTTGTTCTGCCTCAGCCGCCGGTAACCGCCAGCGCTGCCCCGATGAAATAGGGCCAGACGATCAGGGCGATGACGCCCTTCCAGAAGCCGAGTTTCAGATAGCCCAGCGCGAATAGCCAACCTGCGAACCAGACCATGCCAAAAGAGCATTCTGCCTTGATTTTCTTCTCAGCCATGACGCACCTCCATGCCGCGCACTCTAGGAGCCGCAAAAGGTGCTGCCATGATCAGGGTCAAACCACCGCGATGGCCATCATCACCAGCCCGGCATGACCCACGGTCCAGATCAGCGAGCGCAGCCATGGGATGCCGGAGCCATAGGCGGGCACATAGGCGACACGGGCAAGGGTGAAGACCATCGCGCCGGTCAGCGCCCAGCCTTCGGTGAGGCCCTGAATTTCGGCCAGAAGCGCCAGCGCGATGAAGACCGGCAGCGCTTCGAACAGATTTTTCAGGGCACGTTCCATCCGGCCGATCATCAGTCCGGTCGGCGGCACCTCATCGCGGGGGCCGCGCAGAAAGCGCTTCTGCGCCTCATCGCCGCTGAGGGCGCGGACCGTCGAGGGCAGATAGGTCTGCACGAAGAACAGCGCGAGCACTGCCAGAATCCAACCAGTCATGGTCATGATGATTTTGTCTTTCGTTTGGGGGGCGGACGTCAGGGGATCAGGATCGTCGAGCCGGTGGTCTTGCGCGCCTCAAGGCTGCGATGCGCTTCGGCCACGGCTTCCAGCGGGAAACGCTGGTCGATATGCACCACCACATCGCGTGCGAGCAGCTTGTCGAAGAGATGCGTGGCCATCTGCTGGCAGGTATCGTGATCGGCGATATGGGTGAAAAGCGAGGGCCGGGTGATCTTGAGGCTGCCGCGCGAGGCCAGCTCGCCAAGGCTGAAGGGCGGCACGGCACCGGAGGCGGAGCCGAAGGAGATCATCATGCCCAGCGGTTTCAGGCAATCGAGCGAGCCCATGAAGGTATCGGCCCCGATCCCGTCCATCACCACATCAACGCCTTTGCCATCGGTCAGCTCGCGCACCCGCTCGACGAAGTTTTCCTCGCGGTAATTGATGCAAGCGCTGGCGCCGTTCGACAGCGCCTCTTGGCATTTCTGCGGGTTGCCTGCGGTGCCGATCAGGGTGATGCCCTCGGAGCGCGCCCATTGGCAGGCGAGAAGCCCCACGCCACCGGCGGCGGCATGAAACAGCACCGTGTCACCGGCTTTCAGCGGGGTGGTGCGGTGGAAGAGATATTCGACCGTCATGCCCTTCAGCATCGAGGCGGCGGCGGTGGAAAAACTGATCCCCTCGGGCAGCGGCACGACCTGCGCGGCGGGCATCACCCGCGCCTCGGCATAGGCGCCGGGAGGATTGGCGGCATAGGCAGCCCGATCATCGGGCTGAAGATGGGTCACGCCCTCGCCCACCGCCTCGATCACGCCCGCAGCTTCCATGCCCAGCGCGTGCGGCAGAGCCAGCGGATAGGCACCGGTGCGGTGATAGACATCGATGAAATTGAGGCCGATACGCTCGTGTCGGATGCGCACTTCGCCCGGCCCCGGTTCGCCCACGGGAAGATCGGCGCGCCGGAACACTTCTGGGCCACCGAAGCTTTCGATGATCATCGTTCTCGCCATGATACCCTCCCAGATACTCTTGATATGTCAGTCAGACTCGCCGGATAAGCTTAGCACAATCTTGCCAATATGGTCGGCACTTTCGATGCGGACATGGGCCTTGGTGGCGTCTTCCAGCGCAAAGCTGCTGTCGATCACCGGGGCGATGCGCCCGGCCTCGATCAGGGGCCAGACCCGGGCGCGCAGCTCGGCGGCGATGCGGGCTTTGGCGAGCACGGATTGCGGGCGCAGGGTGGAGCCGGTGACGGTCAGCCGCCGGGCCATGATCTGGGCAAAGTTCAGCTCGGCTTTCGGCCCGGCAAGAAAGGCGATCATCACCAGACGCCCGTCATCGGCCAGCGCGCGGATGTTGCGCGGGATGTAATCGCCGCCGACCATGTCGAGGATCAGATCGGCGCCGCCTTCAGCGCGCAGGATCTCGACGAAATCCTCGTCGCGGTAATTGATCGCCACCGAGGCTCCCAGACCTCTGCAGACCTCGACCTTGTCGTCCGACCCGGCGGTGGCGAAGACCCGCGCCCCGAAGGCATGGGCCAGCTGGATGGCGGTGGTGCCGATGCCGGATGTGCCGCCATGGACCAGAAAACGCTCGCCCGCTTTCAGCCCACCGCGCATGAAGGTATTGGACCAGACGGTGAAGAAGGTTTCGGGCAGGCAGGCCGCCTGTTTCAGGCTCATCCCCTTGGGCACAGGCAGCGCGTGGGCAGCGGGGCAAAGGGCAAATTCGGCGTAGCCACCGCCGGGCAGAAGCGCGCAAACCTGATCGCCAACCTGCCACTCGCTCACCCCCGGCCCGACCATCGCCACCTCGCCCGAGGCTTCCAGCCCCGGCAGATCCGACGCATCGGGCGGCGGCGCGTAGGCACCTGCGCGTTGCAGCGCATCGGGGCGGTTTACCCCGGCATAGGCGACGCGGATCAGAATTTCCCCCGGGCCGGGCGACATGACAGGGCGTTCTGACAGGCGCAGCACGTCAGGCCCGCCGGGCCGGGAGATTTCAACCACGCGCATCCGGGCCGGAGAGGTCATCGCCGACCTCCTGAATTGCGGGGCGGTCGGCCAACGCCGTGGCTGCCCCAGCGATCGCCCGGCGCGCGGATCAATTTCAGCGCCCGCCCCGGCCCCTTCATGAAGGCACCGACCAGCGGATTGGCCTTGGCTTGCGCTTTCAGCTTTTCGAACTGCATCACATTATCGATCCGGCGGTCGAGGAAATCCCAGGTCGCCTGTTGGCCTTCGCTGTCATCACCGAGCCAGTAGAGCACGGTCGAGGAATAGACCGCCGAGAGCGTGGCGCGTTTGGTGTACCAATTCACATCGCGCGAGGTATCGCCCAGAACCGTCCAAATCGTATCGGCGGTTTCCCACAGCGCCCGCGAACCTTCGGCGGCGTTTTGCGGCAGGGCAAACAGCGCCATACCGCGCCGCACCAGCTCTTTATCGGCCAGTTCAAGACGCAGGCGCACCGCATGGGCGATTCGGTCGCGAAAGCGCATCGCGCTCAGATCTTCGGCGCGGAGGGCTTCGACCATCAGCGCATCGCCGCGCTGGTGATAGGCCAGCGCCAGATCGACCGCGCCACGCGGAAAGGCCGTCTGCGCCGCCGATTTGGTCATGCCGACCTCTTTGCGCGCGGCTTCCAGCGTGGCGGCGCTCCAGCCATCAAACAAGGCATGCGTCAGGGCGGCGTCGAGAAGATCGTCTTTGCGTGTCATGGCGTTCCCCTATCCGTTACCCCTGCATATCGCCCCAGATGCGGCGAGGCCAGTGGCCGGTATCTGAAGCCTAGACAATCTGCCTGGTCCTTGCTATAGGGCCACTTCCTGCAATTTCCGCAACTCAAACTTAGAAAGGTGGTGACAACCACATGCAGGTATCTGTTCGCGACAACAACGTCGATCAGGCGCTCCGTGCCCTGAAGAAAAAGCTGCAGCGTGAAGGTGTTTTCCGCGAGATGAAGCTTCGGCAACATTTCGAGAAACCCTCCATCAAAAAAGCTCGCGAAAAGGCCGAAGCTGTCCGCCGTGCGCGGAAGCTGGCCCGCAAGAAGGCACAGCGCGAAGGCCTCCTCTGAGGTATCGCTCGAATTCGACGGGAAACCGTCACGACGACCCCCGAGGCTCTGCCCGGGGGTTTGTCTTTTTCCGGCCTTGAAATTGATCGGTCTCGGCCTTCGCCGTTTAAGGCTGCATTAACCTCTTTCCGTCAGCGTGGCGGCATCTGACAAAGAGGTATTGCCATGCACGTGTCCGCCATTATTCCGGCCCCCTCCGCGCCTGAAGCGCCGATCTTTACCCCGCCGCCCGGTATCGGGCGGGCCTTCGCGCGCTATGACCTGACCGCGATCAGCTCTGATCAGATCGACGCGCTGGTGGACGAGCTGCACCGGATCGGCCTGAAAGACACGCCGTTTCTGATGGAGCTGGAAACGAGGGGCAGCCGGTTTCGCACCCGCGTGGCAAGCAACCTCAACGCCTGCGGCATCCCCCGCGAAATCGAAGTGGACACCACAACCCCGATCAACCTGATCGACGTGGTGAAAAAGCAGATCGAGATGGCGCGGGAGCATGGCCACAGGGTCGCCTTTACCGAACGCTATCTGTTCAAGCTGGAAAGCTATCTGAGCGCCTATTACGACAGCCGCGCGCGTAACGAGCGCGCCCTGCATCGGCTGCGCCTCGCCCCGCAAAACCAGTGATTTCAGATCAGCGCAACCCCGGCCGCGCGTAGGCGGCTGAGGGCTGCCTCAAGCGAGCCCTCGACATCAATCGCGCGGCAGGCCGAAAGCTTGACCTGCACCTCAAAGCCCAGCCGTGCCGCATCAAGCGCCGACCAGGCCACGCAGAAATCGGTGGCAAGCCCGGCCAGCATCACCCGGTTTACCCCACGGCTGCGCAGATAGCCCTCAAGCCCGGTGGGCGTGGTCTGATCATTTTCAAAAAACGCCGAATAGCTGTCGATCTCGTGGCGGAAACCCTTGCGCAGGATCAGGTCGGCGGGATCGCCGTGCAGATCTTCGTGAAACGCCGCGCCATCGGTGCCTTGCAGGCAGTGATCGGGCCAGAGGGTCTGGCGACCATAGGGCATGTCGATCTCGGAAAAGGCGCTGCTGCCGGGATGGGTGGAGGCAAAGGAGCTGTGGCCCAGCGGGTGCCAATCCTGCGTGAACACCCGCACCGGATAATCGCGCAGCATCCGGTTGATCTCGGGGATGATCTCGTCGCCGCCCGCCACCGCCAGCGCGCCACCGGGGCAGAAATCGTTCTGCACGTCGATCACCAAAAACGCATCGTCTGGGCGGATCTGCATGGCGGGCTCCTGTTTCTCCCTAGTTTCTCAAGGGGTAGAAGCGGGCGCGCGCAAGGTCAACTGCCGAGTGTGGCCGGAAATCCGGTCAAGCATCGCATCTGCCCGGGGCACGGCGGGAGGACAAACCGCGCCCCGGGCCTGCGGGACCGGCGCTAGCCGCGCCAGGTCAGGTAGACGCGGCCACCGCGGCGGTTGATCACCACCTTCCAGGTGCGGGTCTGGTCGGCGGTCGCCTTCACAAAGTCGTCGATGTTGCGGATATCGGTGCCATTCACCTGACTGATGATGTCGCCAAGCTGGAAATTGCGCGCCCGCGTGGCGTTCTTGGCCCCGAGCACGATCACCCCCTGCACATCTGCGCGCAGGCCGAGCTGATCGGCCAGCGCCGGAGACAGTTCCTGCACCACCAGCCCTTCGAACGGGCCGGGCGTGCTGACAGTCATCGGTTCGCCGCCCAGCTGCTGGCTGACCGAGCTGGGTTCGCGCATCTCGACACTGGCATGAGCCTGCTGGCCGCCGCGCATATAGGTGACATCGACCTTGGCGCCCAGCTCCTGCAGCGACAGGCGGAAATTCAATTCGGCCGGGGCGTTGACCGGCTGGCCGCCCATGGCAAGGATCACGTCGCCGGATTTGAGCCCCGCCTCGGCAAAGGGGCTGGCATCGAGAACCGATTGCACCAGCACACCCTCGGGCCGGTCCAGCCCCATCGCATTGGCAATGTCGGCGTCAATCGGCTGCACGGTGACGCCCGCCCAAGGCCGGGTGAAGCTCGCGGCACCTTCTGCGGCCTGCGCAACCACGCGCTTGACCAGATTGGCGGGGATGGCGAAGCCGATGCCGTTGGAGCCGCCGGAGCGGGTCAGGATCTGGGTGTTGATGCCCAGAAGGTGGCCCTGCATATCGACCAGCGCGCCGCCGGAATTGCCCGGATTGATCGGCGCGTCGGTCTGGATGAAATAGCCGCCGGCATTGAAGGCGCCACCGCCGCTGCCGGAGCGGGCGAGCCCCGACACGATGCCCGACGATACGGTCTGACCAACGCCGAACGGATCGCCGATGGCCAGCACCAGATCGCCCACCGACACCGCATCGGAATCGGCAAATGTCAGGGCGGGCAGGTCTGTCGCGCCGGGCAGGCGGATGACGGCAAGGTCGGCCTGCTGATCGGCCAGAACCACTTCGCCCTGATATTCGCGCCGGTCGGCCAGAACCACGCGGATGTCGGTGGCGTTTTCGACCACGTGGAAGTTTGACACCACCAGCCCGTCGCCGACGATCACGCCGGAGCCGAGCGAATTTTGCTGTTGCGGGCGCCCGGCGCCAAAATCGCCGAAGAACTGCTGAAAGAACGGATCGTTGAAATAGGGGCTTTGCTGGGCGACCATCCGCGTGGCGTAGATGTTCACCACCGCGGGTGCTGCCTGTTTCACCACCGGCGCATAGCTCATCTGGACCTGCGCCATCGAGGCAGGCACCTGCGTTTCGGCATTTGCGGCGGCGGGAAGAAGGGCAAGCACAAGGGCAAGAGAGCGGGTCATCTGGGTCATGGCATCCTCCGTCTGGTGCACTCGATGTGGAACGGGGGAAATGAAAATCAAGCCGTTGCGGGGAAATCCACCAAGCCCCGGCGGGCGGGTTTTGAGCCACATGACCGCAACACGCTTGAATTGGCACAGCGGGAACGGTAGCCCAAGCGCATGTATACTGTCTGCGCCCTCTATCACTTCGCCCCGTTCGAAAACCCGGCTGCCCTGCGCGGCCCGCTCCTGGATCTGTGCAAGGCCGAAGGGCTTTGCGGCACGCTATTATTGGCGCGCGAGGGGATCAACGGCACCGTGGCGGGCAGCCGCGCGGGGCTCGATACTCTGCTCGCCCATATCCGCGCCCTGCCCGGCTGCGCCGATCTTGAGGTGAAGTTTTCGACTGCTGAAGAGGTGCCGTTTGGTCGGATGAAGGTGCGGCTGAAACACGAGATTGTGACCATGGGCCAGCCCGATGTGGACCCGCGCGCGGCGGTTGGGCACTACCTCAACCCCGAAGGTTGGAACGAGCTGATCCGGCAGGATGACGTGGCGGTGATCGACACCCGCAATGATTACGAATTTGCCATCGGCACCTTCCGTGGCGCGGTCGATCCGGGGACGAAAAGCTTTCGCGAATTCCCGGCCTGGTGGGAAGAAAACCGCGAGCGGTTTCACAACAAGCGCATCGCGATGTTCTGCACCGGCGGCATCCGCTGCGAGAAATCCACCAATTACCTGCTGAGCCAAGGGGTGGAGGAGGTCTATCACCTCAAAGGCGGCATTCTGAAATATCTCGAAGAGATGCCCGAGGAGGGGAGCCTTTGGGACGGGGCCTGTTTCGTGTTCGACGGGCGGGTTTCGGTGGAACATGGGCTGCGCGAAGGGCCACATGAGCTGTGCCATGCCTGTCGCCGCCCGCTGCTGCCGGAAGACCGGGCGCGGCCTGAATTCGAAGAGGGCGTGAGCTGCCATCATTGCATTGACGAGTTCGACGAAGCCCGGCGCGCCCGGTTTCGCGAGCGGCAGCGGCAGGTGGCGCTGGCCGCAAAACGCGGTGAGAAGCATATCGGGCAGGATCTGTAACAGCGCGCCTTCCAGAGGTGAGCGCGGGGCATAGCCACACGCCCACGCCCGTTCGCAGGACGGGCGACGCCCGACCCTCCCCCCGGGAGGGCGTTTGGAGACGCCTGATGAAGCGGATCGGGCTTGGATGCTTTGAAGCACAGGCCCAGAACTGCCCCAGCACAACGCCCACCCAGGGTCGGGTGTCGCCCGTTTCTTATAGCTGACAGGGCAGGCGCTCGGATCGGCGCGATACGCTAGCATTCAGAGGCTGGCCCCGCCGCGCACAAGCGGGCATCATGGGGCCAAACGCGACAACAGGGAGAACGCCATGCGTTACGTGCACACGATGATCCGGGTCCGCGATCTGGAGGAAAGCCTCGATTTCTGGGTGAACAAGGTCGGGATGGTCGAGACCCATCGCAGCGAGAACGCGGCGGGGAAATTCACGCTGGTGTTTCTGGCCGCCCCGAAAGACGAGGCCCGGTCGCGCGCTGAAAACGCCCCGGAGCTGGAGCTGACCTATAACTGGGGCAGTGATGAGGTCTATGAAACAGGCCGCAGTTGGGGGCATCTGGCCTATAAGGTCGATGATATCTACGGCTTCTGCCAGAAGCTGATGGATGCCGGCATCACCATCAACCGCCCGCCCCGCGATGGCCGCATGGCGTTTTTCAAATCCCCAGACAATGTCTCGGTCGAGCTGATCCAGGAAGGCGAGGCGCTGGCCCCGCAGGAGCCGTGGCTGTCGATGGAGAATGTGGGGAGCTGGTAACCCCGCCCCGGCAAGGTGCCTGCATTGCGGGCACCTAAATGCCGCCGCTCATCAGATCAGCCCTTCCGCCGCCGCGCGCGCGTTCAGCTTATCAAGGCTGGCCTGCCAATAGGCCCCGCTCGCCTCGTTCTCCGCCTTGAAGTCGGGCCAGGTTTTCACCATTTCATTGTGGCGATTGGTTACTGAAACCAATGTATTTTGCGCCACTTCCAGTTCCTCCCAGAGCGCCGGAAGATCAGCCCTTTCCGCCGACCGAATCTGGTCCTGTAGTTGCCCGATTTCATCTGTGAGAAGCCCCAACCACTCTTTGTCAAAAGTCATCTGGCGCTGCCGATTTTCGATGCTGGTTCTCGCGCTGTAAACTCCTGCTTCTGCGACCCGTTTCGAAAGCGGATAGGTCAACTCGAAGGGCGCTTCTTTCAGCTCTTTCTTGCCGCTCGGGTCCGGTGCATTCGACCCGCTGGCTTCCTGCGTCGCATTCGCCAGAACAGCCGAAGTGACGCCCGCGACCGGGTTGGAAATCGCCGTCTGCGCAGGGCTTGATTGTGGCATAGACTCTACAGAAAACGCCGTCCCGGTTTCTGAATTACTGGCACGGCTGTTCAATACTGCAGGGGCAAGCGGCGGCGGCACCGCCGCGCTGGAAACTGATCCAATCATCGGGTTCTCCGAAAACTCTACAAACAAAGGTAGGGTACGAGGATCGAGTTAAGAATAACTTCTTGAAAAGCGATCGCCTTGCAAAAATCTCCCATTGTATACCGTCGCACACATTGACTTATCGGCCCCTCGCGCGTAAGCGGACGGCGCAGGCTTTGCGGCGGCAGTTCTGCGCGCCCGGCCCCCGAAACAGCTGAGGACGACCGAGACCATGGCCAAGACCCCCGACATTATCTACACCCAGGTAGACGAAGCCCCCGAACTGGCGAGCGCCTCGCTGCTGCCGATCATCCGCGCCTTTGCTGCGCCTGCTGGCGTTGAGGTGGAAACCCGCAACATCTCGCTGGCGGGCCGCGTGCTCGCTGCCTTCCCGGATTTTCTCAGCGAAGATCAGCGCGTGGCTGACGATCTGGCCGAGCTGGGCCAGCTGGTGACCACCCCGGAAGCCAATGTGATCAAGCTCCCGAACATCTCGGCCTCGACGCCGCAGCTGCTGGCGACGATCAAGGAGCTTCAGGGCAAGGGCTATGCGCTGCCGGATTACCCGGAAGAGGCGAAAGATGCCAAGGAAGCCGAGATCAAGGCGCGCTATGACGCGGTGAAGGGCTCGGCAGTGAACCCGGTTCTGCGCGAAGGCAACTCTGACCGCCGCGCCGCGAAGGCCGTGAAAGCCTATGCGATGAAGCACCCGCATTCGATGGGCGCCTGGTCGGCCGACAGCAAAACCCACGTGGCCTCGATGCCCGGCGATGATTTCTATGCCAACGAGCAGGCAGTGACGATCAGCGCCGCACAAGCTGGCCCGGCGAAGATCACCTTCACCGACGAAGCGGGCGCGGAAACCGTGCTGAAAGGCAACGTGACCTATACCGAAGGCGAAGTGGTCGATGCCACCTTCCTCAGCGCCAAGGCGCTGCGTGCTTTCGTAAAAGCCCAGATCGAGAATATCGAACCGGGCGTGCTCTTTTCGGTGCACCTCAAGGCCACGATGATGAAGGTCTCCGACCCGATCCTGTTCGGCCATTTCGTCAGCGTTTATCTGGAAGACTTCATCGCCAAAAACGGCGCGACGCTCGACGCACTGGGCTGGAACCCGAATGACGGCATCGGCGCGCTGGAAATCCGCATTGCCGATGACGCGGCGCTGCAGGCCGAGCTGGCCGCTGCGCTGGCCGCGCGTCCGCCGCTCTACATGGTCGACAGCGACAAGGGCATCACCAACCTGCATGTGCCGTCGGACGTGATCATCGACGCCTCGATGCCGGCGCTGATCCGCGCTGGTGGCAAGGGCTGGGGCCCGGATGGCAAAGCCGCCGACAGCAAATGCTGCATCCCCGATAACTGCTATGCCTCGATCTATGACGAGAGCATCAATTACTTCAAGGAAAACGGCGCGCTCGACC
The DNA here is from genome assembly GCA_050288685.1 of Paracoccaceae bacterium. GTDB lineage: Bacteria > Pseudomonadota > Alphaproteobacteria > Rhodobacterales > Rhodobacteraceae > Sinisalibacter. Next base: position 150,918 of record JBNKEH010000004.1, on the reverse strand, counting down.
CGACCACCGCTGGGGCCGTGTCGAATGTCGGCCTGATGGCGCAGAAGGCCGAAGAATACGGCTCGCACCCGACCACCTTTGAAATCCCCGCCGACGGCACCGTGCGCATCGTGCTCGGCTCCGGCGAGGTGCTGCATGAGCAGAAAGTGGGCAAGGGCGATATCTGGCGTTCGTCCACGGCGAAGAAAGCCCCGATCCTCGACTGGATCCAGCTGGGCATCGCCCGCCACAAGGCCACCGGCACCTCGGCCTTCTGGCTGGATGCCAACCGCGCCCATGACGCCGAGCTGATCAAATATGTGAAGCCGGTGCTGGAAGCCGAAGGGATTGATATTCCGATCCTCGACCCGCGTGCGGCCACCCGCTTTACCCTCGAAGAACAGCGCAAAGGCAAGGACGTGGTGACCATTTCGGGCAACGTGCTGCGCGACTACCTGACCGACCTGTTCCCGATCCTTGAACTGGGCACCTCGGCCAAGATGCTCTCCATCGTGAAGCTGATGAACGGCGGCGGCATGTTCGAAACCGGCGCTGGCGGCTCGGCCCCGAAACATGTGAGCCAGCTGATCAGCGAAAACCACCTGCGTTGGGACAGCCTTGGCGAATTCTGCGCGCTGGGCGAAAGCTTCGCCTTCCTCGCCGAAACCCGCGGCAAGCCGAAAGCGGCGGTGCTGGGGGCGGCGATTGAAGTTGCCACCGCGCGGGTGCTGGACGAAGGCCATTCGCCGGAGCGCAAGGCCGGTCAGCCCGACAACCGCAGCTCGCATTACTACTTCGCCCGCTTCTGGGCCGAGGCGCTGGCCGCGCAGAGTGACGACGCCGAGCTGGCCGCGCATTTCGCCCCGATTGCGAAAGCGCTGGTCGAGAAGGAAGAGGCGATCGTGTCCGAGCTGATGGCCGCACAGGGCCAGCCCGCCGATATCGGCGGCTACTACCTCGCCGACCCGGCCAAACTGGCCGCGGTGATGCGGCCCAGCGCCACGCTGAACGCGATCATCGGCTGAGGCTGGTAGAAGCCACAAGATTTGAAGGGGAGCGGGCAACCGCTCCCCTTTTTTGTGGCATAGCGAGTGGATGGAGACGTTCACGTTAGGCGCGACCCGCCCGGTGCGCGCCGAAGGCGCAGGGCGAGCGCCTGCCCGTGTCACGCCAGAGGCGTGCCTTCGGCACGACGCGGGCTGGCGCTTTGATGCTCAGCAAAACGCTTCCGCTCACGCAGTCTCTTGCAACCATTATTGGCGAAGCTCGCAAGCCAGTAACGCGCCATCCCACGGGCAGGTGCCCGCCCAGCTCAGGCCTGGCGGCCACTAAGGGCGTGCGGCTTCCATTGAAACTGTCTGAAGAATGCTGATGCAGTGCTGGCACATCGCATCCTCCATACATGTCGGCAAGTCGTGGCTCTGGTAGCCCTGTTCGACCCAGTTCTGCATGACCTGCAAGACCGCGTTGGGATCAGGCGCATATGTGCAGGAGGGGGAGGAAAACCCAGTGTACATGCCACAGTCTTTCGGCACGGACAGCCAGAGGCGCTCGGCATAGCGCTCCATCATCGCGACGCTTTCGCCATTCATTCCAAGCGCCCTCATCCAATCGGCCCGCGCCTGAAAATGCGCCGAACAGAACAGGGAGTTTGCATGGGTTTCGGCGATGGCCGGGGCTGACGAGACGGCAAGGGTGCCGCCGAAGAGGACAGCAGCCACGTGGCTTTTGAGACGTTGGCGAAAGTCGTTTTGCCTCAAAGTACTCTCCGACCCAAATAACATGCCTGCATCTTCTGCCAGCATCGCTTTGAAATCAAAACACTCAAAGACCGGCAGGATGGGGGCACAGTGCCACTGTAGCTCTACCGCGCCGCGACGCCCACATCTTCCGGGGCGATGGCGACGGTTTTCAGGATGGCGTGGCAGGGTATGCCGGGGGCGAGGCCGAGGCGGGTGGCGGAGCGGCGGGTGAGGCGGGCGAGCAGGGTGCCGGCGGGGGTGGCGAGCGCTACCACGGCATCGGGGCCCTCGCCCTGATGCACGGCTTCGACGGTGCCGGGCAGGGTGTTCAGCGCCGACAGGCCTTTGGGCGCCTCCAGCGACAGGATCACATCATGCGCGGCGATGCGGACCCTGAGATCGGTGCCGGGGGGCTGGGCGATTTGCGGCAGGAACAGCTTCACCCCGCCCGCATCGAGCTCGGTCAGCCCGTCCTCGTGCTGGGCGACGACCTGCGCCTTCAGCACCGCGCCAACTTCGCGCACGCCGGTGGGGGCAAAGCCCGGGTCGCTGAGCACCGCAGCGGCAGGCCCGGCGCGGACCACCTTGCCCGCCTCCAGCACCACCACGGTGGTGGCCATCCGCGCCACCTCGCCCGCCGAATGGCTGACATGCAGCATCGGCACGCCCGCCTCGTCGCGGATGCGTTCGAGATAGGGCAGGATCTCGGATTTGCGCTCGTCATCAAGGGCGGCCAGCGGCTCGTCAAGCAGCAAGAGCCGGGGCTGCGCCAGCAGCGCCCGGCCGATGGCGACGCGCTGTTTCTCGCCCCCCGAGAGGCCTGCCGGACGCCGGGCGAGGAGCGCGCCGATCCCCAGCATCTCGACCACATGGGAAAACTCGGCGGCATCCTCGGGCAGGCCGTTCATCCGCGCGCCATAGGTCAGGTTGCGGCGCACATCGAGATGCGGAAACAGCCGCCCTTCCTGAAACACGTAGCCGATCCGGCGCTTATGGGGCGGCAGGGCAATGCCAGCTTCGGTATCGGTCAGCACCTCGCCATTGAGGGTGATGCGGGCGTGATCGGGGCGCAGCAGCCCTGCCACCGCGTTGATCACGCTGGTCTTGCCCGCGCCGGAGCGACCAAACAGCGAGGTCGCGCCAGAGGGGGCTTCGAAGGCCACATCGAGGGCAAAGCCCTCGAGCTGATGACGGAGCGACACAGACAATTTCATGTGCGGCCCCCAAGCTTGCGTTGCGCCCGGCGGGCAAGCGCTTCGGAGGCCACCAGTGCCGCCATCGCCACCACGACCGAGACCAGAACCAGTCGGAGCGCCGCGCCCTCGCCGCCCGGGATCTGCAGGAAGGTGTAGATCGCGGTGGGCAGGGTGCGGGTTTGGCCGGGGATGTTGGAGACGAAGGTGATCGTGGCGCCAAATTCGCCCATCGCCTTGGCAAAGGCCAGAACCGCCCCGGCGATGATGCCGGGCAGGATCAGGGGCAGGGTGATGGTGGTAAAGACCATGAGCCGCGAGGCGCCCAGCGTGGCGGCGGCCTGTTCAAGATTTGGATCGACCGCCTCGATCGACAGCCGGATTGCGCGCACCATCAGCGGAAAGGCCATGATTGCGGCGGCAAGCGCGGCGCCGGTCCAGCGAAAGGCGAAGGTGATGCCGATATGGGCCAGGGCAGCGCCCAGCGGGGCTTGGGTTCCGAGGCTGAGAAGCAGCAGATAGCCGGTGACCACGGGGGGCAGGATCAGGGGCAAATGCACCAGCCCGTTGACCAGCTCGCGCCCCGGAAAGCGCCAGCGGGCTAGCGCATAGGCCACGAAGATGCCGGGCGGCAGGCTGAGCGCCGTGGCGGTCAGCGCCACTTTCAGCGACAACGCCACCGCCTGCCATTCTTCGGGGCCAAGCCAAGCTGCCATCTAGTCCCCCAGAACCGTGAAGCCCTGCGCCTCGAACACCGCGCGGGCCTCGGAGCCGGTGAGATAGGTCAGAAACGCCTGTGTGGCGGGGCTGTCATGCCCGGCAATAGCCGCCACCGGATAGGTGATCGGCGGATGGGAGTCTTCAGGGAAGGTGCCGATGGTGGTCACACCCGCATCGGCCAAGGCATCGGTGGCATAGGTGATGCCCAAAGGGGCCGCGCCGGAAGAAACCAGCGCAAGTGCGGCCCGCACATTGTCGGCCTGCGCCACGTGCGACTCGACCGCCTGCCAGAGGCCAAGGTTTTCCAGCGCCGCCTTGCCATAGATCCCGGCGGGCACCGCATCGACCAGCGCCATCGCCAGATGACCGCCGCCCAGAAGCGCGGCAAGGTCCAGATCGGGGGTGATCTCGACCGTCTGCGCCTCGGGATCATGGGCGATCAGCACAAGGCTGTTGCCCAAGAGATCGCGCCTTGTGTCGGGGATGATCTTGCCGTCGTCGGCGAGCTTGTCCACCCATCCGACATTGGCCGAAATGAAGATGTCCGCCGGTGCGCCCTGTTCGATCTGGCGGGCCAGCGCCGAGGAACCGGCCAGCGAGATGTCGGCATGGTAGCCGGTCTCAGCCTCGAACCCCGCCGCGACGCCATCCATCGCTTCTTTCAGGCTGGCGGCGGCGAAAACCAAAACATCGCCCGCTAGGGCAAGGCTGGGGGTGAGCAGGGCAGCGGCGGTGAGGCCCGCGAAAAGGTGGTGACGTGTCATGGCAAAAATATCCTGGGATTGGATTCGTTATGTTTCTCAGAACATAACGCAACGCTTCCGCTGGAGGTGCAAGCGTTATTTCTCATCGGGAATATCGCTTAGCATGGATTTCAACACCGCCACATGCGCAGCCCCGGCGCGACAAGCCTCTTGTTCGACCCCGCGATAGGCCGACAGCACCGCCTGCCCGGCCTCGGTGATACTCGCGCCGCCGCCCTTGGAGCCGCCGCGCGAACTGGTCACCAGAGGCGCGCGGAACATCGCGTTCATCTTTTCCACCAGCTGCCAGGCGCGTTTGTAGCTCATCCCCATTTCGCGCCCGGCCGCCGCAATCGAGCCGGTGCGCGCGATGCGCTCCAGAAGTTCGGCCTTTCCCGGCCCCATCATCTCGTCCGGCCCGAAGACGAGCCGGATGCGAAAGCGTGGAATGTCGTGTTGCTCGCTCATGCCGCCATCCTGCGTCGGAGGGCTGGCAGGGGCAAGGGGGCAAGGCCTAACGCTTTACCCAGGCACCATCTTTGGAGGCGCTTTCCAGACAGGCCGAGATGAACCACATGCCCAGAAGCCCTTCGTCGATCCCGGGCAGAAGATGACCATTGCCCTCGCCCCGGATCAGATCGGCGGCGTCGCTGTAGAGATTGGCAAAGCCTTCGAGATAGCCCTCGGGATGGCCCGGAGGAACGCGGGTCCAATGGCTTGCCGCCTCGCCCAGACCGGCCCCGCCCCGGGTGATCAGCTGGCGCGGCAGGCCGAAACGGGTGAAGCTCATCACGTTGGGGTCTTCCTGGCTCCATTCGAGCCCACCGGCCTCGCCATAGAGGCGCAGGCGCAGGCCGTTTTCGTTGCCCACCGCCACCTGACTGGCCCAGAGCATCCCGCGCGCACCGCCTTCAAAGCGCAGCATCACATTGGCGTTGTCATCGACCTGCCGCCCGGAGACGAAGCTCGACAGTTCTGCCGCCAGCGCTTCGGGGGTGAGACCGGAGACGAAACAGGCAAGGTTCAGCGCGTGGGTGCCGATATCGCCGATGGCCCCGGCGCCCGATTTGGCCGGATCGGTGCGCCAATCGGCCTGCTTGCTGTGGGTTTCCACCGCCAGCCAGTCTTGCGCATATTCCACCTGCACCAGACGGATGCGGCCCAGATCGCCACGCGCGACCATCTCGCGCGCCTGCCGGATCAACGGATAGCCGGTGTAATTATGGGTGAGGATGAACCGCGCCTCGGAGGCCGCAGCGGCGGCAAAGATCGCATCGGCCTGATCCTGCGTGGCCGCCAGCGGCTTGTCGCAGATCACATGAATGCCCGCCTCAAGGAAGGCAACCGCCGGGTCGGCATGCATGTGATTGGGGGTGACGATGGCAACGGCATCAATCCCGTCGTCGCGCACCGCCTCGGCCTTGGCCATGTCTTCGTAAGAGGCATAGGAGCGCGACGGATCAATACCCAGCTCGGCCGCCGATGCGGCGGCCCGGGCGGGGTCGGACGACAGCGCGCCGGCCACCAGCTGGAATTTCCCGTCGATCCGAGAGGCGATCCGGTGCACGCCGCCGATAAAGGCCCCCTGCCCGCCGCCAACCATCCCGAGTTTCAAAGGTTTCGTCGCACCATTGGTCATCACTACAATCCCAACATTTTCCTGATCTGACTGTCGTCGCGTTCCGCCCCGGCAAAATCGTCAAAGGCCCGGCCTGTCACTTCGATCAGATGGGCCTGAATGAAGGGCGCGCCTTCTGCGGCACCCTGTTCTGGAGACTTGATGCAGCACTCCCATTCGAGCACCGCCCAACTGTCGTAGCCATATTGCGTGAGCTTGGAGAAGATCGCGGCAAAGTCAACTTGCCCGTCGCCAAGGCTACGGAAGCGCCCGGCGCGATCCGTCCAGCCCTGATAGCCGGAATAGACCCCCTGCCGCCCGGTGGGATTGAACTCGGCATCCTTTACATGGAAGGCGTTGATGCGGTCGTGATAGAGGTCGATGAAAGCGAGGTAGTCGAGCTGCTGCAGCACGAAATGGCTAGGATCGTAGTTGATCATCGCCGCCTTGTGACCTTTCACCGCATCCAGAAACATCTCCCATGTGGCGCCGTCGAACACGTCTTCGCCGGGATGGACCTCAAAGCCCAGATCGACGCCATTCTCGGCATAGACATCAAGGATCGGCGCCCAGCGCCGCCCGAGCTCGGCAAAGGCTTCTTCGATCAGCCCTTCGGGGCGCTGCGGCCAGGGGTAGAGATAGGGAAAGGCCAGCGAGCCGGTAAAGCCAACCGCATGTTTCAGCCCCAGCCGTTGCGAGGCGATGGCGGCCTTTTTCACCTGATCAACCGCCCATTCCTGCCGCGCCTTGGGATTGCCCTGCAGCGCCTTGGGCGCGAAGGCGTCAAAGGCCACATCATAGGCCGGGTTCACCGCCACGAGCTGGCCCTGCAAATGCACCGAAAGCTCGGTGATCGCCACGCCCGCATCGGCGCAGATGCCCGCGATCTCGTCGCAATAGCTCTGGCTTTCCGCGGCCTGATCTAAGTCGAAGAAGCGCGGATCGTTGGTGGGCAGCTGCACGCCTTTATAGCCCAGCGACGCGGCCCAATGGGTGATGCCATCCAATGTGTTGAACGGGGCTTCATCATTGATGAACTGGGCCAGAAAGATTGCCGGGCCCTTGATCTGTGATTTCATCTTTATCCTCCCAGCACCCGATCCGTTCTAGGGTGCTTCGTCTTTGGGTTGCTCAAGCCCCTGCATCGGTGGCGCGTCGGGATCGTTGATCGCCTGAATCACCGCCTGCGCCAGAAATGTCCCGGCCCGCGACACGTCTTCGGACAGCGAAATGACATCCTTGCGCACCAGTTGCATAAAGGGCACCGCCTCTTTGGTGGCGATCTGGATCGTCTTGCCGATTTCGCGCCCGGCAGCTTCGGCGGCCGCAATCGCTGCCAGAGTCGAGGACACGGAGCCGCAGATATAGCCGTCGATCTCAGGATCTTCCGCCAGACGCCGGGTAACGCTTTCGCGGACCTCGTCGTGCAGATTGTCGGAATTCACCTCGGTTTCGACGCGGAAGGCGATGCCGTGTTCGCGCGCTGCGGCTTCCCCTCCGGCCACCAGCGCGCCGGAATAGGTCTGTTCGAGCGGGGGGGCGATCATCACCACCGATTTGCAGCCCCGCTCGGCCAGCTTGCCCATCACGATCCGGCTGAAGGCTTCGTTGTCGTAATCGAAATAGGGATGCTCCACCCCCATATCGGTGCGGCCATGCGAGGCGAAGGGAAAGTCGCGCTCCAAGAGATAGCGCACGCGCGGATCGTCGGGGCAGGTCTGGTTGATGATCAGCCCATCGGCCGAGCCGGTTTCAACCACGTAACGCACCGGGTCCATCGGGTCTTGCCCGGAAAAGAACGGGGTGATGATCAGGTGATAGGGGGTGTTGCGCAGCTCTTCGGCCACCGACCAGATCAGCTGTGCGGTGTGGTTCATCATCGAATGTTCGGTCGACATCACCAGGCTGATGACATTGGTGCGCCCGGTACGCAGACGCACCCCGGCGCGGTTTGGCACATAACCAACCTCGGCCGCGATTCGGCGCACCAGAATTTTGGTATCGGCCCCGATATCGGGGGCATCATTCAGGGCACGCGAAACTGTCGCAACCGCCAGGCCGCTCAGTTGGGCGATGGTCTTCAGGGTGGGTTTGTGTGCCACATGCCGACGCCCGGGGGGCAAGGTCGGCGTTTTATTTTTCCCTTTAGGCACTGCGTTTTTCCCGTTTTTCAACGCGCTGGTGCGGCGTCAGGTCCCGTAGCCATACCAGCGTCTGCCTGACACAACACAATCAGCAGAAACCGAATATTTCACCAGAGCACTCAACTCGGTTTTAAAGTTACTTGCAAGGTCAATCTAAAACGATATAGGAATTTCTGTAACGATTTAGCCATGGGAGGATTAGAATCGTGAAACTCACCACCAAACTTCTGTCTGCAACCGCGATTGCCGGGTTTGGCCTTGCCGCGACCGCAGCCAATGCGACCGACCTTGAAGTCACCCATTGGTGGACTTCCGGCGGTGAAGCTGCTGCTGTTGCCGAGATGGCCAAAGCCTTTGACGCGACCGGCAACCACTGGGTTGACGGCGCCATCGCCGGTTCCGGCGGGACCGCGCGTCCGATCATCATCAGCCGCATTATCGGCGGTGAACCGATGGGCGCCACCCAGCTGAACCATGGCCGTCAGGCAGAAGAGCTGATCGAAGCCGGTCTGATGCTCGACATCACCGACGTGGCCGAAGCCAATGGCTGGCTCGACAAGGTGAACCCGAGCAAGCTGCTGGATGCCTGCACCGTTGACGGGCGTATCTATTGCGCTCCGGTGAACATTCACTCGTCGCAATGGATGTGGCTGCACAACGCCGCCTTCACCGATAACGGCATGGAAGTGCCGAGCAACTGGGATGAGTTCGTTGCCGATGCGCCGAAACTCGCAGAGGCTGGCATCATCCCGCTCGCCATGGGTCAGCAAGCCTGGCAAACCAACCTCGCCTTCGGTGCGCTCGCTGTCGGGCTGCTGCCGGAAGACGTGTGGAAAGCCGTCAACATCGACAAAGACGCCGATGCGGCGCGCGGTCCGGAATATGCCCGCGTCTGGAAAGCCTTCGACGATGCCCGTCATCTGGCCCAAGGCTCCGACGTGCAAGACTGGAACCAGGCCACCAACCTCGTGATCACCGGCAAAGCCGCCGCGCAGATCCATGGTGACTGGGCACAGGGCGAATTCGCCGTTGCCGGTCAGACCGCTGGCAATGAATACAGCTGCCTGCCGGGCCTTGGCTTCCGTGGTGTGCTCGATACCGGCGGTGACGCCTTCTACTTCCCGGTGAACGACGATGAAGACATCACCGCCGCCCAGAAAGAGCTTGCCGCTCTGCTTCTGAGCCCGGAAGTTCAGGTGGCCTTCAACCTGAAAAAAGGGTCTCTGCCGGTGCGTGGCGATGTGGACATGTCCGCTGCCAGCGTCTGCATGCAGAAGGGTCTGGAGATCCTGAACAGCGGCAACGGCATTCTGCCGTCGGGCGACATCAACTTCTCGCCCGATACCCAGAAGCAGTTTGAAGACCTGACCACCGCCTTCTGGAGCGATCTGTCGATGACGCCGGAAGACGCCCAGGCGAAATACGCCGACATCCTGGCTCAAGCCGAATAATCAAGGCTTGGCCTATCGACCGGCCCCGATAACGGGGCCGGTCACGCCGCCGGAACACTGGTGGCATTTTTTTCTGACATGGGGAGGGAGACATGCAGGCAAGAGTGGAACAGCTCTTTATCTGGTCGATATTCCTGTCCGCGGTCCTATTCGTGCTCACCACGATCGGCCTCGGCGGAACAGCGATCGCTTGGGCGCCCTGGCTTCTGCTCATTCTGGCTGCGGCAATCGCTGGCTGGATCGGGCTGCAGACCGGCAAACTGAACATCTTATCCAACCGGCTGCGCCGCTATGGGGTCGGCTGGACCATCGGTGCCGGTGTGATGCTGGTTTTGTGGGCCTTCTCGCGCAAAGATGTGCAGGCGGCCCTGCCCTTCCTCAAGGCGGGCAAGAAGGCGTGGAAAAGCTTCGCGCAGTTTGCCCCCTATTTCGCAGTGCTTTTCATCATTTTTGCTTTGGTCCTTATGGTAGTCGGCACCCGCGACAACGGGCGCGACAAACCCGGCCAGATCGAACGCACGTTCAGCGGAAACCTGTCGGCCAAGCTGGCCGGTATGCCGATGGCCTTTACCGCCCTCGGGATTTTCGTGATCGGCACGCTCTGGACGGTCTATCACTCCTTCACCAGCTCCAAGCTTCTGCCCAATGAAAACTGGGTGGGCCTCGCGCAATATGTGCGCCTGTGGCACACCGAACGCTGGATTATCTCAATCGAGAACCTGGCGATCTACGGCTTCTGCTCGATGGCCTTTTCGCTGGTGCTTGGCTTCTTTCTGGCCGCGCTGCTGGATCAGAAAATCCGCTTTGAAAGCGTGTTCCGCACCATCTTCCTTTATCCCTTTGCGCTGTCGTTCATCGTGACCGGTCTGGTTTGGCAATGGATCCTGACCCCGCAATTCGGCGTGGAGCACATCGTGCGCAGCCTGGGCTGGGAAAGCTTTACCTTCGACCCGCTCTACAATGCCGATATCGTCATCTACGGCATTCTGATCGCCGGGCTGTGGCAGGGCACCGGGCTGATCATGGTGATCATGCTGGCCGGTCTGCGCGGCATTGATCAGGAGATCTGGAAAGCCTCGAAAGTCGACGGCATCCCGACATGGAAAACCTATCTGTTCATCGTCATCCCGATGATGCGGCCGGTCTTCGTCACCACGCTCGTGCTGATCGCCTCGGGGATCATCAAGCTTTACGATCTGGTCGTGGCGCAAACCTCGGGCGGGCCGGGTCTGGCCTCGGAAGTGCCTGCGAAATACGTCTATGACTACATGTTTACCGCGCAGAATCTGGCACAGGGTTTTGCCGGGTCGACCATGATGCTGGTCAGCGTGCTGATCATCCTCATCCCCCTGGTTCTGCTGCAGTTCGGAGGCCGGAAATCCAATGGCTGATACCACCACATCCGTATCCCTCGATGGCCCCAGCGGCCCCAAGCCGAAACGGCCGCTCTCGCCGCGCAACATCATGCTCTACGGCACCCTGATCTTTGTGGCGATCTACTATCTCGTGCCGCTTTACGTGATGGTCGTGACCTCGCTGAAGGGGATGCCCGAGATCCGCATGGGCAACATCTTCTCGCCGCCGATGGAAATCACCTTTGAGCCCTGGGTCAAAGCCTGGTCGGGGGCCTGCACCGGGCTGAACTGCGACGGGCTTTCGCGCGGCTTCTTCAACTCCGTGCGCATCACCGTGCCGTCGGTCATCGTGTCCATCGCCATCGCTTCGGTGAATGGATATGCACTGGCCAACTGGCGCTTCAAGGGCGCCAACCTGTTCTTCTCGATCCTGATCTTCGGCGCCTTCATCCCCTATCAGGTGATGCTGTATCCGCTGGTGATCATGCTGCGGGAAATGGGGCTTTACACCAAGCTTTCGGGCCTTGTGATCGTGCACTCGATCTTCGGCATGCCGATCCTGACGCTGTTGTTCCGCAACTACTTCGTGGCGCTGCCGGAAGAGCTGTTCAAGGCCGCGCGGGTGGATGGCGCCGGGTTCTGGGCGATCTATTTCCGCATCATGATGCCGATGTCGCTGCCGATCTTCGTGGTGGCGATGATCCTGCAGATCACCGGGATCTGGAACGACTTCCTGTTCGGCGTGATCTACACCAAACCCGATCTCTACCCGATGACGGTTCAGCTCAATAACATCGTGAACTCGGTGCAGGGCGTGAAGGAATACAACGTCAACATGGCAGCGACGCTGCTGACCGGCCTTGTTCCGCTCTTCATCTACTTCGTCTCGGGCAAACTCTTCGTGCGCGGTGTCGCCGCCGGCGCTGTGAAAGGCTAAGACTTCATGACCTCAACAGACCTCAAAAACCCTTCGGTTGAAATCAAGAACCTTGATCTGCATTTCGGCGCCGTGAAGGTTCTGCAAAACCTCAACCTCGACATCTATGAGGGCGAATTTCTGGTGCTGCTCGGCTCGTCGGGCTGCGGGAAATCCACGCTTCTGAACTGCATCGCGGGCCTTCTGGAAGTGACCGCCGGGCAGATCTTCATCAACGGGCGCAACGTGACCTGGGCCGAACCCTCGGAACGCGGCATCGGCATGGTGTTCCAGTCCTATGCGCTCTATCCGCAGATGAGCGTGGAAAAGAACCTCTCGTTCGGGCTGCGCAACGCGAAAATGCCGAAAGACGAGATCGCCAAGCGGGTGAAACGCGCCTCGGAGATCCTGCAGATCGAACCGCTGCTGGACCGCAAACCGGCGGCCCTGTCGGGTGGTCAGCGGCAACGGGTGGCCATTGGCCGGGCGCTGGTGCGCGATGCCGAAGTGTTCCTGTTCGACGAACCGCTGTCGAACCTCGACGCCAAGCTGCGCGCCGACCTTCGGGTGGAAATCAAGCGCCTGCACGAGCGGCTGGGCAATACGATGATCTACGTGACCCACGACCAGATCGAAGCGATGACGCTGGCCGACCGGATCGCGATCATGAAGGGCGGCAAGATCATGCAGCTCGCCACCCCGCATGAAATCTACAACCGTCCGCGCAACCTCTATGTGGCCGACTTCATCGGCTCGCCCTCGATGAACTTCCTTGAAGGCGAGATGAAGGGCGACGTGTTCCAACTGGGCGATATCACCCTGCCGCTGGCCGATTACGCCTTCGAGGAAGGTTCGCGCCGCGAAGGCAAGGCGATCATCGGCCTGCGCCCCGAGCATATCGCCACCGGCGATGCGCTGGCTTCGGCGCCGGTGAAAACCAGTGTCACGGTCGAGCTGGTCGAGCCGATGGGCTCGGACACGCTGATCTATGCCGAACTGGCGGGCAAGGCGGTTCATATCCGCATGGACGGCCAGGCACGGGTGGCCCCGGGCGATACGGTGGAAATCGGGCTGGTTCCGGCCAGCGCCTCGCTCTTCGATCCGGACACGGAACTCAGGCTCTGACGCATGACACAAACCAATCGCGCCCTTACCGGTCTCTGGCACCTCACCGACGAGACAGGTGACTACAGTTGTGACTTCACGCTTCCGGGGGACGGGATCAGCGCGCTGGAAGGCGCCCGGCTGATCCCCGATCCCTATTGGGGCCGCAACGAATATGAGCTGCGCTGGATCGGCGAGCGCGATTGGATTGCCCGGCGCGAGGTGGCGCTGGACACAACCGAGCTGGCACTGGTCATTTCCGGGCTGGATACGGTGGCAACGGTGCGCTGGAACGGCGTGGTGGTGCTGGAGGCGGAAAACCAGTTCCGCACCTACCGCATCGACCTGTCCGAAGTGGCCAGACCTGGGCAGAACGAGGTGGAGATCACCTTCCATGCCCCGGTGCGCGAGGCGGCAAAGCGGCAGGAGGCCCAGCCGTTCTTTGTGCCCTATACCAACAATTACCCGGTGCCCAACGGCAATATGCTGCGCAAGGTGCAGGCCGATTTCGGTTGGGACTGGAACGTGGCGCTGACCCCCTTCGGGCTGGAGGGCGACATTCGGCTGGAGCCTTTGGCCGTGGCGCGGATCGACAGCGTGCAGGTGGATCAGACCCATTCGGCGGGGCATGTGCAGGTTGGCCTGCGGCTGGCGGTGTCCGATGCCGAAGGCGAAGTGGTGCGGGCGGAGCTTTGCGGTGTGACCGCCACCGGGCTGGTGGAAAACGGCACGGCAGCGCTGGCGCTGGAGATCGAAAACCCGGTGCTGTGGTGGCCCAATGGCCATGGCGTGCAGGTGCTGCATGAGCTGCAAATCAAGGTCGCAACCGCCAGCACCAGTCGGAAGATCGGGCTACGCTCGATCGAGCTGGTCACCGAGCCTGACGAGGCCGGGGCCAGCTTCAAATTCCGTGTGAATGGCCGCGATATTTTCGCCAAGGGCGCGAACTGGATCATGGCCGACGCGCTGCCGGGGCGGATCAGCCCGGAAAAAACCGGCGCGCTGCTGCAATCGGCAGCGGATGCGCATATGAACATGATCCGGGTCTGGGGCGGCGGGCGCTTTGAGCCTGACAGCTTCTACGAGACCTGCGACGCGCTGGGGCTGATGGTCTGGCAGGACTTCATGTTTGCCTGCTCGCTCTACCCCTCTACCCCCGATTTTCTGGCCGAGGTTTCGGCCGAGGTGGCGGAAAACGTCGCGCGATTGCAGCACCATGCCTGCTTGGCACTCTGGTGCGGCGATAACGAGCTGGTGGGCGCGCTGACCTGGTATGAGGAAAGCCGCACCCAGCGCGATCGCTATCTGGTCAATTATGACCGGCTCAATCGCACGGTGGAAGTGGCGCTGAAAGCCACTGACCCAAAGGCCAATTGGTGGCCCTCGTCCCCCTCGCTCGGGCCGATGGATTTCCGCGACGGCTGGCATGTCGAGGGTCAGGGCGACATGCATTTCTGGTCGGTCTGGCACGAGAACCGCGAGTTTGACCATTACCGCGATGTGAAGCCGCGCTTCTGCTCGGAATTCGGCTTCCAGTCCTACCCGTCGATGGATGTGATCGAAAGCTTCACCGCGCCGGAAGACCGCAACATCGCGGCGCCGGTGTTTGAGAGCCATCAGAAGAATGTCGGCGGCAATGAACGCATCGCCGCCACGATGTTTCGCTATTTCCGCTGGCCCGAACGCTTTGCCGATTTCGTCTGGCTGAGCCAGATCCAGCAGGCGCTGGCGATCAAGACGGCGGTGACCCATTGGCGCGGGCTGAAGCCCTTCACCATGGGCACGCTCTATTGGCAGCTCAACGATACTTGGCCGGTTTGCTCGTGGTCGTCGCTGGATTACGGCGGCGGCTGGAAGATGCTGCATTACTTTGCCGAGCGTTTCTATGCGCCGGTGACGGTGGTGGCGGTGCCTGAGGGCGATGAGATCGTGCTGAAAGGCGTGAGTGATCTGCCGGGTAGCGTCGAGATTTCGCTGAGCGCCCAAGCCCTGCATATGGATGGCACACGGCGCGATCTGGGCCGTAGCAATGGCGTGCTGGGCGAGGCGGCCGAGCCGCTTCTGCGCCTGAAGGCGGCGGAGCTCGGGCCGGACGAGATGCTGATCTTCGACTGGATCACCCCCGAGGGGCAGCATGGCAGCGATCATTTCGCGCCCAAACCCTATAAGGATTACCTGCTGCCCGCCCCCGGCCTCAACCTGGTACAGGCGGGCAACCAGATCACCATCAGCGCAACCGCACCGGCGTTTTTCGTGACCGCTCTGGCCGATATTCCGGGCCGGTTCACGCGCAACGCCATCACGGTTTTGCCGGGGCAGCCGGTCGAGCTGACCTTCCTGCCCGACGATCCCCATGCGACCGCAACGGTCCGGCTGATCGACCTCCATAGCGCCACCATGGCTCAGCGATGAAAGGAAAGACCATGGCTTCGATTTCCTATCAGTTGTTTTCGTCCCGCAACCATCCGCTTGAGGAAACGCTGGCGATGCTGGCCGAGGTTGGCCTGAAAGAGGTGGAAGGCTTCGGTGCCCAGTTCGAAGACCCGGCGGCGACCAAAGCGCTGCTCGATCGCTACGGGATGACGATGCCCACCGGGCATTTCGCGCTGGATCTGGTCGAGGGCGATCCGGCCCGGGCGCTTTCCATTGCCAAGACGCTGGGCGTCGAGGCGGTGATCGTGCCCTTCCTGATGCCCGATGCGCGCCCCACCAACCGCACCGGCTGGCGGGAATTTGCCGCGCGTCTGGCCGAAGCGGGCAAGCCGATCATTGATGCCGGGCTGAAATTCGGCTGGCACAACCACGATTTCGAATTCACCCTGACCGGGGATGGCTGCCTGCCGATCGAGATGATCGCGGACGCCTCTGACGATATCGGGCTGGAGCTGGATCTGGCCTGGATCACCCGCGCGGGCAAGGATCCGGTGGACTGGATCAACCGCTATGCGGGCCGGATCATCGCCGCTCATGTGAAAGACCTCGCCCGCCCCGGCGAATGTGCGGATGAGGGCGGCTGGGCCGATATGGGCCATGGCATCATGGATTGGGGGCGGATCATTCCCGCCCTGAACGCAGCTGGGGTAAGCCGCTGGGTGCTGGAGCATGACAACCCCGCCGACCATCAGCGCTTCGCCAGTCGTTCTTTCGAAACCGTCTCAATCTTCTGAGGTCTGTCATGTCCAAACTTGGCATTGGTATTATCGGCTGCGGCAATATCTCGACCGCTTATCTGAAGCTCGCCCCGCTGTTTGCGGCGCTTGAACCGCGTGCGGTGGCGGATCTGAACCCGAAAGCGGCCGAGGCGCAGGCCGCGGCCTTTGGCCTGCGGGCCGAAAGCGTGGATGATCTGCTGGCGGCGCCGGATATCGACATGGTGGTGAACCTGACCATCCCGGCGGCGCATTTCGACGTGTCGAAACGGGTGCTGGAAGCGGGCAAACATGTCTATTCCGAAAAGCCCTTTGTGCTGACGCTGGAAGAGGGCGAAGCGCTGCGCGAGTTGGCGGCGAAGAAGGGGCTGCGCGTCGGCTCGGCGCCGGATACCTTCTTTGGCGCCAGCCATCAGCTTGCCCGCGCGACGATTGACGCGGGCAAGATCGGCAAGGTGATCGGCGGTACGGCCCATATCATGGGCCACGGCATGGAAGCCTGGCATCCGAACCCCGATTTCTTTTTCCAGCCCGGCGGTGGCCCGGTGCTGGATATGGGCCCTTATTACATCACCAATCTGGTGCAGATGCTGGGCCCGGTGCGTGCGGTTTCGGCGATGACGGCGGCGAGCTTTTCCACGCGCACCATCGGCAACGGCCCGCGCGAAGGCGAGACGGTGCCGGTGGATACCCCCACCAACATCCACGCGCTGATGGAGTTTGACAGCGGCGCCATCGTTACCCTTGGGGCGAGCTGGGATGTCTGGGCGCACCGGCATCCGATTATGGAGCTTTACGGCGAAAGTGGCTCGCTCTACCTGCCCGACCCCAACTTCTTTGGTGGCGATGTGGCGCTGGTTGGCCGGGATAAGGTTGAGATGCCTCAGAGCTGGGAGCATCCGTTCGGCGTTCTGAATTTCACCGATAATGCGGGCAATGAGCACGCCAATTATCGCTGCGCGGGGCTGGCCGACATGGCCTCGGGCATTGCCGAAGGCCGCGAGCATCGCTGCAACCTCGATCTGGCGCTGCATGTGGTCGATGTGATGACCTCGATCCTGAAATCCGGTGAACGCCGCGATTGGGTCGAGATGACAACAACCTGCACCCGCCCGGCGCCGCTTGGCCCCGACGAGGCGCGCGCATTGCTGGCGTGAGGCTGACATGATCCGAAATCCCGTTCTGCCCGGCTTCAACCCCGACCCGTCGATCTGCCGGGTGGGCGAGGATTACTATATCGCCACTTCGACCTTCGAATGGTATCCGGGCGTGCAGATCCACCATTCACGCGATCTGGTGAACTGGAAACTGGTGGCGCGGCCCCTGAACCGGGCGGCGCTCTTGGATATGCGCGGCAATCCCGATAGTTGCGGCATCTGGGCCCCGTGCCTTAGCCATGCCGACGGCAAGTTCTGGCTGGTCTATACCGATGTGAAGCGCTTCGACGGGGCCTTCAAGGATGCCCATAACTACATCACCACCTGCGAGACGATTGACGGCGAATGGTCCGATCCGTGGTATGTGAACAGCTCGGGTTTCGATCCCTCGCTGTTTCACGATGACGATGGGCGCAAATATTTCGTCAACATGCAGTGGAACCATCGCGGCAGTGGCACCGGTGGCAATCCGGTGCATGACAGCTTTGACGGCATCCTCGTGCAGGAATGGTCGCCCGAGCGCGGGTTAACCGGCCCCGTCAGCAATGTCTGGGCGGGCACTGAACGCGGGCTGGCCGAGGCACCGCATCTGTTCAAGCGGGGCGGCTGGTACTACCTCACCACCGCCGAGGGCGGCACGGGCTATGACCACGCGGTGAGCATGGCGCGCAGCCGGGTGATTACCGGGCCATATGAGACGCATCCGAACAAACACCTGATCTGCGCCGCCGATGCGCCTGATAGCCCGATCCAGCGCACCGGGCATGGGCAATATGTCGAAACGCCTGACGGTCAGGTTTATCATTCCTTCCTGATGGGTCGGCCGATGCCGGGGCCGGACGGGGCTGGACGGTTCTGCCCGATGGGGCGCGAAACCGGGCTGGAGCGCTGCACCTGGGGCGAGGATGACTGGCTCTATCTGGAAGCGGGCGGCACGCTGGTGCGCGGGGCGCTGCCGGGGCTCGCGGATGTGGAGCCGCAGGCGCCGAAGCGGGTCGAGTATCGCTTCGACACCCTGCCCGATGATTTCCAATGGCTGCGCACGCCGGAACCCGCGCGGATTTTCCGTTGCGAGGGCGATCTGGTGCTGATCGGGCGTGAGAGCCTTGGCAGCTGGTTCGAACAGAGCCTTGTCGCCCGGCGGCAGGAGCATTTTGCCTATGTGGCCGAGACCGAGCTGAGCTTTGCGCCGGACTGCTATCAGCAGGCAGCGGGGCTGACGACCTATTACAGCCGCAGCAAATTCCATGCCGCGATGCTGGGCTATGAGCCGGGCATGGGCCGGGTGCTGACGATCCTCTCCTGCGCCGGCGACTGGCCGGAAGGGGCGCTGAGCTATCCCACCGCGCCGGTTCCCGTTGGCGATGGGCCGGTGGAGCTGCGGGTGGAGGTCGATCATGCGCGGCAGCAGTTTTTCTGGCGGCAGGACGGCGATTGGCAACCGCTTGGCCCGGTTCTGGATGCCAGCCTGATTTCCGACGAGGGCGGGCGCGGCGAACACGGATCGTTCACCGGGGCGTTCGTCGGGATGGTGGCTTTCGATATCACCGGACAGGGCCGTGAGGCGCGCTTTAGCCGGTTCAGCTACGACCCGACCCAGCCATGAAATACCGCCTCGCCGTTTACGATCTTGCCTCCGGGCAAAGCCGCACCGTGCTGGAAACCGAGGCGCACATCGAAGCGCCGAACTGGCATCCCAGCGGCTATCTGATCGTGAACAGCGCGCGCCGCCTTTACCGGGTGGATCTGAGCGCCCCGGCGCTTGATGAGATCGACACCGGCTTTGCCACCCGGCTGAACAACGATCACGGGATTTCGCCGGACGGGACAAAGCTCGCGATCAGCAACCATACCGAAGACGGAAAATCCTGCATCTATACCCTGCCCGTGACCGGCGGCACGCCGCGGCGGGTCACGACGAATGTGCCCTCGTGGTGGCATGGCTGGTCGCCCGATGGGGCGCGGCTCGCCTATCCTGCCGTGCGCGACGGCCAGTTCGACATCTACACCATCCCGGTTGAGGGCGGTGCGGAGACGCGGGTGACGGATGGGAGTTTTACCCATACCGACGGGCCCGATTACAGCCCCGATGGACAGTGGATCTGCTTCAACGGCGCGCGCGATGGGGCGATGGATCTGTGGCGCATCCATCCCGATGGCAGCGGGCTGGAACGGATGACAGATGGCGACACGGTCGATTGGTTCCCGCATCCCTCGCCCGATGGCCAGCATGTGCTTTTTCTCGCCTATGCCCCCGGCACCGAGGGCCACCCGGCTGAGCGGGATGTCGAGCTGCGGCTGATGCCTGCAACCGGCGGGGCATCGCGCCGCCTTCTCACGCTTTTCGGCGGTCAGGGCACGATCAACGTGCCGTGCTGGGCGCCCGATTCAACGCAGTTCGCCTATGTCGAACTGATCAAACCCGAATATGAATGATGGAGACTGGACATGACCACCGGCAGCCCTGAAGCCCTTGTGGATGCAATGACCCTGGACGAGCAGGTTTCGCTGCTGTCGGGGCAGGATTTCTGGTCGATCAACCCGATTGAGCGGCTGGAGATCGGCACAATGCGGGTGACCGACGGGCCGAACGGGGCGCGTGGGGGCGGCGGGTTGCTCGGCGGGGTGACGGCGGCGTGCTTTCCGGCGGCCATCGGCCTTGGCGCCACATGGGACCCGGAGCTGACCCATCAGATCGGCGTGGCGGTTGCCGATGAGGTGAAATCGAAAGGCGCGCATGTGAGCCTTGCGCCCACCTGCAACATCCACCGTTCGGTGACCAACGGGCGCAATTTCGAATGCTATTCGGAAGACCCGGAGCTGACCGCCGCGCTGGCCGTGGGCTATATCAGCGGGATGCAGGAAAACGGGGTTTCGGCCACGATCAAGCATTTCGTCGGCAACGAAAGCGAGATTGAACGCACCTCGATGAGCTCGGAAATCAGCGAGCGGGCCTTGCGTGAAATCTATCTGCGGCCCTTTGAGGATGCGGTGAAGAAGGCGGGCACATGGGGGATCATGTCCTCCTATAACCGGCTGAACGGCACTTTTGCCTCGGAAAATCCGTGGCTGCTGACAGACGTGCTGCGCGGCGACTGGGGCTATGATGGGATTGTCATGTCGGACTGGTTCGGCTCGCATACCACCGCGGAAAGCGTGAATGCCGGGCTGGATCTGGAAATGCCCGGGCCGACCCGCGACCGGGGCGACAAGCTGGTGGCCGCTGTTGAGGCGGGCGAGGTGTCGGCCGAGACGGTGCGGACCCGCGCGCTGAATATCCTGCGCCTGATGAGCCGCACCGGGGCGATCAGCGATTATCGCGAGCATGAGGAACGCGCCGAAGACCGGCCCGAGCATCGCGCCCTGATCCGCAAGGCCGGCGCTGCCGGCGCTGTGCTGCTGAAAAACGATGGCGCGCTGCCGCTGGCCGCGCCCAAAGGCAAGGTCGCGGTGATCGGCCCGAATGCGAAAGTGGCGCAGATCATGGGCGGCGGGTCTGCCCAGCTCAATCCGCATTACCGCGTCTCGCCCTGGGATGGGCTGGTGAACCGGCTGGGCGAAGCGGCGCTGAGCTTTGCGCCCGGCTGCACCAACCACCGTTGGGAGCCGATGTGGCATGCCGATCTGACAGCCGAGTATTATGATAATCTCGACCTGTCCGGCGAACCGGTCTTCACCGAGAAAATGGCCTCGACCGAAGCCTTCTGGGTGCCGCCCTTTGCCGATGGCAAGGTCGATGCCAAACGCTTCTCGGCGCGGATCAGCGGCACCTATGTGGCCGGGGTCAGCGGCGTGCACCGCTTTGGCATCTACTCGGCGGGCTTTTCGAAAATGTTCGTCGATGGCGAGCTGGTGGCGGATGCGCATACCAACTGGACCAAGGGCCGTACCGTGTTCGAGGAAGGCTGCGACGAGGTGGTGGGCGAGAAGGTGCTGGAGGCGGGCAAAGCCTATACCGTCAGCATCGAATTCATCGCCAAGGAAGACGCCGTTCTGGTGCTTTCGGTGTTCCGGGCTGGGATCGGCGTGCCGATGGGCGATGCCGAGATCGCCGAGGCCGCCCGTGTGGCGGCGGAAGCTGAAACCGCCGTGGTCTTTGTCGGGCGGTCTGGCGAATGGGATACGGAAGGCTCCGACCTTGAAAACATCGCCCTGCCGGGTCGGCAAGACGAGCTGGTGGCCGCTGTCTGCGCCGCCAATCCGCGCACTATCGTGGTGCTGCAAACCGGCGGGCCGGTGGAAATGCCGTGGCTCAATGATGCCGCCGCCGTGCTGCAAGCCTGGTATCCCGGGCAGGAAGCGGGCAACGCGATTGCCGATGTGCTCTATGGCGATGCCGAGCCGGGCGGGCGGCTGCCGCAGAGCTTCCCCGAGCGCTGGCAGGACAACCCGACCTGGAGCCAGGATCCGGAAGTCTATCCCGGCCTCAATGGCAAGGTGCGTTACGAGGAAGAGGTGTTTATCGGCTATCGCCATTACATCCGCCACGGCATCAAGCCGCTCTTCCCCTTTGGCTACGGGCTGTCTTACACCAGCTTTGCGCTCTCCGGGTTCAGCGCCGAGGCGGCGGGCGATGGGGCCAGCGCGCGCGTGACGGTGACCAATACCGGCGAGCGGGCGGGTTCGACCGTGGTGCAGATCTATGTGGGCGACCGGGAAAGCTCAGTGCAGCGCCCGCTGCGTGAGCTGAAAGCCTTTGCCAAGGTCGAGCTTGCGCCGGGGGAAAGCCGCGAGGTGAGCTTTGCCCTCGATGCGCGCGCCTTTGCCTTCTTCGACGAGGCCGCGCGGATGTGGCAGGTGGAAGCGGGCACCTTCACGCTGGATGCCGGATTCTCGGCGGAAGACATCGTGGCCAGCGCTGAGATTGAGCTGAAAGCAGCCACGCTGAAGCCCTGATCCGCACCGCTCCGGTCAAATCGGCCGGATGGCCGATGAAATTTTAAGCGTCCGGTGAAAAACCGGGCGTTTTTGCGTGTTGGGGGCGTGGTTTTCTTGCTGACAGCGCGGGTGCGGGTAAATCTGACCTCAGAGGCGCGATGCGCGCCGGACATTCTGTTGATTGGCTGCCGATAACACGCTTCCTCCTCCCGCGTCGCATCGGCAGCCTTTTTTTCACCACCAGCACCACTTCCCGAAACGGGCGACGCCCGAGCCTGAGGGATCTCCTGCCCTGGCAAGACCTCTCAATCGCCCTCCTTTGACGCGGGCTGCAAGCCCGTGTCGCGCCTGACCTTCCCCCCGGGAAGGCGCATTGGCGAGACCGCTCCCAGCCTTCACGGAGTTGATGCTTTTGTGAATGGCGAAATTGAAACGCAGCTAAAACGCCTCCCCAAGGTCAGGCGCGGCACTCTGCGCGCAGGAGGCTTCGCCCGGGTATGCGGCCTCGCGCGGGGAGGGGAGAAAGGACAGTCGCTGACGGGCGCGGTTCTATTCCGCAAACGCCACCCAGCCCTGATGCCAGCGGGTGAGCGTGGTGATCAGGCAGGCCAGCGCGAAGAGATAGGCGAGCGCGGGAAAGGCGGCGGGCCAAAGGCAGATCGCCGCGAAAAACACGATGGTCTCGAACCCTTCGGTGAGGCCGCCAAGGTAATAGATGCCCTTGGTGGGGTAGGATTGCGCGGTTTCGCCGCGCTTCGTCGCGATGGTGGCGAAGGCCAGAAACGACGAGCCGGTGCCCACGAAGGCGGCGATCAGGATGGCGGCGGGCAGGGCGTTATCCGGGTGGTGAAGCGCAAAGCCGAGTGGAAACAGCGCGTAGAAGACGAAATCGAGCGCGATGTCGAGGAAGGCGCCGCGATCGGTCGCCTCCATCTCGCGCGCAATCGCCCCGTCCAAGCCATCGGCCAACCGGTTCAGCCCCAGCAGCACCAACGCCAGCGAGAAGCCCCCGAAGGCCAGAGCCACGACCGCCAGCAGCCCGGCGCCGAAGCCCACAAGTGTGACCTGATCGGCATGCACGCCTCGCGCCACCAGTAGCCGCGCCGGGGGTGTCAGCACGCGGCGTTGCAGGGGCAGAAGATAAGCGTCGATCATCCGCGCCTCCATTTGTGAAACCGGGCGACGAGGGCCAGAAGGCGCGGATTGATATGCGCCCGGCGCCATTCTCCGGCGGCGTATTTGTTGGCCTCGGCCAGGGTCGGATAGATGTGGATGGTTTGCAGGATCTTGCCCAGCCCCAGCCCGTGGCGCATCGCCAGAACGAACTCGGCGATCAGATCGGCCGCATGAGCGCCCACGATGGTGACGCCCAGAATACGATCCCTGCCCTTCGGGGTGATCACCTTCACAAAGCCCTCGGCCGACCCATCGGCAATGGCGCGATCAAGATCGCTGATCCCGTAGCGCGTGACCTCATAGTCGATGCCCTGCGCGCGGGCCTCGTCTTCCGACAACCCCACCCGCGCGACTTCGGGGTCGCAGAAGGTGGCGGCAGGGGTCACCCGGTAATCGACCTTGAAGCGTTTTAACCGGCCAAAGAGCGCGTTGACGCTGGCAAACCAGGCCTGATGGCTGGCGGTATGGGTGAACTGATAAGACCCCGCCACATCGCCCGCGACGAAGATATTCGGGAGCAGCGTTTCCAGATAGTCGTTGCTGTCGATCCGGGTGCCGTCGGTGAGGCCCAGCTCTTCCAGCCCGAAGCCCGCCAGCCGGGGGGCGCGGCCCACGGCGACCAAGAGCTCGTCAAAGCCAACGCGGCGGGTGTCGCCCTCATGCTCCAGCTCGATCCATTTCTCGCCCGCCTCGACACCGCAGCGCAACGCCTTGTGCCCGTTCAGAACCGCGACCCCGTCGCGCTCCAGTGCCACCTGCACATGGACAGACACCTCAGCGTCTTCGCGGATCAAGAGACGCGGGGCCTGTTCGGCCAGCGTGACCTGCGATCCGAGCCGCTGGAATGCCTGCGCCAGTTCCACGCCGATCGGGCCACCGCCGAGCACCACCATGCGTTTCGGGGCCGCCTCCCGGCCCTGCAGGGTCGCCCAAAGCGTCTCGGAGGTGAGCGCGCCCACCTCGGCAATGCCGGGCAGATTGGGGATCACCGGGGCGGCGCCGGTGGCGATGATGATCGCGCGAGCGGTCAGGCGCTGGGTGCTGCCATCCTTCAGCGTGGTCTCGACTGTCCAGGGATCGGTGAGGCGTGCATGGCCCTCCAGCACTTCGACCCCGAGCCCGGTATAGCGCTCGACGCTGTCATGCGGGGCGATCTCGGCCACCACCTGCCCGACCCGCGCCATGACCGCGGCAAAATCCACCTCTGGTTCGCGGGCGCGTATCCCGAGTTGATCGGCTTGGCGCATCTGATGGGCCAGTCTGGCGCTGCGGATGAGGGCTTTCGAGGGCACGCAACCGGTGTTGAGGCAATCGCCGCCCATCTCGCCCGCCTCGATCAGCGTCACCTTGGCCTTGGTGGCGGCGGCGATATAGGCCGAGACCAGACCAGCCGCGCCACCGCCGATCACGATCAGGTTGCGATCAAAGCGTTTGGGCCGCGTCCAGCGCGCGTAAGGGTCGGGTTTTGCTGCCATTGGGCCTTCCTTGAGCTTCGGGCGAGCCTGCCGCATCGCACAGGTAAAAGACAAGCCCCCGGCTCTGACGCGCGGTCACTTCTCTGCTAGTCGCGCCAGCCCCAGCTTGCCGCCAGCGCCAGATTGTCTTCAGCGCTGCTCACCGTGTCATAGGTTCCCGGCGCACGCAGGCAGGCGGCCGATGTGGCATGGCCCATGCGCAGGCAATCCTCATAGGCCCAGCCCATATGGCGGCCATAGAAGAACCCGGCGCAGAAGGCGTCACCCGCCCCGTTGGCGCCATGATGCTCGTCTGGCGGCACGTTGACCGAGGGCACGAAGACCCTCGCGCCCTCGCGATCGACCAGCAGCGCGCCGTGGGTGAAATGCACCACCACCAGCGCCATTGCCCCTTGCGCCAGCACTATGCGGGCCGCCGCCTCCACTGCGGCAAGATCGGTCTCGCCCCCCGGAAGGGTGTCCATACTGGCGAGTGCGCCGATCTCGAAATCATTGCAGACCAGCGTGGTCAGATAGGGCAGACAGGGCAGGATTGCCGCACGCAGGGCCTCTGCCGAGGTGCTGACCAGCTCAAGGTTGGTTTCCAGCCCCGCCGCCCGCGCGGCTTTCAGGACCGTGACCCAGCCATTCGGATGGTTGCCCCATGGCGCATCCATCGCCTTGTGAATGCCGGGCAGGCCCAGATGCAGAAACCGCGCATCGGTGGTGGTGAAATCGAAATGATCCGGACAAAGCAGCGCGCCGGTGCCTTCGAACAGGATATGGGTGCGCCGCCCGGTATCGGCGGAGTGATAGGCATCGCTTACTTGGGTCGGCGCCTCAGCACTGCGGCGCATCCCCGAGGTTTCAACCCCGTGCCGGGCCGCTTCACTGATCAGGAAATCGCCGTTGCCGCCTGCTCCCACCAGTGCCTGCACAGCCACAGGCACGCCCGGATCGAGCTTCTTCATGTCGATGGCGAAATTGCAGGCCGAGCCGCCACCGGCCAGCGTGATCCCACGCGCGGTGATCGCCATATCCTCGCGCGGCCAGCTATCGACGGTGATGTTGCGATCAAGGCAGAAGGTGCCAGCGGTCAGAAACCCTGTGCGCATCGCCGCCCCCTAAGCCACATTCGCTTTCAGCACGTCTTCGGTCAGCGCCAGATCGTCGGCCAGATCGCGCTGCGGGGTCAGGCCTGCGGCGGCCAGATCGGCATGATAAGCCTTCACGCCCTCTTCCGAGCTGATCTGCTCCTCGATCACCCGCCGCATCGCGCGCAGCATCAGCACGCTGTCTTCGGCGTAATAAATCTTGCGCCCGAACAAAGCGACGCGGGCGCCGTATTTCTCGCCCTGCTTCACCAGCTCAAGGCAATCGCGGGTGGTGCCTGCACCGCCGCCGAGAATGCCGAACACCAGATTTTCGGGATCATAACCGGCGATCTCTTCCGTCGCCGCCGGGCCGTTATAGACGGCCTTCAGAAAGATCGGCCGATCCAGCCGCGAGACGCCCGCCAGAATGCGCGCGATCATATCGTTGTTGTAGCGGGCGAAATCGCCGGTTGTGGTTTCGACCGCCATGGCCGGATTGAACACTTCCAGAAAATGCCGGACGCCCGCCGCGCTCGCCTCGTCGCGAAACTGCGCATAGCGCTCCAGCGTGCGGATGTCCTGTTCCAGATCGTTGTAAAAGGTCACGGCATAGAGGCCCAGATCGGCCACCGGCTTCACCCGCTCCAGCACAGCGCTGCGGAAAGGCTGCGCGGGGTACTCGGCATAGCTTGCACCACGCCCCCGCCAGATATCGGTGGTATCGTTGAGCCGCACAGCGGGGGTCACACCGCTTTCAGCAAACACGCCCTGATCGGTCAGAAGCTCGGCGGTGGAGAGCGACATCAGCATGATATCGGCCAGATCGCTTTTGGTGACCTTCACCATATCTTCGCGATAGACGGCAAGCGGTTTCATCTTGCCGTCCGCCCCGATCCCGGGCGCCGCACAGCCAAAGGCCATATCGCCATCCTTGGCGTCGGCGATGATGAAATCTGTCGGGGAATAGGCACCCGCGCGGATCGTGGCGAGTTTGCGGTCTAGGCGTTTGGTCATGATAGGCTCCGGCGCTCAAATCACTACAGGCCCACCAATGGCGGGCCTGCAACGATCAGTTACACAAGGAGCCTAAGCCTCTCTGCGCCGGTTGAAAACCGCCAAGAAGCGATCAGGCAGTTTTCTCGTTCAGCCATTCGGCGCTGGCTTTGATGCCGCCGAGCGGGAAGATATGCGCTTGCGCGATCAGGCTTTCCGGGTTGGCGGATTTGTATTCGGCCAGCGCGGTCAGCACTTCGGTCGGCTCGAACGGCTTCAGCAGCTTGGTCAGGTCTTTCGCGCGTTTCTGCAGCACGCCCAGCGAGGGGCCAACGCCGCAGGCAATGGCGAATTTGATCAGGGTTTGCAGCTTGGCCGGGCCCGCCGCGCCGACGTGGATCGGCATGGTGATGCCAGCGGCGGCAAGGCGTTCGGCCCAGGCGATGACCGGCTTGGCGTCAAAGGCAAACTGGGTCGCCATCGCCATTTCTGTGCCGGTGTCGTTGGCGTATTTCTGTTTCCACTGCAGCGCTTCGTCCACTTTGGTGGTGCTGCCTTTCGGGTCGATATCGGCATTGCCTTCCGGGTGACCGGCGACATGCAGGCGGGTATAGCCGTGCTTTTCAAACAGGCCGGTTTGCAGCATCTGCATGGAGTCGGAGAACGCGCCAACCGGCTTGGCCACGCCGCCAGCCAGAACCAGCGCCGAGGTCACACCGGCTTCGCCCGCATAGCGTTTGATCCAGTCTTCCAGCGTCGCTTCGTCTTTGATGATCCGCGCCGGGAAGTGCGGCATGACTTCAAAGCCTTCTTTCGACAGGCGCACAACCGTTTCCAGCATTTCGGCGTAGGGGGTGCCTTCGATATGGGCCACATAGATGCGGCTGCCGGGGGCCATCAGCGGACGGAAATCGTCGATTTTCGACGCCGTGCGCGGCATCACTTCGAGCGACACGCCGTTCAGAAAGCTTTTGAGCGCTTGCGCGCCGAGTTCCGGGCTATTCACCATATTCACCACCGCCATTCTCTCCTCCTCGGGATTTATATCTCATGTCAGCCGCGGCGCTTTGATATGCCGAAGAGGCTTGCTTTGATTTAGAGCCTCAGCCGCCGCGCGCGCTTTCCGTATCCGTCACTTCACCATCTGATTCCGGCACCCGCCTGTCGTTTCAGGCCTGTGTCATTCTTTCGCCGATCCGTGCGGCCTGAAACGAGTCGGCCAGCCGGGTGAGCTTTGTCTCGGCCACCACGCCCTCCCGGGCGAAGGGATCGCCCTCGGCAAAGGCTTGCGCCTGCGCTTCGCTCGCGGCCTCCAGCACGCCCCAATGGCCGATGGCGGCACCTTGCGCGCTCCACAGCGCCGAGCCGATCAGCACCGAAGCGAGGCCATCGCCGCCAGACCGCACCCAGTCCCGATGGGCAGGACGCAAACGCTCGCGCGCGGCGTCCTGCCCGGGGTGGTGGTGGCACTCCATAAGGAAGAACATGGCTACCCTTCCAGAAAATCAGCCAACAGCCGGGCCACCGGTTCGGGCTGCTCGACTTGGGCGAAATGCCCGGCATTTTCGATGACTTCGAGCCGCGCATCGGGCAGCAGGCGCAGCATGTCTTGGTGCTGGGCGACCGGGCTCCACTGATCCTGCCGCCCGACCACCAGAAGCACCGGGCAGGTGATCGTAGCCAGATAGGCAGAGGCATCGGGACGGTGCACCAGCGCGTTGATCTGGCGGGCGTGCAGATCGGGATCCTTGCGCAGCACCATATCGGTGAGACCCTGCATCAGCGCCGCGTTCTGCTGATTGGCCTCGTAGACCATCGGCGGCAGCCAGCGCGCGGCCAAGGCTTCCATGCCGTTCTCGTAGGCAAAGCGCACGATCTCTTCGCGCTTGGCGGTTTCGCCCTCTTTCAGCGGATGGATGCCGGTGTCAAGCAGCGCCAGCCGCTCGATCCGCTCCGGCGCGAGATGCGCCATTTCCATCGCCACCCGCGCACCCATCGAATGGCCCGCGACCCGCAGCGCCCCCGGATAGCGATCAAGGCAATCGCGCGCCATCTGGGTGATGCTGTCCTGGGTCGACAGATCGGCCACCTCGGCCTCGATCTTATCCAGAACAGGCGCCCAGGTGAAAGCGTCGCAAAGCAGGCCGGGGATCAGAAGATTGGTCATCAGTTGATCATCGTGTTGGGCAGAATGAGCGAGATCTGCGGGAACATGACAAGCAGGATCAGGGTGATCAGCATCGCCACCCAGAACGGCGCCACACCGCGGAACATCCGGCCCAGCGGCACGCCCGGCGCCACCGATTTGACGATGAACACGTTCAGCCCCACAGGCGGCGAGATCAGGCCCATTTCGAGGGTCAGAACCACCAGCACGCCGAACCAGATCGGATCAATCCCGAGCTGCTGCACCACCGGAAAAAAGATCGGCATCGACAGCACCATCATCGCGAAGCCTTCCATGAAGCAGCCGAGGATCATGTAGATCGCCAGCATGATCGCCAGTACCGCAACGGCCGGGAGGGCCAGCCCTTCAAGGTAATGGCCCAGCGCCAGGGGGATATGGCTGAGAGCCAGGAAGGTCTTGATCATATAGGCCGAGATCAGGATCAGCATCACCGTGGCGGTGGTGACCACGCTTTCGCGTGCGGCTTTCCAAAGCATCGTGAGGGTGAGCGTCCGCATCAGGGTGCCGAAAAGAATCACCAGACCGGCACCCACGGCGGCAGCTTCGACCGGCGAGAACAGGCCGCTATAGATGCCGCCGATGGTGAGGAAGATGACCAGCAGGATCGGTGCGGCGCCAAAGGTGGCCTTGCCCTTTTCCGCCCAGCTGGTGCGCGGCCCGGCGGGGCCGTAATCGGGGTAGATGTGAGTGAGCAGGCTGATCGTGGCGATGAACATGCCCAGAAGCAGAAGCCCCGGCAGAACGCCCGCAAGGAACAGCCGCCCGATGCTTTCCTGCGTCAGGAGCGCATAGATCACGAAGCCGGTTGAGGGCGGGATGAGAATGCCCAAAGTGCCACCCGCCGCCACCACGCCGGTGGAGAGGCGGTTGTCGTATTTGAACCGGTCCATCTCGGACAGCGAAACGCGCCCGATGGTCAGCGCCGAGGCGACCGACGAGCCCGACAGCGCCGCAAAGCCGCCACAGGCGATGACGGTGGCCGAGGCCAGCCCACCCTTGACCGAGCCGATCCAGGCATAGGCGGCATCGTAGAGCTTGCGGCTCATCCCGGTTTCGGTGGCGACATTGCCCATCAGGATGAACAGCGGCACCACCACCAGTTCGGCTTTCGAGGACAGCGAGAAGGAATCCGAGGCAAGCTGGCTGAGCGCTGCCTGCGGCGAGTTCAGGATCCAGTTGCCGACAAAGCCCACCGCGAACATGGAAAAGGCCACGGGCAGGCGCAGGCCGAGCAGGACGAAGAGCGCGCCCATGCCGATAAGGCCGATCATTTCGGGGCTCATGCCGACTCCTTAAAGCCGTGATGCGGTTGCGGGCTGGCGATCAGCGCGATGGCGCGCAGGATCATGCCCAAAGCGGTGATCGCTGACATGACGACGATGGCGCCTTTGAACCAGTCAAAGGGCAGATTGATGATATTGGTCTTGAGGATGATGCCGAAGCCGCGCATCTGCGCGATCGAGGCCCAGGTGGTCCAGGCAAGGCCCAGAAAGATCGCAGCACCAATCAGGGCCGACATGATGTCGCCCAGACGGATCATCCAGTTCGGCATGATAGGTTCGAAGATGTCGACCGAGATATGGCCGCCCACCTTGTCGCAGATCGCCATGCCGCCGAAGACGACCACCACCATCCCCATGGTCGAGATGTCCTGTGCGCCGCTCAGCGGGTGGCCGAAAAACCGCCCGATCACGTCGATCAGGATCACCACGACCTCGGCCAGAAGGCCGATGGTGCCGACGAGGGCAGACAGACGGATCAGCCCGTCTGCCCCCTTTTGCACATAGGCCAGCACTTATTTGCCCTGCATCGCGTCGAGCACGTTTTGCGCACCCAGATCGGCGACAACCTTCGCGGTCACCGGCAGGGTGAGCGCGGCAAAGGCGGCGGCTTCATCGGCGCTCAGCGTGTAGACGGTGTTGTCGCCGGTCGCGCTGATCGAGTCGATCACCTGCTGGGCGCGGGCATTCCAGCCCTCTTCCGCCGATTGCGACAGTTTCCGGCCCGCGATGCTGTCGATCGCGGCACGCTGTTCGGCGGGCAGGCTGTTATACTTGGCCGCATTCATCACCACGTAGAAGGCGATATGGCCCAGCGGTGCGCCCATCGTGTAGCTGTTGGCCACCTCGTCGAGTTTGAAATCGCCAATCGCCGACGAGCCGGTGATCACGCCGTCGATCAGGCCGGTTTGCAGCGCGTTGTAGATATCGCCTGCGGGCATCTGCACCGGGGTGGCACCCAGCGCTTCCATCGCCGCCGCCGCCGCCGAACCCGACACGCGGATTTTCAGACCTTTCAGGTCGTCCGGGGTGCGGATGTCGTGATCTTTCATGATGAAGACGTTGGGCTCAGACAGCCACAGCGCCAGCGGCACGGTGCCGGGGAATTCGTTCTGAAGCAGGCCCTTGTCCCAGGCATTCCAGAGCATGTCATAGCCGGTCATACCCTCGGGCAGCGCGCCCGGCAGTTCGGCCACCATGGTTTTCGGGAATTGGCTGGAGGTATAGCCCGGCAGACCCCAGACGATGTCGGCCACGCCCTGAACAACGCGCACATATTGCTCGAGCGGCCCGGCGCCCAGCTCGCCACCGGGATAAACCTCGATGGTCAGGCCCGAATCCTTGGTCGCGGCGATCAGCGGATCGATGGTCGATTTGGTCAGGGTATGTGCGGGCGGCACCCAATGGGCGAATTTAACGGTATCGGCCCCAGCGGGCATCGCCAGTGCGGCGGCAAGCCCGGCGGCGATGGCAGCGGAACGCAGAATTTTCGTGTGAATCATGGTATCTCCTCCCTGTTCTGTGGTTGGTCCGATGGACCGCACAGGAACGCCAAGGCTAGGGCCCGGCGGGTTCCTGTCAAATCACATTCACGCCTGACAATATAAGCAGAGCCTATAGTGGAGCGACCAACCGGCGTGGGCGTTGGCGCCCGTCCTGAGGTGGAGAGAATGCGGCGGGCTCCTCTTCCCGCCGCATTCCGTAGTCTTTGAAGGTCTTAGAGACCTTTGGTCCGCCAGCTGTCGGCGTAGTTGGTCCGAGCTTCGGCAGCATAGGGGGTCGACGACACGCGCACGCGGATCGTGGTCTGCTCATGCGGCTCGACGCTGGTTTTGCCCGAACCACCATTCGGTTCGCCCCAGACCATCTCGAGCACGTCGCCTTCCTGAACGCTGCTGTCGACCACGCCCAGCGAGAGCACGCAGCGCTCGTTGTAGGAATAGCCGTTGAACATCGACATACCGACCATCTTGTCGCCATGCATGACCATATCGGCGGTCGAGCTGGCGTAGTTCGGCTGCGGGAAGTCGATCCACTTATAGGCCAGTTCACGCGACGGGTCGAAGCTCGACGAGATCACTTTCATCACGTCTTCGGCGTTCCACTCGAAGGTCACCTTCTTGCGGTTGGTCGGGGCGTCTTTCATCTTCACAAGGGCGTCCTTGCCGATGAAATCGTCTTTTTTCCAGCCGATATAGAAGCCGTAACCCAGCTCGAACGGGTTGGTGTAGTAGTCTTCGATATTGTCGGAGACGAAGCTGCCGCCAATCGAACCCGCTGCTTCGTAGCTGTCAGTACCAAGCCACTGGCGGTACTCTTTCAGCATGCCGTCGCCGGTGTAGATGCCCGGGAGCGGCGAGGGGATCCAGCCGGATTCCGCCGTGTTGGTGGAATAGGCGCGGCTGCCCACGAGGTGCATATCGACGCCAACTTCGCGCGCGGCCTGCTGGATGGTGGTCTGGATGTAATGCTTGTCGGCATAGGGGCCCCAGATTTCGAGACCCGGCGCACCGGCCATGCCGTGACGCAGCGCCATCACCTTGCGGCTGCCGATGTTGATTTCGGCGACGTGGAAGAATTTCAGGTCCGGAACCGGGCCGCCATTGATCTTGGTGAAGATCTTGTCGGCATCGGGGCCCTGGATCTGGAAGCGGTAATGGGTGCGGTAGATCGCTTTGCCATCGGGGCGGCTATCGGAGCGCGGATCATGCGACACGCGCACGTTCCATTTGCCGATCGCGGCCTGGAATTTGATCCAGTTCGAGGTCGGGGCGCGGCCGACGGTGATGAACTTGTCTTCGCGCTCGCGGAACATGATGTGGTCGCCGATCACGTGACCGTTCGGGGTGACCGGAACGATGTGTTTGGCGCGGCTGGTCGGGAAGTTGTCGAACGAGTTGATGCCGACATAGGCAAGGAAAGCCGCCGCATCGGGGCCTTCAACGAACACTTCGTCCATGTGGTGGCTCTGGTCGTAGAGCACCACGGAATTCCGCCAGGCCTGCTGCTCGGAGCGCCAGTTGGTGAATTCCGGCGCAACGCCCGGATAAACGTACATGCCGATTTTGGAATTGCGCAGCACTTCAACGATGTTGCCGGATTCCTGGATGATATCTTCGAGGCTCGATGCCATTGGTTCCTCCCTGGGGTTAATGTATACATTACTCGCGACTCTGCGACAATTTTGCAAGTGGAAATGGGGAACCGGCCAATTTCCTTGAAATTATGTATGCATCAAAGGCGCTTAATCTATGATCAGCGCCATTCCCGGCAAGGAATTCTCCGAATCACCCCGTGCACGATTGCCTTCGAGGTTCTCGCGGGCGATGCGCGCATGTTCGCGGGCGATGGCTTCGGCCCGGCCGCTTTCGCGGCGCTCAATCGCCTCGACCAGCGCCCGATGCTGCATCTGCGCCAGCACCAGCGTGCGATAGGTCGCGGGGCTGTCGGAGCGCCCCAGCACAAAGGCTGAGGGCGAGGCGAAGGGCAGAGATTTCACCCGCTCCAGCTCGCGCAGGATGATCGGACTGGCGCAAAGATCGGCCAGCGCATTGTGAAAGGCGGCGTTCAGCTCGCTGTAGCGATCAAACTGCACCGGTGCATCAGGCTGGCCAAAACAGGTGTCGATCTCATCGACTATTGCTTTGATTTTTATGATTTGTTCGGCACTCGCGCCGCGTTCGGCGGCCAACCGGGCGGCGGTGCCTTCCAGCACGCCGCGCAGTTCGATGGCGTCGATCACATCGCGATAGGTAAAGGACCGCACCTCAAAGCCACCGCCCCGGGCACGCTCCAACAGCCCCTCTTCCGCCAAACGGCTCATCGCTTCGCGCACCGGGGTGCGCGAGATGTCCAGCTCTTCGGCCAGAGCCACCTCATATAGGCGGGTGCCGCCGGGGATGTCGCCCCGGATGATGCGGTGACGCAGCTCGTAGGTGGCGCGTTTGGTGTGGGTGCTGCCCTTGTTCTCTGACATGGTCTCTCCAAATGTATACACAGGAATGTATACATCTAAGCCGGATCAGAAAAGCCCGTTTGGCATGGGGCTGGGGCGGAAACGCGAAAACGCCGCGAACGTTTCCGTTCGCGGCGCAGCCTTCACCAACCCTGCCCGTTCAGGCAGCGCTGGCTTCTGCGGGAGGTTCTTTTGCCCCGGTCATGAAGGCCACAGCATCGGACATGGTGTAATCCTGCGGACGGATCGAGCAGATCCGTCGCCCAAGCCGGTGCACGTGGATGCGGTCGGCCACTTCGAAGACATGCGGCATGTTGTGCGAGATCAGCACGATCGGCAGGCCGCGATTGCGCACGTCCTGGATCAGCTCCAGCACCCGGCGGCTTTCTTTCACCCCGAGCGCCGCGGTGGGCTCGTCAAGGATCACCACCCGGCTGCCAAAGGCGGCTGCGCGGGCCACGGCCACCCCCTGACGCTGGCCACCCGAGAGGGTTTCCACCGCCTGGTTGATGTTCTGGATCGTCATCAGCCCAAGCTCCGACAGCTTTTCGCGGGCGAAGCGCTGCATCTCGGCCCGGTCGAGGGTTTTGAACAGTTTGCCCATCACGCCCGGTTTGCGGATCTCGCGGCCCATGAACATGTTGTCGGCGATCGACAGAGCCGGGCTCAGCGCGAGGGTCTGATACACGGTTTCGATCCCGGCATTGCGCGCCTCCAAGGGCGAGCCGAAATGGATCTGCTTGCCGTCTAGGAAGATTTCGCCTGCATCCGGCTGCAAAGCGCCCGAGAGCGATTTGATCATCACCGATTTGCCCGCGCCGTTATCGCCGATCACCGCGAGGATCTCGCCCGGATAGAGGTCGAAGTCGCATTGGTTGAGGGCGGTCACCTTGCCGAAGCGTTTGACGAGGCCACGTGCCTTGAGAACGGGTTCCACTGCCTGTGTCATGCCGCAACCTTTCTGATCCACTGGTCGATGGCGACCGCAAGAATGATGAGCCAGCCGATGGCAAAGACCTGCCAGAGCACGTCAACGCCAGCCAGACGCAGGCCCGATTGGAACACGCCGACGATCAGCGCCCCGAAAAGCGCGCCCATGATTGAGCCACGCCCGCCGAAGAGCGAGATGCCCCCGATCACCACGGCGGTGATGGATTGCAGGTTGCCGTCGTAGAACGAGGTGGGCGAGATCGACCCGACCCGGCCGATCGAGGCCCAGGCGCCGATGGAGCCGACGAAGCCCGCGAGCATATAGACCGAAATCAGCGTGCGGTCGGCGCGGATACCGGCCAGCTCGGCGGCTTCCTTGTCGTCGCCCACGGCGTAGACATGGCGGCCCCAGGCAGTGTTGTTCAGCACGTACCAGAGCACCGCGAAGATCGCGATCATCAGGATCGAGCCATAGGTGATGCGCGCGCCGCCGATCTGGATCGCTTCACCGAACCATTTCAGCATCGGCGCGGTGGCGTCGATATCGGCGCCCCGGATGGATTGCGCGTTCGAGAGCCACAGAAGTAGGGCGTAATAGATGTTCCATGTGCCCAACGTGGTGATGAACGGGGGCAGCTTGACCCGGGTGATCAGCAGACCATTCAACCCACCGGCGGCAAGGCCACCGACAAAGCTGACGAGCAAGGCAAGCGGCGCGGGCACGCCCATTTCAACCGCAAGCTTGCCCGAGATCACCGACATCAGCACCATGCTGGCGGCAACCGACAGATCAATCCCGGCGGTCAGGATCACCAGACTCTGGGCCGCAGCCAGAATGCCGATGATCGACACCTGCTGGATGATCAGCGAGAGGTTGAAGGGCGAAAAGAATTTCCCACCCGCAACAAAACCGAAAATGATGACACTAGCGATCAGCACGATCACCGGCACTAGGGTCGGGCTGGCGTGCAGAAAACTCTGCAGTTTTTGAATGAGGGTTTTCTGCTGGTCTTCGAACGAAGCGACGTTGGTGTCGCTTCCCCCGAGCACCTGCTCGAATTCCTGCATCTGGCGGGGCGCCGATTCTGGCGTGCTCATGGCAAAATCTCCGCATTCTAACCGTTTACCCTTTCAGGCTACACGATCAGGACTGGTGTGCATATGGCGGTGAAGGGTGAACCCGGCCGGGAAGACCAGCCGGGTTCGGAGGAGGGGGATTAACCCCAGCAGATATCGAGACCTTCAGCCGAGGTCTTCGAATCCAGCCCATCAACCGGCTTGTCGGTGATCAGGTTCACGCCGGTGTTGAAGAAATCGAGGCCGGGGGTGTTTTCCGGTTTCGTGCCGTTGTCAGCCCAGGCTTTGATCGCTTCGATGCCTTTCGAGGCCATCAGCAGCGGGTATTGCTGCGAGGTCGCCCCGATCACGCCGTCGCGGACGTTTTCCACGCCCGGGCAACCGCCGTCGACCGAGACGATCAGCACGTCTTTTTCACGGCCCACAGCCTTCAGCGCTTCATATGCACCGGCGGCGGCGGGTTCGTTGATCGTGTAGACCACGTTGATGCCCGGCTCGATCTGCAGCAGGTTTTCCATCGCGGTACGACCACCATCGGCGTTGCCGTTGGTCACGTCATGGCCAACGATACGCGGATCGGTTTCGTCACCGATCCGGGTCGGGTCGGCGATGTCGATGCCGAAGCCCTGCAGGAAGCCGCCATCGCGCAGATAGTCGACCGACACCTGCGACGGGTTCAGGTCGAGCAGCGCGATCTTGGCATCGGCCGCCGCATCGCCCAGCTGGGCCTTGGCCCACTGACCGATCAGCTCACCGGCTTTGAAGTTGTCGGTGGCGAAGGTGGCATCGGCCACGCTGGCGGGCTCGAACGGGGTGTCGAGCGCGATCACCAGAAGACCGGCATCGCGGGCCTGCGTGATCACCGGCTCCAGCGCACGGCTGTCGGACGGGGTGATCAGGATACCTTTAGCACCCGAAGCGATGCAGGTTTCAACGGCAGCAACCTGGGTTTCCACGTCGCCGTCGATTTTGCCCGCGAAGGTTTGCAGGTTGATGCCGTTTTCCTTGGCCCCCTGCAGCGCGCCTTCCTTCATCTTCACGAAGAAGGGGTTGGTGTCGGTTTTGGTGATCAGGCACGCGCCGACATCTTCGGCCATCGCCGCCGACCCTGCCATAGAAATGGCAGCCACAGCACCAGCGAGCATCAATTTCGATTTAACAGTGATTTTCATGACATCCTCCCAGATAGTCAACTGAACATGGTTGCGCGCCTCCGTAACCGCGCAACCAGAGCGCCGTTTTTGCGGCGACCCTTGACGTCAAAGAAACTGATTCCGGTTCACCTGTCAATAAATAAATCAATGTGATTTAATATTGACAAGCGGCTTGAACCCTTCATGTTAAACACCGATAAAGTTCGGCAGGTCCGGCGATTTGAGACCTGCTATTTGTATGAAAGAAAATAGATAATGCCCTCTGGCGCCCTTCAGGACCGCGACTCGCGCGGCTCGAACCAAAGCGGTTTGCGAGCCCATAACGAACGCCTTGTTCTGACCATTTTGCGGCAAAACGGCCCACTTGCGAAAGCCGAGATCGCCCGGCGCACCGGGCTGTCGGCGCAGACCATTTCGGTGATCATGCGGGCGCTGGAAGCCGATGAGCTGTTGGAAAAACGCGCGCCGGTGCGGGGACGGGTCGGGCAGCCTTCGGTGCCGATGGGGCTGGCGCCGCATGGGGCCTATTTTCTGGGGCTGAAGGTCGGGCGGCGCAGCCTTGATCTGATCCTGATCGACTTTCTCGGCTCCATCGTCGGACGGCATCACAGCACCCACAGCCATCCGACCCCCGACAGCGTTGTGCGCTTCGCCCATGAGAGCATTACTGCCCTGCTCGCCCCGCTTTCGGCGCGCGACCGGGCGCGTGTGGCCGGGCTGGGCATCGCCATCCCCTTCAACCTGTGGGACTGGGCCACGGCGCTGGGGGTTCCGGCCGAGGAAATGCAGGCCTGGCAGCATCGGGACATTGCCGGAGAAATCGCCAGAGAATGGGAATTTCCGGTTTATCTCCAGAATGATGCGACCTCGGCCTGCAGTGCTGAGCTGGTGTTTGGCAGCGCCGATCACCCCTCGGATTTCCTGCATTTCTTCATCGGCTTCTTCTGCGGCGGCGGGGTGGTGCTGAACCACAGCGTCTATGCCGGGCGCAGCGGCAATGCCGGAGCCTTGGGCTCGCTGCCGATCCTGACCCGTGAGGGCAAGGTGGCGCAGCTGGTCGATGTGGCGTCGCTGGCGGCGCTGGAGGTTGACGTGTTGCGCGCGGGCGGCACGGCGGCGATGATCTGGGACAGTGCAACCGCCTGGTCGGTGCCTGCCGATATTCTCGACGACTGGATCCTGCGCGCCGCTGACACGCTGGCGCAGGCCATTCTGTCGTCTTGCAGCGTCATCGACTTTGCCAGCGTGATGATCGACGGCTGGTTGCCCGACGATGTGCGCGCCCGACTGGTCGAGGCGACCCGCGACCGGCTGACGACGCTGAACATGGCCGGGTTGACCTGTCCGAAAGTTGTTGCGGGCACGATTGGCAGCGATGCGCGCTCGCTCGGGGCGGCCAGCCTGCCGCTTTCGGAACGCTTTTTGCTCGATAGCCACGCCTTCCTGAAAGCCTAGCTCGCTTGACGGACGGCCCTGCCACTCCTAACCTTTTGATTAGGTGGAGTAACGGCAATGACACTTCAGGACGACAGAGAGATTGCCCATATCCAGGCGCGGCTGGCCGAAGAGATTGCAGCCTTTGATCCGCAGCGGCGCGGACATGGCATTGTCGCCTGGAACAACGCCATTCTTGCCGATTTCAAATCGGCGCTGATCGAGCCGGATCTGGTCGAGGTCAATCTGCCCGGCGGCATCACCGATTGGGCCTGGGCGGTGACCCGCCATAACGGCCCCTACCGGGTGCTGTGGCTGCCCTGGCTGGATGAATTTTCGCTGGCGGTCGAAAGCCGCTTTGGCCCGGTCGATATTTCTGTGCACGGCGATGCGATCGGGTGCTTTGCCTCGGTTTGACCTTAGGCGAGAGCACGGGGCCTTTTCCCTGTGCAGGGGATCGACTAGGGTCGCGCCTGCATCGTCAGGAGGCTGATCAATGGCTCCACATCACAGGCAAGACGTCACGAAAGCATCGCCCCGAGCGGGCCGCGGCTGAAACGGGGAGATACGCGGCGTGGCTCTGCCGACCGGATTTGCACTATCGCTCTATCTTGCAGCACGGCGACCCTATGGGCTGCGCCGCGCGCAGCGTCGGCTGAAGCACGAAACCCTTGCCGGACGGGAAGACCCGGAGCGCGGCGGCGAGCGGCTGGGCCTGTCGCGGGTGGCCCGCCCCGAAGGGCCGCTGATCTGGATCCATGTCGGCAGCGAGGCCGAAGCGCTGGCGATGCCCGATCTGATTGACCGGCTGCGCGATGGCGGCCGCAGTCCGGCCGTGCTGATGACAGCCGCCCGCCATGGCCCGCATGATCAGCTTGCCGCGCGTTTGCCCGACAATGTGATCGTGCAATATGCGCCCTACGATTACCCGGCCTGTGTCGATGCCTTTCTCAGCCACTGGCGGCCCGATGTGGCGATTTGGGCCGACAACCAGCTGGAACCGGCGCTGATCGACAGCGCCCACCGGGCCGGGATTGCGATTTTCCTGATTGATGCGAGGGTGCCGGATCGGCCGGGCTGGCCGCGTCTGCCGGGCATCCGGCGGGCGGTGCTGGTCCGGTTTCGCCATGTGCTGGCCGGCGATACGCGCAGCGCGCTGGGGTTGCAGGCGCTGCATGTTCCCTCGGATCGGATCGAGGCGGTGGGCTTTTTGCAGGAAGGCATCGCCCCCCTGCCCTGTAGCCATGCCGAACGGGATTCGCTGGGCGAGATGATCGCCACGCGCCCGGTCTGGCTGGCCGCCGGTCATACCAAGGCCGAGATCCCGATTTTGGTCGGCGCTCATGGGCAAGCGATGCGGCGGGCGCATCGACTGCTCTTGGTCATGGCCCCCGACACGCCCGAAGCGGGGCCGCCGCTGGCCGCCGAACTGGAACAGAATGGCTGGGTGGTGGGCCTGCGCTCGCGCGACGACGACCCGGATGCCGATGTGGAAATCTTTGTCGCCGATCTGCCTGACGAGCTGGGCCTGTGGTATCGGCTCTCGCCGGTGGCCTTCATGGGCGGATCTCTGACTTCGGGCAACACCCATCCGGTGCGCAACCCGTTCGAGGCGGCGGCGCTGGGATCGGCGGTGCTGTCGGGGCCCTGTCACGGGCTGTGGCATGAAAGCTTCGAGCGGTTGCGCGAAAGCGGCGCGGCGAAGGCGGTGATCGACACCAATTCGCTGGCGCGCGCGGTGGAACAATTGCTCTCGCCCGATGTGGTGGCCGAAATGGCGGCGGCAGCCTGGGAAGTGACGACCTCGGGCGCCGAAGCGAGCGACAGGATCGTGGCGCTGGTGACCGAAGCGCTGGCGGAGCGGGAGGGCTGAGCATGGCACCGCGTTTCTGGCACCAATCGCCCGGGCCGCTCCTGCGCTGGCTTGGCCCGCTCGCCCGCGGCACAAGGCCGGCGCAGAAGCCGCTGGCCCGCCTGCCGGTGCCTGCCATTGCGGTGGGCAGCCTGTCGCAGGGCGGCACTGGCAAGACCCCCACCGTGATCGCCCTCGCCCAGCGCCTGGCGATGCAGGGCAAGGCGGTGCATGTGGTCACAGGTGGAGCCGGGGCACCGCTGCGGGTGGAGGAGCAAAGCCATGATGCGGCCGAGCTGGGCGATGAGCCGCTGCTGATTGCCGCCTTCGCGCCTTGCTGGGTGGCCGCCGATCTGGCCGAAGGCGCCTGCATCGCCGCCGAGGCCGGGGCGGAGATTGTGTTGATTGATGGAGGCTTTCCCGATCCGGTGGTGGAGGGGCAGATCACCGTGGTGGTTGAAGACGCGGTGAAGGGCTTCGGCAATGGCTACGCGCTGCCGCTTGGCCCGCTGAAACGCCCGCTGCGTGACGGGCTGGCCCGGGCCGATCTGCTGTTGGCCATTGGTCACGATACGGCCTGCGCGCGGTTTGCCGCTGCATGGCAGGCGCAGATCGCCTGCCCGCTGGTGACGGGGCAGCTTGCGCCCTTACCCACCGGCATGGATTGGGCCAGGCTCGATGTGGTGGCCTTTGCCGGGATCGGCACGCCCGAACGGTTTTTCGCCACCCTGCGCGGGCTGGGGGCCAATCTGATCCGGGCGCAGGCGCTGACCGATCATCAGCCGCTGACCCCGGCGCTGATGACCCGGCTCGACAGCGAAGCCCGCGCCAGTGGCGCACAGCTTGTGACCACAGAAAAAGACGCGGTGCGTCTGCCCCGCGCCTTTCGTGAAAAAGTGGTCAGCCTGCCGGTGCGGCTGGAATTGAGCGATTGGGCGGCGTTCGACGCCCTGATCGCTTAGTTGCCCTTCGCCGCCAGCTTTTCTTCGATGATGGCTTTCAGCTTGTCATACGACGCATTTTCGTAGATCTCGCCGTCGATTTTCAGCGTCGGGGTGCCCTGAATGCCATCTTCTTCCGCGTATTTCTGGAAGGTGGCAATCATCCGCTTGGCCATGTCCTGATCGGCAAAGCAGGCATCGATCTGCTCGTCGGTCAGGCCCGCGGTTTTGCCCAGCTTGCGCAGGTTCACGAGGATGTCCTCGTTCTGGCCCGAGCCGATCCATTCTTCCTGCTTTTGGTAGAGCAGGCCCGAAATGCCGTAATAGCGCACATCGCCACCGCAACGGGCAATCTGGGCCGCTTCGACATCGACGTAATTGCGATAGAATTCACGCTGGATGAAGGCGACCTTGCCGGTGTCGACATACTCGGCCTTCAGCTTCATGAACTGATCTTCATGAAAATCAGCGCAATGCGGGCAGGTGTAAGAGGCGTATTCGATGAACACCACCGGCGCATCGGCATTGCCCATGATCTGATCGGGCAGCAGCTCGATGCTCGCATCCGCGGCCGCATCCTGCGCGAAGGCGGGCGAAGCCAGAAGCGTATCCGCCGGTTGCTGCGCAAAATAGGTGCCGCCCAGAGCAAGCAGAACCAGAGCGCCAAGAATGGGCAGGGTGCGTTTCATTATTTTTCCTTTCAGTCTGTCGCGCCTTTCGGGCGGGATAGGACGTTTTGTGCAAGTTGTTCAAGCGCGCTGCGCAGGTCGGCATTTTCGACGCCCGAGGCGGTTTCGCGCGCCCGGGCAACAAGTACCGGATCGGGCGCAATGGCTTTGGGCTTTTGCGGGCGGGCAAAATCGGGGCGGCCTTCGGCAAAGCCGGTGGGCGCGGTCTGGGTCAGGCGGATGCGCGATATGGCGCCATAGCCATAGGTGGCGTTCACCTTGTCGCGAATCTTGTCTTTCTGCATCTCCAGCATCGGCGCATTCGCCCCGGTGGTGAGCAGAACCAGCGTGGCCCCGATGCTTTGCCCCCGCCCGTAATTCACCTCGACCGGGCGGGCAACACGGGCGGTTTCCGGCCCCACGATTTCTTCCCAATGGGTGAGCAGTCGCGTCACCGCAAAGCCGCGCGCTTCGCCAGCCTTGCGAATCTGCGCTTGCATCAGGCTCGAGCTGCGCTCAAAGCCCCGCTTGCGGCGTTTGGGTTGTTTTTCGCCTGCCTCGGCCACTGGTCTATCCTCTGATTGCCCGCGATACTACCGGGGATGGTGGAAGCGTGCCACGACTTAGGATGGTTATGGAATAACACATGCGTGACAGGCAAAAACAAGGGGCGGTGTTGCTCGACTGGTATGACAGACATGCCCGGTCGTTGCCATGGCGGGTCTCGCCCGAAGACCGGCGGGCTGGCGTCATGCCCGATCCCTATGCGGTGTGGCTGTCGGAGGTGATGCTGCAGCAAACCACCGTGGCGGCGGTGCGCGACTATTTCATCCGCTTCACCACGCTCTGGCCCGATGTGGGCGCGCTGGCCGCTGCGGCGGATGAGCGGGTGATGGGCGAATGGGCGGGGCTGGGCTATTACGCCCGAGCGCGGAACTTGCTGAAATGCGCCCGTGTGGTGGCGGGCGAGCTGGGCGGCGTTTTTCCCGATACCGTCGAAGGCCTAAGCGCCCTGCCCGGCATCGGGCCCTATACCGCCGCCGCGATTGCCGCGATTGCCTTTGACCGCCCGGCCGCCGTTGTCGATGGCAATGTCGAGCGGGTGATGGCGCGGCTTCACAGAATCGAAACGCCGCTGCCCGGCGCGAAACCCGAGATGCGCGCCCGGGCGGCCGAGATGACGCCTGACGAGCGCCCCGGCGATTATGCCCAGGCGGTGATGGATCTGGGCGCCACGATCTGCACGCCGAAATCGCCCGCCTGCGGGATTTGCCCGTGGCGCGACCCCTGCAAAGCCCGCGCCGCCGGGATCGCCGACACCCTGCCCGCCCGCGAGGCGAAAAAGCCCAAACCCGTGCGCTACGGCATTGCCTATCTGGGCCAGCGCGCGGATGGCGCCTGGCTGCTGGAGCGGCGGCCGGACAAGGGCCTGCTGGGCGGGATGCTCGGCTGGCCCGGCGGCACATGGGGCGAGGAGGCGGAAGACCTGCCGCCGGTCGAGGCCGAGTGGCGCGATCTGGGCGAGGAGGTGCGCCACACCTTCACCCATTTCCACCTGCGCCTTATCGTGCGGGTGGCGAGCCTGCCGGAAAGCTGCGCGCCTCTGCGAGGGGAGTTTCACCCGCGCCTCAGCCCTTCCGATCTGCCGACAGTGATGCGCAAGGCCTATGACCTCGCCCGCAGCGCTTTCGCCGCCGAGTGATGCATAGCGCCGCAGCCGTTGTGGCTGCCGGACCATGGGCGTAAGGTCGCCGCAAAGGGTTTCGAAAGGTCCGGCCA
This sequence comes from Paracoccaceae bacterium, assembly GCA_050288685.1. Classification (GTDB taxonomy): domain Bacteria; phylum Pseudomonadota; class Alphaproteobacteria; order Rhodobacterales; family Rhodobacteraceae; genus Sinisalibacter. The sequence goes on along the minus strand of JBNKEH010000004.1, from coordinate 106,794 downwards.
TGGTTCCTGCATCCGAAGTTGCCCGTTTGCGCAACGCCCTGCCCTATTGGGTATCGCTTCTGCTGCTGCCGCTTGTGGCGCTGTCGGCCCGCTACGGCGGCTGGGCGATGATCCTGCCACCGGCGGGGGCGTGGTGGCTCTATTCCGCGCTCGATGCGATGCTGGGACGCAATACCGAGAACCCCGACCCCGAAACCCCGGAAAGCGCGCTGATCTGGTACCGGCTGATCACCTGGATCTGGCTGCCGATCCAGATTGCGATGATCTACGGCACGATCTGGTACGTGACCCAGAGCACCCATCTGACCGGCTGGGAAAAGCTCGGCGTGTTCTTCGGGGTGGGCATCCTGTCGGGCTCGGTCGGTATCGTCTATTCACACGAACTGCTGCACCAGTCGAACCGGTTCGAGCGCTGGCTGGGTGATCTGCTGCTGGCGACCGTGCTCTACAGCCATTTCCGCACCGAGCATCTGCTGGTGCATCATCCTTGGGTGGGCACGCGGCGCGACGGGGTGACGGCGCGCTACAATGAAGGCTTTCACCGCTACTTTTTCCGGGTGCTCGTCACCGGCATCCCCTCGGCCTGGAATGCCGAGACCGCGATGCTGGCGCGGCGGGAGCTATCGCCTTTCGATGGGGCCAACCCGTTCTGGCGCTATTGGAGCCTGCAACTGATCGCGGTGCTGGCGGCCGTGGCGGTGGGCGGCTGGGAAGGGCTGGGGCTGTTTGTCTTTCAGGCCTTCGTGGCGATCTGGCAGCTGGAGCTGACCAATTATGTCGAGCATTACGGGCTGACGCGGAAATATCTGGGCGAGGGGAAATACGAGCCGATCCGGCCGCATCACAGCTGGAATGCCGACCACAAGGCGACCTGCTGGCAGTTCATCAATCTGCAGCGCCATTCGGACCACCATTATAAACCGGCGCGGCGCTATCCGCTGCTGCAGACCTATCCGGCCGATAAAGCCCCGCAGCTGAAACTGGGCTATCCGATGATGGGACTGACCGCGATGATCCCGCCGGTCTGGCGGCGACTGATGAACCCGAAGGTGCGGCAGTGGCGGCGGGACTACTACCCCGAGATCAGCGACTGGGGCCCCTATAAACGCGGCGAATACCCCGCCCCGGTGATCCGATAAGGGGGCTGGGCGAAGAGTGCTCGAACTCGAGCACTATGTCAGGTGTCTGATTTCAAAAGATATAAGTGTTAATTGCGGTTTTCCCACTTCGCCCGGTTTGGCGGGGTTTTGGAGGGGATTGCCCGGGGGGCGCCAGCGGCTCGATGAGGCCGGGAGAGCCACGAGGGGTGTGGCCATGGCGATGGGTTTTTTCTCGGGGTTGGTATTGTGTTTTGTGGGGGTGAGGGGGAACGGGGGCGGAGCCGAACGTAGGGAATGTCGAGAGGGTGGTTCTGGCTCTGACTGCTGTTCACACCGGGCGCAGTGAATGACCGGAGCCAGCCCGAAGCGGACATCCTAGCAAGGCTTTCTGGCCGACGACGGAAAGTTGCCCGACGGCATCGTAGAACGAAAGAGGCAGCATCAGATGCAAAACGACTACTCGAGCGATCGCGGGAGCGCATCCCGCTAAGTGTAGGTATTTTAAGTTGAAATGATATGTGCTGCTACGTAGAATGAAGCTGAAAAAGCATGTGGATTTTTTAAGCGTGCCGCAGAATAGCTCGAAGGATGAATTATGAAAAGCATGGCGGTCTTTAATAATAAGGGCGGAGTTGGTAAAACAACCCTTAGCTTTCATGTGGCTCACGCTCTGGCGGAGATGAAAAAAAGGTCTTGGTGATCGACCTGGACCCACAGTGCAACTTCTCTATTTTTGCTTTGACTGAGAATCAGATAGAAGAAATCTGGCGTGACGAGGAGGAGTTCATCGATCAATATCAGGTGACAGTTGACGCGCGGACGACGCAACAAATGTCGCAAATAGTAGATAGACATAGATCAATACATTTTATCATGAAGCCTGTTGAGGAGGGTATCAGTGATCCTGCGTATATGCCCCCGCCGATACCTCTGGCCGACAACCTAAGCTTCATTCCGGGTCGCTTGTCTTTGCACATGTATGAAGACAGAATTTCTTCGCGATGGGCCGAGGTCTTCGTGGGAGATGATTTGGCGATCCGAACCATTACGAATATCAGGTCCATCGCGGAGCGGTATGCAGCAAAGATTGGTGCGGACATTGTTCTTTATGATACTTCTCCAAGTCTAGGAATGCTAAATAGGGTTGCGCTCTCGATGGCGGACGCGTTTGTTGTGCCATGCAACCCGGATTTATTTTCGCTCTATGGGATCAAGAATATTGGTCGAAGTCTGGATACATGGAGTAAAAACTTCGGGATATTGAGGCAAGTCCTACCCCAAAACAGACAATCACTACTGCCAAAATCTGGCGTCAAGTTCCTCGGTTATTCCGTGTATAAGGCTACCCGCTATGCGGGGCAGAATGAATGGAACCTTGCCACCGGTCATTACAACTACGCCAAGCAAATCCCGCAGACTATTGAGGCGAATATTTCTTCGGACCTCTGCGCCAACCTACCTATCGATTTGTTAAATTCACCGATCGGCGGTGAAGCAATCATGCATTCCCATCAGACCATGGCGACGATGGCGCAAAAATATAAGACGCCGATGTGGTTGGTGCCTGATGGCAATCTTGAAGCAGGGGACAGAAGCACCATTGGCGGCAACGCTGCTCGGTATCGAGCGACTCAAGCGGCGTACCACACCTTCGCTCAAGATATCCTTGATCGGCTTGAGGCTGTCTGATGCGTGCCGCCGACAATCATGAAATTGCAATTGAAACGCTTGAGAAAAACGAGAAGGCTTACGAATTTTTCTGCCGTAGGATCCAAGCGCTTTTGGATGGAAACCCTGAACTCGATGTGGAAGGTCTGAACTGCGTTCATTCAATCCGATTTCGCAAAAAAAGTCGGGCAAGCATAAAAGACAAATGTGAGCGCAAGGAAAAGAAAGGGGTAGTTGTTGATGGTGAAAACTGTCATTCGGAGATCGAAGACTACTTCGGCGTAAGACTTCTTCATTTACATCTCGATCAACTGCCGAAGATTCACTCTTTTCTGGTTGAGCAGAGCAAGAAAGGCGAGTTTCTTTTCGGAGAAAAGCCAAAGGCTTATACTTGGGACCCTGAATTCAAGGCAATTCTGGAAGCACTAGGATTTAAGGTGGAGTTCAAGGAGTCACTCTACACAAGTGTTCATTACATTTTGAGAAACAGTGATGACAGCCCCGTCCGATGCGAACTCCAAGTGCGGACTCTGTTCGAAGAGGCTTGGGGGGAGCTTGATCATTGGATGAACTATCCCGTTCCGACTGAAAAGATGGCACTCCGCGAGCAGTTGTTGGTTTTATCGCGCGTAGTCACCGCAGGCAGCCGTTTAGCAGTCTCCATTCATCGTCTACAGACTGAAAAAGTCGACCACAGCGTCTGAAAGACTGACTTCATATTTGCCATCAGCGGGGTAGGCGTTCTTACGCTTTCGTTCACTAGGGAACAAGACGACGGCCAAATTAGTCCGCCGTTTTAGGCTAAGATTGTGCATCGCATTAAGGGCTACAGCTTAGAGGAACGCGGTCGGACAGTATTTGCTCTCAGCGAGTGGCCACTATGGACCGTTGGCTAAACTTTGCAAAGCCCGCTAACTGCGCATTGCTGCCATTCGTGGGTGGCGCAGCGCATATCCGCTTCCCTCCCTTCTCTCACCTACCGCACCCCCTCCCCCCAAACCAAAAATGCCCCGCCGTTGGGCGGGGCTGAGTTGGTGCCGTGGCGGTGGAGCCACGGGCACAGGCGGTAAGCCGGGACGGGGCGCGCGCGCAGGGCGGCGCACCCCGTGAATGTGGGTGAAGCTTAGTGAAGCTCGGCGCGGATCTGCTGGCGCAGAAGGTCGATCGGCACGGTCTTGCCGTCGCGCTTGAAGTGCCAATAGGTCCAGCCATTGCAGGAGGGGGCGTGTTCCAGCGCCGCGCCAACCTGATGGATCGAGCCTTTGGTATCGCCGGAGATCAGCGTGCCATCGGCGCGCACCTTGGCAAGCTGACCACGGGTGTTGGTCAGCATCTCGCCGGGGCGCAACATGCCGCGCTCTGCCACCGCCTCTGACAACGGCAAACAGGTCGGCCTGCGTTCCGGCCCGCCCCGTCTTCCGCGTGCCGCCCCTATGAGCGGTCCAGCAGCGCGTCGATTTCACCGCGTGTGGGCATCGAAGGGGCGGTGCCGGGGCGGGTGACGGAAATCGCGGCGGTGGCGCTGCCGAAGCGCACCGCGTCTGCCGGATCGCGGCCTTCGGACAGGGCCGTGGCGAAACCGCCAAGGAAGGCATCCCCCGCGCCGGTGGTATCAACCACCTGCCCCGCCGAGAAAGCCGGAACGAATTCGCTATGCTCCGCCGTGTGATAGAGCGCCCCGCGCGATCCCAGCGTCAGGATGACCGCCTTGGCGCCTCGGGCCAGCAGCAGATCCGCCGCCGCGCGCGCCTGATCATCGCTTTCGACCGGATGGCCGACGATATCTGCCGCCTCGACCTCGTTGGGCACGAAGAAATCGCAGAGCGCATAGATCTCGTCGGGGATGGGCTGCGCCGGTGCCGGGTTGAAGATAGTCGTCACCCCCGCCGCGCGCGCCATCGACAACCCGTGCATGGCCGCTTCGATGGGCTGCTCAAGCTGGGTCATGAAGACCGCGGCGCGCTCGATATCGGCGCGGTTCGCCTCGACATCCTCGATCCCGATCAGCCCTGCGGCCCCCGGGACGACGATAATGGCGTTGTCGCCATTGTCCTCGTTCACGAAGATGAACGCCGCCCCGGTCGAGGCATCCTCCATCTGCAGCACCCGGGGTGTGACCCCGGCATCGCGATAGGCCGCCAGCGCCATGTCGCCGAACGGATCCTTGCCGACGCGTGAAATGAAGGTGACATCGCCCCCAGCCTTCGCCGCCGCGATCGACTGGTTCGAGCCTTTGCCGCCCGGCCCGAGGGTGAAGCCAGACCCCATGATGGTTTCGGCAATGTTGGGCAGACGCTTGGCCTGATAGGAGGTATCCGCCGCGAAGATCCCCAGAATGACAATTCCGCTCTTGTCGCTCATTTCAGCACATCTTCGGCTGGAATGACGCCTTTGGTCAGCAGGAAGCAGCCGTAGAACCGCAGCTCGCCGGTGGCGATCACGCAATGGGCGGTTTTGGCCTTCTCGTAGAAATCGAACCGCTCGATCCCGTACATCGGCGACGGGGTGCCCTCGGCACGGTCGATCGCTGCTTGCACCTCGGCTTGCACCTCGGGCAGATCGTCCGGCGCGCCCATCACTTCCATCCGGCCCACCGAAGGCTGAAGCGGCGTGTCGAGCGGGAACACCGACAGCACCGCGTCCATCGCCTGCGGCGCCGGGATGTTCTCCATCGTCAGCAATTTGCCCAGCCGCGTCTGGCGGGCGATGGCGTCCGAGGGGAAATTCGCATCGGCAATCACCAACGTATCGCCATGCCCCATTGAGCACAGCGCATCGAGGATCGCCCCGTTCAACTCGGCCCGTATCCCTTTCAACATTAATCCGTCTCCTCTTTATATGTGTCTGTGGCGGCGGCTCAGGCCGCGCGATCTGGAAGTGGCCCGGTTGAGCGTCGGACGATCAGCGTGCCCTCAATGACTTCGTCGCCGGTAGGCCGCTTGTCTCCGAGCAGCTGCTCGACAGCCCGCTGGGCAAGCAGGTCGGTCGGCTGGCGGACCGTGGTCAGGCGAGGCACCACCAGATCGGCCAGATTGATATCGTCGAAACCCGTCACGGACAGTGCGCCGGGCACGTCGATGCGCAGGTCGCGCGCCGCGCGCAGCACGCCGATGGCCTGCTGGTCGCTGGCGGCGGCGATGGCGGTTGGCCGCAGCTGGGCGGGCCGCGCCAGCACTTCGCGCGCAGCGCTTTCGCCCGAGGCATAGTCGAACCGGCCCGGAATGATCTCAAGCGTGATCTCGTCTCCGGGTCGGGTCAGCTCTTTTACCCGCGCGACAAAGCCTTCCTTGCGCAACCGCCCCGCTTCAGAGCCTTGCGGCCCGGCGATATAGGCGATGCGGCGATGGCCCAGCCCGTGCAGATGGTCGACCACCAGCGCCGCCGCCTGCGCGTGATCCGTCGAGACCAGCGGGATCGCCCCGTAACGACGGTCAAGCGACACGATCGGGACCGGCGTTTCGACCTGAGGCAAGGAGCCTTCGCTGACGGCGACCACGATGATCCCGTCAACCGAGCGATCCAGAAAGGCCTTGAGGTGATTGCGCTCGGCCTCGCCGTCGTTGTGCGAGGTGGCCAGCATGACCATGTGGCCGAACTTCATCGCCGCCGTTTCGACACTGGCGGCAAGCTGGGCAAAGAATGGGTTGGTGATGTCGGGGATGATCAGCCCGACAACATTCGTCCGGTTGGTGCGCAGCGCCCGCGCTGCCACGTTGGGGCGATAGCCCAGCTCGTCGATTGCCGCGCGCACCTTGTCGCGCAGCGCCGGTTTGACGGCGGCTTCTCCGGCCAGAACGCGCGACACGGTTCCAACGGAAACGCCCGCCAGCAGAGCGACATCCTTGACCGTGGGCATCTTTTCCATGCGCGCTTCCCGACCCTATTTCACTGCGCCGGCGGTCATGCCTGCGATGATGTGCTTTTCCAGCAGAACGCCGACGAAGACCAGCGGCAGGATGCCCGCTGTCGATAATGCCGCCATCGACCACCAGTTGATCCCCTGACTGCCGGTCTGGCTGGCGATCATCACCGGCAGCGTGTTGGTGTTGGTCGATGTCAGCAGCGCGGCAAAGAAATACTCGTTCCAGCACAGGATCAGCGCCAGAATGAAGGCCGCCACCATGCCCGGCAGGACCAGCGGCACGATGATGCGCGAAAACGCCCCCCAGATCGACAAGCCGTCGACAAGCGCCGCCTCTTCCAGCTCAACCGGGATGGTGGCGAACTGGTCGCGCATGATCCAGATGACGATGGGCAGCACCATCAGCGTATAGATCGCGATCATCCCGGCATAGGTGTCGAGCAGCGCCAGCTCGCGATAGAGCACCAGAAACGGCAGGGCCAGCACCACCGGCGGCATGATCAGCTGGGACAGGAAGAAGAACGAGATGTCCGAGTTGCGCATGAAGCCGAAGCGATAGGAAAACCGGCTGAGCCCATAGGCGGCGAGCGAGCCGAGGGTGACCGCCAGCGCCGACGAGGAGACCGAGATGATCACGCTGTTCCAGAACCGGCGCATGAATTCCTCGCGCACGGTGGATGTTTCAAAGATCGTGTCCGGCGACAGGCCAAGCGACCGCCAGCCCAGCCAGTTGGGGTGGAAATTGAACCACGGCACCAGATTGCCGCGCATCACGTCTGCCGCCGTTTTGAATGAGGTGGTGACGGTCCAGAACACCGGGAAGATACAGACCGCCGCCCAGAGGATCAGCAGCCCGTAGATCACCACGCGCATGCCCAGCCAGCGCAGGCGACGGGCACGGTCGAATTTCTGCATGTCGATTGCGGTCATTACAGCCTTCCTGTCATGCGCTGGACGAGGCGGTCCGCGACTTTCATCAAAAGCGTCATCCCGATCACGATCATCACCAGATAGGCGATGGCCAGAAGCGTGCCATAGCCGACATTCGAGCGGTCGCGATATTCGCGGTAGATGAAGCTGGTCACCGAATCCGTGGCCCCGCCCGGCCCGCCTGCGGTGACGGTGATGATGATATCGGCCAGCTTCAGCTTGAAGATGATGCGGATCATCACCGCCGTCACCGAGACCGGCATCATCAGCGGAAAGATCACCTTCCAGAACCGTTGCATCTTGGTGGCGCCATCGACCTCGGCGGCCTCCAGAACCTCATGCGGAAGGGCCTGCAGCCCGGCCAGCAGCATGATCATCATGAAGGGGATAAAGGTCCAGGCGTCCATGAACATGACCGACAGTTTGGCGGTCAGCGGATCGCCGAAGAAAGACGGGTTGTCCCAGCCGAGCCAACGCGCGAAGCGGGCAATCGGGCCAAAGCGGACCTCGAGCATCGACTTGCCCACCATCCAGCTGACCGCGACGGGCGACAGCATCAGCGGGATCAGGAAGGTAACGCGCCAGAACTTGCGCGCAACGATATTCTGGTTGAGCAGCAATGCGAGACCAAAGGCGATGGCATATTCCACCACGATGGCGAGGCAATACCAGATCATGTTGATCAGGGCGTTGATGTAGAACGGATCGCTGGCCATGTGCCGGACATTCTCGAGCCCGTTGAACTTTCGCCCCGTCAGCGAAGCAAGGTTCCAGTCGGAAAAGCCGATCCAGAGCGCGAAGAGCAGCGGAAAGACCACCATCGACACGACGAACAGCGCGGCGGGCAGGACGAACAGCGCCTTCTTGCCGGATTCGCCATAGATCACCACGCGGCTCACGCAGAGCACCACCGCCCAGATGAAATAGGCATAGAGCACCGGCCGCCAGGTTTCGAAGCCGAAGCCGATCCAGCCCGAGGCATGGGCGGTTTGAATGGCGAAGGCCATCGCAAACCACAGCACGCTGATCCAGAGCGCCGCCTTGCCCAAGGCCCGGCGGGCCGGGGTGATGGTGTCGGTTTCGACCGTATGCAGCAGGTCGCCTTCGACTGTCGACATGGGTGTCCTCGCTGAAGAAAATGAAGACCGGCGGACAGGAGTGTCTGCCGCCGGCCATCCGTGTCAGACGATCACAGGCCGAGGCTGGCCCGGTAGAGCTTCAGCTGATCTTCCCGGCCGATCTGGTCGGTGATCTGCTCCCAAGCTGCCGCGATGGCATCGGCGGTTTCCTGAGCCGAGCCATATTGACCGGCAAAGCCCTTGGCCAGCTCATCCTCCGCCACCGAGTAGTATTGGAAGATGCCCGGAATGCGGGGTTCGATCGCCGCGTTCGGGTGGTTGTAGCTGTCCGCGTTGGAGCCGAGATAGTCTTCGACATAGGCGCGGTCATAGCCCGCCGCTTCCCATTCGTCATACTGGAAGTGCGACTGGCGGTAGGGCTGGAAGCCCGACGGATAGGCCGAGGTCCAGAGCGACAGATCCTTGCCGCCCAGATGCGCCGCCGCCGACCATGCCGCCTTGCGCTTCTTGTCGTCGCCCTGCACGCGCTTGGTCACGTAGATGCCCCAGCCCAGATAGGCCATGTTGGGCGCCTCGTTATAGGTCTCTTCCCATGCGCCGCTCTTGCGGTTGTAGACCCGGTCCGAGCCACGGTTGATGCCGAAGCCGACCACGTCGCCCACCACCGAGGTGTCCGAGGTCCGCGCGCTGGAGCCGACATCGCCCCACCACATCAGCATCGAGCCGGTGCCCGCGAGGAACTGCGAGAAGGCCGTGGTGCCCGGATCGGCGTTGATCTGGTCGGCCGGATAGGCATTGGCGTCGATCAGATCCATCACGTCCTGAATCGCCTGCACCCAAGCCGGATTGTTGACCAGCGGTTTCATGTCTTCGGGGTCGAACAGCCAGGCCGGATCGCCCGGGTATTTGGCATAGGCGGTGGCGCGGTTCTCGATGAAGTAGAAGCCGAAGCCGCCCCAACCTTTCAGCGGGTCGAGATAGCCATAGGCGGGCAGACCGGTCAGCGGATCGGTTTTGCCGATCAGCGCCTTGCTGGCCGCGTCGACCTCTTGCCAGGTCTTGGGCACATCGGTCATGCCGCTGATCGAGCCTTCGCCGAAATAGTCGGTGCGATAGGCAAAGGTGTGGCAGTCGCCATCGATGGTCACGCGGTAGGTCTTGCCATCCCAGGTGCCGACCGGCGGCTTGAGGTAATCCACCAGATCGTCGGCCTCGATCTGATCGGCCACCCAGCCGGGCATCTCGTCCAGAAGGCCCCGGCCTGCGGTGTCGCCCTCGAACGGTGCGCCCATCTCCATGATGTCGAAATCGACGGTGCCGGTGGCGATGGATTGCTGCAGCCGCGCGTTATAGTCGGCCTGCGCCAGATCGATCCATTTGATCTTGGCGCCGGTATAGGCCTCCCAGGGTTTCAGGAAGCCGCGGAACAGGAAGTTGTGCAGGTTCTGGTTGTTCAGCCCCATGAAGGTCAGCTCGACCCCCTCGAACTCGCCTTCCTTGACATTGGCCATGGTCGGCCCGAGGCAGAGCTTGCCGACTTTCTGCCAGTCGGAATCGGTGGGCGAGCCCATGCCAACGCCGGGGATCTTCAGGATCTGCGCCCGGATATCGTCCTCGGCGAAGGCGCCGGTCGGGAAGCCTCCGACCACACCGTAGACGCCCAGCAGCGCCGCCATGTTGACCGAGCCGCGCAGCACATCGCGCCGACTGGCCTGGCGTTGCATCAACGCCTTGTGAATTTCTACTTTCATCTGGTCCTTTCCTCCCTGGTGTATTTCACCCTGCCCTGGCCGCCGTTTGTTCCGGGGTCCAGGAGGGCCCGCATTATCGCTGGCCATGGGCAAAACTATCTGTTAAGCGATATATGAAACGTTTCATATTTCACACGAGACCGCTCCTCTTCAGCCTCGACGATCAGATTGAGATGCGGAGTTGCGAAAGTCAACAAAAAATGAAACGTTTCACGGAGGAGGTGTCGGGACACCGCACGCAATGGCAGAGGACGGGTTCAGGCCCGGGCCGGCGGCGCGGAGTCGTGGCAAAAAGACAGACAAAATAAGGGCCGGACGCAGGTTCCAGGCCAAGACAGGGATGGGAGCGAGATGGCCGAGGTCAGTATTTCCAGCGCACACAAGGCCTATGGGTCCCTGAATGTGCTTCACGGCATCGATATTGATATTGCCGATGGCGAATTCGTGGTTCTGGTCGGCCCTTCGGGCTGCGGCAAGTCCACCTTGCTCAGGATGATCGCTGGGCTGGAGGGGATCACCAGCGGTACGATCTCGATCGGTGGCAAGGTGGTCAACAACCTGCCCCCCAAGGACCGCGACATCGCGATGGTCTTTCAAAGCTACGCGCTCTATCCGCACAAGACCGTGGCCGAGAATATGGTGTTTTCGCTGCGGCTGCAGAAACAGCCTGCAAAGCTGATCGAAGAGCGGCTGAAGGCCGCCGCCGAGACCCTCCATTTGGAGCCCTATCTCGACCGCTATCCGCGCCAACTATCCGGCGGCCAGCGCCAGCGCGTTGCCATGGGCCGCGCCATTGTCCGCTCGCCGCAGGTGTTCCTATTCGACGAGCCGCTTTCCAACCTTGATGCCAAGCTGCGCGTTCAGATGCGCAAGGAAATCAAGGAGCTGCACCAAAGGCTGCGCACCACAACCATCTATGTCACTCATGATCAGGTGGAAGCGATGACCATGGCCGACAAGATCGTGGTCATGCAGGGGGGCAATGTCGAACAGATCGGCACGCCGCTGGAGCTGTATGACAACCCGCGCAACACCTTTGTGGCCACCTTCATCGGTTCGCCCTCGATGAACCTGATCGACGGCACCTATAAGGCGGCGGGCAATGTCTTTGTTACCGAGACCGGCGAAGAGCTCGCCCTTGGCGCCGTTCCCCCGGCCCGCGACGGGCAGAAGGTGCAGCTGGGCGTCCGGCCCGAGCACCTGACGGTATCCGAAACCGGCCTGCAGGCCAGTGTCGTGGTCACCGAACCGACCGGGCATGAAACCATGCTGTTCCTGCGCTATGGCAGCACCGAACTGGTGTCGGTGACCACCGAACGCCGCGACATCGCGCCGGGACAAGCGATCACGGTAACCGCCCGCCCCGAGATGCTGCACCTGTTCGATGCGGCCTCCGGGATGGCGTTGCGGCCCGAGTGATCGCCGCAGCGATGCAGAGGCGGGTTTCACCATAAAATTTCGGACAGGATCGCGCTGAGTGGACAGCTTGAAGACCACCGCAGGCAACGTCCGCATATGGGGTCGATGTATGGATGGATGCAATGGCAGCGAAGGTCGGCTTCCCTGCTTCTTTCACGCACTACACTCGGAACAAACCTTGCGAAATACATCCCCCCAAACCAAAAATGCCCCGCCGTTGGGCGGGGCTGAGTTGGTGCCGTGGCGGTGGAGCCACGGGCACAGGCGGTAAGGCGGGACGGGGCGCGCGCGCAGGGCGGCGCACCCCGTGAATGTGGGTGAAGCTTAGTGAAGCTCGGCGCGGATCTGCTGGCGCAGAAGGTCGATCGGCACGGTTTTGCCGTCGCGCTTGAAGTGCCAATAGGTCCAACCATTGCAGGAGGGGGCGTGTTCAAGCGCCGCGCCAACCTGATGGATCGAGCCTTTGGTATCGCCGGAGATCAGCGTGCCATCGGCGCGCACCTTGGCAAGCTGACCACGGGTGTTGGTCAGCATCTCGCCGGGGCGCAACATGCCGCGCTCGACCAGCTGGCCGAAGGGCACGCGCGGCTCGGCGCGTTTCGAGGTGGTGACGGCCAGCGCGTCCTTGTCGAATTTGCGGATCTTCGACAGGCGCTTTTCGGCCACCTTGCGGTAGCTCTCTTCACGCTCGATGCCGATGAACTCGCGGCCCAGCATCTTGGCCACCGCGCCGGTGGTGCCGGTGCCAAAGAACGGGTCAAGCACGACATCGCCGGGATTGGTGGTGCCAAGGATCACCCGGTGCAGGAGCGATTCCGGCTTTTGCGTCGGATGCGCCTTGTCGCCGTTTTCGTCTTTCAGCCGCTCATGGCCGGTGCAGATCGGCAGAACCCAATCCGAGCGCATCTGCACGCCTTCGTTCAGCGCCTTCAGCGCCTCGTAATTGAAGGTGTATTTGCTGTCTTCGCTTTTCGACGCCCAGATCAGGGTTTCGTGGGCATTGGTCAGCCGCTTGCCGCGGAAGTTCGGCATCGGGTTGGATTTGCGCCAGACCACATCGTTGAGGATCCAGAAGCCCTGGTTCTGCAGCTCGGCGCCCATGCGGAAGACGTTGTGATAGGAGCCGATCACCCAGATCGCGCCATTCGGCTTCAGCAAGCGGCGGGCGGCGGCGAGCCAATCGCGGGTGAATTTGTCGTAGATCTTGAACGAGGCGAACTGGTCCCAATGGTCATCGACCGCATCGACCTTGGAATTGTCAGGCCGGTGCAGATCGCCTTTGAGCTGCAGGTTATAGGGCGGGTCGGCGAAAATAAGATCGACGGAGCCTTCGGGCAGGCTCTTCATCATCTCAATGCTGTCGCCCGCAAGAATCTGGTTCAGGGGCAGCTCTACAGCCGCCTTTGCTTTGGTTTTCGTCATGTTTTCTGCCTCATTGCCCGGCGCTTTTTGCGCTCGTTCTTGAGGACAAAGATGAGTCAAAGGTGATTCGGCGTCAAATTCTTTTTTGAATCAAGCACTTATGATTTTGCTTGATACAAGATGTTGTGTACCGGTTTGAACGAACGCCTATGGTGTGGGGTCACCCCAAGATTTTGGAGTGCCGAAATATGGCTTTTTGACGGATATCCGGCGTTTTGCTCCCAGCCATAGCCGGGGTGCTGTTGCGCCAGGTCCACCATGATCCGATCGCGGGTGACTTTTGCCACGATCGAAGCCGCCGCGATGGAGAGCGAACGGGCGTCGCCCTTGACCAGCGCTTCGGCCGGAATGGTCAGGGCTTTGGGGATCTTGTTGCCGTCGATCAGCACGTGATCCGGGGCGGCAGGCAGACCCGACACCGCGCGCTCCATCGCCAGATGCGAGGCGTAGAGGATGTTCAATTCGTCGATCTCTTCAACGCTGGCATGGGCGATGCAAACCTCGGCGCTGGCCATGATCGCCTCGTAAAGCGCTTCGCGGCGTTTGGCGCTGAGCTTTTTGGAATCGTTCAGCCCTTCCGGGATGTTGGCCGGGTCCAGCACCACGGCGGCGGCGGTGACGGGGCCGGCCAAAGGCCCGCGCCCAACCTCGTCGACCCCGGCCACACGGGTGGCTCCGGCGTCATGGGCGGCGTGTTCAAAGCTGAAATCGGGGGCGGTTTTTTCCATGGCTCCGGGGTGCCGGATGCGCGGGCGGGGTGCAAGAGAAAAAGGGCGGAGGGACCCCTCAGCCCTTCCGCCCTTCGGGACGCGGCAAACCTGCGAGAACGCCGCGCCCCGGTTCTGCTCTGGGATCAGTTGCCCCAGCGAGTACGGTTTTCGGCGACCTGATAGCCGTAGCGCGACAGGCAGCGCGCGTCGTAAGAACGGCCTCTGGCACGGTTGGGGGCGGTCACGTTGGTTTCGCACTGACCCGGCAGATAGCCCCAGAAATCGAATTTCTGTTTCAGGCAACGGCGGTCGAAATAGGTGCCCCGGTCATGGCCGCGGGGAATGGTGAATTCGCATTGGCCCGGCAGCGATTTGCGCGGGTCGATACGATGGAAACGGTCCGGCTGGCGATAGGTCGGCGGGGTGTAAGCGGGTTGGCGCGCCGGGGCGGTGCGGTTGATGGTCACCTGCGGGTTGGGCGCGCCCATATTGGAGACGATGCCAAGACCCAGAATCCCCAGAATGGCCGCCGCCGCGATGGCGTCGGTGGTCTGGTCGGCTTGGGCGGGGGCAACGGCAAGAGGGCTCAGGGCAACCGAAGCGGCGAGCGTGGCAGCAAGCGCCGGGCGGGTGATGGATTTGAAAGCAGCTTTAAACATGGCGTGTCCTTTCCGTGGGACCGGCGATGCGCCGGGGGCAGTGGTGATGGGACAAACCTGGGCCGGGGACGCCTCGCCACACAATAACGGCCCGCTGCTATGCGATAACACCGGGCAAAGGGGGGCTTTGCTATTGAATATCACGCCGTCCGGCAGCAGGGTTTGGGCATGAAACAGATCGTCGCCTCTTTCGGGCTTAGCGCCCTTCTCGCCCTCACGGCCCTGCCGGCACAGGCCCAGTGCTATGCCGATTACAAGGCCAAGCAGGATAACCCGTTGCAGCTGCAATACGGGGTGATCCAATTGCCTGACGCGGCCTGCGCCTCGGTCGAGGCCGCTGCCGGTGAGATTGCCCAGCGGATCGGCAAAGAGGGCTGGACCTTGCTCTCTGTGGTGTCCATCTTTGGCCCGGACGGGCTGACAGAGAAAAGGAAAGAGAGTGCGGGAGACTACTTCCTCCGTTACTGAGACGCGCCAGACCGGCACGAGGGTTGTGGCGCTCGGGATCATCGGCGTGGTGGGCATTCTGGCCGCCGCGGCGGCTTTTCTGTTCATGACCCTGCCGGATGCCAATGCCTTCAATACGCGGGTCGAGCAGATCTTCGTGGCCAATGACCTGACCTCGGAAGCCGAGATCAAGCTGCTCGAAATCCTCGCGCAATCCGGCACCGCCTTTTCCGACACGCTGGCCAGCTACCGGATGGTGATTTTCGTGCTGATGGTCTTTGCCACCGGGCTTTTGGTGGCGGCGCTGGTGTTTCTGATCACCATCATCGCGCTCAATCGCCGGATGAGCGAGATCGAACGCACGGGCATTCAGGTCAATTCGCTGATCATCAGCCGGGGCGACCGCACAGTCTATCTCAACAATATGGAATTCACCCTGACTCAGGCCGCGATTGAAACCCTCGCGGTGCTGGCCGAGGCGCGGATGGACGAGGAAGTGCTGTCGGGCGCCGAGTTGGAAGCGGTGATTTCAGGCCGCGATTCCAGCGATTGCGACGAGGCCGCCGGGGCCACAAGGGTGAAGCGCCTGCGCGATGCGCTCGGCAACCAGATGATCGCCACCCTCCTCGTGCGCACCATCGCCAAACGCGGCTACATGCTGGCGATTGATAAAGATGCGATCAGGATGGTGTGAGGGAGGGCACGTCTGATCGACGAACCTAGCCACTCAAGGCGGCACTGTTTTGCCTCACCAGATTACGCAGGAAGTCGGCGACCGCGCGGACGCGGCGGGATTGGGCGAGGTCGGATTGGGTGACCAGCCAGATTGGCTGGTCGATCCCCAGATCGGCGCGCAGGCAGGTCAGGTTGTGCTGCCGGGTCAGGAAATGCGGCAGAACCGCCAGCCCGAGGCCACTGGCGCAGGCGGTCACCTGGGTGGCGAGCGAGGTGGTGGTGATCACCGGCGCGCGCCCCCGCAACATCCGCTCGATCCACTGCGCCGCGGGAAGCCCGGCATAGCTATCAGCCCAACTGATGAAATCATCCGCATCAAAAGCGCTCGCATCCGGCGAGGGGGCGCGTGCGGCCAGATAGGCGGGGGCTGCATAGAGCCCATAGCCCAGCGTGCCCAGCCGTTGCAGAGACACATGGCCGCGATCGGGTTTGACCATTCTCAGCGCAATATCCGCGTCACGCCGGTGCAGGTTGACCGTTGCCACATCGGTGACGATATCGAGCCGCAGCTGCGGATAATCGGCCCTGAATTGCCCCATCGCGGGCAGGATCAGCTCGGTGGCGAGGTTTTCGGCGGTGGCCAGCCGCACTGTGCCGGAAATGGTGGTTTCCTGCCGCAGCCCGGAGGTGAGGGAAAGCGCCGCTGCCTCCATCTCTTCGGCGTGCTCTCTGAGACCGGCGCCGTCTTCGGTGAGGCGATAGCCGGATTGCTGGCGCAGAAACAGCGGCTGACCCAGTGCCGCTTCCAGCCGCTCGATCCGGCGCGACACGGTGGCAAGCCCCAGCCCCAACAGCCGGGCAGCGCCGCTGAGCGTACCGGTTCGGGCCACCGCCAGAAACACCTGAAGATCATCCCAGATCAGGGGCATGTCGCGTTTCTTTCCGATTTTGGAAAACTCCTTTCCATTATCGTCAGTGTCCTTCCTAATATGGAAATGCCATCTCTGGACCCATCGGACAAGCAGGAATGGAGCACGTCATGAAGCAGCGGATTTTGGGCAAGGGTTTCGAGGTCTCGGCCATCGGCCTTGGCTGCATGGGGATGAGCGAATTTTACGGCCCGCGCGATGACGCGGAGTCGATGCAGGTGCTGCACGAGGCGATGGATCTGGGGATCGACCTTCTCGACACCGCCGACATGTATGGGCCGCACCATAATGAAGAGCTGATTGGTCGGTTTCTGGCGCAGACCACCGCCCGGCCCAAGATCGCGACCAAGTTCGGGATCGTGCGCGCGGCGGGGGAGTATCGGCGCAGCCTCAACAACAGCCCGGATTACGCCAGAGCGGCCTGCGAGGGATCGCTGAGGCGGCTGGGGGTGGAGCAGATCGACCTTTACTATGTGCACCGGATCAACCGCGATCAGAGCATCGAAGACACGATGGGGGGCCTGTCGCAGCTGGTGAAGGAAGGCAAGATTGACCGGATCGGCCTATGCGAAGTGAGCGCCGAAACCCTGCGCCGTGCCCATGCCGTGCATCCCGTCACCGCCGTGCAGACCGAATATTCGCTGTGGACACGTGAGGTCGAAGCCGAGATTCTGCCGACCTGCCGCGAGCTGGGGATCGGGTTTGTGCCCTATTCGCCGCTGGGGCGCGGTTTCCTGACCGGGCGGTTTCAGGATGGGACCGGGTTTGAAGACGGCGATTTTCGCGCCGGGCTGCCGCGGTTTCAGGCCGAGGCCGCTGCCGCGAACCGGCGCATCGCCGAGCTGGTGAACGGGATCGCGGCGCGCAAGGGCTGCAGTGCGGCGCAGCTTTCGCTGGCCTGGCTGCTGGCGCAGGGCGACGACATCGTGCCGATCCCCGGCACCAAACGGATCGCCTATCTGCGCGATAATGCGGGATCGGTTGAGGTGCAGCTGAGTGTAGCGGAGCTGCAAGAGATTGACGACGCCCTTGCAGGCATCGAAGTGGCCGGGGCGCGCTATACCGACGAGGGGATGAAGGGTCTGGATGCCTGAGGCAAGAGGCGGGCAATGGCCCAGCGCAGCCTGAGCCGCCCTCACAGCTCCAGAAAATACGGATCGACCCGGCGCCAGAAGTGCATGAGGTCGCGAGCGCGGGCGGGGTTGTGGCCAAGGCGTTCGACCGCATAGGTGTCGGCGGCGAGCACGGCGGCCAGTTTGAACGCCATGTTGCGCAGCTTGTCGGTGGTGCCGTCGCGGCTGAGATTGTCTTCGATCATCGAGGCCGCCGAGGTGATGGCAAACACCACCGACAGCGCCGGAACCGAGGGCCAGCGCAGGCACATCTTGCGCACCAGCGCCCGACGCCGCTCGTCGCTGCCCGCAAGCAATTCCTCGAGCGCAAACTCGATCATTTCATCTATTGGTGTGTCCTGCATTGAAGCAGTCACCTCGCTCTGTCGCAACACGCCCACCCAGACATGACCCGGCACTTCATAATTACCGAAATTTTTCCGACAAGCCTAAAGGATTCATGTCGCAGGGGAAAATTTGGTGACCCCGGCAGGATTCGAACCTGCAACCTGCCCCTTAGGAGGGGGCTGCTCTATCCAGTTGAGCCACGGGGCCGCGCGCGGACTTATTGCGGTTTTTGGCACCGCTTGTCTAGGTGTTGAACGGGCTCAGTCGCGGCGCAGGGTGTCGCCCCAGTTGATCGTCGGGGTAAGCTCGATGCGCTCGCCTTCGACCGGTGCATCGGCCCCGGCTTCCGCCCGGCGCGCGATGATCTCGGCCGCGCGGCGCCCGATCTCTGCCCGCGAGGCGTCCATGGTGGCCAGCCGCTTGGAAAACCCGTCGAGCAGCTCGATATCGTTGAAGCCCGCCAGCCCGATCTGCCCCGGCACGTCGATCCCGGCATCAAGGCAATGCAACAACCCGCCCGCGCCGATCTTGTCGTTCGAATAGTAGAGGAAATCCAGATCGGGATTGCGCGCCAGAATCGCGGCGGTCATCTCGCGCCCCTTCGCCAGCGACGAGCCGCCATCGTAGAACTCCTGATCGACGATCTGTATTCCGGCTTTCGCCAGCGCCTCGGTGAAGCCTTCAAAGCGTTTGCGCGCGCGGTGGTCGAGCGGCATCTTGGTGCCCAGAAAGCCGATCCGGCGATAGCCTGCCTGCACAATGGCCTCGGCCATCATCCGCCCGGCGCGGCGATGCGAAATGCCCACCACGGAATCAATCGGGGTGCCGTCGGTATCCATGATCTCGACAATCGGGATGCCCGCATTGCGCAGCATCGCGCGGGAGGCATCGGAATGCTCAAGCCCGGCGATGATCACCCCGGAGGGCCGCCAGGACAGCATTTCGTAGAGCACTTTTTCTTCGCGCTCGGGCAGGTAATTGGTGACGCCCACAACCGGCTGCAGCGGGGTTTCGTCAAACACGCTGGAAATCGCCGACATGACCTGCGGGAACACCATATTGCTGAGCGACGGGATGATCACGGCGACCAGATTGACCCGTTGCGAGGCCAGCGCCCCGGCGATCTTGTTGGGCACATAGCCAAGCGCCTTGGCGGCTTCCAGAACCCGTTCACGGGTGGCCGCGCTGACATCGCCACGGTTGCGCAAAACCCGGCTGACCGTCATTTCCGACACGCCCGAGGCTTCGGAAACATCGCGCAGGGTCAATGGGCGTCTGGGGGTGGGTTGAATCCGGTCGTTCACGGCAGCAACCAATCCTGTCCTGTTGGGCTTTAGTTTTGTTAACGACTATATTGTCGCTTGTCTAACCTTTGCAAATAAGGCTGTTCTCTGCAACAGCTTGGCACGGTCAAACCAGCCGTTCGGCCAGTTCGGCCTGCAGCAGCGGTCCGGCCGCCACCAGCCCATCAAGCTGGGGCTGGGGATTATTGAAGCGCGGCGCCTTGCCGCGCTTGTCGGAGACCCGCCCGCCGGCCTCGGCCACGATCAGGGTGCCGGCGGCCACGTCCCATTCCCAGGTCGGCCGCAGGGTCAGCATCGCATCGAAGCGGCCTTCTGCCACCAGGCTCATCCGGTAGGCGAGCGACGAGCGGAAATGCCGCTCAACTGCGGGCGGCTCGGCCCCGACCCAGTGCCAGGGATCGTAGTTGATGCGCGAGGCCAGAACCGTGGCGCCATCGAGCCCGTCGCGGGACGAGACCGAAATCGGCGCGCCGTTCAGCGTGGCCCCCTGCCCGCGCCGGGCGGCATAGAGCTTATCGCGCATCGGCAGATAGACCACCCCGGCCACGACCTCGCCGGATTTGACGATGGCCAGCGAATGCGCCCAGGTGCCGTCGCCCTGAATGAACGCGCGGGTACCGTCGAGCGGATCAACGATGAAGGTGTGGGGCAGTGCCAGCCGCACCGTGTTGTCGGGGCTTTCCTCGGACAGCCAGCCATAATGCGGGCGCGCGCCGCGCAGATGCTCTTCCAAAGCCGCGTTCACCGCCAGATCGGCCTCGGTGACCGGCCCGGCGCCATCGGGCTTTTCCCAGACCTGCGGATCGCGGCCGAAAAAGCTGCGGGCGATCTCGCCCACCGCCTGTGCCGCTTCGATGAGCAGGGAGAGATCGTCAGCTTCCGGCAAGCGTCAGCCCTTCAACAAGCAGAGACGGCACGAGGCGCGAATGATGCGGCTTGGCGTCATTGGCGGGGGTCAGGCCCATGAGCATCTCGATCAGGTTGCCCGCGATGGTGCATTCGTTCACCGGGCGGGTGATCTCGCCGTTTTCGACCCAGAAGCCCGACGCCCCGCGCGAGTAATCGCCGGTATTGGGATTGATCGACGAGCCGATCATCGAGGTGACGATCAGCCCGGTGCCCATGTCGCGGATCAGATCTTCGCGGCTGGCGCTGCCCGGGGTCAGCGTCACGTTGGAAATGCCCGGCGAGGGCGGGGCCGAGGGGCCACGGGTGGCGTTGCCGGTGGAGGTAAGGCCCAGTTTGCGCGCGGTGGCGAGGTCGAGCACCCAACCGGTGAGCACGCCTTGATCGACAATCGCACGCCGGGAGACCGGCAGGCCTTCGGCGTCGAAGGGTTTCGAGCCCGAAACCCGGGCGCGATGCGGATCTTCGATCAGCGACAAGCTCTTGGGCAGCACCTGTTTGCCAAGGTGATCGCGCAGGAAGGACGAGCCGCGCGCGATGGCGCTGCCATTGATCGCCATCAGCAGGTGGCCGATCAGCGAGGAGGAAATCCGTTCGTCGAACAGCACCGGAAAGCGCCCGGTCGGGGGTTGGGTCGCGCCCTGAAGCGCCACGGCGCGTTCGCCCGCGATGCGGCCGATCTCGGCGGCATCGGGCAGATCGGCCTGATAGATGCGGCTTTCGTAATTGTAGTCGCGCTGCATCGTGGCGCCGCTGCCGGAAATCGCCGCAAGCGAGATCGCCCGGTCGCTGCGGGCATAGCCGCCGGAAAAGCCGTTGCTCGCGGCCAGATGGATGCGCCGATTGCCATAGCCTGCCGATGCGCCGGTGACTTGCGTGACACCGGCAACCGCCAGCGCGGCGGCCTCGGCCCGCTGGGCGTCGTCTTCCAGCGCCGCCGGGGCGGGTTCGGCGGAAGGATCGGCCAGTTCGAGCGATGCAACATCCCAAGCGGTGACCAGCTGCGACGGATCGGCAAGGCCGATATAGGGATCTTCCGGGGCTTCCTTGGCCATCGCCACCGCGCGTTCGGCCATCGCCTCGATGGTGCTGGCCGAGGTGTCGGAGGCCGAAACGCTGGCCTGCCGCTGACCGACGAGCACCCGCAGACCAAGATCAATGCCCTCGGCGCGTTCGGCCTGTTCAAGCTTGCCGCCGCGCACATCAATCGACAGCGAGGTGCCGTTGATCACCATGGTATCGGCGGCATCGGCTCCGGCGCGGCGGGCGGCATCGAGAAGCTGTTGGGCGAGGGTTTCTAGCGGGTCGGCCATGACATTCCTTTCGGGTTCCCTGTCAGGTAACCGTCGCGCCCGCGCATCGCAAGTGATGTGGCACTGGATTGGTTGCCGCAGCCGGGCTATCCATGAGAAAACGGAGACTGAAAATGAACATGACGGGCAAAACGGTGGTGATCACCGGCGCAAGCCGGGGGATTGGCGAGGCATCGGCACGGGTGTTTGCGCTGGCGGGGGCCAATGTGGTTCTGCTGGCACGCTCGGGCGCGGAGATCGGGCATATTGCGCGCGAAATCGGCGATCATGCACTGGCGATCACCTGCGATGTGACCTCGTGGAGCCAGGTGAAGGCGGCGATGGATCAGGCCGTGGGGCGGTTCGGCGGCGTCGATGTGCTGATCAACAATGCGGGCGTGATCGAACCGATTTCAATGCTGCGCAATTCCGATCCGGCGGCGTGGTCGAAGGCGTTCGATGTCAACCTCAAGGGTGTTTATCACGGGATGCGGGCGGCGGTGCCCCTGATGCGCAAGGCCGGAGGCGGCACGGTGCTGACCCTGAGTTCGGGCGCGGCTCATAATGCGATGGAAGGCTGGAGCCATTACTGCGCCGCGAAAGCCGCCGTGCATATGATGACCAAGGCCCTGCATCAGGAAGAGGCGCGCGCGGGCATTCGGGCGATTGGCCTGAGCCCCGGCACGGTGGCCACCAAGATGCAGCGCGAGATCAAGGCTTCGGGCGTGGGGCCGGTGGCGGCGCTGGACTGGACCGATCACATTCCCGCCGAGTGGCCGGCGCGGGCGCTGTTGTGGATGTGTGGGGCTGAGGCCGATGGCTATCTGGGGCAGGAAATTGCCCTGCGCGATCCGGAAGTGCGCAAGCGCATCGGCCTGACCGCATGATCGACTTCACGACCGAAGACGGGTTGTGGACGGCCCGGATCAACCGGCCCGACAAGGCCAATTCGCTGACCGGCGAGATGCTGGAGGCGCTGGCGGCGTTTGCGGAACGTGCCGCGACCGAGGCGCGGGTGCTGGTGCTGACCGGGACCGGCAAGGTGTTTTCGGCCGGGGCCGATCTGGAGGCCGCGCGCGCGGGGCTGGCCACCAGTCCGCTCTGGGAGCGGCTGTCGGGGGCGATTGCCAGTGCCCCCTGCCTGACCATTGCGGCGCTGAATGGCACGCTGGCGGGCGGGGCCTTTGGCATGGTGCTGGCCTGCGATCTGCGGATTGCGGTGCCGGAGGCGAAGTTCTTCTATCCGGTGATGAAGCTCGGTTTTCTGCCGCAGCCCTCGGACCCCGGGCGGCTGTCAGCCCTGATTGGCCCGGCGCGGGCCAAGATGATCCTGATGGCGGGGCAGAAGATCGGCGCGGAAGAAGCGCTGGGCTGGGGGCTGATCGACCGGATCGTCACACAAGGCGATCTGGACGAGGCCACGCGGGCGCTGGCTGCAGACGCATTGGGCGCCGAGGCGACGCATGTGGCGGCGATCAAGCAGATGCTGCCTTTGGCCTGATCAGGCGGTATTGCGGGCCGCCTGAAAGGCCGCCTTGGCCACATACATCATATCGTCGGCACGGGTGATCAGGGTTTCGAAAGAGCCGGTATCCTCGGCGGTCAGCTCGGCCACGCCGCAGCTGATCGTTACCTCGTCCGGCATCGCTGCCCGGAGCACGGCGCAGAGCTTTTCCGCCCCCGGCCCATCGGTATAGGGCAGGATCAGGCAAAACTCGTCGCCACCAAAGCGGAAGGCCTGATCGGTTTCGCGGATGATCTGGCTGATCGCGAGGCCGACCTGACGCAGCAGCTTGTCGCCATGCAGATGGCCCTTGGTATCGTTCACTTCCTTGAATTCGTTGATGTCGAGGAAGGCTACCGAGAGCTTGTGCAGACCGCGCCGGGCACTGGCGGCCTCGTGGCGCAGGCGCTGGTAGAATTCGCGGCGGTTCCACAGCCCGGTCAGCGGATCGGTGCGGGCCATATGCAGGATCTCGGCGGTGCGCTCGGCCACCTTTTCTTCCAGCGTTTCAGCATGGGCGGCGAGCCGATCGCGGCTTTCCTCAACTTCGCTGATCAGGCCCTGAATATAGGTGTCGAAGACCAGCTGAAGGTCGAACATGAAAAGCTTGTGCAGCGAGTCGAGCAGCGCGGGCTCGGCGCCATGTGCGACCGCGTGACGGGTAATGATGCTTTCCATCCGGTGCAGCGAGGGCACGAACAAGGTGTGGGTCACGCCAACACGGGCATGGGCAGCACCGATGCGCAGCCGGTCTTCGGTATAGCTGGCATCGTAGACGCCCCCAAAGAGCCCGATCATGTACTCGTGTTGCGACTGGCGGAGCCGGGCCAGAAGCGCGGCTTCGTTGATCAGCACGCGCACTTCGGGCACGTCCATCTGCTGATCGTAAAATTCGCCAATCGCCGCCTCGGTGAAGGTTTCGGCCACAGGGCGGAATGCGGACAGGCGCGCTTCGTCTTCAGGCGTAAAGCCGAGCAACTCCTTACGCCGGACGATTGCGGCGTCGGACAGGCGCGGCGGGGTGAATGCAGACTGGTTAAACGCGGTACTCATGATTGCCTCAAACTATGTAACAGGCACATGAAGCCATCATTTATTAACAAAGTGTAAATGCCCAAGTGAAACCATACCAATGGTGAAGATTTTGCGACTAGAAGTTGTATCACTTGTGACGCCCCGCAACTGTTAGGGTTAGGCAGGCCGCACTCGCATGGTTCCGAACGACCCAGAGGCAGATATCGGGATAAGCAAATACCGATTCGGTTAGGATTGAATGAAGGGTTTCATGGTTAATGCCATGCCCCGGTTCGGGGGGGTGTTGAAACGCGCCTGTGACACGGGGATCGCTTGTCATGGCGAGCGGGTCGAGGCAGGAAGTGGGAATGGATGCGAAGAACAAACAGGCCGTGGTGATTGGCGCCGGTCCGGCGGGGCTGATGGCGGCGCAGGAGCTGGCGCAGCGGGGCCTGCGCGTGGTGGTGATCGAGGCGAAACCCTCGGTCGGGCGGAAATTGCTGATGGCGGGTAAGTCGGGGCTGAACCTGACCAAGGACGAGCCGCTGGCGGCGTTTCAGGCGGCCTTCGCCGGCAGCTGCGCGGCGCTGGTGCAAAGCGCGGTGGCGGGGTTCGGGCCGGAGGCGGTGGCGCGCTGGGCCGAAGGTCTGGGCCAGCCCGTGTTTACCGGCAGCTCTGGCCGGGTATTTCCGAAGGTGATGAAAGCTTCGCCGCTGTTGCGGGCCTGGCTGCGTGAGCTGGAGAGGCTAGAGATCGAGATCCGCCCACGCTGGCGCTGGACGGGGTTTGAGGGTGATGCGCTGTGCTTTGATACGCCGGAGGGGCCGGAGCGGCTGACCCAGGCGGTGACGGTACTGGCGCTGGGCGGGGCGAGCTGGGCGCGGCTCGGCTCGGATGGGGCCTGGGCACCATGGCTGGCCGCGCAGGGCGTGGGGATTACCCCCTTCGCCCCGGCCAATGCCGGGCTGGTGGTCGACTGGTCGGAGCCTATGGCAAAGCAATTTGGCCAGCCGGTGAAGGTGGCACGACTGACGGCGGGTGCGGTGTCGGTGCGGGGGGAGTTTGTGATCTCGGCGCGCGGGCTGGAGGGCAGCGCGATTTATGCGGTGTCGCGGGCGGTGCGCGAGGGTGCGGCGCTGACCGTGGACCTCTGCCCGGACTGGAGCCTTGATGAGGTGACCAAACGCCTGTCGCGGCCACGTGGCAAGGCGACGATGGCGGCGCATCTGCGCAAGGCGCTGCGGCTTGATCCGGCGCGGCTGGCGCTGCTGATGGAATTTGCCCGCCCCCTGCCCGATGGCGCGGCGCTGGCGGCGCTGTTCAAGGCGCTGCCGGTGCGCCACCAAGGGCCGCGGCCGCTGGACGAGGCGATCTCGACCGCGGGTGGCGTGGCGGCGGAGGCGCTGGACGGCTATCAGCTGCGCGCGCTGCCGGGGGTGTTCGTGGCGGGTGAAATGCTCGACTGGGAAGCGCCGACCGGGGGCTATCTGCTGACTGGCTGCCTTGCCACCGGACGCGAGGCCGGACGGGCGGCGGCGGATTGGTGTGCGAAAAGCTAGGTCGCATTCCCGAAAAGACATGACGCATTCGCGCCATTCTGATAGTAACGCTCTATCAAAACCAATCACAATCATATGAAATTCACATGATCACAAAGCTGGAAATGTTCCTCGCCCTTGCCAAGGAACGGCATTTTGGTCGCGCCGCCGAAAGCCTTGGCGTGACGCAGCCGACGCTGTCGACCGGGATCAAGCAGCTGGAGGCGCAGCTTGGGGTGCAACTGGTGCGGCGGGGCTCGCGCTTTGGCGGGCTGACGCCAGAGGGCAACCGAGCGCTGACCTGGGCGCGGCGCATTGTCGGCGATACGCGGCGGCTGCGCGAGGAAATGCGGTTTTCGCGCGAGGGGCTGGCGGGGCATCTGCGGCTGGCGGCGATCCCCACCGCGCTGACCTGGGCCTCGCGGCTGGCGGCGGGGTTTTCGGCGCGGCATCCGCATGTGAATTTCACCATCCTGTCGCGCAATTCCGAAGACATTCTGGCGATGCTGGAAAACCTCGAAATTGATGCAGGCGTGTCGTATCTCGACAATGAACCGCTGGGGCGGGTGTCGACGGCGATGCTTTACCGGGAGAGTTACACGCTGGTCTGCGCGCCGGATCATCCGCTGGCCGGGCGCGGCGAGATTGGTTGGGCCGATCTGGGGGGCACGCGGCTGTGCCTGTTGACCCCCGACATGCAGAACCGGCGGATCATCAACAAGGCCTTCATGGAGGCGGGCATCGCCCCCGAAGCGCAGATGGAATCGAACTCGACCGTGGTGCTGGTGCATCATGTGGCGGCGGGCGGTTGGGCGACGATCCTGCCCGGACAAATGGCCGAATTTCTGGCCGCAGGACATGGGCTGTCGATCATCCCGATCCGGCAGAGCGATGCGGGCCATGCGGTGGGGCTGGTGGCGCCCTATCAGGAGCCGCATACGCCGGTGCTGGAGGCGCTGCTGCGCGATGCGGCGGCGATGGCGGTTGATTGAGATCGTCAATCGTTTGACGGTTTTTCGATATTGATTTTGAATTTATGATCTGCGAGGCGGGGGCAAACAAACCCCGGGGAGAATTATGCCCAACGCCCAGCCAACGCCCGACGCCATTGCCGCGCTGATCGATGCAGAGATGCACCGTGAAGGCCCGCTTCTGCCGATTCTGCACAGCTTGCAGGAAGAATTCGGCCATGTTCCCGAAGTGGCGCTGCCGCTGATCGCGGAGCGGCTGAACATTGGCCGGGCCGAAGTGCACGGGGTGATGAGCTTCTATCACGACTTCCGCGAAGTGCCCGCCGGGCGCCATGTGGTGAAGATCTGCCGGGCCGAAGCCTGTCAGGCGCAGGGCGGTGTGGCGCTGGCGGAAGACATGCTGGCGAAACTGGCCACCGAATGGCACGGCACCAGCGAAAAGGGCGCGGTGACGCTTGAGCC
Organism: Paracoccaceae bacterium; assembly: GCA_050288685.1. Lineage (GTDB taxonomy): Bacteria > Pseudomonadota > Alphaproteobacteria > Rhodobacterales > Rhodobacteraceae > Sinisalibacter. The sequence continues at coordinate 79,692 of JBNKEH010000004.1, read as the reverse complement.
GGTCTATTGCCTCGGCCTTTGCGCCAATGGTCCCGCTGCGATGGTGGATGATCGTCTGGTGGCGGCTGCCACCTCAGAGCGCCTGATGGCGGAGGTTTCGGAATGAAGATTTATCTGTCGCAGGATGCGGTGGCGAAAGCGCTTGGCGTTGACGAGGTGGCGAAGCGGCTGGTCGAAGACGCGCGGGCGCGCAGCATTGATCTGCAGCTTGTCCGGGTTGGCTCGCGCGGGATGACCTGGCTGGAGCCGCTGGCTGAGGTCGAGATTGACGGGGTGCGTCATGCCTACGGGCCGCTTGCCGCCTCGGACGTGCCGGCGTTGCTGGATGGCACGCTGGAAAGCCTTGGCGCGACGGAAGAGATCCCGTTTCTGGCCGGGCAGACCCGCCTGACCTTTGCCCGGGTGGGCGTGATCGATCCGCTGTCGCTGGCCGATTACGAGGCCCATGGCGGGCTGACCGGGCTGCGCGCGGCCCTCGCCGCCCCCGGCGAGGTGGTGCAAACCATGATGGACAGCGGGCTGCGCGGTCGCGGCGGGGCGGGCTTCCCCACCGGGATCAAATGGCAAACCGTGGCAAATGCCCAGGCCGATCAGAAATACATCGTCTGCAATGCCGATGAGGGCGATAGCGGCACCTTTGCCGACCGGATGCTGATGGAAGGCGATCCGTACAGCCTGATCGAAGGCATGGCGATTGCCGGGATCGGCGTGGGCGCGACGCGCGGCTATGTCTATCTGCGGTCGGAATATCCCGATGCCATCGCCACCATGACCCGCGCGGTCGAGCTGGCGCGCGAAGCCGGTGTGCTGGGCGATAACGTGCTGGGTTCGGGTCTGGCCTTCGACATGGAAATCCGCAAAGGCGCGGGCGCTTATGTTTGCGGCGAGGAAACCAGCCTGTTGAACAGCCTTGAAGGCAAGCGCGGCGTGGTTCGCGCCAAACCGCCGCTTCCGGCGCTGGAAGGGTTCCTTGGCAAGCCGACCGTGGTGAACAACGTGATCAGCCTCGCCACCGTGCCGGTGATCTTTGAAAAAGGTGCCGCGCATTACGCGGGCTTCGGCCTTGGCCGCTCGAAAGGCACCATCCCGCTGCAAATCGCGGGCAATGTGAAATTCGGCGGGCTTTATGAGACCGCCTTTGGCCTGCCGCTGGGCGAGATCGTGAACGGGATCGCCGGTGGCACCCGTTCGGGGCGTCCGGTGAAGGCGGTGCAGGTGGGGGGGCCTCTTGGCGCCTATTTCCCGACCTCGGCCTTCGATACGCCGTTTGGCTATGAAGAGTTTGACGGTGCTGGCGGGCTGATCGGCCATGCCGGGATCGTGGTGTTCGACGACAGCGCCGACATGCTGGCGCAGGCGCGCTTTGCCTTTGAATTCTGCGCGGTCGAGAGCTGCGGTAAATGCACCCCCTGCCGCATCGGTGCGGTGCGGGGCGTTGAAACGCTGGACCGGCTGGTGGCAGGTGATGACGTGAAAGACCTCGTTGTCGATCTCTGCGACACCATGCGCGATGGCGCGCTCTGTGCCCTTGGCGGCTTCACCCCCTATCCGGTGATGTCGGCTTTGACCCATTTCCCTGAAGATTTCACCGCCCGGGAGGACGTGTTCGCATGAAGGATTTCATCATTCCGTGGGACGACACCGATCGTGGCACCCCGGCGAAAACCGGCGCGCCGGTCACGCTGACCGTTGACGGTATCGAGATCACCGTGCCCGAGGGCACCAGCGTGATGCGGGCCGCCTCTGAGGCGGGGATCCAGATCCCCAAGCTTTGCGCCACCGACAGCATCGAAGCCTTCGGCTCGTGCCGGTTGTGCCTTGTCGAGATCGAGGGCCGTCGCGGCACCCCGAGCTCGTGCACCACGCCGGTGGCACCGGGCATGGTTGTGCATACCCAGACCGAAAAGGTCGCCAAGATCCGCAAGGGCGTGATGGAGCTGTATATCTCCGATCACCCGCTGGACTGCCTGACCTGCTCGTCCAACGGCGATTGCGAGCTGCAGGATATGGCCGGGGCCGTGGGGCTGCGCGAAGTGCGCTATGCGCCGGGAGAGAACCATTTCGAACCGCATGATCCCGATGGAGCCAATGAGCTTTGGTGCGAGAAGGACGAGAGCAACCCGTATTTCACCTATGATCCGGCGAAATGCATCGTCTGCTCGCGCTGCGTGCGGGCTTGCGAAGAGGTGCAGGGCACCTTTGCGCTGACCATCGAAGGCCGGGGCTTTGACAGCCGCGTGTCGCCGGGGATGGCGAGCGACAATTTCCTGAGCTCGGATTGCGTGAGCTGCGGCGCCTGCGTGCAGGCCTGCCCGACCGGGACGCTGAGCGAAAACACCGTGATCAAGCTGGGCACGCCGAGCCGCTCGGTTGTGACCACCTGCGCCTATTGCGGCGTTGGCTGCTCGTTCAAGGCCGAACTCAACGGCGATGAGCTGGTGCGCATGGTTCCGCATAAGGATGGCAAAGCCAACCGCGGCCATAGCTGCGTGAAAGGCCGCTTTGCCTGGGGCTATGCCAACCATCAGGACCGGATCCTCAACCCGATGATCCGCGACACGATTGATGAGCCGTGGCGTGAAGTGAGCTGGGACGAAGCGCTGAGCTTCACCGCGACCAAGCTCAAGGGCATTCAGGCCAAATATGGCCGCCAGTCGATCGGGGTGATCACTTCGAGCCGCTGCACCAACGAGGAAACCTTCCTCGTGCAGAAGCTGACCCGTGCGGTGTTCATGAACAACAACACAGATACCTGCGCCCGCGTCTGCCATTCGCCCACCGGCTATGGCCTTGGCCAGACCTTCGGCACCTCGGCCGGGACGCAGGATTTCGACTCGGTCGAGCATACCGATGTGGTTCTTGTGATGGGTGCCAACCCGACCGACGCCCACCCGGTGTTCGGCTCGCGGCTGAAAAAGCGCCTGCGCGCCGGGGCCAAGCTGATCGTGATCGACCCGCGCCGCACCGAGCTGGTGAAATCGAACCACATCAAGGCCGCGCACCATCTGGCGCTGCGTCCCGGCACCAACGTGGCGGTGATCACCGCGATGGCGCATGTGATCGTGACCGAAGGGCTGGCCGACGACACCTATATCAAAGAGCGCTGCGACTGGGACGGCTATCAGGATTATGCGGCTTTCGTGTCTGACAAGCGCCACAGCCCCGAAGCCACCGAAGCGCTGACCGGCGTTCCGGCGGAAGAGCTGCGCAAAGCGGCGCGTCTGTTCGCCACCGGCGGCAATGGCGCGATCTACTATGGCCTCGGCGTGACCGAGCACAGCCAAGGCTCGACCACCGTCATGGGCATCGCCAACCTCGCCATGCTGACCGGCAATGTCGGGCGCAAGGGCGTGGGGGTGAACCCGCTGCGCGGTCAGAACAACGTGCAAGGCAGCTGCGACATGGGCAGCTTCCCGCATGAGCTGCCGGGCTATCGGCATGTGAAGAACCCGGAAGTGCGGGCGATCTTCGAGAAGGCCTGGGGCGTCGAGATCGACTCGGAGCCGGGGCTTCGGATCAACAACATGCTGGATGCTGCCGTCGAAGGCAGCTTCAAAGGGATCTACATTCAGGGTGAAGACATCCTGCAATCCGACCCCGACACCCATCATGTGATGTCTGGTCTGAAGAACATGGAATGCGTGGTGGTTCACGATCTCTTCCTGAACGAGACCGCGAACTACGCCCATGTCTTCCTGCCGGGGTCTACCTTCCTGGAAAAAGACGGCACCTTCACCAATGCCGAGCGCCGGATCAACATGGTGCGCAAGGTGATGGCGCCGAAAAACGGGCTGGCCGACTGGGAAGTCACGCAGGCTCTGGCCAATGCGATGGGGGCGGGCTGGTCCTATACCCATCCGAGCCAGATCATGGAAGAAATCGCGGCAACCACCCCGGCCTTTGGCGGCGTCACCTATGACCTGCTTGAAGAGCGCGGCTCGGTGCAGTGGCCCTGCAACGACGCCAACCCGGATGGCACGCCGCTGATGCATGTGGATGGCTTCGTGCGCGGCAAAGGCCGGTTCATCGTCACCGAATATCTGGCGACCGATGAGAAGACCGGCCCGCGCTTCCCGCTTCTGCTAACCACCGGGCGGATTCTGAGCCAGTACAATGTGGGCGCGCAGACGCGGCGGACCGACAACCTGGTCTGGCATGATGAAGACGTGCTGGAAATCCACCCGCATGACGCCGAAACCCGTGGCATCCGCGATGGCGAATTCGTGCGTCTGGCCAGCCGCAAGGGCGATACCAGCCTGCGCGCCAAGATCACCGACCGGGTCAGCCCCGGCGTGGTCTATACCACCTTCCACCACCCCGACACGCAGGCCAATGTGGTGACCACCGACTATTCCGACTGGGCGACCAACTGCCCGGAATACAAGGTGACCGCCGTGCAGGTCTCGCCGACCAACGGTCCGTCGGACTGGCAGGAAGACTACAACGCGCAGGCGGCGAAATCGCGCCGGATCGAGGCGGCGGAATGAAACCGGCGGTCAGCCTTCCGGGGCTTGCCGTTCGGCAGGACGGCGTGCGGGAGATCTCCCGCGCGCTGCCGGACGAGGTGCCGGTGGCCATATCCTTCAACGGCAGCACGCTGGCGGTGATGATGGCCACCCCCGCCGATCTGGAAGACTTTGCCTATGGCTTTGCGCTGACCGAGGGGGTGATCATCAGCCCCGACGAGGTGGAGAGCCTTGAGATTGTCGAGCACGACACCGGGCTTGAAGCGCGGTTCTGGCTGGCCGAGACCCGCGCCGACGCGCTGGCGGCCCGGCAGCGGCGGCTGGTGGGGCCGGTGGGCTGCGGGCTCTGTGGGATCGACAGCCTTGAAGAAGCTGTGCGCAACCTGCCCCCCGTGGGTAATCCCGGCCTGCATTTTCACCGCTCTGAAATTGCCAGCGCCACCGATGCGCTGCAGGGGATGCAGCCCTTGCACGACCAGACCCGCGCGGTACATGCCGCGGGGTTCCTGCATCCCGGCACCGGGATCGCGATGGTGCGCGAGGATGTCGGGCGGCACAATGCGCTTGATAAACTCATCGGCGCGCTGGCGCGGGAGGGCGAAGACGCCTCGACCGGGGCGATCGTGCTGACCTCGCGGATCTCGGTCGAGATGGTGCAGAAAGCTGCCATGGCGCATTGCCCGGTGCTAATTGCCGCCTCGGCCCCCACCGCCCATGCCCTGCGTCTGGCCGAAGAGGCCGGAATGACCATTGCCGCCTTCGCCCGCGCGGGCGGATTTGACCTTTATGCCCATCCTGAACGGATCGAAACGGGAGCTTCCGATGTCGCCTGAAACCACGGTTCGCATGGCCAACCAAATTGCCGCCTTCTTCAAAACCCAGCCCGGGCAGGATCAGGTGGCGAATTTCGCCCTGCATCTGAGCGATTTCTGGGAGCCCCGGATGCGCCGCGCGCTGCTCGATCACATCGCCGCCGGGGGCGAAGGGCTTGACCCGCTGGTGCTGGACGCCGCCAAACAGATGCGCGTGCCCGCCTGACGGGCCGCCATCGCCCCATTCTGCCGCTGGCGGTGGCGCGGCTTTCCGGCTAGACCGCCTGCATGACATTCGAGATTTTCCTTGTGACGCCCCCGGGGCTGGAAAGCGTGCTGGCCGAAGAGGCGAGCGCGGCGGGCTTTGCCGTGGCGGGAACGATCCCGGGCGGGGTGACGCTGAGTGGCGGCTGGGCCGAGGTCTGGCGTGCCAATCTGACCCTGCGCGGCGCCACGCGGGTGTTGGCGCGGATCGGGGAATTTCGGGCCTTTCATCTGGCCCAGCTTGATAAGCGCGCGCATAAGTTCGACTGGGCCTCGGTGCTGCGCCCGGATGTGCCGGTGCGGGTGGAAACTACGGTCAAGAAATCGAAAATCTATCACGCGGGGGCTGCGACGCAGCGGATCGAGCGCGCGATCAGTGACGTGTTGGGCGTGCCGATTGCCGACGATGCGCCGGTGCAAATCAAGGTGCGGATCGACGATAATCTGGTGACGATCAGTGTCGATACCTCGGGCGAGAGCCTGCACAAACGCGGCTTCAAGGAATTTGTCGGCAAGGCCGCGATGCGCGAAAACATGGCGGCGCTGTTTCTGCGACAGGCGGGTTTTAGTGGGGACGAGCCGGTGGTGGACCCGATGTGCGGCTCTGGTACCTTCATCATCGAAGCTGCCGAAATGGCGGCCGGGCTATTGCCGGGGCGGAGCCGCAGCTTTGCCTTTGAACAATTGGCGAGTTTCGATGCGGACGCGTGGGCGGGTTTGAAAACCTCAGAACCGCGCACGCCAGAAGCCCGTTTCTATGGCTATGACCGGGATGCGGGCGCGGTGAAAGGCGCCAGCGCCAATGCCGAGCGCGCCGGGGTGGCGGAGTTTGCCAGCTTTGACCGCGCGCCGCTCAGCGATCTGACCCCGCCGGAGGGCAAGCCGGGGCTGGTGATCTGCAACCCGCCCTATGGCGCGCGGATCGGCGAGCGGAAACTGCTGTTTGGCCTCTACGCCACATTCGGGCAGGTGCTGAAAGAGCGCTTCCCCGGATGGCGTGCGGCGATCATCACCAGCGATGGCGGGCTGGCCAAGGCGACGGGCCTGCCGTTTCTGCCGCAGGGCGAGCCGGTGGCCCATGGCGGGCTGAAGGTGAAGCTGTACCAGACCGCGCCTCTGTAGAGAGTTGTGTGAATCTGAGGCATCCGGGGCGTACCCTCCTGCGCGCGGAGTGCCGCGCCTGACCTTGGGGAGGCGTTTCGCGGTCTCTCTTCTACGGCCGCACGAGAAAGTATAAATGCCGTGACTGCCTTTCGCGGTGTCGCCAGAGCGCCTTCCCGGGGGGAAGGTCAGGCGCGGCACGGGCTTGCAGCCCGCGCCATTGGGGAAGCGATCAAAGCCTGTTTTAAAAGGTGCCCGCCCAGGGGCGGGTCGCGGCCCTAACCGGCCAGCACCATATCGACATCGGTCCGCGCTGCGAGCACACGGCGGGCATTGGGGATGTCGTTGCCCAGCGCCTTTTCCCGCGCTGCTTCGGGAGCGTAGCCATAGCCCAGCCAGCGGGCGATCAGGCGGCGTTCCAGCTCTGCCATCGGCACATCGAGGAAGACACTGAAATCCCAGAGCGGGGCGAGCGCATTCCATGGGGCTTCGTTCAGGCAGAGATAATTGCCCTCGATCACCACGATACGGGTTTCGGGGGCAATCTCGGCCGCCCCGGCAATGGCGATCTCACGGCTGCGGTCAAAGACCGGGAGCACCACCGAAGGCTCGGTGCGAACCCGGGCGAGCGTGGCGGCGAAACCGCCGAAATCAAAGCTCTCGGGCGCGCCTTTACGGGGCAGCAGCCCGCGCGGCTCCAACAGGCGGTTATCAAGGTGAAAGCCGTCCATCGGCATCAGCACGGCGGTCTCGCCCAGCGCCGCCACCACGGCCTCGGCCAAAGTCGATTTCCCCGCGCCGGGCGGGCCTGCAATGGCGATGAGCCGCCTTGCATCGGTTGCGGGCAGCGCCGCGATCTGCCCGGCGATGTGGGCGGCTTGGGAGGCGATGTGTTGGGTGAGATCGGTCATCTTGTCCCGCCCTTCAACGGCTCAGCCCAGATATTTGGCAACGAACGCCGCCGCGCGCGCATGCGCCTGTTCGGCGGCCTCGGCAACATAAGAGGGGCGTTCGTCATTGCCGAACGCATGGCCCGCCTCGTAGCTGAACATCTCGAAGGCGGGGCCGAAATGGGCCTGTGCCTTTGCGAGCATATCGGGCGGGGTCAGCGGATCGTTCAAGCCGAAATGACCCTGAACCGGGGCTTTCAGCGGCTGATCCAGCATGTCGCCGATGCGGGTGCCATAGAAGGCGACGCCCCCGGCCACATCAAGGCTTTGCGCCGCGCGCACCACCAGACCACCGCCCCAGCAGAAGCCGAAAAGCGCGACCTTGCCGCGCGTGGCCAGATGATCGACCGCTGCCGCAATGTCGCGCATCACCAGATCGGGCTGACAGCCCTGCATCAGCGCGCGGGCGGTGTCGATATCGTCAAAGGAGACGACGACGCCCTTTTGCTGGCGGTCAAACAAGGCCGGAATGGCGACCTCGTAGCCCAGAGCGGCATAGCGTTTGGCCAGCCGTTTCAGCTGATCGGTGACGCCGAAGATTTCCTGCAGCATCACGATGCCGCCCCGGCGGGGGACTTCGGCCGGTTCGATCCAGCAGCCAAGCGCGTGGCCATCGCTGGTGACTATGTCGATCATCGTCATCGGGTTCTCCTGTTGCCAGGGCAGGATAGGCCAAGGCCCTTGCGAGTGCCACTAGGCTTTCAGCGCCTCGGCGAGGAAATCGAAGACGAAGCGCAGGCGGCGGTTGCGGTAGATGTCGCGATGCGCGACCAGCCAGATCGGGAAGGGAAAGGGCGCAAAGCCCGGCAGGGCGCGGCGCACCACCGGGTCGGCATCGCCAATGCCTGCATCCAGAAAGCCCAGACCCAGCCCCTGCTTCACCATCGCCCACATCGTCATCATGTTGTCGGTGCGGAAGGGAAAGCTCGCTTCGGTCAGGGTCAGCCCGAGCCGGTTGAGCGCGGGCAGCATCATTTCGAGACTGCCGGGCGCGATGAAATCGGCGCGTGACAGATCGCGGGCGGTTTCAATCGGGCCGAGGCGATCAAGATAGGCGGGGGTGCCGTAGATATGCGCCTCGGTATCGCGGATCTTGCGGGCGACCAGATCGGGTTCGGTCGGGCGGAAATTGCGGATGGCAATATCGGCCTCGCGGCGCAGCAGGTCGGAGGCGGTGTTGGCGGCAACGACCTCGACCCGGATGCGCGGCTCTTCCTTGTGCAGGCGGGCGAGGATCGGCGGCAGCAGCATCGCTGAATAGATGTCGCTTGCCGAGATCGAGACCTCGCCCTCCATTGCCTCGTTCTGTCCATAGGCGGCCATCGACAGGCGGCTGGCGGCATCGCCCATGGCGCGGGCGTGTTCGAGCAACGCGTGACCCATCGGGGTGAGCTGAAGCCCGCGCCCGACGCGCTCGAACAGCGCGACGCCCAGCTCTTCCTCCAGCGCATCGACCTGACGGCCCAGCGTGGGCTGGGCCAACCCCAGCGCCCGGGCGGCGGCGGAGAGCGAACCTTCTTCCGCCGTCACCAGAAAGGCGCGGGCGCGGGTCCAGTCGAAATTCATCGTTTTCCAATCCATGCGTATTTGCATAGCAGATCGGCACATCCAGTCAATTTTCTTTGAGACCCCGGCGGGCTATACCCGCCCTACGCCGCACAGTGCGGCATCCAGACATTCCATTCCAAGCCTTCCCCGCAGCGCCCCCGCGCGTGCGGGACCGATCGGGCTTTGCCCATGAAAGGACAGACCATGAGCTTTTTGCAGAACACACAATCGCGCGGCTATGCGCGGCTTGCCGGGGCGCTTTACCTCAGCGTGGCCTTTATCGGCCCGTTTTCCATTCTCTACGTGCCGTCGCAGATCAACGTGGCGGGCGATGCCGCTGCGACGATGGCCAATCTTGCGGCGCATCGCGGGCTTTATATGGCCGGGCTCGCGGGCGATACCGCGATCATGCTGATCGAGCTGGTGCTCGCGGTGATGCTGTACCTGATGTTCAAGCCGGTCAGCGCCACCGGGGCGGCGATTGCCGGGCTGGCACGATTCATGGAAACCACGGTGATGGCGGTGATGCTGCTGTTGTCGGCTGCTGCCCTTGGCTTTGCCGATCCGGCCAGCGCGCCGATGGGCTTTGACGAGGCCCAGCGCGCCGGGATGACCAGGATGATGCTGCATCTGCATGATGCCGGGGTCTGGGTCTGGCAGGTGTTCTTTGCTCTGCATCTGGCGGTGCTCGGGCAGCTTATTGTGCGTTCGGGGCAATATCCACGCCTGATCGGCTGGGCGATGAGCCTTGGCGGCATCGGCTATCTGCTCGACAGCCTGCACAAATTCGCGCTGCCCGAAGCTGATCTCTTGGGGATGATCACCGGCGTCTTCCTTGCCGTAGTGTCGCTGGCCGAGATCAGCTTTGCCCTCTGGCTGCTCATCCGCGGCCCGCGGGACGTAAAGTGAGGGAGGGTGGAATGAAACGCATCTGTATCATCGGAATCACCAGCAGGCTCGGCCAATACATGATCGAACATGCGCTGGAGCGTGGCTATGAGGTGGTCGGCGTTTGTCGCCCCGAGAGCGTGGGAAAGCTCGACCGTTTCAAAGACCGGATCACGCTCTTTACCGGCCATAGCAACGACCGCGCAGTGATCGAACAAGCTGTGCGGGGCTGCGACGGGGTGCTGACCGTGCTGATGCCCTGGGGGATGAATGATTATGCCTCTGGGGCCGCGCAGGCGGTGCTGGATTACGCAGAACCCGGCGCAAGGCTGATCTTCTCCTGTGGCTGGCACATCAGCCGCGACGGGCAGGACGAATATTCGCTGAAGCTGCGCGCCATCGTGGCGGTGTTTGGCCGGGTTGCGCGCTGGCTTCGGATGGTTGACCTCAACGACCAGACCGTTGCCACAAACCTGATCTTTGCCTCTGATCGGGACTGGACTGTGGTGCGCGGCTCTAACCTCGAAGAGGGCGAGAGCGAAGGTCTGCCGGTTTGGGCGCGGCATGTGGGCGATCCGGTGCTGGAGTCGAACCTGACACGGCGCACCGATTTCGCGCTGTTCATGGTGCACGCGCTGACCGATGATCGGCTGATCCGCGAAGCCCCGGCGATTGTCAGCCGCGCCAGCGCTTCGGCCCGGGCGTATCCGGCAGCGGCGGCCTCGGTGCCCAGCTAGACCGAGACGCTTTTCAGAAGGTCAGCCTTATCGAGGCTGGCCTTCGTGCCTTCGCGGATCACCTCGCCCCGCCGGAGCACAGAGAACCGGTCGGCCAGCCCATAGGCAAATTCGAAATATTGCTCGACCAGCACGATGGCCATGCGGCCTTCGTCGCGCAGATGGCGGATCACCTCGCCGATCTGCTGGATGATGTTGGGCTGGATGCCTTCGGTGGGTTCGTCCATCAGGAGGAGCTTCGGCCGGGTGATCAGGGCGCGGGCAATGGCGAGCTGTTGCTGTTGCCCGCCCGACAGATCGCCGCCGCGCCGGTTCTGCATTTCGCGAAGGACCGGGAACAGATCGAACATCTCTTCCGGCACCGCGTGATCGCCTTTCGGCAGGCAGGAAAAGCCGGTTTCGAGATTTTCGCGCACGGTCAGCAGCGGGAAGATTTCGCGCCCCTGCGGCACCAGCGCCACGCCTTTGCGGGCCAGAACATGGGCGGGCAGCACGCCAAGGCTTTCGCCATCCAACGTGACCGCGCCGCCGGAGCGGTTATGACGCCCGGAGATGGCGCGGATCAGCGAGGTTTTCCCCACCCCGTTGGTGCCCATCACGCAGGTGACTTCGCCGGTGGCGGCCTCAAGGCTGATCCCGTTGAGGATCTGGCTATGGCCGTAATGCAGGGTGAGGTTTTCGATTTTCAGCATGATCTCACCATTTGTGCGGGGCGCGGGAGGCGAAGGGCGGCGCCCGACCCTGGGTGGGCGTTCTGCAGTGCCTGATCGACGCGGTGCGCCCAAAAGCAGCCCCGCCCGATCTGCGGCATGCGGAGTCTCCAAACGCCCTCCCGGGGGGAGGGTCGGGCGTCGCCCGCCGTGCCGCCGGACGAAGGGGGGAGAGCTGAGAGCTGTTCGGCCAGAAACCTCACCATCCTCACCGCCCCAAATACACGTCGATGACCTGCGGGATTGCGGTCACGTGTTTCAGGCTGCCTTCGGCCAGAACCGAGCCTTCATGCAGCACCGTTACCCGGCAATTCAGCCGCCGGATGAATTCCATATCATGTTCCACCACCACAACCGCGCGGGTTTTGGCGGCTTCCACCAGAATGGCGGTGGTGTGTTCGCGCTCAGCAGGGGTCATCCCGGCGGCGGGCTCGTCGACCAAGAGCAGCCGCGGCTCCTGCGCCAGCAACATCCCGATTTCCAGCCATTGCTTTTGCCCATGGCTGAGCTCGCCGGATTTGCGCATCAACTGATCGGCCAGGCCAATCTCGCCCGCCAGCGCTTCGACCTTGTCGAGGTCTTCGGCCCCGGGCCGCCAGAACAGCACCGAAAAGGGTCCGCGCGGCTTTTTCAGCGCCATCAGCAGGTTTTCCTGCACGGTCTGATCTTCAAACACCGTGGGTTTCTGAAACTTGCGCCCGATGCCTTCGCGGGCGATCTGGGCTTCGCTCATGCTCAGAAGCGAGCGCTGCATCTCGCCCCAGAGCACCCTGCCCTGATCCGGTTTGGTCTTGCCGGTGACGATGTCCATGAAGGTGGTCTTGCCCGCGCCGTTCGGCCCGATGATGGCGCGCAGCTCGGCCGTGCCGATTTCAAACGACAGGTTGTTGATCGCCTTGAAGCCGTCAAAGCTGACGGAAACGCCGGAAACTTCCAGAAGCGCGCTCATTGTTCGGCCTCCTGTTCACGCAGCGAGCCCTGATCCGGGCCCAGATCGGCGCCGTGGCGGCTGGGGCTGCGGCGGGGGGTGATCAGATCGAACAGCCCGCCGATGCCGCGCGGGGCAAAGAGGGTGACGAAGACGAAGCTGAGGCCCAGAAGGATGGTCCACCAATCGACCCATGAGATCGTGTAGAAACCGAGATTGATGTCGGGGGCCTGCCCGCCGGTGAACCAGCTGGAAACGAGGCTGACAAAGACCGCGCCGATCACCGCGCCGTAGAGCCTGCCCCGCCCGCCAATGGCGACCCAGACCGCGAGGTAGATCGAGGCGATGGGGGCAATCTCGGCCGGGTTGATGATGCCCGCCTGCGGGTAATACAGCGCCCCGGCGATGCCCGCGATCATCGCGGTGACGGTGAACAGCACCAGCTTGTAGCTTTCGACCGAATAGCCAAGAAAGCGCACCCGGGCTTCGTTATCGCGGATGCCACGGATAACGCTGCCGAATTTGCCCGAGACGATCCAGGCGGCGAAGAGATAGCCCAGCGCCAGAGCGAGGGCGGAGGCCCAGAAGAACCACATCGAAATGAGCGATTGCGGCACCGCGTCCAGCCCCGGCAGGTTTTGCAGGCCCGAAAGGCCGTTATTGCCGCGAAGGCCGCTATCGTTCTGGAAGAGGTAGAGCGACAGCGCCAGCGTCATCGCTTGGGTGAGGATCGAGAGATACACCCCGGTGACGCGGGAGCGGAAGGCGAGCCAGCCGAAGACCAGCGCCAGCAGGCCCGGCACCGCCACCACGAGGGCAAGCTGGATTGGCAGGGAATGGGCGAAGGTCCAGACCGCCGGGAAGTCCGACGAGCCGACCACGCCGAAAATCTGCGTGCCGATGGCATCGGAGATTTCCTGCGCGGTGGGCGGGATCGGGGCATCGGCCAGCGAGGCGATCACGATATCTTCGGTGCGGGCATACATCAGCCACATGCCGATCATGTAGCCGCCAAGCCCGAAAAAGGCAAAATGGCCAAGGCTGAGAATGCCCGCATAGCCCCAGACAAGGTCCATCGCCACGGCGATCAGCGACAGGCACAGGGTTTTGCCAAGGGTTTTCACGAAGGAGGTCGAGATCAGCCCGACCCCGGTGCCTTCGGCGGCGAGAGTGACGAAGATCGTGAACAGCGCCAGAACGGCAAGGAAGATCAGCACCGAGGGATTGCGGGCGAAGAAGGATTTCTGCACGTCACGCCCTCCGTTCTGATGCGAGTGTGGTTGGACGGGGCGCAAGGGTGGCGCCCGACCCTGGGTGGGCGTTCAGCGGCGTTTGAATGATGCGCTTTACCCTAAAGAGGCGATGCCAGATGGGCTGCTTGTGGCGTTTCCATGCGCCCTCCCGGGGGGAGGGTCGGGCGCTGCCCGTCTTGAAGACGGGCGAAAGGGTTCGGGCGAGGCTGGGTGTTGTCAGAATGCTCATCGCTCAATCCCCCGCCGCGCGGCCTTTGAGGGCGATGATGCCCTTGGGCCGGAACTGGATGAAGATGATGATGAAGACGATCATATAGGTTTGGGCCGCGAGGGTGTTGGAGGGGTTCAGCCACTCGATGCCTTTTTGCAGGCCGCCGATCATGCCCGCACCCAGAAGCGTGCCCCAGATATTGCCGACGCCGCCGACAACCACGGTCATGAAGCTCTGCACGATGTAATCGGCCCCCAGCTCGGAGGTGACTTTGGCAAAGAGCCCGATGGCCACCCCGGCGATGCCGGCAATGCCGGAGCCAAGGCCGAAGGTGAGCATATTCACCCGCCCCGGATTGATCCCCATCGCGCCGGCCATGCCGGGATTTTGCGTCACCGCGCGGGTTTCCAGCCCCAGCCGCGTGCGCTTCATGATGAACAGGAACAGCGCCAGAAACAGCATCGCCAGCACGAAGATCGCGATGCGGATGTAAGAGATCGAGACCACATCATTCAGCTGCCACGCGCCGCCCAGCCAATCGGGCGAAGTCAGCGGGCGGGCCTGAGTGCCGAAGATGTTCTTGAACAGCTGCTGCAGCGCAATCGAGATGCCGAAAGTGGCGAGCAGGGTTTCCAGCGGGCGGTTGTAGAGGTGACGGATCACCAGCCGCTCCATCGCCACCCCTGCCCCAAAGGTCACCGCAAAGGCCAGCGGGATCGCCACGGCAATCGACAGGGTGTGGTTGGGGATGACCTGCTGGACCACATAGCCGGTATAGGCACCCATCATGATGAACTCGCCATGGGCCATGTTGATCACCCCCATCACCCCGAAGGTGATGGCAAGGCCGATGGCGGCGAGGAAATAGATCGAGGCGAGGCTGAGCGCGTCGAGACCCAGATTGAGGCTCTGGGAAAAGCCGACATTGAGGTCGATCGCCTTCATCGCCTGTTTCGCCGCATCGGTGACGGCGGGGGAAGGCTCGGCATAGACCTCGGCGAACCGGTGCGCGGCAAGGGCGGCATCGACCGCTTCATCGGTCAGATAGGGCGGCACCAGACCTTGGGCGGCGAGCGCGGTATAGGCGGTGACGCGGGCGGCGGGGTCGGAGAGATCGGCCAGAGGCACGCCGCCCACGCTGCCATCGGTGATATGGGCGGCAAGTGCATTGCGCACGTCGTCCGGGGTGATGCGCGGCGGGGCAAGCCCAGCCTCGGCCAGCATCGCATAGGCGTCTTCGCGCGGGAGATCGGCACTGCCGGGGTGCAGCAGGCGGGCGACATTGGTGCTTTCCGGCGGTTTGCCATCGAAGACCTGAAGCGTGGTCGCCACCAGCGGATTGAGCACCGCGCGCACATCGACGCCGGTATCGCCCGACATTTCTTCTATCGCGGCAATCCGCGTAGCATCGTCGGGGTCATAGGAGATGGTTAGCAATCTCTCTAACCGTTGCTTGCGGGCCTTGAGATCGGCATCGGGTTCGGGATCAATCGAGGCGCGCAGGGGCTCCAGAAGATCGGCATTGGCATCGCGTTCCAGCGAGGTCAGTGCGTCTTCGCGGTGCGAGCGGTCGGGATCGAGAAGCTGGAAGCGGACAAGGGCGGTGCCCAACAGGGCGCGCACCCCGGAATTGGGCTTGATATGCTTCAGATCGGCCTTGTCGGCACTGCCCACGGCCGCGCCGGTATCGAAATCATAAAGGGTGTAGGTATCGCCGGATTGCTCGACACGGAAGAACAGCCCGTCAGATTGGCGCTGCCACATCTCCTTGGCCTGCCAGGCTTCCAGCACCCCCTGCGCCTGCGCGAAGCCCGATCCGGCCACCGCATCAATCGCGGGGCCGATGGTTTTACGCGAGCTGGTGACGATGGCGTCGGAATAGCTCTGCAGCACCGCCTGCATCGGCCCGGTTTCGGCCTGTGCGCGCGCCTGTGAGGCAAGGCACAGCGTGGCCAGCAGGACCAGAAAGATACGTTTCAGCATGTGATCCCACCCCGGATTG
Source organism: Paracoccaceae bacterium (assembly GCA_050288685.1). Lineage (GTDB taxonomy): Bacteria > Pseudomonadota > Alphaproteobacteria > Rhodobacterales > Rhodobacteraceae > Sinisalibacter. The sequence continues at coordinate 63,822 of JBNKEH010000004.1, read as the reverse complement.
GCGGCGGAGAAAACCCCCGCCGCCGATTGCATTTAGTAGTTCGATTTCAGCTGCACGCAGGTTTTGGTTTCGGTGTTGTACATGCCGCATTTGAGATCGACCCAATCCGACATCAGCACCGCGGATTCCGGCAGGAAATCGGTCCAGGCATCGCCCGGCACCGGATCGGTGGTGGAGATGATGTCGAACTGACCGTCGGCTTGGATTTCGCCGATCAGAACCGGCTTCGACAGGTGGTGGTTGGCGCCCATCACCGCCATGCCGCCGGTGAGGTTCGGGAATTCCTGCCCCGGCAGGGCGTCGATCACCGCATCCACATCGGTGGTTCCAGCCGCCGTGACCGCGTTCACCCACATGTTGAAGCCGATGTAATGGGCTTCCATCGGGTCGTTGGTCACACGGTCTTCGCCCATGCGGGCTTTCCAGGCTTTCACCCATTCGGCATTCGCTTCGGTATCGGCAGACTGGAAGTAGTTCCACGCGGCGAGGTGGCCGACGAGGTTCGAGGTGTCGAGGCCCGACAGCTCTTCTTCGCCCACCGAGAAGGCCACAACCGGGATATCGTCGGCCGAGATACCCTGCGCGGCGAGTTCCTTATAGAAGCCGATATTGGCGTCGCCGTTGATGGTCGAGATCACGCCGACCTTCTTGCCATCCGCCGCCAGCGCTTTCACGTCAGAGACGATTTTCGACCAGTCGGAATGACCGAAGGGCGTGTAGTTCACGAAGATGTCGCCCTCGGCGATGCCTTTCGACTTCAGGTAGCTTTCCAAAATGTTGTTGGTGGTGCGCGGGTAGACGTAATCGGTGCCAAGCAGAGCGAATTTCTCGACCCCAAGCTCGTCGAGATAGTAATCCACCGCCGGGATCGCCTGCTGGTTCGGGGCCGCGCCGGTGTAGAACACGTTGCGCGAGCTTTCCTCGCCTTCATATTGCACCGGGTAGAACATCAGCCCGTCGAGCTCTTCGATCACCGGCAGAACCGATTTGCGGCTGACCGAGGTCCAGGCGCCGAAGATCACGTCGACCTTGTCGACGGTCAGAAGTTCGCGGGCTTTTTCGGCGAAGAGCGGCCAGTCGGAGGCCGGGTCGACCACGACAGGCTCGATCTGGCAGCCCAGCAACCCGCCCTTTTGGTTCTGCTCGTCGATGAGCATCAGCATCGTGTCTTTCAGCGTGGTCTCGGAAATCGCCATCGTCCCCGACAGCGAATGCAGAACGCCGACCTTGATCGGGCAATCGACGGCAAAGGCACCGCCAGCGGTCATCGCGATGGAGGCCACCGAGGCAAGTGCAAGTGTCTTGAATGTCATCTGTCTCTCCTGACGCGGAGTGTCCTGCGGCTTGCCCTTTTGGGCGTTTTCCTGCAGGTTTCCCCCGCAACTTTCGTTGCTTTCGTGTGGCGGCCTTACTGAGCGCAACTTCGTCTGGCCGTCACACACCCCTCATATGAATTGCTCACCGGGTAAGCAGAGGTTTCGCGGCGTTGGGCTTTGGCGCAATGACGCCCAAGCTTTCGGGCTCACGAAAAGGAGAGCCGCCCAAAAATTGGGCCGAAAAATTTCAACCTGCCTGATTGCTGGGCTATCCCCACGTCAACGCCCGCTCGCCAGACCCGGACCGATCAAAAAGTGGCACAACCTTCCCGTGCGGGGCGGAATCGCGGCATCTGGCGGCGGATCTGCGTGGGGCGGTGGCTTGAATTTCCCGCCCGCGCGCCAATCTATTCCTCGTGGGGACCGCCCCGAAACAACGGGCGAAGGCGCTGGCAATTGGCGAGGCGGCGCGGCAGAATGTCATAAAAATGACATTTCGGCGTTCAAAGGCCTTGAAACCGCTGCTGCCAAGTGGAAACAGCACATCAGCCATATCTGAAAGGGGGCCTGCCGTGCTCGATCTTAGCGAAATGCGCGAGACGCTTGCCAAACATTACGATCTGGAACCGAATCCGGAGCTGGCCGCAGAGATGGCCGATATCTACGCCACCATGGACCGGGTGGTGAACCCGGCGGACTGGGCGCGCTATGCCCCCTATGTGGCGGCGATCAACAAGCTCAAGAAAGAGAAGAACGCGGTTATCCTCGCGCATAACTACATGACGCCCCAGATTTATCATGGCGTGGCGGATGTGGTGGGCGACAGCCTGCAACTGGCGATCGAGGCGACCAAGGTTGAGGCCGATATCATCGTGCAATGCGGCGTGCATTTCATGGCCGAGACCTCGAAGATCCTGAACCCGGCGAAAACCGTGCTGATCCCCGATCTGGAAGCGGGCTGTTCGCTGGCCGAAAGCATCACCGCCGAGGGCATTGCCCAGATGCGGGCGAAATATCCGGGCGCGCCGGTGGTGAGCTATGTGAACACCACCGCCGAAGTGAAAGCGGCCTCGGATATCTGCTGCACTTCGGCCAATGCCGCGCAGATCGTGGCAGCCCTGCCCGAAGACACGATCATCATGACCCCCGACCAGTATCTGGCGCAGAACGTCGCCAAAGAAGTGCCGGAGAAAAACGTGGTCTGGTGGGAAGGCTCCTGCATCGTGCATGAGCAATACACGGCGCAAGACCTGCGCGATTTCCGCGCCTGGCATCCCGATACCCGCATCATCGCCCACCCGGAATGCCCGCCCGACGTGGTGGCCGAGGCCGATTTTTCCGGCTCGACCAGTGGCATTCTGAAATATGTGACCGATGAAAAGCCGGCGCACGCGATGCTGGTGACGGAATGCTCGATGGCGTCGAATATTGCCGACCAGCTGCCCGAGGTCGAATTCGTCGGGCCGTGCAATATGTGCCCTTACATGAAGATGATTACGCTGGAGAAAATTCTCTGGTCGTTGCATACCGGTGTACACAACGTAGAAGTTGACGAAGAGGTGGCCGAAAAAGCCCGCCTCGCCGTGCAACGGATGATCGACCTGAGCCAGAAGCTCGGGCTTTGAGGGCCGGGAATTGACCACAGCCATAGAAACGGGCCGCATTGTCATCGTTGGCGCTGGCCTGGGCGCGCTTTATGCCGCACTGGAACTGGCGCCGCGCCCGGTTCTGATGATCTCGCCGGAACCTTTGGGCTATGGCGCCTCATCGGCCTGGGCCCAGGGTGGCGTCGCCGCCGCGATGGACAAGAACGACAGCGCCGCAGCCCATGCCGCTGACACGATCAGCGCGGGCGCGGGCACGGTTGACCCCGACATCGCCGAGATGGTCACCGCACTGGCCAAGGCACATATCCTCAATCTGACCGACAAGGGCACGCCCTTCGACCGCTCGCCGGAAGGCGGCTATGTGATGAACCTCGAAGCCGCGCATTCCAAGGCGCGGGTGGTGCGGGTGCAGGGCGATCAGGCCGGGGCCAAGATCATGGAAACCCTGATCGGGGCGATCCGGCAATTGCCCTCGGTGCAGGTGCTGGAAAACACGCTGGCCACCGGGCTTGAGGTTGAGGATGGCACCGTGACCGGGGTCTATATCCGCGCCTCGAACCGGCCCACCGATGCGGTGCTGATCAAAAGCCCGGCAGTGCTGCTGGCGGGCGGCGGATCGGGCGGGCTGTTTGCCCATACCACCAACCCGCCGCGCATTCGCGGACAGGTGATCGGGCTGGCGGCGCGGGCCGGGGCGGTGATTGCCGATGCGGAATTCGTGCAGTTTCACCCGACCGCCATCGATGTGGGCGAAGACCCGGCGCCGCTGGCCACCGAAGCCCTGCGCGGGGCCGGGGCGGTGCTGATCAACGACACGGGCGAGCGCTTCATGCTGGCGATTGATCCGCGCGGCGAGCTTGCCCCGCGCGATATCGTGGCGCGCGGGATCTTTGCCGAAAGTCAGGCCGGGCGGCACCCGAAGCTGGACACGCGCGAGACCATTGGCGCCGAGATCCTGACCCGCTTTCCGGCCGTGGCCGATGCCTGCCTGCGCAACGGGATTGACCCGGTGACCCAGCCGATCCCGGTGTCCACCGCCGCGCATTACCATATGGGCGGGGTCGATACCGATGCGCATGGGCGCGCGAGCCTTGGGCATCTGTGGGTCTGCGGCGAAGCGTCTTCGACCGGACTGCATGGCGCCAACCGGCTGGCCTCGAACGGGCTGCTGGAAGCGCTGGTTTACGCGCGGCTGGCCGCTGCCGATATGGGCGCGGATCTGAGCGCGACCGCGGCGCCGCTGGTCGATGTGGTCTTCCATGACAGCGAGGAAGACAGCTTTTCGCCGGATTCGATGGCGCGGCTGCGCGCGGTGATGACGGCGCATGTGGGCGTGTTGCGCGAGGCCGAGGGGCTGAAACGGGCGCTGGTTGAGATTGCAGCACTTGAGGCGAAAGAGGCCGGGTCGCCGACATTCGCCAATATGTGCGCCACCGCCACGCTGATCGCCGCTTCGGCGCTGAAGCGGGAGGAATCGCGCGGCGGGCATTTCCGCACCGATTTTCCGGAGGCCGATCCTGAACAGGCGCATCGCAGCCACATGACATTGACCGAGGCGCTCGCCATTCGGGCGGCCCTGGTGGAGGAGACAAGATGAGTTTTGCCAGCCTGCCCGACATGGTGCTGGAGCCCGTCATCCGGGCCGCTCTGATGGAAGATCTGGGGCAATATGGCGATATCACCACCCGCGCGGTGATCCCGTCGGAGACCCGCTATACCGCAAGGCTGAATGCGCGTGAGGCCGGTGTGGTGTCGGGGATGCAGATCGCCCGCATCGCCTTTCATCTGGTCGATCCGACGCTGAAGGTCGAGACGCTGGTGGCAGACGGTGCGCCCTGTGCGCCCGGTCAGGTGCTGATGACCATCGAAGGCGCGGCGGCGTCGATCCTCTCGGCTGAACGGGTGGCGCTGAACTTCGCCGGGCGGCTGACGGGCATTGCCAGCCTGACCGCAAAATTCGTGGCCGAGACCAAGGGCACCGATACCCGCATCACCTGCACCCGCAAGACCACGCCGGGGCTGCGGCTGGTGGAAAAGCTCGCGGTGCTGCATGGCGGCGGGTTCAACCACCGCTTCAGCCTGTCGGATGCGATCCTGATCAAAGACAACCACATTGCCGCCGCCGGGGGCGTGCGCGCGGTGCTGGAGGCCACCAAGGCGGTGGCCAGCCATATGGTGAAGGTGGAAATCGAAGTGGACCGGCTGGACCAGCTGGAAGAGGTGCTGAGCGTCGGCGGGGCCGATGTGGTGCTGCTTGATAATATGGACACCGAGACGCTGCGCGCCGCTGTGGCGCTGGCCGCTGGCCAAGTGGTGCTGGAAGCCTCGGGCAATATGAAGCTCGAGCGCATTGCCGAAGTGGCCGCGACCGGGGTGGATTACATCTCGTCCGGGGCGCTGACCCATTCCGCCCGGACGCTGGATCTGGGGCTGGATTTCTAGGCCCGAAGCGAGCGGGGCGCCATGGCGCCCCACCCTTTCAGATATTAGCTTTACGCATGTGCCGCGTTGATCTGGCCGCTGATATAGCGCGCCAGTGGCGGGATCGAGATCATCGAAATGCGCCCCCGAGGGGGCCTGCGGGAAGCGCGCCCGAGGGGCTAGGCGAACCGGACTGCACCCGGTTTTGCGCGCCTTTTTCACCGGCGCGGAACAGTGCCTTACCCCCGTCTGAATTCATCAAATTTTCAGAAAATCTCAAGCAACTTGGAGGCCTAATTTCCATTTTTTTCATAGGTTTGGCGACATATTTGTGGTGGGTGACTGTGCGCAACGCCGTTCACTGAAGGGTGTGGCTGGAAAGAGATATGGCGATCTATAACCTCAATGGATTTTCGACATCCGACCTGCAGATTCAGGGCGGCGGCGCGATCGGTGTGGGGTCCTTCGTCAACATCGCCACGCTGTGGGACGTTACCACCGATGTGGTGAACTATTCCGTCACCGATGACGACACCATTTTCAACGCCACCGATACGCAAAGCGGTACGGTCACCGATGCGCTGGGTAACCCGATCACCTCGGGCAATGTCACGCTGGGTGAGGCCTATGTTCTGTCGAGCGGGGCGCAGACGATCACCGTCTATCAGGTGCTGGTAGATGGCGTGCCCGCAGGATTTATTGCCGACGATTATGTTTTCCCAGGCGTCACCTATGAAGTGACCGACAGCTATACGGTCGATCCCGCCACGGCCCCGGCCTATGCCGATATGATGTACCAGCAATACGACCCAAGTATTGCGAACTTTCCGCCCGGCGGCGATTTCAACGATACGCTCTATGTTGGCGCGGGTGATGACATCGTCAGCGGGGGCGGCGGCGATGATATCGTCTATGCCGGAGATGGCGCCGATCAGCTGTCTGGCGGCTCGGGCACCGACAATCTTTATGGCGAAGCGGGCGACGACAGTTTCTACGTTTTCGGCGGCGATCAGGTTACCAATATCGACGGTGGGGCCGATTGGGACACGGTCACATTCGACTCGGCCAGCGCCGGTTGGGGCGTGGAGATCAACTTCACGACGGGCACGGGCGGCAGCTATGGCTATAACGCCACCGACACGGGAACCATCGACAACGTCGAAGCCTTCCACCTTACCGACTATTCCGACTGGTTCCATGGCGAGTTGGCAACCGGCCCGCTCGACGCCTTTGGCTTTGGTGGCGACGACTACATCGCGACCGGCAGTGGCGCTGACTGGGTCGAAGGCGGCGATGGCGATGACACCATCTATTCCGGGGCCGGGGCTGATGTCGTCTATGGCGATGCAGGCAACGATACGATCTATTTCGGCGCTGGCGGCGCAACCCAGGCCGATGGCGATGTCGTTTTTGGCGGCGACGGCAACGACTTTATCGACGACGTTCAAAACTGGTATGGAAGCTACGACGACTGGCTGTTTGGCGAGGCTGGCGACGACACCATCCGCGGCGGTGGCGGCAACGATACGATTGATGGTGGCGACGGCCAGGACTTCATCTATGGCGAATTGGGCGATGACACCCTGGCCGGCGGCGCCGATCAGGATATTTTCTTCTTTGAAAATGACTGGGGCACCGACACGGTTTTGGGCGGTAGCACCGTCACCACGGGCACCGATTTCGACACGCTGAATTTCAGCTCAGTCTTTACCCCGATCAATGTCACCTTCACCGGCGCGGAAGCCGGCACTGTAACCGAGGGTGCCAATACCGTTACATTTGAAGACATTGAAGGCATCGTGGGCGGCAGTGCCGACGACACGATTGATGCCTCGGCAGACAGCTATGGGCTGCTGCTGAGAGGCGGCGGCGGGGCCGACACCATAACCGGCGGATCCGGCGACGATACTCTGATCGGCGAAACCGGCGACGATACGATCACGACCGGCGCAGGCTACGATACGGTGATCTTTTCGGATGGCGACGGCAACGACACGATCACCGATTTCGATCTGGGCGATGACGATCTTGATGGATCGACCAATGACCAGTTCAATGTTGCCTACCTGACCGATGCCGATGGCAATCAGATCAAGGCTTTCGACGTTACTGTCACCGATGACGGATCGGGCAATGCGGTTCTGAATTTCCCCAATGGCGAAACCATCACGCTGTTGGGCATCGCCCCAGCATCGCTATCGACCACCGCCGACCTGAATGCGATGGGGATTCCGTGCTTTGCTTCGGGCACGCGGATCATGACGCCTTCGGGCGAGCGGCTGGTGGAAGAGCTGCGCGCGGGCGATCTGGTGACCACGCTGAATATCGGGCCACAGCCGGTGCTGTGGCATGGAGAACGGGCGCTGGGGGTGCAGGAGCTGCAGGAGCGCCCCGAACTGAAGCCGGTTCTGATCCGAGACGGAGCTTTGGGCAACCGGGGCGATCTTCTGGTGTCGCCGCAGCACGCGATGGCGCTGGACGATGGCCGCATCGCCCGCGACGGCGCGGTTTTCGTGCGGGCGGCGCAATTGCTGAAACATGGCGACGGGCGCATCCGCATTGCCCATGGCAAGCACGCGGTGACCTATCATCATCTGCTGCTGCCCCAACATGGCGTGGTGCTGGCCAATGGCGCGCCGAGCGAAAGCCTCTATCCGGGGCGCTTTGCGCTGGCCGGGTTCGATCCGGTGGCCCGGGCCGAACTGTTCGAGCTGTTCCCCGGGCTTATCCCGATCCTGACCGCAGAGGCGCCTGCGCTTGCCGCGCGGCTTTATGGGCCGACCGCCCTGCCCGTCCTTGCAGGCCGAGACCTGCGCCAGCTGCCCCACGCGGCGCTGTTGAGGGCGCGGCCCGACGCGCTGGTCTACCCCCGGGATTGATACGCTTCCTTTGCCGTCTTTGACATGAATCCTATGGGATGCGCCGAATGTCGGTTAGACTATCCACAGGTTAAGTGTCGGGCGTTAAATGGTGATGCTGCCCGGAACCGGCAAAGACGGGAGGGTCGCGCCGATGCGCCGGTGCGGGTCGATGCGCCGGGGGTCACCGGCGCCCTGCCAAGGCCGGACGCGGCCGGGGCAGAGAGGAGGAGGCTATGAAACTGTCCTTTCACGGGGCTGCGCGCGGGGTGACCGGCTCGTGCCATCTGATCGAATGCGCGGGCAAGAAGATCCTTGTGGATTGCGGGATGTTTCAGGGCGGCCATGAGCTGAAGGAAGACAATGCCGATCCGTTCGGGTTTTCGCCCGCCCAGATTGACGTGGTGCTGCTGACCCATGCCCATCTGGACCATTGCGGGCGGCTGCCGTTGCTGGTGAAGCGCGGCTTTACCGGCGAGGTCATTGCCACCGCGGCGACCCGCGATCTGGCGCGGTTGGTGATGCTCGACAGCGCCCATCTGCACGAGGAAGACGCCAAGCGGCGGCATCGCCATGGCACCGGCGACGGGCCGCTTTACGATACGGTCGACGCGCTGGATGCGGTCGAGCGGTTCGGGCGGGTGGCGCGCTATGGCGAGAAGATCGCGCTGGCCGAGGGGATCAGCGCCGGCTTCCACGATGCGGGGCATATTCTGGGCTCGGCCAGTATCCTGCTCGACCTGCATGAGGATGGAAGGCACCGCAGGGTGCTGTTTTCCGGCGATCTTGGGCCGGTTGAACGCAAGCTTCTGAACGATCCAGCGCCGCCGAAAGGGGCCGATGTGGTGGTGATGGAAACCACCTATGGCGACCGTGAGCACCGGCCGCTGGATGAGACGATTGCCGAATTCTATGCCGCGATCCGGGCCGCAGACCGGCGCGGCGGCAATGTGATCATCCCGACCTTCGCGCTCGAACGGGCGCAGGAGCTGCTCTTCGTGCTGCGCGAGGGGATGGAGGCGGGCAAGGTGCCGCGCCGGTTGCGGGTGTTTCTTGACAGCCCGATGGCGATTTCAGCGACACGGCTGTTTGAGCGCCACCCGGAAGCGATGCGAGACGAGTTAGCCGAGATGATGCGCGCCGGGCATGACCCGTTCAAACTGCCCGATCTGCATTTCACCCGCGAGGCGGCGGAATCGATGTCGTTGAACCAGATCCGCGCAGGTGCGGTGATCATGGCGGGGTCTGGCATGTGCACCGGCGGGCGGGTGCGCCACCATCTGCGCCACAACCTGTCGCATGGCGATTGCAGCGTGATCTTTGTGGGCTATGCCGCCGAGGGCACGCTGGCGCGGATCATCATCGACGGGGCCAAGGAGGTGAAACTGTTCGGCGACGAGATTCCGGTGCGGGCCGAGATCCACACGATCAACGGATTTTCCGCCCATGCCGGGGCGCAGGATCTGAAGCATTGGCACGAGCAGACCGGCACGCCCGAGGTCACCTATCTGGTGCATGGCGAACCGAAGGGGATGGAGGCCTTTGCCAAGGCCCTTGCGCCGGCCAAGACCATCAGCCCGAAGCTGCATCAGAGCTATACGTTGTGATCGCAACGGGTGGTTAACCCCGTGCGGAACAAGGTGGCGGCGCGGGTTGCGGGTAGTACGTACCTTTATTATATGGGTACGTACCAAAAGGAGTCGCCATGGAATATCGCCACATCGCCCTGTTGCTGAACGATGCTGCCCGCGCTTTTCGGGCGGCGTTTGAAAGCCGGGCGCGGCGTCAGAAGCTGAGCCTGCTGCAATGGCGCACGCTGACGGTGCTGTCGAAACATGACGGGCTCAGTCAGGCAGCGCTGGCCCATGCGGTCGAGATCAGCCCGATGAGCATGAGCGATATCCTTGACCGGCTGGAGGCGCGCGGCTGGGTGACCCGCGAAGCCGATCCCAGCGACAGCCGCGCCAAACTGGTGCGCATTCTGCCGCCTGCCCTGCCGTTGGCGAATGACATGCGCGCGCTGGCGCAGGAGCTTTCGGCGCAGGCGCTGGACGGGATCGCGCCGGACGATGTTGAAACCTTCACCCGTGTTTTGAGCCGGATCGTGGCCAATCTCGATACCGCGCCCCGCAGGAAAGACTGACCATGAATGCCAAGACCAAAACCAGCGACGCTGGTAAAACCGATCAGGACGCGCTGAGCGCCGCACTTGAACAGCAGGGCAACAGCGCCCGGGCGAAACGGGGCCGTCGGCGTGGGCTGATGCTGGTGGTGCCGGTCGCGCTGGCGCTGGCCGGGACGGCGGTGTGGCTGGAAGGCGGGCGCTATGTGAGCACCGACAACGCCTATGTGCACCAGCCGATCCTGGCGATCAGCGCCGAAGTGCCGGGGCGGATCGTCGAGGTGAGCACGGCGGAGAACCGGGTTGTCGAGGCGGGCACGCCGCTGTTTCGCATCGACGATACCAGCTACAAAATCGCGCTCAATCAGGCAGAGGCCGCCTTGGCCAGTGCCCGGCGCGCGGCGGAAACCCAGCGGTCGGGCTACGTGACCGCGCAGGCCCGGCTGGAGGCCGCGCAGGAGGTGCTCGACCTCAAACAGCGCGACTTTGATCGGCAGAAAGAGCTGCAATCGCGTGGGGTCACCTCGGCGGCAACGCTCGATACTGCCTCGCTCGATGTGCGCGCGGCCAGCAACAACGTCACCATCGCCCGGCTCGCCGTGACCGAAGCGCTGGCGGCCCTTGGTGGCAATGCCGAGCAACCGACCGACGAGTTTCCCGCCGTCCGCGCCGCCCTTGCCCAGCGCGAAGCCGCCCGGCGCAATCTGGAGCTGACGGCGGTCAAGGCTCCGGCTTCGGGCATTGTCAGCCAGGTGGGCAGCCTGAATGTGGGGCAATATGTTGGCCCCGGCACGATGGTGGCGAGCCTTGTTGAAAACGGCGAAAGCTGGATTGACGCGAATTTCAAGGAAACCCAAGTGGGGGCGCTGCGCGAGGGCCAGCCGGTGGAGATCACCGTCGACGCCTATCCGGGCGTGACCTTCCACGGCACGGTGCTCAGCCTTGGCTCGGCCACCGGCGCGCAGTTCTCGCTGATCCCGGCGCAGAACGCCACTGGCAACTGGGTGAAGGTGGTGCAGCGCATTCCGGTGCATATTTCGATCACCCCCGATCCCGAGCATCCGCTGCGCGGCGGCTTGTCGGCGTCGGTGTCGGTGGATACCGGGGCCAACCGGATTACCCGGATGGGCTGGCTCAGATGAACGGCCCGGAAGCGCGGCTGAAGGTTTCCCACAAGGGATTGCTGACCGCCTCGATCATGCTGGCGACGATCATGCAGGTGCTCGACACCACGATCGCCAATGTGGCGCTGCCGCATATGGCAGCAGCCCTTGGGGCCAGTCAGGAAGAGATCACCTGGGTGCTGACCTCGTATATCGTGACCGCTGCGATCGCCACGCCGCTGACCGGCTGGTTTGTCGATCGGTTTTCGTCGCGCACGGTGTTCATGGCGGCGATTGCCGGGTTTACTGCCGCGTCGCTGCTCTGCGGGATTGCCACCAACCTGCCGGAAATGGTGATGTTTCGGGTGATTCAGGGCCTGGCTGGCGCAGTTCTGGCGCCGCTGGCACAGAGCGTGATCCTGGACATCAACCCGCCGCACCGCACCGGGCAGGCGATGGCAGTTTACGGCGCCGGGATCATGCTTGGCCCGATCATCGGCCCGACGCTGGGCGGCTGGCTGACCGAAACCTATAACTGGCGCTACGTGTTTCTGGTGAACCTGCCGGTGGGGATCGCGGCCTTTGCCGGGATCATGACCTTCATGCCGCATACCGGCATTCGCCGCCGCCCGTTCGATTTCTTTGGCTTTGCGATGCTCGCCACCACCATCGGGGCGCTGCAATTGATGCTGGACCGGGGGCAATCGGCGGGCTGGTTCGGATCGCTGGAGATTTGGCTCTATCTCATGGTGATGATCTCGGGCCTCTGGGTGTTCATCATCCACAGCCTGACCGCCGAGCATCCGTTCATCGACCTGCGCATGTTTGCCGACCGCAATTTCTCGATGGGGCTTGTCTTCATCTTCATCATCGGGCTGACGCTGTTTTCCGGCCTCGCCTTGCTGCCGCCGCTCTTGCAAAAGCTCATGGGCTATCCGGTGATCACCACCGGTATCGTGATGGCGCCGCGCGGCATCGGCACGCTGTTGTCGATGATCGTGGCGGGCCGGGTGCTGGGTAAGGTCGATGCGCGGGTGCTGGTGATATTCGGCATGGCGATCACCATGGCCGCCTTCTGGATGATGACCGGGTTTGACACTGTGATGGATGCCCGTCCGGTGGTCTATTCCGGGCTGTTGCAGGGCTTTGGCCTTGGCTTTGTGTTCGTGCCGTTTTCGACCATCACCTTTGCCACCATCGCCCCGCAATTCCGCAGCGATGCCACCGCGATGTTTTCGCTGGTGCGCAATGTCGGTTCGGGGGTCGGGATTTCGATCGTGACCACCGCGCTGGCGCGGATGCTGGCGACCAATCACGAAGAGCTGGCCAGCCAGATTACCGCCGATAACCCGGTTACGCGCGGGCTGCTTGGCCCGTTGCTACATGGCAATCTCAGCTATGCGGCGGCGATTGACGGGCTGGTCAGCCAGCAAGCCGCGATGATCGCCTATATCGACAATTTCTTCCTGATGCTGGTGACCACCGCTGCGGCCCTGCCGATCGTGTTCCTGCTGAAGGGCAGCAAGACCAGCAAGGCCGGGCCGGGTCGGGCGCCGGTTGCCGACCATTAGGCTGTTGGGTCAGGCCTCGAGCCAGCCCAGCAGCCGCGTCAGCGCATCGCTGGTTTCCTGAGCTTTCGGCCAGACCAGATAATAGATGCCGCCGCTATCGAAATAGCCATCGCTTGCGGGCACCAGCCGACCGCGGGCAAATTCGCGTTCGGCCAGAAATTCCGGGATGATCGCCGCGCCGAAACCGGAAACCGCCGCCTCGACCATATTAGCGAATTGGTCGAACAGCATCCCGCGCAGCCGCCCGGCCTCGTGGCCATGGCTCTGGAACCACGCCTCCCAAGCGCCGGGACGGCTGGACAGATGCAGCAGCGGCTGATCCAGCAATTGCGCGGGCGACAGCGGCAGGGCCCCGGCGAAATCCGGGGCGCAGACGGCGATGGAGCGTTCGCTGACCAGCGGCAGATAATTCACCCCGGCCCAATCGCGTTCACCGAAATGCACGGCGGCATCGAATTTCTCGCGCTCGAAATCGAAGGGCGCCAGCCGGGTGCTCTGGCTGATCAGGATATCCGGGTTGGCGGTGCAGAAGGCGCGCAGGCGCGGGTTCAGCCAATACATGCCAAAGGCGGGCAGGATCGCCAGATTGAGGCTGCGCTTGGAGCCGGTGGCCTTCACCTTCAGGCTGGCGCGGGCCAGATCCTGCAAGATCCCCCGTGCCGCCTGCGAATATTCCGCCCCCGCCTGGGTGAGGCGCAGATTTTTCCCGTCGCGCAGAAACAGCGTCACCCCAAGCTGGCCCTCCAGAACCTTGAGCTGGCGGCTGACGGCGGAATGGGTCAGCGCCAGTTCCTCGGCGGCGGCAGTGGCGGTGCCCAACCGGTCGACCGCCTCAAGCGCCAGCAGCGAGCTGATCGAGGGCAAAAACCGGCGCGGGGCGATCATATGAGCTTTTCTCCAATATACGTGACTTACTCTCTATATTTTTTGCAAAGATGAAAGGCTAGCCTGTCTGTTAGTGACAGATAGAAAGGCTCCAATGGACCTGCCCATCGAATTTCGCCGTGCGTCGCGGATCGCCCGGCTGGAGATTTCGGAAATCGTGCAGCTCAGCGAGCGCGCGGCGGCCCTGCGTGCGGCGGGGCGGGATGTGATTGCGCTGTCGACCGGCGAGCCTGATTTCCCGACCCCACCCCATGTGATTGAAGCGGCCAATGCCGCGGCCCTGGCGGGCAAGACCCGCTACCCGGCGACCCTGGGCACGCCCGAGCTGCGAGACGCCATTGCGCGGCAAAATCAGGTGACGCGGAGCGAGGTGATCGTTTCAACCGGCGCCAAGCAGGTGTTGGCCAATGCGATGCTGGCCTCGCTTGATCCGGGCGACGAGGTGATCATGCCCGCCCCCTATTGGACCAGCTATTCCGATATCGTCGCGATGGCGGGGGGCAGGCCGGTTGTCGTGCCCTGCCCGATGGCGCAGGGGTTCAAACTGAGCCCGGCGCAGCTTGAAGATGCGATCACGCCCAAAACCCGCTGGCTGATGCTGAACGCTCCCTCCAACCCCTCGGGTGCGATCTATTCGGCGAGCGAGCAACGGGCGCTGGCCGAGGTTCTGGCGCGCCATCCGCATGTGCTAATTCTGGTCGACGAGATCTACGAGCATTTGAGCTATGGCCCGTTCAGCTCATTCAAATCCGTAGCGCCCGAGCTTGTCGACCGTATGCTGATCGTGAACGGCGTGTCGAAAGCCTATGCGATGACCGGCTGGCGGATCGGCTGGGGCATTGGGCCGGCCGATATGATCCGGGCGATGGGGGCGGTGCAGGGGCAAGTGACCTCGGGGGCCTCGTCGATCTCGCAAGCCGCTGCCCTTGCCGCGTTGGAGGGCGATCAGGCGCTTTTGGCGGAGCGCTGCAGCCTGTTTCGCGCCCGGCGCGACAGGGTGGTCACGGCGCTGAACGACATACCGGGCATCAGCTGCCCCCTGCCCGATGGCGCCTTCTATGCCTTCCCCGACATTTCCGACGCGATGGCACTGGGCGGATATCGCAGCGATGCCGAGCTGTGCACCGCGCTGCTGGACGAGGCGGGCGTGGCGATTGTGCCGGGCCGGGCGTTTGGCCTGCCGGGCCATGCGCGGCTGTCCTTCGCCTATAGCGAGGCCGACCTTGAGGAAGGTCTCAAACGGATTGCCGGATTTGTGGCCGGATTTGCAGGGCAAAAACGCCCCGCCTGACTGAATTAAGGAGCTGTTGATGGATCGCGCGGCCATCGTTCATGAGAACTTCATCTCCCGTGTCAGCGCGGGAGATCTGCCGCCCGGGGCATCGCCCAGCGGGCCGCTTTCTGCAGCGCAGGCGGTATCGGTTTTTCGCTCCGGCTGTCTGAGCCGGGCGCTCGACCGCAAAAGCCGCGCCATGCAGAAGGCGGGACAAGGGTTCTACACCATCGGCTCATCCGGGCATGAGGGCATGGCGGCGGTCGCGGCGGCGCTGCGCCCCACCGATATGGCCTTTCTGCATTACCGCGATGCCGCCTTTCAGATCCAGCGCGGCGAGCAGGTGCCGGGGCAGTCGATGGCCTGGGATATGCTCTTGTCGTTTGCCTGCTCGTCCGAAGACCCGATCTCGGGCGGGCGCCACAAGGTGCTCGGCTCGAAAGCGCTGAACATTCCGCCGCAAACCTCGACCATCGCCAGCCATCTGCCGAAAGCGGTGGGGGCGGCCTATGCGATTGGCGCGGCCAAACGGCACCGGCCCGAACATGCCAGCCTGCCCGATGACGCGATCATCTATTGCAGCTTCGGCGATGCCTCGGCCAACCATTCCACCGCGCAGGGCGCGTTCAACACCGCTGGCTGGACATCGTTTCAGTCGGTACCGCTGCCGCTGCTGTTTTGCTGCGAAGACAATGGCATCGGCATTTCGACAAAAACCCCGAAAGGCTGGATCGCGGCGAATTTCTCGGCCCGCCCGGGGATCAAGTATTTCGCCTGTGACGGGCTCGATATTTTCGACACCTATGCCACCGCACTGAAAGCGGCGGATTATGTGCGTCAGCATAAAAAGCCGGCCTTTTTGCATGTGCGCACAGTGCGGCTTTATGGCCATGCGGGGGCCGACATCCCGACCACCTATCTGCCCAAAGCCGAGGTTGAGGCGGACGAGACCAATGATCCGCTGCTGCATTCGGTGCGGCTGTTGTCTGAGGCCGGGGCGCTGTCGCCTCAGCAGGCGCTGGCGATCTATGACGAGACCAATGCGCGGGTGGAGCGCATCGCCGAGCAGGCGGTGACGCGGCCCCATTTGCAAACGGCAGACGAGGTGATGGAAAGCCTCATCCCGCCCGCCCGCAGCTGGGCGCCAAGCAACGGCCCGTCGCAAGCCCAGCGCGCCGAGGTTTTCGGCGCCGATCTCAAGGCGATGGAAGAGCCGCAGATCATGTCGCGGCTGATCAACTGGGCGCTGACCGATCTGATGCTGGAGCATGGCGAGATCGTGATGATGGGCGAGGATGTGGGGCGCAAGGGTGGCGTCTATGGCGTGACCCAGAAGCTGCAGGCCCGGTTCGGCCCCGACCGGATGATCGACACGCTGCTCGATGAACAGAGTATTCTCGGCCTTGCCATCGGCATGGCGCAGAACGGCTTTACGCCGATGCCCGAGATCCAGTTTCTGGCCTATCTGCACAATGCCGAAGATCAGATCCGCGGCGAGGCGGCGACGCTGTCGTTCTTTTCGCGCGGGCAATACACCAACCCGATGGTGCTGCGCATTGCCGGGCTGGGCTATCAGAAAGGCTTTGGCGGGCATTTCCACAATGACAACTCGGTGGCGGTGCTGCGCGACATTCCGGGGGTGATCCTTGCGGTGCCTTCGAACGGGGCCGACGCGGCGATGATGCTGCGCGAATGCGTGCGGCTGGCACGCGAAGAGCAGCGCGTGGTGGTGTTTCTGGAGCCGATTGCGCTTTATCCGATGCGCGATCTGCATGGCGAGAAGGATGGCGGCTGGCTGCGGCACTATCCGGCGCCGGGGGAACGTATCGGGCTTGGCGAGGTTGGGATCGAGGGCGACGGGACAGACCTTGCCATCGTCACCTTTGGCAATGGCGTTTATCTGTCCAATCAGGCGCTGAGTGAGATCGAGGCTGCGGGGATCAGTACCCGGATTGTCGACATGCGCTGGCTGTCGCCACTGCCGAAAGCGGCGCTGAGTGCGGCGGTGGAGGGCTGCGCCCATATCCTGATCGTCGACGAAACCCGGCAATCGGGCGGTGTGGCCGAGGCGCTGATGGCGCATTTTCACGAGACCTCGAAGGCGAAGCTCGCCCGGCTTACCGCTGAAGACAGCTTTATTCCGACCGGCCCGGCCTATGCGGCGACGATGCCCTCGAAACACAGCATTGCCGAGGCGGCGCTTGCGCTGGCGGGGGAACAATCATGAAAACGGCGGTGGTGATCTGCCCCGGGCGGGGCACCTATAACGCGGCTGAGCTGGGCTATCTTGGCCGGCACTTCCCCGAGCCTGCCCTGCTTGCGGGCTTCGATGACGAGCGCCGGACGAACGGGCAGGAGACGCTTAGTGCGCTCGACGGGGCGGCGAAGTTTTCGATGTCCAAACACAGCCGGGGCGACAATGCTTCGGGGCTGATCTATGCCGCAGCCTATGGCGACTTTCTGTCGATCAACCGTGAGGGCATCGAGGTGGTCGCCGTCACCGGCAATTCCATGGGCTGGTATTCGGCGCTGGCCTGCGGCGGGGCGCTGAGCGCTGAGACCGGCTTTCACGTTGCCAACACCATGGGCACGCTGATGCAGAAGGCGCTGATCGGCGGGCAGCTCATCTATCCCTGGATGGATGACGATTGGGTGCCGCGCCCGGCCCGGCGCGCGGCGTTGCTGGCGCTGGTGGACGATATTGCCGCGCGGTCCGGCCATACGCTCGCCCTGTCTATCGAGCTTGGCGGGATGCTGGTTCTCGCGGGCGATGAGTCGGGGCTGGCCGCTTTTGAGGCGGCGGTTGATCCAATTCAGGGCCGCTTTCCGATGCGGCTGGGCAATCACGCCGCCTTCCACACCGCGCTGCAGGCCCCGGTGGCCACCGAAGGGCGCGCGGCATTGCCTGCCGATCTGTTTGCCCAGCCCGATCTGCCGATGATCGACGGGCGCGGCGCGATCTGGTGGCCCGGCGCCACCGACACAGAGGCGCTGTGGGATTACACCCTCGGGGCGCAGGTGACCGAAACCTATGATTTCACTCGTGCGCTCGCCGTTGCGGCGCGCGAATTCGCCCCCGACCTTTTCATCGTCACCGGCCCGGGCACCACGCTCGGGGGCGCGGTGGCACAATCGCTGATCCTCGCCGGCTGGCGCGGGATGGGCAGCAAAGACGATTTCAAAACCGAACAGGATAGAGCCCCGCTTTTGGTGTCCATGGGCATGGACGCGCAGCGCGGGCAAGCCACACAAGGAGACACCCAATGACTCATTCCGCAATCCTCAAAGCCGCCGCATTGACCGAAGCCGAGCTGACCGGCGGCACGCTCAGCGTGACATCGCCGATTGACGGCACGGTGGTGGCGCAGGTGACCGAGACCAAGCCCGAAGAGATGCCAGCGATCATCGCCAAGTCGCAGGCGGCGTTCGAAATCTGGCGCAACCTGCCTGCCCCGCGTCGGGGCGAGCTGGTGCGGCTGTTGGGCGAAGAGCTGCGCGCCGCGAAAGCAGAGCTTGCTGCCGTGGTGACGCTGGAAGCGGGCAAGATCACCTCAGAAGGCCTTGGCGAAGTGCAGGAGATGATCGACATCTGTGATTTCGCCGTAGGCCTGTCGCGCCAGCTTTACGGCCTGACCATTGCCTCGGAACGGCCGGGCCATCGGATGAGCGAGACATGGCACCCGATCGGGCCGGTCGGGGTGATCTCGGCCTTCAACTTTCCGGTGGCGGTATGGAGTTGGAACACCGCGCTGGCGCTGGTCTGCGGCGATCCGGTGATCTGGAAACCCTCGGAGAAAACCCCGCTGACCGCGATGGCCTCGATGAAGATCATGGAACGCGCAATTGCGCGCTTTGGCGAGGACGCGCCAGAGGGGTTGGTGCAACTGGTGATCGGTGGGGCCGAGATTGGCGATGCGCTTGTGTCGTCGCGCGATGTGCCGGTGCTGTCGGCCACCGGCTCGACCCGGATGGGCAGCATTGTCGGCCCGAAAGTGGCGGCGCGCTGGGGCCGCTCGATCCTTGAGCTTGGGGGGAACAACGCGATGATCGTGGCGCCTTCGGCCGATCTCGATATGGCGGTGCGCGCCATCGTGTTCTCGGCAGTTGGCACTGCGGGGCAACGCTGCACCAGCCTGCGCCGCCTGATCGCCCATAGTTCAGTGCGCGATGAGCTGGTGAAGCGGCTCAGCGCCGCCTATGCCTCGCTGCCCATCGGCGATCCGCGCCGGGAGACCACGCTGATCGGGCCGCTGGTTGATCATGCCGCCCGCGATGCGATGCTGGCGCAGCTGGAAAAGGCCAAGGCCGAAGGCGGCGTGGTGCATGGTGGCGGCACGGTTAGCGAGGGCGTGCCGCAGGGCGGGGCCTATGTGAGCCCGGCGCTGGTCGAGATGCCGAAGCAAACCGACACGGTGCGCACCGAAACCTTTGCACCGATCCTTTACGTGCTGAGCTATGAAGAGCTTGACGAAGCCATCGCCCTGCAGAATGACGTACCGCAAGGGCTATCCTCTTGCATCTTCACGCTGAACCTGCGCGAGGCCGAAACCTTCCTGTCTGCCGTGGGCTCCGATTGCGGCATTGCCAATGTGAATATCGGGCCTTCGGGGGCCGAGATTGGCGGGGCCTTCGGCGGCGAGAAGGAAACCGGCGGCGGGCGCGAAAGCGGGTCGGATGCGTGGAAAGCCTATATGCGCCGTCAAACCAGCACGGTGAACTATTCAGCCGAGCTGCCGCTCGCACAGGGGGTTAGATTTGAAATCTGAAGCGCATAGCTCGCTCTGGCAGGCCAGCAATAGGGAACAGGTCGGGGCGACGCCCCTGACTGGCAATGCCAGCGCCGATCTGGTGATCATTGGCGGCGGGTTTACCGGCGCTTCGGCGGCACTGGAAGCGGCGCGGCGCGGGGCTTCGGTGATCCTGCTGGAAGCTCAGACCATCGGGCATGGCGGCTCTGGCCGCAATGTCGGGCTGGTCAATGCCGGGCTGTGGCTGCCGCCGGAAGAGGTGATCCGGATTGTGGGCCAAAAAGACGGGCCGCGTCTGATGGAGGCGCTGTCGGACGGGCCGCGTAAGGTGTTCGAGATCATCGAGCGCGAGGGCATTGCCTGCGAGGCCACCCGCAACGGCACGCTGCATCTGGCCCATGCGCCTGCCGGGGTGAAAGACCTTGCCGAACGGCACCGGCAGGGGCGCAATATCGGCGCGCCGGTCGAGCTGCTGGACCGGGCCGAAACCGCCCGGCGCACAGGGTCGAGCGGGTTTCACGGCGCGCTGTTCGATCCGCGCGCGGGGACGGTGCAACCCTTGGCCTACGCGCAGGGGCTGGCGCGGGCGGCGGGCGAAGCCGGGGCCGTATTGCACGAGCACGCGCCAGTGTCGCAGATCGCGCGGAACGGCGAGGCTTGGGTGGTCACGGCGGCCGGGCACGAGATCCGGGCGAAAGCGCTGCTGCTGGCCACCAACGGCTATCATCAGGGCATCACCGGCGGGGCGCGGCCAGAGGCCACAACGATGCATTTTTGCCAATACGCCACCGCGCCGCTGCCTGAAGCGATGCGCGCGCGGATTCTGCCCGGCGGCGAGGGCTGCTGGGATACGGCGCTGGTGATGTCGTCCCTGCGCGTCGATCAGGCCGGGCGGCTGATCATCGGCGGGGTGGGCGACAGCAACGGGCCGGGTGGTGGCATCCATGAAGCCTGGGCACGGCGTAAGATGCGCGCGCTTTACCCTGAGCTGGGCGATATGCCGTTTGAGTTCGGCTGGAGCGGGCGCATTGCCATGACCGGCGATCACATCCCGAAAGCGGTGGCGTTCGGCCCCTCGGCGCTGGCGGTGTTCGGCTATTCCGGGCGCGGCATTTCGCCCGGCACGGTGTTCGGCACCGCCGCCGCGACCGCGCTGTTGGACGATCAGCCCGAGGCTCTGCCGCTGACCACGATCCCCGCCTATAGCGAGCGATTTACTGGTGTAAAATCCGCCTATTACGAGTTCGGGGCCACCGCGACCCACGCTATTGGCGCGCGGATCTGAGCCAGAATTCCCGCGCCGTCTGGCTGATCATGATTTGGTCACCAACATAGGTCACATGACTTGAAGCCTTGCCCCGAACAGGGGCATGGTGGAGCCTGTTCTGTGTGTAGAGGGTGTGATGGTGTTGGACCAGATCAGCGTGATGATCGTTGACGATAGCGCTTCGGTGCGGGCTGTGCTGTCGGGCTTCATCCGCGACGATCCCGGGCTTGAGCTGATCGGGACGGCGGGCAATCCGCTGGAAGCCATCGAGAAGATGCGCGCGCGTCAGCCGGACGTGTTGCTGCTCGATCTGCATATGCCGCAGATGGATGGGCTGACCTTTCTGAAACAGATCATGCAGGATCATCCGATCCCCACGGTGGTGGTGTCGTCCTATGTGCGGGACGGATCGGAGGAATGCCTGCGCGCGCTGGATCTGGGCGCGGTCGGGGTGCTGTTGAAGCCCAATGTCGGCACCCCGGAAGCGCGACGCGAAGCGGCGGTGCGGATTGCCGATGCGGTGCGCGCGGCGGCGCAGACACCACTGGCGACCAAACGGCGGCGGGTCATTCCGAGAGCTCCCGGCGAGCGGTACTCGGCTGATGTTATCCTGCCCCCAGCCACGCGCCCGGCCCCGGAGCACGCGCCGCCACTGATTGCCATCGGCGCCTCGACCGGCGGCACTGAGGCACTGGGGGGGCTTTTCGAGATCCTGCCAGCGGGTTTGCCGCCGATTGCGGTGGTTCAGCATATGCCTGCCGGGTTCACCAAGGCCTTTGCCGAACGGCTGAACCGGCTGTCGCAGATCGAAATTTTCGAAGCCTACGAGGGCGCAAGCCTTGGGCGCGGTCAGGCGGTGATTGCGCGGGCCGACTGGCATCTGGTGCTGAAACGCGAGGCTGAGGGCTATCGCGTCGGGCTGCGCACGGGCTTTTGCGTCGCCCGACACCGGCCCTCGGTCGATGTGCTGTTTCGCTCGGTGGCACAGGAAGTGGGCGATGCGGCGCTGGGGGTGCTTCTGACCGGGATGGGCGATGACGGCGCCACCGGGATGGGCGAGATGTTCGCTGCCGGGGCGCAGACACTAGCGCAGGACAAGGCCAGTTCGGTGGTCTGGGGAATGCCCGGCGTGGCGATCCGGCGCGGGGTGGTCAGCAAGGTGGTGCCGCTGGAGGAGATGGCACAGGAGATTGTCGACTGGGCGAAGGGGCATGATGCGCGGCAGCGGGTCTGACGACCTGCGCTGGACGGCCTGCGCGGCAAGATGTCCGCCGCCTGAGCTGATTTTTCCTCTTATTCCAATGCAAGAATGCGTTACCAATGGCGAGAGGACGGACGCATGACACCTGACACACAGCCCCCGGCGATGGATTTTCTGGCTCTGGCGAACCGGCTTTTGCCACCCGGAGCGAATACCGATGCCTGCGTGGGCTGCGGCCTTTGCGCTTCGGGTTGCCCGGCCAGCGGGCTGTTCGGAATGGACCCGCGCCGGTTTCTGAACATGGCGATGCTCGGCATGAATGACGAGCTGGCCACCACGCCCTGGGTCTGGGCCTGCACCCAATGCAAACGCTGCGCTTATGTCTGCCCGATGGGGATTGATGTGTCGCTTCTGGTTGGGGCGGCGCGCGGGGCCTGGCCGGAGGCGGACAAGCCCAAGGGGATCGTGCGATCCTGTGCCGCCCAGCGGATGGACGAGAGCACCAGCGCGATGGGGCTGCGCTCGGAGGATTTCGTCGAGATCGTCGAGGAAACGCTGGAAGAGCTGAAGGAGGCCGATCCGCGCTTTGCCGGGCTTACGGTGCCGATCGACAAGAAGGGCGCGATGTTCGTGGTCAACCAGAACTCGCGCGAACCGGCGGTCGAGCCCGAGGAAATGGGCCCGATGTGGAAGATCTTCGACTATGTCGGGGCCGATTGGACCTATGCTTCGAAAGGCTGGGCGGCCGAGAATTTCTGCATGTTCACCGGCGACGATGCGGCCTGGAAAGAAATGGTGGAAACGCGGGTCGAGGCGATCAATGCGCTGGCACCGCAGGTCTGGATCAACACCGAATGCGGCCACAGCTTTTATACGCTGTGGAAGGGGATCGACCGCTTTGGGCTCAAGGCGGATTTCGAGGCCGGGAACCTTGTGAGCTATTACGCGCAGTGGATCCGCGAGGGCAAATTGCCTGTGAATTCCGACTGGAACACGATGGGGCTGAAATTCACCGTGCAGGACCCGTGCCAGCTGATCCGCAAATCGCTGGGCGACAATGCCGCCGAGGATCTGCGCTATGTGGTGACGCAGCTGGTGGGCGAGGAGAATTTCATCGACATGCAGCCCAACCGACAGGCCAATTATTGCTGCGGCGGCGGGGGTGGCTTTTTGCAGGCGGGCATGACCTCCGAGCGGCGCGCCTATGGCAAGCGCAAATTCGACCAGATCGCCGCCACCGAGGCCGACTATGTGCTCACCCCCTGCCATAACTGCCACAGTCAGATCGAAGATATTGGCGAGCATTATCAGGGCGGCTACCGGGTGACGCATCTGTGGACGCTGATCTGCCTGTCGCTGGGCATTCTCGGCCCGGACGAACGCAAATATCTGGGGCCGGAGCTGCAGGGCGTGAACCTGCCCGAGGGGGACTGATGCGCGAGCTGGACACCGAAGTGCTGATCATCGGCGGCGGCGCCACCGGGGCCGGGGTGATGCGCGATCTGGCGCTGCGGGGCATCCGCTGCCTGCTCATCGACCGGCGCGACCTGAATGCCGGGGCATCCGGCGGCAATCACGGGCTTTTGCATTCCGGCGCGCGCTATGCCAGCGCGGATACCGAAACCGCAGCCGAATGCCGGGCCGAGGGCGATATTCTGAAACGGGTGGCGCCGCAATGCATCGACGATTGTGGCGGGCTGTTCGTGGCGGTCGAGGGCGACGATCCGGATTTTGCCGCGCGCTTTCCCGAGGCCTGCGCGGCGGCGGGCATTGCCTGCACGCCGCTGACCCCGGACGAGGCCCGCGCCCGCGAGCCGGTGCTGCCAGACAATGTGATCGCCGCCTATGCGGTGCCCGATGCCACGATTGATCCGTTCCGGCTGGTGCTGGAGCAGGTCTCCCATGCCGAAGCGCTGACCGGCAGCCGCTATCTGCCGCATGTGGTGGTGGAGGGGTTCGAGATAGAGGGGCGGCAGATTGTGGCGGCGCTCGCGAGCGATCTGCGCTCGGGCGAAAAGCTGCGCATCCGCGCGCGCCAGATCGTCAATGCCGGTGGGGCCTGGGCCGGAAAGATTGCCGCGCTGGCCGGATGCGACGAGGTAAAGCTGCTCGGCTCGAAAGGCACGCTGATCATCTCCAACACCCGGCTGTCGCGCGGGGTGATCAACCGGCTGCGCCCGCCCGGCGATGGCGATATTCTGGTGCCCGGCGGCACGGTGTCCATTCTGGGCACGTCGTCGGCCACAGTGCGCGAGCCCGACGATCTGGCGCCGACGCTGGACGAGGTGGACCGGGTTCTGAACGAGGGCAGCACCATGCTGCCAGTGCTGGCCACAACCCGCTTTGTCCGTGCCTTTTCCGGGGTGCGGCCGCTGTTGTTGGCCGATGGTGCCGAGGACGACGGGCGCAAGGCCAGTCGGGGCTTTCGGCTCTACACCCATGAAGAGCGGGGGCTTGATAATTTCTGCACCATCGCGGGCGGCAAGCTGACCACTTTCCGACTGATGGCCGAGGCGGCGTCGGACCTGGTGGCGCAGCGGCTGGGCAATACCGCCCCCTGCCGCACGGCGAGTGAGCCCCTGCCCTCTGGCCCCGGCGCGGGCTGGACCGAACCCGGTGCCTCGGCGCGCGACTGGATGAAACGCGCGGATGCCACCGATATGATCCTGTGCGAATGCGAGATGGTGGCGCGCTCGACCGTGGACGAGATCATCGAAAGTGCGCCGGGCCATGAGGACCATATGAGCCTGAAGGCGATTGCCCGGCGCTCGCGCGTGGGCAAGGGCGCCTGTCAGGGCTCGTTCTGCGCCATGCGGGTGACCTCGCATCTTTACGATAGCGGGGTTTATGACAGCCCGGCCGGGCTGGAGGAAATGCGCGATTTCATCGCCGAACGCTATCGCGGTGTGCGCCCGGTGCTCTGGGGGGCCGAGATGCCGCAAGCCGAACTGGCCGAGATCCTGCATGTGGGGCTGGCCGGGCTTGATCTGACGGAGGGCGAGGCATGAAACGCCAGACCCGCCGCGTGGAAACCCAGCTTGCCGTGATCGGCACCGGCATTGCGGGCGTGGCTGCCAGCCTGTTTGCCCGAGAGAGGGGCTTGAGCGTTGCTCAGTTCGGCCATTCCGGCGCGATGGCCTATACGACCGGCTATCTCGATCTGCTCGGGGTGATGCAGGGCAAAGTGGTCGCCGATCCCTGGGCCGGGCTGGAGGCGCTGCGCGCCAGCGAGCCACTGAACCCGCTGGCCCGGATCGATGAGAGCGACATCCGCGCGAGCCTTGCGGGCTTTGTGGCGGCGCTGAACGAGATGGGGCTGGGCTACAGCGTGCCGGGGGCGCGGAACGTGACCGCCCTGCTGCCCTATGGGGTGGCGAAGCCCACCCTGTCGCTGCCCGAAACCATGCTTCCGGGGGCAGAGGCGCTGGCGGCGCGTGCGCCTGCTCTCATCGTTGATTTCGAAGGACTTCAGGGCTTTTCGGCCCTTGAATTTGCCACAAATATCGCCCCGCTCTGGCCCGGACTGACCACGGCCCGGCTGGCTTTTCCGGGGATGGAAGGTCAGGTGGTGTTTCCCGAGGTGATGGCGCGGGCGCTGGATACCAAGGCCGCAAGGCAGGCGCTGGCCGAGCGGATCCGCCCCCATATCGGCACGGCCAGCCATGTTGGCCTGCCCGCGATCCTTGGCATTCATGCCCCCGATCAGGTGCGGGCCGAGCTGGAAGCGGCACTTGGCGTGACGCTGTTCGAGATCCCCACCATTCCGCCCGGCGTGGCTGGTATTCGCCTGCGCGAAGCCTTCGAGCGTAAGCTGCCCCGGCGCGGGGTGCTGTTGGAGCCGAACCTGAAAGTGTCTCACGTGGCGTTTGACGCCGCGGGGGCGACGCTGCGGCTGGAAGGCGCGATGGAGGATCTGGAGGTGCGCGCAGATGCGGTGGTGCTGGCCACCGGGCGGTTCCTCTCGGGCGGGCTTGGCTCGGATCGCAATCAGATCCGCGAGACGCTGCTGGGCCTGCCGGTGGCGCAACCTAAGGGGCGCGGCGAGTGGTATCGGCCCGATTACCTCGATCCACGCGGCCATCCGGTGAACCGGCTGGGGGTGGCGGTCGACGCGCAGTTCCGTCCCATCGACGCCGCAGGCGCACCGGTGGAACCGCGCCTTTTTGCGGCGGGGGCCATTCTGGCCGGGCAAGACTGGGTGCGCAGCCGCTCGGGGGCCGGGCTGGCCATCGCCTCCGCCCAGCGCGCAGTGGAATTTGCCTCGGGTCTGTGCTGCGCGGATTGAGTGGTTTGGTGCGTGCAAACAACAAAAGAGCCGCCGGTCTTTGGTCTGGCGGCTACGTTTAGGATTTGGATGCGGTGGCCTGAAACCACCGGGATCGGGCACATCCAAATCAGTCTCAGGATGAGCACGGCCGGCACAGCTTTCTCATGTCCAGAACCTCTATCTTCCGCGCCCTCAGGCCAGTGCCTTTCGCCAGGCGCGGGCATAGGCGGTGAGGCGGGCGTCGGTTTCGCGGTGGATGGCGTCGGCCTCGCCCAGCGCGGGGGGCTGTGCGGGTCCGGCCAGAAGTGCCGCCCCCTGACTGGTGCCGGTGGCCGAGCCTGCCGCGATCACCGGGCTTGAGCTGGCAGCGCTGAGCATCTCCAGAAAGATCCGGTTGCGGGTAAACGGGCCTTCGACAATCACCGGGCCGCGATGGCCAATCAGATCGAGGCAATGATCGGTGACCAGCGCCAGATAAAGCGCGACGGCGGCGGCGCGGCGGCCAGAGCCAAGCGGCGGCTCGCCCCCCTGCCAGCGCGCCTTGCGCCCCTGATAGGGGCCGCTTTCCGCCACCAGCGCGGGCAACAGGAACAGCCGCTCGGCCAGCACCGCGTCAAGGTCGGCGGGCTCCGGCTCGACCGGCTGGCCGCCCATCGCAATCTCGTATTCCCGCCCGCCCATGAACCGCGCCGAGGGCACCGGCTGGCCGAGCGCGTTCACGTTGATCAGCGTGTCTTGGCTGGGGTCAAGCGTGGGGGAAACGCCGCCCACCGCCATGGCAATCACCCAGGTGCCGGTAGAGACCACGCTGAACGGCGCTTTCCGGCCAAGGATATGCGGAAGCAGCGAGGCGTTGCTGTCATGGATGCCGACGTGAACCGGCGTGCCCGGGACGAGCCCGGTGCGGGCGGCAATCTCGGGCAGGATCGGCCCCAGCATATCGGCCGAGGGCCGCGCCGGGGCCAGCCGTCCGTTCAGGCTGAGGCGCCCGATCAGCGAGGAAAACCTGCCCTGATGCGGGTTCCACAGATCTGTGTGACAGCCCAGCGAGCTCACGTCGGTAGCGGCGACGCCGGTCAGCCGGAAGCCCCAATATTGCGGATAGGTCACGATGGTTTTGGTGCGCGCTTTCAGCTCGGGGTCAGAGGCAAACATCCAGTGCAGCTGCGCGCCAAGGTTCAGCCCCATGCCCAGCCGGGGCGAGCCGGTTTCGGCAAAGGGCGGGCGCAACGCATCATAGTCTACCGCCAGATCGTCGGGGCCGGGATGTTCATAATCCAGCATCGGGGCAGCGAGCCCGCCTTCTGCATCCAGCAGAACCGCCGCCGCGCCGTGGGTGGTGACCGTGATCGCGTCAACCCCATGGGCGCGGTGAAACTCGGTGAGCGCCTCAAGCAGAAAGTCCCAATGCCCTTCGAGATCGAAATGCGGCCAGGGCGGGCCGGGCAGCACTTTGTTGGGGCGGGTGACCACGGCAATCTCGGCCAGAGTGCCCAGATCGACCAGCGCCAGCTTGGCGTTGGTCTTGCCGATGTCGATGACGGCAACGTGGCTCATGGCATGTGAAAGACGGTTTCGAGCGGGATCGAGACCGGCGCGTTATCGGGCGCGGTCTCCATGATATCGGCCATATAGGCCCACCAGCGCTGCATCACCTCGTGACTGGGCAAATCGTCCATGCCGTGATCGTCGCTCCGCCAGAGCACGCCGAACAGGATATTGGTCTCGTCATCCAGGTGGATCGAGTAATCCGAAACGCCCGCCTGTTTCAGCAGCGCCACCAGCTCGGGCCAGATCTCGTCATGGCGGCGTTTGTACTCGGCTTTCATGCCGGGATTGAGCCGCATTTTGAAGGCGTATTTTTCCATTATCCGATCCGCCATTTTGCCCAGAGCCGGGGCAGCGCGATGACCGAGATCAGAAGCGCTCCGATCACGATCGACATCACGATCCCCGGCACATTGAGCAGCCCAAGGCCGAAGGTGACAAGCCCCATCACGAAGGCGGCGATCACCAGACCGGGGATCGAGCCGGAACCGCCAAGGATATTGACGCCTCCGAGCACCACCATGGTGACGACTTCAAGCTCCCATCCGAGAGCAATCGACGGGCGGGTGGAGCCTAGCCGGGATGTGAGGCAGACTGAGGCTACACCCGCCATTATTCCGGTCAACAGGAACAGGATGAACTTCACCCTTTGTACCCGGATCCCGGAAAACAGCGCGCCGGTTGGGTTGTTGCCAATGGCAAAAACCGCGCGGCCGAAATTGGTTTTATGCAGGACGATGCCGTAGATCACCGCAAGCAGGATGAAGAAGGCAAATTCAAAGCTGATCACCCACCAGACATAGCCCTGCCCGAAAAAGGCGAAATCGCTCGGATAGCCGCGATAGGCCTGATCGCCCAGCACGATATAGGCGATGCCGCGATAAAGGCTCATCGTGCCGATGGTCACAACGATGGAAGGCAGGCCCAGTCGGGTGACCAGAAGCCCGTTGAAGGCGCCCGCCAAAAGCCCCACGCCCAGCCCGATGGCGACAAGCCCCGGTGTGCCGATGCCAAGCTGCACCGCCGCCCCCATCGCGGTGGAGGCCAGCGCGATGATCGAAGCCACTGACAGGTCAATCTCGCCCGCGATGATCAGAAGCGCCATGGCAAAGCCGATCATCGCCTTCTCGGTGAAATTGAAGGTCGCGTCCGACAGGTTCCAGGCGTTGAGGAAATAGGGCGAGGCAAAGCTGTTGGCGATGAAGATCGCCACCGCCACCACCAAGAGCAGGCTTTCCCAGCTTTTCAATCGGCTCGCCAGCGGCGATTGCAGACGGTCGGGGACGAAATGCGAGGTGGTGCTCATGCCGCATGCTCCGCGCGTTTGAGGATGACCCGGCCCTTAGTCCGGTTGGCCTGGGCGTTGACCGCCACCGCGATCAGGATGGCGCTGCCGGAAATGGACATCTGCCAGAACGGCGAGACGTTGATGACCGGGAGCGCGTTGTTGATGATGCCCAGAAACAGCGCCCCAAGCAGGGTGCCGCCGACCGAGCCCAAACCGCCCGCAATCGACACGCCGCCGATCACGCAGGCCGCCACCACCGTCAGCTCAAAGCCCCCGGCGATATCGACATAGGCCACTGCATAGCGCGACACCCAAAGGTAGCCGGTGATCCCCGCCAGCGCGCCGGAAATCGTATAGGCCCAGAACTGGGTGCGCCCGACATTGATGCCGGTATAGACGGCGGCATGGGGGTTGCCGCCCACTGCATAAAAGGCGCGGCCCAGCGTGGTGCGGGTCATCACGAAGAAGAACAGGATGACTGCGAGGATGGCAAACCAGCTCAGCACCGGCAGGCCCAGAAGATCGGCGCGGGGGAAGGCTTTGAAGGCCGGGCTCATTTCGTGCGAATTCACCCATTTGCCGTTGGAAATCAGAAAGATGATGCCGCGATAGATGGTCATGGTGCCAAGTGTCACAACAATGGGCGGGATGCCCAGCTTCCAGACAAAGAGCCCGTTGATCATGCCCAGAAGCGTGCCGAGCGCCAGCGCGACCACAAGGATCAGCACCACCGGCAGGCCGGGAAAGGCGACGTTCAGCATCGAAACGACCATGCCGGTGAGGGCCAGATTGGCGGCGACCGACAGGTCGATGCATTTGGTCAGGATCACGATCATCTGGCCGAGCGCCAGCAGGATCAGCGGCGAGGTATCGTTGAACACGCCCGCCAGATGCGACGGCTCGACAAAGGCGGGAAAGCGCGTGGCGATCAGCACCAACAGCACGAGGATCGCGCCGAGCAGGATGGCTTCGCGGGATTTGGCAAGTCGTTTCAGCATCTCAGCCCTCACTGATGCCCGCCGCGTGGCGGACAAGGGTTTCGGGGGTCATCTCATCGCCCGCCAGTTCGGCCACGATCCGGCCTTCGCGCATCACGATCACTCGGTCGGACATGCCCAGCACTTCGGGGATTTCCGAGCTGACCATGATCACCGCCAGACCCTGCGCCGCCAGTTCGGCCATGAATTCGTGCACCGCGGCCTTCGAGCCGATATCGATGCCCTTGGTTGGCTCATCAAGGATGATCACCTTGGGCTGGGTCGCCAGCCACTTGGCGATGACCACCTTTTGCTGGTTGCCGCCCGACAGGCTTTCCACCGGCGTATCCAACGAGGCGGCGCGCAGGTCGAGCCGTTCGGTATAGTCGCGCGCCAGTTTGAACTCTTCCGCCAGCCGGATGAAGCCGTGGCGCGAGGTGCGCCCAAGCGATGGGATGGTGATATTCTGGAAAATCGGCATCGCGGTGATGGCGCCCTGAAGGCCCCGATCTTCCGGCACATAGACGATGCCGTTCTGCACCGCGTCGGCCGGGGAATGGATGCTGACCGCCGCGCCATCAATGCGGGTGGTGCCGTTGCTGGGCCGGGTGATGCCAAACAGCGCCTGCATGAATTCCGAGCGCCCAGCGCCCACTAGCCCGTAGAACCCCAGGATCTCGCCCCGGCGCAGGGTGAAACTGATATCGGCAAATTCGGTCGGGTGGTCGTAGCCTTCGACCTGCAGGATCTCATCGCCCAGATCGGCGCTGCGGGCGGGGAAGATGTGATCGACCTCGCGGCCCACCATCAGCTTGACCAGCGCGTCATTGGTCACATCGGCAATCCGCCCCTCGCCCACCAGCTGGCCGTCTCGGAACACGGTGTAATTGTCGGCGATGCGGAAAATCTCATCGAATTTATGGCTGATGAACAGGATCGCCTTGCCCTGTGCCTTGAGCTGGTCGACCAGCTCGTAAAGCTCTTCGATTTCCTTGTGGCTCAGCGCGGCGGTGGGCTCGTCCATGATCACCACGCGGGCGTCGATCGACAGGGCACGGGCAATGGCCACGAGGTGTTTATTGGCGATGCCGAGATCGCGCAGCTTCGCGCCCGGATCAATATCGGCACCGATGTCATTCAGAATGGCCTTCGCCCGGCGCCGCATCTCGGCCCAGTCGATCAGCCCGAACCGGCCGCGCGGGGCGTGGCCCAGAAACACATTCTCGGCCACTGACAGCTCGTCAAACAGCACGGTTTCCTGATGAATGGCGGTGATACCCGCATGGGCGGCATCCTCGGCGGTGGGAAAGCGGGTTTCCTGCCCGTCCACCAGAATGCGCCCGGCACTGGGCTGGTAGATCCCAGTGAGCACCTTCACCATGGTCGATTTGCCCGCACCGTTTTCGCCGACCAGCGCGGTCACCTGACCGGGGTAGAGCTTCAGCGCCACATCCGACAAAGCCTTCACACCCGGAAAGCTCTTGCTGATGCCGTCGAGGGCAAGGATCGGGGCGGGATCGGCCATATCTTCAGGCCTCGCCGGTTGGGCGGTGTGCATTTGCATCAGCATTATGGCTTTTCGGTCGAAAGGGAAGTTCCCCCGGCACAGACGGGCTGCACCGGGGGCTGGGAGAGATCAGAAGATCGATTTGAACGCTTCGATGTTCGACGCGTCATAGACAAACGGATCGGCCATGGCGCCCGAATTGGTCTCGTCCAGCGTGACCGAGCCCATCCGGCCCATCGGGATCGAGGCACCCGGCTCGGCGGTGGCTTCGCCTTTGGCCAGAGCGTGGGCGATCATCGCGGCCGAATAGCCCAGATCAATCGGGTTCCAGATCGCGAAGGATTTGGAAGCGCCCGATTCAATCGCGCCGGCCATTTCGGACGGCAGACCAAGGCCGGTCACGTTGATCTCACCGGCTTTGCCGGCATCCGCCACGGCCTGAGCCGCCGCCACGATGCCAACCGAGGTCGGCGCGATGATGGCTTTCAGGTTCGGGTAGGACTGCATCAGGCCTTCGGCTTCACGGTAGGATTTATCGGCGAGGTCGTCGCCGTAAACCGTCGCCACCACATTGATGCCCGGATAGTTGCCCATCACCTTGTTCATCTCGTCGATCCAGATGTTCTGGTTCGTCGCAGTGGCCGAGGCCGAGAGCACCGCCACATCGCCGCCATCGGGCAGGTTATCGGCGGCGAGCTTGATGATCATGTTGCCGATCAGCGCGTTCGACGAGGGGTTCAGGTGCATCTGGCGGCCTTCCGGCGCCACGCCCGAATCCCACGAGATCACGGTGATGCCGCGATCCATCGCCTTTTTCAGCACCGGCACCAGCGCGTCGGGGTCGTTGGCCGAGATCGCAATCGCATCCACCCCTTGGGCGATCAGCGAGTTGATCACTTCGATCTGGCCTTCCGCCGTGGTGTCAGTCGGGCCGGTATAGATGACCTCGGTATCGCCGAGTTCAGCGGCAGCCTCTTCGGCACCCTTCGCGGCGGCTTCAAAGAAGCCGATGCCAAGGGCCTTCACCACCAGAGCGATGCGCATGTTTTCGGCTTGAGCCGCGGTGGCCGTCATGGCCGCCGCAACGGCCACGCCTGCCAGGATCTTTTTCATTGCACTCATTGTTTCCTCCCTGAGTGTAGCTTCCAAAGCGGATCAAGAGGCCGCTTCTTCCTCCCGCTGACCGGCGCCGGACCGGGCGACGATCAGCCTTACATCGGCCGCTTCGAGCATTGCGGCGGCCTTGTCTGAAATCCCCTCATCGGTGATCACTGTGTCGATCCGATCCAGCGGGCAAAGCACCAGACTGGAACGGTTTTCGAATTTCGAACTGTCGACCAGCACCACCAGCTCGTCGGCCTGACCGATCAGCTTCTGTTCGGCCTGGATCAGCAGCGGATCGGCCTCCATCAGCCCCAGCGGCCCCAGCCCCTGCGCGCCCATGAACATCCGCTTGGCGTAGAAATTGCGCGTCACGTCATTGTCGAACGGGCTCAGGATGATGTTCTGTTCGCGGTAGATCACCCCGCCCGACAGCATGATGGTGTTTTTCGAATGCTTCAGCAGATGCTCGGCAATCGGGAATGAGTTGGTGAAGATCTGCATCCGCTTGCTGGCCAGCGGGTGCACCATCTGAAAGGTGGTGGTGCCGCCATTGATGATGATCGGCTCGCCATCGGCGCAGAGGTCAACCGCCGCCCGGGCAATCGCCTGCTTCTGCTTGATGCCCATGGTCTGGTTGACGGCAAAGGTCCGCCCGGCAAGGCCGACGAATTGCGGCGGCGTGATCGCCTCGGCCCCACCCCGCACCCGGCGCAGTTTCTTCTGCATGTGAAGCGTGGCGATGTCGCGCCGAATGGTGGCTTCCGACACGCCCGTCAGGTTCACCAGATCGGGAACGGTCACAACCGGCCGGTCTTGAACCGAAGACAGAATAAGCCGGTGGCGTTCAGATTCGTGCATGTCGTCCTCCCATGAACAAAAAACCTGCGGGCAATCCGGCAAGCTGTCAATCATTATTTGTCAAAACCAATCATGCTGCGCCGCAGTATGATTGTTTATGATTGATCGTGATTGACAACTTATCGCACCCGGCGCAGGTTTCGGGCAAACACAATACTGGGCGCGCTGCGCCATACGGGAGGACATCATGGTGAAATCCGCTGGAAAGCAGCGACTTGTGAACGCGTGGGACGATGCGAAAGCCGCGTCGATGAGCGAATCGGAAAAGCTTCTGTACCGCTCCAACCTGCTCGGGTCTGACAAGCGCATCACCAATTACGGCGGCGGCAACACCTCGGCCAAGGTGATGGAAAAAGACCCGGTGTCCGGTGCGGATGTCGAGGTGCTTTGGGTGAAAGGCTCGGGCGGCGATGTCGGCTCGATGAAGCTCGACGGCTTTGCCACGCTCTACATGGACCAGCTCAACGCGCTGAAGGGGCTCTATCGTGGGCTGGAATTTGAAGATGAAATGGTCGGCTACCTGCCCCATTGCACCTTCAACCTCAATCCGCGCGCGGCCTCGATTGATACCCCGCTGCACGCCTATGTGCCGAAAAAGCACGTCGATCACATGCATCCCGACGCGGTGATCGCCATCGCTGCCGCCGAAAACTCGCGCGAGCTGACCGCCGAGATTTATGGCAGCAAAATCGGCTGGTTGCCGTGGAAGCGTCCGGGCTTTGAGTTGGGGCTGTGGCTGGAAAAATTCTGCCTTGAAAACCCGGAAGCCAAGGGCGTCGTGCTGGAAAGCCATGGGTTGTTCACCTGGGCCGATGACGCGAAGGATTGCTACGAGCTGACGCTTGATGTGATCCAGAAGGCGATGGATTGGTTCGCTGCGAAAACCGAAGGCGTCGCGGCCTTTGGCGGGGCGGTCCATGCAAGCCTTGCCGCCGATGCGCGCCGGGCAGTGGCCGCGAAGCTGATGCCTGCGATCCGTGGCATGGTGTCAGGCAAGCAACACATGGTTGGTCATTTCGACGACAGCGACGCGGTGCTGGATTTCGTCAATGCCCGCGATATGGCGCCGCTGGCGGCCTTGGGCACCTCCTGCCCCGACCATTTCCTGCGCACAAAAATCCGCCCGCTGGTGGTGAATTTCGACCCGGCCAAAGGCAATCTCGACGAGGTTCTGGCGGGGCTGCCCGCGCAAGTGGCCGCCTATCGCGAGGATTACGCCGCCTATTACGAGCGCTGCAAACACGCCGACAGCCCGGCCCTGCGCGACCCGAATGCGGTGGTCTATCTGGTGCCCGGCGTGGGCATGATCACCTTTGCCAAGGATAAAGCCACGGCGCGGATTTCCGGCGAGTTTTATATCAACGCCATCAACGTGATGCGCGGCGCCTCTGCGGTCAGCACCTATGTCGGCCTGCCCGAGCAGGAGGCGTTCGATATCGAATATTGGCTGCTTGAAGAGGCCAAGCTGCAGCGGATGCCGAAGCCCAAAAGCCTTGCAGGCCGGGTGGCGCTGGTCACCGGCGGCGCGGGCGGCATCGGCATGGCGACGGCCGATAAATACCTGTCGGAAGGCGCCTGCGTGATGCTGGCCGATATTAATGCCGAGAACCTGACAGCGGCTGAGAATAGCCTCGCCCAGCGCTTCGGCCGCGATGTGCTGCGCAGCGTGGTGATGGATGTGACCAGTGAGGCCGACGTGGCCCGCGGCTATGCCGAGCTTTCGGTGGAATTTGGCGGGGTGGATATTCTGGTTTCCAATGCCGGCATTGCCTCGTCGGCCCCGGTGGAAGAGACCACGCTGGCGCTCTGGAACAAGAATATGGAGATCCTCTCCACCGGTTATTTCCTCGTCTCGCGCGACGCCTTCAAGCTCTTCCGCGCGCAGGGGATCGGTGGCGCCGTGGTCTTCGTCGCCTCGAAAAACGGCCTTGCCGCCAGCCCCAATGCCGCCGCCTATTGCACCGCGAAAGCGAGCGAAATTCACCTCGCCCGTTGTCTGGCGCTGGAAGGGGCCGAGGCGGGTATCCGGGTGAATGTGGTCAACCCCGACGCGGTGCTGCGTGGCTCGAAAATCTGGGAAGGCGAATGGCTGGAACAGCGTGCCTCGACCTACGGCACCGACAAGGACGGGCTGGAAGAGATGTATCGCAACCGTTCGATGCTGAAACGCTCGGTTCTGCCCGAAGACATCGCCGAGGCCGCCTATTTCCTCGCCTCCGATTTGTCGGCAAAATCGACCGGCAACATCATCAACGTGGATGCAGGCAACAAGGAATCCTTCCCCCGCTAGGGAAGGTCTGGGAGTAGAGGATATGACAAAAGCCTATGACGCCGCCCGCGACGCATTTGCCGAATGGGGCGTAGACAGCGAAGCGGCGATGGCCGCCCTCGCAGGCATCCCGATCTCGGTGCATTGCTGGCAAGGCGATGATGTTGTCGGGTTTGAAAAGAAATCCGGCACATCCGGCGGCGGCATTCAGGCCACCGGCAACTATCCCGGCCGCGCCCGCAACCCGGACGAGCTGCGCGCCGATCTGGAATTTGCCTATGCGATGATCCCGGGCAAGCACCGGCTGAACCTGCACGCCTTCTATCTCGACACGGATGAAAGCCCCGACCGCGACGCGATCGAATACAAGCATTTCGCCCCGTGGGTGGATTGGGCCAAAGAGCAAGGCATCGGGCTCGATTTCAACCCGACCTTCTTTGCCCATGAAAAGGCCGACGATAACCTGACGCTCTCCCATCCCGACAAGGGCATTCGCGAGTTCTGGATCGAGCATGGCAAACGCACCCGCGAGATTGCAGCGCGGATGGGCGAAGCTCTGGGCAGCCCGGCGGTGAACAATATCTGGGTGCCGGACGGCTACAAGGATACGCCGGTTGACCGGATGGCGGCGCGCCAGCGGCTGGAAGCCTCGCTCGACGCGATGACCGCCCCCCGCCACAACAAGGCGCATATGCTGGATGCGGTGGAGTCAAAACTCTTCGGCATCGGCGTGGAAGCGGCCACCGTGGGCAGCCATGAGTTCTATATGGGCTACGCGATCCGCAAGGGCACGCTGCTCTGCCTCGACATGGGCCATTTCCACCCGACCGAAAACATCGCCGACAAGCTTTCTTCGGTGGCGCTGTCGGTGGATGAGCTGCTTCTGCATGTCAGCCGCCCGATGCGTTGGGACAGCGATCATGTGATCCTGCTCAACGACGATATTCTGGCGATGGCGCAAGAGCTGGTCTTTGCGGGCCTGCTGGAGCGCACCCATATCGGCCTCGATTTCTTCGACGCCACGATCAGCCGCACCGCCGCTTGGGTGA
Source organism: Paracoccaceae bacterium (assembly GCA_050288685.1). Lineage (GTDB taxonomy): Bacteria > Pseudomonadota > Alphaproteobacteria > Rhodobacterales > Rhodobacteraceae > Sinisalibacter. Next base: position 26,583 of record JBNKEH010000004.1, on the reverse strand, counting down.
TCGGCACGCGCAACATGCAAAAGGCGCTGCTGCGCGCGCTGCTGCTGCCGCAAGCCCGGCTGAAAGAGGCGGAAACCGCGCTTGATTTCTCGTCGCGTTTCATGCTCACGGAAGAGCTGAAAGATCTGCCCTATGGTGCGGTCTGGGCCGAGTTCTGCGCACGCAACGACCGGCCCACCGGCGCAAGCCTGCTGGACGATCTCAACACCTATCAGGCATCTGTCGCATCCCGCAGCTAAGGAGGCCGCCATGGCCGCGTTCACCCACCCGATTTCCTTCGTGAAAGAAGCCTCGCCCTTCGTGCATCTGTGCTGGAAGATGGGCTGGAACGAGGCCAATGGCGGCAACTTTTCCTGGCGCCTGCCGACGCAGGAGATCGAGGGCATTCTGGCCCGCCACTACCCCGAGCTGACACCCGGGCAAGCGGTGCCGATGCCGATCGACGAGCCGGATCTGGACGGCGAATATTTCCTCGTCACCGGGTCGGGGCAGTTCTTCCGCCACGCGCTCGACCATCCCAACCAGGTGTTCGGGATCGTGCAGATCGTCAATGGTGGCACCGCCTGGCGTCAGGTCTGGGGCTTTTCGTCGGGGGCCAAGCCGACATCGGAATTCGCCACCCATCTGGTGGCCCATGCGGTGCGCAAGCGGGTCTCGAACGGGCGCGAGCGGATCGTACTGCACGCGCATCTGCCGGAATTCATCGCGCTCTCGTTCATAGAACAGCTCGACAGCCGCGTGCTCTCGCTGGCACTGTGGCAGAAGATGCCCGAATGCGTGGTGATCTTTCCCGATGGGGTGCGGGTGGTGCCGCTGCTTTTACCGGGCACGGTCGAGATCGCCGAAGCCTCGGCGGTGGAACTGGAAAAAAGCCGGATCATCTCCTGGAGCCATCACGGCATCTTCGTCTCCGAGGAAAGCCCCAACAAGATTTTCGCGCTGGTCGAAACCATCGAAAAAGCCGCCGCGATCCATCGCAAGGTGCTGTCGGCAGGCGGGGCGAAACAGGCCATCTCAATCGAGATGCTGCGCGCGCTCTCGGAGAAGTTCGGCCAGATGATGGTGGCCCAGCCTGAGCTGCTCGACGAGGCCTGAAGCGGCACCAATCCGCTCAGGAATACGACCTCACCCCAGCCATGACCGCGCGCCCGATGCCCGTTGGTCGCGCCGGGCCCGAGCCCCGACGCGATACCGGTGCCGGACGGCAGGAGGCCCTGCCGGACCGGTCCCGGACCCCATCCACGGCGCTACAATGCAATCCTTGCCCCGAACGCGTCTGAGCGGCCTGTTTTTTGCGCGTGCCTGAGTGCATTTCACGTTGGGTCAGTGCTGCGCGGATTGAGTGGTTTGGCGCGAGCAGATACGACAAAGCCGCCAGTCTTTCGACGACGGCCAGGTGCAAGTAGATTGAGTTGCGGGGGCGGGATTTGGTCTTTCCCGAACACCGGAACTCCCGATGCTACCGAAAGGGCCAAGTCAACGCACTCATCGATGACGGAGTAGCATCGTCTGATCATGGATTTAGCCATATGTGTTACATGAAGCTGCTCAAATCGGCCCAAACCTGGCATTCATTCGATTTACTTCGAACCCGTTTTCATGCGCAGTCGTGCTGTTCGGAGTGCATGTGGTTAGGCCATTCGTTCCATGCGCAGGCCTGTCAGGCCTCACAATGTGGCCATGGGTATTCGGTGCAGCCAAATCTGCTTCTATTCCCGCTTTGACGGAGCGCCTTTGGCGCCTTCTATGCCGGGGAATGGGAAGGCATGCAGCATGACCATAAACTGCTTTTCGTCTGGTGATCCCGGTTCGCCCGACTGCGGTGATTTCTGCATTTGCTCCCAGAGCATCGCGGTAAGCTTTTCCTTGAAAGCAAGCGCTTCATCCGCCGACATCGTGTAGGTGTAGTCGCTGACATTTGATGCGGCCTGCCACTCGGGTGGTTGTTCCGGGAACTGCGTCAGCGCGCGTTGCATCAACAGGATGTGCTGCGAGATCAGCCCGGCGACCATCGCCATGGCGGCCTGTTGCGCATCCCCTTCCAGCTTTGTCGGGTCATAGGCTGCATCATCGGCCATTGCGCGCCAATAGCGATCCCGTTTGTTGCCGATGTCATCGGCCGGTTCGATGAAGCCGTATTTTTGCAATTGGCGCAGGTGGTAGCTGGTTGCACCGGAATTGAGCCCCAGTCGCCGGGCCAGGCCGGTGGCCGTATCAGGTCCATCAAAGCGCAGCATTCCAAGCATCCGGAGCCGTTCGGGATGCGCAAGCGCCTTGAGTGCAGTTGTGTCAATCTGTGCGGTGCGCCCTTCTGTCGTCGACACGAAACCCAAATCCTCTGGTCAGTTCTTGTTCAAGCCAATCTAGGCGCGGCCGCACCTGACTGCAAACTATATTTTGCAAAAATATCTTTGCAAAGAGATATTGGTGATATATTTGAATCCTTAGTCATGATTCGACTTCGCGCTGGAAATCAGGCGTTGCGGTCCAGTTTCAGAAAGAAAGGAAAGCAGATGGAACGTGTTATTTTAGGAGATCGGCAAGACCGCGCGGCGCGCAGACCAGACCTGCCCGGACATGGGATTGTCTGGTTCGGGGTGCTGACTTTCGCGATTACCTGGGGTCTTGCCGGGTTCTACACCTTCTTGCCCGAACTCGCCGTCGGTCTCTTTGGCGAAATGGAAGGGGCGCACCCGATCTATTTTCTTGCAACATGGGGCCCGGCAATTGCGGGCATCATTACGGTGTTGGTTTTCACCGGACGCAGTGGTTTGCGGGCCTTCATGTCGCGCCTGTTCATGGTGCGCGCAGATCCGGTTTGGTGGCTGCTTGTACTGGTTGGGGTGCCCGCCATCTTCATCGCCGGCTCGCTTGCAAAAGGCGGATCTGTTCTTGCGCCGATGGAAAACGGTTTTGGCGAGGTCTTGGTCATTGCAATCGTGATGCTGTTTCTTGGCCCTGTCGAGGAATTCGGCTGGCGCGGCGTCGCGCTTCCCTTGTTGCAGCGCGCTGTGGCTCCGGTCTGGGCTGGCGCTATTATCGGGGCTGTTTGGGGGATCTGGCATCTGCCCGCCTTTTACCTGTCAGGCACGGTGTATGCCGACTGGAACTTCCCGCTGTTTTTTGCCGGGACCATAGCCTTGAGCATTCTGGTAACCCCGATGTTCAACGCGGCGCGCGGCGGATTGGTTCTGCCGATGGTGTTCCACTGGCAGCTGATTTTGCCCCTCTGGCCTGACGCGCAGCCCTGGGACACCTGGGGGTTCATCGCACTGACGGCCGTGGTTCTGTGGTGGAAGCGGGACAGTATGTTCAGCCGCGCAGACGCTGTGACAAACGTCATTCCCGCAAGCCGCTAGTCGAACACTGCAAACCGGAGGCGAAGCAATGCCAAACAGGTCTCAGCCAAACCCGATGCGCCGTGTCATGGGGCTGCGCGATTTCCGACTTCTGTTCGCCGGAACAGGGCTGTCATTGTTGGGCGATCAGTTTGCCCTGATCGCAACCCCCTGGCTGGTGCTTCAACTGACCGATGATCCGATGAAGCTGGGTCTGGTGCTTGCCCTTGAGGGCCTTTCACGCGCGGCCTTTCTGTTGATAGGTGGCGTGATCACCGACAGGATTTCGCCGCGCTTGACCATGCTGTTTGCGGATGTGCTGCGGTTGCTGCTCGTCTCTTGCATGGCGGCAGTCGTGCTTACTGGCACAGTCCAGCTTTGGATGATCTACGCCTTCGGGTTCAGCTTCGGGTTCATCTCTGGCTGCTCTGTTCCTGCCGAAAACAGCATGGTGCCGACACTCCTGCAAAAACAAGATTTGCAGGCCGGAAACTCGATCATCATGGGCATCACGCAATTGGCGGGCTTTGTCGGGCCGTCGCTTGCGGGCATCGTGATCGGGGCCTACGCAGATTCTCTGGCGGGTGTCGGCATCGCCTATGGCGTTGACGCGGCGACATTCGGGGTTTCGGCATTTTGCCTGGCGATGATCCGTGGCGGAGCGAAACAGCAGCCGGGCGAGCCAGAGGGAATTTTGGCTGCGATCCAAACGGCACTTGCTTTCGTCTGGCAAGACAAGACCTTGCGGCTCGTCTTCTTTCTGCTCGCCTCCATCAACTTTCTGATCATCGGGCCGCTATTGATCGGGCTGCCCATAATCGCCAATGGCCGTTTACCTCAGGGCGCCGTTGCTTATGGCCTGTTGATGAGCGCCTTTGCTGCGGGAAACCTTGCCGGGTTCATCGTTGCAGGTACGTTACGCAGACCACGCGCGCACCTGATCAGGGGGCTGATCATCGCGCTTTTCGCAGGCTTCGGCCTGGTCGTGGCAAGCATTGGTTCCATTCCCTCACTGCCACTTGATGTCGTTCTGCTGGCATTCCTCGGCTTCGGCAACGGATATGTCGCCATCCTGATGCTGACCTGGCTGCAATCGCGCACACCTGAACAGATGTTGGGCCGTGTCATGAGCTTCATGGTCTTTGCCAGTTCCGGCCTCGTCCCGCTGTCGCAGATGATTGCCGGTGCACTCGGGAAATGGAACCTGGACCTGGTCATGTTTGGCGCCGGAGCGCTTTCGATACTCTTTACCATCTGGGCGACATCACGTCCTCAACTCACCATTTTCAGCTATGAGCTGGCGGGTTTGACCACCTCAGCCTCGAGGTAATTCCGATGCGCAAGATCACCCTTGTTACTCTGTTCCTGGTCATCGGCATTGGCGGATATGCAACCTGGATGGCGGAGCAACCCGTGCAGATCGATCCTGCATCCGACTGGGAGGCAACGATAACCAGTGACGCGTTTTCGGTCAGGTCGTTCATGGTCCCGGTTGACGGTGCCGAGATCGAGGCCATGATCCTGTTGCCCAACGACAGGGCTTCGCCGAGCGGTGCGGTTGTCTTTACCGGAGGATCGGGCGACGGATTATTCCAGAATTATCGCAAAGCGTTCCTGAAGACCTACCTCCAGGATGTCTTTCTTCCCCGAAATATCGCTGTCGTATACGCAAACAAGCGGGGAATGGGGGCATCCACCGGGAACTGGAAAAACAATACAATTGAAGGCCGGGCCGCAGATGTCATTGCGGTTGCAAATGCCGTGCGGGCCAAGCCGGAGATCGACCCGGGCAAGGTTGGATATGCTGGGCATAGTCAAGGCGGCTGGGTGGTGGTGCGAGCCGCAGCCGAAGACCCCAAAACCGCCTTCGTTCTGGATTTCATGGGGCCGCTGCGAACGCCGTGGGAGCAGTTTGAGAACATGTGGCGCAATGTCTACGTGTGCGATGGCAAATCCCCCGACCAGGTCGAAGCCGCCCTGGAACGCAAAAGGATGATCACGAATGTCGGTCGGTCGATTGGACAATATGCTCCGATCGGGCAGTTGGAATTCGATGCCGCTTTCTTTGACTATGAAACCGAGGGGCTGCTTGCCAGGGTATCGGCCCCTTTACTGTCGGTTTATGGCAGCCACGATTTCCTTGTGGATGGTCCGGCGAGCTCGGCGTTTTTGGCATCGGAATTCCCGACCGGGGCACCAGAGCACCTTGAGGTCATGACGTTTGAGGGCCTCAATCACGGTGGATTTCACACGGCTTCGCTTTGTGCGGAAACGTTCAATTCCACCACGACCGAAGTCTCGCCCGATCTTCAGGAGGCCATCGGTGATTGGTTGACCCGGATCGGCGCGGAATGGCGCGAAATCAAATCGGAAGCGACTTCGCAATGACAGGTCAGGGCAGACCACATTACGCCCCAGCAAACTCGGGCACCTCTGAGACGGCGGCAAAGCGCCTCGCCCGGCGCCATCCGGTCCTGGCGTTTCTGATCGTGACCTTTGCTATTTCCTGGTCATTGGTCGCGGCCCGCACAGCCTCGATTGTCAACGGGCTTGGCGAACAGGCCACGCTCGTTGCCATGATCCTTGTGGCCCAATTCGGCCCGTCCATTGCGGCGATTGTGATCACCTGGTGGCTGGAAGGACGAAAGGGTATTTTCTACCTGTTACGAGCGGCCGCAGATCTGCGTTTTCTCAGGTCAAGATTGGCTATGGCGATCGGGACCCTCCCTGCATTCTACGCGGCCTTGGTCGGGCTATCGGTTGCTCTGGGGGCCCCGGCTCCGGACTTGTCCCCCGCCAATCTCGGCAAGATGGGCCTGCTGTTTCTGGCATCCATACTGATCGGGATATTGTTTGGCGGTGCATCCGAAGAACTCGGATGGCGGGGCTACCTGCTGCCGCGACTGCACGCACGTTTCGGTTTTGCCACAACCGGTGTCATAATCGGTGGCATCTGGGCCGTTTGGCATTTGGATCCGGATGTTGTTGCGCTGGCGTGGACCAACGGCTTTACGTCGTTCTGGTCGCGCGAACTGACCCTATTGCGCGCCTTTCTGCCGGAGACCATTGCCACATCCTTCTTCATGTCGTGGTTCTATATCAGATCGGGCGGGGCGCTTTCCCTGATGATCGCCCTTCACGCGACATCCAATGCGAGCGTGACTGCGCTGACGCTATTGTGGGATGATAAACCGGCAATCAGGACCGACGTGGTCACCTGGTCATACATAGCCGTATCAATACTTCTGGTTGCCACGAATTATTGTCGCAAGCCGATCTGACATCCCATTGGATTGTTGCGGGCAAGTTGAATTTCAACGAGCCATGTCACCTTACGAAATGACAGAATGACCGTCGTGTGGGGGACGATTGGGTGCGCAAGCAGTCAGTTCATGGAGAAAAACGGCATAATCGGAAATGCCTATTCAACGCAGTATGCCGTGTCCGTCTCGCGCCTGCGTGAAAACTAGATCTCGGCCCTCACTGCTCCCCAATCCCCGGCTCTTTAGGGCGATCGCTGCCGGCGTTCACTCACCGCGGACATGTTGAAGGGCTTCGGGGCGTCTGCGTTTAAGGTTGGAAATCGGCGCATCTGCCCGCTCTTTTTTTCTTGCCTGTCGGACAAAAGGCCTCGCATACGCAGGTAGAGATCTATCGTCTCGTCAATCAGCAAAACGGTCCTTCGTCCCCGGCTGAAAGCCCGTGTTCTCAGTCGCCTCCGTGGTGGATTGCTGACATCAGCATTCCGCACACAGTTCGCCGCTGAAGTGAGGCGGCTCCTTTCCGAGACGGAACAGTTTGAAGACAATTCGGTTCAAGCCCTCGAAGCTCAACCTGAAGTCATTGAGCGCAGGATTGAGCACCGTCTGGATCGTATTGAGGCAGGGCATGACAGCAATGTTGTCTGGTCGCGTCTCAAAGCACGTGAAGACGAGGCTGTGGGGCTGCGGCAAACGATGTCCGATCTCTCTAAAGCGGAGTCCTTGGTGGTTCCCAGCGAGGCGGAACTGGAACAAGCTCATGACGTGGTGATCGCCGATCTGGAAGGGTTGCTGACTGACAGTGATCAACTCGTCGAAGCAAACACGTTTCTGAAGGAGATAATCTTGGAGATCAGGGTGTTTCCAGCGCCTGACAATCCGGATGGAGTCAGGTTGGAAATCATCACCGAGGCCGCCCATCTATTCGGGAACGGGCTTAAAAACCAAAGAGATCGCTCTGAAGGGCGATTTTTTGCCAGCTTTCAGATTTCGGTGGCTGCGGGGGCAGGATTTGGCCTTTCCCGAACACCGGAACTCCCCTTGCCACCTAAAGGACCAAGTCAGCGCACTCATCGATGACAGGGGTGCATCGTCTGGTCATGGATTGAACCATATGTGTTACATGACGCTGCTCAGAACGGCGCTGAGCAGATGTTCATCGATTGTCCTGGCGCTGCGGTGCGGCTTCCCTGGAGCGGCCATTCACCGCAAGGATGCGATCAGCAACCTGACGGAGGGTGGCCAACACCGACGGCGGGTGCTTTCGCTGGGGGCGAATTGCCAAGACGCTGCAAGACCAGACTAAATCGCCTGGGCGTTGGCGGTGGTGCGATGCTCGGCCTGGATTTCAGCAAGCGTTTGCAGCAGTGCGTTCTTGTGTACCGGTTTGTGCAGGAAATGATCCATGCCGGCGGCAAGGCACTCCTTGCGATCGCTGTCAAAGGCATTGGCCGTCAACGCCACGATCACGGGTTGCGGTAGGTCTATTTTCCGAATTTCACGGGTCGCGGAAATGCCGTCAAGCTCCGGCATCGACATGTCCATCAGCACGATATCCGGGTGCTGTGCCTGACAAATCTCCACCGCCTCGCGACCGTTCTCGGCCTCAAAGATATGCAGCGGATACCCTGCCAGATATTTTCGCACCAACAGCCGGTTTGTGCGATTGTCATCAGCCAGCAGCACTGTGCAAGGGTCCAGATGGATCGGCCCGGTCTCGGCGCTGTTGCAGGGAAGTGTGTCGGGGTTCGTGGCAGCATCAAACTGAATTTTCACCCGGAAGCACGAACCGCGGCCTGGCTCTGACTCCAGGGTGATACCGCCCCCCATCCGTTCCGCAAGAATGGCCGACAGAGTCAGCCCCAACCCGGTGCCACCGAAGGCGCGCGTTGTGGCGGCATCTGCTTGCGAAAACCGGTCAAAAACACGCTGCATCTGCTCAGGCGTAATGCCGATTCCGGTGTCTTCGACCTCAACCTCCAACTGTGATCCCGCCGCCGCCACCCGCAGGGTGACGCCACCGTCACGCGTGAACTTCACCGCATTGCCGATCAAATTGACCAGAATCTGACGCAACCGTCCGTCATCACCGCGCACCCATTCGGGCAGGTCAGGGGCATAATCGACGGTCAGCCACAGTCCTTTCTCTCTGGCCTGCGGCCGCAGAATACTGACCGCGCCGTCGATACAATTGCGCAGGTCGAAATCCACCGGCGTGATCGCCATTTTCCCCGCTTCCAATCGCGACAGGTCGAGCACATCATTGATGATTTTCAACAGCGCCAATGCCGAGGATTGGATCGTTTCGGCAAATTCCTGTTGCTCCTCATCCAATCCGCTCTCGCTCAGCAATCCGGCCATACCGATGATCCCATTCATCGGCGTGCGGATCTCATGGCTCATATTGGCGAGGAATTCCGATTTCGCCCGATCGGCCTGTTCCGCGACCCGTTTGGCCTCGGCCAATTCAGCTTCCCGTTTCTTGGACTCGGAAATATCGCGACCAACGCCGATATGCATCGCGATCCGACCATCGTCATCGATGATCGGCACCATGATAAGGCTGGTCCAGAACCTGCGCCCGGTCCGGTCGTAACAGAGGTTTTCAGCTTGGGCGAGGTGCCCCGCACGCGTGCGCGCCGTCAGCAGGTTAATTGCGCCGGGATCAGAGTCGGGGCCGTATATCAGCTCCAGCGGCGTCTTGCCCTTCGCCTCTTGCAAAGTGAAACCATGCAGCCGCGTAAAGCTGTCATTGATCCAAAAAACGCGACCGGCCGCATCTAACAGAACGATGGCGTCGGTTGTGTGTCGTGCCACCAGCGACAGCAGGTTCAGCTCTGCCTGATTTTCCCGCAACTCGGCATTGACCTGCTCCAGCGCCGCGCGCCCGGCCTTCACCTCGTCGTAGCGTTCGGCCAGGGCCCGGTTTGCCTGAATCAACTCATCACGCAGTCGCCGATCGGCCGTGATGTCCCAGTTAACGCCGATCAATCTGCGACGTGATTTCTTATCGACGAACAACTGGCCCAAGGCGCGTATGTATTTTTCTGTGCCATCGTCGAGGTAAATCCGAAACTCGGTGTCATAAGCTTCGCCCTGCTCCACGCATTTCTCGAACTGTTCAACCGCCTGGTCTCTGTCGTCCGGATGCAACCGCGACAGCCAATGCTCAAATTGGTGGTCGGTCATATCCAGCGGATAGCCGTAGAGGCTATTCATCTGCGGGTCCCAGATCAGCTCATCGGAGTCGGGATGAAATTCCCAGATCGCGAGTTGCGAGGTCTTGAGGGCCATCGACAACCGGCTCGAAATCACATCGAGATCGCGCTCGCGCCGTTCCAGAACCTGGATCATCTGGCGACGCCCTGCGGCGAGCTGGCCGACCAGAAAGGTCGGGACCAGAATCAGCGCCGAAGCTGCTATCAGGACCAGCCATAACTGCCACGGCTCATCCATGTGTTGCGCCCAACCTCCGCGAGGGCGGGCCGCCAATTGCCAGGTTCCGGTCGGCAATTCGACCGTCAAGCGCACCGGATTGTCATCAAGGATCGCCGGATCGCCATAGAATTGATCGCCAGCTTCGCCCTTGCCGTCATTGCCGATCAACGCCAGCTCAATTGACGACCGGGGATCGCCAACACCGCTGCTGGCAAAAAGCCGGTCGATATCGATCACCGCCGACAGAATGCCCCAGAACGGCGCATCCGGCCCGTCGCCCAGAAAGATCGGATAGCGCAGGATAAGCCCACGGCCGCCCTGAACCAGATCAACCGGCCCGGCCAGAACCATGCTGCGGGTATCCCGGGCCTGATAAACAGCGCCGCGCTGCGCCTCTATCTTATTGTAATCCAACCCGATTGCGGCTTCATTGCCTATCATCGGATACATCAGCGACAGGATCAGGTCAGGCGCGCCCGCTACGTTTCTGATATGCGAACGCGTGTCGATCATCTTCGACACCAAGGCACTGAACCGTGCCTGATTCATATCCGGCTCGGTTTCCAGTGCCGCGACCAACCCGTCCATACCATGGATATCGGCCCCAAGCTCGCCGCCCAAGCGGGTTTGGATCAGCCCGGCCGCATTCTGCACATCCGCCCGCAAGTTTTGATACCGGATCAATCGGCTCTGACTCGTCGCAAAGATCGACGCAGAGATCACCACGACAAAAGCCACCAGCGTTGGCAGGTAGCTCCGGTTCGACAGGGTGCGCGAGATGGCGCGGATTTGGCTCCTCAAGACCATAGGTGGCCCTTACTGCTCTTCCGCCGATCGGCAGGACATCACAGTGTATGACCTAAAAGTCTTCACCGAATTCTAACGCGAGGCCGGGATTGTGTTTTCTGGCGCTCGCACCACGTGAGCGACGCCGCGAAATTCGGACACTGACGTAGCTGCAATTTGTTACCTGCTGTGACCTGCCAGGGGATTTTCCTCCGCCGTCGATCAGAGCCGCCTCAACTTGAGGACGGACAATGAAACGATCGAGAGTCACAGAATATAAATCGGACCGTGGCCCCGAGGGGGCCGCGTAAGCCTTACGGAACCAGGTTATCGGCATTCTGTCGGAGCACGAGGGCGGAGCGACGTGTGCCGATCTGTTCCGCCGTGACCTCGGCCCGGAGCAGATTCCCGTCTAAAATTCTGGTATCATTGCCTCCGGTCATCAGGGAGGAAAAGAGATGGAGTTTGGCAGGCAGCTCATTTCAAACGGCAATCCGATGGAAGAGATTGTCGGTTTCAGCCGCGCGGTTCGGGTTGGGTCTTTCATCGCGGTCGGGGGTACCGCCCCGGTCGACAGCTCCGGAAAAACTGTCGGTGTCGGGGATGTTTTTGCTCAAACCAGGCAATGCTTCGAGATCATCAAAGCGGCACTCGAGCAGGCTGGCTCCGGCCTGCATGACGTCGTTCGCACCCGCGTCATCTTGACAGACATCGACAACTGGAAGGCGGCGATCGAAGCACGCAAAGAGTATTGTCGCGATGCCCGCCCTGTCGACACCATCATGGCGATCAACCGGTTCGTGAATCCCGAATGGCTGGTCGAAATCGAGGTCGATGCAGTGGTTTCCGATTGACTGGCTTGTCCGGACTCGGAGCTGGAATGGGTCTGGTCTGGCCATGTCCCGATGCTGCGCGTGGTCCCGCCGCGTGCCGACAGAAATCCGTCTGACTTAACCCAGGCGACCTCTGTTCGGACCCGTGCGGAGAGCTGACCACCGCCAGAGCCGGAGGTTGGAAATTATCTTACCACAACGTGAGGGGCGCTCTTGGCTCCCGCGATGGCGCCAGAGCAGGCCCGGATCGGATCGGCCTGAACGCAGGCGCGGTCAGCGCGATCGCCCGCGCCTCCCCGACCAAAGATAGAAGCATGTCGGCATCAAAACCCATGTCTGGCGAGTTCTGCAGCGATGCGCGCGCGGGATTTTTGGTCACGGGTGGGAAAGGCTGCAAAATAATCGGCGGTGCTGGCATCCGGCTTGTTTCTGCGGATGTCCTGCCGGAGCTGCCCGGCCCGTTCATGCTGCCCGGCAAGTCCGTTGGCGGCCAGAGAGATCATCTTGATCAGGTAATGCGCTCCGGGTTGTGCCGTGGCACGCTCCCCCCACAGGGCGGCGGCTTCATAATCCTCCTGCTGCATCAGCAGCTGTGCCCGCACGCCGTGAACACCGTATAGAAGCGGGTCGAAGGGGCTGAGATGCAGAGACGTGTTCAGCGCGCTGACCGTGGCCACCGCGTTGCCGGTCAGCATGGAGGTGAAGGCGGAGGCATAGAACCCTTGCGCGTAATTCGGGTTGAGCGTCGTCGCCCGTGAAAGCCAGTCCGCCGCGATCTCGGGCTGATCGGTCAACCAGAACGACCGGCCCATCGTGAAGTTCGCGAATGGGTCGAGCGCATCCAGTTCCAATGCCCGTTCGGCATGTCGCCGGCTGGCAGTTGCAGCCGCCGTGGCATCGGGGCCAAGACGCAGGAATGCCGTGAGAAAGCTGGTGAAGGACAGGCCTGCATGCGCGCGCGCAAAGTGCGGCTCGGCCGCCACCGCACGTTCGAAACATGCCTGTGCACGCGCGGTATCGGTTGCCGTAAAGCGATAGAGATGGCGAAGCCCAAGGTGGTAGTTGGCCCAGGCATCGAGATCCTCGAGGTTTCGCAACGCGGCGGCCCGCGCCTCGTTGAAAGGAATATGCCTTTCGAGCGCCGCGACCAGATGCGTGACGATGGCCGATCTGAGCTCGTTCATTCCATCGAGGGGCGATGTGATGCGGTCGGCCCAGAGAACCTGCCGCGTGCTGGCATCCATCAGTTCCAGCGTAACCGCGAGTTCCGGGCCGCGGCTTTCGATGATCCCGGTCAGGACATAGCGCACAGACAGGGCCGCAGCGACCGCATTGATGTCGGTGGTATCCACCCCGAAGCGGAACGATGAGCCGCGCGCGATGACCGCCAACCAGCGCAGCCGGGACAAGGCCTCGATGACCTCGTGGGGAATGGCCCCTGCCAGAACGGCAAGATCGGGCTCCGGCCCCAGCGGCTTGAACGGGAGGATCGCGATGGAGGGTCGTCCCGACAGAGGATCGGGCGGTACGGGCGCCCCGGATTCGGAGGCCGCCTGCGCCGGTCTGATCGTCGTCACCTCTGCAACGAAGCGAAAGCCCCGGCCATGAACCGTGCGGATCATCTCCTGCCGGGCGCCGTTGTCGCCCAATGCCTGGCGGGCCGACCGGATGCGGCTCGAGATGCTGGCGTCCGAGACGGCCTGTCCCTGCCATACGGCAGCCACGACCTCGTCCTTGGAGACCATACGGTCATGGTTGCGGACAAGATGGATCAACAGGGCAAGCACTTGCGGCTCAAGCGCTACGGCCTCACCGCAGCGAGTGAGCGCGAACCGGTCAGAGTCGAGATGAAAGTCTCCGAATTTCCAGGCCATGCGCCAGACTACATGAATTAGGCGAAGTTCTACATGAAATCTTCAGGAATCCGTCAAGCGCGGCGCCCGGTTTCGGGCAGACTGGCCTGTGTCGGCGTGATGAACCGCCTGATCAGGGGACGTGCCGTCACCCCGAAGACCCCGCCACGAAAGGGAGAAACGCAATGAACGCGAAGAGGACGCGCACGACCGCGGGACGCGGGCAACTTTATTCCAGTGTGCCCGGGATGATCGGTGACACACCCGCAATCAGAATAAACCGCCTCGCCCCAGAGGGTGCCGATCTTCACGTAAAGGCCGCGTTCTTCAACCCGGCCGGGTCGGTCAAGGACCGTCTGGCGCTGAGCATCATCGAGAAGGCCGAGCGGGATAAAAGGCTGCAACCCGGCCAAACCGCCGTCGAGGCGTGCTCGGAGAACACCGGGATCGCCCTGCCCATGTCCACCCCCAGCTATCAGTTAGGTTGACCCATGTCGCATGAACCCGAAACCCTCGATCCCGCGGATTGGGAAACCCACCGCGCCATTGCACACCAGATGGTGAACGACGCTATCGACTACATCCGGGACGTCCGGTCCCGGCCGGTCTGGCAGGTCATGCCGGCGGAGCAGCGCGCCCGGTTTCGACAAGCTGTTCCCGAACAGGGCACGCCATTGCGCGACGTCTATCAACAGGTCGTAGAGGAAGTACTTCCCTATCCGATGGGCAACATCCATCCGCGGTTCTGGATGTGGTATATGGGGGCCAGCAACTTCACCGGGGCGATGGGTGACTTTCTGGCTGCCATTCTTGGCTCCAACCTTGGCATCGGTGACCATGCGGCGACCGAGATAGACAAGCAGGTGGTCAACTGGATGAAGGAGATGGTCGGCTATCCGGCCGAAGCCAGCGGAACGTTGGTCTCGGGTGGGTCGATGGCGAACCTGATCGGGCTGACCGTCGCGCGCAATGCCATGTCCGGTATCGACCTGCGAAAGGAGGGGGTTGGCGCGCTTCCCGCGCCCATGCGCTTCTACGGATCGGACCAGATCCATTCCTGCCACCGGATCGCGGTCGAGGCGATGGGTCTTGGCGAGCTGGCGCTGCGACGGGTGGCCTCCGACGCAGATTGCCGGCTGAACATCGCGGCCTTGCGGGCAGCCATCGCCGAGGACCGGGCGGCCGGCCTGCTTCCGGCCTGCGTGATCGCAACAGCGGGAACCGTGAATTCCGGCGCCATCGACGATCTTGGGGCCATCGCCGACCTTTGCGCCGAAGAAGGCCTCTGGATGCATGTCGACGGTTGCATCGGCGGGCTTCTGGCCATCGCACCGGAGGGGCGCGCCCTGGTTGAGGGGATCGCGCGTGCCAACTCGATCGCCATCGATCCGCACAAGTGGTTGCACGCCCCGTTTGAGGTCGGCTGCGCGCTGGTGCGGGATGCGACCGCGCATCTTGGGGCCTTTACGGTTACGCCGGAATATCTCGAGGCTACGCCTCGGGGGATCGCCTCGGGGGTAGCGCTGCACGATTTCGGTCTGCAGACGTCACGCGGGTTCCGCGCCCTCAAAGTATGGATGGCACTCAAGGAACATGGGTTGGCGAAGTTCGGGCGGCTGATCGATCAGGATCTTGCCCATGCGCGCTACCTGTCCGCACGCATTACAGCCACGAAGGACCTGGCCCTGTGCTTTCCTTTCGTCATCAACATCGTCTGCTTTCGCTATGATCCCGGCGGCCTGTCGGAAGCTGCACTCAAGCGTCTGAACACCGAGATCATGGTGCAGATGCAGGAAACCGGCATCGCAGCGGTATCCGATACAACGGTAAGGGGACGCCATTGCCTGCGCGCCGCAATAAACAACCACCGCACGACAACCGCCGACCTGGACATATTAGTTGGGGAGGTGGAGCGGCTGGGCGCGATACTGGTCGGAGAATTGGCCAACGGCTGACGGCGAAAGGCCCCCGACCATGCAACGGTCAAGATCGCACCGCGGTCTTGTGCCGGAGCGTTCCACGAAAGCAGACTGCAGAAACTGTTTGTGGCAGGTGTCTAGAAAACTAGGGGCACCTCATTTCATGACCCTGATCTTAGCCATCGGATTCAGATTGATGGTAAGTTATTGGGATTATTGTGTTTTACTGAACACAAAAAAGCCGCCAATCTTTCGACGGCGGCGTGTTCGTTTGTTTGGTTGCGGGGGCAGGATTTGGCCTTTGCCGAACACCGAAACTCCCCGTGCCATCTAAAGGACCAGGCCAGCGCACTCATCGATGACAGGGTTGCATCGTCTGGTCGTGGATTGGGCCATATGTGTTACATGAAGCTGCTCACGGCCCAAACCGGTCATTCACCAAACGCACAAACGCCGCAGCGCAGCTTCCCGAAAGCTGACGTGCGACGGATAGTGTTCATTATGTTAAATATCGCCAATGAATGTTTTTCAAATCGCGGTAATTTAATATCAGTTAGCTGCAGCAACACTGGTATCGGAGTCCGCCGGGAAATCTAATGCTGGTAATCCGTCATTTAACAACTTGAAGTATGCATGTGAAATCAATCTGAAAATTGCTTCACAGTAAACACTAGGGTTTCTGTATCCACGCAACGAGGAGTACCTATGAGCTACAAACCCACCCAAACACATGTCCCACATTGGGCAATTTGAACATTGCTCGCAGCGATTTCTATCCTCTTTAGTGGCTTCGGCATAAATTGGGTCACTCAAAATATCAGTCAGTTGATGATCTGTGACACTTAAAGCGTACCGGTTCCCATGCCCGTTGATCCGTAAAACATCGTGGGGTTGGATTGAACCATTAGTTTCAACAATAACAGCCGGGGAAATCCCTGATCCAAATTGCTCGGTGCCGCTCCGACGACCAACAGACACCGCTAGTGCATCTCTTAGAATTGGAACGTTAGGACGGTTTTTGTCATCTATCCAAATATCATACATCTGGCAGAGAAAGTCTCCGAACATCTCAACCGGAGTGCTTGGATAATACTTCGAGTATGTATCGTGATCTGCATCCGGCAAAAGAAGGTTGAAAGAACGAACGCCTAAGTCCTTGGTAAAATGGTTGTACATAAGAAAAGGATCTTGGTGAGGGTCGATGACAGAGATCAAACCTCCAAAACGAACAAGCCTTTGATCGGACGCTGAGACTAACTGACGAACGGCTTCAGCTACAATATGGTGGGTTCCACGTCCGTTCTTTGTTTTGCGGTTGGCATCGTTAACAGCAGCTGGTCCATCTAAGCTGACTCCTACAAGCACATTGTGCTCAGCAAACCAACTCAACCATTCATCATCAACGCTGATCCCATTCGTTTGAATACTGAAGTCAACTCTGTCATCGGTTACATCTCTGATTGTTGAGACAATCTTGCCCAGCCTTTTAGGCCCAACAATCAGTGGTTCGCCACCATGCAAAGCAACATTTATTCTGCCGCCATGTTTCTCTAGAAAATCACGTGCTCGGTTGGCGAATGCATCTGCTATTTCAACACTGATTACTCGATCTACTGATTTCCAATAGTCGCTTCCTCGCGAATACATATAGCAGTACGAGCAATCAATATTACATCGACCGGCGACTTTTAAGATGATCTGACGAACTAGGTCAGCCGATTCATCTTGCATAACACCGCTACTGCCCACGAATAGCTGGTGTCCCGTTCATAAAGACGCCTCTGGCATCGAAATCGTCAGGAATACGGCCAAACAGCCGCAAATCCTGCATTGTCAACGATGTATCACGGCTAAATCCAGGGAAATCTCCATCAGGCCCTTTGGAATGTGGAACGTTGTCATGAGTTGGTGTGTCTTTGTACGAGGAACCTGCTTGCAGCTGCTCAAGCAGGCTTGTGGCTGAATCGTCATCCTGAACAAAACTTGGATAAGCTTGCAAAATCAGTCTTGGATCAATTGCGGGAAACCTCTCACTCATTTTGCTTGCTGCTTCAGGGATTGAACCCGAACCCTGCAATGACAACAACTTGTCACGAGCTTCGGGCGACAGTTCTTTCATGCGGCTCTCTATCTCGGCTTGCCAACTTTCTGTTTGTAGCGGAGTTTCCTGTGCGGTTGCAGAGTTCGGAACTGCAGTAGCTCCAACTACACCGATACCAGCCAGAACGTCTCGACGGTTCAAAGTCATAATGTAACTCCACATAAGCCCAAATTGCTCGTCTTTGTTCGAGCTTAATGAAAACTCAAACTGCAATCAAACCCTCATTAGACGAGAGATCGTGGTATGCGCGACACCCATGTCCTTGGCGATGGAGCGGCAACTTTCTCCTTCTGCTATTCGCTTAAGTGCAACGGCACGCTGATGTTCGGTCAGCTTGGGCTTTGGGCCAAATTTGACTCCACGCACCTTAGCCGCTTCCCTACCCTCATTCGCGCGACTCGTGATCCGTTCGCGTTCATCCTCCGCGAGCGCTGACAAAAAGGCGAGAATTCCCTTCCCCATTGGGGTGGTGAGGTCGAGCCACGGCTTATCCAGAACCTTTACCGTCGCGCCTCGATCCGCAACGCGCTGAATAATCGTGATGCCATCCATCATCGAGCGGGTCACCCGATCCCATTCGGCAATAACAAACACATCACTCGTACCGAGCGCATCGATGGCTCTTTCAAGCTGCGGACGACCTTTCACGGTCTTCGCCGTCGCCTTCTCCCGAAAGATACGCTCGACCCCTGCCCCGTTCAGCGCTCCTATCTGGCGGTCGAGGCTCTGCGCTTGGGTGCTCACACGTGCGTAACCGATCATCATGATTTCACGTTATCAGATCGCGAATTAACTCGCACCTGATTTACGCACCATGTCCACAGGTTGGTTTTGCAAGGCTTTGCTGGCTGGTGTATTAGTTATGATTTTCGCACCGATTTTCATTTGGGATAAACCAGAAGTTCGACCGGTCTGCGACGTCCGGCGATATGAAGCTTCAAATACCACGCCTGTCTTTTCTTCTTCAAACCTGACGTGCTGAACCACTGGCGATCTCCAAATCTGAGCGTATGCCTTCCAAACGCCTCGACGGTCACATGGTAGTAACCGCAATCTGGATACCGTCCATTTACAACCGAGTGCCGAAGAATTTTCCGTTCGCGCAGTTCCAATTCCCAGTAGGTAATCATCAATGGAGTAGATGACGTGTTCTCAACGAAAAGTTCATTCTCGCGCTTTGGGTCAGACGTGACCGAATAACTCACGGAAACCTGAGGGCGTGATTGGTACACTTCCCAAATCTTGATAGAACCTAAGACTGTGGAAAGAACGGCACCCCAGACAGCAATGATAACTTCTAACTGCAATGCCCCCCCCCCACACCTATCGCCCATAGGCAAATTTCGGCGTCCACTGCTCACGCAATTTCTCGTCTTCATCGTCTTCTTCGTAGGGGTCTTCCGGTAGGGCTTCGCTTGAAAGAACCGTCAGTGTAAGGCCATAGCTTCCGAGGCCAACGATCTCTTCGTCAAGCGAAACGCTCGATGGGCCCTGAAACCAACATGACAAGTCGGTGGTGGTGCAAGTGGATTTGCCAGATCGGACATTCGCACCGTCTGCGTTGAAATCCCGTGTCGCCGACGCTGGCAATGGATCACCCTTGCGAAGAAACTTGCGGCCTCCAAGCGTCTTGAAGCTTTCCGACAGAAACCCGTAACAGACGCT
Organism: Paracoccaceae bacterium; assembly: GCA_050288685.1. Taxonomy (GTDB): domain Bacteria; phylum Pseudomonadota; class Alphaproteobacteria; order Rhodobacterales; family Rhodobacteraceae; genus Sinisalibacter. Next base: position 7,390 of record JBNKEH010000004.1, on the reverse strand, counting down.
CTCACCTTGACTAACGATCACTGCCATTGGATACGACACGCATTCCGCCGCACGAATAGCCGCAGATGTCAGCGACGTGTTGGCATCCGACGAAAGAGCCGTGATACCCGGCATCCCAATGTTTTCACCAGACAACACATCGCGAACCAACTTTGTCGGCATCAATAGCCCAGAAGCGAAGTGATCTGCCTCCAACTCGATAGACGAAGCCCCTTGCGTGAACCCTGCACGCGAAGCGTGGAACCCGCCGGCCCCCAGAATTTCATCAGGATGGCCATCTAAGAAATAGTGCCCCAGTTCATGAGCAACGGTGAAACGCCGAAACCCTTGGCTCCGCACCCGCGTCGAGTAAATTATCCCTGCCCCATCATCATTAAATACTATGCACCCACTGACCCCATCCATCTGAGGGTCTTTCGCCTCGACGACGATATCAGAACGTTCGGCTATATCGAAGGGGTCGATTGGGAAGTGGTCGAACCCAAATTCCTTTGCGGTTTGTTCCCCACGCTGACGTGCCAACTTTAAGCGGAACTTAGCCTTGACCACCTTCACGATCCTTACGCTGTTGTGCGAGAGAATTAATCATCGCTTGGATTGCGTTGCGGTCCGAAGCCGTTAGGTTCTCTTCATTCCGAAATGCCGTGGTCGCTCCCTCCATGCTGTTGGCCCGGCCAAGCAGGTAATCAGACGACACCTCAAGCGCCTTGGCTAAAACACGGATATTAGCAAATGAAGGCTTCCGACGCCCTGATTCAAAATGGCCTATAGCGGCTGGTTGAAGCTTAGCCACCTTGGCCAACTCGGTTTGATTGAGGCCTCGGCTCTCTCGCGCAGCTTTAAGCCGCGCACCGAATACATCCTCACCACCTGACGGATTTGACATGACGACTCCGTTTGTGTTATTATTACGTTATCGTAGGATTTACTGAGCGGCCTTAGGGCCATTTTTCTTTGGCGGAACATCCTACGGTTTCGTCAATAACGGTATGACGATCAGCGCATCCGGTCAAGCAAAAAATGGAGCAAACGGATTGGCCAGAATCGTCTAAATGTAAGGAAAATAACATGATTATTCGCAAAAAGCGTATCCGTAATCTGTCTGCCTACATTGGCGGTATCCCCATTGGCGGAGAATTTCGCCCGGTCGTCGAGCTGGACGGGACAGGCCTCAAGAAGCTGGCCCGCATCGGGTTCGCAGATTCGCCGACCTCCGGCGACACCGTTCTTCCCAATGGAAACGGCGCCATCAGCCGCTTCAATGCTGATGGAAAATGGCAGGTTCATCGCGAACAGCCCAAGGAAGAACGCTATGTCCGCACTGTCCGATGGACCTGGAAACAATGGGCCGGACGAGGCCATTACGAAGAAAACGAGGACTTCCGTGATATCTTCCGCCAATGCTATCCGCGTTCGGCTGTCGCAGCTCCCGGTGTAGAGCTGACATACATCGAAAATGACGGCAAAGCCTATGTTGTGGCCCCTGCCCTTCGTAATATCGATGACCAACACTCCGATGTGTTGCACTCGATCAACCTTCTATTGGAACTTTTCGGATGGTGTGAGCTGGTCAAAGGCGATTTGAGCCGCTTTTCGAACATCATCGTCAAGCGCCTGAACTGGAAGATGCTGCCGCCAGGAAAATACCCATGGCAGCGCCTCAAGACGCATCTGGGGGAGGCGCTTAAACGCACATCAGAGAATACCCAAAGCGTAATCTTTGATCGGCAAGAAACCATCCTGTCTTTCGACCCTGACGAGCAATTCGTGGGGACAGGCGGGTTCTCTGACTACATCGCCTACACGTTCAAAGAACGGGGGGTAGTCGTTCTCGAAAGCATCCGTAAGGGTAACGCGATCTACGTCTTTGGTCTCGACTGGGATCGGTTTTCAAAGCTCACGAAATCGGAAATTATCAACGCCGACCTTCACCTGCAGCGATTGGTTCACACCAAAGGATGGAAAGAAAAGCTTGCGCGTCTGATGGACCAAAAGGACGCGGCCTAATCAAAATGCTTGGCCGGAAATCCAACATGGTTCGGCCAAGCTCCGCCTTTTGGCGCATAACCTCTTGTATGTGATCTTCGACGTATAGCCAAGCCGCCCTAATTATCATTGGCTGAATGTCCGCTCCATCAGCTTCGCCATTATCGGTTCTCAGTCGCAGCGAACGTCCGTAATCCCCCCCTCTCCTCCCAGCACTTCAGGGCGATCGACGTCAGCTCGCCTCCCCCTTCACTCACCGCGAACACGCTGGCGGTCGGTCGGACGACTGCGCTTCAGCTTCGAGATCGCCGCATCTGTACGCTCTTTTTCTCGCTTATCGAGCAAGAACGCTCGAGCACTTTCATAGAGCCCGATCGTATCATCAATCAGCTGTCGCGCACGCCCCTCGACTGCTCGCGCCTCGTCTTCCCGAAGCGTGGTTGCAGCTTCACGCGCTTTGACATCATCTTCGCGCTTCGACATTGCAGCGCGCTCTTTTCGGAGACGTTCCTCAACACGTTTCAAGACTTCGTTGTCGAGTTCTGCTTCACGCTTTCTGATGTTGTTCCAGGAGGATTGCACTGCTCGGAACAAACGAATGATAGTTGTGCGGGATCGCCCTGAAGCGGATTTCCAAATCGAGGCCAGCGCGTCTTTCTCGCTCTGCTCAAGGGTCTCCCAGTTTGCTCCAATTTTCGCCTTCGGTTCACCCTCTGAGCCGTCATTGACGATTATCTTCTCGTCAGCAATTGCTTCCGGAATCGTCTCATAGAATTTGCGCTCAGCAAGCATTGCATTAGTTTCAGCGAGAGCATCGCGATGAGCCGCATCTGCTTTCTCGCGCGCTATCTGAGCCTCTTTTGCATTCTTCTCAGCTTGCTCTTTGTCAATCCTTGCAAACAACAATTCACCGGCTGCGCTGCTGCGGTCTTCGCTCGCAGTGACGAACAGGTCATCAGCTTTCCTGCTGATATCTTGTGCCTCGCCAACCATGGCTTCAGCTAACTCCCGTGCCCGTGCCGGAGCCACGTTTTTCCGCTTGATGACTTGTTGCCCCTTCGCACGAAGCTCTCGCTCCTTCTCCGCGCGGCGCTCTCCGCGTGCGAGAGGGATGCCCCAATCCTTGGCGAAGTCGGCAATGCGATCCTGAGCGATTTCATAGCTCTTCCGCATCCACGATTTTTCGTTTTCAGCGTCGTCCTCGACTTCAACGACCTCAACTTGTCCAAACAATCGGTGCGAGCTGTGACTGAGCATGTAGTGCTTTGTGCGCTGCTCAATGTGTGACGGCGCTACAACGAATTGCACATGTGTTGTCTTCTCATCTCTGTCTGCGCGCGCATAAATCACTTCTTGCCCGAACTCGGTTTCAAGATACGCCTTCGCGAAATCAAGGAATTCACGAACCTTTTCCTCGTCCTCTCGCCCCTCGGCATCGAGAAACCACTCATGCGAGGCCGACAGAACACCCTCTGTAAAAGGGCGGGTATTCGCATGGTGCCACGGCCAACCAATCAGCTCCGCCAGCGCAGCAGTGTCATCGCTGCATGCCGCTACGGCATTGTCCAGTTCGCGGATCTTTCCAGTCCGCCGGCCGCGCTTCAGAGCAGCGCGCTTGACATCGACGTTGCGCATTTGAAGCGCGCGGATCCGTTCATCCGCAAGCTCAGTGAGATGTTCGTGCCCTACGAGATATTCGTTCAGATGGCGGCGTTCCGGATCGGTGTTTGCCGGATCGGCAACACGCCTGCCGTGCGCTTCGATCCCACCGAGGTCGTAGACGCTGACACGCTTGTAGCGCAGCACAATGAGGTTCTTTTCACTGCCCATATGCGACAAATAGGTCGCCAGTGCGAGCATCAAAATCAGGGCACTCCGTCGGCTAGGAGAGCCTTCAGAGAAGCACATTTGGAAATGCGCTCAGAACTTTACTCACTATAGAGCTGAGCGCACCGCCTGCGGCTCCTTGCGCTCAGCTCAGCTCGCCGGGGCGCTGCCCCGGAACCCCGCGCCTTCAGCGGGACCGGAAAGCGTTTCACCTCCCCTGGACCCCACAGAGTCGGAAAGAGCGCTGCCACCTCTTCCGACACCATCTTAGGCGTCAGGTCAGCTCGCCACGCCCCAACACCCCTGGCGTCTCCGACGGGTCAGAGGGAAGTCGTTCCGCACTCTCCCCTCCGACACCTCCCCACTGCTCACGCGCTGCGTAGCGAAGCGAGGGACACCCTCTCCTCGACCTCACCCAAATGCATGGGAAGCGCCGCGGCTCGTTTGTTTGCGCCGGATCCTCTTAGCGAGATCCGGCGCAAACAAACGACCGACAGGCGGCGCCGAGACCTTGAACAAACAGGTCCCCAACGAACAATCGCAAAGAAAGAAAACACATGCACATCAAAACACCGAAACACACATGCGAACTACCGTTTCACAAACTCTTTCAGGAGCAGAATGACGCGCTCCGGAACGGAGCCCGCCTGCTGGCAGGCAAGCGCGGCGAACGGCTGGTCGACGATATCGTCGAAGCGCTTCAGCACACAGCTATTCCCGACCGCCGCACGCTGAGAAACTTGATCGCGCTGCACAGGATTCTAGCGCTCGATCTTGTCGATGTTCCTAGTTCCGAAGAAGCCGCTCGGTTCTCGGAGATCGACGCGGCTTCGCCGATCGTCGAAGACCTGTGCATTCTGAAAGACAGCTTCGACGACGCTCTCGCAGAATACGCGAAGAACAACGCTGCGGATCTGTCAGCTGCGGCTGCTTGACGCGCACCGCCTTCCTCCAAGGCGGCACTTCATCCACCCCGGGGGGTCTGACGCCCGAACCACTGCACCGGCCCCTCCACGCGAGGGCCGGGCGCACTGGCTCAGTCATAAAAATCAATCAGGAAAGGACATCACATGGTTTCGATGCCGAACGTATTCCCCGCAAAAAACGCTCACCGTATCGTGCATTTTTCGCCCGACAGGATCGTAGATTTCGATCGACTTGAAGACTTGCTCGCCGATGCGATCCGCGCAGCGCACGCAGCAATGAACGCGCTCGATGAACTGCCGTGGGAAGATTGGAAACCAGTGGAAACTTGGCGCCGCGAACTCGTTAAAAAACTCGAAGCGCGTCGCATTTTGAACGACGATTTCCGGCATTCCGCCCAGATGATCCTGCAAGAGCTTGCGAAACGAGAGTCCACCGAACCGCAGAGCCTGGACTACGTCGTTCGTCGTCTCCGCGATGCGTTGAACGGCTCGCTGCGCGTCGCGGATCTGCTCGCCGCCGAGAACGATATTGGTTGGCATCGCGGGATTGGTCGCTGAGATTACCAATACCCAAGATCAGAGAAGCCGCTAGTCAGAGCGCTGCTCTGGCTAGCCGAGATACCCAATAGCTTCGCACTTGCGATAGAAGCGAGTGCTCACCTTTTTTCGCCTCTCGTTTTGTTCAGCTTTTTTCGTGGCCTAGGTCTTTTGCAGAGTTACAAAGGCTTAGTTCGAACAATGAACAGACAGATCACACTAACCGCCGCAAACAACAACCCCGGCGGTGCAACCGCCGCTGTCATCGCTCGCGACGCGCTCGTTGCGCTGCTCGCCGAAGCTGCTGCGCTGCAGATCGCACGCGCAGCAAATACAAATGCGGCGCCAAACGGCGAGGAAACTCACAAATGACACGTCGCGTCGCGATCTACGCTCGTTTTTCTTCGGATATGCAAGACGTTAAATCTGCGCGTGATCAAATCGCACTTTGCCGCGAGTTCGCCGACGAGAAAGGCTGGGACATCCGAGATATATTTCAGGATGAAGCCATTTCTGGCGCCAAGAGAAACCGACCAGCATATCAGAAGATGCTTGAAGCTGTTCGACACGGTCTCGTCGATATCGTGCTAGCGGAAGGTCTTGACCGGCTGAATCGCAGCCAAGAGCTCTCAGCAAATCTCTACTCTATTTGCGAGTACAATCGTGTCGAGATTCACACGCTGAACGACGGTCGCATCGAAGAGATTCACATCGGCATGAAAGGCACGATGGATGCTTTGCAGCTCAAACGGATTTCGCAGGAAACGCATCGCGGACAGCTCGGCACAGTGAAAGTTGGAAAGTCAGCTGGCGGGATCAGCTTCGGCTATCGCATTCCTGTCGACCCATCTACGGGACTGCGCCAGACCGGAGAACTCGTCATTGACGACACACAAGCGCACATCGTCCAGCGCATTTTTCAAGAATTCGCGGACGGCACCAGTCCGAAAGCGATCGCATACCGATTGAATATGGAGGGTGTACCTTCTCCGCGTGGCGGATGCTGGAAAGTGAACACGATCTACGGAAACACGACCAAAGGCACCGGGATTCTGAATAACGAGCTCTATATCGGACTGCGTGTCTGGAACCGCCTACAGTATCGCAAGAATCCCGAGACAGATAGACGCACTGCTCGCCACCGCAGCGAAGATGAGATCGAGCGTGTAGAAGTGCCCGCCTTGCGTATCGTCGATCAAAGCTTGTGGGAAAAGGTGAAAGCTCGACAAGCCGCTCAGCGCAAAACACTGAAGACCGCCGCCCCTTGTTCCCTCCGGCGCAAGAAGTACTTGCTTTCGGGACTGGTTCGATGCGGGATCTGCGGTGGCACTATGACTGTTGCTGGAGCAGACAATCGCCGTGCTTACTATTGCGCGAACGCAAAAGAAAAAGGTCCAACGGTCTGCACAGGTCAACCCGGCTTGCGACTGGATCGTCTTGAGCCGCTCGTACTCTCTGCATTGCGTACTGAGTTGATGACGCCTCCGGCATTGGAACAATTCCGCATGGAACTCGCGGCTCGATTGGAGGAGGCGAACCAGGACCGCCGCGATACAGTGATCGCGTTGCAAAGATCGCTTGCCCGCGAGCAAAAAGCGATCGACGGCTGCCTGCGCGCAATCCGGGAAGATCACGCTACGGCAAGTATCTACGCGATGCTGGAAGCTGCAGAAGATGCCAAAGCCCAAATCGAAGCAGATCTTGCATCATGGGAAAGCTCAGACGCAGAGATCTCCGTGGATATTGCAGAGCTCTAGCAAGCTCAGATTGACGCTCTTTCGGAGACGCTCTCTAACCCAAAGATTGTGCATCGAGCCTCAGAGATACTGGCGGATCTGATCGAGCGGATCACGGTCTTTCATGACCCTGAGCTCGGCCATCGGGTTCAGATTGATGGTAAATTGTTGGGATTGTTGACCTTTGCTGAACGTAGAGAGGCCGCAGATTTTTCGGCGTCTGATTGTTCGCTAAAGTTGGTTGCGGGGGTAGGATTTGAACCTACGACCTTCAGGTTATGAGCCTGACGAGCTACCGGGCTGCTCCACCCCGCGACAGTTTTGGTGCGCTACCGCCCGGAGGGCTACTTGAGCGCTGTTTTGTGCTACCGCCCGGAG